>JAWKLX010000005.1:0-310883 GCA_041392505.1 Saprospiraceae bacterium | reverse complement strand
CCCCCGTTCCCCCTTGAAAAACCTCTGGGCCGAGCAGTATGATGCAAATTGATCTGAACAACATTCGGCCCGGAATCACTGATTTATGATTCATCGTCATTTGAACTAACTAAATGAATAACCTCATTCAAAAAAACACCTTATCAAAGCCTTATTTAGCGCAGCTAAAAAATGGGTTTGTCCGAGAACTCCATGATATACTACATTGGTGGAGTACCCACATGGTCGACGAGCGGAACGGCGGTTTCTACGGCCGGATCGATGGCCACGGGAAGCTCCACGCTGAAGCGGATAAAGGCGCCATCCTTAATACCCGAATCCTGTGGACCTATTCGGCTGCCGCCATCGCTACCAACCTTCCACAATACAAACAAATGGCTCATCGGGCCTATGATTATGTATGTCAGCATTTTTGGGATGAATTGGAAGGTGGGGTGTTCTGGTCGGTCGATTCTCAAGGCAATCCAGCTGATACCCAGAAACAGATTTATGCGCAGGCCTTCGCCATTTACGCCTTGTCCGAGTATTATTTTTTGACAAAAAACAGGAGCGCACTTGACAAAGCAACGGAGTTGTTTTGGCTCATTGAAAAATACAGCCTTGATCAGGAGAAAGGTGGTTACCTCAGTGCCTTTGCCAAGGATTGGAGCAATATGGACGACATCCGTTTGAGCGAAAAAGATGCGAATGAGGCGAAGATCATGAACACGCATTTGCATATTTTAGAGGCGTACACCAACTATTTTCGGGTGTCGCCTACCACGGCGCTAAAAGATGCTCTGGCCAATTGCATCGAACTTTTCCTCCAACATTTTTACATTCCCGAAAACGGCAGCATGCACATTTACTTTGATGAAAATTGGCAGCCTAAAGGGAACGACATTTCATTTGGCCACAATGTGGAAGCAAGCTGGTTGCTTTGGGAAGCTGCCGAAATTTTAGGCAACGAACACCTTTTAAGACGGGTGCGGCCCGCATGCCTCCACCTTGCTGAGGCCGTTTTCAATGCTGCCATTGATAAAGATGGGGCCATATTTTACGAGGCTGGCCCCAGTGGTATAAAAGATACCGACAAACACTGGTGGCCCCAAGCGGAGGCCGTGGTCGGCTTTTGGAATGCGTATGAATTGACGGGAGAGGAAAAATTTGCCGAAGCGGCGATTAACTGCTGGCATTTCATCAAACAATTCCTGTTCAATAAAGAACATGGCGAATGGCATTGGCGCACCGACCGTTTTGGGGTTCCCAATCTCCTAGAAGACTTGGCCGGCCCGTGGAAAGCCCCTTACCATAATGGGCGGATGTGCCTAGAAATGTTGCGCCGCTTGTAGTCACCAAATTACTTTATTTTTGCCATCATCCCCTCGGCAATCATGAAACGCCACCACTACATTTTCACTGCTATTTTTTGGCTGTTGCCCCTGCTTGCGCAGGCGCAGGATAGTTTCCATTTTGAAAAATTTCCCGCCGAAATTGGATTCACCAACACGGGCGTGAACGACATCCTCGAAGACCACCGGGGATTTCTTTGGATGGCCACTTGGTCGGGGTTGGCGAAGTATGATGGGTATTCGGTAAAAATGTACCGCCAGCAGCCGGGCAATTCGAACGGGCTGAAAAGCAATAAAATCACTAAAATTTTTGAGGACAGCAAACGCCGCTTATGGATTGGGACAAACTATTCCGGGTTCTACCGATATGACCGGGAGCAGGACGTCTTTGTGCAATATTGTCGCAATCCAGAAGACCAGAACAGCCTCAGCGACAACAATGTGCTGGCCATTTGTGAAGACAGAAACGGGCTGCTCTGGATCGGAACGGAGCATGGCCTGAACCGCTTCAACCCTGAAACCGGGCATTTTATCAAGTATGAAAACAACCCAAAGGATGGCAGGAGCTTGAGCCATAATTTTGTTTATTCTATCGCCGAAACGTCGGATGGTACGCTTTGGGTCGGCACGGAGGAAGGCCTCAACCGGATGGTGAACAATGGCGACAAAACCTATTTTATCCATTACGACTTAAAGCCATCAGATGCCCCCGAAACAGATGACCTTTCCCATAATTTTGTTTTTAAAATAATCCCTTCCCGTTTTGATGCGGGCACGATTTGGGTTTGCACGAGCAATGGGCTAAAAAAAGTTGAATTCAAACCGGATGATTTTGACGATTTTCAGTTCACTTATTTTGGCCACCAAAAAGGTAACCCCAACAGTTTGAGTCATCCATTCGTCTCTGATTTTTTGGAGGAAAATGAGTCGCAAGTTTGGGTGGCCACTAATTATGGGTTGGATTGGCTCGATCTAAAAAAAGGGTTAGCTAAACATTTCGTTCCCCAAAAAAATGATCCTTGGAGCCTCATCAGCAACATCGTGATGTGTTTGGCCAAAGACCGAACGGGCAACCTGTGGATCGGCTTCGACAAGGGCGTGAATAAATTAAAGCTCAACGCAAAGGCATTTCACAACATCACCCCGAACCCCGCCAGCAACAATGTGATGTGCCTTTTGCCAGCGGTGGACCATGCAGGCACATGGGTCGGATCGAGAGGTGGAGGCCTCAATTTTCTGCCCTTGGACGCGCAGGGGAATCTAAAAGCCCCAGCAAGGACCTATCAATTTTCACCAGCCAAATTCCAGCAACAGGCCAGTTTCATTTTCGATATTTTAATTGATCGGGAAGGATGGCTGTGGGTGGCTACGGATGGGGCGGGTCTGATCCGCATCCAAGAAAAAGACATTCCCAACGAGAGTGCTGTTTTGCAGCGTTTTCAGCAGTTTAATAAAGGTTTTGAAATCAGCGGCGACTACGTGGTTTCGATCCTGCAATCAATGACCGACGATATTTGGATTGGATATTGGGACAAAGGGCTTGATCGCTTCGATCCGGCAACAGGTACTTTCCGCCAATACATTTACTCCAATGACAAATCCATCAATTTCCAAGAATTTCCCGTCGTCCATTTAGTGGAAACCGTTGAAAATGGGCAACCATTCCTTTGGCTGGGCACCCGGGGAGGAGGGGTTTATAAGTTGAAATTTGACCCCGAAAAAGATGGCATTGACCTATTGCAGCATTTCCAATCAGGCGATGGGCAACCGGGCAATTTGAGCAATAATTTCATCAACTGCTTTTTCCTCAATGGCCGGGGCCAACTTTGGATCGGCACCGACAACGGATTGAATCTGCTGGATGAAAAAACGGGTCAGTTTGCTTCCTATTTCGAACGGGACGGCTTGGCGAACAGCACGATCCAATCCATTCTCGAAGACCAAAATGGCCATATCTGGGTGAGTACCCAACAGGGTATTTCGATGCTCCAATTTGCCGAAGGCGAGCTCCAGACGGTCAAAAATTTTGATGCTTTCGACGGCTTGCAGGATAATTTTTTCAACGATGCTGCCGCATCAGAAACGGCCGCTGGCCAAATGATTTTTGGAGGCGTAAACGGGCTTTCCGTTTTTAGACCCACCGAAATCAAAACGGATACCATCGCCCCTAAAATCACGATCACCGATTTCCGACTTTCGAATCATTCGGTGCCGATCGGAAAGATGGAAGACGGGCGCACGATTTTATCAAAAAACATTTCTGAAACGGATCAACTGGTGTTGAGCCACTGGGACAATGTCGTGTCCTTTGAGTTCACGGGGCTTCATTTTGGGGAACCCAAAAAATTGCGCTATGCCTACCAGTTGGTCGGTTTCGATCCCGACTGGGTGTACACCAACGCCAGCCAGCGCACCGCCCACTACACCAACCTGCCATACGAGGATTTCACCTTCAAAGTAAAAGCGGCCAACGGGGATGGGGTTTGGTGCGATCCCATCGAATTAAAACTGACCGTGAAGCCGCCGTTCTGGTACACTGGCTGGGCGTATGCCTTGTACGCCCTCGCCGCTGGTGGGTTGTTTTATTTGGTTTGGCGGATCACTAGGCTCCGTGCTGAATTTCGGCACAGCTTAGAATTGGAACACCTGGAACGGGAGAAACTGGAGGAAGTAAACCGACTGAAACTCCAATTTTTTACGAACATTTCTCATGAGCTGCGGACGCCTCTAACGCTGATCATCAGCCCTTTGGAACAACTGCTGCAAAACCCGAAAGAAAGGAAAATGCACCAGCTTTTTACCCGCATGCACCACAATGCCAATCGGTTATTGACCATGATCAATCAACTATTGGATATACGAAAAAGCGAGGCCGGGTTGATGAAATTGCATGCGGCAGAAGGCAACTTGGTTGAGTTCTGCAAAGAGATTACGGTTTCGTTTAAAAACCTGGCAATGCAGCGGAATATCAAGCTACGGTTTTCGGCGCAGCCGGAAGAAATTGCAGCTTGGTTCGACCACGACCAATTGGAGAAAGTGCTGTTCAATTTATTGTCAAACGCCTTCAAATTCACCAACGATGGCGGGCAAGTAACCGTGGCGGTCAGCCAAAAAGAGCTTATCGAAATCGCCGTTACCGATTCAGGTGTTGGGATTCCAAAAGGTCAGTTGGAAAATATATTTGACCGTTTTTACCAAGTGGAAAAAACAAAAGAGTGGGCACGAAAGAGCGGCACGGGCATCGGCCTTTCGTTGGCGAAAATGATTGTGGAAAAGCATCATGGCGAAATCAAGGTGGAGAGTGAAGAGGGCCTTGGGACTACTTTCCGCATTCAATTGCAAGCTGGGAAAGCGCATTTTAGCGAAGCAGAATTGTTGCCCAGCGAGAGCATCGCACCAACAAATGGGCTGCCTCCCTTTGCTTTGCCCGACCCGCCCGAAACTTTGTTTAGTACAGAAAAAATCAGTTCCAACAGCGAAATGACTGACGGTCAGGAAGAGCCTATCACTGTTGCCAGCGACCCAGAAAAACCACTGATTTTATTGGTAGAAGACAACCACGACATCCGCGACTATTTACGGGAAAATTTGGAATCCGATTACCGCATCAGCGAAGCATCGGACGGGCATGAAGGGCTTGAAAAAGCAATCGCCGATCCACCCGATCTCATCGTTGCCGACATCGCCATGCCCCGCATGGATGGCATCGAAATGTGTGGCAAAGTGAAGTCGAACATTGAAACGAGCCATGTCCCGATCATTTTGCTCACTGCCAGAACCTCGCTGGTCTTCAAGGTGGACGGCTTGGAAACCGGTGCCGACGATTATGTAACCAAACCTTTCCACATGCGCCTGCTAGCGGCCCGCATCAAAAACCTAATCGACAGTCGGGCGGCCCTGCGCAACCAATTTGCCAAAACTTTTGACCTCAGCCCTTCTGGGCTGGTGCTCAATTCGCTGGATGAAAAGCTGCTTTCCCAAATTAAATTGATTGTGGAAAAACACATCGACGACAGCGATTTTTCGGTCGAACACCTCGCCAAAGCCCTCAACATGAGCCGCGCCAAGATGTACCGAAAGATTAAGAGCCTGACCGGGAAATCACCTAATCAGATCATCCGAGGATTCCGCCTGAAACGGGCGGCCCAACTTTTCGGAACTGGCCAATACAATGTATCCGACGTCTCATACATGGTGGGCTACAATGACGTGAAGTCGTTCCGGGAACAGTTCAAGAAAGAGTTTGGGGTAAACCCATCGGGGTATGAAGGTGAACAGTAGGCAGTGGCAGTTTACAGTGGGCAGTGGGCAGTTGAACTCCCCCTTAATTTGAACAGAATACCACCTTTCAAAGAATGGCCTTTAGGTGAAATTTGCCAAAGAGTTTCATACATACTTTTAAGGAGCGGGTGTAAGAAAACTTGCCCTCGCTCTTTTTTTATTTTCCAAAATGAAAAACTTGAACTTGATCCTGCTCGCCTTTGCTTGCCTCCTCAGCGCCAATTCCATCACCAGTCAAGACCATTTTTACCACTCCGATCGCAGTGATTGGTGGAACGCGCAATGGCTACCAGTTTATGAACAGAAGCTCTCTGCTCAGGACATGGATTTTATCAGAGTGGAAGGCAACCGTTTTGTTAAGGAAAACGGCGAAACCATTATTTTCAAAGGTCTTTCCATTTCCGACCCAGACAAAATCGAAAAAAATGGGCATTGGGGAAAAGCGCATTTTTCCGTCATTAAAAGTTGGGGTGCCAATTTGGTGCGGATTCCCGTGCACCCTGTTTCCTTGCACCAACGGGGCATTTATGAATACATCAAACTACTCGACCAAGCGGTTGATTGGTGCAGCGAACTCGGCATGTACGTCATCATCGACTGGCACAGCATCGGCAACTTACAGATGGAAATGTTTCAGGCTGATATGTATGAAACGACGCAGCGGGAGACGCTTTATTTTTGGAAAACCATTGCCCGGCATTTCAAAGACATCCCTGCCGTAGCGTTCTATGAATTGTTCAATGAACCAACCGTTTTCAATGGTACGCTCGGCAAATGCTCCTGGGACGAATGGAAAAAATTGATGGAAGACCTGGTGGATGTGATTTATGCACATGATAAAAAAGTCATCCCACTAATTGGTGGTTTCAACTGGGCTTATGACCTTCGGCCCATGAAATTCAACCCCATCGCCCGCGAGGGAGTGGCTTACGTGACCCACCCCTACCCCGGAAAATGCCAGCCACCCCGTGAGCCGCACTGGGAGGAACATTTCGGTTTTCTGGCCGACCGATGCCCGATAGTGGCAACGGAATTGGGCTATTTCTTTGAAGGGGAGCACAACTTGGTTGATGATGAGGAAGGCACCTACCGACATGCCATCATGAATTATTTCCAGCAAAAAGGCATCTCATGGTGCGCTTGGGTTTTCGACCCCAACTGGACGCCGCAAATGATCAAAAACTACGACTACGAACCCACCCACCAAGGAGCTTTTTTCCGGGAAGTGATGCTGGGGAAATATGAATTTAAGGATTGACAATTGGACTGTGGACGCAGTTCTGCTCAATTAAAAAAAATAAAAATGGGAGTCGATTTAAATGTATGGTCCAATCATAAATTAAGATTCAATTCTTATGAAGAGGGAATTGATGAATTTGAGAGAATGACTTCCAAAAAAATTAGGCAATGGGATCTCAAAAAGGATGAACCACTTAAAAAAACGAGAAATGTTTCAGAGGTTGAATATTTCACCCATTTCGAAGTGCTAAATCAAAACTTTGAAAATTATAATGAAATAAAGATTTGGACAAATTTTGAATTTTGCCATTGGCTAACACTTTTAAAACAAACGCTCAAAATTCATCCTACAGGATTTAGAATAAGATATTCAAAGTGGCAAGAATTGGTTACCGAAAATTACGGATCGGACGACGAGGCCGAATTGGAAAAGATGAAAGAGTCCCGTAAAAATTGGATTCAATTTAGAGAATATGCTCACACATTAACAAAATCCTTAGGAGGTGACAAAGTGATATATTTGAACGACCATACATTTCAAAACGAGGAAGGTTTATTTTTTCAAGGAAAGAGCCTAAGCGAAGGAATAAATAGTTTAAATAGTTTAAACGAAACTGTTGAGCCTTGCGAATTAGAATTGTTCAAATTATTTCCAAATGATATACGGGCAAAAACTGCATGGTATTACGACGAATTGGGAAAAGAAAATTAGAATTGGGAGAATAAATTGCAGCTAAAACAGGCCATTCAGACAGCTCAATAAGATGGTTTGCACAGATTTAAAAATCCTTGGAAATCATCTCTATCTATTCTATCTGCATCTAACACCACACTTCAAAACATATAAAAACAATGCAAATCAACGACGCTTACAACCCCGGACTTTACCAAGCAAAAACAGACCGCTACGACACCATGAAATACCGCCGTTGCGGTCGCAGTGGTATTTTATTGCCGATGATTTCGCTCGGCTTGTGGCATAATTTCGGCCATACGGACGACCTCGAAAATGGCAGGGCCATCCTGCGCTGTGCTTTTGACAATGGCATCACCCATTTCGACTTGGCCAATAATTATGGCCCACCTTTTGGCGCCGCCGAGGAGAATTTTGGACAGCTTTTCCGACGGGACTTCCGCCCCTACCGCGACGAACTCATCATTTCCAGCAAAGCAGGCTGGGACATGTGGCCCGGCCCTTATGGCAACCTCGGCTCCCGCAAATACCTTATCGCCTCCCTCGATCAGAGCCTAAAGCGCATGGGATTGGAATACGTCGATATTTTCTACCACCACCGCCCTGACCCCGATACGCCTTTGGAAGAAACGATGGGCGCTTTGCACGACATCGTGAAGCAAGGGAAAGCGCTCTATGTCGGCGTGTCGCAATACGATGCACCGCGCACCGCAGAAGCGGCCGATATTTTGAAAAAAATGGGTACTCACCTGTTCATTCACCAACCGAGATACAGCATGTTCGACCGCTGGGTTGAAAATGGATTGCTCGACCAGTTGGGAAAACAGGGCACGGGTGCCATTGCTTTTTCCCCGCTCGAACAGGGCGTTTTGACCAATAAATATTTGAAAGGTTTCCCCGAGGACAGCCGTGCTGTCAAAGATGCCCGCTACTTAAAAACCGATCAAATCACCCCGGAAAAACTGGACAAAGTGCGCCGCCTGAACGCCATCGCCGAAGGCCGTGGGCAAAGCTTGGCCCAAATGGCCGTTGCCTGGCTGTTAAAGGACGAACGCATCACCACAGTGCTGGTCGGGGTGAGCCGCAAGCAGCAATTGCTGGACAATATTGGAGCACTTGCCAATTTGGATTTTAGCAAAGAAGAGCTGCAAGCGATTAAAGAGATATTAAGTTGATGGGTACATGACAAATACTAAATCAAAATGGAGATGGAGTGTATCGAAATAGGAAGTTGAAGTTCTGCTAAATCTTGTGCCTAATCCTGCTATTTTTAGCAATCAGGTCTAATGACCGGATGCCTAATTTTTCGCCTAAAATTAGGAGGGTCGGACAAGGAAATAACTTCCACTTCCTATTCGATCGCTATGTCTATCAAATTAAATTCAACCCAACTTGGCATCCTCTGCCTTATTTCTATCCTATCTATTTTTATCGGCTGCGGCCAGCCCAATTTTGAATACAGCATAGAAACCCAACTGAACCCGTACAATCTTGCCCCTTTAACGGCGTTGCTAAAAATCAAAGCGGAAAAACCATGTCGAGCCTCGATCAAGGTTTTGGGAAAAATGCCAATGGAGCAATCTTTCGAAGAATTTTCAGATAGTTTAAATATTCCCGTGCTGGGCCTGTATCCTGATACGATCAATGAAGTTGTTGTAACGCTCCAATATGAAGGCGGCCAAGTCGAAGAGACCGTAAAAATTAAGACAGACGCCATCCCAGCGAGTTTTCCCGATATAGAAATCAATAAAATAGATCGCCAGTCCATGGAACCGGGCTGGCATGCCTGTGACATTCACTATGCCCAACAAGGGAAATTTCATTCCATCCCCATGATTTTCGATGATGAAGGAAAAGTACGTTGGTATTTGGATTTAAGTTTTGCGGAGGAAATGGTCGGCCCTTTTCAGCTACTTTCAAACGGGGCAATCATCATGGCAAGCAGGCATGTAATTTACGAGTTCGACATGCTCGGTCAGCTGTTGAGAAAAACGGATGTGGATCAAAATTATGGGATGCACCGCGATAAAGTCGAACTACCAGATGGCACCTTGCTGATCTGTGTCGGCAAGAGGAATGATATCATCAACCTCGATGGGGTCGAGACTATTTCGGACAGTGATTTTATCATCCAATTCGATCGGAAGAATGGAAAAATTTTGAAAGAATGGGATATGGCCAAACACTTGGACGTGAGCAGGAAGGACATCAACCACCTGCGCCCAGGCGATTGGTTCCACATGAACGGGTTGGCATATAATGAAAAGGACAGTACGATCATTGTTTCTGGTAAAAACCAAGGACTGGCAAAAATATCCTGGAACGATGAATTACAATGGATCATGTCTCCCAAACGGAGCTGGGAAAATGCAGGCAGGGATGGCAAAGGTTTTGACACAAGGCCTTTTTTGTTGACTGCCATAAATGCCGAAGGGAAACCTTACGCCAAAGAAATCCAAGACGGCACAGTGAGCGCTGATGATTTTGATTTCCCTTGGGGGCAACACTCGCCAATGCTGTTGCCGAACGGCAATATCCTTGTTTTTGACAACGGGGCGGTCAGGAATTTTGTGCTCAAACCCAACTACTCCCGGGCAGTTGAGTACAAAGTGGATGAAAAGAATAAAACGGTCGAGCAAGTTTGGCAATATGGCAAAGAAAGGGGAATTGATTTTTTCTCACTGATCATCAGCGATGTGGACTATTTGCCCAACACAAAAAACATCTTGGTCACTTCTGGCCACCTCCGGCCCGATGCTCGTTATTCAGCGAAGATCGTTGAGGTGGATTATGCCACTGGCAAGGAGGTCTTTGAGGCCACCCTTTATTACAAGTCCCTCAATGGCAACAAAACTTTTGCCTGGGGACAAATGGATATATTGTTCCGGTCTGAGCGAATGCCGTTAAAGTACATAAAGCCAGAATAGTATCCGGTCAGCCTTTGGCTGCTTCTTCGATCATGCCTTTTACCATGGCGTGAAAATGCTCTTTTTTGTTCAGGTGGGGAAATGGTTCCGCTGGAATATCCAAGCCAAGGAATCGGCACAGAGGCTCCCAACCCTCGGACACATCATAAATCAACAATTGTTCTTTTGGGACAAATTCAGCGACTTCTGCCAAGTGGTTCAGAAATACTTTTTCGGCGTTTTCCCTTGAAATAAAATTGCCGCCAAACTGCTTATTCAAATAAGTGGCCCGCATGAATTTTATGCATTTAAAGGTATTCCTGAGGCGCCTATTGAAAAGCATTTTTAGCAACAAAATCAACTTGGCGGGGATCGTTTGCGGCCCCGCTTTCCATATCGTCTTTTGGGTACTCTTGTACCAGTCCTCAAATTTTCTTTTGGTCAGAATGACTTTTGCGTCCGGGTATTTGTTCAACAATATTTTGTAGTAGGGATAGCCGGGGAAATCAACCGTCGCTACAAAACCATCAAAAAGCGCCTCAAAATCCGTATGGCCCTTTTTCTCCAATTCTTCCCAGTATTTCAATCTTTCTGGGTCGGCGATTAAATCTTTAAAATGGTACGTTTTATCGTACCCAAGAATTTCCAATGCCCCTTTCAAGGTGGTTGTCCCCGTTCTTGGGAATCCTGCGCCAATGATTTTTATTGACATATTGGTAATTGTTTTTTGAGAAATTTCAGATCAATATCTAATGAATTTTTGGCAACCATTTTCCGCTTCCTTTTGGTTTATTGATGCCTATCCTCCATTGATTATTTATGTTCAAAATGGGTCCTTCGCTCTTTACTTGCAGCCCTAATATTTGTTTCAATTAAGATTTTCGAGAAGTGGCAAAATGCATGGTAATCAATGCTTTTAGCAGCAACCCGTCATATTTGAGCTAAACACACCTGCTGTTATATCCTGCCACGTCATTACTTAGCAGGATTAATAAAAGAAATCAAAAAAGGCACAACATGAAAAACAAACAGAACTCGATTCGCTGCACTCTTTTTTTGTTATTGTTTCTATTTTTAAACGCGTCCGTTTTTTCACAAAAACAGTTCAAAGCCTTCCTTTTTACCAAGACAGGCGGCTGGCATCATGAATCCATAAATGCCGGTGTGGATGCCATCAAGAAATTGGCGGAGGATCATTTTTTCGATTTGGTTTGGAGCGACCATGCCAGCCGTTGGTTCACCGATGACATGATGAAACAGTTTGATGTGCTCATTTTTCTAAACACCACGGAAGACGTGCTGAATGAAAATGAACAAGCCGTCATGCAGCGGTTTATCCAATCGGGCAAGGGGTTCGTTGGCATTCATGCGGCTTCCGACACGGAGTATGATTGGCCTTGGTACAACCAACTGGTAGGCCGCATGTTCCGAATCCATCCGGCCGTACAAACTGCCAAGATCAACGTGGTTGACCGCAATTTCCCCGGCATGGAAAGGATGCCCGATGCGTTCTGGTGGACAGATGAATGGTATGAATTTGACGAAGAAAAAGTAGCAGGCCTCCATTACCTCCTCACCGTGGATGAAAGCACCTACGCGCCACAGGCTGATTGGGGCAGGGTGGCAGGCAAGGGCATGGGGGATTTCCATCCCATTTCTTGGTATCATGAATTTGACGGTGGCCGATCGTTTTATACAGCCTTGGGCCACTTGCCTTCCAAGTTCAGCGAGCCCTTATTCTTGGATCATATTTTTGGCGGCATTTATTGGGCTGCTACGGGGAAGGGGCTGAAGTGAGGGAGAATTATTTCCCGCAGGGTTCGCTGTGTTTTACGCGGAGTTACGCAGGGTATTCCAGTAAAACTCTCCGTAACCCTGTGTAAAACACAGCGAACTCTGCGGGAAACTACGCCACGTCTCAATTATCCACCTGCCCATACTGCAACCCAAACCCAAAGGCAAACAACGGATTCTCGCTGTCGTAAGGAACGTCCGTTTTTTGCTTGCGGACGGCCTCCATGGAAGAGGGCAGCTCAAACGGCAACTTTCCTTTTGGGGCATTATTTCCAAAAAGAACTTCGCAAACGGAGTGGTCGCTCGCCCCGTAATTGGCGATCAGGGCTTTTGATTTAGCTGCTATTTCGGGGATAACCGCTGGGCGGTCGAGGTACAAATCCACTATCGTAGGAACGGCATCCAACACTTTCAAAATATTGGCCTTGGCCTCACCCTTGAAGTCCAAATCGCCGTGGTGAAACCCTTGAGCAATAGGATTCAGCGTTTCTACTGGATACCAAGGCGTCTTGATGCGGAGTATCGCAAAGTCAGCCTCCGCAGGTGTTTGGACGACGGTAGCGTATTGGGCAACCGTCGCGCTATCCATATTTTCGACATAAACTTTCCATTTGCCCTGCGCCAATGGCAGGGTATTCCCATCGTTTTTGAGCAAGGTCATCGACTGCTGCTGGGTCTGCTCGCCGAGGGCACGGGATGACTCCTTGCCCACGATGTTCGACACTTGCGATTCATCAACAAAAGGGTTGTCAAAAAGACCCAGCGCAAATTTTTGACGCAGCAATCTTTTTATGGAAACATCAATCCGTTCTTCGGACAGCTTGCCTTCTGCGACCAATTGCAACACCAACTCTGGTCGGCTTTCCCCACCGAACTGGTCGACACCCACCGTCAGCATTTTCAGCACTCGCTCGGCCTCACTGAGATTTTCGACGCCCCAAGCCCTTGCTGGCCAAACGGTTACGCCCATGTTCAGGTCGGTAATCAGGCCCCAATCAGTGCAGACGACCCCATCGTATTTATATTTATTGCGGAGCAAATCTGTAATAATGGTTTTGTTGTAGGACATGGCCACATCCTCGTCCGTCTGTCCGGTCGGAATCCCATAATAAGGCATAATCGCTGCCGTGCCCGCCTCGAATGCCGCTTCGAAAGGGATGAGGTGGTAGTTGAAATTGTCGCCGGGATAAATCTGTCCTTTCTGAAATTCGAAATGTGGATCGAGCCCTTCCTTTTGCGGGCCACCGCCGGGGAAGTGCTTGGTCATGCACGCCACGCCCTCGGTCAAGGAAGTATTTTGCATCCCCCTGATCAATGGTTTCACCAAGCGGGCTGTCAGTTCAGCGTCCTCACTGAAATTACCGTTGATGCGGGGCCATCTTGGCTCGGTTGCCAAATCTATCTGCGGGTGCAAGGACTCGCGGATGCCCACTGCCATATATTCTTGTCGCACGATGTCGGCAAACTGTTTTACCAATTCTTCATCGCCAAGCGCACCAAAACCCAACATTTCGCAGAACTGCGTAAACCCATTAGCTTTCATGGAAAAAATATTATCGCTGAAATGGTGGCGGGGATCGGAAGCCAAAGTTACTGGAATCCCTAAGCGGGTAGCTTCGGCGTAAACTTGCACATTGTTGTACCACTTCGCTAGCACGGCTACATCGGCAGGTACTTGCCAGATGTTGAAATGGTTCATCTTTTTGCTATCCATTGTCTCAACTACCGTCGGCAATCTGGCGCTCATACCTTCGGCATTGGGGTCTTTTTCGAGCGATCCATTTTCATTAACAGGAGCACCGTTGATGAACAGCGTCCCTGCTTTTTCCTCCAGTGTCATTTGCGACAGCAGGTCAGCGACCCGGGCCTCAATGGGCTGGGAAGCGTCCTCGTATGTATCCAATATGCCGTTGTGGTTGAGGTCGCGGAAGGTGCGGCCGTCCACGGTAACGAGTGCTTTTGAATGTTGGGAAATGACGGAAGGAAGGGGGGCTTGTTCAGCCGGTTTTTCACTACATCCGGCCAAAAGCAGGAAGAGGAAAAGGGTGGAGATATTTTTTGAAATCATAATTTTTAAATTTTCATTGTGTCGATATGACGCAAAGATAAAAAATCGTTTACATTTGTAAAAAAAGTTTGCCCCACGGTTGTCAATCCCATTTTATGCAAATAGAAAATTACATCCCTGGTCTTTCCGTCGATTGTGTCATTTTTGGTTTCCATGAAAACGAGTTGCGGATATTGCTACTGAAATTGAAAAACCTCAACAAATGGGCCTTGCCGGGCGGGTTTATCAGAAAAGACAAAGACGTGGATTTGGAGGCAGCAAGGGTCTTGAAGGAGCGAACAGGGCTGGACGATATTTTCCTGCAACAATTTCATTTATTTGGCAAAGTTGGCAGGAATAAAAAAAACCACGCATCCAATCTGGTCAAAAAAAATGTGATCGAACCGTCCATGCAGTCGTGGTTCGAACAACGATTCATCACGGTCGGGTTTTATGCGCTCGTGGAATATTCTAAAGTGAAACAACCGAAGCCCGATCTGATCTCAGAAACCATTGAGTGGCGTTCAATTAATGACCTTCCCGACCTGTTGCTCGACCACAGGGACATCATTTCCAAAGCGCACGAAACGCTCAAAAAAGAACTCAATTTCCAGCCCATCGGCCAAAGTCTTTTAGCGGACGAGTTTACCATGCCTGAGCTGCAAGGGCTCTACGAAACCATTTTGGGGAAAAGTTTGGACCGTCGGAATTTCAGGCGGAAAATGTTGAGCTACGACATTCTGAAAGACACCCAAAAGCGCCGGGCCGGCACCGCCCACAAAGCGCCGACCCTTTATACTTTTGATAAAGAGAAATATGCAAAAGCATTGGAGGGTGGGCTGCAATCGTCAGGATTATTTTAATAAACAATAAAACACTTTATGAAAATGAATTTTCAACTTCCACTCATCGTCATGGCACTTTTTTGCTTGGCATCCTGCAACAGCGGCGCACCGGAAACCGATACCGATTCGGCATCCACTCCTGCCACAGAAAAGTTCGGAGGCTTGGCCCTTTATACCGTACGAGACAGCATGGCTAACAATCCAAAACAAACGCTGAAAAAAGCAGCAGACATTGGTTACCAATACATCGAAGCGGCGGGGTACGAGGACGGAAAATTTTATGGCATGAAGCCAGAGGAGTTCAGAAATTATCTGAACGAGATCGGTTTAATCCCCGTCAGTACGCATCACGGCTCTGTGACGTTGGACAATGCCGACCAAATGATCGCCGATGCAAAGGCCGTTGGCTTTAAGTATTTTGTGATCCCAATACCGCCAATGGGGCATTTCAAATATGATGAAGCCACCAATACCTTGAGCATGAGCGAAGAGGTCGAAGAAGTGACGAACATTATCAATACCATTGGTAAAAAATGCACCGACGCCGGGCTTGAATGCCTCTACCACAACCACAATTTTGAATTTATGGAGAATGGCAAAGGCATTGTCCCAATGGATTATTTTATTGAACATACCGACCCCGCCAATGTCAATTTTGAATTGGATTTGTACTGGGCCACCAAAGCTGGTGCTGATCCCATTGCCTATTTTGAAAAGGCACCCGGACGTTTCAAGGCATGGCATTTAAAGGATATGGACCCACAGGGCAGGTTTGCCCCGGTTGGCACTGGTTCTATAGATTTTGCAAAAATCTTAGCCAAGAAAGATGTGTCCGGCATGGAATATTACTTCGTGGAACAGGATGCTACTTTTGAAAGGAAACCACTGGAAGCGATTGCGGTTAGTCACGATGCATTGAAAGGGATTGGGTTTCAATAAAAAGCGTTTTACAATTTGCCCAATAAAAAAAGCCTACCGGACATGACATCCGGTAGGCTTTTTTCTTTTCATGGTTAAAATTATTGCTTCATAATTTTAGCCGAATATACCGCTGTGTCCGTGTGGATTTTCAGGATATACAGGCCAGTCTGGAGGTCGGCCACATCAATCGTTGTGCGGTTCTTCACCGTGTTCACCAGACTACCGTTCAGATTAAAGATTTGGATAACTTCAATATTCTCCAACCCATCAATAGTTAAGTTGGAAGAGGCTGGGTTGGGGTAAATGTTTACCCTACCATCGATGGGGGTTACCGTTCCCAATGGCTCCACTTCCTCATCATCGTAGCTTGCCAAATTATCAAAACAAATATCCCCCGTGGTCGTGGTGCCATCAGTCCCGAGGATTTGAAACTGAATTTCCCTAATCTGGTCTTGGTACAAAATGCCATCATAAGTCGTCAGCCAATTGGGTATGGCAAAGGCTTCAAAAGGGATCAACACCCGGGTCCATTCACCCGATGGGTTGGCCAGTACACCACCAACGGTGCGGTGCCATTCCTCTATCCCACCCGTGCTATTAACCATTGCTTTTACCACAAAAGTGACGTTGCCCGGCACATCCGCAGGCGTGTTTACTTTATACCAAAAACTTAGACCTAAATGATCGGTCATATCGTAAAAAACGGTATCGCCATTGAGTGGCAGAAACTGCATATCCACACTGCCACCCCACCCCTGATCGGCTACCAGGTTGTAGTCGACGCAGGCAGCGCTGTCGCCTTCCATTGCGCCAGCCGAGCCGTATAAAGTGAAACTACCAGCCGTACTGTTGATCCAGCTACCGACGGTTGTCGATGGGTTTTCAAAATCATTCAACCCATAGCCATCGTAGATCGTAACATCGCCAGTGGAGTAACTGGTCATATTATCGAGGCAAATATTGCCATTGGTTTCGAGGCCCATCATGCTGGTGACGACCTGCATTTCAATGGTATGGATTTGATCGAGATAAAGGACGCCATCGTAGGTGGTGAGCCAAGAGGGGATGGAAAAGTTGGTAAATGGGATTTTGGCTTCTTGCCAATCACCTGAGGTATCACCCAAAATATTGGTCAAGGCAGCATGCCATTCTTCCGTACCTCCCGAACTATGGATGAACAATTTGACATTCCAACTGACCCCATTGGTAACGCTGGCAGGTTGGGTTACTTTGTAGTTGAAACGGATGCCCGCCTCGCCTGTCAGATCTGGATAGATCGAATCGGCAGATGGCGTAAACTGCATATCCACGCTACCACCCCAGTCTTGGTCGGCAATGAGGATGTAGTCCAAACAGGCCGCACCGTCCCCTTGCACGGCATCGGAAGAGCTGGAAAGAGAGTGGCTACCAGCAGTACTGTTGATCCAGTTGCCAATGTTACCAACGACTTCAAAATCCTCCAGCAAAGTACCGACAGTAGCGCCACCATCGGTATAGGTGGTCAGGCCATCAACGATGATTTCCCCAGTGGTCGTAGTGCCTGCCCCAGCGACGATTTGCATTTCAATTTTAACGATGCGGTCAAGGTATAATACCCCGTCGTAGGTGGTCAGCCAAGAAGGGATGGCGAATGCCGAAAAGGCAATTTTGGCTTGCTGCCACTCACCGGAGGCGTCGCCAATAACACTACCCGTAGCCGAATGCCATTCCTCGTCGCCCCCGGTGCTGCTGACATACAACTTGGTGTTCCAAACGACACCGCCCGTTTCACTGGCTGGCATCACTACTTTGTACCAAAAACTGATGCCATCCGTAGCGGTCAAGTCCCCAAAGGTGCCACCCGAAGGGTTCATTTGCATATCCACACTACCGCCCCAACTTTGATCCGCCACTAAGTTATAATTAAGTGAGACGGCCCCAGTGCCCTCTTTGTATTCAGGGGCAGCAGTGAGGGTGTGACTGCCATCAGTACTGTTTATCCAGTTGCCAATGGAAGCCGGATCATCAAAACTTTCGAGTAGGATGTCTTGCGAAAAAGCCACGCCGCCCAAAAGGAAGGTAGCCATCAATAAGGTGTAAAGTTTCTTTTTCATAAGTTGAGTTTTTAGTTGAAAAATCTTGGAAATGAGAGGGGAGGTCAATCGCCAGTTTGGAGATGCTCCCAATTATTGAATCACAATTCTTTTGGTTGATTTCAAACCATTCGTTTCCAGCACTACCATGAAAACACCAGCGCCTAATTCAAGAGGTAGGGAAATTCTATGGCCATTCATTTTTGTACAAAAAACTTGTCGGCCCAGCGCATCAAAAATTTGGATGTTCGCCACGGCGTCATCTGTTTTTTCTATTTGCAAAAAATCCGAGGTAGGGTTTGGGAAAATGCGGAATTTTGGCGCAGCCAATTCAGCGACATCAGTGCTCAGTTCACCATCTTTTTTTACCAAGAGCAAGTCATTTTTCATTTCGACCGTATCCACTAAGACATCACCATTTCCACAGTCAATGGTCACTTTGTATTTGCCCTTGAATCCCCGAAGCTGGTATTCACCATTGGCATTGGTCTGACCACTGCCAGTTGTCCACCATTCATGAAAAACCAAATCAATGAATGCATGGCCAGCAGGCTTGAGCGTCCAGTCTTCCTCAAACATAGGGGCATTGGCATGCCAATGTGCACCGTCCCAAAAGCCCCACATCAGGAAACCGTTAGCGCTTTCGTGGCTAAACACCATGGTCAGGAAATCCCGCAGGTAGGTCGCCGCCAACTCATCGCCCATGTTTTCATTGGTATCGTATTCGGTGATTTTAGCCACCGTCCCAAAGGTGTTGTAGAAGTCGTCCAAAATGGATTGGACAGCGTAAATAGAAGTTGGGAAAGCTCCGATATGCCCTTGGAAGCCGATGCCGTCCAATTGGACGCCCGCATCAATGATTTCTTGGGCAAACTGCTTTTTCAAATCATACAACCCGCCGCCAGTATTGGCCTGACTGATGGTCACGTAATCATTCAGGTAAGTCGTCATGCCGGGTGAAACTTCCTGCAATTTGTTAAAAATTTCAGGATAAATTTCCCGCCCCGTCGTGTAGCCCAGTGTGCCCTGCAAGGCCATTTCGAGGTCTCGGTTCGAGGTGATTTCATTGAGGACGTCCCATTCAGCGATATTGCCTGCGACACCGGGATAGGTCGTGATGGCTTCGAGATGGCCCATTACCCGATCTTTTAAATAAGTTGGATTATTTTGGTTTGCCTGCATATTATTAGGCAGGTTCGACCACCCCGGCCATATCAGACAATGCCCTCTGATTTTGATGTCGTGGTCGCGCAACCAGGCAATGGCCTTCACCTTTTCGGCTTTCGACGCAATCCAATTATCCTCCCAACCCGGCCATTTCAGGGAATTTTCAAAAACCACCCAATTGAAACCATGCCCCTCGCCGTCGAGGTCGAGCAGTTTGGATTCATAAATGTCGCTGTGATTATTATTGCCTGCAAAACGACTCGACACGACTGCCGAACCAAAAGCAAATTCATGCTGCAACATTTCAATGTCAACGGCGGCATTGGGCACGGACGTGCCATCGGCATTTTCCACCCTCACGGTGAGGTTAGCTTTTCTGAATTGTTCTATTCGATTGGCGGCCTCATCTCGCCAAGGGGCATCGGGTTCCCAGCCCCCATATTGGTCATTATTGGTCTGATTGGGTAAGTCATTAATTGAGATAGCCGTTCCATAATTGAGTACGGCCAGTCCGCCCACTTCCACGGTCTGGGGCTTCCATGCCAAGTGCAGCCCGACAGTCAATCCGCCCGGAGCATAGGTTTGGTTGGCATCGAAAGGCACTAAATATTGTGTCCATTGATTGGAAAGATCCAAGTTCAGGAAAACTTCTTTCTCATAAGTGGAAGAATTTTCCACAAACAAGCTCGCCTTCCCATCCCCACTTTCAGAACGTAGCCAGATGACCAGCAAACAGACACTCCCACCACCAAGCTGTTGGATGCTGGGAATGCCATAGCCTGCATCCCAGGCGTTGGAGCCAGCACCGTTGACCACGATGCGCACTTTTTGGGAAAACAACTGCATGACGGCAGCTTGGTTGCTGGCGGTGATGTTGCCATAAGAAAAATCACTGTTGAGGTTGGCAGCTTCCGAATCATTCAAGAGCCAAGTCCCCTGCGGCAGGCCATAATTGCTTTGCAGACTATTTTGCAGGGAAGTGTGGTAAGTATCTTGTGCTGTGACATAAGTGACCATCACGCACGAGATCAGGACTTGTATTAAAAGCTTCATGTATCATTTTTTTAGTTCGAGCCAAAAATAGGTGTGGAAAGTAGCCTCCTATGGGGTGTTTTGCTCAAATGTGGGGGGTGTTCCATCGTTTTTCAAAAACCATCCTTTTTGGGCCTGTCCTTGGTGTGAAGATTTAGCGTCCTTTCTAATTATCTTTCCGCTGTGATTGGCAAGAGACAAAATGAAAATGGAGCACAGACGTTTCTCTTTGAGTTTTGGACGGTACGTCAAATGTAAGGCTGGCAAAAATCACTGAGGTTGCCGATCCATTATATCTGTTAGATTTTGAAAATCTAACAGATTTGAACAGCCTTACATTTGTCGCATCGCCCAGTTTTGATTATGAATAATAGTCTCCTGATGCTTTTTTTTTAAACCTTCAAAACATATCACCGCTTCATCCTTTATGTTTATTCAAATTGATCAATTCTAATGAAATTTATCCGACGGGTAGGGAAATTACTGCTTTACGTTTTGGCCATCCTCTTAACGCTGTTTGCCATCGTGGCCATTACCATTCAGTACCCATCCGTGCAGACTTCTTTAACGGAAAAGGCAACCAAACTACTCTCCGAACAACTGAAAACCGACGTCCACGTCGGAGGTGTGGACATCGATTTTTTCAAAACCGCCGTCCTTCAAGATATCTATATCGGCGACCGCCAAAATGATACTTTACTTTTTGCGGAACGGCTGGCAGTGGACATCGGCGTGCTAGATTTGTTCCAATCAGAGATTTTCCTGAATAAAATAAAATTGGAAAATGCCTACGTCAACCTCTATAAAGCGGAGGCAGACAGCGCATTCAACTACCAATTTATCATCGACAATTTCAGCAGCACGACGCCAACGGACTCCTCCTCAACAGCACCGTGGACCTTTGGGTTGGGAAAAGTGATTTTGGAAAATGTGAGGTTTGGCATGAGGGACGAAGGCAGTGGCCGTTTTGATCTGCAAACCCAAATTTCAGAATGGACCATCTCAGCCGATGAGCTGGATTTTGAAAAACAAGCCATTGCGCTGGAGCGGTTGGACCTGTCGAACTCTACCATTGTTTTCCGGCAGCTCCAAAAGGACACCACCGCCATTTTAAAAAAGGAGGAAAAAGCACCTCTTACTTTCCCCGGCATTGGTTGGACAATCACAGTTGATAAAATACGCCTCCAGAATAACCACGTCGCTTTTCTGGATGACAATGCCTCCGTTTTGGAAAACGCATTGGACTACAGCCACCTTGATTTACAAAACCTGAACCTTTCATTGGATGATTTTCAGTATGCCGATGAGGGTATTTTGCTGGAAATAAATGAAGCGTCCTTCGCGGATAGGAGTGGTTTTGTTTTGGAAAAAATGGAAGGCAAAGTGGCCATCCTACCCAATCGCATTGCCATAGAAGACTTCCTATTCAAAACCCCAAACAGTGATTTTGAAAATGATACCGAACTCGTTTTCAGTGTTTTCGATGACCTTTCCGATTTTATCAATAAGGTAAAACTGGAATCTCAATTTGCCGAAAGCAAGCTCGCCGTGAGCGACTTATTGATGATTGCTCCGCAATTGGACAAAGTCCCAAATTTGAATTTCCCAAAAAATGAAATACTGAATTTTCAAGGAAAAATCACGCTCCAAGAAGACCAACTCCACCTGCAAAATTTTTCCTTTTCCGTTGGTGAGGCCACAAAGCTGCAAGCCAATGGCCACATCGCTCAACTGACCACCGCCCTAACTATGACTTATCCATCCAAAAATTGACAACCTCTTACCGCAGCCTCCGACAGTACACCAAAGATGTGGAGCTGCCAGCAGGGTTGGAAAATTTCGGTCAGTTCCAATTGTCGGGAAAAATAAAGGGGACGCTTGGCGACCTACGTGCTAACGACTTGGTATTAACCACGGAAGCCGCCACCCGTTTTGCCGGGGACTTGGAAGTCACAGGGCTGCCAGACATTGACCGAACCATTTTCAACCTGACAATCAATGACTTAACCGCCCAGTCAGCAGACTTAAATGGCTTTTCAACGACACCCTTGCCGCCTGAACTGGACTCGCTCGGACTGATCCAGTTTGCGGGTCAATTCAATGGGACGATCCGTGATTTTGTCATTAATGGAGGTTTCAAAACGGATGCTGGAAACGCCAAGACTAACCTTAAAATGGCTTTCAACCAAGCGTATTCAGACGCCAACTATCAAGGGAAATTGTCTTTGGAAAATTTTGACATGGGCAGGGTGCTTGCCGATACCTCCCAGTTTGGAGCACTAACGCTCAACTTGCAACTCAACGGCCGTGGGCTGGCCATCGACAGCTTGGACACTGCGATGGAAGGGGTCGTCAACTCCGCCATTTTTAATCAATACGAGTACAACGACCTGCATGTGGACGGGCATTTTATCCAGCGTCTTTTTGAGGGCAAAATGAACATGCAGGATGAAAACCTAAGTTTTGAACTGCTCGGAAAAGTAAACCTCAACGACAGCCTTCCCCAACTGGACGCCACCGTCCGCATCGATACCATCAACCTGAAAAGCCTCCATTTTTATGAGGAACAAATCGGCATTAGTGGTGTCATTAAGGCGAACCTCAAAGGCAGCAACCTCGACAACCTCGACGGCAAAGCGAACTTGACTAATCTGGCGGTCTCTAGTGAGGAGCAAAAATATTTTGACAAAAAAATAGTGCTGGAAGCGAAGCAATGGAAAGCGGGTAGCCGGGCGCTGTTTTTTGATTCCGGTTTTTTGAAAGCCAATATTGCCGGACGGTACAACTTCGGCGACCTACCAGATCTGGTCATTGGCTATATCAACGACTTTTTTCCGGTCGAGGAATTGACCTTGCCGCCGGACTCGCTGCTCACCCCACGGCCAGACAAGGCCGACCAACAATTTGATTTTGATTTTCAGTTTACCAATCTCACTTCGCTGGTCAGCGTTTTTCTACCGGACTTTGAAGAGATGGACAGCTCTGCTTTTTTGCGGGGGAAGTTCGACAGCGCTGACAAGCAACTGGAGTTGGCGGGGCAGTTCCCGAACATCGTTTACCAAGGTTCACAAGTTGATAGTTTTTCCTTGAAAATGAACGGCAACCGACGGCGGCTGCGAACCTATTTGAAGCTCAGTAATCTGAATTTCAACAACACTTTTTTCGCCCCTACCCTCAGCTTCAACACCCGTTTGGGCGACGACACTTTGCGGTTTGATTTGGCTGTGCAGAACGACTCTTTGGACTACCTTTTTAAATGGGGTGGCAAAGCCAATGAATTACCAACGGACTACCAATTGGTGTTTGATAAAACGATGGTTTTGAATGAAGAAAAATGGGACATTGACCCAAAAAACCAACTGCTTTTCGATGCCAATAAATTGTTTTTCCAAAACCTAATTTTCTCCAAAGGTCAGCAAGTGGTAGCGATTAATAGCATTGACGAAGTGCAGACGGACGACTTGGCTGATGGAATTGCGGTTCGATCGTTTTAAGTTAAGCGAAGTCTCTGCGCTGCTCAACAACCCGTCGTTGCGATTGGAAGGGGATCTGAACGGTCGGTTCATGGTCAAAGAGCCCAAAAAGAACCTTCACTACAATGCCGATGTCCGGGTCGGCGAACTGGCTTTGAACAAACAGCTTTTGGGGACTTCAACCTCGAAGCTGCGCAGCCCCGTGGCCAGCAGGCGATAAGCGTTTTAGCCAATCTTAAAGGCGAAAATGAAATGACCTTGAAGGGCAATTACAATGTGCCGCAAAATCAGTTTGACCTCAGCGCCGATATTGAAAAATTGAGCTTGGTCGTGGCCGATCCGTTTTTGAGTGAATTAATGAAGGATTCGAGGGGCTACTTGTCTGGAAATTTTACGCTGACAGGTACGCCCGAAACACCCGCACTGAACGGCAGAATCACAACGCACGACATCAGCACCCACGTCATCATGACCGGCACCCGCTACCGGACCAATGAAAATGCCATCACTATTTCTGAGAAGGAAATTGATTTTGGCGAATTGGAACTCTATGACCCTGCCGGGCGCAAAGCGGTGGTGACGGGCGGGATCACGCATGAATATTTTGACAAAATGAAATTCGACCTGCGTGCAAAAACTGATGGTCTGAAAATACTGAACACTGCCCGTTTAGACAACCCGCTGTATTATGGGCGGCTCTTTGCCCGGGCTGATGTCCACATCACGGGCACGCCGGAACTGCCCATTTTGGATGTAGTCGCCACCACCAACGACAGTACCCTTTTGCATGTGGAGCCCTTGGTCACCAACCTTGCTGTGGTGCAGGAAGATTACATCATTTTTGACAATCCAAACGATTTCGAACCAGACAGCCTCAGCCTGATCGAACAACGGGTAGGCGCCAACAGCGTTGGTCTCGACCTGACCTTGACCCTCATCGTAACGCCTGCCGCCCAGCTCAACATCATCATCGACCCCTTGACGGGTGATGAATTGTTTTGCTCAGGCTATGGCAATTTCAACATCCGCATGAACCCCGCTGGCGACATTACCATCTCGGGGACTTATACGATTGAAAATGGCCAATATTCTTTCGCCTACGAGGGCTTGGTGAAACGAAATTTTGAAATCAGAAAAGGCAGCAGCCTTTCTTTTGCGGGCGATCCCTACAACGCCCGCTTCGACATTACTGCCGTTTACAAAACGAGGGCAACGACCTATGAACTGATCAGCAACGAGGCGACCTTGGATGATGCTACTTCCGCCAACTCCAAAAGGCGAACGGATGTGGAGGTACTGCTAAACATCGATGGCGACCTGACCGAACCGATTATCACCTTCGATATTGAGCTGCCGCAAAGTCAGGGAGGTGCGGTGGACAACCTCGTGGCCCGTAAACTGAACGACCTCCGGGACGAGCCCACTGAGCTGAACAAACAGGTTTTCGGCCTGCTATTTTTGAACAGTTTCATCCAATCGGAAACGGGAGCTGGCCTTGCCAATGTGGGGGAAAATGTCGCCCTAAAAAGTGTCAGTGGCCTCATCAGCAACCAGTTGAACCGCTTGGCCAACCGCTTTATCAAAGGGGTAGACTTGAAGCTCGGTTTTGAATCTTACCGGGCAGCGGGACAGGATGCGGGGACGGTTTCAGAGTTACAGGTCGGCCTGTCGAAACAGCTGTTCAACGACCGCCTCACTATCCAAGTTGGCGGTAATTTCAATTTGGAAAACAGTGAACAATCCGCCCTGCAAGAGGGCGGTTACTCGGCTATCGCTGGGGATTTTGTGCTAGAGTATAAATTGACCGAGAAGGGTAATTATTTACTGAAAGTATTTCACAAAAGTGATTATAATGCCTTGTTGGGTTCGACGAATAAAACGGGAGTCGGGATCGGATACCGAAAAAGTTATTGATGTCCCAAATCATACATCATACATCAAATGAAGCCACAACAATTGGAAGACCGACTTATTGAGTTCGCTTCTCGCATCATTGATCTGGTAGAAGCTTTGCCAAAAAAACCAGCGGCAAAGCATCTTGGCGGACAGTTATTGCGCTCAGGCACTTCACCTGCACTAAATTATGGTGAAGCCAGAGGTGCAGAGTCACCTTCCGATTTTGTCCATAAATTGAGGATATGCCTGAAAGAATTACGGGAAACATTTATTTGCCTAAAAATAATCGATAAAAGAGATTGGTTTGCCAACGGCAAACTTGCCCCACTGCTGAAAGAGAACGATGAGTTGATCTCTATTTTTGTATCAAGTATTCGGACAGCAGGACAGAAGAAATGATTTGGGCGGCCTCAAATCATAAATCATACATCATCAATCAAATAAATCATAAATCCGTCTAATAACAGATTTATGATTTATGATCTATTTGATGTATGATTGAAGATTTTGAAACCAATCCAAAAACTAACCATCATTTTTTGAAAAATAAAATCCACATACTGCTTCTTTTTTCAGTCTATTTTTTTGCTTCCTGCTCCATGACCAAGGGGCTGAAAGAAGGTGAACGCCTCCACTATTCTACGGATTTCCATTTCACCAACCCAAAAAAAATCAACAAACTATCGCGGGTAGAAACCGAGCTGTCCTACATTGCCAAACCCGTACCCGTGACGGGTTTGCAAAAATGGCAGGTTGGCCTTTACAATTCCGTAAATAAAAAAAGGAAGGAAAAAGGCCTCGGCAAATGGATACAAAAGAAGATCGGTAAGCCGCCCGTAATTTTTGATGAAACCATGATAGAGCGCATCCGGGCGGTCATGGAAAACCATTTGCAGGACATCGGGTACTTCGGCGCGACCATCGAATTGGACACCGTGGTAAAGGGCAAAAAAGTGGTGGTCAAATATTCCATTACTTCAAAGGGACAGTATTTTATCAGGGAAATCATCCGGCCAGTGGATACGCTGCCGATCACCCATTTGCTCAAAGCGAATGAAGCTCAAACCTTGCTAAAAACGGCTAAACCTTATAACCTGGCCCTGCTCAATGCCGAACGAACCCGCTTGACCGACCTTGCCAACAACCATGGTTTTTTTGAAATATCAAAAGATCACTTTTTCTATTTCGTGGACACCACGGCTGGTGAGTTGCAGACCGACATTTATTTGCGGTTGAAACAGAGCAACGACAGCAGCATGTACCAAGTTTATCATTTAGGTAAAACGAAGGTCTATCCTGATTATTCATTGGAAAGTAGAGGGGATGGACACCCTCGTTTGGATACGATCCAACGCAACAACATCCAGATCATCCAAATGAAAAAAGTGCTGCGGCCCTCCGTACTGAACCGCATGATCTATCAGGATTCGACGCAGGTTTTTTCAAAAAAAGAACAGCAAAACACCATCAACCGACTGCTCAATTTGGGCATCTATAAATTTGCCAATATCCAATTCGACAAAGTGGTCCGGCAGGACACCCATTACCTCAACCGTTCGGTGCTGTTGACTCCAGGATTGATGAGGGATTTTAGCGTTGAACTACAGGTGAACAGCCGTTCTGGCAATTTTTTAGGGACGGAAGTGAGCGGTAATTTTTCCCATAAAAATGCTTTTAAGGGCGCCGAGTTGTTCAATCTGAGCCTATCCACGGGTATCGAAACGAACATCGGGGCGAATGCCGGTACCGTCATCAATACACTGAACAGCAACCTCAATGTCAGCCTTCAATTGCCCGGCATCTATGCGCCTTTCATTGATCGACAAAGAGTGCAAGGAGACGTGCTGCCACGGACCGCTTTTAGCCTAGGCGATGACTTCCAGCAGCGGACAGGCTTTTTCACGGTCAACTCCTTTAATTTTTCGGCAGGGTACAATTGGCGAAAAACAAAATGGACACATGAGCTTAGCCCCGTTTTTATCAACTTCATCAATCTCTTGCAAACCTCTAATCAACTCGACGATCTGTTGAACCAAAACCGGCGCCTTCGCTCCAGTTTTGAGAATGTGTTGGTGCAGGGTTCCAATTATAAATTTTCCTACACCAACCAAACGACCAATAGCCGAGGCCGCTATTTTTTCTACCGGGGCGGGCTTGAAACGGCAGGTAATTTTTTGGACTTGGTGGTGGGCAATTCCAAAACGGATGCACCGGACGAAATCCTCGGCATCCCATTTTCCCAATACCTGAAAGTCGACCATGATTTCCGCCAATACTTTCCACTCCGCAAAGGCATGCTGGCGGGGCGTCTATTCTTGGGAGCTGGGTATCCTTATGGCAATGCGGAGGTCATGCCCTACATCAAACAATACTTCATTGGGGGGGCGAGCAGTGTGCGGGCATTCCGTATCCGAACGCTTGGCCCGGGCAGTTTTGAATCGAAAATTGATACCGATGGCAGCAACTTCGTCGACCAAACGGGCGACATCAAATTGGAGATGAATCTGGAATACCGCTTTGGTATTTTCAGTTATTTAAAAGGGGCCCTTTTTGTGGATGTAGGTAATGTCTGGCTCATCCGTGGCGATGCGGACGAAAGCACGCCGGAAGCTGACGGCTTATTCAAATTTAATACTTTCTACAATGAAATCGCTGTGGGAACAGGCTTCGGAATGCGCATTGATTTTGAGGTGGCGGTGATCCGATTTGACTGGGCATTTCCGATCCGCAAACCAACCCTCACTTCGGACAAGCAGTGGCTGTTTTCAGAATTTGATTTTTTAAACAAGGATTGGCGGAAACAGAATTTGGTGTGGAATATTGCGATTGGGTATCCGTTTTAGACCAGTCATCTCGCCGTTACCAGTTCAAATCTTCAGCGTAAATACGGTCCCTTCACCGACGACCGACTGCACAGAAATCCGCCCCTTGTGTACCCGCATAATTTGCCGGGACAGGCTGAGTCCAATACCACTCCCCTCTTCTTTGGTCGTGTAAAAAGGAACAAAAATCTGTTCGATCATTTCCTTTTCGATGCCCATGCCATTGTCGGCCACTTTGATGATAGCCTTGCCATCTTTGGTGCGGAAGGTGCTGATAGTGATGGTTGGGTTCTCTACCTCTTTCACCGCATCTATGGCATTTTTCAATAAGTTGATGATCACTTGTTCGATCAATTCCACATCGGCCTGAAAAATGACCGGCGCCTGAGATAGCTGAATATTGAACTGGACATTGTTTTTGGCAATCACTGGTTTAAACAAAACCCTGATGCGCTCGATCAGGTCATTGGCATCCACCAACTGGAATTTTGGGGGAGGGAGACGGGTCAGGTTTCGGTAGGTTTCGGTGAAATGCATAAGGCCTTCGCTCCTGTTGCGGATGGCCCCAATGGCCGCCCGGATGTCGTCCGACTGTTCTTTATCAATCGTTCCGTGAGGAGAGTTGGCCAACATCGAATCAATGGTAGAGGTCAATGAAACAATGGGTGTGATGGAATTCATGATTTCGTGCCGGAGTATGCGGATAAGTTTTTGCCACGCTTCGAGCTCCTGTTCTTCTAGTTCGCCTTGGATATTTTGGAAAGAGATCAATTTTAGTTTTTGATCCCGCAAGGCAAATTCGGTGGCTTGTAGTGCGAGCTGCATGGTCTTGTTTTCGAGGCTCACTTTTACCATGTCCCGCTCGCCCGTTTTCAGTTTCTTGACAGCTTCCAATAGCGGCCGATCTACCTGTTCCAAGGCATCTACATGAACGAGGTAGGGCTTGTTCAGTAATTTTTGCAGGGCTTTGTTCAACATAAAAATCCCCCCTTTCTCATCGATACAGAGCAGACCAACATTGACCGATTCCACAATGGTCTGCAAGTATTGGTGGTTGGCCTCCTTCTCGGCGCGGATGTTGAGGAATTTGCGGTTGATGTCGTTGAATGCCTCGTACATTTCCCCAAAAGTTTTCCCTTTGTGATGGCCCGAATAAGTGGCCGAAAAATCGTCGTATTTGATCCCCAATAAAAAAGCGGTAAAATCTCGGTTCGATTGGTCCACATACCGCACCATGTCCACCGCTGTCAATATCAGCACCACAAACAAAATGAACATGGTGATGTAGTATTCCGTCTGCGTGACACAATAGACCAGCGCCAGCACCAACGCAATGAGGGACAGGATGCGGAAAGTGATATTTACTCGAAAGGATTTAAACATGTTCTTTTCAAATGCAAAATGAAAAATGAAGGATTAAAAATTATGCTGCAAACCCTTCACAGCCCATACTTCTCTAATCTCCGATATAGTGCAGCCCTCGTCAACCCCAATTCTTCCGCCGCCCGGGTAATGTTGCCCTGGTGTCGGGTCATGGATTTTTGCACGGCCCATTTTTCCAAATCGTCCAAATTGTACGATGGCAAAGCTGTTTCCCCTTCTTCTTCAATCAGGTTTTGCAACATGAAATCATTGGGTTCCAATTGGTCGCCATCGCAAAGGATGATGGCCCGTTCGACCGCATGGCGGAGTTCCCGGATGTTGCCCGGCCAATTGTAAGCTTGGAGTCTTTTGATGGTTTCCGCTGCGAATTTTAAATTGGGTTTCTGGTATTTACGGGCATACATTTTAAGGAAATGTTCGGCCAGCAGTGGGATGTCCGTCACCCGTTCCCGTAATGGAGGAAGGTGGATTTCAACGGTATTGATACGGTACAACAAATCCTGCCGGAAGGTTTTTTCCCGCACCTTTTCGTAGAGTGGAACATTGGTCGCACAGACCAGACGGATGTTGATCGGGGTAGGCTGTACCGCCCCGATCCGCACGACTTCCCTGTTTTGCAAAACGGTCAACAGCTTGGATTGCGACTGCAAGGGGAGGTTACCTATTTCATCCAAAAACAAAGTACCTCCATTGGCAGCTTCGAAGCGCCCTGTCCGGTCTTCTTTCGCGTCGGTGAAAGAGCCTTTTTTGTGGCCAAATAATTCACTTTCAAACAGCGATTCTGGGACCGCCCCCAAATCAACGCTGATGAACACTTCTTCGGCCCGCTGCGATTGGCGGTGGATAGCCCTGGCGACCAGTTCCTTGCCGGTTCCGTTTTCCCCAAGGATCAAAATATCAGCATCCGTTTTAGCCACTTTATCGATGGTCTGGAAGACCTTCTTCATACCGGTCGATTCACCCACCATTTCGGTAAACTGCTGGTCCATGTCTGCACTGAGCAGCTTCTGACGATCTTGTAATTGCTTCACCTCTTGCTTCGACTGGCTCAATTTTACCACAGAATTGATCGTCGCCAAGAGCTTCTCATTCCTCCAAGGTTTTTCCACAAAATCGACCGCCCCGGCCTTCAAACATTGCACCGCCACCTTCACGTCACCATAAGCTGTAATCATAATGACATTGGCGCGCGGATCGAGCTCAATAGCTTTTTGTAGCCACCTCATGCCTTCCGTACCGCTGGTATCTCCCTTGCGGAAATTCATATCCAACAAAATAACATCGGGTTCGTATTGGCGCATCATACGTGGTAGTAGGTTGGGATTGCGCTCGGTGAACACGCGTTCGAAATGCTGCTTCAGAAAAAGCCTCAGCGTCAGTAGAATATCTTCCTCATCATCAACGATGAGAATGGTTGCATCTTTTTTCATAGAATGTCGGGTTCGTCTTTTGTTTTAAAACAGGGACACAAGTTAGGGCGAAAAGTGGTTTCATCAGTGATTTTTGAGAGATAAATAGGAAAACCAAGAGGATCGGGATGGAAAATAAAAAGTAAAATTAAAAAAACAGGCAGTCAACCAGTTAAGTCATTTCCAATTTTTAGTAGTGCGAATTCCATTTGCTTGGATAGAATTAAAATGAATTTATCTTTGATGCTCAAACAAATTAAAGGGAAAAGGGAGGGATCGCTGCATTATTTGAATTCCTGCCGCTTCTTCCCTTTCATCCAATTTTTATCCAATATCCCAATCAATATGCAACCCTTCCATCTAGCATTCCCAGTAACCGACCTTAAAAAAGCACACGACTTCTACCACGGCTTGCTCGGATGCCCAATCGGCCGAACTTCGGATCGTTGGATCGATTTTAATTTTTGGGGCAGCCAGATCACGGCCCACTTAGTGGATGCCGATGACGACGCCGCTGTCACCAATGCTGTGGATGGCAAAAGCGTCCCGGTCAAACACTTCGGCGCTATTCTCGAAATGGGCGAATGGGAAGTATTGGCGGAAAAGCTGAAAGCAGCGGGGACGGATTTTGTGATCGAACCCTACATCCGATTCAAGGGCGAAGTTGGCGAACAGGCGACCATGTTTTTTCTCGACCCAAGCGGGAACGCCATTGAGTTTAAATCCTTCAAAGATTTTAGTCAAATATTCGCCAAGTAGCCGCTGCGCCTTTTCGTAAAAAAGAGTTTAAATAATCTGAATAAAATCAATCATTTGAAAAAGGGGCGTCTAATTTTTTTCCATTGCTAAAAAACGTGGACGATGAATTTAATTAGCATTTTATATTTAAATAAAAAAGCCTCCAGCACTTTAGGCATTGGAGGCTTTTTTATTTAAATAATTTAGGGCAAGAAGGGTTTTATTTTTTGAAATAAGAAAGATAAATTGTCAATTTAATAAATACATTTTTCTTTATCATTTTTGACAAAATAGGATTTATAATTCAACGCTTTTTTATCCATACATCCACATAAATCCAATAATTCAACCTTCCGAAATTCAATTGGGTGGCTTTCACTCTGCAAAGCAATATAGCCTTCTGTCACTGGGTCACCGTCCTTTTTTACACTACCATCAAACTCAGTAACTTCCAGCCCACCATATTGTGGCTTTGTATATTCGAGCACTTTTTCACCTTCTACAAAATGCTGGATTAATGAATCTCCAAATACATGCAACTCAATCGAGACCCATTGATCACCGTGATAGGTTTTTGATTTCGAATAAATACAGTGGTTGGTAAATAAAGTATCTGCCATAAATACATGCGTGCTAGGAGTACATAAATTACCAGTAGGCCGCTCTTCCGTTCCATCTCCTCCCAAGAATTGAGCTTCAATACATATTGGAAAATCTTGATCCTTCAACATGCTTCCTGCCGATTGCGAATGGATCATGGCACCACTATTTCGCAATGCCCAACCCTCCCCTCCGGGCACTTGTTCACCTGTAAAACGGTACTCTACTTTTAAACGGTAATACGAGAATTTATCTTTATAAAAAATATGACCGAAACGACTATCAAAAGTTTCATAAGCATCATATTTAACTTTCATTGTTCCATCCTCCACATAAAAAGTTTCCCCAAAATTGTCATTTAAATCATAACCTTTTATTTTAACCTGCCAATCATTTAGGTCATTGCCATTGAATAAAGCCCGCCATTCTTCAGTATTTGGATCAACTTTTTTTTCCGAACAGGACATTAAAAAAATAAATGGTAAAAAATAAATCAGGTTTTTCATTTTGTTATTTGTTTATTTTTTGGCGCCAATCGATTTCATTTTGACACTCAATTAAAATTTATGGGAATAATTAACACCTTGCCATTTTCCTTTTTTTGCCAACTCGGTCCATGTCAATTATTTTCTGGATATATTGCCCCGCAGGAGGGACTTTACAAGCGGTGCCGTTCATATCCACGTTCACTTTTCCAATTGCATTCGCCACCTCCATTGCTTTGTTGGTCAGGGCTGCCACGTAAGAACCTGCCACAATTACAAAACCGTTCATGGTGTGGCGCACCCGGTTTGGGCAATCGTGGATTGTCTTTTTTATTCGGTCTAATAATTCGCTAAATTTAGCTATGTCCAATTCTTCATCATTTTTTATGGACATTAAATTGGAAAGGGTTGACCATCCAGCAGCAGCAATATGCTCCTCGTCTGATTCGATCCACTCCAAACCCAATTCAAATCCATAATTGCTTTCGGCGGCAATCCATGCTACGGTGTATTCGCTGACCATGTACCAATTTGCTTTTTTTGCCCAACTCTGTAAATCCTTTTTCGTAATCTTTTTTTCATCCGCAATTAACCCAGCCAAATACATGGCGTCCCCGTTTCCAGTATTAAATAATGCCAAAGAAAGCGCATGATCTTTTTTTGTTTTTTTAACGATCTTTTTCATGTCGGCTACTTTGACCCCAAAAAATGGTTCTTTTGCCCCATGCTTCATCAGCACTTTTTTTGTGCTTTCGCTGCCGTACTGTTCGAGTTCAGCCATTATTTCTTTTACAGTCATGATGAGTTATTTTGGGTGTATTTTAAAATTTCGGTCAACGTACTGGAGATCTTCTGATCGCCAGCCGCCGTACTGGAGTTCGGCGATACAATGACCGAAATTTTGAAATACAGCCGTTATTTTTTCTTTATTAAATAAATTATCCGAAAAATAATTACGGTTATTAATAGCAAAACAATAGGTATAAAATCATAGCCACCAAATGTAACTTTTCGGACATAGCTTCTGATGAAAATATACCATATCCAATACCCCCCGACCGTGTGCAAAACAGACCATTGTTTCGGGGATAAATATTTTGCAAAAAAAGGAAAAGATGTCAACAACATTAACACAACAAATAAATACGCCAAGCCGCCACCTAATAAAGAAATTGTTTTTGCGATATTAAATACAGGGTGGAAATATTGTTGTAAAACAATTAAAAATACCAGATGAATTAAATGCATAATGGCGAAAGAAATACCAATGTATTTACGGTTCATCCGCAGCCACCACGAAAAAGAATTTTTAAAAAAATAATGAAAGGACGACGCCACAAAAGCTAAACTGAACAATATAACACTAACCCTTGCCGACATGGCTATTGCTTGTCGAGTGGTGGTTTCATCAAAATCATTGAATAGGAATAATTGACCAAAATATAAAATAGCAAGACCTATGATTACCTGAACCAGTTTCCATTCCCATAAGCCACTGCTTTGTTTATTTGCTGACTTCATTTTATTAAAATAATTATTGTCCATGCAAGGTAGGAAAATTTATTATTTCAAATAATCCCCATAAAAAAAGGTGTCCCGATATGACCGGGACACCTTTTTTTATGGGAATTAAACAAAGTTATTTATTGCCTTTTTCGAGTGGTTGGCCATCATCATATTCCACTTGTACGGGCTCGTCGATACGGATAATCTTTACTTCCGTCCGGCGGTTATATTGGTGTTCTTCATCTGAACATTCAACGCCATTTTTGCAATGGTTGCGGATATTTTTTTCACCATAGCCAAACGCTTCGACCCGATGACCTTCGATACCTTTTTGGATGAGATAACGACGAGCGGAATCGGCCCTCTTTACGGATAGGTCGAGGTTGTACTCATCATCGCCTCTGGAATCTGTATGGGCGATCAGCTGAACTTCCATGCTTGGATAGCTCTTCATCAACTGGGCGAGGGCGTCCAATTCCTGTGCAGCTCCACGGCGGATAAAATATTTATCGAAGTCGTAATAAATATTTTCCAAAACAATGACACTCCCTTCCCGGATTGGTTCTTTTACGACTTCTTCTTTATCAGCGTTCAAGCGAACAGTTACGTCCAGACTGCGGGGATTACCGGTCGCAGTAGAGAGCGTGGTGCTTCCTTCGGTGTAGCCATCTTTCAGGGCTGTAATGGTGTATTCGTAACCTACTGGCAGACAATAATCAAATTCGCCATTCGAGTTGGAGCGGAGCTCTTCCTGAGCCCCCGTGGATTTATTCAAAATGCGGACAAGCGCATTGGGTACACCGTTCCGATAACCGTTCACACTGACCAGACCGTTGAGGGTCGTGCAGTTTTTGGAGCGCAAAGGCACCCTGATCGTCTGAGGGCCAAATTGTCCATCGGTGGAATGCATGACCTCGCCACTTTGAAAACCATCTTTCGTAACCAGCACCACATAGCTTCGGTCTTGTATCATATTAAAAATCGCTTCCCCATTGAGGTTTGTGTAATACGCCGGCTCTTTGAGCGAATCTGCATTTTTCCGTACCAGTTTCATCATTAGTTCGCCGCTTGGGGAAGGCGTCATTTCGACATCATAAACTTCGTCGCCATCCACGAAACCATCTTCGGTACGCTCTAAAATACGGACACCCGCATTCGACAACCGCTCGCCCGTTTGTTCGTCATAGGCCACGACCATCGTGTTCAGGATGACTTCTTCCATTTCTATAATCGGTTCACCATCGGCTTCGAACATATAGATATCGTCACCACCGGAACCATCTTTTCGGGAAGAGGACAGGTAGCCTCTCGTGGCATCTTCGTTTAGGATAAATCCAAGGTCGTCTTCAGGAGAATTGTAGGGAGCTTCCAAGTTTTCAGGTACGCCAAAGGAATCATTGGCCGTGCTGACCATGAACAAGTCGAGCCCTCCTTTCCCTTTATGACCATTGGAAGAAAAAAACAATAAATCGCTTTTATGGATAAAGGGAAAAAGTTCATTGCCATCTGTGTTGATGGCAGCCCCCAAGTTGATAGGCTGGGACCAGTTCTCTGTGTTTTTTTCTGTATAATAAAGGTCATAACCTCCATAGCCACCGGGCATATTCGAAGCGAAAAACAACCGGGAGCCATCTGCAGACAGGCTTGGGTGCACACAGCTATATTCATCGCTGTTGAATGGCAGCGAACGGATGCCCTGCCAATCATATTTCCCCCTTCTGGCTTCGTAAATCTTTAAAGTGACCTTGTCTTTTGAATTGGTCTTGGGTATGCCTCCTTCCAGATTGTTACGGGTAAAATATAAGAAATTGCCATCCCGACTGAAGGAGACAGATCCTTCATGAACTTGTGAGTTGACCTGCAAAGAGAATTCCCGTGGCTTTTGTGGCAAGCCCATCGCATCTGTTTCGGCAAAAAATAATTCAAAATAGGGTTTACCCGTTTTGGGATCGATCGGCCCGCTTTTATGATAGGACACAAAGACGATCCCATTTTGATAGAAGGCAGGCGAAAACTCATCCTTGGAGGTATTCACCCCAAGTGCCTTTGCCATGGTGACTTCATGCTTGATGCCGCCTTTTTCATAAAGCTTATCCGAACTTTTCGATTTAGAGCTCTGCTGCTGGGCAGAAAGAAGGAAGGGCATTGCAAAAATGCTTAATAGGAACAGGATGTATTTCATGGCAAGTCTTAAATTAGTTGGTTTCAGCAATTAAGCCATTTAAGTTTTGGGAAACCTTGAAGGCTTGGGCGGTCGTTGAACTTGACCGTTTTTTTAACAATTGACCATTAAGTTTTATTGTTGCCCAAGCCAATTTGTTCGGAAAGATAGACTGTCAAACCAGCCCCAAAGTCACTCATTCCTTGCTTAAATAAGATTAAGCGCAAACCAACATGCAAAGGCTTAAAGGTAACGCCAATCCGCTGAACGGACACAGTTGCCGTTCAGCGGATCAGGTTTATTTTAAAAAAATCTTGGGTTCTCAAACTCACTGCTGGAAGAAATCTGTCCTATGCAATAGTGAAATGAGGCTTCGATACTTCCGGAAGAGTAGTCACGAATTTCAGAAAGTGGATAGTCATAAGAGAATCCAAACATCAGGTTATCAGTTAGTTGCACCCCAAACAAAACGTCAATTGATTCACCTCTTCTTTCCTCCACTTTATTTCCACCAGTACGGTAGGTAAGGCCCGCCATAAATTTGTCCTGGATCAAAAGGTTCATATTGATATCAGCGTCCAAAGGTGCGTTGTCCACATATTTCAATAAAATCTGTGGACGCAATTTCAGATCCTCGCTCAAGGTGGCCGTGTAGCCGCTCATCGCATAGATGTGCTGCACCTCCCGGGAAACGATGTTGTCGTTGGAATTGAAATCAATGCTGTTGGACAGTAGCCGTGGAACGCTAAACCCAAAGTAAAAGCGATCGGAATTGTAGTAAACACCAGACCCGAAATTGAAGCTGAATTTGTTCTCGTTATTGGTAGGGATCGTAAGGTCATCCGGCTTGGACTGCGTCGCCACTGTTTCCACAAAATCGTTGGTCAAAGAACGCAACGACCCTTGTACGCCAATGCCCAACATGCCTTGGCCCAACCGAAAGCGGTACGCATAGGCCAAATCCACATCGTACATCGTAGTGATCCCGATGGTATGACGCATGACATTAGCGCCAATCCCTACCCTGTTGTTCATCAATGGCATGTTAAAAGTAACGGCCTGGGTAGAGGGAGCCCCTTTCAGGCCAAGCCATTGTTCCCGAACAATACAGGATACACAAGGCGCTTCTTGGCTGCCCGCAAAGGCAGGATTGTACCCCAATTTGTAATACATAAATTGGGTGTTGTGTGGTTGTTGTTGCGCTTCGCAAATGAAAGGCAAGCAAAACAAGGCAAACAATATGGTTGAGATTATATTTTTCATCATTATTTAGTGATTCGTGATCAGTGATTGGTGACCAGAAATCAGCTTGTTTTAATGCTAATCACTGGTCACTAATCACCAATAACTAAATTATCGTTGAAGGATGAGGTAGCCAGACATTGGTTTTTCACCATTGCCCAAATCGATGATATAGAAATAAGTGCCGGCTGGCAGGTCTTCCCCGTCGAACGTTCCCCGCCAATTGTTTTGGTAAGGTTGTGCGTGATAAACCTCATCACCCCATTGGTTGAAAATGCTGACGACATTCAATGGGTAACTATCTTCTTTACCAAGACATGGAACTACAAAGGCATCGTTCATCCCATCATCGTTAGGTGTAATGATGGAAGGTGCTACACATTCGGCATTGTTGCCAACACTGAAAGTCACGATCGCGCTGGAGCATTCACAACCTTCTGAACACACTTCGTAAATGACCACATCCTCGCCGATAAAATTCACATCTGCCCGGTAAGTCATCCGGCCATCAACGTCCAAATCGACCTCCCCGTGCAGTGGTTCTTGTACGATATTCAAAGTGAAGAGGCCAGGTATGTTATCGTTCAGAGTAACATTCAGGGAAGTCGTTCCAGCAAATGGCACTGCCGCTGCATCGTCTACTCCGATTGGGGCGAACTGATAGTCCACCACGACAGAGTCTGTTGAGAAATGCCCACACTCCCCGTTATTAATCGTCCATACCAGAATATTCTCTCCAGCCTGTAGATTGGTAGCGACAGTTGTTGGATCAGTCGGGGTCGCAAATTGGATATTCGGATCGGGGCTGCTCCACATTCCGATTTCACTCAATGCGTCAATCGCATTGAGTTCGGTCGAGCCATCACCACAATCTTCATAATCCACCCCAGCAAAGGCATTTTCATTGGTCACGGTTACCAAAATGGCATCAGCGGAAGAACCACAACCACCATCAATAGTCCATGTAAAAATGTAGCTGTTGCCCGGCACAAGACCCGAAACAATAGTAGTTGGATTATTAGGCGTATTTATGAAAACACCCAACATCTCCTGGGAAGGTGGCTGCGACCATTGGCCTACGTTTGAAACTGGCGTATTGCCAACTAAGGTGGCGACAGTTGCGTGACACAAAGTGAGTGGGTCACCCGCATCTGCTTCTTCCAGCAAGTTCACAAAAACCGTTGTCTCATCTGTAGAATAATCCGTACAAGCCCCATTGGACAGCGTCCATTCGAAGATGTAAGTCTCTCCGGGGATCATGCCCGCTACTTCCGTATCAGCCTCATCTGGATTGAAAATGGTAACACCAGGTGGGTTGCTGGCTGCCGATGTCCAAAGACCCGTACCAACGGAAGGAGGTGTCGCTGCCAAGAAAACATTTTCCCCTTCGCAACCATCAATGTGGACACCCGCCTCAGCGACGTTAGCAGGAATGGTGTTGATCGTAACTACCGTCTCAAACGAAGGATCAGAATCACAACCATCTAAGGTAGCTACAACTGAGAATTCAAATTGGTCGTCACCTAAACTTGAAGCGTTGGGTATGGCGAAATTCAATGCTGGAGTACTGTTTCCAATTGGCTCCCCATCCATGTCGTACCAAGTATAGGTAGCGCCCGGTGTAGCAGAGCTATTCGTCACGGAAAGCATCACATCTTCCGTGTCCGCACAGTATGGGCCTGAATTGAAAGCCGTTGGACGAGCAGGTTTATCTTTTACATCAATACTAAAAGAAGAAACATCCGACCAACATCCATTGACCCTTTTACGGACACTGTAGGTACCAGCGTGCAAGGCAGGATCAGCACTTGGGATAACCGGGGTACAAACACCCGCTCCAAAAGAACCTGGTCCAAACCATTCGTAACTCGCACCAGCAGTACAGTCTACCGATAAGTTGATACTTTCCCCTTCACAAACAATAGTTGGGAAGGTTGGTGAAATAACTGGCGTTGGGTTTACCACCAAGTTCATGGTACCAGAAACACCAGAAGGGCAACCATCCACAACATAATTAACAGAATAGACGCCGACGTCATTTAAATCTAAATCACTAATTGTCAGCGTCGGGGTCGACGTAGTCATAGTCGTGGTCGGGGTTGTCCAAACATAGGTTGCATTTGACCCGGCAAAAGGTGTCGTGCTCAATATGACATCATCCCCGATACAATGCGGATTCGCAACGTTTGATTGTGGAACGCTTGGCGTCGGGAGGATCGAAGGAATTTCCACATTTACGGTTACTGGCAAAGAGCTGCAACCATCCGAGTTCGTAACAACCAGTGTGTAAGGCCCATTATCATCTGCAGTACCCGAAGGGATGATAGCCGATGGATTGGTTGACAAAAAGTTGCCGGGGCCAGTCCATAAATATTGGTAGCTACCGTTGTCGATCGGAAATAATGTGGACAACAATTGTACATTCACCGGACCCGAAACGCAGTCTGGTTCATTACTGCTAATCCCCGTAATATCGACCCTATCCAACACATCTAAGGAGACCGTTCCCGTTGCAGTACAACCATACTGAGTCGTAACAGTTAGCGAGTAAACACCATCGTTGTTATTGGATACATTGGTCAAAACAGGGTTGGCCAGCGCACTGGTTTGATTGTTCGGGTAATTCCAGAGATAGGTCACATTAGGCGTAGCGGTAGAAGCCGACAACTGCACATTTTGCCCTTCGCAAACAGTCGTTGGGGTGATGGCCGAGGAAACCGCCTCTGGCAACGGCTCAATATAAACGGTCGTTGGCGCAGACACATTCGACTCACATGGATTACCATTGACTTTTACCGTCCATACTCCTGCATCTTTATTGATATCAGACGTCAGGATTGTCAGCACATTAGTTTGCGTAACCTGAGTGGTGAACATCGGGTTGGTCCATTCATAAGACACCGCACCTGCAACAGGAGTAGCCGTCAGCGTAATGGATTCCCCATGACAAGCTGGGTTATTGGCAGAAGTCGTATTTGAAATGAAGGGTGTCTGCGGGATAGCAGCCACATTTACAAAAGTCGTATCAGGAATGGAAGGGCAGCCATTTCTAGTGACCACCAATTCATAAACGCCGCTGTTGCAAGCCTGCACATTATTGATGGGCCCTGGGTTACAGATAAATGATTCAAAACCACATGGCCCTGTCCAATGACAGGCAGCGCCTTGCGGTACATTGATCGAATTCAAAATAACCTGGCCTCCCGCACATTCCAAGATGTTGGTTTGGCCAACAGTAGCAACAGGTGATGCATTGACTTGTACACTGATCTCATCGGAAAATTCTGAATTGCAGCTATTCCTCTCAACAACCACATAAAAACTGTAATTGCCAGAGGCTGGAGGCATCATGGAATAGTTTGGAACCGTCGTCGTCCCCATCAAAGCGCCGGGGAAAGGCCCTGCGTACCATTTGTATTTTACAGAAGTACCACAGACAGCGGCGGTACTCAATTGAATCATTTCACTAGTACAAATACTGTTATCGGCCACCTGAATAACAGGTTTTTGCAGTGGCAATAAATTGCACGTCACCTGTACCGAAGACATGGATTCGCAGAATGTTACGCCTTCGATAACCACTGTATAAAATCCAAGATCACTTATGTCGGCATCTTGGATAATAGGGTTCTGGACAAATGCAAATGGAACGCCAGCTGGGTTCAGCCATGTGTAATTATAAATCACATTGTTCCCTCCAGATGAGGCTGGGGGGTTGGCAAATAATTGCAAGCTCGTGCTGCCACAATTGCTCATGGCCGTTGGGGCGGGTTGCTGGGTCGTAACATTTACGAAAGTGGAACAAACAGCAACATTTCCAGAAACATCGGTCACTGTCAGGGTTACAGGGTTCGTCCCTGAGTCGCCACAATCAAATACATTTGGCGTAACGGTCATAGAGGCAATGGTACAGTTGTCCATGCTCCCCAAATCAATTTCATCCGCATAAACCGTATCCACATCAAAACCGGAAGGGTTGATATCTACGAATGCAGGGCCGCACAGTGCAACTGGTTTTTCCACATCCATCACATTTATTTCAAAACTGCAATTGCCTTCATTTCCTGCCAAATCGGTAACGCTGTAAGTAAATGTGGTAACCCCTTGCGCCAAACGGATCGTATCCGCCTCCAACGGGGGAGTCAAAATCGTTGGGTCAATGGTCGAGGCACCGGTGCCCGAAAAGGTAGGCATCACACTCTCGTAACTAAAAGTGGCGGTCATGTAACTGCCATCCGTATCGCCATTGGCCGTTACCATCGCCGCGTCGCAAGGGTTGACCCCCCAAGTCGGCCCGGCGGGTGGGATCGGGAAGCTCATAAAAGAAACTGCTTCGACAACAATGTCTCCCGAGGAAGCCCAATCGTTGAAGGTGGTTGCTGGGATGGTAAAAGTGGCAAAGCTTGGCGTATTACAATCGCCCTGCGTGACGTTTGGTTGGTTGTAAGCTGTTGTACCCAATGATAGGCCGTTGGCAAATATTTCAAAATATTCTCCTACGGAATCAATGTCCGCTTGTATTTCAATAATCAATTTCACGCCGCCCGGCGTGGCATTGCCCTGCAACCCACTGAAAGTGAAAGTTTTATCATCAGCCACGAAATCATTCAGGTTCGGGTTGAATGAGAAACTGATCAAACTCGATATAGAGTCGGCAGGTTGCATTTGGGTGCTCGGTGTAGTCACCCCACAATTGTCCACCACATTGGTAAACAACGGAACGACCACGTCCATTTCACATTCACCCGGAGCCAAGTTGACCGTTTCATTTGGTGGGCAAGTGATGATGGGTGCCTCATTGTCTTCCACTGTCACATTAAAACTACAAACGGCCTCGTTCCCTGCACAATCCGAGAAGTAATAATCAACGGCATTCACCCCTTGGTTAAAAATTTCATCGAATGGGGCAAGTGGGGAAACCGCTAATCTTGTGCCTCCATTTACGCTGTATTCAAATCCCAGCCCGGCTGGGAAATTGGCGCTATAAGACAAAGTAGCTGTTACTAAATTGTTTGGGCAAATTGGGTTGACAGAAAACCGACCAGGAAGGCTTGCCGGAATATTAGGCTTAACGGTAACCGTCAGGATACCATCATACGCCCAAGCATCAATCAGATTCGCAGCGATGTTGAATGAGGTAAGCGTATCACCGCATTGTCCGGCCGTATTGGCTACCGTTCCCAAAAAGATTCCGTTTTCTCCGTAAACATTCAGGTATTCAGTCGGCGCTTCCGAATCCAATTCTTCCACTTCGATAGTGATAGTAGCAATACCAACAGTTGAATACGGTGGCCCATTTACATTAAAATTATAAACCAAATCATTAATGGGCGTTTCCACTGGGTCAGAACCAGCAGGGATCGTTGGCGTTTGGGAAATGGACAAATTGACGGGCAAAGTCGTATTGCCGCAATTCTCCATCACCACTGGCAACAATAAAGTCTGTACCGTTTCACATTGGCCTGGGTCAACATCAACGGTTATGTCAGTAGGGCAATTGACAATAACGGGAGGGTCATTGTCCGCTACAATAAAGGTGGCAGTCGTAGTGTCTTTGTTGTCACATTTATCATTCACAACAAAATCAACGGTCACTTGGGTAAAAATACCAGCGGTAGGATTGGCACAATCAGGACCAGGCAAAGTTGCCATGGTAGAAGTACCAGACACAAAAGCGTTCCATTCGAGGCTATCCCCTGGCATAACACAATTATCGGTAGCGGTCGCAGCTCCGTGCATACTGATCCAGCTATTGAATGCCGCAGCAATGTCCACGTCACAAGTAACTGTTTGGTTGACGGCTACATCGTTGATCACTGGTGCAATGGTATCTTTCACCGTGATTATTTGCACATCGGAAATAAAGTTACCACAGGCATCTTCCACCTTCCAAGTCCGCTCTACCGTATAAGTATGGTCGCAAGGCCCAGCCGTGATAACGTCCACAAAAGAAGTTGTAGGGTTCGGCTGGCAATTATCGGCCTGCATGGTAGGAGTACCAGTAGGGTTGTTGGCATTGTTGCTCGCATCAAAACAAGCGACGGTAATATCAGCTGGAAAAATTGCCGTTGGTGCGTCGGTATCTACTACAGTTATTTTATGTGATTTGGAAAGACTGTTGCCACATGCGTCGATCACTTGCCAAGTACGGGTAATGACCCTTTCCTGCGGGCAAACCCCTCCAACTGTCGTCTGGCTCACCGTTACGCTGATGTCAGTGGAACAGTTATCAGCCAGATTGCTGATGTTACCTGTAGCGGAGGTATCTGTTGGCATACCGCAAGCAATAGTAATGTCAGCTGGAGCATCGAAGGTCGGCGGGTCATTATCATTCACTGAAATGACTTGCGTCGAATCCGTGATATTGCCGCAGCCATCCGTCACCCGCCATTTTCGCCTTATTTCATAATTAAATTCAGAGCATGGCGCAGGGCTGAGAGAAATTGTATCCGCCCCCAAATAGATAGGTGTAACTATAGCCGCACAGTTATCATCAGCAGTAACGGTCGCCACCGCTGGTATCATCTCATCACAAGAGAGATTTTCATCTGCCGGGAAACTAGTGAAGAAAGGCGCATCGCTATCTGTTATAGTATAGCTGGCTGTCGTAAAGATGGTATTGCCATGCTCATCTACAATGAAGAAGGTGTCCACAAAGGTTCCGCAGTTATCCACGATTGTATCGGGCAGAGCATGGAAAACAGTGTCTACACCACAATTGTCGGTACTATGCAGGTAAAGCGAATCCACTTGATCTTCCCACCATTGGGTAAAATCGGCAGATCCACAATCCACGGAGACATTGGGAATGGAGATATTGAGCTGTGGCGAAATCGTATCCACAAATTCGATGTTAAAACACAGCGTGTCGAAGTCAACATTGTTTGACACAATGTATTGGTAGGTGACCGTCGTTCCTGCAGGAACATTATCACCTCCACTAAATCCACCAGAAATACTTTGTACCGTAGTGGTGGGAGTTGGCATAAAAGCAACAGAAGAAGCGCCTCCTGTAGTCAATACACCAGTGCAACCTGGTCCGACGTAGATTGTGTCGGGCCCAGAATAGGTTAATGTAAATACATCGCCTGAGCATACTTGGGTCATACCATTATTGGTAGGCGACCCGCATTCGCACTGGGCGGAAAGACTTGACGTCCATGGGAATAGGCAAGCAATCAATAACAACCGCAATTGCCAAGGTAAGCGTAATCGGTTTGTCATACCTTTTTAGTTTAAAATTACCGGATTAATAATTTGTGGGAAAAACCCCAATGAAAAGGCTGTCGCCCTATTCAATGTAGTTTTCCATTTAAAGTCATGAAGGTTTGTCCGTTAGATTGCCTTTTGCTTGGTTTCTGAAAAGTTCAGGTTTACAATTCACAATGTACATGAATGGGGTTGCAGGTAATGGCAATGTGCGTAGGAAAAACGGAGCTGTAAAATTCCTGACAGCTCGAAAAATGGAGAATAAAGTGAAAGGTATTCGTAATCGGCTTCATAGGACAAATGTTCATGGGATGATTGAAACGACCTTGAGCCTTGCCGAAAAACGACCAGGCTCAAAATCGGGCGCAAATTAGATATTTTTCCCCAAAATTAGGTTAAATTTTTTTTATCAGATTTATAATTGACTGATTGTCAATATTCGGTCTATTCTTGTTTTTCTCTTTATGTTGTTTGTTTATAAAAAGTTCGCCTGAAACAATTATCAGTTGATCGACAGGCAGATTCTAATCAACTCTTTCTAGTGAAAAGGACGGGTACGGGATAATAGGACGTATCCTTTTTTTCCTATTTCCATCCATGTTCATTGGGCTGTGAGCCTCTTTCAGTGGCTCTTCTATTGGGGCAATTTCACTCTCTACCCTATAAAATGGTAAAGTTAGTACGGGTTCATTTTCAGGGGTTGAAAAATCAGGGGCTGCTGTTGTTTGCTCCTGAGCTGGCATCGGCTCTTCATGTGCCACTTCTTCGTCAGGCATGGCCGGGGTATCCAACACATCGAAATGATCTTCGGGGATCGCATAGTCAAACAGCCATAACCCATGCTCTTCTATTATTTGGATCAGCCTTTCCCCATAAGCTCCATCGGTTGCATAGCCACATTCTTTCAAGCCTCTGGCCCAACCTCGGAAATCGGTCCGGTCCAGTTGGAAAAGTGGTTGATACCGTTGTCCTTCTTTTAGGAACAAGGAGTGGTCTCTGAATGATTGGGCAACGGACTGGTATTTTCTAAAGCAAGAAAGCCCAGGTTCGTCGTCTTTTGCATCATACGTTGGGCCGTCCCAACCATTAAAACATTTTATGCAAAAATAATTATTGGCTCCTTCTGCTACCGTTCCCCTTCCCCACCCCGATTCGAGGATGGCTTGGGCGAGGGTTATGCTGGCAGGTATTCCGGCAAACTTCATTTCAAATATGGCCGCCCCTGCATAGGTGTCAATAAAAAATTGTTTGTCGGTTTCGGTGATACTGTTATCGGCATACGTAGCCAAGGACAACAGCATGGCGCTGAGGATTAGGTGTAGTCTCATGTTCCGGGATGTTTAGTATTAAAAAATCAAGTGTGTAGTTTGGTTCGCATTTTCAAAGAACTGCAAGCCGTTTTGGCCATTTCTCAGGTGGCCGATCCACTTTAAATATCAATGTAGATTATTTTATAATACGTAAATACAATAAGAATACCAGTTTTCGCTTTAAGATAATTTTTATATTAAAAATTATTAATAATCGTTTTGCTTTCACTTATAGATTCTTAAAAATAAAGATATAAAATATGACTCCGTCATATAGTTATTTATTAAACCTGTACAATACTGTTAATCAGTGTAATCAATACTTATTTGGCAAAAAAATTGCAGCTATTCAGAAATTAAGACTTTTATAGAACTACACAAAACCAGAATACTTTGAGAATCCCACACCGAGTTGCGACAGTCATTTGTATCTGTCTTTTGCTCCCATCTTTCATTCATTCACAAGAGGAGACTCCTCCTTCCGAAATGGCCTTTGCCTATACTCAGGGCATCGAACATTTCGACCAAACCGACTGGCCCGAGGCGGCCCTATCTTTCCAGCAAGCCATTGCCGAAAACCCGCAAAAACAATCCACTTGGTACAACTTGGCAGTGACTTATTTTCAGATGAACGACTTTCTGGAAGCAGAACGGCATTTGGAAAAATTGTTCGAACTAAATCCCTTTTTTGAAAATGCCCAACAACTATACGGTATGACGTTGTACCGCCGTGGCGATTATGCAAGGGCCATTAAAGCATTCAATTATGCCATTTATGTAGAACCCAAAAAAGAGCTGTTGCTGGCAAGGGCTATTAGCTATATCGGTCTGGGCGAGCCCAAACACTCCTTGCCAGATTTTGATGAAATACTCCACAACGACCCTGGGCATGTAAAAGCCTGCCTTGGAAAAAGTGCCGCCCTGATGGAACTGGGACAATACAATTACGCACAACGCTTCCTCAACCGCATACTGGACAACGATGAAGAAAACACCGCAGCACTGACCAACCGGGCCATCTGCCATTTTCAATTGGGGGAAGATAGTCTTGCAATTATTGATTTTGAAAAGGCTTTGTCTATAGAAATTTCTACCGCTACCCTGCTCGCTAGGGCCAAGTATTATTTATTGAAGAACCAATTATTGGAGGCGATGAATGAAATTAAAACTGCTACCCAACTCACCCCAAATGCCCCAGCCATTTACTTTCTTTTAGGTCAGGTTGAAATGAAAAAGAAGGAGTGGAAACAAGCCATTGACAGTTTTGATGTGGCCCTTGAAATGGACAGATACTGCCTTGAATGCTACTTATTGAAAAGCGAGGCGCAGGCCAATTTATCCAATTACGACCAAGCTGTAGACGAAATTTATAAAGTCCTGGAAATGGCTCCTAACAATAGTAAGGCTAAGGAGATGCTCCTTTGGATATATGCCAAAATGGACAAAGAACGCAGTTGATATTAGCCGATAAATCTATCCTCTTCCCTAAGGATAATTTAAAAAATAACTTCACCATTTGGACGGATTCTTTTGCCCTTATTTTTTTCTTTAAAATCAGTCATAGTATCAACAATACTCCTTCTTTTAAAGAAAATCTAAGACCAAAACAACCTCGTCGAAATGTCGAACTTATTCTTTGAATGATCCTAAAACAGATTAAAAAAAATTAAAATTTATAAAAAAATTGTATCAGTATTAATCGAATTGATAAAGTTTTGATATTGAGTTTTTGATTATTAATGATAAAAATTATATTTGCCCGTCCTTCCGTGAAACACTTACCCTTGAACACTTTTTGACTTAGTTTACTGATACTAGTTTTTTTTTTGACAACTGACTTACTGATATTAGGAATGCTGCCTTACAAAGTCCCTAATTCAAACACTTATCAAACCCTTTTACTGCACCTGATTGACCACGTTGTTTTGTAAAAACAATGGTCGGTCTGGCAGCTAAAAACGTTTGAATATATGGGCTAAAAATCAGGCAGAACATTCGCCTCCAATCTTTCGGAGGTCCTTTTTAAAAAGTGATTGTACTCCTACAATCACTTTTTTTGTTTTTGAACTGCCGAAACAATTTTGAACTTTGTTCCTTTGCAAACTGAATCCCCTAAACCACTTTTTTAAAACAAAAGATTTTGGAGGTAATCATGGCCCAAATGGGAATGCTTTCTGCCAGCGCCGAAATGACTTTTTCCTTTTAACTTGATTCCATTATCAGCCAGCTACAAACCATTGAATTTTGAAGCATTCAGTAAAAGTTGCCCTCATCATAATAGTTGTTCTTATCCTAGACCAAGCCCTCAAAATTTGGATCAAAACCAACATGCACCTCAACGAAGATTCTTTTGAGGACTGGGACTGGTGGACAGCCTCGTGGGGCCGGATTCATTTTGTGGAAAATGAGGGCATGGCTTTCGGCATCGAACTGCCCGGCAATTATGGAAAACTCGCCCTCAGCCTGTTCCGCATCGCAGCGGTCGGCTTCCTTTTTTATTATTTGAAACTGCTCATCAGAGCAAAGGTCTCCTTTGGGCTCGTTGCTTGTTTTGGCCTCATCCTAGCCGGGGCTCTCGGCAATATTCTCGATAGCGCCTTTTATGGGATGATATTTTCTGATTCGCCATACCACTCACGCGAAGTCGCAACGTTATTTCCTCCTGGCGGAGGGTACGAAGGTTTTTTACATGGCAAAGTTGTGGACATGTTTTATTTCCCTATGTTCTCGGGCACCTTTCCTGATTGGTTGCCCATTTGGGGAGGGGAAGACTTTCTTTTTTTCCGGCCTGTCTTTAATGTGGCAGATGCCTCAATCACCGTCGGGGTTGTCTCCCTTTTGCTTTTTCATCGCGACTTCTTTTCTGGTGCAGTGGAAGAAGATGAAGCTTCGACCACCGAATCAGCAGCAGAAGAAGTTATTGCCACAACCAACGAAAACGATGACCTGACAGCGACCGAATTGGACAACGAAGAGGCCGGTGATAAGACTCCTGTCATTTAGTAGCTGGTAATTTATCGATAGAAGAATACTGGAAAAACTTCCCCTTTTTCAAATTGGTCTTGACCTCTTGGCAATTCCAAAAAAGCGTCGGCATCCACAAGGTTGGCCAAGTCGCCCGAGCCTTTCCCTTCAATGGGGACGGCAGTCAACCGACCGTCTTTCCCATAATTTATTTTTACTTGCAAAAAATAAGTGAGCTCCGGTTTAAAATAAAAATCCTTGCTCAAAATGGCATACCGTTCTGCAAAAGGTGGAAGGCCGTAACTGGCCAACAACCAAGGCTTAAAAAAGCGGTTGAGGCACATAAAAGAGGAGACAGGATTGCCTGGAAAAGCAAACACGACCGTCGAATCATTGCGCCCAAACCAAAAGGGTTTGCCTGGCCGCTGTGATACTTTGTGGAACATTTTTTCCACTTTCAACTCCTCCAAAACATCGGGCACAAAATCAAGCTTGCCCGCAGAAACACCGCCACTCAACAACACCGCATCATGATTTTTTAAAACCTCCGTCAAAATTTCCCGAATGGCATTTTTCTCGTCTGGCAAATGAAAGAGATTAGCCATAATGCCCCATTCGGAAACGGCCGCTGCCAGGTTGTGGATATTCGATTTTCTGATCTGGTGGGGCAAAGGTTGCTCGCTGACATCCACCAGCTCATCTCCCGTGGAAATAATGGCTACCCTCGGCTTTTTGCTGACAGCCAACGATCCTCTTCCAACCGTTGCTGCGACACCGATTTCGGCAGGGGAAATAAGGCAACCTCTTTTAACAATCAATGACCCAGCGGCCCGGTCTGTCCCTCTTTGGTGGATGTTTTGCTTAGCGGCAACATCTTCGATTTGTATGGTCGCCACCCCATCTTTGATGTCCACATCCTCATACCGAATAACCGTATCCGTACCTTGCGGCAACATCGCTCCCGTCATAACTTCGAGGCAATTGTTGGTATCCTCTAAGGTCATTTGCGGAGCGCCAGCTGCTTGCAATCCTTCTATTTTAAAGGCCCGTTTTCCTTTTGCAAAATACTCGAATTGGATAGCAATCCCATCCATCGACACCCGGTTGAAAGGCGGAAAATCCCTATCCGCAATTAGGTCTTCCCGTAAAATACGGCCAGTGGCGAGGCCAAGGGGGACAGACTCTTCGCCAAATGAGAGGGTATTGGAAAGGATGATATCCGTTGCTTGTTCTATCGTGGTCATTGTGATAAATTATATTTTTGATTGGGAAACAAGTTCATCCCGCCTTCCGACAAACGGGCACACAAAGGTAGCCCCCCAAAAGAAAATGCCCCGATGGAATTTCCATCAGGGCATTTATATTTTTATAAAAAACAAATTTTACTCTAAAGAGAATCGCACCGTCACCCCACTCCTAACATTGGTAGTTGGGTAGCCCTGAGTCGTTTTCGGTTCTTGGTGGCGATAGTCGAAAAAGAAGCGCAGAGACAGTTGTTTGTTCAACTGATAAGTAGCCTGCGGCAAAATGCTGACCGTTCGGTTACCCCTGGTTGGCTGCTGCGTACCGGTGAACAAATCGTATTGATTGGTCTCGTCGTCGCGGATAGAGAAGTCGAAAGTAATGTCAAGGCTACCTGGCTCATTGGCGCTGCGCCTGCCGGCACGGCCACTTTGAGCTGGTGGTTTCTTATCATCCTCCTTCTTTGTCCGGCTCTTCTTTTTCTTCTTGGATGCCAAGAAACCGAATTCCACGTTTTTCAACTTGTACCCGAACCCTAAAGTAATATCCGTACCGATCGTTTCATCCAAAGTCGTAGTCCCAAGGTCAAGGGCGATCCTACGGGAATTGGCATATTCTGCTTTGAAAGACATATCATTTTTCAACCGTACATCCACTCCAAGCAATGGGCTGAACTGTTCCTGAATCTGCACATCCGGCACCCGGAAACGCGAGAAGTAATTGAGGTTTGGATTTGCTTCTTCATCTATGGTCGCCTCCAAAGTCAGTTTGAACGGATCTTCCACATCAAAAGAGTTATTGGTGCGGTAGGTACTAACCGACATGGTACTTTTATATCCATGACTAATGCTAATACTTTGGAAATAGTCTTGGAATGGCGCCAATTTGGCCAAGCCATTATAAGTCAGTCGCCAGTTAGGTGCGGGCAAAGTTTTTAACAATACGTTGGTAAGGTAATCATCGGATACTTCCACTGTATTGACATCTTTACCTGTGTAAACAGCCAAGAAGGCTGGCAATAATACATCGGCGTGCGTACGCCCGTAACCTCTTGGGTAGCCTGCAGCTGCGTTGTCTTCGTCGTCGTGGCTACCTATAGGGTCAGAGCTTAATCTGTTCGCTATTACTACCCTGCCATCAGAAAAGGTTTGAAACAAGCCAAACAAATCCTTTTCGAATAAGGTGTTGATCGCCCCTAAATAGGACACCTGAAAACCGCCAAAATCAGTGATGGCTTGGTGCTCCATTTCCGATTGAAAGCGATTGTCCGGATTGTCGGGATCAAGCAGGTCGCCACGTCTAAAATTTTCTTCGTGGTTTCTTGACTTGGTACGGCTGGCCTCAACATCAATCCGAAAGTCCTTGAACGGCTCAATGGTCAGTTTGCCATCCATCCGTTGAGAATAGGATTGGGTCACCGGATTGGGCTGCGTCTGGTCACCCGTTATCCATGTCCAGTTTTTGTACAGCCAATCGTTTTCCGTGTAATAGTCATTCTGGTCAATATTAGGTTGCAACCCCGCCACAAAACCCCAGCCAGGGGCGTTAAAGTCTTGCATACCAAACAGTTCTGTTGTAGGAGTAAACCCAGGGATGGTCGTCCCAAAATCTTCTTGGTAGTTCAATCGGGCTTTTCGCAAAGCCATCAGAGGCCTGATAATCGCCCGCTCAATCTGACTAGGCTCACGGTCTTTCTTTGCCTTGTCGTCCTTCTTCTCTTTTGCTTTGTCCGAATCATTATCCTTATTTTTTTTCTTGTCCTTTTTACTTTGCTTTTTTGACTTTTTATCATTCTTATCAGCCCCATCCGTCTTCTTAGAAGCGGAATTTTTATCATTCCCACCTCTTGAAGAAGTAGTACCGCCTCTACTGGCCCCCCTTCCACGTGGACGGCCATTGATTTTCTTCAAATATGGGACATAGTCGTACAGTTTTTCAAAATCCAAATCACCATTGATTTGGCGGGTTTGGCTATTTGAAATAGTATTCCCTCTCGACAGGGCAGACGGCCTCAAACTGGCTGCATCCCACGTATAATCAGCTTTGTAACTGGCTTTCATCGACACCCAATCCAAGAATGGAAAATCATCCAATGGTACTTTGTAGGTGGCATTGAGGCCGTGCCGATAGTTTTTATTCCGGCCAAAATTTTTCAAATTAGACCAGATAGAGTCCCTTCGGTGCTGGGAAATGTCAGCAATATAGCCATCGTCGTTAGGGCCGAGCACGGTGTTGGCATAAAGCATTTTAGTTTCGTCCGGCTCATCAATAACGGCGTTGTTATTGGCATTAAACTGAATTTTCAGGTTGCGGGTCAAGTCCCATTGCACATCATAAGTCCTGTTCCAAAGGAATTGTTTATTGTAATAAGTATTGTACAATTCATTTTCTCCAGCAAAACGGTACTTGGTCTTATTGAAGCGCCGATCAAGGTCAGTACTGAAAGCAAAAGAGTTGGGCAATGGGTTGAGGTTCATATTGGCCAAAAACTTCAAATGCTTACTCTTGATCACTTTCTTCAACGGTTCGATATAAGTGACCGGTCGCGTGTAGTTATAATCCAATGCCCCTCTCCTACGGGTCAGCACATCACTCTCGACAATCGGGTCGTGCTGGCTTGTTTCATCAAAAGCATACGTTACGCTGAAATTGGAAATATCCCAGGGCATGGGCGGTTTATCCGATCGGGTACGTTCTTTTCTCACGTTGGTGAAGTTGTAGCTTTTAATGGTTTTGACTGTCTGGGCCACATCTTTAATCGAATCACGTTCAGAACCACTTGCATCTCTCAATTTATCGTCCAGCTCAATATCCAAATCATAAGGATCAAATTGTGGAGTGCTTGTTTCTTTGGAATACTGGAAATAGAACGGGAGAGAGATGCCCGTTTTCTCCGGCAAGAATTTCGACAATTCAAACGTACCTGCTATGTCGTACTGAAGCTTTCTTTCTTTCTGTCGGTCATTTAACTGCTGGTCCAAACCTCCAAAGCCGATACTACTGGGCTGAACGGAAGAACTCAAGGTGCCAAAATCCGCTAATGCCAAATCGAGGCGTGCAATACCAGCGACACCTCCCCTTTCGTCCAAACCAAAAGCTCGAAGCTCATTCACCCATATCTCAATGCTCTTGGTATCGGCTGGGTCGCAGGGGCCCTCTTCCGTTTCTTTGGGGTTGCGGACTCCGATCATGACTGTCTTGACCAAGCCAAGGTTCGGGTTTCCTCGAATCCGTAAAATAGCATCAGGGCGATTGGGATCTTCTGTTGTAATAGCTTTGAATAAGTCACCGATAGCGACCTCCGATTTTTTGTTCCGCTCATCTTTGAGCTGTTTCAAAACTTCAAAATCAATGGAAATATCGTTCTCCAGTGGCCAAACCAATCGCTGATATTCTTCCGTCTGACTTTGGGTAATCACAGATTCCTCATCGGAAAGGGTAATCGGTATTTCGTATTCGTAAAAGTTGCTGTTGATATCACTTCCCAAACGAATGAAAACATTCAGGTCACCCGTTTTCACATCACCATCGCCGACGCCACAGTTCCTCGTCGTTTCTGCGTGGAGGAACATTTTCAGTTTCTTCAAAACCCGAAGATCTAAATTGACATTCTTGAAAATCCCCCTCGCATCGCCATCTTCCAAATCGCAGATACGAACCGACAATGCCTGTTCATTTTGCAACGCATTCAAGTTGACGCCTAATGCCTGTTCACGGCTAATGCCCGGAGGCAAAGTATAGCCGAACGGCATCCTTTCAATATTTTCCTCAATATTGACAGCGTTGATGTCGAAGGAGGTTTCATCTATTTCTTCTGGGTCAAACCCAAAACAGGACTCATCCGCCAATTGCCGGGAATAGCGCCGCCACTGGCTGCGCACCAATTCAAGGGTAGCAAATCGCAGTTTAATTGGCTTCGCAAAGCCTTTTACATACATCCGCATAAAACGGATAGAACGGAAATCACGGATGCCCCCAACCCTTCTGAAATAGGGATTGGTTTCGAGCAGGTTTAGAGGAATCCGGAAGCGATAATAAATCCGGCCAGTTTCATCACTTCTCCTCGATTCTGTAATAAAAGGATTATCTGCCATATTCATCCCTTGCCCATTGAATTCATTCGGGTCATTGACAATGGGTATCCGGTACTCAAAATAACTTTCCGTTTCATTCACTGTCCGGTCGCCATCCAAGTCTTCCCCATCAGGGACAGTAGTGGCAGAACGGGTTAGGGCCTGTCCTTGATTGATCGGCGTATTTCCTTCCAACCCAAAGAAGCGGTCATATCTGGTAGAAATGGCTGTCCCTGCAGGATAGTCCCTGAAGTGAACGAAGTTGTCATTGGAGGGGTCGGCCCTGAATATTCGTCTCGCATTGTCATCCAAACCCATGTCAATGGCATCTAAATACTCGCTAAATTTTCTTTGTTCTGCGGTATCGATCAAACCATCCAACCCTACATCCTGCGCTTCCCGGTTCGCTGGGTCGGTATCAAAGTTGTTGGTGATTTGCGGGTTCAGTGGGATTTGCCCCCAAGCCGTTTCGGTAGAGCGCAAACCTTGGGTATTCGGACCAGGCAATCCATTTTCAAAAAACTTCCTAGAATCGGGCATGATGTCTTCGGAAATATTCCCAAAATTAATGACCAACTCGCCGTTCATCCCCCCATCCTGTGCTGCTTCGATTCCTACATCGGCACCAGTTGTATCCATGTAGGGGCTTAGCATCCAAAACTCTAAAAATTCAATATTGGAAGACTGGAAGTCATTCGTGGTCATTTGGCGCATCATCCCTGCCCATCTGGTTTCAGGTTCTTTCAATGTTCCCTCCGGATTTAGACCAGCTGAAAATTCAGTACCGTTGGGCACATCGTAATTATATGGTCCTCGGCGGGTTGGATCATAAGCTAAATCCAATGAGCGCAGAAGTTGTGCGCCAAAGGTGTTTTGCTGAGTGCGGTTTGGGAAAACTTCCGTTTGGTTGATGACCGCAGAATATGGGTTCCTTGCATCGTTTGGAATCCCATCCACACTTTGATCAATGCTGTACCAGCTCAAATGCGCCCGGTTCACCCCTGCCAAAACGTTGTCATTTAAAAAGGCTTCGGGGTACATGGGGTTGACCGCATCTTGGTTGTCCCGTGGCACACTCGACATCATCCAACCATTTACCCCGACAAAGGGGCTACTCAGGTTGAGCGGTGTAACCGCCCCTTCAAAATCATCTATGTAAACAATCCCGCCTTTTTCTGCATCCGCTGCAGAATTCTCATTGATGGCACGGGCATGGCCAGGCCGCAGGGCTGCTGTTTCTGCCGTGAAATTGATGGAAGACATTTCCTTGGTGGAGAGCAATGGCAATTTATCCACCATGCGGGTCAGCCAAGGCATTTCATTGCTGTAGTTTACATCAAACCCATAAATGCGGTTGTTGATCGGGTCGTCGCCAATGTTAACCTTTTGAGTATAAGGCCTTTCAAACAAATGCAGGTAGGTTGCTCCGAGGGTCAGGTTTTTGCTCATCTCATAATCTGCCCGAACCCCTAACATCGTTTTCGTTTGAAAACCAAACAGCGAGTTGTCCTCAAATTCAATTTTAATGGGGGCTCCAGAATTAAGATAAACATCATTGAGGATGCGCACCCGTCCTGTCTGTGCTTCCACCGTATAATCCTGGCCTTCTTTCAAAAGCGTTCCCCCTGAATACACCCGGATCGACTCGGGCGGGATGTTAAATGCCCCCAGCGATATTTCGGAAGTGACACTTGACTTATAGCTACCTTTTATGATAAATCGGTTGAATTCTTGGAATTCCCTCGCATTGAACAAAGTCTGACTATATAAGGTATCGTAAACGAACCTTCGTTTGTCAACAGGGTTAGACAATTCCGCAGATAAGGCGCTTCCGAACGGTTCCAATACCGGAAACATGATCCGACCATTTCTAGTGTTGATGGTGAGCCCCTCCACAAAGTCGAATACCCCGTCGGGCACTGGATCATTTTGGACGTTCAATTGGTCGAGGTTAAAAACACGGAGGAGCGGTTTGTCAGAAATACCTTCCGCTGGCATGAACTGCTTGATCCCCTCTCCCGGGTCTTCGTAATAAATACCCAGCTCAAAATCTTCTCTCGCCACATTATATGCCCCGACGTTGTAGATGTTTTTCATCATCAAATCCCAAGTTGGCAAGTCAACGGGCTGGATAGTACTTTTAAGCATTTTTACAAAAAGTACATTCTGCGTTACGGAGTCTGTAGCCCTTTCTTGATCTTCTGCAATCTGACCTACTTTGTACAACTCGTTTTGGTAAAAATATTCAAACGCAACCCCTACCACTTGATCTGGCTGAATGTTCACATTGAGCGATACAAACCCAAGTTGGGGATGGTAGGTGTACTCGGTGGGCGATAATTGGCGGGCGGTCACTTTTTCAAAATCACGTCCTTGCTGCAATCCTTTTTGCCGCAAAACATTGACGATCCGGTTCACTTCTTTAGCCTGTGGGTCGTTGACGATTTCACTGTACAGGCTATTGGCATTGTTGGCCGGAAGCGCATCACCTTTCAAATCAGTTGCAAAAGGAACAACTCTCGGCTGTTGGTCTGGATTAGTAAACAGAGCCGTTTCACCCAAGTCAGAAAGGGCGACAATATCCCTGATGTTTTCGGTCGAGTTACGGGTATCCGTTACCCACACCTGGATATTTTTTATGTCAAATAAAGTATTGATAATCGGCAATTCCTCCAATGCTTCCTCAAAATGCTCCCGGTTGTAGTGCGTCAGGAAGAAGTGGCGGTTCTCATCATATTCATCCGCTTTCACTTCAAATTCTTGAAATTGGCTACCACCTTCGAGGGTGATAGATTCCCGTTCCGACTTTTGCTGAGAAGCCACCATATTCAACCGCAAGCGGCCAAACTGTAGTTCTGTTTTGATACCAAACAAACTCTGGCTGCCTTGGATCAGGGTCCCTCTCAGGGGAAGGCTCACGTTCCCTGCTTCTATTTTCTTGATGATATCGTCTTCCCCAAACTGATCGGTATTATAAACGAGCTTCATCGTATTGTCGAAGTCGAAAGTTGCTTGGGTATTGTAGTTCGTATTCAGTTTTAGTTTTTCCCCAATCTTTCCGTCCACGTTCATCTGAATGGCCATGTCGAAATCGAACCCACCTTGCCGCTGCTGTCGTTGCGGAAGCGTGGGGTTCTGGGTGTTGTTAAATTCAACACCAAAGGTGAGGTCAATATTCCCCTGAGGTTTAATATCCACATCCGTCCCCCCAAACAAGCGTTCGATCATTTGGTCTTTGATGTCCACCTTGGCCAATGGGTCCAAACGGCCCGAAGAGCCCCTGCCCGTGCTAGAACCAGAAAGAGCATCAAAATATTCCTTCTCCTGTTGCTTACTTTGATAATCCAAGTATTCCTGAAAGGTCATGTAAGTAGGTGGGCGGAAATAATCGTTGCCGATCTTTTCGGTGATTATATAGTTCCCTGTTTCCGGATCAAACTCGACCGTTTGCTCAATGACCGAGGGGTCTTTCAGATCGAAGGGGTTTTGAGAAGAATTGTTCAGGAAATCCCCGGTCCGGTCTTCCAATGGAATGGTATCCTGCGGAGGCGAAGCGAACTCTTCAAAGGGATTACCTTCTTCGGGAGTGGTTGTTAGTACATGGGAAGCTAATATAAATTCGGGTGCATAAGGGTCTTCTGGCATATTTGCGCTCCCTTTCACTTGGAAGTTCAAAGTAGCCAACAACAACACCGTCATACTACTAGCAAGTAAAAATCTCTTCTTCATAACAATAAGGGTAAAAACAAACCTTCATTTTTAAGGCTTCGGATGTTAGAGGTCAGATCGTTCTGTTTTCTGACAGGCTTCAAAAGAGCCATAGAGCACCTCCAGCCATTTCATCAACTGTCTCCATAAAATCATGGGAAAACAGCTTAGTTGCCTAAAGTCTTGATTTCAAATATTCACTGTCAATTTGATACGGAACAGGTAAGCAATGTACTAAGACATCGTCTCAGAAATGAATCCTTTACGAAAGGGAATGGGAATGGTTGAGTAAAGTCTAAATAAGTTTGATGTTTTTTCGTAAAATGAAATCAGTTCTATCCTGTTTTGGCCCGCACTCAATCGATGTGTCAAAAACGACGTTCGGTTCACAATTTTTTTAAGGCTGCAAAATTTAACAGTTAACTAATGACCAAGTACTAACGAATAATGATTAATCTTTTCATCCATTCGTCATTCGTCATTATGCATTCGCCATTAAGAAAGTTGTTTCAAGGCTAACCGGATCAAATCCTCGACACTGCCAACGCTCGGGTTGTCTTTTAAGACTTTGTTCAGGGCCTTTTGCGCCTGAATTTTATTGATCTGCAAAGACATCAGGGCAGATAACGCTTCCTCCCGCATTGTATTGTTTGCCGGCAAGGCCGGAATGGTCATTTCACCCCCAGATTTTATCAATTTGTTCTTTAGGTCCAAAATGATCTGTTTAGCCGTCTTGCTCCCGATGCCTTTCACCTTCGTCAGCGCCGCATCATTTTCGGCAATGATGGACATCCTCAGCTCATCCGGCATCAAAGTGGAAAGGATGACCTGAGCCGTGGATGGCCCAACACCTGAAACAGAAATCAAATGCACAAAAAGGTTGCGTTCCTCATCATCCGCAAACCCGTAGAGCGTTTGCGAGTCCTCCTTTACGTGGAAATACGTCAGGATTTTGACATACTCCAATTTCTCAATCTTCGAGTAGGTATTCAGGCTGACGTGGATGTGATAGCCGATGCCGCCAGCTTCTATCACCACATAAGTAGGTGATTTGAACGCAATAAGGCCCTTGATATAAGTGATCATTTGAACAGTCTGCAGTACCCAGTTGGCAGTCCGCAACACGTAATGCCATGAATACCAAATAGGTGATGAATATCAATCTGGAAATGGGCAATTGGTAAGTTGCCCGCATGCTTTGCCCGCCCATTTTTCAAAAACGGCGCGAAAGTACACATTTCGCAAATGCTGTGTGGCTGGACAATTCCCGATTCCTTATTTCTTTTTTAGTATTGAAATAAAAAAACAGAAGTTTGTGGTCAATCCTATTTTCCAAAAACATGCAATATCAAATTGAACAAATAGCGGCAGCGACCAAAGGGGTTTTCTTAAATGAGAAAGTCTACGAAGCTAATATTGAGCACGTATTGCTGGATAGCCGACAGGTTATTTTTCCGGGCAGCTCGCTGTTCGTGGCGTTGCCGGGCAGGCAATTTGACGGGCACGTTTTTTTGCAGGAGACCTATCAAAACGGCGTTCGGAATTTCCTTGTTTCACAAAAAGTGGCGTGGGAAAAATTCCCTCATGCCAATTTTATTTTTGTTAAAAACACTCTGTCCGCGTTCCAGCACCTAGCCGCCCACCACAGAAGGTCATTTCCCCTCCCAGTCATCGGTATTACGGGGAGCAATGGGAAAACCATCGTCAAGGAATGGCTCTTCCAACTGCTTCACCCCGACTACCACATCGTCCGCAGCCCGAAGAGTTACAACTCCCAGACAGGCGTGCCGCTTTCTGTTTTGCAGATCACCACCGAACACACTTTGGGCATATTTGAGGCAGGTATTTCCCAAATGAGAGAAATGGAAAAACTGGCCCCGGTTATCTTGCCCGATATTGGCATTTTTACCAATATAGGCGAAGCTCACAGCGAAGGATTCCCTGACGCAGCAGAAAAACTGCGGGAAAAGCTGCGGCTTTTTGAAAAAGCAAAAACACTGATTTGTTGCTGCGACGATGACTTGGTTGAAAAGGTTATGGAAAGCTGGAAAGCGGAAAATGGAAATCCGATCGACCTGATTAAATGGTCAGCCCAAAGCAAACCTGCCGATTTTCAAATAAAAAAAATAACTCGCTCCAGCACCAACACTACCATCGAAATCCAATCCGAGCCTTCCTCTTCCACTATTCATTACTCATCATTTACCATTCCTTTTACCGATGAAGCCTCCATTGAAAATGCCATCCATTGCTGGGTGTTGATGAAACAATTAACGCTTGATGAAATGGTCATTTCTCAGCGGCTGGCTAAATTGGAACAGGTGGCGATGCGGCTCGAATTAAAAGAAGGGAACAACGGCTGCATGGTCATTAATGATAGTTACAATTCCGACCTGACCTCCCTTCGCATTGCACTTGATTTTTTGGTACAACAAAGCAAAACCCCGCTGCGCACACTGATACTTTCCGATCTTTTTCAAACAGGTCAAACAACTGAAAAATTATACCATGCTGTTGCGCAATTATTAATGGAAAAGAAAATTGACCGGGTTATTGGCATTGGTAAAAAAATAATTATTTTAAATGATTATTTACCCAAAAAAATAAAAAAAGAATTTTATGAAAACACGACTGATTTTTTAAGAAAAAAAAATATTAATGATTTTAAAAACGAGTCCATTTTAATAAAAGGCGCACGACAATATGAGTTTGAAAAAATAGCCAACCGGTTGGCAAAAAAAACACACCAAACCACCCTTGAAATCAACCTTAGTGCGTTATTGAACAATTTGCGGGTTTATCAAAGCTACCTAAAGCCGGGCACCAAAACAATGGTCATGGTAAAAGCGGGAGCCTATGGGAGCGGGAGCAGCGAGGTAGCCAAACTCCTTGAATTTCAACATATTGACTATCTAGCTGTTGCTTATGCTGACGAAGGGGTCGAATTGAGAAAAGCGGGAATACAATTGCCCATCCTCGTATTAAACCCAGAAGAAGCAACTTTTGAATCACTGATCCGCTATCATTTAGAACCGGAAATATATAGCTGCAATTTATTAGAAAAATACAGTCAATTTATTCAACAATATTATTTAAAAAACAAACCACTTATTCCAAATTCATTTCACAATAAATCAATTTTAAATAAAAATAAAATAACATTTCCTATCCATTTAAAAATAGACTCTGGCATGCACAGGTTAGGGTTTGAAGAAAAAGAAATAAAAGAATTAATTGCGATATTAAATACATTGAATAAAAATAAAAATTACACTATATATATTAAGTCCATCTTTTCCCACCTCGCCGGCAGCGAAGCGGCTATTCACGATGATTTTTCAAAAAAACAAATAGCTGTTTTTCAAAAAATATATCACCAACTTACCGTTCATTTAGGCTACCAACCCATCAGCCATATTTTGAACTCGGGAGGCATTGCCCGTTTCCCAGAACACCAGATGGGCATGGTCAGATTGGGTATTGGCCTCTACGGTATTGACGAAAGTGGACTGCTCCAAGACCAGTTACAAACCGTCAACACTTTAAAAGCGAGCGTTTCACAAATAAAAACCCTTGCCAAGGGGCAGACCATTGGTTATGGCCGAAAAGGGATCGCTGATAAAAAAATACGCATCGCTACTTTGAGCATCGGATATGCGGACGGCTTGCTGAGAAGGGCTGGCAATAGCCATTACCATGTGCTCATCAACGGGCAAAAGGCACCTTTGATCGGCAATGTCTGCATGGATATGGCCATGGTTGACATTACCCATATCAAAAACGTCAAGGAGGGGGATTTAGCCATTATTTTTGGAAAAGATCGCCAAGGCAACCAATTGCCAGTTCAAGAACTTGCACGTAGCCTCGACACCATCCCGTATGAGATTTTCACTTCCATTTCCAGCCGAGTTAAGCGGGTTTATGTCCAAGAATGAGAATATTTTTTTAAAAAACAAACTGTCTTCACCGCTACTTATTCTATTATTACTACATTTATCCCAATATTCTATTTACCACTCATCCCTTAACTGGATTTTTATTCCAACAAACCTTTGCGACACAAACATTTCTTAGCCAAAACCAGCTATAATTTCATAATCTTCTAAATCACTTTTTCATAAACCAACTAAGTATGATGAGACACCTATTTACATTTATCACTTTGGCTTTTTTAAGCCTTCCATCCGCTCATGCACAATTGCCACCCGGCTCTACTGCACCCAACTGGACGGAGACCGACATCAACGGCGTAACCCATACCTTGTATGATTACCTCGATGCCGAACAGGTTGTTTTCCTTGACTTCTCGGCCACGTGGTGCGGGCCTTGCTGGAACTATCACAACACACATGCCTTTGAAAATGTATTTAATGCGCATGGTTCCGATGTGATGGCCTTCATGATCGAGGGCGATGCCAACACCAATGTCGCCTGCCTTTACGGCCCGTCCGGATGCAACAACACGACGCTTGGCAATTGGACAGCTGGCGTTTCCTATCCCATCATTGACGCTGCTAATTTAACTGGCCCTTACGCCATTGGGTACTACCCAACAATTTACGGAGTCTGCCCTGATCATAAGATTTACGAAGTAGGGCAAGTGGGGGAAAACGCTTTATGGGATTTTGCCAAAGATTGTTCCGCTCCGACTTTAGAATTGCTTTCGCAAACTAGCATAGATTGCTTTGGGCAAAATAATGGGTCCATCGAAATCAATGCGATAGGAGGTATGAGCCCATTCACGTTCCAATGGAGCAACGGGGCCTCCACCCAAAACCTTTCCAATGTTCCGAGTGGTTTTTACACCGTCACGGTTACTGGAAGGCTTGGAGGCACTAAGACCTTGGGCCCTATATTCGTAGATGGACCAACCGCCACCCTAGAAAGCGATTTAGCTTCGATTGCACCTGAGGGTTGTGGTTTTGGTGGAACGGCCGAAGTCTCCACCGGCGGTGGAACTCCCGGCTACACTTATTTATGGAGCAATGGTTCGACCCTCCCGGTCGCATTCAACTTATCAGCTGGCACTTACAGCGTCACCACTACAGACGCCAATGGCTGTACCCACGAACTGGGCAATATTGTCATCGACCCGCCAGCCGTTCCTACAGCTGCTGCGTCGACACCTTATAGCATCGATTGTAATACCACTTCTTTCTTTCTTAGCGGCGCTGGCTCTTCCATCGGACAGGACATTAGCTATTTATGGGCGACAGCTGATGGGCATATCGTTTCAGGTGAAAACACCCTTTACAATTGCCGCATAGATGCCCCTGGCACCTACGAATTGTTTGTCACCAACAACCTGTCAAATTGCATAGAATCTGCTTCGGTTACCGTTATTGGAAATACTATACCTCCAAATGCTACCGCTACTGCTACCAATGAACTGGATTGCGTAACGACGACTACTACGCTTTCAGGCATTGGCTCTTCGGTTGGAGGCGACATTGATTATTTGTGGACGACCACTAACGGGAATATCGTTTCGGGCGCAACTACCCTTACCCCAGTGGTAGATGATACGGGCGATTATATATTGACCGTTACTGACAATGGCAATGGCTGTACCGCTGAAGCCGCAGTACTGTTGGAATCCAATACAACCCCACCCAACGCACAAGCCGCAGGTGGTGAATTGACCTGTGTTGCGACGATGGTTGAATTGCAAGGGAACTCTACAACTCCTGGTGTTTCTTACGCATGGACAGGCCCTGCTGGTTTTTCTTCCAATCAACAAAACCCAGAAGTTACAAATATTGGCACCTATACCTTGACCGTGACAGACAGTTCAAATGGTTGTACAGAAACGGCAACAACTTCTGTTGCTCAAAATACGACCCCTCCTAATGCAGAAGCAAACGGTGGAACCATTACCTGTGCTACCTCATCGGTCACGCTCAGCGGAACCTCTTCTACTGGAGGGGCCACTTACAGTTGGACCGGGCCGAACGGCTTCACTTCCAATGAGCAAAACCCGACTGTCGAGGAAATCGGCACTTATACCTTGGCTGTAACCGGACCTAATGGCTGTACCAGTTCTGATCCGGCTACTGTTAACCAAAATACGACTGCTCCAACTGCTGAAGCAGGGGCAAGTGCTGCACTCAATTGCAGTTCAACATCTGTTGTCCTCAACGGGTCTGCCTCCTCCAACGGAAGCCAATACAGCTACGAGTGGACAACTACCAACGGCAACATCGTTTCCGGTGGCAATACACTGACACCGACGGTCGATGCAGCAGGTGATTATAGTTTGATCGTAACGAACAACAATAATGGTTGCGACAGCAACGACACGACTCAAGTCACCCAATCCCCCGTCGTAGAAGCTGACATTTCATCACAAACAAATGTCGATTGTTTTGGCGCAGCCAACGGTGCCGCTACTGTCGCCCCTTCTGGTGGCAACGGCACTTACACTTATGCTTGGTCAAACGGTTCAACCGACCAAACAGCCACCAACTTGAGTGCTGGTACTTATAGCGTTGTGGTAACCGACGGCGAAAATTGTACTGCTACCGAAAATGTAACGATTGGACAACCATCCGAATTAATTGTAACCGCAGTAGCCACCGCACAAACGGCGCCTGGCGTCGATGATGGTACTGCCACTGCTACTCCTTCTGGAGGTTCTGGCACTTATACTTATGCGTGGAGCAATGGAGAAACCACCGCTACCATTACTGGTCTTGCTCCTGGCACCTACGTCGTCACCGCAACTGATTCCAATGGTTGTGAGGACAGCCAAACGGTTACCGTTAATAATTTCGGCTGCGCTGTGACCGCCAATACTATTGGTGAAGATGTAAGCTGCAATGGAAATGCTGATGGCATGGCCTCTATCGATCTGGCCAATTCGGCCAACCCTATTTCTTATGAATGGTCAAACGGCGAAACAACCGCTACCATCGAAAACCTTGCACCAGGAACCTACGTCGTTACGGCAACTGACGGCAACAATTGCGAAATTGTTTCCTCTATTGAAATCGAGGAGCCTGCGGTCCTTAATGCCAACACTACTTCCACAGCGGTGACTGCCGCTGGCGCAAATGATGGAACAGCTACTGCCAACCCAACTGGCGGCAATGGGCCTTTCACCTATGCTTGGTCGAACGGGGAAACGACTGCTACCATCACGGGTTTGGCTTCCGCCAACTATACGGTAATTGTGACCGATGTCAATGGCTGTACTTCTCAACAAACAGTCCCTGTCGCTCCGTACGCTTGCCTCATTCAGGCTACAGTCACTTCCAGCAATATTTCTTGCTTTGGTGAAAACAACGGACAAGCGACCGTAACCTTGTCCAACGGACTTTCCCCATTCACTTACGAATGGTCGAATGGTGAAACAACGGCTACCATTTCCGGCCTCACGCCGGGCACTTATACCGTTGAAGTAGTTGATGCTGTCAACTGCCCAACCACCACCGAAGTAACCATTGCCGAACCAACTGCTTTAGAAGCACAACTGATGGCTACCTCTAATGCCGATTGTGGACAGGCCAATGGTAGCGCAAGCGTTGAAGGCGCAGGTGGCACCGGCAGCTACTCGTATGAGTGGTCAAATGGTGAAACAACAGCTGCTGTTACTGGACTCGCAGGCGGCACTTACACCGTTTCTGTCACAGATGCCAATGATTGTGTCGCTACCACAGAAGTTCAAATCACCGTGGACGACACAGAGGCGCCAATGGTTGTTACACAAAACATTTCTGTTAATATTGGAAATAATGGAACTGCGACCCTAATGCCTGAACAGGTGGACAACGGTAGTACCGACAACTGCAACATCGCCAGCATGACATTGGATGTCAGTTCTTTTGATTGCAGCCAGTTGGGTGCACAGGACGTCACATTGACCGTGGTGGACGAAGCTGGCAACAGCAGTTCCGCCGCTGCTGTCGTAACCGTCACCGACCAGACCGCGCCTGAAATTGCTGTCCAAAACATTACCATTCAATTGGACGAAAATGGCCAAGCATCCATTACCCCAGCGATGATCGACAATGGCAGCACTGATAATTGCGGCATCGAAGATTGGAGCATCGACATTGACCAATTCTCTTGTGACCAAACGGGCAACAACGCAGTGGTATTGACTGTAACCGATGCCGCTGGCAATGCTTCTTCTGGCACCTCCATCGTTACGGTTGAGGATACAATGGCACCTGAAGTTGATTGTCCAGAAAATATGGTATTGCCTTATTGCAACCCTGTTGGCAATTACGAAGCGTCCGCTACGGACAACTGTTCTACCAACCTCGTTTATCAGTGGCCAAGCGACTACCCAAGCGGCTCTACTTTCCCAACGGGTGAAACGCCACTTGAAATAATCGTAACCGACGAAAGTGACAACACGACTACTTGTAGCTTCAGCGTAAGAGTTCCTGAAGCAATGTCCGTTGAAGGAAATGTCCAAGACGTATTGTGTTTTGGCGAAAATAACGGAAGCGTTACCGCTGTTGTTGAGGGCGGAGCAATGGGTTATTCTTACGAATGGAATACTGGCGCAACAACTGCCACTATCACCGACCTTCCTCCTGGCAACTACAACGTCGTCGTTACTGATGAAGCAGGTTGTTCAGAGACACAAAGTTTTGTCGTCGGCGAACCAACTGCGTTGAACGCAACCGTGGAATCACTGACCAACGAAACGCTCAACAACCAGGACGGAGCGATTGACATCACTCCAGCTGGTGGTGTGGAACCATACACGTTTAACTGGACTGACGGTAACGGTAATTTTATCTCCAGCGAAGAAGACCTCAGCGGAATCTCTGCTGGCAATTACAATTTGGAAGTGACCGACGCCAATGGATGTATCAGTGTTCAAGCGTTTACGGTTCAGTCCGTGGTGAGTGTGCTGGACTTTGAAATGGCTTCGAAGATCAATATCTATCCAAACCCAACCACGGGCATCGTGACCATGGAATTGGAAGATATCCACGCCAAGTACGCCAACATCCACGTGTTCGACGTGACGGGCAAAATGGCCCTCTCCCAAGAACAAGTGGACATCACTTCTGGCGCCTACCAGTTCGACATTTCCGAATCCGCCACCGGTGTTTACATCGTACGGATTTTGATCGAGAACAGTGTGGTGACTAAGCGGTTGATGGTGAGCAGATAAGACGAAATAGGATATACATGAAATAGTGGACGGGCAACCCTTTGAGTAGGGTTGCCCGTTTTTTTTAATCCTATTTCAAAAAATAACACCGAATGGAATTTCCATCTCACCAACACTTAAAGCCGCCATCCCAAAAATAAGGATGTGCCCATTTGTAGGTTAAAACAAGCCCCCTTTTCCCAACCCTTCTCCTTTTCATTTGTTAGGAAAACATGCCTGCAAAAGCAATTGTCATTACCGGTCCAGAGTCCACGGGGAAAACGACCTTGACCACTCAGCTCGCTGCGCATTTTCAGAGCCCATGGCTACCGGAATATGCCCGGGGCTACATTGACAATTTGAACAAACCTTATGCGGAGAGCGATTTATTGGAAATCGCCAAAGGTCAAGTGGCAGCAGAAAAGGAGGCTATAAAAAAAGCTGCAAACGTTATTTTCCTCGACACCAGCCTGGAAGTCATCAAAATATGGTCAGAGGTAAAATATGGCCATTGCCACCCGTGGATTTTGCAGCAAGTTGAAAAAAGAAAACACCATTTATACCTGCTCTGCCAGCCCGACATCCCTTGGCAACCCGACCCCCAACGGGAAAACCCGAACGACCGGGATCAATTATTTAACCTGTACCTGCATGAATTGACCAAGCAAAACACTAACTTTGTGACCATCAGCGGGTCAAAAAACATTCGGTTCACCAACGCCATTAATTATGTTGAATCCTACATCCATATCTCCTGATCTGCCGATCATGCACAGCAGCTACCCCATCATTCTGTTTGACGGTGTTTGTAATTTTTGCAACGACTCTGTCAATACCCTTATCAAGTTGGACAAAAAAGGAGTGTTCAAATTCGCCCCCATCCAATCGGAAGTCGGACAGCGCTATCTGGAAAGTTTCGACTATACCGACGACTTGAGCACAGTCGTACTGATCTGCGACGGTCGCCTCTACACTAAATCCGATGCCGCCTTACAAACCTTCAAACACCTCGGTGGCTGGTGGCGCTTCCTCCGCGTTTTTACGATTGTCCCAAGGCCCATCCGCAATGCCGTTTATGATTTCATCGCCAAAAACAGGTACAAGTGGTTTGGCAAAAAAGAGTCCTGCATGATACCGACACCCGATGTGCGGGCGAGGTTTCTGGCTTGATGGCAATTTCCTAATTTCTCAATTTCCCATTTTCTAATTCCCTCATCGGAACGATCCACTTCTTATCCCTGTTTCTTCATTTCTAAAACAGTGGAATAAAACTTCCACTTCCAATCCCTTAATTTCGCCGCTTATTTTTTCATCAGGATGAAACATTCTTGACAGGATGGCTTAAAACAGTCTTTCATTCCATCCTTCTCTCATCCATTCATTTGATACAATATGAAAAGAACTGAAATAGCTGATATTTTAAAATCACCACAAACTGGTGAAAAGGTCTTGGTAAAAGGCTGGGTGCGCTCTTTCCGGGCCAACCGGTTCATCGCCCTTAACGATGGCTCCTGTTTCGACAACCTCCAATGCGTGGTTGATTTTGAAAAATTTGACGAGGAGTTTTTGAAAAAAATAAACTTCCACGCCTGCGTGGCCATCACAGGCCAATTGGTCGAGTCGCAAGGGGCAGGCCAGAGCGTTGAGGTCATGGTGGAGGAGATCGAACTCTTGGGCGAATGCGACCCCAGCATTTATCACCTCCAACCCAAGCACATGACAATGGAGTACCTGCGGGAAAAGGCACATTTCCGCATGCGGACCAACACGTTCAGCTCGGTTTTCCGTATCCGCCATGCCATTGCTTATGCTATCCATAAATATTACAATGACCGGGGCTACTACTACATGCACACCCCAATCATCACGGGCAGTGATGCTGAGGGGGCGGGTGAAATGTTCCAAGTGACGACCCTCGATATCAACAAGCCTCCGAGGACGGAGAACGGCGAGGTGAATTTCAAAGAAGATTTCTTCGGCAAAGCCACCAACCTGACCGTAAGCGGTCAGCTGCAAGGTGAAATAGCGGCGTTGGCACTTGGCAAAATCTATACTTTCGGCCCGACCTTCCGGGCGGAAAACTCCAATACTCCCCGCCACTTGGCGGAGTTCTGGATGATTGAACCAGAAGTGGCGTTTAACGACATATATGACAACATGGATTTGGCGGAGGATTTTGTAAAATACCTCATCAACCACATCCTCAACAATTATCCAGAAGATCTTGAATTCCTCGACAACCGCATTAAGCAGGCCGAGAAAAACATGAAGCAGGAAGACCGCCGCCCGATGGGTCTGATTGAGATGCTCCGCTTCGTGGTGGACAACAGCTTTGAGCGGATCACTTATACCGACGCCATCAACATTTTGCGGAATTCAAAGCCTTATAAAAAAGGCAAGTTTGAATTCCCCGTCGAGTGGGGCAAGGACTTGCAGGCCGAGCACGAGCGCTATCTGGTAGAGAAACATTTCCAAAAACCAGTCGTCGTACGGGACTATCCAAAAGCGTTCAAAGCATTCTATATGCGGGAAAACGATGGCACCGAACCCGGCAAGGAAACGGTTGCCGCAATGGACATCCTGTTCCCGTACATCGGCGAGGTGATCGGTGGCTCACAACGGGAAGAGCGATATGAAAAATTGCAGGAACGGATCAAAGACCAAGGCATCCACGAGGAAGAACTCTGGTGGTATTTGGAGCTCCGCAAATTCGGTGGCTGCCCCCACTCCGGCTTCGGCCTTGGCTTCGAGCGGATGGTGCAGTTCATCACGGGCATGAGCAATATCCGGGACGTGATCGCTTTTCCAAGAGCAACGGGGACGGCGGAGTTTTAGAGGCGGATCGCTTGCGTCGAAAATGGTTGGATGGCTTTGGGGCTGTTCAACCATTTTTATTTTCAATTCCTTCGTCCAAAAAATTAACCCGTTGATAGGTGCACATCAACTAAACCAGCTTTTACACGTTCCTTTAACTTTAAAAAAATCCATACCACAGCATGCTGCAAGTAAACAACCTGACCAAGACCTATTCCTCTGGCAATAAATCCCTCACCGTCCTCGACAATGTGAGCTTCACCATCGAACAAGGCGATACCTTTTCCATCGTTGGCCCTTCAGGCAGCGGCAAGACAACTTTGCTCGGTCTCTGCGCTGGCCTCGACCGGGCCAGCAACGGCACCGTCTCACTGAACGGCATCAACCTCGACAACCTCGACGAAGACGAACGGGCAGGTGTCCGCAATGAGCATGTGGGTTTTATTTTTCAAAACTTCCAACTCATCCCCACCTTGACTGCGCTGGAAAATGTGATGGTGCCAATGGAACTCAAAGGCGAAAAAGGCGCTGCCGAAAAAGCCATGAAACTGCTGGAGCGGGTCGGCCTCGCCGACCGCCACGACCACTACCCAACACAGCTTTCAGGGGGAGAGCAACAACGGGTTTCCCTTGCCCGTGCATTTTCCAACCGACCAAAAATCCTCTTCGCCGACGAACCCACCGGGAATCTCGATGCCGACACTGGCGACCTCGTAGAGCAACTCCTTTTCGACCTCAACAAGGAGGAAGGTACGACGCTCGTACTAGTCACCCACGACCTTGAACTGGCGGCTAAAACCCAACGTATTTTAAAATTGAAAGGAGGGAAAGTAGTGAATTAAATGGCTGGTGCTCTATAACAAATATCAACCTCACTTCATGCGGGCCGAACGGTCGCCCAAGCTCTTGCCATAAATCTGCTAGGCCCTCCAAGGGTTTCAAAGGGTTAAAAAAATCGTATTATCAATTGACCTCCCAACCATTTAACATATCCTTGTTAAATTTGCGTATGTTTTTTGTCTGTGTATCAGGCATTGTTGCAAATTACCTTTCTTATGTTTTTAAAATACTTACACATGAAATCCTTTGTTTTCTTTTTTGCTGCCGCTACAGCGGCCTGCCTTTCTTTCATTTCGCCTGTTGAAAAAAAGGATGTCACCCTCACCTGTCAGGTCAATTCCTGTGATAAGATAGACCAGCTCCATATTTACGAATTCAATGGGGTTGTTTTCAAAAAAATAAATTCCGCCCCCACAGAGGACTTTGAAACTTACCAGTTCAAAATGCCTGCGACCAACCCCCGCTTCTATTATGTCGGTCTGGATGGCAACAATGTAAAACCTATCATTTTAGGAACAGAGGAGGAAGTTGTGTTGAAAGGATCTTGTACCAGTTTCCAAGCTGCCTTTCTGGCTAAATCAAATTTGAACAACGATTACCAAGGGTTGAAGATCTTGTTGGATAAGCATAAAAACCAGTTTGGCCAATTGCTACAACAACTGCAAATGGCTGACCGTGCTAACAATGTCGACGGTACGAATGCCGCTATTTTAAAATTGAGGGATCTGGACAACGAGCGTTTAGCGTTGGTCGATTCGCTGAGGAAGGCCAACCCTTATTTGGCCAAAGTCGCTGAACTGAACACCTACCTCAGCTACCAAAACCACGGAACTGCCGACCTGACGGAAATTGAATATTTCGCACAAAATTATTTTCAATTGGCCGACTGGACAGACCCCGACTATGAATACATGCCGTGGGTGTTTGAAGGTATCAGCGGTTGGGTACAGACCCTAGTCAGCATCAACCTGCCAGTCGAAATGCAGCAAAAGTTTATCGACAACTTATTGGAAAAAATACCTGCCGACTCCCGCACCCATAAACTGGCCTTGGGCGGCATCATCTCCGGTATGCAACAAAAGAAAAGCCCGCTGTTAGGTACTTATGCCAAGCGGTATATTGATAAGTACAAAGACACCGAGCCAGAGGCCGCTGCCCAACTCAACCAATTATTGAAAACTTCTGCCAGTTTCTTGGCGGGGGCAGAAGCGCCTGACTTTACCATGAACACCCCAGACGACAAGCCCATGAAACTGAGCGACCACAGAGGGAAGGTATTGTTGGTGGATTTCTGGGCAAGCTGGTGCGGCCCTTGCCGCAAGGAAAACCCCAATGTTGTTGCCGCTTACCATAAGTACCATGAAAAAGGCTTTGATGTGCTCGGTGTCAGCCTCGACAAAACAAAAGACCGTTGGGTACAGGCTATCGAAAAAGACGGCCTTTTGTGGCATCATGTTTCTGATCTGAAAGGCTGGCAAAATGAAGCCGCTAAATTGTACGGCGTTTCCTCGATCCCAGCAACCGTTTTGCTTGATGCAGAGGGAAAGATCATCGCCAGAAATTTACGGGGGCCACAACTAGAAGCGAAACTGGAAGAGATTTTTGGGAAGGATTGATGCTTTTACGGAAATCAAATTTCGGAAAAAAGAGGCCCGACAAGTTTGCAACTTGTCGGGCCTCTTTTTTTAGTCCTTGATCGCCTGCTCAAAAAATGCTGCGACCTCTTCCCTGCTTAACTGCTTCACTGGTCGCACGATCCTGAACCCGACAAAGGGCGAGTCGGGGTTCCACCATTTGCTTTTGGGAATTTGAGGGTCACGGGCCTGCCACCGGGGGCTCGACTTCTGACGGGCCGAACAACTGCAATCTTTCGCATCGTTATCATAAGAACCACCTTTTACCGTCCTTGAATGGCGGCGTTCGGGGACGATCCAAGGATTGTAAGAAATGCTGTCAGACAATTTTTCCAAATAATCTTCTTGATAATAATCAAGTGTCCATTCCATCACATTTCCCTGCATATCAAAAAGCCCAATTGCATTTGGTTTTTTCTGCCCGAGTTTATGGTATTTCTCAAAACTGTTCTCGAAAGTCCATGCATAATCCCATAAATCTGCTGTTGGTATTTCAACATCGGAATTACCTCCCCGACAAGCAAACTCCCATTCGGCCTCTGTGGGCAACCGATAGAAGTGGCCGGTTTTTTCATACAGCCATTGGCAATAACGAAGTGCCGCTTGCTGGGTCATGCTGACCGCAGGAAAACCGCTTTTGCCCATCCCATAGGTGTAATCAATGTATTGTGGGGTCGGCCTGGAAACAGCATCGGCCTTGTACTTACTTTCAGGATGATTGGTCGCATCACTATCATACTCTTTTTGGTAAAAGATAATGAATTCGTCATAGCCTACTTCATGCAGACCGATCCAAAAGCTGTCCAATTCAACCCGCCGTTGAGTCACTCCCTGAGCCAGCGTATTCTGTGTTTCGGCAGTACCGCCCATAGAAAACCGTCCTGCTGGCACCAATGCCATCTGGAACGAAACCTCCGTGCCTGGAATAGTTTCAGTGAGTATTTGACCAGTAATATTTAAGGAAAAAAAGGTAAGCAGTAAAAGGGTGAAAATAGGCTTTGCCATGAAATGTTGGTCTGTTCAGTGCCCGTCATACGCATTCCATGATCGGCGAATTTGTCTAAATCATGCCTTTTGGAAAAACTAAAACCAGCCACTTGATTTTGCAAAGAGCACAACTGCTGCAACGGCAACAATTGTTATGGCAACAAAAATAGCAAAGGTATTGGATGGTTTAGCCCCTACTTGACTTTCTTTTACCGGGGAAGCCAGAGGTGTCTGTTTGGGTTTCTTTTCCGTTGCAAGTGTCATACCTGCTTTGCAAGAAACCACCATTTCCTCGTACTCCTCCCGGTTGCGGAGCGAGGCCAACTCTGCTTCGGTCAGGTCGCCGTTGAGCCACCTGTACAAGAAGTCAGGATGAGAGGTCCTTTCTTGCATTGTTTCTTTATTTCGTAATTGTGCAGTCATCGTTATTTTGGATTTAACTCATAGGAAAATAATTCGTACGTAAACTATATGTGATGAGTTGGCAAAATGTGCAGTACACCGCAAAGTTTTTTTTCTACTGCATTTTTAGAGCCTATCGGACGGGCTATTCAAGGCATAAATGAGGGGAGGTCAATATGATTTTTAAAAGAAGGTTTATTGGCAAACCATGAGAAAGTTAATCAACTAAATCACTAATTGAGAGGGGGATGAGTAAATGAAAAATTGAAAATTTTCTATTTACCCATCCCCCTTTATTTTTGTTTTTCCAAAAGCGGAGGAATTAAATTCCCCCACTTTTAGAAAACAGCTATGCTTTTAACCTTCTTCATCCGCTTTCAAATCTTTCATATCATCGATATTCATGTTTTTGATGACTTTCTTTAATTGGTCCATTTCGCATTTTCTGCATTCACCGGTGATCACAAACCGCTCGTGCGCAAATATCGAAACTTCACAGCGATCCGAGCTTTTTCTGTATTTTTCATAGGATTTATAACCATCCATTGTAGCGGTGCGCTCGTAGCCGTTATCATCTTCTTTATCAATGGTTGTCATAGACCAAGCAGCCATGCTCATCACCCCCATGCCAAGGCCACCTGTGTCAACAATTTTTATTTCATAAACAGTACCGTCGCCGTCCTTGTACTTTGCCTCAGCAGTAGAAATGTTCATCCCTATCGCCCCGGCCGTCTGACCAGACTTGCTGGTACGTTCCATCCCCGCCAACTTTTCGGGTGTCATCTTTTGTAGTTCCCTGAAATTGACAGGTTTCACGGTTTGTCCCATGCCGGCATCTTTCATGGCTTTTTGCGCTTGCTCCATTGCTTCTTTCAAATTAGCAGGTTCGCTATTGGAACCACCTGAACTGGTCGATTCATCTGCACTTTTTTCATTGTCCACGTTTTTTTCCATGGAAGAAGATGAATCATCTCCAGAATTGCTGGTATCCCCACCGCCACAGGAAGCTACGGACAAGCCAAACAGAAGCAAGAAAAGAAAAAGTAGATTTTTCATTGTAATTGGTTTTGTGAAAAATGATTTGAAATCAAATTTAGCAAAACAAATCACAGGTCAATATCAAAACTTCCATTTTTCACTTCCAGTTCGGTTTGGGCTCCCGTCTGGTCAAATTTTACCGCCGTAAATTGAAAAGTGCCTTTGACCTTACTGTCATTAAAAGTAGTAAACGTAATTGACCCGCTGCCCAACGCGGCCAAAGCAGTGTATAATTCCGACCCCATAAAATCAGGTTTGTACTGTGCTTGGAATAATCCACTGTTATCGACCTGAATGGTAGTACCCGAACTGATATTCCCAAAGATTGTCAGCCCGATAAAAGAGCCATCCTCGTGGTAGGCAGTTATTGTATGCGTCCCTTGGGCATCGGCATAAACAGCACCGCTTGCCTCGTCTTTGCTTGCCCAACTTTTGCCATCCACGGTGGCTGTTACCTTGCCATTGCCTGCATCCACTCCCGGCCCGTCATTATCCTTACTACAGGAGGTGAGGAGAAATGCGGTTGAAAGGAGAATCATCATAAAAATTGGAAACTGTTTCATTTTTAAAATTTTGAAATGGTTAATTGATTTTGCGATAAAGAGGTGGCTTTTTTTCCAAAAGGCAACAACTCTCGCATGCTATATTTTTTGCACCAGCTCCACCCGCCGGTTCAGCTTGCGTCCTGTTTCGTCCCGATTATGAGACTTGGGCGAAAGCGGCCCAACGCCCTTGCCTTCCAGCCGCGCTCTGGAAATGCCATAGTCAGTGACCAATGCCCCCACCACAGCTTGTGCCCTTTTTTCTGAGAGGGAAAGGTTGTACACCAGCGTGCCTTTCATATCGGTGTGGCCAACGATGTAGAGGTTCACATCCGTGTGATTTTTCAGATAGGTGGCGACCGCATCCAGATCAGGTTTTGATTCCGGCTTGATATCGGCTTTGTCAAAATCGAAATAAATGCCGTAGAGGGCAACGGTTCCGAAAGCTTCAATTTGCTTGGCGATGTAATCTGGGTCGACGCTTATCTGGCCGTCTTCCAAGGCGGCGTCTTCAACAATGTCCACTTGCACGACCAAATTGGTGGAGCTTTGTTTGTAAATGGCTACCACGATGTGCGCATCGCCCGCCGGACGGGCCAGTTTGGCAGCGATATAGGCCGACCCCTCAGAGGAGGAAGAACCGACAAAAAGCTTCGTTTTTGTCTCTTGCCCCAATGGGTTTTTTATGAAGGCTACGCCAATATAACTTACGCCACCCACCTCGTTGCGGGCGGTCCTTTTGGGGTCTTGCCCATTTGCCAATAGCTCAAATCCTGCCCGTTGGAGCGCATTCCGATAATTCTGGTAAACCTCACTTACGGTCGCTTCACTATTGTGGATTTCATAATTGTACCGGAACACCTGCCCTTCCAAATCTATCCATTTGTCTATTTGCCGATAGCCAGATATTTTGCCAATGGCGACATGGTATTCCGCCAGTTTTTCCTCCCCGCACCATACGATATGTGCGCCGGTAAAACGGGTGATCAGGGGATGGTCTTCACAGCCTTTGGCATCCGTTTGGGCATTTAGAAACACAACAGGAAAAAAGGTTGTGAGAAAAATGAAAATCAAGTTTTTCATGGTTTATTTTTTTTTGAAAAATAGAGAATAAATAATTTTCGACCCGAATTATTGGATGATTTTATTTGTCTTTTTGAGCAAATTAATTACTCCCTTGAACAATTATTTTTTCAGAAAAAAACCTCCCGTTTTTGTTTATTATTTTTAAAAAATAAATACCGGGCAATAAATCAGCAGGTACATCAAAAGAGCTGTATTTAATGGTATTTCTTGAAATTAAATTTCCTGAAAAATCAACCAAAAAGGCTGCGTTTATTTCCTCGTCTATATTTTTAATATTAAATGATTGTCCCGCTTTTACAGGGTTAGGAAAAATGGAAAAACCGGGCGGATTATTTTCATTTACCGAATTAATAATATTAGGTGAATCAGCATAAAAAACTTGGGCGTCGCCCCCATTACTGAATTCTTCAATGCTCAACAACCAGAGCGAATGTTCGGGGGAGGCATATCTCCACAAGGTTGACATTTCGCTTGGGGCTCCGGTGATATTGTAAGTCCTTTCTTCTTTGATGCGGAGCACATTTTCAAAAGTGCCACTTGGCAAAATGAGTGTCCCATAGCCATCTACTTCCGCCGACCAAGTGCCAGTGAAGGCAGCACTAAATCCGCCTGCTTCATTGTTTCCATCAAAAGTATCGGTATGTGAATCGCCATATTGAATGGGAAAAACGACCTCTGTTTCATGGTTGTCATAATCGGAAAAGGCCGTCCCAAAAACGGGAACTTCGGCAACTCCCCCCATCAATTCCAATGTGCCGTTGGTCAATACATAATAAACAAATTCGCCGCCGGGGGTCATGGCTGCTAACGCTGCATTGGGGTAGCGGTCGCTGTGTGGCGTATCGGCAGGGTCCATGAATTTGAAAAAATAATCAGGGTTGTTAGCGTTGGCCTCTAAGCTGCTGAAGTCCCAGGTTTGATTAGCACCAGTCAGGTTATCAAGTGGGTCGGTTCCGTTAGCCCAAACATAGTGGAGCGAATCGCCAAAAGCGGGGATGATGTCAGTTGAAATGGTCGGCTGGGCGCACAAGCAACACGCGTACAGCCCCATCAACAGAAGTACAAATCGTTTCATAAAGCCAGATATTAAAAGGGTTGGAAAAATGTTTGGGTCGGTTCAGGTGCGTAGTCTGTGGGGACAAAAGTAGGCAGGGGGACGGGGCGGGGCAATTACCCCAATGGGTGATTTTATCATTTTACGAGCCGCTGTTTCAATGCCTTCCCCACTGCCTCCGCCCGTGTATGCACCTGCAATTTTTCATAAATATTTTTGATGTGCGCCTTGACGGTATTGGTACTGATGAACAAGGACGTAGCAATGGTTTTATAATTTTCACCGTCGCACAACAATTTTAATATTTCCGTTTCCCGCCCAGACAATGGGTCGGTGGCCACCTGTGGCTGAAAGGAACGCACCACCTTCCGGGCTATCGCCGGACTCATGGGCGAGCCGCCTTGATGGGCTTCTTCTATTGCCCGTAGCAAATCGACCGGGGGCAGTCCTTTCACCAAATACCCGACCGCTCCCGCACACAACGAGTCGAACACGGCCTCGTTATCTTCATGCACGGTGAGCATGATGACGTTCACTTTTGGCAGCTCTTCCTTTAACCAAGCAACACCATCAATCCCCGACATTTCCGGCATGTCAATATCCATCAGCACCACATCGACCGGGTCTTCGATCAGGGCAGGTACACCCGTTTTGCATCCCTCATAAACTTGCTTACAGAAGAATCCCGGTGAGCCGTCCACGATGAGCTGCATCAGCTGGCGGATGTCGTGGTCGTCTTCGATGATGGCTACTTTAATGGATGGATGCATGGCTGGATGGTTGGATGGTTTCATGGTTAAAGCCAAATGTACATCTTTAGTGGGGTTGGGGGCAATTACCCATTTGGGTGGTTTTGGGTTTGGGATTATTTTTTCTTTATTTTTGGGAATGAAAAAATATTATTCTGTGGAGTGAGCGTATTAATTTTTAGACGTATATAGTGCAACAACAATCAACCTTTAAAATGAAAAAAAAACAAATCATATTGTTCTTATTAATTTCAATTGGTTGTAATGACTTAAATAAAAGCTCAATTTTAAAAAATGATAAAATTGACCTTAATTCCGATATAAGCAAAGAGGTAAAAGAAAAAGAACAAAAAGGGAAAGAGGTAATTCAAACCGATACAACAAATCAAGTAAGCTTAGAACAAAAATTGGGATCAATAAGACAAAATTTTAAAAGGATCAATAAGATTAAAACTTGGACCAAAACAGATAAAAGAGAATTGGAAGAATCAACTGAAGGCGGCGTAGCAACTTATTTTTTTCTTAAAGACACGCTCTTGAAAATCGTAGCGATAAATTTCGGAGAGACAGGTAAATCAGTCCAAGAATATTATACAATGAATAATGAATTATCTTTTGTTTTTGAACAAGCCTACAGTTATAACCGACCTATAACTTGGGATTCAACAACAATGATTGAAAATAATGACGACCAAGTTTTTGATCTGGCCAAGTCAGAAGTCATGGAAGACAGGAGTTATTTTGAAAAAGGTACTTTAATCAGACAGGTTAATAATCAGGATTGTGGTTCTCCTTTTTCTGAAGATTACCTAAAGGAGGAAGAATTTAGATTGAAGACTGGGTTTAAAGATTTAGTTGATAAGATGGAAAAATAAAAAGCCTAAACTCACCCCAAAACTACCTCCACCCTCACCCCATCCCCACCCTCAATCAAAATCTTCGCCCCCATCTTCCCTGCCCGCTCCCGCATATTCCGCAGCCCGTTGCCTTTGGCGGAGGCTGGGTCGAAGCCTTTGCCATTGTCCTCAAAAATCAAGGTGGTCTGACCTTTTTCCTGTTTGACCGAAAGCACAGCATTCGTGGCTTCCGAGTATTTCACACAATTATTCATGGCTTCTTTGAAGATGAGGAGGAGGTGCCGCCGTTCGTTGCCGTTTAAGGAGATTTGGCGGAGGTGTTCGTCCGGCCCTTCTAGTTGGAAATGGATCGACGTATGCTCAAACAGACTGTGCGAAAAGTCCTTTAAGCGCAGCAGGGTATCGTAAAGGTTGTCATTTTCGGGGTCGAGTACCCAGATAAAATCACGCATGCCGGCGCGGAGCTCTTGGATGTTTTGCTCCATTTGGGCGAGTAAGGGCGACAGATGGTCGTGATCGGAGACCTGCCTTTTGGCCACCTCAGTCAGCAAGGACATTTTAGTGATTTTATTGCCTGCCTCATCGTGGAAATCACGGGCGGTGCGCTTGCGGAACTTTTCCCGTTCAGCCGATTTGGCCTGCTCCATTTTCCGCACCGACTGCTCCCGGAACCGAACCGTGCCGTAAATGCCCAGCACTATCAACAGGACGTAAACCCCATAAGCCCAACCTGTTTGCCACCACGGGGGCAATATTTTGATGACAACGGTTTTCGGCGTTTCGTTCCAAATGCCGTCGTGGTTGGCGGCTTTTATTTTAAAAACATAATCGCCGGGCGACAGATTGGGGTAGCTGGCAAATCGGCGTTGGCCACTGTAAACCCAATCCTCGTCCAGCCCTTCCAGCTGATAGGCGTATTCATTGTTTTCTGGCTGGGTGAAGCCAAGCGCCGCAAATTCAAAAGCGATGAAATTCTGGTTGTATTGTAAACGGATGGCCGCCACCTCGTTGATGGCCTTTTGCAAAATGTCCCCAACCGGAACGGATTGGTTGAACAATTGAAAATCGGTCAGTGCCACTTTCGGCGCATGGGGATAGGGTTGGATGTCGGCGGGGTCAAAAAAGGTAAGCCCATTGGTGCCACCAAAAAAGAACTGTCCGGCAGCCGATTTCAAAAAAGAATGCTGGTTGAATTCATCGCCAGCAAGGCCATCGGCCACCGTAAAATTTTGCGTTTCAAAAACATCGTCCACAAAACTGATCTTGGAAATCCCTTTATTGGTACTCGCCCAAAAGAAGCCTTCGTCATCTTCTGCCATTCCGTAGATGACATCATTGGGCAGGCCATTTTTTTGGTAAAACCTGCGGAAACGACCGTTGCCTTCGTGCAGGTTCAGGCCATGTGCCGTACAGGCCCAGAGCCGTTGTTGGCTGTCCTCCATGATTGACAACACCATGTTGCTACTGATGCTATGGCCATCGCCGTCATCGAAAACATGGCAAGTAAAAGTGCCTGTTTTTTTGTCCATTTCACAAAGCCCCCCGTTGGCGGTACCGATCCAAAAACGGCCTTGGCTATCTTCATACAGACAAAAAATGTAATCATGCTTGAGGGTGTTTTCCGTGCTGTCGGCTTTAAATACTTCATAATTGTCCGACTCTTGCTGCCATTTGACCAGCCCTTGTCCCGGTGTGCCCAACCAGGTGAAACCCTCGTCATCGAAAAGAAGGGTGTTCATGCCAGCACCGCCCAATTCTGCATCGAACGCAGTTGTTTTTTCAAAATGCCAATTGCCCGCTGGACTCTTTTTCAACTTGGCAAAACCATTGCGCCGGAAGCAGCACCAGAGACCACCCGACCTGTCCTGTTTCACATTGATGACATAATCATAAGGCATGGATGGGGTGTTTTCGGGGGTGAGGCATTCGATTTCCCAATGCTCTTTTCCTTTTGAAAAATGGCCTATCCGGGTCAACCCTTTATAGGTTCCGATCCACAAATTATCCTCTTGATCCTCCAGCATGCCGAGCAACGCATCGGAACATAGCAACCCTTTCGCTGCTGCTGAGCGGAGATTTTTAAAGGACGGAGTGTTATTGGAAAACACATTAATGGCCTCTCTCGTACCCGCCCACATCAGCCCCGGTTCTATTTCCAGCACACTGAAAACCATGTCGCTGGAAAGCGAATTTTCTTGGTTCTCCGAATGCATAAAGTAGTCGATCCCATTTTCCGTATATCGCACCAAACCCTCGGTCGTGCCGATCCAGAGTGTTCCATGTTCATCTAGATAAAGCGTATTGATAAACTGCCCCGGCGAATTTTTCTCGAACAAAAAATCCTTCACAATGTAGACCGAATCATTTTCAGGGAAATATTTCAAACGGTAAAGACCTTGGTAAGTCCCTACCCAAAAACCATCTTTTTCTTGACTATCAATAATGCACTGGGTCGCTGGCATTGGTTGACCTGCATACTTGATCGACTCGGTTTTGCCGTTACGAATATTAACTTTAAAGAGGCCCTGCCCCGCCCCGACCAATAACTGGTCGCCTTCCAATGGGTGTACCGCCACTACATTTAACAGTTCTTCGGATTGTTTTTTTTCAGTTGCGTGCTCAGGTATGTAAAAGTCCCTTTTTTCTAAATTTAAACTACGGGCATCCAGCGACCACAGCCCCCTGTCGGCGCCAATCCAAATTGTACCGTTGGGATATTCGCAGAGTCCCCGGACAGAATTGCCAGCGATGGCAGGCTGGGTAAATGGTTTCAGTTTGAACGAATGGAAGGTTTCGGTTTCCCGATCAAAACGGCAAAGCTCTCCGCCAAAATTACCGACCCAAATGTCCCCTGTACTATCTTCCAAAAGACACCAGATATAGTTGTTGCTCAAGGATGTGCTGTCCCCCTCTTGGTGGTAAAAATGTTTAAAAGTATAGCCGTCATATCGGTTCAGTCCATCTTGCGTGCCGATCCAGACAAAACCCTTTGAATCCTTTAATATAAAATTCGCCTGCCCTTGGGAGAGCCCTTGCGCTACCAAGAGGTGGTCGAAATGCAGATTCGTCTGACCAATCAACCATGTGGGAAATATGAAAAGGAATAACAGCTGTTTCATTTCGGATGCTAAGTTAAGGTATGGTAAGCACCTCTGTTTGAGGACGGAAAACAAGTGACTAAGGAAAAAATAAAATTCCGTATTTTTGAAAATCAAAACCACCTTGGCTGGGCCATTCCAACTCATACCGTTTTTCATCGCCAATGGAAACTTTGAAAAGAACCATCTCCATTTTGATCGCTTGCCTACCTTGTCTGCTCCTCGCCCAACCTGCCCATTTTCAACATTTCAACGAAAAAAATGGGCTCTCCCAAAACAGTATCAACGCCATTTACCAAGATTCGCTCGGCTTTCTTTGGGTCGGTACTGAGGAAGGGTTGAACCGGTACGATGGCACTCATTTCCGGGTGTTCCGTCATTTGCGGAGCGACACCAGTTCGCTGAGCAACAGTTTTATACAAAGCATTTTTACCGGGAAAAATGGAAAGATTTGGGTCGGCACCCAATTCGGCCTCAACCGATTTGACCCGGCAACAGAACAGTTTGAGCAGTTCATCCACCCCGATACCGTTTTAATGGAGGCGAAAAATTACATCCATAAAGGAACGGTTGACAGCGAGGGGTTTATCTGGTACGGCACGTATGACGGACTGTTCCGGCTACAGCCCGAGCAACGGGAATGGCTGCATTTTCCGCCTGACACATCTCTGCCAAATGGGGTCAGCCACAACGCTGTTTGGTCGGTTTTTGAAGATTCAAGAAAAGTGCTTTGGATTGGCACGAGCAATGGTCTGAGCGTTCTTAAAAATGACGGGCAGTTTTCCATAAACAGGTATTTCCACCACCCTAACAACCCGCAGGGCATCCTGTCTGAACGGGTATTTGATTTTGCAGAAACGCCCGACGGAACAGTTTGGCTAGCCACCCGCCAAGGTTTGAGCAGGGCCGAGGGGCCACCCGAGCACCTCCAATTTTTCCACTATAAAAACAGCCGAACTGAGCCGAACTCCCTGTCCAATGATTTTGTGTGGAGCATCGCCGCTGATGACGATGGGAGCATTTGGCTGTCTACCTATGGCGGCGGCCTGAACCAAGTTCGTTTTTTGGAAAATGATTTTGGGAAGCCGATCATTACCCGGCATCTCCACAATGAAAAGCAACCGAATAGCATTGCCCACAATGAAGTGAACTGCGCACTACCCGGCCACTCCGGCATCCTTTGGGCGGGCACCGCTGCCGGGTTGGATAAGATTGACCCTTCGGGCAGTCGTTTTGAATGGATTCAAAATGTGCCAGACGACCCGTCAAGCCTTCGCAGCGACCACGTCCAAGCACTGCTACTCGACAGCCGGGGTGACTTATGGGTGGGCACTCGGGACGGTGGACTTCACCGATTGAGTTCGGAGAATTTAGCGGAAAGGAATTACGAATTTGAAGTTTTTAAAAATGACCCAAACGATCCCTTCAGCATTTCGAATAACGACATTTTCGGTCTCAGCGAGGATTCACATGGCTATCTTTGGATCACTACCTACGATGGGTTGAATTGTTTGAAACTTTCCGAAAATGGGCCGCCTAAATTTCATCATTTTACGGAAGAGGATGGGGTAGCCTATAAATTCCAATACCAAGTTTTCCAACGCAAAAACGGCGAACACTGGGTGGCTACGTATGGCCGCCTCAATCGGATGCATTTCGATCCCGCCCGCCCTGAGCGAACCACTTTCGATGAATATAATATGGACTTGGAAAGGAAGGATGCGCTCGTAAATGCCACGACCCACTCCCTGGTTGAAGACCGCTTCGGGCAGCTTTGGGTCGGCACCTTCAACGGCATTAGTAAATTGATTTCGGCGGACGGCGCCGGGACGTTTGAAAACTACTTGAATGGCCCAAACGATCCCAATAGCCTCAGCAATAACTTTGTGAAACAACTCTATCTTGACAGCAAAGGGCGCCTCTGGGCGGCTACCCGCAGTGGCTTAAATTTCATGGAGCAAACGTCGGCACAAGCCCCCGTAAAATTCTATTCTTTCGGCCCGCAGAGGGGCTGCCCAGTGAAAGCGGTGCAAGCCATTTGCGAAGATAGGGAAGGGCGCTTTTGGGTGAGCACTATCGGGGGCTTGGCATTGTTCGACCCTGAAATTGCTTTAGGGAAAACAGGAGAGGTGCCTGTTTTGCAAACCTTTGACTACCGCGATGGCCTGCAAGGAAACGAGTTCTGTGAACGGGCGGCGTTGTGTGGCGCAGATGGGAAAATGTACTTTGGCGGTATCCAAGGGTTGAGCATTTTTGACCCAAAAAATTTATGGGAAAATCCCTTCGTGCCGCCCGTCGTTTTTACCGAATTCCAACTGTTCAACCAAGCCGTACGTCCCGATGAGAAGGGCAATCCACTGAGGCAATCCATTTCTCAAACCCGTTCACTCACATTGAAACATTGGCAAAATGTCATCGGATTCAGCTTTGCTGCGCTCAGTTTTTCACAGCCAGAAAAAAACAGCTATGCCTACCGCATGACCGGTTTCGACGAAGGTTGGATTTTTTCAAAAAATAACAGCTCGGCTACCTATACCAACCTTTCCCCCGGCAGTTACCGTTTCGAAGTGAAGGCCGCAAACAGTAGCGGCATTTGGAACGAAACCCCTGTTTTTATTGACATAACAGTCCTCCCTCCTTGGTGGCTGACCTGGTGGGCCTACTTGATTTATGGATTGGTGGCGTTTGGCTCGGCAGTTTTTTTCATCCGCCAACGGGAAGCAAACATCCGCCGAGTGGAGCAAGCAAAAGCAGGCGAACGGGAAATTTTACGGAAACAAAACGCCGCTGATTTCCACGATGAACTGGGGCACCGCCTGACCAAAATCGCTCTCTTCCTTGAATTGGCCGAACGGCAAAAAGAGGACTCCAAAATGCTTTCCGGTTACCTTTCAAAAGTACGTCACCATGCCGCTGGCCTATCAACCGGCATCCGTGACCTCATCTGGACGCTCGACCCCGGTGCGGACAGCCTGTTGCAGACCTTGGTGCGCCTGCGTGAATTCGGCGATGATTTGTTCAAAAGGTCGGGCATCAAATTCCAAACCTCCGGTATCAGTGAAGAATGGGGACAACTTCGTCTGGGGCCCGATGTCCGCAAGCACCTGCTGCTGCTGTTCAAAGAGGCCATGAACAATTGTCTGAAATATTCGCAGGCCAGTCGCTGCCATTTTATGATTGAAAAAACAGCGGATGGTTTTCAATTCAAACTCTCCGACGATGGGCAGGGGTTTGATTTGGAAAAAACAAAACAAGGCTACGGCCTCCGCAACATGCAAGAGCGGGCAGAAAAAATGGGTGGTATTTTTCAATTAGAAAGCAGCCAAGGCAGTGGGACGTCCATTTTACTAAAATTGAAAATGCCCCATAAGGGGTAGGAACTATTTGATGTTGATAAGTTTATTTTGTCCCGTGCTCCCTGTTTAAGCAGGTGTTGAAAGTTTGTTTAATTATTGGTACTCTTTAAACGGGCCGGACAATCAGCAGTTCTTTATTCAGCAGACTGCCCCCTTAAAAACCCTTGAGGAGCACCACGAAGTAAATTCGGGGCAAAGCAGTTAGGATGTTGCCACGAAGTGCACCTTTACCTGCTCCGCATTTTGTAAATAAATTTTCTTCATGCCCTGATTTAGAATCCAATTATATGCAACTCGAAAACATCCACGTCGCCATTGTCGAAGACGACCACGAAATCCGCCAAACGTTGGCACTGATCATTGACGGGACACCCGGTTTTTGGTGCAAGCATACCTTTGAAAATGGGCAGGCGGCGCTAAAACCATTGCTTGAAAACCATGTGGATGTCGTTTTGATGGATATTGAAATGCCCCAGCTGAACGGCATTGATTGCGTCCGCAGACTCAAGCCAGAAAAGCCGCAAGTGGATTTTATTATGCTCACTATCCGTCATGATGATGAGGCTATTTTCCAATCCATTTGCGCTGGGGCGAGCGGCTATCTGCTGAAAGACACCCCACCTGCCGAGTTGCTGCAATCCATTAAGGAAGTGAAAGCGGGCGGTGCGCCCATGAGTGCGAGCATTGCCCGCCGGGTTATTCAGTCGTTTCACCCAATTGAAAAAATCGCCGCTTTCGGAACGGGAGACAGAAGTCTTACGCTGTTGGCGCAAGGCATGAATTACCGTTCGGTGGCAGAGCAGCTCTTCCTCAGCCCGCACACTGTCAAGACTCACATCAAAAATATTTATGAAAAATTACAGGTAAATTCGAGGGCGGCTGCGATAAAAAAGGGGATCGAGGATCGGTTGATTTAAGGCAAAATACCCCATTTGCCTGATACCCTTGCCTTTGCCTCTCCCCTAACTTTGTCAGCAAATAAACTCCTTTCCAATGAAAAAGCTGACATTGATTTTTGCCGTTTTCCTTTTTTCCAGTGCTGTCGTTTTTTCCCAAAACCGAGCAAAAAAGAAATCTGACGACTTCATTCTCGGGGATAAAATTATTTTCCTCGACAGCTTAAAAGGGGAGCAATTGGGCGAGTTCCCTTCAAAATGGGATCTTAAATCCGGCACTGTAGAAGTCATGGAAATGAACGGGCAAAACGTCATCGGCATCGTAAAATCCCAATCGGGGGTAATGCCATTGATGAAAACAAAAGCCTACCTACCCAATATTTTCACCTTGGAGTTTGATGTGTATTTCCACAACAAGGGCAACGAAGCCTATACCGTAGAATTTGACAACCTGCAGATGGATTTTTCGGTGCGGAGCAGTGGCATCAACCACGGTGGATACCTCATCCGTTCGGAACAATTGACGCCGAAAGAGGGCTGGTTGCACCTGGCCATGTCGTTTAACCAGCGTGCCCTAAAGGTTTATCTGAATGGCGAACGGTTGGTGAATGTGCCCAACGTTGAAACGCCCCCCACCAAGTTTTCCATCAGCGCCTTGAGCCACAACGCCCGCAACGGAAAATTTGCCATGATTGCCAATGTCCGCCTGGCGGAAGGCGGTGTCCCCCTCTATGACCGCCTCCTCAACGATGGCCGTTTTGTGACCAACGACATTCATTTTGAATATGGCCAAGCTACCCTGAAATCAGAATCGATGAGCATTATTCAACAAGTGGCCGAGATGCTAAAAGAGCACCCAGAAGTAGCGCTAAAAATTGAAGGGCATACCGACAGCGAATGGATCGGATAGCTACAATCTGGAGCTATCGCAAAAACAGGCGCAAGCGGTGAAAGAAGCCCTCATCAAACAAGGCGTGGATGGGCAAAAATTAACGGCGGAAGGTTTTGGCGAGTCCAAGCCCGTATCTACCAACGACACCGATGAAGGAAGGGCCGCCAACCGCCGGGTCGAGTTTGTTTTGGTAAAATAGCCCCCGCTCCTTTTCACTCATTTCTCCGAATAAATTTTATTCTAATCATTTACAAACTTCAATAAAATGAAAAAAACCTTCTTTTGGGCGTTAAGCCTCTGCATCCTTTCCGTCGCAGCATGTTCTGATGACGAAGCCCCCAGCCAAGGCAGCGACAATTGCAAAATCAGTTGCAAGGTGGACGGCACAACTATTTCCGTTGACCCTGCCAACAACTGCACCTATCTTGGCAACTCCCTGAATATCGGTCAAACGGGTCAAGATGCTATTCAACTGCAAGTGAACGGCATCACTGCAGCCGGCACGTTTGATATTGCCGAACAGAATACAGTAGTCGTCATCACCCTTTCGAATGGGAAACTTATCGGAGGCATTTCAGGACAAATTGTGGTCAATGAAATTTCCAACAGTCAGGCAAGTGGCACCTTCAGTGGCACTTTCTACGACCTATCGGATGTTACCCAAATGACCACTTTCGATGTGACATCGGGCACTTTTTCGGCGAGCTTTTAAATGGGTGTGCATGGGCATGCAAAAGAAGATTTCCAAATCATTTTAGTTCTTCCTCTGGGTGCCAATGCAATTTTTTAAAATCCACCACGCGGTCATTTTCCACCTTTACCCCTTCTTTTTCAAGACGTTCCTGCATGGCTGAAGGCGGTCTAAAATTATTCCGTCCACTTAGCTCACCCTTACTGTTCACCACCCGATGAGCAGGCACTTTATCACCGGGCAAACATTTATTCAGTGCCCAGCCGACCATTCTCGCTGAACCTAAGCCTAGTACGGTAGCGATGGTGCCGTAGGAAGTTACCCTGCCTTTGGGTATCGCCCGGGCGACATCAAATACAGCGTCTATGTAATTTTCCTTTTTCATGATTATGGAAACGATTAGGTGGTTGGATGGATAGATAGTTGGATGGTTTTTATTCCTTCCTATTGATAGTCAAGGGAAAAAACCATCCAACGATCTATCCACCCAACCATCCAACTTACCTTACCTTTGCGGCAAATTTTTCAAATGCTAAAGATAAAAGTAAAAGCTGGATCTATCACCAACTTGACCGATGCCCGGTATTTTGCCGCCCGGGAAGTGGAATGGTTGGGTTTTCCTATTGGTGTTGGTGACGGCCTGATCGAGCCAGTTAAGGTAAAAGCAATCGCTGAATGGGTTGATGGGGTGAAAATTGTTGGTGAGTTTGGTTTTGCGACACCTGAAGAGATACGAGATTTAAGCCAACAAATTGGTCTTGACGCAGTGCAGGTCGGCATGTTCATTTCCCAAAATGAAATCAAGGAGCTAAAGGGGCTCACGGTCATCAAAGAGGTTGTCGCCAGTGTAGAATTGTCAGAAATCGAGCTGGAAGATCATTTGGATGCTTATGCGGACTACTGTGATTTTTTCTTGTTGAATTTTTCGGCAGCAGGTCATAATTGGAACGATGTAGAAGCTGGCCACCCCTTTACGATTGATTTTATTAAAGACCTTTGCGAAAGACACCGCATCATTTTAAACCTCGATTGTCAAAATAACGAAGTGGCTAGAATGATTAGTGAAATAAATCCTTTTGCTATAGGAATTAGCGGAGGCGAAGAGGAACAGGTCGGCGTAAAATCTTTTGATGATTTGGACGAGATACTGGACGTTTTGGAAATGGATTAATCATGCAAAAAAACATAACCATACAGGAAGCCCAACTAACCATCGATCATTGGATCAAAACAGTTGGCGTTCGATATTATAATGAACTCACCAATACAGCCATTTTAATGGAAGAAGTTGGCGAAGTGGCCAGGTTGATGTCACGGCTCTATGGCGAACAATCATTCAAACGCCCTGAGCAGGCAGCAACCGCCAAAATCGATCTTGCTGATGAAATGGCCGATGTGATGTTCGTATTAATGTGTTTGGCCAATCAATGTGGCATCGATCTGACAGATGCATTTCATAAAAACATGGAGAAAAAAACAGGTAGGGATAAAGAAAGGCACGCAGCAAATGAAAAGCTGAAAGGGTAAAGATATATTGAAATTCATTGGAGAATGCAAATAGAAAAGGGGCGGTACCGGTATACGGTACTGCCCCTTTAAAAAAGTGAGTTTAAGACCAGCTCTACCCCCCAAACGAACTGGTCTCACTCACTGTCCCAAGGCACTTCTGCCTTGAAGACCTCTTTGGATCGATAACAAATCAGCAGAGAAATGTTATCCTGAAGCTTGGGTCAGCTTCATCCGTATCTCTTAGAAAGCCTGAAAAAACAGGCGTAGATTTTTAGCAAAAATTCAAGTGGTTCTGGTTACCGGGAAGTTGGGAATGCGTTTGGATCAACTATAAAAACTGTGGGAGGATGGGATAAAAGTCAATCCATATTTATAATTGCAAAACGCTGTTACACTTTCCGAAAATCATGCCACTTTTGGGATGGCCAAACCAGAATTGATGATTTTTTTGGGAATCTTGATAACAACGTTATTGCCCTTTGCAGCCTGCAAGTCACACAACGTATTTTTATATTCCGAATAATCTTTTAATTCTTGGTACAAAACAATTTCGCCGCTGTCTGTTTGCAGCAAAATCCGAAAACACAGCAAGTTTTTCTTGAAAAAAAACTTGGTCCACACATCTTTTACCACCACTTCTTTTTCTCTCTGCACAAAGTCATTCTTGTGCTCCTCCACCAAAACTCCTCTTGTCGATTTAATGGCTTCCATCTCAATGTTTAGTTGTGAATTCAATTGTTTAGTTGTTTATCCCACAGGCAAAATGAATGCCTATTGTTGCATTTTTTCAGGGTAAATAACATATTTAAAAAACGGTCATGTTTTTTCGACTGTCATGTTATCCTTATTTATTTATTCTAAACTACTGTGAAACAGTCATTTTGTCAGTTATTTGGCCGTGGCACATCCTTTGACCCGCCTGTTGCCGGTAGGATTTTTTTTAAAAAAATATTTCCTATCCCATTTTTTTTGAAATCATAATTAAAACCAAACACTCTTATATTATGCAAAAAGGAAATATCTCAGTCCAAACCGAGAACATTTTTCCGATCATCAAAAAATTCCTTTATTCAGATCAGGAAATTTTTCTCCGTGAATTGATAGCTAACGCAGTTGATGCCACCTCCAAAATCAAATCCCTTGCCTCACGGGGAGAATACAAAGACGATTTGGGGAATCTGACAATCGAAATAAAATTGGATAAGGAAGCCAAAACCTTGACCATTAGTGATAAAGGCATTGGCATGTCGGAAGAAGAAGTCGGTAAGTACCTCAATCAGATTGCTATTTCGAGCGCTCAAGAATTTGTCGAAAAATATAAGGACGAAGCCAACATCATTGGAAAATTCGGCCTTGGGTTTTACTCTGCGTTTATGGTTGCCGACAAAGTAGAGGTGATCACGAAGTCTTGGCAAGAAGGTGAAAAAGCAGTGATTTGGACCTGCGAAGGCAACCCCGATTTTACAATCAAGAGCAGTAAGAAAAAATCAAGAGGCACCGACATCGTTTTGCACATTAGTGACGACAGCAAAGAATTTCTGGAAGACAGCCGCATCGAATCATTGTTGACCAAATACTGTAAATTCTTGCCCGTTGAGATTAAATTCGGCACTAAAAAAGAAACCATTGAAGAAGGCGAAGGCGACGACAAAAAGGAAAAAGAAATTGAAGTTGACAACATCATCAACAATCCGACGCCTGCTTGGAAAAAATCACCGTCTGATTTAAAGGATGAAGATTACAAAGATTTTTACCGGGAATTGTACCCTTATACTTTCGAGCAACCACTTTTCTGGATTCATTTAAATATTGACTACCCATTTAATTTAACGGGTATTTTATATTTCCCTAAATTGAACAATGCACTAGAGGTACAAAAAAATAAAATCCACCTCTACTGCAACCAAGTATATGTGACGGACGAGGTAAAAGAAATCGTACCTGAATTTCTGACCTTATTGCATGGTGTCATCGATTCACCAGATATTCCGCTCAACGTGAGCCGTAGTTATTTGCAGAGCGACAGCAACGTCCGGAAAATAACGGGCTATATCACTAAAAAAGTCGCAGACAAATTAAATGACCTGTTTAAAAATGAGCGGGAAGAATTTGAAAACAAATGGAACGACCTCGGCGTATTTATTAAATATGGTATGTTGTCCGATGAAAAATTCAATGACAAAGCCATGGACTTTGTTTTATTGAAAGACGTCGAAAATAAATTCTATACCGTCAAAGATTATCAGGAAAAAGTAAAAGAGGCGCAGACTGACAAGCACGACCGGACGATCATGCTTTACACCCACAACGAAGATGCCCACCACAGTATCATCGAAGCAGCAAAAGCACGTGGCTATAGTGTCTTGTTAATGAACCACCCGCTCGATGCGCATTTCATGCAGCATCTTGAGCACAAAATGGGTAATGTCACTTTTGTTCGGGTGGATTCTGATACACTGGATAATTTAGTGCAAAAAGATGAGCAGAAGGAGAGCGTCTTGAATGAAAAGGAACAGGAGACGGTAAAGACTGTTTTTGAAGCGGTTACTAAAGGAAAAACTGGCTGCTCTGTAGAACTAAAACCGCTATCACCCGACGACCAACCTGTTCAGATCACCCGCAATGAATTCATGCGCCGGATGCAGGAAATGCAGGCGCTCGGCGGTGGCGGGTTCCCCGGTGGCATGGGCGATATGTACAATGTGGTCATCAACACGAACCATCCTTTTATTGCTGAAAAATTATTGAATGCAAAAGAAGATGAACGGGAGCCACTCGGCAAGCACCTGGTAGATTTGGCCTTATTGAACCAGGGCATGTTGAAAGGTGCTGACTTATCCGCTTTTGTAAAAAAGAGCTTAGACTTTTTAAAATAATCATTTTTTAGGCAACTTAAATAAGTTGTCTTAATTGGATAATTTTCTAAAAACCGGTGCAAAAATATTGCACCGGTTTTTTTTGTTTCAAAAAGCCCCAACACATCAAGCTAAACAGCTCTTTGTATTTAATAACGTATTTTTACGTTAAAAAGCCATAAATATAGTTGCGTAGCTAAATAATACTTTTTACATTTGCTTCATCAATCAATAAACGTCCATTTAAAATGATACAACTGACCAAAGCTGAAGAAGAAATCATGCACATTATCTGGCGGCTGGAACGCTGCATTGTAAGCGATATTTTAAAAGAAATATCAACCGATGACGGCAGCAAACCACCGCACAGCACCATTTCTTCCATCGTCCGCATCTTGGAGAGCAAGGGCTTCCTCGACCACAAGGCGTACGGGCGGACGTATGAATATTTCCCCATCATTTCAAAGGAGGACTACACGAAAACGACCCTGAACAAACTGGTATCCAATTATTTCGAAGGCTCGATGAGCAACCTCGTTTCTTTTTTGGTAAAACAGGAAAAAATCGATGTGGACGAGCTGTCCGACCTGATCGAAAAGATGAAGGATTAATTAGTTCGGCAGTCATCAGTTCGGCAGTTAGACAGTCCGTTATATACCGGGACAGTTCGCTGTAGCTTCTTTCGATTGGGCAAAAGCTAATTGTTTAAAACAGACTGTAAACTGTAGGCTGACGAACCAACAAACTTAAAAGAATGCTTTCCTATCTATTCAAAACCACCCTCTGCTGGTCTGTTTTTTACCTCCTATACCACTTGTGGCTGGGCAAAGAGACCTTTTTCAAAATCAACCGTTGGTACTTACTGGGTACAGCGATATTAGGTGCTTTGATACCGCTTATAGACTTCCAATGGTTGGTACCGGTGCATGAAGAACCAGCCATCGTCCACTACATGCAACCGATCACGCTTGGCATGGAACAGTTCGAATCGGTCATTATAACGGCATCAGCTGAGGAGACGGGGTTTGACTGGTGGGGGATTTTGTTGGCCGCCTATTCTTTGGGGGCAGTCATCGCCCTTGCCCGGTTTTTACATGGTTTGTTTAAAATAAAACACCTTTATCAAGTGGGTGAAAAATCCCGTTTGCCGAAGTACTCTTTTATCAACACGCCCGCTACTCACGTCCCTTTTTCATTTTTCAAAAACTTGTTCTGGAGCAAACAGTTCGAGGTGGACGAAGAAGACCGACAAGCCATACTCCGCCACGAAGAAGCCCATATTTTCCAATGGCACAGTGCCGATATTATTCTGCTTGAGATTCTCGGTGTGCTGTTTTGGTTCAACCCCTTCATTTACCTGTATAAAAAAGCTATCAAAACTACCCACGAATATTTGGCCGACGATTACGTGGTAGCCCAATCGGGGCGGAAAAAATACGGCCAATTGTTATTGAGGCAATCTCAGTCCGGAATGCAGATCGCCATCAGCAATTCTTTATTTTCTTCACAATTAAAAAATCGTATTGTTATGATGACTAAAAACAAATCCAACAAATTGGCCTCGTTGAAATACTTGGCCGTATTGCCCCTGATGGCGCTGCTGTTCTTGGCGTTTTCATTCAACCACCCTGACCAAATGGCTCGCATAAATCAGGAGGGCAATCAAGAAACTACATCGCTCCTTGACACGATGCCTAGCGACGAAATTTTTAAAATGGTCGAGGAAATGCCCAAGTTCCCCGGCTGTGCCGAAATAACTGATCAAGCCGAACAGAAAAAATGCGGCGACCAGAAAATGTTGGACTTCATTTTCTCCAATTTAAAATACCCAAAGGAAGCCCGTGAAAAGGGTTTAGAAGGGATGGTCGTTGCCAGTTTTATCATCGAAAAAGACGGCAGTATTTCCGGTGCAAAAATCGTACGCTCCATTGGTGGCGGCTGCGACGAAGAAACCTTGCGGGTCATCAACGCCATGCCTAACTGGACACCCGGTAAGCAAGGTGGCAAAGCAGTAAGGGTACAATTCAATCTGCCCATCCGCTTTAAATTGGACGCCAACGCTCCCAGCAATAAGGAGGAAACGAAAACCACCGAAGGCAAATCCGCTGCTGATGAAGTTTTCAAAGTAGTCGAGGAAATGCCACGTTTTCCCGGTTGCGAAGAAATAACGGACGCCGAAAAACGGAATGCATGTGCCCAAACGAAAATGCTCGAATTCGTTTTTTCCAATATAAAATATCCTAAAGAAGCAAAGGAGAAAGGCATTCAAGGAACGGTCGTTGTTAAATTTATTATTGAAAAAGATGGAAGCATTGCCGATGCCGAAATCGCCCGCTCCATTGGCGGCGGTTGCGATGAAGAAGTCCTGAAGGTAGTTTATCTGATGCCCAATTGGACACCGGGTAAACAAGGTGGCAAAGCGGTCAGAACAGTGTTTAATTTACCTGTGAAATTTAAATTGGACGAGGACAGCAAAAAGTTAAATGACGAGTTTGAGCAAATTGCACGCTTTATGGCCTGCCCTGGGGAAACAGATTTCGAGCGGCAACAAGAGTGTTCTTTCAAGGGGCTTATTGACTATATTTCTGAAAATCTTAAATACCCTGAACTTGCGAAGAAGAAGGGCATTGAAGGCACTGTCGTCATCAAATTTACCGTAGCAGCCGACGGTACAATTCAAGATGCAGAGATTATAAAGGGTATTGGTGGGGGCTGCGACGAAGAGGCTTTGCGGCTTGTGAAGTCTATGCCCAATTGGATACCTGGCACGAAAGACGGCAAACCTATTGCCACAGAATTAAAGCTGCCATTCAACTTTGCTTTGCCCCAAAAAGATAATGAGGCCAAGGTGGAAATTTTTGAAGTATTTCCAAACCCTAGCCAGGAAAATGGCTTTACCCTAAAGTTCAAAACCAAGGCTGGCCCAGTCCGCCTCCGGGTCATTGATATCGATGGCCGAGAACTTTCCAATTTACCTTTCGACAATTATGACGGTTCGCTCCAAGAAGCGAGGTTCGATGGGTTGTTCCAGAAAAATGCAAAACGTGGGAATGTGATCGTCAGCCTGTTAGATCAAAATGGAAAGACGCTAAAAAGCGCAACGGTGGTTTTGCAATAAATAGTAATGCTGCCTGAAAAAAGGGGCTCCGAAGTAACATCGGGGCCCTTTTTTTCATTCATTCATTCATTCATTCATTCATTCATTCATTCATTCATTCATTCATTCATTCATTCAGTCAGTCAGTCAGTCAGTCATTGTCACCTCACCTCCACATCGATCCCCATCCGTCGCATCAGTAGCGTTGCATTAAAACTTTTGCTCACCCCTTTTTTGAGCTTATAATCAAAATACAGTTCGCCATTTTTCACTTCCACCTCCATGCAGAGGTTTTCAATCGCACCATCGGAAGTCGCTTCGAGGATACCAAGTTCAAGGTCGTGGGTAGCAATGAGGCCGCCGCCCTGCAAGTGAATGAGTTGTTGGATCAGGGCTTTGGAGCCAGTATGGCGGTCAACGGAATTGGTTCCTTTCAATATTTCATCCAATAAAAAGAAAACCGGCAGATCAGTGCTGCCCAGAGCACCTGCGCTTTTAACCGCTTCGATGATGACCTTGAGACGTTTCAGTTCCGCATAAAAAGAAGAAGTGCTTTCATGCAGCGCATCCACCGTGCGCATGCTGCTGTAAACGCGCATGGGCGGCAGCTCAAGGCGTTGCGCGCAGACGGGGCCACCCGTTTGCGCCAGCACGATGTTGATGCCGACGGTGCGGAGGAAGGTACTTTTTCCGGCCATGTTCGAGCCAGTTATCAATTTGATGTGCCCGTGGATGGGCAGTGACAGGTCGTTGCAAATGCGGCCCTTGGCATGGATGAGCGGATGACCCAATTCTTTGGCTTCCAACTTACCAGATTCTTTGACCGTAGGCATCACCCAATCGGGGTTATTGTACCAGAGGTTGGCAAAACTGGACAGTGTTTCAAACTCGCACAATGCCTCAAACCAGATGGGCAGATTCCCGCGCTGTTGTGCTTTCCATTTTTCCAAACGGAATACCCAGCGCAAGTCCCATAACATGATCAAGTTGAGGAAAATAGCGAAAAAATTATAGCGCACATTCAGCTGGGAAATAATGTAGGACAACTGTTGGATGTGGCTGGAGGCAGGCCGACCATCTGGCACAAGCGGCGATTTGAGCGCCGCTATTTTTTTTGCAATAAAATCCTGTCCTTCAATGTGTTGCAACAAGCCAGCATAACGGAAAAGCATGTCACCCGCATAAGTTGTCCGCAGGTGGATGCGGTCAATTTTTTCTTTGGTTTTACTCAAAATTAGGCCCGGAGGGATGAGCCAGATCAATAAAAACACTTGCCATGGTACAAAGAAAATCCAGATCAGAACGCAAATAAAAAACCACACCGGTGCCAGTAAATAGGCTACTTTGAGCCATTGATTTCCTAGCACGATGTCCTCATCCCGCAGCCAGTCGTTAAGCATTTTGAGATGCTTGGGATCGTCCTTTACCTCGTTGCCATAAGCACGGAAATGTTGTCGCCAATCAAGCATATTTTTCAATTCCGTGATGGCTTTTTGCCTATTGTTTATTTCTGCGATTGGGGCAGGTTCGGTCAAATAGGCTGCCAAGCGGTCACGCCCGATCACCGTCGTTGCCCGGCAGCAATACTGGAAAAAAGAATAGTCACCAAACAGGTCGAGGTCAAGTGCATTGGGATGGTCTACATTGAGGTAAATTTCCCCATCCGGGAAAACGGAATACTCATGTTGGAGGGCTTTGTCTTCTTCGGCGTTGATTTCAGCGAGGCGTTCGAGGTGCTTGGCATCGGTGAGCATTTGAGTGTGCCATTTCATCAAACGGTAAAAGCCACCCAAAAACAATAAAATGAAAACCGACAATGCCAGCCAATGCACCGTCCCCAGAAAAATGCCAATGGCCACCGATCCAAAAAAGACGGCCAGCCGCACCATTGAAAAACGGTCGTATTTTTTGCGGAGCACTTGCGCTTCTTGAGAAAATTGCCGTTGCCGCTGTTGGTATAGTTCAGAGATTTTTTGCACTCAAATGGATTTTGAAAAAAGAATGCAAATAAAGGAAAAATGGAGAATAAAAATCAGCAGTGGTTCGGGAGTCAGGCCAGTTTTAGAATTCATCCAATTCTCAATCGATTTTTTTAAATTATGAGAATGGTTGAGCCCAGCAATTTTCAATCGTTTAAATTTATATTACCGGCTTTTATTTTTTATAAAATTGATTTGCCCAAAAGCGGTTCATTTTTTACGGAATGATATTTTAACGCCAGACCAATACATTCTTTTAATTCTTTTCTGGGAACGGTGTCATTTAAACCAAATAAAATTGCCCTTGTCTTTTCGTATTTAAATTTATCACCAAATACTTCTTTAAAGGTAGGCACTAATTTACTGGTGCATTTAAAATACATGGCATATTGATTCGGGATTTGGGGTTTCCAATCAATTCTGATTGTGCTTCCCTTCTTTACCAAATAACTCGGTTCGCCCCATTTTAATGTTTCCTCTATTTCTTGGATGTCCTCTATTTCGGAAGCTGTTTCAATAATTAAATCACGTAAATAATTTAATTTGGATTTTATTTCCTTCGGATAAGTTTGGAATTTTAATTCAACTTGAGGGTTTCGATTTACTTTCAGTCCGTTCATAAATTGATAAAATTTAGGAGGGAAACTTATTTCACAATATTTGCGAAAAATGGAGATTTTATTGCGGCATACATTTGCTGGAAATAAAAATTATTAACGAGCAATATGGAAATTAAATTCGCTTTATAAATTACGGCATTGACAGATTTTAAACCATGCCAATGCCGTATTTATTCTTATTAATTTTTCTCTTTTAATGCGCCTCCAACCAAGTCCTCCCTGTCCCCATTTCCACCAAGATCGGCACTTGCAAATTGGGTATAGCATTTTTCATCAAATCCTCAATGATCGGCTTGACGATTTCCAATTCTTTTTTCGGCACATCGAACACCAATTCATCATGCACTTGCAAGATCATTTTTGTCTGTAAATTCTTTTCTTTCAACGCCCGGTGGATATTGATCATCGCCACCTTGATCAGATCGGCAGCCGTACCTTGGATGGGGGTGTTGATGGCAACCCTTTCGGCATTGCTGCGGGCGAGGGAGTTGCGGCTGTCAATATCCCGAAGGTAGCGACGGCGACCCAAGAGGGTTTTCACGAAGCCGTTTTCCCGGGCAAAATTCACAGTATCCTCCATGTAGTTTTTCAGTCCTTGGTATTGTTGGAAATAGGTGTCGATCAACTCTTTGGCCTCTCCGCGTTTAATGCCCAATTGTTGCGAAACATTGGTCGCCCCTGCGCCATAAATGATCGAAAAATTGACCGTCTTGGCATTACGACGCTGATCGCTCGTCACCTCATCGTAAGGCGTACCATAAACCCGGGCCGCCGTTGCGCGGTGGATGTCCTGTCCTTTTTGGAAAGCCTCCAACATCGCCGTGTCGTTGCTCATTTCGGCGATCAGCCGGAGCTCAATTTGGGAATAATCCGCTGCCAGCAAAACATGGTTTTCGTCCCGTGGGATAAATGCTTCCCGAACCTTGCGGCCCTCCGGTGTCTTGATCGGGATGTTTTGCAGGTTTGGGTTGTTGGAACTGAGGCGGCCTGTGGCGGCCAAGGCCTGGTTGAAAGAACTGTGCACCCGGCCCGTTTTAGGATTGACTTGCAAAGGAAGGGCGTCGACGTAGGTTGATTTCAGTTTGGAAAGGGTGCGGTGTTTTAGAATATCAGCAACGAATGGATATTCGGCAGCCAACTCAGTCAGTTTGGCTTCGTCGGTCGAGTATTTTCCGGTCTTGGTTTTGCTCCACCGATAAGGGATGCCCATTTTCCCAAACAATATTTCGCCGATCTGGCTAGGAGAAGCTATGTTGAAAGTGAGGCCCGCATCCGCATGAATTTTTTTCTCAAAATCTTGGATCTCCTTTTCCAGTTCAACGGAATATTTTTCCAAAAACTCACTGTCCAAATTAATGCCCTCGTACTCCATATCAACGATCACCCGCGTGAGGGGCGACTCCATCGTATTGTACAAATCAAGTAGCCCTTCCTCTTTGAGTTTTGGGAAAAAATATTCCTTCAACTGCAACGTGACGTCGGTATCCTCAGCGGCATATTCAGCGACCCGTTCCACCCGCACATCCCGCATGCTAAGCTGGTTGACGCCTTTTCCGATGAGGGTTTCAATGGAAACAGGTTTGTATTTTAAATAGGTCTCAGCAAGATAATCCATCCCGTGGCGGAGCTCTGGTTCGAGCAGGTAGTGGGCGATCATGGTGTCGTACCAATCGCCTTTCAACTCAACGCCGTACCACTTGAGCATCAGCGCATCGTACTTGATGTTTTGCGCTATTTTCCCGATTTTTTCATTTTCAAAAATGGGCCTGAATTCGTCCACTATTTTTTGCGCTTCTTGTTGGTCGGCAGGTACTGGCACATACCAGCCCTCGTGTGGTTTGACCGAAAACGACATCCCAACCAATTCAGCAGCATTGGCATCAATGCCCGTTGTTTCTGTATCAAAACAGATCATTTTCTGCTGGGCGAGCAGGGTCGTTAATTCCTTTCTTTTCTCTGGCGTATCGGTCAAATGGTATTCATGCGGCGTGTTTCCAATGTGGTGCTCCGCCATCGAATGGGACGGGATCGGCGGGGCCGCCCGTTTCACTGGCGCAGCAGTGGGCGCATCGCCAAACAGCGATCCTTGCGCACCAGAGACACTGGCTTTAGGAGTGGGTGCGGGGGCATTTGTTTCGCCGAGTATTTGCACTGCCAAAGTCCTAAATTCCAGTTCTTTAAAAATCTCGGACAATTGCTCCTTGTCGAACGGTTCGAGGTCGTATCTATGTTCTTCGAAATCAATGGGCGAATCAACGTCGATGGTAGCGAGTTTTTTGGAAAGCAGCGCTTGGTCGGCAAATTCCCGGAGGCGCTCCTGGTTTTTGCCTTTGATTTTATCGGTATTGGCAAGCAGGTTTTCGATAGTGTCAAATTCTGCCAAAAACTTAGCTGCCGTTTTCGGCCCAACACCCGGAACGCCGGGAATGTTGTCCACTGCATCACCTTGCAGCCCAAGGATGTCGATGACCTGTTCTACATGTTGGATACCCCACATATCGCAGATTTCCTTTTCCCCTAAAATTTCTGCGTCGTTGCCCGACTTGCCTGGCCGGTACATAAAAATATTGGGGCTGACTAACTGACCGTAGTCTTTATCTGGCGTGACCATGTAAACTTTATAGCCCGCCTTTTCTGCTTTTTTGGCAATGGTGCCGATCACGTCATCAGCCTCATAATTGGGCAGCGTCAGGATAGGTATTTTCCAGGCTTCCAATATTTTCATGATCCACGGCAAAGCAAAGGTGATCCCTTCTGGTTGAGCGTCGCGGTTGGCCTTGTAGGCGGGGTACAGCTCATCCCGAAATGTGCCGCCCGGCAAGTCGAAAGAAACGGCCAAATGCGACGGCTTTTGGTTCTTAATCAGGTCGGCAATCGTTCTAACAAAACCCGTGATGGCACTGGTGTCCCAACCTTTGGAGTTGATGAGCGGGCGGGTGATGAAGGCGTAATGGGCACGATAGACCAATGCGTGGCCATCGAGCAGGAAGAGTCTTTTATCTTCGGACATGGTAGGGTGATTTGTTGTATTTTTTATTGAGGGGGAAAGTTAGACAAATCCCTTATTTTTGGAAAAATTTATAATCATGACAAAGCTTTCACAACCATTGACAGCTGCGCAGCTACAAATATTGGAACTCTTCTCTGAAAAACTTTCTAAGGAAGAATTAGAGGAACTACGGAAGTGGTTACTCGAATTTCGCTATCGGCGCTTGCAAAAAACGTTGGATCAAGTGGCAGATGAAAATGGCTGGACGGAAAAAACTTTTGAAATATGGGGATCGACAAAATTTCGAAAACCTTACAAAGCTCAACAAAATTATATTTCAAAAGTAGCTGATGAAGATAGTCATTGATACAAACGTTTTATTGGTGAGCATTTCCAGCTCCGACATTTTTCTTACCACTTCTCGAAAACTTGCATAGGACAAATTTGATCTTCCCTATGTTTTTCTGAATCGGTCACAAATTATGTTAGACCCCAAAACTAAACTCCCGCAAAAACGGCCTCACGAACCGCTCGTTTTTCGAATAAACCGCAAAAACGATCTTCCGGAATTCGTCCTTGAATTTTGTCTCGATCACTTCCTTGAAGTATTTAGCCATGTCGTCCGGGTCATTGCGAAAGACGCCGCAGCCCCATGCGCCGAGCACGATGGTTCGGTGGCCATTTTCAAGGGCGATGGCCAACACTTTTTCGATACGCCTTTTCATGATGGGCTCGATGAGGGCTACCTTATCAGGCTCCCGTTCCCGAACCACGCCAGTGTTCACGGCAGGGGCTGTGATGATGGCGGTGCAGAGTATTTCGCTGAGGTTTTCGCCTTCCTCATTTTTGAAAATGGGCACTGATGGGCTATAAATCATGTAATCGGTATAGATGCAAGACTTGATCTTCCGGTTCGAGTCGTAATAGACCATTGCTCGCAACAGGCATGGGTAAAGACCCGTCGATCTGGCGATGCTCTCTTCCTGTGCCTGTGCGCCACCCAAAAAACCACCACCGGGATTTTTAGCAGAAGCGAAGTTGAGGCAGACCACATCGTCGTATCCTTCGGCAATAAGTTGCCGGGTAGCATCAAGCGTTGTTTCCCGGTTCACTTCAATCTGGGTTGGTTGAGACAACTTTTGGGAGATTCGCTCTTTTATCAATTGATCGGAGGACTCGGGGGAATAGCACTTTGTGTTGGCTACGGCCAATTCTTGTTGTGCCCGAATGGAAATCTGGCTTTGATCGGGTGTAAGGAAGAACCCTTGTTGGATGATTTTCAGCGTGTCTTTGGCGATCGCTATTCGTTGTACTTGTGGTTGCATAATTGACTTATTTTAATTTGCGTTAATTTCACACAAAAAAAACTAAGGTGGCGCTAATTGAGTTCCCTCGTACTTCTTTTTTATAAAAATATCTGCACGTTTCCCTTAACTCCTCCTTATGCGCTTTTATCAAACAAGAACTCTCTGGGGTACGGGTTTTCCTTCTAAATTAAGTTTTACCAAAATTTTAGCATCATCCTTTTTTCGCACAACAATAAGAACCGTTTCTTTGTATTCTTTTATTGGAGGAGAATAATTTCAGGCCGCACAACAGCTTGATTTCAGATCTCTCAAAAAAATCTACCATGAAAAAACTATTGATTTTCCTGACCGCTATCTTTCTACTGACGTCGTCCACATCGCTATTCAATCTCACAAAGTAGTTGAGCAACAGCATGTGGAAAACATTGTCCAAGATCACGTACAAAAAGGGTACGATGAAATGCTCGGTTTTAAAATCGACATGCCCGTTTTAGTCAGGACGATATTGGCATTGGAGGGGACAGAGGTTACGATCACAGATATATAATCCCCGTGGAAGGGTACAAGAGCCACAAAATTTATCTTCTCAGCTTATCCATATAATATGTGTTTCTTTTTTTGTGGCGGTGCAGGGTTCAAAGGACGGTCATGGAAAGTTGTGTCCCTCGAACCAGTGCCCTACACGGCCGGCCCAGTTACCATTAAAGGGGTTTACGCCTCGTACGCCGACATCAATCGGCTGATGTACTCGCTGGAGGAAGTGAAGAAGATTAATTGACAATTTGAGCACAGCGAAATCTCGAACCCGCTTTGGGATAGCAGTCAGTGTAGCATGAGAGGATCGGGAATGGGGTAATCGAAACCTGACATTTTTCCAATTTCATTTCAAAAATTAGGGCTTTCTTATAAAACCTAAATCGAACCGTTTTGCGGAGGTAGCCGGGGTTTTGAACCCCGGGTTTATGGCGAGAAAGTACTGTTTCCGTTTTTATAATAAAACCATTTTTCAAAAATATCAAACCTATTTTACCATGAAAAATTTTCTCAAAAACATAGTCGATAAAGCAAAAGAAACGATTGAACATGCTTCAGAAGACATCCACGATGTGGTAGAAGCCGTCACCGAAGATGCGGGAAAATTAGCCGCACAGGCCAAAGAAAAACTGGCCGAAGCCAAAGAAGATTTCACCGAGAGCTTTGGCGAACCTTCCTGGTCAGCTGACAAAGCCAAACGATCATTTGCTGAAACGAGCGGACGGGTCAAAGAGGCCGCCGCCGGGGGGATGGCCAGGTTTCGGAATTGTTGAAAGAGACTTCTGCAAAAGTTAAAGAAGAATTCACTGAGCACGTTGGCAAGCCCGACGAATTGTTGGCCAGGTCAAAGCAAAAATGTGTCGAAGCAGGATGAAAATTGAGCGAAGCGTTAAAGAAGGAATGATATGGTGGAAAATGGATGAACCTAAATCATGCTACGATGGAACTGAAGCAGGCGATGAGCAACAGCATTTAGCATTGTAACTTTATTCCGCTAATTAATCGCAACTCCTCCGATCCCTGATTGTCCCGTCTTCCCGATGATGGATAATGACGTCCGCCCCACAGTTGCGGGCCATTTTCTTTGGCCCGGTCGATGGCATCCTGCTGGTATTTATAAACTCCCGAATATCTTTCATTCCCCTCTCCTTTTACGGCCCATCCTTCTTCATGCGGCACGACATGTTGGTGGTGTGTCGGTGGACTGGTGCGGACGCCAAGGTTCTTTAAAATGATCTGGATTATTTTTTTCAGAAGGTTTGCCCAGAAGGAGGAGGAGTTGATGTCGGCCATTGTAGATATTATTTTTTGAAATTTTCCTTTACTGCCCCACCAAATACTCCACGCCCAGCCCCTCCAATTCCTGCACAAAATCATTGTCCACGTTCACCTGTTTGGAGGCAGAATAAAACGGCATGCTGATGCGGTTGGTACGGTCAAGCAGGGTAATATGGAGTTTGTGTTTGCCGCGGTACTGTTTGCAGAGGTCGTCAATTTGGTCGATCATCTGGAGCGTCAGGGTTTCCACTGGCAGTTTTAAAGTGATGGAATTGGCTATTTTCTCCCCGGCATTTTCCAACAAGGTTACTTCTTTAACTTTTAGCTGAAACTCATCTTCCTTACCCCAGCGGGCTTCGTAGTTACCGGTAATAAAAACGCAATTGCCCTGCTCGAAGAACCCTTTAAATTTTGAATAGTCGTCGCTGAAAAGCGGGAATTCGAGCGCTCCGTTAAAATCCTGAATGGTAAAAATGCCCCAGCCCGTTCCTTTTTTGCTGATGCGGTGCGAAGCCTGCATGACGATGCCTGCGATTTTGACGGGTTGCCCTTTCCGCTGGTCGAGTTCGTCGAGGGTGCAGGTGGTAAAATTCTCGACCTCCATGCGGTATTCGTCGAGCGGGTGGCCGGTGACATAAACGCCCGTGACCTCCTTTTCTTTTTCCAGCATTTCGATGAGCGGCCAAGGTTCAGCCTTGGGAGGGGTCGGGTCTTCAATATTCAAAGCTGTTATGTCGCCAAATAGGGAGGAAGCAGCACTGGACACCTGCGCTTGGTAGTCGTTGCCAAAGCGAAGAATGTGCTCAATAAACGTATCGTATTTGCCGGAAGGCGTAAAATATTGTTTGCGGTGGATGTCTGCAAAACAATCAAAGCCACCACTATATGCGAGGCTTTCCATCACTTTTTTGTTGGCTGCCTTGCTGTTGAGGCGCTTGACAAGATCACAGATGTCGGTAAATTTCCCTTTTTTCCGCTCCTCCAAAATTTCGCTTACCGGCCCTTCCCCAACTCCTTTCAATGCCGATAGGCCAAAGCGGATTTGCCCTTTTTCGTTGACCGTGAAATCGGAGACCGATTCGTTGACATCTGGCCCTGCTACATCCAACCCCATCCGTTTGCATTCACGGAGGAATTTGGTCACATCGGCGATGTTGTTCATATTGTTCGACAGCACAGAGGCCATGAAACAGGCAGGGTAGTTGGCTTTCAGATAAGCCGTATGGAAAGCCACATAAGCGTAGCAGGTGGAGTGCGATTTGTTAAAGGCGTAGGAAGCAAAGGCTTCCCAGTCTTTCCATATTTTTTCACAGGCTTCTTTGGGATGCCCATTCTTTGCACAACCTTCCAGAAATTTCGGGAACATTTTGTCCAGCGTGGCTTTCTGTTTTTTACCCATCGCCTTCCGCAACACATCCGCTTCGCCTTTGGTGAAATTGGCGAGCTTTTGCGACAGCAACATTACTTGCTCCTGATAAACGGTAATACCATAAGTTTCCTTGAGGTATTCTTCCATCGCTGGGAGGTCGTAAGTGATAGGTTCCCGGCCATGCTTCCGGTTAATAAAATTCGGGATATAAGCCAGCGGCCCCGGGCGGTACAACGCGTTCATGGCAATGAGGTCAGCAAACTGGTTAGGTTTGAGTTCCTTCATGTATTTCTGCATGCCATCGCTTTCATATTGGAAAACGCCGACGGTGTTGCCCTGCTGAAATAGCTCATAGGTTTTGGGGTCGTCGAGCGGGATTTCATCGGGAATGATTTCTACACCATGCACCTCTTTGACGATTCGGCAAGCATCCTTGATGATGGTCAAGGTTTTCAGTCCGAGGAAATCCATTTTCAACAAACCAGCACTTTCGGCTACGTTGTTGTCGAATTGGCTGACGAGCATTTCGCTGTCTTTCGCCACCGAGACCGGGACAAATTTCGTAATGTCATCCGGGGTGATGATGACCCCACAGGCATGAATGCCCGTGTTGCGCACCGAGCCTTCCAGTTTCTTGGCGGTGCGGATCATTTCACCAATTTGATCTTGCCCTCTGCCAACTCCCGGAAATGCCGGGCACGTTCTATATCTTCCGAATTGAGCTTGTCCTTTAACTTAGGGGTAACGCCTCCATCTGCCAAAACATCAGCAAGCGAAGCCCCCAACTGCAAGGGGAACGACTTGGCTACCCGATCCACTTCCGGCAACGGCACATCCATCACCCGACCGACATCCCGCAGGGAAGACTTGGCGGCCATCGTACCGTACGTAATGATCTGCGCCACTTGCATTTTACCATATTTGTCGATGACATAGTCAATCACTTTATCCCGTCCCCGGTCATCAAAGTCAATATCAATATCGGGCATGCTCACCCGTTCGGGATTGAGGAAACGCTCAAAAAGCAGATCGTACTTGATGGGGTCCACATTGGTGATGCCCACACAATAGGCCACCGCCGAACCTGCCGCCGAACCACGTCCTGTCCCAACAGCCACATCCATCTGACGGGCAACGGAGGTAAAATCCTGCACGATGAGGAAGTACCCAGGGTAACCCGATTTTCGGATGACGTCCAGCTCAAAATCCAGCCGTTCTTTGATCGCTGGTGTAATATCACCGTACCTTTTTTTCGCTCCAACATAAGTCAGGTGACGGAGGTAGTCATCCTGCGTGGCAAATTCTTTGGGCATGGGGTAGGCAGGCAACAGTACGTCGCGGGCCAATTCCAGCGTGTCTATTTTATCAAAAATTTCCATCGTCGTGTCCACCGCTTCTGGCACGTCGTGGAAAAGTTTGTTCATCTGGTCTTGTGTCTTGAAATAAAAATCACTGGACGGGAATTTGAAGCGCTCCTTTTCCTCTAACAAGCTGCCCGTATTGATACAGAGCAGGATGTCGTGCGGTGCGTAATCTTCTTCTTCCACATAGTGGCTATCATTGGTGCAGATGACCTTGATGTTGTATTTTTTGGCGAAGCCGAGCAAAACCTGATTGACGTCTTCTTGGCTCATGCCTGTGTCGTCGATCTTCTCCAATCCACGGTGGCGCTGTAACTCAATGTAATAATCGTCCCCAAAAATATTGAGCCACCACTTGAGGTGTTCTTCCGCCAATTCAATGTTTCCAGTCAGGATCGTCTGAGGTATTTCTGCCCCGATGCAGCACGAAGTAGCGATCAATCCCCCGTGGTATTTTTCGATCAACTCCTTATCGATCCGGGGGTATTTGCCATACAATCCATCAATGAAACCCAGCGAACAGAGCTTGGACAAGTTCTCATAACCCGTCTTGTTTTTGGCCAACATGAGTTGGTGGTAACGTTTATCGCGCTCGTTGTTGGCCCGCAAGAATTTCTTTTTAAACCGATCTTCCACTAGGTAAAACTCACAACCGACCATCGGCTTCAGCCCCCTTTTATTGGCCTCGTTCACAAATTGGAAGGCACCATACATGTTGCCATGATCAGTCAGGGCAACGCCTTTTTGACCATCGGCAACGGCTTTGTCCATCATCTTGGCGATGTTGGCTGCGCCATCGAGGAGTGAGTACTGTGTATGGCAATGGAGGTGGCAGTAGTTTGGCATAATCTAATGAGTGAATGGTGAATGAGTGAATGAGATAAGGGTGGAATATTGCTGAAATTCACTCATTCCATCCTTATCTCATTCACTCATTGATTCTTGCGAAGTTAAGAACAATTTAAGGGGTGGGGAAGTTGAAAGGCGGGAAAGTTTTCCACAGCTATTTATTACAAAATAGGGACAACGCCCGTCGGCGTTGCCCCTGATTCTAATTCTAATATTTTATGGCCTTGCCATTAAGCACGTAGTGGCTTCAGTGCCAATTCAATGATATCAGCAATGGTTTTGATGGGCCTAAAATCTGGTGTTACTTTAATACCTATTACGTCCCCATTTATATCTAATTCAACTTCCTTGGTATTCTGGTTATTAAAGTAACTATTGCGGTCCTCTTTGACCAAACCGATCAGTGTTTCAGCCACCAGTTTGCTGCCCACGATCCCCAATTTTTGCCCTTGCTGCTGGACAGCGGCTTCTTGTAAAATGTAGAACCACAGCGGAGATCTGTCTGCAAAACCAGAGGTCATCAAAAAGTCCTTTTCAGGTTGAGTGAATCCATCCATGATCTGATTCTGGGTTAGGGGTGTAACCCTCATAGCTTTGGCAACTGATTGGCCAGTTGGGATTCTCAATAAATACCCTCTAAGGAGGTTTCGTTGGGTCAGCACGGCCATCATGGCACCCGCCGGTATATTTGAATCTAGTTCATTGAGCAGGAACAGCCCTTTCGCAATTTTTGGGTCAATCAGCCTGGCCATTTGCGGGCGATCAGCATTAGTTATTTTCACAAAATTTCCCCATTTGAGCGAGAACCTGGGGTCAAGCTGACCATCCTGCGCCAAAAGCTTTGGGCTTGTGCCCAAAACTTCTTGGATGGTTTTATCACCTACCACATCATTTACTTTATAAAATGGCCGGATCATAGAATGGCCGAACCGAAATGCGGCAACGGAAAATTCCAACGGCATGTAAACACCTGCCGAGGTCAGAAAATAATAAGGCCCGTTTAAAAGAGTCTCCCTGACAACATCCTCATCACAGACTTTGTGCAGATAATCATTGATGGTCACATATTGAAATGCCCAACAAGTTAGCCTTCTTGCCCTCGAATAGGCCTCAACTGCGGAGGGGTAAATTTGTACCAAACGGTCGTAGATCCGGTTGTAAAATTTAATGAAGACAGCATGCAATTGGCTCACCATTAAATTTTCATCGTTTCTGGCATCACCGATCAAAGCTTTACCTCCGTCCCTTTTTAAATCGAAATAGCCATTGGCCCTTTCTTCAATCCTGAGCCTGAAAGTTCCCGGCTCATAAATAGCATCGGCCTCAGCACCATAGTAGTCACTGAAGCTAGGCCCGTCCCCAAAAAGGCTATCCAAGTCAAGCATCGGTCTCCTGCCATTTTTGAGTTTTCCTACAATATCTTCTATCGGTGCAGGCACGATGTTTCTGGGTTCTCCATCGTCATCCGAAATTTTAAAATCCTCCTCCCTGTCTGTTCTTGCAGTAATGGTGTGGTCAATAAATTGTCCCAAATAAGTATAAATAGCCGGAATAGTTGAATTTAATCTCGGCTGCTCCGAATTTTTAGCGCCCGGATCGGCCATCATAGTTCCCAATTGCATCAACCTTTCAATTGTACTAAGGACGCCAGGTTCACTAGAGATATTCGGCAGCAAACAATCAGAATTGGTGCATAAATATTCAAACAGGTAATCGAAATTGGTGTCAAATAGGATTTCTCCCTGAAACGTACTACTGGCATGACTTGCATTGTTCATAATAAAAAACGGTTTTTAATTTATTAAAAATAACTACATGGTGTGCAGCAGATTTTAATAAAATATTTAAAGAAGTTAAATAAGCAGACGACTTGATGATATTGGCAGAAACTACAAATGGCAAATACCCATATAGCTGAATATCTTTTACTTTTACCCCATAGGTAATTAACCATGTTCATCAATAGATTCAAAAATTGACCTTATAAAAAAGCAATGAAAAACGGGGCAATAATTAATTGCTTAAAAACTCAAATAGTAACCGAAAAAAAATAAAAAAAATAGGTTAATAACCAATTTTCATTAAATGGAGGATCTGTGTAAATTTTGTTTCCTAATTTCCAAAAGTAAAACCATGATTAAAAAATATAAAAGACATTAAATAAAATGCCATCACTCAAAACCCACGACGCCCTATCTCTCGCTGCCCTTGTTAAAAAAGGAGAAACCACCCCACTGGAACTGACCGAAGCCGCTATTCAACGAATTGAAAAAATCAACCCACAGCTCAACGCCGTCATTTATAAAATGTATGATGAAGCCCGACGGGTAGCGAAGAGTGATTTGCCAGACGGGCCGTTTAAAGGTGTCCCATTTTTACTAAAAGACCTGATCACGACGTACGCCGGTACACCCCATGCACGTGGGACAAAAGGATTAAAAAAAGCCGATTATATGTCGCCGGAGGACAACGAGCTGATGCGGCGCTTCCGTGCCACGGGATTGGTGACCTTGGGCAAAACCAATACTCCTGAATTTGGCCTGCAAGGTGTCACCGAACCAGAGGCTTTCGGTCCGACCCTCAACCCTTGGGACATCACCCTAACACCAGGTGGTTCGAGTGGCGGAACGGCAGCTGCCGTGGCCTCCGGCATGGTGCCGTTCGGATCGGGTGGAGATGGCGGAGGTTCGATCCGTATGCCCGCTTCTTGCTGTGGTTTGTTTGGCCTGAAACCTTCCCGTGGGCGGGCGCCAATGGCTCCCAATGGGGTGATGTGGCACGGCGCAGTTGTCGAGCATGTGCTGACCCGTTCAGTGCGGGACAGTGCCGCGATGTTAGATGCCATTCATGGCGATGCGCCGGGTATGCCTTATACCATCAAGCCACCGGAGAGACCTTATTTGCAAGAGGTTTCGACTGATCCAAAGGTTTTGAAAATAGCTTTTACCAAGCAATCGCCTTTGGGGAATCCACTTCATCCCGAATGCATGGTTGCGGTCGAAAAAACGGCTAAAATATTAGAAGGATTGGGCCATCATCTTGAAGAGGCCAAGCCTGATTACGATGCGCTTGAACTGGCCAAATCATTTACCGTCATGTACCTTTCGGAAGCGGCACACGAGGTGGCCGAATTAGAAAAACCGCTTGGCCGAAAAACCACCCGTCATGATGTGGAAGCGATTACTTGGGTGAGCCATCTTTTGGGAAAAGCGCACAGCGCTTTGGAATTGGTGCAAGCGTTGGATGTCTGGAACAAGGTGGCCCGGATCATGGGTCGGTTTCATGAGAAATACGATCTTTTCCTGAGTCCAACCATTGCCGTTTTGCCCCCAGAAAAAGGCAGCCTCCAGCCCTCTGCGGGGGAGCGACGGCTGGTCAATATCATCAATACTTTAAATGCTGGGAAATTGTTGAAAGGGTCTGGCATTGTAGAAGAAATGGCGAAAAAGAATTTTAGCGCTATGCCCTTTACGCAAGTAGCCAACGTTACTGGTCAGCCATCCATGTCTGTGCCAATGCACTGGACGGAAAAGGGAATCCCCGTTGGGGTGCAGTTTACAGCGGCAAATGGGGAAGAAGCGCTGCTGTTCAGGGTTGCAGGGCAATTGGAGCGGGCGGCGCCTTGGTTTGAAAATATTCCACCTATTTTTGCACTCTGAAAAATTTTAGTCAGAATATTTATTTCAAAAAACAAATTTATGCGCTTTATTTTATTGCTAATTTCTCTTTTAACTCTCACCTGCCATTCAGGACAGTTGGAGGACATCAAATTAATGACTTATAATATTCGCTATAATAATCCTGGGGACGGCCCTAATTGGTGGGAATTGAGAAAAGGGAAAGTTGCTGATTTAATATTAAAACATTCACCAGATGTATTGGGTGTGCAGGAAGCGGTAGAGGGACAAATGAGGCAACTTGATTCTTTTTTATTGGAATATAAATATTATGGCGTGGGCCGGGATGATGGGAAAACGAAAGGGGAATATTCTGCCATATTTTTTAAAAAAGAAAAATTTAAAAGTTTGGATAGCGGCACTTTTTGGTTGTCCGAAACTCCTGAAGTAATTGGTAGCGTAGGATGGGACGCTGCTATGGAGCGCATTTGTTCTTGGGTTCATTTAGAAAATAATATTTCCAAAAAATCATTTTTTGTTTTCAATGCTCATTTCGACCATATTGGGAAAGAAGCAAGAAAAAATAGTGCTTCATTAATTATTGAAAAAATAAAAGAAATCGCTGGCAATGCGCCTGTCGTTTTTATGGGCGATTTAAACTTCAAACCGGACGATGCACCTTACCCTATTATTTTAAAAAATGGGTTTAACGACAGTTTTATAAATAAAGGGGAAACATGCACTTTTACTGGATTTGAAGTGGCTGATGCTGAATGCCGACGCATTGATTATATTTTCACCAATCAAATATGGGCCATTAATTCTTTTTTAATTGATGATGAAAATAACGGGCAATATTTCCCAAGTGACCACTCACCTGTTATTGTAAATGCAGCGTTTTAATTAAATTGATTTTCCGACGCATGTCACTCCGTATTCTTTGTCCACTAAAATATCTGCAAGTGAAACATGTTTTGAAATAAATTCATGTTCTATCTCCAGCACTTTCTCATTGAATGGAACGATCGGGTCACGTGCTCTTTTCACACGGTCTGCAAGCGTGTCTTTATAATTTCTGAGCATAAATATTTTGGTGTCTATATTATTTAAAATGGAAGTATATGTGCCTTCAACAATAATTACATTAAAGGCAGATAAATTGACCCCCTCACTCAATATATTATTGGCTTTATAATGCACCAAAGGTTTTTCGATCATAGCCACCCCGGCCTTGAACGTATCCACGTGTTCCTGCAATAAATCCAATCGTACTTCCTGTGGGCCTACCCAATTAATATCCTCTATCCGGGCGGCATGATTGGTGGCAGGAGGCAGTTTAAAATAATCGTCCATGTGAAAAATAAAACAGCCAATTTTTTCTTCCTCTAAAATTTTTCGGACGGCCAATGCCAGCGTTGATTTCCCGCTGCCGGATTCACCGCCGACAGTAATGGCGTATTTTATAGAAGCCAAAATATTGCCTTTAATTTCTTCGACAATTTTAATGGCCGGCTCCAAATGGCGTTCTTCGATGTTGATGATGTCTCCTATCATTGATTAAATTAAAAATTAAAAAATTGAGAGATTATTTTCCGCTGAAACCTAACTCGGTAGCACTATTATTTTCTAATGCTTTAAGCATAAATATTAATCCAGAAGCGCTGTAACACAAAGGCATTTTACCGCCTGGCTTCATTTCATTTGCACTGATGTATTCATAAAAGCCAATATTTTCTGGAGTTTCTATTTTTAAATAATCGATTAATATCCTTTCTGCTAAATCTCGCTTTCCGTGATACCCCAAGCCCAATGCAATTAATCCCATCCACACTGGCCAAATCCCCCCATTGTGAAAATGATAAGGATTGTTTTTAAAATCAAAACTGTAGTTATTGGCGATGGAAGCCCAATCCTCATCACCGGGGTGGATGGGGGGCCAAAATGCAGGGACTACCGACTTTCCTAAATAAGAAAATATGGAAGACAAATAATGGCAGAGTGTTTCGGTTTTTTCTTCATTACCAATATCCAATAATAAAGCTAACGCATTCCCCGCTGCATCAAAAGTAGTATTGAAACCTTCCGGCGCTAAATAACACAGCCAATGGTTCAGTCTTTTTTCAGTGGCATTTTCAAATAACCGAGGGTGGTAAACTTGCTTTGAATCGATATTTATTTTTTCAGGCCAAAAATTAATTTTTATTTTTTCTTCGATAAAATTCAATCGCTCAACGGCCTCCTTATTTCCAAAAATACTTTGATATAAACGCATGCCCCAAAGGCGCAATAAATTATCATATAATGTATGGCCTTTTACTGGGTATTCGTCGGCCCAATTTCCACTGGTTGGCAAGTACAATAAACCTTTTGCATTAAATTCCCAATAAGATAAAGTGAGCAATGCTTTGTCAATATGTTCTTTTAGCCAATATTTTTTTTCATAATCAGGGTATTTTTTTAAAAATAAACAGGCGCCCACAATATACCAACAAGTAGCATCCACTCGACCGGCAATACTGCCGAAGCTGCGATCAGCGCCGTCTTTTTTTACCAAGACATTTGAGGGGATTATACCGAGTTCATGTTGATAATTGGAGAGGGTAATAACCGTGCGTTTTAGCCCTTCTATTATTTTTTCATTATTTAATAAAATACCTGCTACACCTGCGACGACACCGTCCCTTGCCCATACCCTTTTATAATTGTCAGCCTCTATGGTACTAGCAACAATACCATATTCTGTAACGGCATTTTCCAGGAGGCTGATCGCTTTGCTTAATGCTTGTTGCATGGTTATTTAGCAAAGTGGTGTTAGTGCTTCAAGCACTAACACCACTCAATATTAATTAGGCCAGTGAGATGAAAATCATTTCCAGAAATGAACGGAGCAACAAACCCTGACATGATTGGCCATTGGTCTCCCTTTGGCAATGGATCGAATAACACAGCAGGGTAAAGTTTGTCCATAAATTATTTAAGTTTCATACATTTAACCCGGCCTTGAGAAAAGGAAAAATTTGAACCGGATTCAGGTGGCCAAAGGTAGTTTTTTGCGGTAAAAAAATAGGCAAGGAATTCCCTAAAACAAAAAAAGGGGCAATTGCCCCCAAATAGATTAAGTTTCATACATATCTATGGAACAAATTTAATTTGCAGGAATTGGTCTACCAAAACAAATCATTCTGCAATCGTTTCCGCAAACGTTTGTTGTTGGCACTTTTAACCCCTTCATTTAAAAACCAATAAAAAACAGCGGCACCTAACCGATAAAGATCTTGAAACGAACAACAATAAAAGACATTGCCAGGCTAACCGGGCTTTCCATTTCAACCATTTCAAGGGCACTGAAAGGGCATCCCGACATTAGCACCGCTACGAGGGAAAAGGTCAGTGAGGTAGCAGATGCAATGGGTTACAAACCCAATTTGGGCGCTAGGTCTCTCCGCACGCAGTCATCCAAATTGATCGGGGTCATCCTGCCTAGGGCGGATACTTTTTTCTTCCCAGAGGTGTTGGAAGGCATCAGTGAGGTTGTTGGCCGGCACGGCTATTCGTTCATCTTTCTCCAGTCCGAAAATTCCTTGAAAAGGGAAGACGAGTTGCTGGAGCTCTGTATGCAGATGTCGGTAGAAGGTGTACTTATTTCACTGTCGGTAGAAACAAAGGAGGTGAACCATTTGCAAAAATTAAAAAAACGCAACGTTCCCGTTGTTTTGATGGATCGGGTTATTGAAACCCAATCATTTCCATGTGTCAGTATTAATGATGTAGAAGTCTCCCGTTCCGCTGTCGATTTTTTGATAAAAAAAGGACATCAAAAAATACTGGGCGTCTTTGACGACGACCGTTTGGAAATGACCAACTTACGAGAAGCTGGTTTTCGGGAAGCGCTGAAAAACAAAAAGATCGAATTGGAAGAAAAACAAGTCGTGCGGATTAGGGAAGGGGAAGATGTCAATTTGGCCATCGCCAAATTGTTGGATTGCAATGAAGAAGCCACTGCTATTTTTTCCATGTCTGACAAGCTCATGGTTCAGACCTACCATATCCTGAGCAACTATGGTTTGGCGATCCCAGAAGATGTGGCCCTTATCTCCATCAGTGACGGGAAAGCCCCCTTCTATTTTTATCCCAATATCAGCCACATGCGCCATTCCGGCAAAGAGGTTGGAAGTACCGCTGCCAGCATTCTTTTTGACCACATCCAAGGCCAGTCGATGGAAAGCCTATTCCATTATATAAAAGCCCCTCTAAAAGATTTAGGCTCGGTCTGACCAAGATCGTTTTGCCCCTTTCCCGCACAACAACACTTTGTTATATTGATCGGGTATGCAAGGTTCATTCTCATGGCATCATTCTTGAAAAAATGCAGCAATATCCTATCAACCTTACCTTTAAAAATCCCCACACAACAAATTACTTGTACTCCCCCTACACTAATGCGGGACGCCAATTTCTCAAATTCACCAAAACATTTATCTCCGAGAAATAGGCTGCACTGATCTAGTTAGATTTAAAAAAAGACCCTTCTGATCATGCCAAAAGGAACAACCCATTTCAAAACTGCTATTGCTGCTCTACTATTCATAGGCTGCTTATCCTGCTTGAATCCCCACCGTCTGGTTTCTCAAACAAGTTTTCATACAGATAGCGTGTTGAGTGCTGGACCGAATACTTCACCCTCAACAACTGTAGATAGTCTTGTTTTATCACTCAATGATTCGCTCAGCAAGGAGCAACGGCTGGAAACGCTGTTTATGATTTGCGACAACCTGGTCAGCGACAATGCCGATAAGTGCATTGCTTATGGAAGAGAGTGTATAAAGCTGGCCGAAGAAATAGGAGACCTACAAAAGCAGCGAGCAATTGCCCTGTGGATGGGCGTTTCTTACGACGATAAAGGCGAATATTCAAAGGCTCTTGAGATGTACAACAAATCGCTGGGCATCATAGAAATACTAGAAGCTTCGGACGACCCCAAAACGTCAAGTTTGAATTCGAGCAAAGCCATCTTGTTTAACAATATTGGGTATGTCTATTATAATTTAAGCATGTATGAAGATGCACTGGATTATTATTTCAAAGGATTGAAAATTGCAGAGGATGAATCCCCTCAAAACAAGGCGACCATTCTTGGGAGTATTTGCGAGCTTTATTTTGCCGTGGGCGATTTGGACAAAGCACAGGAATATGCCACTGCCTCCTTTGATGTTTCAACCGACACTTTTGATCTGACATTGGGCTGCCGAATGCTGGGTGACATTTTTGAGGCCCGCAACCAACCCGACTCTTCCTTTTATTATTACAACCGCTCTTTTGAATATTCAAAAGGACAGAAAGATAATTACTTAGTAGGTATAGGTGTAGAAGGATTGGTCAACTACCATCTTGCCCGTGGCAATTTTGATCAAGTAATCGAGACCGCCCAATACGCACTTGCCGTAGCTGAGGCGCTCCATGGCATGTCGCAAATGATCTCCGCCCACTTGGCTCTGGCAAAAGCCAATTCCCAGCTTGGCAACAAAGACCTCTCTTTTGTCCATGCCGAAAAAGCGTTGGCCATCAGCATGAACACTGGCGCCATTTCGTTCTTGCCCGACTGCTATGAAGTCATGGAATCCATTTATTTGGAAAAGCAGGATTTCCAAAATGCTTATGCCTACCGCAAGAAATTGCAAGCTGCTAAAGAGGAGGTTTTCAATTCCGAAAAAATGCGCTATTTGGCCGAGGCAGAAGGCTTGCAAAAGTTGCAGATGAAAGAAAAAGAAAACCAGCTTTTGAAAGCTAACCACACAAAAAACGAAGCCCTGCTCCAACAGCGTTCAGCAATGACGGCGGTGGCTTTATTGGGGCTTTTCCTAGCATTGACCGTGCTGTATTTCTTGTACAAAAGTAATGTGGCAAAAAAACGCTACAACAAACATCTGGAAAAAGAAGTAGAAAATAGGACCGCTGCCCTGACCAACTCGAATATCGAACTAGAGCGTTTCAATCACATCATCTCCCATGATCTGAAAGAGCCTTTGCGAAATATCGTTAGTTTCTCTTCTTTGGCCTTGAGAAAGCTACAAAAGATGGAAGACCCCGATCTGACTGAATATATAAATTTCATAAAAAAGTCTGCGCTCCAATTAAATACACTTGTGGACGATGTGCGCCAGTTCAGTTCTATTGGCCGCAAAGCCCCCGAACAAAAACCTGTCGACTTAAATGTGTTGCTCGACAATGTCATTGAGACGCTGACTTTAAATATTGAACAAAAAAATGCGAAGGTGACAACCCCATCAGCACTGCCTACCATCAACTCCCATCCTTCCCTTTTATTTATTTTGTATAAAAACATTATTGAAAATGGCCTAAAGTATAACCGAAGCGATAACCCGCAAGTAGACGTATCTTTCAGCGAAGATTCAACCAGTTATATTTTTACCATAAAAGATAACGGAATCGGCATCCCGATCGAGAACAAGGGGGAAGTGTTTGAAATGTTTAAAAGGCTGCATTCTAAATCGGAATTTTCAGGCACTGGCATGGGGCTCTCCATTTGTAAAAAAATAGCCGAAAAGTTGGGGGGGCACATTGATATCGCTGAAACGTCAAATCAAGGAACTACCTTTCAAGTAAAAATCCCAAAGTCGGATCAATTGGTAGCGGCTTGAATAGATTAAGCGATTGTTTAATGAAAAAAAAGGGATGACGAGCGTCGGCTCGTCATCCCTTTTTCACGTGCATTCCGCCCTATTTTAAAACGATTAGTTTTTTAGGCCCGATAGGTATTTTTAAAAAATTTTCTACACTTTTTCTTACAAAAAACAATAATTTGCGAACGGCGATAGTTTAAGGGGTAACTATTGAAAATCACATATTTGCTAACCAAAATTATTCTGCATGAAACAATACTTTACTCAATTGGATTTAATCCGTTTTATTTACAAAGAAACCTCAGCTGCCGAAACGATAGCTATATCAAAGGCACTGAGCAGCGACCCATTGCTCGCAGAAGAGTATGACGAACTCTTCGAGGGCTACAGACTACTTCCAAAAGCCAAGTTCAGCCCAAAACCGAACGTACTCCAATCCATCCTCCGCCACAGTGAGCAAACTGCACTGAATCCAATGCACTAATTATTACTGTGGAAATCTTACATGGAACTCTTCATGGCAGCAGCCATGAAGGGTTTCTTTTTTGTGGATCAAAAATGTTATAGTAATTTGCACCCTGTTGGCCAGCAGCAGATAAAAAGAGAAGGGCATTGCTGCTTCTAAATTTTCCATTCGAATAGCTTTCTTCCAATTTTCATTAACGCTAAACATCTTGCCTATGAGTAGAACCTACTGCTTTCGATGGAACCACCATCCACCACAAAAATTGTTTATTTTTAGTTTTAAAACAAAAAATTTGTTTTTTAAAACATTTCTTTTATTTTTGCACCGTATTTAAAACATTTTAAAACCAGCGTACATGTTACAAGATAAAGAATCAAAACTCAAAGCATTGAATCTCGCCATTGACCGGATCGATAAAACCTACGGTAAAGGAACCGTCATGCGGCTCGGAGATAAAAAAGTACTTGATGTCGAAACAATTTCCACAGGCTCACTCGGACTGGATGTTGCCCTTGGTGTCAACGGTTTTCCGAAAGGCCGGATTGTCGAAATCTACGGTCCTGAATCTTCTGGTAAAACCACTTTAGCCATTCACGCCATTGCAGAGTGTCAGAAAAAAGGTGGCATCGCTGCTTTCATTGATGCAGAACATGCGTTCGACAAAGCTTATGCAGAAGGGTTGGGCGTGAACACGGAGGAGCTTTTGATTTCTCAACCCGACAATGGGGAGCAAGCATTAGAAATTACTGAAAACCTGATCCGTTCGGGTGCGATAGATATTATAGTAGTAGACTCTGTAGCAGCATTAGTGCCCCGTAGCGAGATCGAAGGGGAAATGGGGGATTCAAAAATGGGACTACAAGCCCGCTTGATGTCACAGGCCATGCGTAAGCTGACAGGAGCCATCGGCCGGACAGGATGTTCCTGTATTTTCATCAACCAATTGAGGGAAAAGATCGGTGTTATGTTTGGCAACCCTGAAACCACAACCGGTGGTAACGCCCTTAAATTCTATGCGTCAATCCGATTGGACATCCGTCGTTCGGGTGCAGCCATCAAAGACAAAGAAGGCAATGTTGTTGGTAATCACGTGAAAGTAAAAGTAGTGAAAAACAAAGTGGCCCCTCCTTTCCGTGTTGCCGAATTCGACATCATGTACGGCGAAGGCATTTCCAAAGCAGGTGAGATAGTGGACATGGGCGTTGATTTCGACATCATTGGCAAAAGTGGCGCTTGGTACAGCTACGATGGGGCAAAGATCGCCCAAGGTCGTGATGCCGCTAAAAGCTTTTTGCTGGACAACCCAGAAGTGTCCGACGAAATTGAAGCTAAAATCAGGGCAAAGCTAGTAGCTCCCATTAAAGTAAAAGAAGAGGCCCTCCTCGTTGAAAACGACGTAGAAGCTTAATCGTTCTGCCAATAATTTTACTGAAAACATATCCAGAAGTCATTGTTATCTCATAGAAACAGACCGGGCGCCCTGACAGGTTGCCCGGTTTTTTTATGCCTGCATGTAAACCATAAATTTTTCTATAAAAAATTCCTCTTCAAAAAATTTACTAATTGGATACACCTCTGTGTACTCCCCTTTCGGCAACTCCCTTATCTCTTTTTCAACGTTTCCACCCTTCAATGCTATCAGCCCATTGGGCTGGGCGTTAATTTCCTTTTCCTTGAAAAGGTGATAAGTCCAAACCCTTAACTGGGACATGACCGCTACAGCTCTGGTGACAATAAAATCGAATTTCATTTTCTTCAGTTCTTCGGCGCGGACTTGGGCTGCAGTAGCATTTTGAATGTTGGCTTTCTCTATCACATCCTGCACAACCCTTATTTTTTTCAATGTCCCGTCAATTAGATGGAACTTAACTTCCGGAAAAAAAATAGATAATGGAATACCAGGGAATCCACCACCTGTACCAATATCAAGAATATCAGTGCCGGGTTTGAATTGAAAAGCCTTCGCTATAGCCAAAGAATGGAGGATGTGCCGCTCATAGAGGTTGTCAATATCCTTTCTGGAAATGAGGTTGACCTTTGCATTCCAATCTTTATAAAGCTCGCCCAAAGCAAGAAATTGTTGCTTTTGCACATCATTCAATTGAGGAAAATATTTTTCGATGATCTCCATATTCGGTTATTGTAGCATGTTTTGTAAATTACGAATTATTTGAACCAACTTTATTCAAAATCAGGAATGAAAAAGATGCGGCAAAAGTAAACGCCTCAAACATTAGAAAGGAATAAATTAAAACCTAAGTGCAATTAGAAATTAAAATAGCCTGAATGTCAGCCTATTCTGATTTTTGAATTGTCGATTTGTTTGTAGCCTATTCCAAAAGCAAGTCTATTCTTTCCTGAACAAAACTAATTATCATGGAACAATGGATTTATGTCTTGATCGTTGGCGCAGTCGCTGGCTGGTTGGCAGGCACTCTTTTTAAAGGGGGCGGCTTCGGCCTAATTGGCAATATCATAATCGGCATAGTTGGAGGCTTTATCGGCTCTTGGTTGTTGGGGAAACTCGGTGTTTCCTTCGGAGCAGGAGTCATTTCTTACATCCTGACTTCAGTCATTGGTGCGGGGGTGTTGCTGTTTATTGCAAGCCTATTTAAATGATAAACATCAAGGAATTCCATTCCTTTGCAAAGTTCTCAAGCGATCAATGCTTGAGAACTTTGTTCAAAAGGGCTTTCTTATAAAAATTTGGCGGGCGGCGGTGGCATTGCCACCACCGCTGCCATCAAGGGCTAAGGGAGAGAAAATCGGCTTTGCCGATTTTCTCTCCCTTAAACCTTTATTACTCGGATTGGCCTATGGCCAATCCGAGCGGGCCAATAAAAGCTAAATTCGTCGCTGTTTTAATTTTATAAGAAAGACCTTTTTGCTCAAATAAAAATGACAAGTTATTGGTGAATGAGAATAGCGGTTAACACAAGGTTTTTGATAAAAGGAAAAATAGAAGGCATGGGGCTATTTACCCAAGAAGTGATGAAAAGGATGGCCGAGCAGCACCCCGAGGACGAATTCATTTTCTTTTTTGACCGACCTTTTGATCCCGCTTTTATCTTTGGAAAAAATGTGACCCCAGTTGTTCTGTTCCCGCCGGCTCGTCACCCTTTCCTTTTTTACTGGTGGTTTGAATGGTCGGTGGCCAAGGCTCTAAAAAAATACCGGGTGGATGTTTTCCTCTCCCCCGATAATTTTTTGTCACTAAAAACCCCTATCAAAACAGTACTTGTCACCCATGACTTAGCCTATCTGCACTTGCCAGTCCAGCAATCATTTTTTCAAAGAAAATATTATGAAATATTCAGCCCCCGCTTCAATAGGCGGGCAGACCACATTGAGGCCGTCAGTCAATTTACGAAAACGGACATCATCAAGCAGTACGGCATTTCACCTGAAAAAATAAGTGTCGCTTGCAATGGTTGTGATGATTCGTTTCATCCAGTCGGGGAAAAAGAAAAAGAAACCATCAGGCAACAACATTCAATGGGGCAGCCCTATTTCTTTTATGTGGGGGCCATCCATCCCCGCAAAAATGTGCATCGTCTGATCGATGCTTTCGGTATGTTTAAAACAGCTACCCATTCATCCGTAAAGCTCCTGATCGCAGGGCGCTTCGCTTGGCAGGCAGGGGAGGTGAAAAATGCTTACGACCGTTCTGATTTTCAACAAGACATCCATTTCTTGGGGTATGTCCCTGACGAAGAACTCACAAAATTGATGGCCGGTGCTTTGGCATGCACTTATGTTTCAAAATTTGAAGGGTTTGGAATCCCGATTTTACAAGCCATGAATTGTGATATACCCGTGATTACTTCCAACACTTCCTCTATGCCAGAGGTTGTAGGTGATGCCGGCCTGACCGTCGATCCAAATAATCTCCAAGAAATAGCGGAGTCGATGCAACTGATTTGGCAGGATGCTCATCTTCGTAATAAATTAATTGAAGCCGGTAAGAAACAAAGAGGCTTGTTCAGTTGGCAAAAAGCAACGGATGTGGTTTATGCAGCTTTGCATCGAGTAGCCAGGAAACTCTAAATTTCTAATTCGAATTACAAACACCTTAATACATGTCATTATTCAAATTTTTTAAACCGGAAAAACCAGTAGGCTTTACGTACCGGCCAAGGTTTTACGATACAGAGAAAAATGAACTGGAAAGAAAACTGAAAGAAGCCCGTGAATTGCGGGGCGACGACCCCGAAAAAATCAAGGAGCGTATCCGGCGGGACCTCCGCAAGAAAAGTAGTTTTTTGACTGAGAAAAGTTATCGGCAGAAGCGATTGGCCCGTTCCAATGTTTTGATATTAATCATCATTGTCGTTCTCATTGTGGTCACTTACGCTGTACTTGAGCTATATTTGCCAGCGATAGTCAAGTATTTTGAATAGTCATTGATTGTTAATTGCTGGTTGTTGATTGTGAATCTGATTCATATCTACCTATTCAAAACAACTAATTATTAACAAGCAACAATAATAGACCACACTTCATGGCTGACGTCATTCAGCTGTTGCCAGAATCAATCGCCAATCAAATCGCCGCAGGAGAAGTCGTCCAACGGCCAGCTTCCGTGGTGAAAGAATTATTGGAAAATGCCATTGACGCTGGTTCTACACAAATCAAACTCATCCTAAAAGATTCGGGGAAAACGCTCATCCAAGTCATTGACAATGGATGTGGCATGTCGGAGACGGACGCCCGCATGAGTTTTGCAAGACACGCCACTTCAAAAATCCGCACTGCACAAGACTTGTTTGCCATCCGCACGATGGGCTTTCGCGGCGAAGCGATGGCCTCCATCGCAGCCATTGCGCAAGTAGAGATGCGTACCCGGTTACATAGGAATGAATTGGGTACAAGGCTCGTTGTTGAAGCTTCTAAAGTCGTTACACAAGAGCCCTGTCAATGTTCCGCTGGCACCAACACCTCTGTAAAAAACCTCTTTTACAATGTACCAGCCCGCCGCAATTTTCTCAAATCCAATGCGGTGGAAATGCGCCATATCTTGGACGAGTTCCAACGGGTTGCTTTAGCCAATACGGATATCTTTTTCTCTCTGCACCACAATGGGTCTGAAATATTCCACCTGACTCCCGGCAATTTGCGCCAACGGATTGTGGGTGTTTTCGGGAATGCCAGCAACCATAAATTAGTGCCGGTCAACGAAGAAACCGAAGTCTTGTCCATCAACGGGTACATCGGCAAGCCCGAATTTGCCCGTAAGACACGAGGCGAGCAGTTGTTTTTCGTCAATCAGCGGTTTATCAAAAGTGGTTACCTGCATCATGCAGTCATGATGGCCTACGAGGAACTGCTGCCTAAAGAAACCTTTCCATTTTATGTTATATTTTTTGAAATGGACCCCGCCCGTATTGACATTAACGTACACCCAACCAAACAGGAAATCAAATTTGACGATGAGCGGATGGTGTACAATTATCTCAAAGTGGCAGTACGGCATGCCCTTGGCCGACACAATGTGACCCCTACCCTCGACTTCGATCAAGAGACCAGTTTTTCTGCCAATAAAAATTTTGGACTTCCATTTAACGTTGGATCGCAAGCAGATTTTGAGCGGGAAATGTCGGGGCAAAAAGGGAGTGGGGAAGGCAAAAGTAGTGGCAGCAGCAGACTAAGCCCTGACTATGGCAGGGAGCAATCAAATCTGCAAAACTGGCAAAAGCTGTTTGAAGGGGTCGATGAAGATTTAAATGAAAATTTTGAAGGGAAAAATGGAACGAAGGAAAACTCCATAACCATTGAGAGCAAGTGGTCGGGCGAGGGTGAAATGGATGACGACAGCGGCTCATTTTCCAAGCAAAAAAAAGAACCCTACCAAATCCATTCTTCCTACATCGTCAGCCAAATCAAATCGGGGTTCATTCTCATTGACCAGCAAGCGGCACATGAACGCATCCTCTACGAGCGCTATTTAGCCGCCATGGAGAGCAACGACGCCTATACCCAAAAAGAGCTGTTTCCCAAAACTATTGAACTGCCACCTGCTGAAGCTGCGATCATGCAAGAAATTTTACCTGAACTGAATTTATTGGGTTTTGACATTCAGGATTTTGGCAACAACTCGTTCATCATGCATGGCGTCCCCGCCGATATGGTCGGCAAGAAAAACCAAACAGCTATTATTGAAACACTGCTTTACCAGTTCCAACAAAATCTCGAATTAAAACTGAATACTAGTGAAAATATCGCCCGCTCCATGGCTCGGAGTGCCGCTACCAAAAGAGGCCAATTATTGAGTCCCAAAGAAATGCAAGAATTGATCGACCAGCTTTTTGCCTGCGCAATGCCTTTCAAAAGTCCGACTGGACGACATTGCTTCCTGACTTATGACTTGGAAGAATTGGAGGATCGGTTTAAAGGCTAATTGCAGGTAAAAAAAATGCCGCTGGAAAATTGATTTTCCAGCGGCATTTTTTTTTATCTATTTTCAGTCAATTACATCTTCTTCTTCCACTCTGCGATAGAGTCGTTGTTCATTTTCTCATAACCTTTGTTGCCTGCCTCTAAAGCCAACTTTGTTGAGCGGTTGGCAGTAGCAATGGCATCTTTGTACTTGCCCATTTTGGCTTCGATCTGTGCCTGAAGGCGCACTTGCCAGTATCTTTCACTAAGACCGTTGGCTTTTTTGATCCAATCATAAGCCTTGGCCATCTCCCGGTCGGTGTCGTAGTAATAACGAGCAGCTGTGTAATAGTCATTCCGGTCTGGGCCAGCCAAAGTCTCATCAATTGCTTTCATCACTTTGTCATCGTAGTTGACTTCCAACCTGATAGGCACATGGTACTCGCCCCACTGCAAAGCAATTTCAGCTCCATTGGAAGTAAAGTTACCGATGTTGATGGTGAAAGTTTCAACGGGCTCTGACAAGCGCTTGCGGGTCACTTTGAAACGTGCGACTTCCATGGTTTCATCATATTGGGCGACGTTGCCACCAAGGGTCAGGTCTTTGTACAGCATGATTGTCCAAGAGCTTGGGTCTGGAATAGTGTAAAGGGCGTAGGTGCCAGCTGGCACATTGTTACCTTCTACTTTTACATCATCACTGAAAGAGATTTTGGTGGAAGCATTGGCGCCCGTCCTCCAAATATCTCCAAAACTTTCTACGTCAACGAAGAGTTTGCGCCCCTTCATGCTTGGACGGGAATATTCAATCGCTACATCAGTAAGACCAACTTTCTGTTCCATTTTGCAGAAAGGGCTTGGTGCAGGCGTTTCGATCTGGGCTTCCACCATGGTGAAAGAAGCCACAAAAGCAAAGGCCAGAATTGTAAATAATGTCTTTTTCATTTTATGAAATTTTGATTTGAAAATAAATGATGAATAAACAAAATGGTTAGCCATTGAAATGGTTCTAACAGTCCATCCTAATTTCATGACCATCGTATTTGTTTAAAATAGGTGCTAGCATATTTTGCTGCGAAAATAAACATTTTAGCACCAATTGAAATCAAGCGGGCGACAAGTTGCGGGTTTTGTCAAAAATACCCTTTTTGTATTTTTTCAAATGTATCCGACACCCCTACCACCCCACCTAATTTTCCTACCTTTGTGCTTTCGTTGGCACCTACCTTTGATTCGGTCTTCCATCTTCGTTTTTTTAAATATTCCGAAAAAAGGCCAGCAACAAACAAAAGCATGAGTTACGTAGTATCCGCCAGAAAATACCGCCCCGCCCGTTTCGACGAAGTCGTTGGGCAACAGCACGTGTCACAAACACTGAAGAAAGCATTGCAGACCGATCACTTGGCCCATGCTTTCCTGTTTTGTGGTCCAAGGGGTGTTGGCAAAACTACCTGTGCAAGGATATTGGCCAAAGTACTCAATTGCCAAAACGTGACTGCCGATTTTGAACCTTGTGGCACTTGTAACAGTTGCCAGTCGTTCAGTGAAAATGCATCTTTCAATATCATGGAATTGGATGCGGCCTCCAACAACAGTGTCGACCATATCCGGACACTGGTGGAGCAGGTGAGGTTTCAGCCACAGCAGGGCAAGTACAAAATCTTCATCATTGATGAGGTTCACATGCTCTCCCAAGCGGCATTCAATGCCTTTTTGAAGACGCTGGAAGAACCGCCAGCCTACGCCATTTTCATCTTGGCGACGACAGAGAAACACAAGATCATTCCGACCATCCTTTCCCGCTGCCAGATTTTTGATTTTAAAAGAATCCAGGTCAAAGACGTAGTCAGCCACTTGCAGAACATTTGTCAGGAAGAGGGGATTGGAGCAGAAGAAGAAGCACTCCATATTATTGGGCAAAAAGCAGATGGCGCACTCCGGGATGCCCTTTCGATTTTCGACCGAATCGTTAGTTTCTCTGGAGAAAAAATTACCTATGAGGATGTTATCACCAACCTGAATGTCCTTGATTACGATTATTATTTCCGGTTTACCGATGCCTTGCTGACTTCCAACTTACAGCAGGTTCTATTGATTTTCAACGATATTACGAGAAATGGCTTTGAAGGCGACTTATTCATAAACGGCTTAGCGGAACATCTTCGTAACCTGTTGGTTTGCAAGGACAAAGAAACGCTAAAACTACTGGAGGTCAGCGATTCGCTCAAAGGGCGCTACCACCAGCAGGCCACCCTTGCCCCGGCGTCTTTCCTGTTGACGGCACTCAACATCGCCAATGAGTGCGACATTAATTATAAGCTGGCCCGCGACAAGAACCTGCATGTCCAGATGTCCCTCATCAAAATGTGCTTTATCAGCCAAGCTGTGCAATTGGCCGTTGGCTCAACAGGGGCAAGCAATCAGCAAACAACCGTAAATACACAGGAAAAAAAAACGGCTGACCTAAGCAAAATGGCTGGAAAGCCCACCTCCAATGGTGTTGCTATTGCTACTCCTTCCCCGTCACCAGAGAAAAACAACGCTCCGCAAACAATAGAAGCAGCCCCCACCTCCTCTCCAATAGAACCCAAATCGAATGAAACAGTGAAACCCGAACCTCTTACACAGGAAGAGTTCTCGGTTGAAATGGAAGAAGAGGAGAATGCTTCCCCAAGTTTTAATTCAGAAGAGGAGATAGAAACCCCATCCACAAATGGGGACACCTCCATTACGGAACCGGGCAATAGACTTTCGCTCCGCAAATCCAAGTCCTCCATTGTTCCTACCTTAAAATCGCTCGATTCACTTCATGCAGAAGTGGCCGAGGACGAAGAAAATGCATCCGACCACGAGGCCAAGCTGACACAGAAGGATTTGGAGCATGCCTGGCAATCATACATTGAAGGGTCTGAAAAAGAATCCGTCAAAACGATGTTGAAGGGAGCGGAGGTTTCTATTGCAGGACAGGAAGTAACGGTCGTTGTTGGGTCTGCACTGGCGGAAAGCACGATCCGGCAAGAACGTAGCTTGATGGATTTTTTGCGGGAGTCATTGCATGCGCCCATGTTGGCGATGAAAATAAAATTGAACCCATCGCGGCCAAACGCCGCCCCGGCCAAGCCCAAAAAATTGACGGACAGTGAAAAATATTGGCGCATGAAGACCATCAACCCCTTAGTGGATGAGGTGCGCAAACGATTTGATTTGAAATTGGAAAATGAGTGAAGCGGGTCGTTTATTATTGGTTGATCGTTCTTTTTTTTTAGCGACAACCAAATAATCAGCAACCAAACAATCAACAATTAATTAAATGCTTGAAAGGTCAATAATGCCTGCCATTCAGGAAATCAGCCACCTGACTGTGCCACGCCCTGAGGTGTGGCATTTGAGTAATGGAGTCCCTGTTTATGAAATAAATATGGGCACGCAGGAGATCATCAAATTGGAACTCGTTTTTTTTGCTGGCCGCCCATTTGAGCGGAAAAAATTGGCCGCTCGCTGCACGCCTTCCTTATTAAAAGATGGCACCAAAAGTTATTCCTCCGCAGACATTGCAGAGACCATGGATTTTTATGGCGCCACCCTCTCCACGCCCTTCCACATGGATACTTCCAACGTGTTGTTGTATTCGCTGTCCAAACATTTTGACAAGGTCTTGCCGTTGTTGGCGGAGGTCATTTCTACCCCTACATTTCCCCAAAAAGAGTTGGATGCATTCGTTCAGCGCAACCAACGCCGCTTGCAAGTGGAACTGACCAAAAACGATGTATTGGCCTACCGGAAATTCACAGAATTGATTTACGGAGCGGAGCATCCGTATGGCTATAATAGTTTTCCGGAAACCTATGCCGCAATCAAAAGGGACGACGTCGTAGCCCATTTTGAAGAAAATTTTACCGCTGGCAACTGCACCATTTTCTTGAGCGGTAAAATCACACCCAGCATCCGCGAACAAATTGACGAATATTTGGGCAAGGCTATTTTACCCGGGGAAAAGCGGACGGCAACAGTGCCTACCCCTAACTCCAATCCAGAAAAAATAAAGCTAGATAACGGCGACAAGCTGCAAAAAGCAGTGAGGATTGGCTGCCGTTCTTTTACCCGCCATCATCCCGATTACAACGGCATGTATGTGCTGAACACGATCTTGGGAGGCTACTTTGGCTCCCGGTTGATGACCAACATCCGAGAGGAAAAAGGCTATACCTATAGCATTTACAGCAGCAACGAGTCGATGCTTTTTGATGGCTATTTTAATATCTCTTCCGAAGTAGGAAATGATTTTGCGGAAGCTACGGTAAAAGAAATTTATGCAGAAATGGAAAAACTGCGGAACGAACCAGCGGGGGACGACGAGCTGTCCATGGTCAAAAACTATTTGCTCGGCTCTTTCCTGACCAATCTTGACGGCCCGTTCAATATTATTGAAGTGATCAAAACATTTGTTCTGGAAGATATGCCAGTTTCGGCTTTTGAAGATATGGCACAGGAAATCAGGGCAATCACCCCTGAGACCATTTTGAATCTGGCGAATAAATATTTGCAAAAAGAAAACATGTGGGAAGTGATTGTTTGACAGGCTAGGCCGCCAGCTTTTTCAGACGAGTTGATCCAACTCCATTATGTTGAAGTATAATTAAGTAGCATTAAATAAATAACCGCTAATTCCCTATTTCTTCTTTTATTTGTGCGGCTTTTAAAAATGGAGGGATTTGTAATTTTTTAAGGACGTCCCATTGGTTTTTAGTGGAAAAGTTAACCCAGACAAAGAACAACGATTTCCATAGAAAAATGGAAAATCCTATCTAAAACCCAACACCTCCCAAACCAGGGATCATGAAATGATAAGTTGTTAACTTTGGCCGCTTATGGATTTCATATTTATTGAGAAGACTTAATTGAAGGGAATTTCGAAAAAACAAAAACGAGGTAAAAGGGATTAATGAAATTTTTCAGCTTTTTTACACAGGAATTGGCCATTGACCTTGGCACTGCCAATACACTCATCATGTGCGATGGCAAAGTCGTCGTAGACGAACCTTCCATTGTCGCCAAAGATCGCCGTACCAACGAAACTATTGCCGTAGGGCACAAGGCCATGCAGATGCACGGCAAGACCCACGAAAATATAAAAACTGTCCGCCCTTTGCGGGACGGGGTGATCGCTGACTTCCAAGCAGCAGAAGACATGATCGCTGGCCTTATCAGCATGGTTGGCAACAGGAGGCGCTTTTTCTCCCACCTGAAAATGGTTATCTGCATTCCTTCGGGCATCACCGAAGTGGAAAAACGGGCCGTATTTGACTCCGCCGACCATGTCGATTCGAAGGAAACCTACTTGATCTATGAGCCGATGGCTGCCGCATTGGGTATTGGCCTGGAAGTGGAAGAACCTGTCGGCAACGTAATCATTGACATTGGCGGGGGAACGACCGAGATCGCGGTAATTGCCCTTTCTGGCATCGTCAACGATCAGTCCATCAGGACGGCTGGTGATGAATTCACAGCGGATATTGTTGATTATATGAAACGTGCGCACAACATCCTGATCGGAGAGCGCACTGCCGAACAAATCAAAATCAATGTCGGCTCCGCACTGCACGAATTGGAAAACCCGCCACCAGACTATGCTGTCAATGGCCGTGACCTCATGACAGGCATCCCGAAGCAAATCACCATTTCCTACAACGAAGTGGCCCAAGCTATCGACAAATCCATCAGCAAAGTGGAAGAAGCCGTCATGAAAGCGTTGGAATCCACACCGCCAGAGCTGGCCGCCGATATTTACAAAACTGGGTTGTACTTGACAGGTGGTGGAGCTTTGTTGCGCGGGCTTGACAAGAGGCTCAGCCAAAAGACTAAGCTGCCGGTTCATATTGCGGAAGACCCGCTCCGCGCTGTTGTTCGCGGTACTGGTATTGCCTTAAAAAATACCCATCGCTTCTCTTTCCTCATTGACCGGAAAAGTGTATAAATAGTAAATGGTCGGAATGACTAAATGGCTAAATGGTTACCTTTGTGGCTAACCATTTAGCCATCCGAACCATTCGACCATCCTGCCAATGTTCAACCTGATCCAGTTATTCCTCCGACTCAGCGGATTCTTCGTTTTTCTTTTGTTGGAAATTATCTGCTTCACTTTGGTTGTGAAGTACAACCAGGCACAGAAGGGCATTTATACAAATAGTGTAAATGTTGGGACCGGGCTCCTGCACAAGGCTTCGGCAAATTTTAAACACTACTTTTCCCTAGATGATGAAAACTACCGCTTGGCCCGAGAGAACGCCAAGTTGTTGGAAACGATGTACAACCTCGGCATCGACACTTTGGAGACCATTGATACTATTTATTTTGAAAATAATACGCCCCATTACATTTTCCAAGTAGCCAAGGTCATCAAAAATTCGGTCAACAACCATCATAATTATATCGTGCTCGACAAAGGTTCTGACGATGGCATTATTCCCCATTCCGGCATCGTTACGAATAACGGCGTGGTCGGCATCGTTCGGAAAGTTTCCAAAAGGTTTTCGGTAGCCATGTCCCTTTTGCATCGGCAAACCCGGATCAGCGCAAAAATAAAAGGCAGCAACTTTCCCGGCTCGATTGCTTGGGACGAACGGGAGAACAATACCCAAATGCTTTCTTTGTCGGATATTCCGAAGCATGCGAAAGTGGAGGTTGGCGACACCGTTGTGACCAGTGGCTTTTCAACCATCTTTCCAGAAGGCATCATGATCGGGACCGTTGAAAGCACTGAATTAAAACCGGGCAAATATGCCCTCGATATTTCTGTATCCTCAAAACTGGACATGGCCAACATCCAATATGTCTATATTATAAAAAACCTCTTTAAAAAGGAGCAGGAAGATTTGGAACAAGCCGTGATGGAAGAGGACCAATAACACCTAAAAATGAACAGCGTAATTCTCGTCAACATATACCGCTTCTTTGGGCTGGCCCTATTGCAGGGGCTGGTGTTCCAATCCGTAGGTTCGGGCATGGAGAATTTCCGCTATTTATACGTCATCATTTTCCCAATATTTATCATGCTCCTCCCCATGCGTGCCCCCGTCCCTTTGGTGCTGGTGTTGGGTTTTGCCATCGGACTTTTTGTAGATGCCATGTACAATACATTGGGACTGCATGCAAGCGCTGCCGTGTTCACCGCTTTCTCCCGTTCGTTTGTTTTTAAAATATTAGAACCGAGGGGTGGGTATAATGTAAATGTCAGTCCGACCGTTGAAAACCTCGGCCCGCAGTGGTTTATGCAATATTCCTCCGTAATGATGCTGCTGCATTTGTTTTTTTATTTTTCGGTGGAAGCATTTACCTTCGTTTATATCGTTGATATTTTGTTGAAAACAGTAGTCAGCTTCTTGGTGTCCATGCTGTTTTTATTGATTTTTCAATTGATATTCAACCCCAAGGAATAGCCATTATTAGAAATTAGGAAATTGGAAATTTTAATACCGTGTAATTTAAATTCGCTTTAATTTTCCCCTGCAAGTGGGCCGGACGATTCACTCGCCTTGAGGCATGAGACTGCTCGGCCCAACGGGATTTTAAGGGGCGGCGTCGGTTCGTGAACCGACGCCGCATATCTTGGCTACTTCCGGGCGTTGCCAAAAGAGCGACTTTCCTGCTCCGCATTTTTTTAAACATACTTAAATTGCACAGTATTTAACCTGTTGATTTCCAAAACCTCTTGAATTTTTCAAGCTCAAAAACAACCGTGTTTAAAGATCGCCAATACAATATTATCATAGTTTTCGGCATTGCATTTTTCCTACTTGTAATCCGCGCCTTCCAATTGCAGGTGCTGGATAATAAATACAAGATACAAGCGGATGCAGTGTCTATGAGCAAGCAGGTCATCTACCCATCGAGGGGGTTGATTTACGACCGCAACCAAAAATTGTTGATTAACAATACCCCCGTCCTATGACCTCAAAGTCGTTTACAACCAATTAAACACGGATATGGACACGATGAAGTTTTGTGAAATGCTCGGCATTACAAAAGCTTCATTTATCGAAAGGATTGAGCAGGATTTTAAGAGTGTACGCTACCGTAAACACTTGCCTTTTGTTTTTTTGGATAAAATTTCTCCAGAAGTATATGCCCGGCTACAGGAGAGTTTATACCAGTTTAGGGGGTTCTTTGTACAGGCGAGAAACATCCGGAGTTACCCGGTAAAAAGTGCGGCGCACGTGCTTGGATACATTAGCGAGGTGGAAGAAGATAGGATCGGCAAGGACGGGTATTCATTGGGTGATTATATCGGTGTGGCTGGTCTGGAAAGGGCTTACGAAGAGGAACTAAGAGGTGAAAAAGGGTGCGAATATGTGTTAAAAGACAACCTCGGAAGGGATGTTGGGCGATTCAATGACGGGGCAAAAGACACCCTCCCCGTATCTGGTTTGGACTTGATTTCTTCTATAGACATCGATTTTCAATCGTATGCAGAGGAGTTGATGAAAAACAAAATCGGTGGAGTCGTAGCCATTGAGCCTAAAACGGGCGAAATACTCGCTTTTGCCAGTTCCCCTACCTACGACCCGGGAGCGATGGTCATCGGTAAGGAGCGGGGTAAAGCATTTGCAGAAATCAACGGAGACCCGAACAAACCCATGTTCAACCGGGCGCTCATGGCAAAATATCCACCGGCTCTATATTCAAAGCGTTGGTGGGGCTGATTGGAATGGAGACGGGGGTGATCACTCCTCAGACAGGTATTAGTTGCCCCGGTTATTATGTAAATGCAGCCAACGATATCCGCAAATGCAGGGGGCATGCCCATCCTTCCAATGTAAGTATCGCCATGCAATGGTCTTGTAATTCCTATTTTTTCAAAACCTTTAGGGACATCGTTGACCAATATGGTTATTATGAATCGGACCGGGGATTGGACACCCTCATGCAATATTTAAATGCATTTGGGATGGGCAAAAAATTGGGTGTTGATTTTCCGGGCGAACAGGCTGGCAATGTTCCCTCTTCTGAATATTACAATAAATTGTACCCGAAAAAGAAAGGTGGATGGCGGTCGCCGACCATTGTTTCTTTAGGTATTGGCCAAGGTGAGATGCAGCTGACGACCCTCCAAATGGCCAATCTCGCCGCTACTATCGCCAATAGGGGCTATTACTACACCCCTCATTTTGCGAAAGCATTTTTAAAAAATGGTACCTTAATAGACAAACCGAACACCTTCCTCCAAAAGATCATCACTCCTGTTAATACCCGCTATTTCCCTCCGATAGTGCACGGTATGGAGTTGGTAGTCTCTGCCGGGACAGCCAGAGGCGCATTTGTTGAGGACATCCCCATCGCTGGCAAAACAGGGACGGTTCAAAACCCACACGGAGAAGACCACTCGACTTTCATTGGTTTTGCCCCTGTGGATGACCCTCAAATAGCCATTGCTGTCTATGTTGAAAATGCCGGGGGAGGAGGGCGTTTTGCTGCACCAATTGCCAGCCTGCTTATTGAGAAATACCTTAGAGGGGAAATTTCGGAGCTGCGCAAATGGAAAGAACAGCAGATGCTGGATGCTAAACTGATAGAAGAGGAGCTACCTTAATTTTTTTCAAACCAACTTAGAAATTGGAGGTTGAGATAACGTGTAAAAAGTTTATTCATAAAATGCGGGGCAGGACAAGCCTTTCTTCTGGCAAATTCTTCGTAGCCTGTCCCGGACTTGCTTCGGGATGCCCCTCTAGGGATTTTAAGGGGGAGAATGTGGCTCTGCCACATTCTCCCCCTTAAAATCCCTTTGGGCCGAGCAGACTTACGCCTCAAAGCGAAGTGAATTTTCCGGCCCACTTGCTTGAATGAAATTATAAAGAAATTTTTCATCCGCCATAGTGAGCTGCCGCTACTGGCTTTCGGAACCACTAAAATTTTCAAATTTAAAGAATGACTATTTCTGCCATCGTTGCAACTGCTAAAGACAATGTGCTCGGTAAAGACAACAACATCCCTTGGTACCTGCCTGCTGATTTAAAGTATTTTAAAAAGACGACTATGGGCCACCCTATCATTATGGGGCGGAAGTCTTTTATCTCCATTGGACGCCCATTACCTAAACGGACCAATATCATTATTACCCGTGATCCCTTTTTCATGGCATCAGGTTGTATCGTCGTCCATTCATTGGCAGAGGCGATTGACGTGGCCAAGGCAAATGGGGAAGAAGAAATATTTATCATCGGAGGGGGGCAGATTTATGAACAGGCCATGCCATTCCTACATAAAATATATTTGACGGAAGTGGAGGTAGAGGTGGAAGGGGAAATTTATTTCCCCAAAATAAATGAAGATGAATGGAAAGAAATAGCGAGAGAACGTCATGCGCCTGATGAAAAAAATGAATATGCCTACTCATTTGTAGTGCTTGAAAGAAAATAATATACACTTCTTTACTTTTTTTATCGTCACGTCATCCTATCGTTAAAAGCCTTTCAGAAGTAGCCTTTCGGATATTTAGATAAATTTTCTCTCGTCACAAAAAGCCATTTTTCAGGAGAAAACCCCCTCTTCTCTGCTTGCATATTTGTATCACAAACGAACTGATAGTCTTCACTCACACCGAAACAACGAAAATTATGAACACTCTTAAAGCTATCTTCATCTTCACCCTGGTCTCCTTCACTACTATCCTTTCAGCCCAGCCTGACAACGCCATGAAAGCGTTGAATTTCAAAATCCAACAAGTTGACAATAATACTTACGGTGTTTTCGTGAAGCCAGAAGGTATCACTCCAAGCGAGCGTACGATCACTGGTTCTGGCCAAGTGACCATCGTTGCACCTGTCGATTTTACTTATGCCAATCTGGAAAACCACGGCGGTTCTTGGATGGAAAACGCAAGGGTAAATGCCCCTGCTGAAGCTACTGATAAAGCTTATATTTCTTTTGGTTTCATCACTGATTTCCCAAAAGTAACCATCTACCCAAACGGCGAAACATTGTTGTTCACTTTCACTACGGATGAAGATTTCAACGGTACTTTCAGTTTGATCGACAACAACGACCCATTCATGGCACCTAATTCTTACGGCACCAATCCTGGCAACGACCTCGGCATTATCGACACTGGCGCTCAGGGTGGCCTACAGTACTATGCTTACAATAGCAACTATGAGAGCAACGAAGTAAAAGCTGTTTTAACCAGCAACAAAACAAAAACTAAGCGCAACAAAAGAGAAGATTCAGTCCTTTCTGCACGGCCTGAATAAGAAGATAAAAAGAGAGTGTTCTGAAGGGGTGTTGGTTTTACCGACATCCCTTTTTGTTTTACCATATTCGATACTCCTTTGAAATTTCAGGAAAAACATGGGTGGTTTTTATTCACCTGTTTAAAAAATGCAAGTGCTACGGTAAAATATTTTATAAATAACTGTTCAAAACCATGCACTAATTTATCACGCATTTTCAACAAAAAAATCAATGATTACAGGCCTCTAAGCAAAAATTCTTAAAAAATCCCCCGTCACAATAAGCTGTTTTTTGGGGAAAAATACGCCCGCTGCTGCTTGCATATTTGTATCACAAACGAACTAATAGTCCTCACTTACTCACACACAGAAACAACGAAAATTATGAACACTCTTAAAACTTTCTTCATCTTCACCCTGGTTGCTTTCACAACTATCCTTTCGGCCCAGCCTGACAACGCCATGAAAGCGTTGAATTTCAAAATCCAAAAAGTTGATAATAATACTTACGGCGTTTTTGTAAAGCCTGAGGGTATCGCACCAAGCGAGCGCACGATCACTGGTTCTGGCCAAGTGACCATCGTTACCCCAATCGGCTTCACTTACGCTAACTTGGAAAACTTCGGTGGTTCTTGGATTGAGAATGCAAGAGTGGATGCTCCAGCTGAAGCCACTGGCAACTCATACATCTCTTTCGGTTTTGTGACCGATTTCCCAAAAGTCAACATCTATCCAAATGAAGAAACACTGTTGTTCACTTTCACCACAGAAGAAGAATTCAACGGCACTTTCAGTTTGATCGAAGATAACGACCCATTCATGGCACCTAATTCTCACGGCACCAACCCTGGCAACGACCTCGGCATTATCGACGCTGGCGCACAGGGCGGTCTGCAGTACTACGCTTATGCTGGCAATTACGAAGGCAACGAAGTACAGGCTGTTTTCACCAGCAACAAAACAAAAACCAAGCGCAACAAAAAAGAAGATTCGGCCCTTTCTGCACGGCCTGAATAAGGAAACAAAAAGAGAGTGTTCAAAAAGGGATGCTGGCCAAGCCAGCATCCCTTTTTTGTTTTTGTACTTTTGCCCGAATTTGCGCTTGCATTTTATTTTTTCAAAAAACCGCACCCAGAACGTCAACGTTGATTTTACGATGGCAAACACATTTCTCGAAACCTCCATAGAATACCTCAAAGGCGTCGGCCCAGTGAAGGCCGATATGCTGAAAAAAGAACTGGGGCTCCACACCTTCGGCGATCTACTCACCGCCTATCCTTACCGCTATGTGGACAAAACAAGGTTCCATAAAATCAGGGACTTGACGGAGGAAAGCGGTGAAGTCCAACTAAAAGGGATTTTACGAAAATTTGAAGTGGTTGGGGAAGGGGCAAAAAAACGCCTCGTCGGACGGCTGCGGGACGAGACGGGCATGATCGAACTGGTCTGGTTTCGGGGCGTGTATTGGTTGCAGCATAAATTGGAAATCGGCAAGCAGTACGTTGCTTTCGGGCGGGTCAATTCCTTCAATAATTTTTTCAATATTCCCCATCCGGAAATGGAGGAGGTGTCGGAACAAAACCTCGATGCGGCACTCACCTTCGCCCCCGTCTACTCCAGTACCGACAAACTCAACAACAAAGGGCTCGACGCCAAAGGCCGACGCACCCTGATTCAGGTATTGTTAAACAAAATGACGCCTGCCGACTTGCCAGAAAACCTACCTGATTACATGTTGGAAAAAATGCACTTGCCCAGCCGCTTTGAGGCCATGCATTGGATTCATTTTCCCAAAAACCAGCAACAGCTCGATGCCGCTACCAACCGCTTGAAATTTGAGGAATTGTTCTTTCTGCAAATGCGCCTCCTCCAAAGCAAGCACCGCCGCAAGGCCGCCATCAAGGGTTATGTTTTCGAAAAGGTCGGCGACTATTTCCATACCTTTTACAATGAAAAATTAAAGTTCGAACTCACTGACGCCCAGAAACGGGTCATCAAAGAAATCCGGACGGATTTTGCCAGCGGCGTCCACATGAACCGTTTGCTGCAAGGCGACGTGGGCAGCGGCAAAACCATTACTGGTTTGCTCTGCATGCTCATCGCCCTCGACAATGGCTTCCAAACTTGCCTCATGGCCCCCACTGAAATATTGGCCCAACAGCACTTCATTGGCATCAGTAATGAGGTGGAAGGGATGGGGATTACCGTTGAATTCCTTTCCGGCTCGGTCAAAGGGAAAAAACGGGCAGCCATTTTAGAAAGGCTAAAAGAAGGCGAAATCGACATCCTCATTGGTACCCATGCCCTCATCGAAGATTGGGTGGAATTCAAAAACCTCGGCATGGCCATCACCGACGAGCAGCACCGCTTCGGCGTTAAGCAGCGGGCGTCCCTCTGGAAAAAAGGGAATCCCCTTCCCCCGCACATCCTCGTGATGACTGCCACGCCGATCCCCCGCACCCTCGCCATGACCCTTTATGGCGATCTCGACGTCTCGGTCATCGACGAACTACCGCCGGGCCGGAAACCCATCACCACCGTCCATCGCACGGAGAACCACCGCAACCGGGTCTTTGGTTTTATGAAAGAAGAAATCGCTAAGGGGCGGCAGATTTACGTCGTTTACCCGCTGATCGAGGAAAGTGAAAAAATGGATTTGAAAAACCTCGAAGAAGGCTACGAAGCCATTTCCCGTGAATTTCCCCTGCCGGACTACGCCATCAGTGTCGTCCATGGCCGCATGAAACCCAAGGATAAGGATTTCGAAATGCAACGCTTCGTCAAAGGCGAAACGCAGATCATGGTTGCCACGACCGTCATCGAGGTTGGCGTGAACGTACCCAACGCCAGTGTCATGGTCATCGAAAATACCGACCGGTTTGGCCTCTCCCAACTCCACCAGCTCCGCGGCCGGGTGGGCCGTGGCGCCGACCAGAGTTTCTGCATCCTCATGACCGATTTCAAACTCAGCACCGATGCCCGGGAGCGTATTGCTACCATGGTCCGTACCAACAACGGCTTCGAGATCGCCGAGGCCGACCTCCAGCTCCGTGGCCCCGGCAACATGGAAGGCACCCAACAAAGCGGCATGCTCAACCTCCGCATCGCCGACCTCGGCCGAGATGGGGAAATCCTCCGCACCGCCCGGGCCATGGCCCAACGGATTTTGGATAAGGATGCGGAATTGGCGCATCCGCTGAATGTGCGGTTGAAAGGGTATATGGAAAGTATGAGTAGGAAGGAGCGGAGTTGGGGGCGGATTAGTTGAAAAAACAATTTCAAAATGGATCGATTAAAAAAATACCGTAAAATACTAGATGAATATCTGAAATATAGAGCATCATTAAAATTAGGAAATTCTCCTGAATTGAGAGCTCACTTGGTAATTGATCGGGAAAAAGATGAATACCTGCTTTTATGGGTTGGCTGGACTGACATCAAATATCATCATGGGCTCATGTTCCATTTTCAGATCATCGATGGGAAGATATGGATTCACGAAAACCGAACTGACATTGATATCGTAGAAGTATTGACGGAAAAAGGCGTCCCCAAATCGGATATCGTCTTGGGATTTGTTGCGCCATATTTGAGAGAGAGGGAGAAAATGGCGGTGTGAAAAACTAAACACATTATCACTTCCGTCTTATTTGCCAAATATTTAAATCAAACATAAAATTTTGCATGTTTTTGCTACACTGAACAAGAGAATATCTAGCAATATTTGATCTATATTTATCAATGTTTTCTTCGACTAAATCATCATGAAATAACTGCGAAGCAAAAGCAAATACATAAACTATTTTTTTCTTGCTAAGCAACGATCGAAATTCTTCTCTATCGTACTTTAATTTTGATTGCCACTTTAACTTAATATGCTCAAAAATCTTATCAACGTATTTAAATTTTCCTGACCTAGAATCCTCGTATAATCTTTGAGCAGATAATTCTATTTGGTTAGATAATTCGCGTAACGAAGAGTCGAATCCATATTTCACATGAATCAAATAGGTAATACCTTCTTCAATATACATAATATCACAAAGCTCTATTCCTTCCGGGGTTAAAGTGTCTAAAACAAGATATTTATCTATATCACTATACCGTAAGCTATATTCACCTTCCGTTCTAATAATAGATTTATCCCACGGTAATTTTAAAATATGGCTTGGAAGCTTTTTATTCCTTATAGAACGAACACATTCATATTTCAAATCATCGACAAAGGATGCATTCAACTTATACCACTTCGTGTCAACTAAAAAAATAGGCTGACCTTCAAACGTGAACTCCGAAGTAAAATGATATATAAAACCCGAAGAAGCTGCAAGTTTTCCATCTGAATAGGCCAGTACACGAACTCCATGAATATAAGCTCTAAATGTAAAAAAATCGTTATTACCTACCACCTGCAAAGCTCGTTTCATTACAGATTCATATATTCCTTCACGATTTTCAACTTTATCAAATTCTTGGTACTTTTTTTCTCCTACTTTTTCCTTCAAAATAAAATAATCAGCCTCGTAGAATTGAATTATTTTCTCAGGATTGCAAAAATCAAACTTAAATCTTTTATCTCCTATATTAGTTGTCTTACTGAAATTTTCTAAATCATTAAACAGTGCATTCAAAAGTAAAGGCTCTAATTCATTTTTTATATGACGTCTATTCTTGATTTCTATGTAAGTGCTTAAATAATCATTCTCTTCTAATTCCAAAATAAACCCTAATTCAATTATGACTTGATGCAGTTCTCTAAAATTAAGATTTTTCTTTACCTTAAAAGCTTTGCCTGCATAAATCTTTATTCTTTCGTTTTTTTTATTCTGCAAAAAGCTAAAATATGTGTTAGAAATACTATGACTTAATTCAAGGTGAATCTTAACTGGTACTTTTCCAAATCTCGCAAAGTCAATTATTTTAAATTCATTCCTAAACTGTTCTGACATCCCAGACCTTGAGCCTGTCAACCCCCTTGAGCTAACCGAAACTACCAAATCCTCTTCCGGTTTTAGAACCTTCGACACAACTGTCAACCCAAATGTATGATCTATGTAGGGTACAACAAGTTGAAAACCCTTACCCCCCACTACAACAAAAATATCTATACCATTATCAATGAACAACAGCAGGCTTAAATTCGTAACTTCAAATGATAAACTACGAGTTAAATCAATTGGAAAAAAATCAGCCCAATCAGATTGCCTCTCATCAAAATTATGAACGAAGAGATAATATTTAATTTGATCTATTTCTTTTTTGGGCAAATCTGAAATATTTACTTTCAGTTTCTTTTTATATCTCTTTAAAGCTTGCCGAATAATCAATTCGATCATTTTTTCCCTTGAGGGCATTTTTTCAAGCTTATAATCTTCTATGTTGATTCTGTATAAGTTTATATTCTGTAACATTTTTCAATTCTTATTCATTTACTGATAAAAGCCGTTATTATGATCAATAAAGTTAGAGGACTCAAATACTAAGCTTCCTTAAACTATGACTTAATAAATATTGTACAACCAAAGTAAAGAAAAATAATTCTTTCGAAAATTGCAATGGCTATTTTGAGGATTGGTGATTTTTGTGATTAGCTGACTTGGATTCAGTAGGCTATAAATCAAGCAACTAAGGCTGCTATAGATGAGGGTAACCTGTTCAACATTAATTTAAAAGTCAAGGCAATTTCCGTTGTCTTATTTTATGCTCATCAATAACTGTAAAATAACCATCGAGTATATATTGAGATTCTGTGAAGAGTTCTTGCAGATAAATACCTGGAAAGAGGGGATCAAAACTTTTAAATCGAAGATAGATAATACCTTTTGCGTTTAATCCTTTTACAAAAACCAGGTCTCCATAATCGGAATCAAATGTAATTATCAAGCGGCTATCATCCCATGCTTTCAGCATAACTTCCTCATCTTTTATACTTGGATACTCTACTCCCACATGAATAATGTCGAAGCCTTTTTCGACTAAAAACCCATAAGATTTTAAAGGGAAATTTTCGTTAGCAAGAAATTTCATAAGGCTGCTTTGGAAAGAGAAGAGTGAAACAAGAGGCCGTCTTTTAGACATTCATAAGCATAAGCAAAGACCGCCTGTAAGGCTTTTTTTGAAAGGCGAGGATAGTTCTCCAAAATATCTTTTTCTGACCAGCCATCGGCAAAGCGTTCCAATATAAATTCCACAGACAGTCGAGTATCTTTAATGGTTGGTTTTCCATTCAATACTTCTTTATTGCTCACGATATAATCTTGCCAATGCATAGTTCAAATTTTTAACGAAAGTACATAATAAAGGCGAAAAACGCCAGCCTTTAAAACAACCGTAATTTCCCAATCCATTTTGAAAAGCGGCACCTTATACGCTTCCATCCAGCATCAAAGGCTCACAGAATAGCATTTCAAAGCAAAAAAAATACCTTGCTCCTCACCCCAAAATACCGTTTATTTGCAACAAATAGTTTTATTAAATCCCCTTTTAGAGAAATTTATAAAATTATATGTTTCAAAAAGCCGTCCTTCACCTCGACCTTGATGCCTTCTTCGCCTCGGTCGAACAACAGAAAAACAACCAGTTAAAAGGAAAACCTCTCATTATTGGCGGTACGAGCCGACGGGGGGTAGTGGCCTCGTGCAGCTACGAGGCGAGGAAGTTTGGCATCCGCTCAGCCATGCCGATGAAGGTGGCGCTGCACCGCTGTCCCGACGCCATTGTGCTGAAAGGGGATATGGAAGCCTATTCCAAAAAATCCAAAGAAATCACCGAGATCATTGACGAGGAAGCGCCCCTTTTTGAAAAGGCCAGCATCGACGAATTTTATGTGGACATGACGGGCATGGACCGCTATGTCGGCTGCTGGAAATGGTCGGGAGAGCTGCGGCAACGCATCATGCGGGAGTCGGGGCTGCCCATTTCGATGGGGCTGTCGGTTAATAAATTGGTCTCCAAAGTGAGCGCCGGGGAAGCCAAACCGAACGGTGCTCAATTGGTGGAAAATGGCACGGAAAAGGCCTACCTCGCCCCACTCTCCACCCGCAAAATCCCCGGCCTCGGTGCGGCCACTTACAAGAAGCTCAGTTTCATGGGGGTGCGCAACATCCACACATTGGCGCAGATACCGCCCAAACTTTTACAGCGGGAATTCGGCAAGCCGGGCATCACCCTTTGGAAAAAAGCCAATGCCATTGACGACACCCCGGTCATACCCTATCACGACCAAAAAAGTATTTCTACCGAGCGCACTTTCCAAACGGATACGACCGACGCCCAATGGCTAAAAAGCCGCCTCACCGACATGGTGACCCGCCTCTCTTTCGAGCTGCGGGAACAACAAAAACTGACGGCCTGCATCACCGTCAAAATCCGCTACACCGATTTCAACACCTATACTCTGCAAAAAAAAATCCCCCACAATGCCAGTGACCGCACCCTGCTCCACCACGCCAAGGAGCTGTTTGACAAACTCTACCAGCGCCGCCAATTGGTGCGGCTGATCGGCGTCCGTTTCAGCCATTTGGTGCATGGGAATTATCAGATCAACTTGTTTGAGGATACGGTGGAAGAGGTGGCTTTGCTGAAAGAAATGGACCACATTCGGCAGCGGTTTGGGAAGGGGGCGGTGATGATGGCGGGGGCTATGAAATGAGAAGAAATATGGAAGCGACTTTCGGGAATTAACTACCTAACTCAAATTCGATTAAGCAAGCTTCATTGATTTCGGGCCGAATAGAGTTCAGATCACTTTGCATTCCCGAAGCAAGTTCGAGTTCGGCCCTCAAGGGTTTTAGGGTAGCGTCGCCGTCCCGAGGCAGGGGGACGGCGACGCCCTTTAAAACCCTTGGAGGAGCACGTTGGGGTGTTTCTAAAAACGAGGGTCATGCTGCTCCGCATTTTTTGGATTTACTATTCGTTGCAACTTGAGTTATTTAATAGTTGCATGCCACCAAAGAAGCCCAATCACTGCTGCCGGCCAAGAGCATGCTGCTCTAACAGCGCTTTGATCGGCACGACATTTTTCCGTACGTCAAATTTTTCACAGACCATTCTGTGAGAAGCTTTCCGCATTTCCAATAAATTATCTGCCTGCAATGCTTTGGCCATCGCTTCGGCCAATGCGACCGAATCGTTAGGAGGGATGAGCCAGCCGTTTTCGCCCTCTTCAACCCCTTCCGGAATGCCACTGATGGTGGTGCTGATAACTGGTAAACCCAGATCCATCGCTTCCAAACAAACATTGGGCAACCCGTCCACATCGCCATTATCGGCGACAACGCACGGAGCGACAAGGATGTCACCGGCGCGGTATTTATTGGGCATTTCATTGGGCGCCACAAAACCCGTCAATGAAATATATTCTTGCAAACCCGACTTATTTATTTGTGCAATTAAAGGCTCTTCCAGCGGGCCTTTTCCGACTATTTCACAATGAAAATCAAACCCTTTTTCTTTTAATATTCCACAGGCTTCAATTAAATATTCAAACCCTTTTTTTTGCACCAATCTCCCCACTGCCAAAAAAGTAAAACGCTCGTGCGGAATGGGTGGCATTAATTCTTTTGAGGTGTGAATGCCATAATATAAAGTGAGCGCTTTTTCTTTATTTTCGGAAAGCAAATTAGCCATAAAACGCTCGTTGTAATTGGTCGTTCCATTAATATAAACAGCATTTTTTAATTTGCCTTTTAACCCCGTATTATCCACATATAAATCCATTGCGTAAGCGGTGCCACCATAAGGAATACCTGTTAATTTGGAAAGATATAAAGCGGTCTCCCCCGGTGCCGTCAGAAAATGGGCATGAATTAAATTGATCCCTTTTTTTTCTATTTCTTTGGCAATGCCCGCAGCCCGAAAAAGGCAAACGACACCCCGTGGAAATTTTGATAATTTATGATTTAAAGAAAATAATGTTGCCCATGTTTTTAAATATTTAATTGGGCGGGAAATAGCAATAATTAAATGATTAAATAAATAATTAAAATTAAATGGGTTTTCTTTTATCGGGAAATATTTATCCCGTAGTTTTTTCTCGTCTTCACTCAAATCATTTCGCTCCAAAATATCCCGCGCACCGACGGTCATTTCCAAACCCAATTTATTTAATTCGGTCAGTTCACGGGTGATGAAATTTTGCGACCACTCATAGAGGCGGTTGACAAGGAAAAGGATATGGGGTTGGTGGTTATTTTTATTTTGCATTAAATGATAAATTATAATTGGAGTCAGCGCTTTGCTTTTATTTGGCATCGTATCATGCGGGCCGGTGGATTTGCCGAGCTTTTCTCACATCCTCCTGCTCGGCCCTCAGGAGGTTTTTTGGGGGCGGCGTCGGAACGACGCCGGCTAAAAAGCCCCTGAGAAGCTTAGTAAATTCGGGGCAGGCTGTTGGGCAGTTCAGAAGAAGCAATGAATATGCTGCTCCGCATTTTATTTGCTAAAGAATATGGCGCTTATAGCGCTATTCCACTCCATGTATTTCGCTAAGCTCGTCCATTCAGAGTTTTTATTCAGAACCGCCCTGGCCAGTCAATGCATTCTTCTGCATAACCAATGCCCACCGGTGAAGCGATAATATTTCCCGATAAAACATCCTCACCTCAGTCTTCTATCCAAATGGGGCTGTCGGCTTCCGTCATGTCAACGCCTGTCCACTGAGTCGTGATGCCCAGCGCATGGCTGAGTGTCGCCACAGGCCCTGCAGAAAAGCCGACGTTCCAGTTTTTTCATTTTCCTGCGCAGCAGCATGGATTCGATATTATCAACTGGTTCGACTGCGCGCACGAGGACATGCGCCATGTCCTCCGTTGCCGTTACCACTAAATAGATGATGGATGCCATAGCAGAGGTAAACATAAGCCTTCCGCCTTCGGCAAACATGACTTCCGTTCTGGCAGTTCGGCGGTTGTTGTGGGCATGGCAGGCCTTGTCGTCGGGGGCACGGTAGGCTTCGGTCTCGGTTATTTTGCCGGAAGTGATCAGCCCATCGATGTTCGTCACTAAGTATTTCCCCAACAATTCTTTGCTGATCTGAACCACGTCCGTGCGGGTGTAAAATGGTTTGGTGAGGCGCTTGCCTTTTGTTTGCATCATCTACCGACTTGCTCTACATCCCCCTACTATAATTCGGAGCTTCTTTCGTGATCGTCACATTATGCGGATGGCTTTCTCAGCGGATGCCGGGTACCAATATTTCTACAAACTTAGCTTTCTGCAATTCGTCGATGGTCCGATTGCGCCGCAATAGCCCATGCCCGCTCGTAGCCCGCCGAGGTATTGTACCATGACCTCTTCCACGTTCCCTTTGAAAGGCCGCCACGTCCTTCAATACCTTCCGGCTTATCCGAATTTTTAATATCGTCACTCTACGTCTTGGAAATAGCGGTCTTTCAGACCTTGACCCATCGCCCCGAGCGATCCCGTGCCTACAAGTAGACTTTGAACTTCCGGCCATCGTACAGAACCGTTTCGCCCAGAATTGCTTCTTCGACCACAAGCGAAAGACCACCCGCCATGATCGTATTGGCTCCGGCGGCTAATGCTTTTACGATGTCGCCAGAAAAGCGGATTCCCCCATCACCGATAACGGGGACGCCCGTGCCTTGCAGGGCCCTCGATGTTTCGTAAATGGCAGAAAGCTGCGGCACGCCGACGCCCGCCACAATCCTCGTGGTGCAAATACTGCCGGGGCCAACGCCCACTTTTACCGCATCTGCACCCGCATCGGCCAATGCTTTGGCCCCTTCGCCCGTGGCGACATTGCCACCAACAATTTCCAGTTCGGGGTATTTGCTTTTCACTTGCCTCACTGCATCCAAAACTCCTTTTGAATGGCCGTGGGCGGTATCGATGCAAATCACGTCGACACTGACGTTGACCAAGGCATCCACCCGTTCCATCATATCGGTAGTGACCCCGACGGCTGCACCGACGACCAAGCGGCCATAGGTGTCTTTGCAGGACCGAGGATAGTCCTCCACTTTCATCAAATCTTTATAAGTAATGAGGCCTACGAGGATACCATCGTCATTCACGACAGGGAGCTTTTCAATTTTGTGCCCTTGCAAAATGTCCTGAGCTTTCTCCAAGTCGGTGCCGACAGGGGCAATGATGAGGTTTTCGGAAGTCATCACTTCCTTCACTGGCCTGCTTTTGTTTTTTTCAAAACGCAAGTCCCGGTTGGTGAGGATGCCAATGAGTTTATCGTTTTCATCCACGATGGGGATGCCCCCAATGTGGTATTTTTTCATCAGGGCCAGCGCATCGCCAACCAGTGCGTCGGCCCGCAAAGTGACAGGGTCGAGGATCATTCCGCTTTCCGAACGTTTTACTTTTCGAACCATGTCGGCCTGCTGGGCAATGGTCATGTTTTTATGGATGATACCAATGCCACCCTGCCGGGCGATGCCGATGGCCAGTTTGTCTTCCGTCACGGTGTCCATGGCTGCCGAAACGATGGGCACGTTCAGCCGGATGTTGCGGGTAAACTGGGTCGAAATATCCACGTCGCGGGGTAAAACTTCAGAGTAGGAAGGGACGAGCAAAACGTCGTCGAAGGTGAGGGCTTCGCCCAAAAATTTGATGTAGTCTATTTTTCCGTTTTCCATCTGCAAAAGTAGCAGAGTTTGTTTGGAAATTGGAAATTAAGAAATTAGAAATTTTAGAACAGCCAAAAACGGGCGAATACTTTGATTTCGTTTACCCCATTTTGGCGATGGTTTTTGATTTTTATAAAAATAAAAAATTACTGACCTTGCCGCCCGCATTCAATAAGTTGGAAAAGGAATCAAACGATAAACAGTCTAAACTACATTCCGAATCAACCTATTATTTACCAGTGCAGTGCTCGGGATTTCACAATACCCAACCTTGCCAACTGAAATCTGCTAACTGAATACTGAAAATATGCTAACTGTCCATTCCGATGCCCATTACATGAAGCAAGCCTTGCTGGAAGCGCAAAAGGCTTACGAAGCCGACGAAGTCCCGGTAGGGGCAGTTGTCGTTTGCCGCAACCGCATCATCGCCCGGGCGCACAACCAGACCGAGCTATTGAACGACGTGACGGCCCATGCGGAAATGCTCGCCCTGACGGCTGCGGCCAATGCTTTGGGCAGCAAGTACTTGGACGAATGCACGTTGTTTGTCACCTTGGAGCCATGTGTCATGTGTGCGGGTGCATTGGCATGGTCGCAGCTCGACCGACTGGTGTATGGGGCTGGCGATGATAAACGGGGCTTCATGCGGCACGGGAAAATGCTGTTGCACCCCAAAACAAAAGTAGTGAATTCGCACATGATGGACGAATGCAGCCAGCTACTGAAAGCGTTTTTCCAAAATAAACGATGAGCGTACTACTTTCCAAGCCCTCGTATTTTTGCCTGAATAGCGCAACGGCCTGATTTCTGGATCCCTAAAGTCTTAAAGTAGCAGTACCTTTGTTTTTCAAAAAAATATACCGTAAAGGTAAGAGGAAGGGAAGCCTGCCATTGTGTTGAAATGAGCTTGCCTTCCCGCTGAGGTCGACCCATCTACCCAAACTTGAACACTTCCCAAATCGTAAAGAAATGCTCGAAAGACTTCTTTCCCATCCAATCATACACATCGCCACCATTGGCGCTATTTTGTTGGGGGTCTTTTTGTGCGTTTTTCCAGACGCAGTCCCTCCCCTCTCATGGGTTGTCAATTATGCGGTACAGCTCATGCTGTTCTATCTTGCGGCCGGCTTGATCGTTCTGTTTCTAAAACAGCCACGACTGACTTTTTCTTTTTTTGGAGGGTGTGTCTTACTGTGCTTTTATTTAAAATATTCCGCCAATATGGACGGCATCGAACGCCTGCGGCAGCAAATGGTACAAGGCCACAAAAATGACAATGACGCCCCCCACATATTCATCCCTGACCTGAAAATCGCCCATATAAATTTGACCAATGTCAACTCCCATGAAGAAGTGCCTACCGTTGTGAGAGCGATTGGGGCCGACATCGTTTTCTTTCATGAAGTGACGCCCAATTGGGAAACGTTACTGCAAGATTCATTTGCACATAGCCATCCGTTTAACCATACCATGTTGGACATTGGCCTTTACGGGATGTCCGTTTTTTCGAAATTTAAGCTGGTCGATATTGACACTTTGTATTTTAATGAAATCCCAAACCTGAGTGGGCAAGTGGAAGTGGACAAAAATTCCTTTAGCTTTCTTAGCATCCACACCCAGCCAGCGTTAGATGAATTTTCTAAAAAACGCTTGCACGAACACTTGGGCTTGGTAGAAAAAAAAGTTGCTCGGACGGAAGGGCCAATGTTAGTGATCGGAGAATTTAATGCCGTGTCTTGGTCCGATCAGATTAAGGTCTTTTTGAACCAAACCAACCTGATGGAAAGCCGGACGGGGTTCATGCCCACTTCGGTTGCTGGAAAAATCTCTATCTGGGATTTACCACTGGACCATATTTTTTATTCAGGAGAATTTATCTGTACCAATTTCCAAAACATCGAAGGGCAGCTAGGGCAACACCTTGGGATATTAGGGACGTACCATTTTTTAAAGGAACACAGTCATGCTAAAAAAACGGCTCAATAGTTTCCGATACGCTTTTCAAGGCATCGGCAGATTGTTCCGGACACAGCCCAATGCCAAGATCCATTTAGTGGCAACATCGGTTGTTGTGGCGGGTGGTCTTTATTTTGAAATATCAACGGTAGAGTGGTGCCTGGCCACCTTGGCTATTGCTTCCGTGCTGGCTGCAGAGGCATTCAATACGGCGATCGAAGACCTTACCGATCTCGTTTCCCCAGGGCAGCACCCATTGGCAGGGCACGCCAAGGATCTGGCTGCGGGGGCGGTACTGTTGGTCGCCGTCGGTGCAGCGGTGGTGGGTGTGTTTATTTTTCTGCCAAAAATTTTGGACTGGATTTCTTAGTTAGAGACTGAATTAAAAATCATAAGCAGCCATTTCCACAATAATTTCCCCGGCCAAATCGTCTGCCTAATTGAATTTTTGCCTCTCAGCCTTCAAAGACCGCTATCCTAAACGATCCACCGATTAAATTCTGGTTAAACACAAATTGCACGGGGCAAGCTTTTTGGATATACGATCCATCATTTATTGATCCTATGAAGCTCAATTTTTTAATATTCCTTTCATTATTTTCTGTTTTGGCATTTTCACAAGAACAGCTGGGCTTGCGTTTGGAAAATTATGCTGGAGCGAGCAGTATTTTTTTAAACCCCGCTGGCAACTTGACTAATCCACTGCCCTGGGACTTCAACCTGATCGGGGCTGGTTTCTACCTCGACAACAACTACGGTTTTATCAAAAATACCAGCACCCTCGATCTGTTGAAAAACGGAGGCAGTATGGGGTTCATATTGGCTAAAAATGTGGACGGTGCTTTTCGCTCGGATGAATATGTCATTGATTTTTATGACGACGGGGACAAGCGTTTCTTTTCCTTTAACTCATTTGTTGCCGGGCCATCGTTGGTGCTAAAAGTTCACGAAAATCATTCGGTCGGTTTTTTCACCAACATGAGGGCGTTACCGCCAGCACCCTCGATTTACCCAACGAATTCAGTTATTACAAATACGACAACCGCCGCCACTTCGATCCTTTTCTCGCCGAACCTTTTGATGGGGCAGCCCGGTCGCCCGGGCCAAGTAAGTTAAATTACGCCATTAAAATTCCGACCTACACAGCTTCATCGGAATGGGTGTCAACCTAAAACGCCTGACTGGGTACGAGGCTGGCTATCTGAGCTCTCCAATATAGATTGCCACCAAATTACCCGACGACAATATCACGGTCGGGGATGGGTACAGGCGTTATGGCCTGACTACTTCCAATCTGAAAGAAAAAGATTATGGCCTGAGCCGCAATGGCAGCGGCTTTGGGTTCGACATTGGTTTTATGTACGTTCTCCAAGAATTTGATGAGGGCTATAAATGGCGGTTTGGTGCATCGATACTCGATATTGGTTCTATTAATTTTAATAAAAATGCACAAGCACATGCCACTAAAAACCCCGAATTACGACCAATTAAATTTACGGGATTTTGATGATTTTGAATACCCACAGGAGATTGAAGAAATACTGCGTTATTTCAGTTATCAAGCGCTGGGCGATTCCCTCGCATCCCAAATAGGCGACCAATTTAAATTGTCGTTGCCCACTGCCTTAAACCTCCAAGCCGATTATAGCTTTACAGAAAATATTTATTTAAATGGATTAATCATTCATCGTTTCCCAAGTGGCCATTTAAGCCCACGCCAGGAAAAGTTTACTGGCCCTGACACCGCGGTACGAGCACCGATGGTTTTCCACCATGCCCGTTAGCCTCTTAAATTGGCAGGAAATCAGAACGGAGTGTTGCGGCTGGCTTGATCATCTTGTCATCGGCTCGGATAAAATTGGGGGTATAATTAAAAAATCTAATTTTACTGGAACGGATATATATTTTGCGATTAAAATAAATTCGATAAATCTGGGATTAAATCTTTTGGTGGGGCAGGAAAGACGGAAAACGCAGATATGACAACGGAAAAAAGCGAAGTGCTATAATTTTAAAAACTGTATGCTAATGTTTTTTGCATTTTCCGAAAAGCGAGAATTAAATTCCCAGCTTTTCGGAAAATTGCAAAAGCCGCAGGGAATTCTTTATCGATGTTACGCAAAAACTTATTATAAAATGTGGAGCAGCAAAAACCTGTTCTTTTGCCAACACCCCGAAGTGCTCCTCCAAAGGTTTCAAAAGGGCGGCCACGGTTTCGCTGGAAACCGTGGCCGCCTGCTGGAAGGAGGAGCCGAGCAGGGTCATGATAAGAGCTTGAGCGATTGTTCGGCCCGCATGAACGAATGTTTTTTTTGCGTAGCGTTATTTATTTAAACAAAAGCCCAACCGTAATAGAGATCGATTCCTCCGGCGTTATTTGTTGGTTAAATGGAAGGCCTGATTGCGAAATAAATAATTGGTCATTTTTAATTGGCAAGCGTTTTTCTTTTCGAAATACTTCTTTCCTTTCTTTAAACCATATATTTTCTTGGCTGGCAAAATTCCAAAAATAATTGCCCCGAATATATAATTCTTGCGAAGGGTTTAATTCAATGGAAAATTCGCCGGACAATTTAACGTTGTGCAATCGGCTGCCATAACTGGTACGGATAGAATTAGCCTTGAATTTTTTCCCTTTTACTTTAAAATGACCATAATCATTTTCCGCATTGCCAACCACTCTGGCATAACGCAAATAATCATATTGCGCCACTGCTTTAAAATAAAATGGCCTTCTTTTGGAAAGATTAAATTGCGTGCCTACCCCAATGGCCCAATCTTTATAAATGCTTTTTGTAAAATTAAATGCATTGCCAAAACGCATAAAAAAATTAGGGTTGAAGAAAATATCAAAATCCCAATTGGCAATAATTTCCCTTTCTATTTTTGAAATATCATCCGTCAAGGACAAAATGGTTTCCCCTTTTCCATCAAGGTAAGTAATACTCAAAGGGTCTTCTTGTGTCGGCAAAAAATGAGTGCCCGCACCCAATGAAAATTTGACTCGGTTAAATTGCCTGCGCACTTTATTTATTTTTTTAACCTCTTCTGGCATAAAATCCATGGTTTCCAAATCTTCCACACTTATCCCTTTTTCCTGCGCCACTTGTTCTTTTATTTCCAAAATTTTGATGGCCTCTATGGAGTCCCTCTTTCGTTGGAGTGAGGCCATATATTCCGCATTAAATACCTCCGCTGCCTTTTGCACATTTTTAAATTGCTGTACACTTTCCGTCAAGCCTTCATTCAGCGGCGTGGTGTTATAATTTTCCCAAAATTCCTCATCATAACTACCCGTCAGGTTTACAAATTGGTACCCGCGTTCCATTCTTTCTAAATAGGGAATGGGGGAAGATTTTTCCGTATTTATTTCGGTAATTTTAATTTCGTTGGCATAAAGCCCGCCATTGGGCCGTATCCCTTCCCGCAGCGCATCGCTGAAATACCATTTGTCGCCGACCTTCCGGTAATTGACCACATATTTATTTGCTTGCCAGCTTCCCGCATATAAAGGATAGTCATCGTATTTTCTTAATCCCTCTGGCAATATTTCAAACTCCGCCCGGATAAAAGCATACGACCCTTGCTCGATATATATGCGCCCTTTCATGCGGACTTCGACCCGGGTATTATTTCTTTTTTTACCAGTCAGGCCATCGGCCAACGCTTTCCATTTGCTCTTTTTTTGACTGCGTGGTTCGGCGTCTTCATCTTCGGTAAAACCGATAATATAAACAGGGCGGTCATTATAGGTCGTTATTTTTTCGATCCAGTATTTATAAACCGGAAAAAAATTCTCATCAATAAAATCTTCCCTGTTTTTTACAAAATCAAATCGGTGGCCAGCCATGTGCCCCGAACTCAAGCCCGAGTGAACTGTCGTGTCCAACGGGTTTTTTAAATTTATTTTTCGGGCCTGCACCAAGCCAACCTGTTCTCCCGATATTTTTTCGTAACTGGTTTTATAAATATTTAAAACACCTTCGGCCATATAACGATATTGCAGGCTATCGTCCGTCAACGACTCCCGGTAAAAACCCAAAACGGTTGTGGGGTGTACAGGGTAATTGGCAGGGATATTTTTTACGGCTTTCCGAATGATGTCCTCCACAGCATTGTCGCCCATCACGACCACTTCGATAAGGTCGGTAGAGGACTGTTCGATATAAATGGTCGAACCGTTTTTATAATCCTTGATCGGGTTTTTATACGTTTTATAGCCCATAAAAGAAACGATCATGATGGAGCTGGCATATTGTTGCGGCACTTTGAATTCAAACGAACCGTCATAAGCGGTCGTAGTGCCGATCCCTTTTTCAGGGATGCCGACGTGGGCGTAAGAAACGGGCTGGTTGTTTTTTTTATCCAGTACTTTTCCAGTAAGGGTAAAATAATCTTGGCTGAAAAGAGGGGTGTTGAAAAAGAAGAAAATAAACAGCAGGGTGTAGAAGGTTCTCATTGACTTTTAGATTTATGATTGGTTCAAAATGCACGGTTTTGAGGACGGACGGTAAATGGGTTTGTTACAAACGGAAAGTGGGTTTGGATGAGGTCGTACTCCACAGATGGGCATTAGTGCTGACTGCCCCTATTATTGAATGATTAATAGCTTCAGGTTTGTCGATTGATTTTTTTAGGCGCAGCGGCTTTCAGCCGCTCTGCCCCTAAAACTTTGAGCACCAAGCCGGCTTTGCCGGCCCGGTGCGCAGAGAAATTTTTGTTACACTTTAATAGCGGGCATTTCATAAACCATTTTGACAAACCTATTTTTGCCTTTCATTTGAAAAAACAATATGCAGCTTAACTTTAAAGAATTTGGCCAGGGCGACCCCATAATCATTCTGCACGGGCTATTTACACTTTCGACAATTCTGGCAGACCGTCGCCAAACAACTGGCCGAGAATCACACCGTTCATATCATCGATCAGCGCAACCACGGCCGCTCGCCCCATTCCGACACCCATGATTACCCCAGCACGCCGAGGATTTACATCAGTTCATGGAGGCTCATTGATTTACAAAGCCCATATCATCGGCCATTCGATGGCGAAAACGGTCACGCAACGGCAGTCGATTTCCCGACATGGTGGACAAACTGGTCGCGTGGTCGACATTTCCCCCAAAGCCTATCCAGGCAATCACCATGAAATATTTGATGCCCTGCTGTCTCGGATTTGAAAAATATAGATGGGCGAAAAGAAGGACGAACACCTTTCCAAAACGATTGATGACCCGTGTCTCATTGTTTTTAATGAAAACCTGACCCGTGACAAAGAGGGTGGCTACCGCCTAAAAATGAACCTGCCCGTCTTGCACAAACATTACGACGACATATTGGCGGCCATCGAAAGCAGCAGCCCTTACGCAGGGGGGAAACGTTGTTCATCCGGTGGAAAATCCAAGCACATTGTGGATGGGGATGAATTATTGATCAAAGAGTTATTTCCCAACGCAACCATAGAGACGATACAAAACGCTGGGCATTGCGCATGCCGATGCCGGATGAATTATTGTTGGGGTTGGTGAAAAAAGCCTATTCAATAGCCTGCCAACCCTATTCCGTCTTACCTGTTTCTATCGGTAAAACAGTCAATCGCTAAAGTTCTACCTTTTGAGCTGCGTTTAATTAACTGATGTCACGCAAAAATGCGGAGCAGCATAAGTCTCGTTTTTTTGAAAACGTCCCAGTAAAAGTTTCCTCCAGGGGTTTTAGGGCGGTGTCGGTCTGAGGACCGACACTGCCCCTTAGAAACCCCTGGAGGGCTGAGCAGAATGCTGCAAAAGGCTTGAACGATTTTTCGGCCCGCATGAAAAGGTGTTTTCTGCCCATTGCGTAACATGAGTAATTAAAATGAATGATGGGCCAATTTTAAGGCGTGTTTTTCATTCTGCATTCGTCATTTATCATTCTACATTTTCCATGTCTGACGCCAAACAAAAAATGGATTTCAAAATCCGATGCGGGTCATCGCACAGGCCAAGCCTTACAAGGTGTTGTTTGCCTTTACGACCATTATGGCTATAGTCATTGCCCGGTGGCCATCCTGCGCCTTATCTGGTACAGACCATGGTGGATGATTACGTTTTTAAATACGACATAACGGGCTTGGGCAAATGTCGCTTTTGTTCATTGGGGGTGCTGGTATTGGAAGGGCTGTTATGGTATGGCTTTCTTGTACTTCGTCCGATTGGCTCGGCGGAGCGGTGGTCCGTGATCTGCGGCAGAAAGTTTTTAAGCACATCCTTTCCCTGAAGCTGACCTATTTTGACCGGACGCCCATCGGCATGTCCACCACCCGCACCATCAACGATATCGAAAGCATCAACCAGATTTTTCGCAGCAATATCAACATCATCGCCGACCTGCTGATGGTGTTTGTGGTGCTGGTCATGTTTTCCGTCAGTTGGAAGTTGACACCGGTGTGCCTCACCACCATGCCTTTCCTCATCATAGCTACTTATGTTTTTAAGGAAAAGTAAAAGATTCTTTTCAGCGGGTGCGGAAGGAAATTGCGCGCATGAACCTTCCTGCAAGAGCGGCTCACGGGCATGAAGATCGTTCAGATATTCAATGCGGAAGAACAGGAGATGGCCAAATTCAAAAATCAACCGGGAGTACACGCAAGCAAATATCGACGGCATCATGTACTACTCCATTTTTTACCCCGTAGTGGAAGTGATTTCCGCCGCCTCGCTCGGGCTGATGATCTGGTGGGGGGCAAGGGACAGTCTCGGTGGCGGGGTGACGCCGGGGACGCTGGTCGCCTTTCCGATTTACCTCAATATGATGTTCCGCCCTATCCGCATGATGGCGGATAAGTTCAATACCCTGCAGATGGGCCTGGTCGCCTCTGAACGGGTGTTCGCCCTGCTCGACCGGCGCGACCATATTGCTGACAACGGGGACAAAAAGCCCGAAAAAATACTGGGCAAGATTGAGTTTAAAAATGTCTGGTTCGCCTATAGCGGCGTCGATTACGTGTTGAAGAATATCAATTTTGAAATAAAACCCGGCGAGACATTGGCCATTGTCGGAAGCACAGGCTCGGGCAAGTCGTCCACCATCAGCATCCTCAACCGCTTGTACGAAATACAAAAGGGCAGCATCGAATTGGACGGCATTGATACCCGTGAGTACGAGCTCCAATACCTCCGCGACCGCATGGCCGTGGTGCTGCAAGATGTTTTCCTTTACTCTGGTTCGGTCATGGAAAATATCACCCTGCGGAACGAGAACATCACCCGGGAAGAGGTCATTGATGCGGCCAAAATGATCGGGGCACATGCCTTCATTGAGAAGTTGCCCGGTGGCTACGATTATAAAGTTATGGAACGGGGCGCCACCCTCAGCATGGGGCAGCGGCAGTTGATCTCTTTCGTCCGGGCGCTCGTCTTCAACCCCGACATCCTCATCCTCGACGAAGCCACTTCTTCCATTGACCCGGAAACGGAAAGCGTCATCCAATACGCCATCGAACAACTCATCGCCAAGCGCACTTCGATCATCATTGCGCACCGGATGTCCACCATCCGGCATGCCGACAAAATCCTTGTTTTGGAAAAAGGGGAGGTCAGGGAATTTGGTACGCACGAGGAATTGTTGCAGAATGAAAATGGGAAATACCGGGAGCTGTACGAGATGCAGTTTTTGCAAGTGGGGGTCTCGGAAGATGCATAGTGAGCCCGTTACTGCTCCTTTATTTCATCACAATTCAAACTCACTTTTCTCCCCTTTCTCCCAACAATTGATGGTATGGAAGGTCGTTTCTTCGATGTTCCGCAGGGCCGTTTCCGTTAGGAAAGCTTGATGGCTGGTAATGAGTACATTGGGAAAAGTAAGCAAGCGGGCAATCACGTCATCCTGTAAAATATCGCCGGAATGATCCTCGAAAAAAAGGCCGCTCTCCTCCTCGTACACATCCAACCCAAGGTAGCCGATCTGCCCTTTTTTCAATCCCTTGATCACCGCTTTGGTATTGACCAGGCCACCCCGGCTGGTGTTGATGAGCATGACTCCCTTTTTCATGTGGGCAATGCGTTTCCCATTGATGAGGTATTGGGTATGCTTGTTCAGCGGTGCGTGCAGGGTAATGATATCGGAGCGGCGGATGAGGTCATCCAAATCGGTGAATGCCATACCGTAACGGTGGGTCAGTTCCTCATTCGGGTTCAGGTCGAAACCGAGCAGGTGACAGCCGAAACCATGTAAGATTTTCGCCACCACCTGACCGATGGCTCCCACACCAACGATGCCAACCGTTTTGCCGTTCATGTCAAAACCAGTAAGTCCATTGAGCGAAAAGTTCAAATCCCTGACACGGCTGTTGGCCCGCACCAGTTTGCGGTTGAGCGCCAACATCAGGGCGACGGTGTGCTCCGCAATCGAATAGGGTGAGTATCCCGGTACATTGGCGACTTTCATGCCCAGCGCTTTGGCTTCCTGCAAATCCACATGATTGATACCCGCAGAACGGCAGGCGATGTAGCGCACGCCGTACCCGTGCAGCAACCGGAGCACTTCGGCCGATCCATTATCATTGACGAAAATGGCGACGGCATCGGAGCCCTTGGCTAAAATGGCGGTTTTTGGCGTCAGGTAGGTAGGCACGTACATCAATTCGTGCCGCCCGGCATTGGCCTGTTCGATGTGCTGCCGTTCGAAGGGGTGGTCGGAGAAGAGGGTAATTTTCATTGGGTCGGTGGTTTTGATTATGGTGCAACGAAGGGGCGAAAGTAGGAATTGTAAATCCCCTGTGGCCACAAGAACTGGGCATTTAATTTTTACCCCTCCCTTAAAATATCCTTACTTTGCCCCCTGATCCCCGATTGTTTGCAAAGAGGGGATTTCCAAATCCATCCATAAATACAAACTAACATGAAGCATATCGCCTGCATTTTACTCGCCTTGTTCATTTTAAACATTGATGCCACGGGCCAAATAGATTTTGAAAAAAAATCCTGGGACGCGGTCATCAAGAAAGCCAAAAAGCAAAACAAGTACATATTCGTCGATTGCTATACCACTTGGTGTGGCCCTTGTAAATTGATGGATAAGAAAACTTTTCAGGACAAACAGGTCGGAGCATTTTACAATGAAAATTTTATCAGCTATAAAATTGACATGGAGTCAGCCGAGGGGTTGGACTTCAGCCAATATTTTTTGGCTTCTGTTTACCCTACCTTTTTCTTTCTCGATCCCAACGGAAATACTGTCCTAAAAACGGTCGGCTACCAAGAGGCGGAAGCATTTATCCAAACTGGCAAGAAAGCACTGCAAGAAAGCATCAAGAAAGAATACGGGGCCATTGACATTGCAAAAGAAAAAAAGAAGGAAGCGGATTTGCAACGCAACAAATATTTCGAATTCGTCAAATCAGCAGGCTACGAAATGGAGTTGCGGGAGTGGGAACAAATCCTACAAGATGCCAAGTCCAACAACAGAAACATCATCGGCATCGTGGGCGATACGCATTGGCCGATCCACGATGCGCTCCGGGCGGAAGAGACCAAAAAATTATTGCAGGAAAATTTCGAAGTCACCGCTATCTCATTTACCCAAAGCTATTTAAAGGATGAAAATGGGGAATATGTAAAAGACGAAAATGACCACCTCGTTTTCAATGATTGGATGACAAAGTACCAGCCTAATACCTATCCCGGCGTGGTTTTTATCAATCCCGATGGCGAGCTGTTGATCAGCGGCGGACAGGCCGAAACCGCCCAACTCGCACAAGGGGTTTTGGACGGCCTGTTCAAGCCAGAGGTGGGTTTTTGGCCGTCGATCGAAGGCACAGGTTGGATTTTGTTTAAAGAGGAACAACTGGACAAAGCTTTTGAAAAAGCAGCACGGGATGGCAAGGATGTTTTAGTGCTTTGGCACCGGACCAATGCCAATGTCCTGCCCGTTTATGAAAACAAAGAAATAATCAGTGCTCTCAATGAAAAGTTCGTGGTGGCCACTGTAAACGGCAAATCGGAGGAATTGAGAAAAAAATACGCTGGTGACACGTATGGTTTAAATGGCGCACTGTCTGTTTTGGGGCAAGACGGTTCGGTAAAAAAAGCGGTCAGGATAGCGGCAACCACCACTAAAGAAGAATTGCTGGCCATTCTCAATGACGGGGTAACTGAGCCAAAACCAGCAACGCAACCCGCCTCCAATATGATGCAAATGACTCCCATGACGCCGATGCAAACCAAACCAGCACCCACCCAAAAAGAGAACAAGCAATGAGCCACCGCATCCTACTAACCATCGGATTGACTCTTTTATTGATTGGCTACGCCAGCGCCCAGAAGCCCATTAAAATCCGTGGGAACATAAAAGAATTAAGCACGGCCGAAATCCGTCTTAAAATCACCACGGACAAGCAGGTTTGGGAAGAGACCGTTCCGGTCAAGAAAGGAAAGTTTAAATATAAATTCCCGGCAAAAGATTTTGCTGCCATCGAAATTGACCCGCTGATTGCAGCGAACATCGCACCCGGTAAATTTGAACCAGTCAAAGAAGCGCTGTTCACCGTTTACGGTGAACCGGGGGATGTGCTGAAAATCGGAGGGGAACAATTGAGCTACCTCATCGACTACACAGTTTTAGGCAATTCCATCAATGATGATTTTGTGGAGGTGTCATCTGCCATCGCCCCTTATTTGGATGAAAAATTGGTGATTGATTACAATGACCGTTTGCAGGAATATTATTCCTCCACTGGCACGATGTTTCAGCCGGGGATCAATTCAACATCGCAGCAATCGCAGATTGATAAAATCAAAAATGATTTCATCCAGCAGCACCCCGAATCCTATTGCTCTATGTATTTGATGTTTGCTTCGAACGATGCCGAAGCCGTCGTACAGTTCGCCGAGAACATCCCCGACCAGCGAAAGCACCCTTATTTTTTCAATCTTTTGGAAAGGCGTTTGGCTGGCTTTGCTGCCGAAAACGAAGGTGCTTTGTCACCCAACATCATCACTTCGGACATTTTCCAAGAATCTTTTAACCTCGAAGACCTCCGCGGGAAATATGTGGTCGTCGATTTTTGGGGAACGTGGTGCGCCCCCTGCGTATCGGGCTTTCCCGACATGAAGAAATATTATAAAAAATACGAGGGCCAACTGGAAATGGTCGGCATCGCCTGCAACGAAAAAAGAGGCGTCGAACACGTTATTAAAGTGGTGAATAAAAAAGAATTGAAATGGCGTCAGCTCTACAACGGCACCGGACTGAACGACTACAAAGCCTTGTTTGGCGTGGATGCCTTCCCCACCAAATTTGTCATCGATCCAGAAGGGAAAATATTGGGCAAGTTCCGGGGGGAAGGGGAAGCGTTTTACCGGTTTTTGGATGAGGTGCTGGGGGGGTGAAAAGAATGAATTCCAATGAATTTTTAGAAGGTCAGTTATTTCAGTGTATAAACTCCTGCTGATGAGGTCTCACACTACCGCATACCCTGAATATTCCCGCATATCCGGTGCAAGAAATCCGGCCACAATATCCATTTTAGGAACACCCTGCTCTTCCAACATCTTCCCAACTTCCCATTCCGTCATATTATGCTGTACCCATATTTTTCCATCCTTTATTTCAAAGTGCATGGGGCAGTCGTGGACAAATATGCCATCTTCCCATCCCATTGTAATGATTAAATAGTGATGGTTCTTTTTGTCGACGACTAAATGGTTGCCACCGACTATGTTGGCATATTTGATCTTGGCATATTCCTTTAAAATACTGATGACGGCAGTTTCATATTTTTTTAGTTGATCCATTGCGAAATGGTTTTAGTTTTATTGTTGTAAATAATGAGGTTGAACTGTTCTTTTTCAGTCACCCTTTGCAAAATTTTTTCTTTGAAAAATCGGCCATAAACATCTAAAGGCACAGCCAAATACAAAGTTCTTTCAGACGCCTGCATTTCAATCACGTTTCGATATACAATGTATTTACCAATTGCCTCGTAAAGTGCGGTGATAAAAGACAAGTTGCTAATGTCTTGATTTCTACCGCTATTTTCTCTTCTCCCCGTTCCGCAGCGATCAAACGTTCGGCACCCAAATCGATCTGTACTTGTATCTTGCCGATTTTAAATGTGAGCGGGTCGTGAGTCACCGTCCAACCATCACTTTCCAGCGCTTTACGGAACTCATAGTGGAATTTGTCTCTTGCCATAAGTTGGTCTCTATTTTGGGTTGCTTACAAATTTAAGGAATTGCAAGTAGTTTTAGTGAATAGGAGTATCTTTTATTCCGTCGTCTATACGCCCTCGCCACTCAAAACCCCATATCCACCCGACCCACATTTTTCAATCGAAGGGCTCCGCTTTTATTAGAATTTTGAAAATGCCCTTTCCCTAGAAGGCAAATGCTAAATGTCAAATACCCAGAAAAAGCGACCTTTGCGCGCCGACCGAATATAGCCGCTCATAAAGAACGTAACTATGGTTTTCCTTACCCGTCATTCGTCGCTACTGTTTCTTCTTAAATACAGCGCCCTGTTGGTTGTGCTGCTGTCATGGCAAATGTCTGCCACTGCCCAATCCAACAAAAATGGCCCGTTTCAGGAAGTCGTGCTCAAAATAGACACCTCCATTTTTACCTGGTCAAAAAACACGGTCAGCATCAACGGCGAGCAACAGCTTTACTTCCAGTATGAAGACGTGGACGCAGTGTGTGAGGTGGAGTTGTACCCTTCCTTTCCTGCATCCATCAAGCAAATAGGGCTAATGCCTTCGGCTGATTTCAAATTGGTCGACAGCATTCTGCGTATCGAAAATCATTTCCGTTTGAAGGCCCGTTTTTCACAACTGACGCAAAGCGATTTTTTGCAATTCACTTTTTCTATTACCCCTTTTGGACGAGGGGAGTCCTATATCCATGAGTTAAAACTTTTCCCCGTTACCGAAACATCCGCTTTTCTCGACCCTCAGGACAACAAACTTTTCATTGGGGAAGAACGGGTGTTCCGTGTAGAAACCGACCGCCCGTACAACATCCGCTATTTCAACCAGTGGACAAAAGACCTGAATATTAATTACAAATTTTCGGTAGAACAGGGCGAGCTGCGCATCCACCTGCTGCCGACCAAGCCTGGCATGCAGGTGTTCGAAGCTCCGCTGCGGCTCCGCAAGCCTTTTCTTTCATCCGACAGCAAACCAGTGTACGAACTGCCGCCGCTGCGCTACGAGTTTGAGGTCAAAGAGAGTAAGCTCGTTTTTTTAAACACCAACAAAAAGGAAGTCAGCCTGAACCGCAACCTGCCGGGCGAAGGCATTGAAATAGAATTGGATTATCATCCTATCATCCAACTCAGTAAAACCTACCGGCTGGAAAAACAACAAGAGGCAGGCGGTATGCTCATCGCTGAGATTTTTACCCGAAGTATCCTTGCTAATGGGAGGGTACTTTGTTGGCTGCGCCCCTACAACCAGCACCGGCAGTCGGAGGGCTATCTTTACATAAAGGATGGGGATGTCGCAAAGTGTCTGACCAATTTCAGCATAACGCCAGTCACCAAAGTGGAAAGTGTGAGTGTCATTTCGGCCAAAGGGAACGAGAGTAAGGGGCAGTTTGTCTATCCTGGCGAGCAGATAGAAATCAAACTGCAAGGCGACGGTTTGCATAAAGCCAATTTCTCTTTCGACGGTCTGGCCGAGGTGCGCACCGACACCTTGGTGCGGGGTGAAAACGAGGTGCTTTTTTACGCCCGTGTGCCACTCGACATCAAGAAGCCCGAGGTTGCTGTGCTTAACTATGGTAAAGCGACTGGGCACAAGTTTAAAGTAAAAGAATTCCAAGCGCCGCACCCACTTGATTTCATTACGCTCGGCATCGAAGACCAACCGGATAGGGTGCTCTTAGACATTGATAAAACTGTTTTCATTGACCACACACTCGATGACATCATCATCGCTTTTAACCCACAAAAACTGGATGGCGGTAGCCGACTTTACGGCAAACAGTACCTCATTATAGACATCCAAGTGACGAGCGGCAACACCCTTGTGGATCGGCGTACGCTCGAAAAAGTGGTGGTGTGCCCCGGCGAAAATTCACCCCGCTTTGACCAGTACGACCGAAAAGATTGCCAGCCCGGCAACATTAGCATCAACCAGTTGCTGCGCCGCAAAACCTTTGACCTTGACGACTGGTCGAACATCGAAATCACCATCCGCCACGACCCACAACAACACGGCGGGGAGGGCTTTTCAAAAAGGGCCGAATTCATCCTGCGGCGTTACTCCTCCTTCGATCTGGATGTGTCCTTCCCTGCCGGTTTGCTGACCAAAAGGTTCAATGAAGAAGGCTTTGGTACCCTCAGCGGTGTGAGCATGGCCATCATCGCACAGTTCAGTTTTTACCACCCCCGGCGCATCGCCAAGTTTCGGCCTTACAAATTCGGTGCGGGCTTTCTGGCGCTCAATGCCTTCAATTTTAGCGAAAACAGTAATAACCGGGATGTGGGTGTCGTAGCGCTCGGCAGCCTGTATCCGCTACAAGGGAAAGCTAAGAAACTGAGCTTTCCACTCTTTCTGGGCTGCGGGTATTTTTTATCTGAGAAGAAATTTTTCTATTTGCTGGGGCCAGGGATTCGGTTGCAGTTGTGATTATCATTCTCACTTAGGGGCGACTTTTCATTCTTCATCTCACCCCATAGTCTGCCGCACCGACAGAACCCCTGTTTGTGGAATGGAGATCTAACATTGATAATAAAAGCAATTTGGTGATCAATATTTAATAACTTGGTGATCTATCAAATGTAAGGCTGTTATTATTCAAATTTTACACAGCAATTTTGATTAAGCCTAACGTCGGCAGGGTTCCAAACTCTGCCGACGTTTGTGAACTAAAACTTCTCAGCCTTACATTTGACGCAGTGTCATAATTAACTTTTAGCCATGGCAAAAAAAGAATTTATCAATGAAGGTGGAATCAACGGCACAGGTACGGGCGTTGTAATGTGAACAGCGAGTCATTCAAAACGACCCGCAAAATGATAGAGGAAATATCCATTGCCCAAAGTGATGAACGGAAAATAAAACCAATATCCGTTCTCTCCGCTCCCAAATGGAAGATTATTTGAACGAGGAAAACCCATCGGAAATAAAAACGACAGGTTGGTTTTTGAATGAGTTGATCCAGTCTATTCAAATTAAAAATAAAGATTTTGCCGATTACATCGGTATCCAGTCTTCCAACCTGAGTGCGCTCATCAAAGGTGCCCGTCGCATCAATATCGACCTCGCCTTCAAGCTCGATAGCATCTTCAACATCAACCCCGCTTTGTGGCTGCACATCCAGAATAAAAATGACTTGCTGCAAATTAAAAAGGGTAAGCGATCTGCATCCGAGGGGTATAGTTTGGAGGAGTTGTTGGAAAGAAGAGGGTGAGAATAAACTATGATTTAAAAATTAGAAAAAGTATTGAAAACGTCCGTCCCAATTATGGATTATATTGAGACTATAAAAGTAGGTTTGATAGGCTTCACCATTCTGCTTTTGAATTATTTGAGAACTATCAAAGACATCTTTGAATTTTAAACACTCCAGTTTAATAATTATGGAATAATAAGGGTCTATTAGTTCGTTTATTACACCACCGCATACTCCGAATACTCCCTCATTTTGGGCGATAGAAAACCAATAACAATATCTGATTTGGGAACGCCTTGTTCTTCCAGCATTTTTCCAACTTCCCATTCCGTCATGTTCCGTTGTATCCATATTTTCCCATTGATAATATCAAAATGCATGGGACAGTCGTGGACAAACCGATTACCTTCCCAGCCAATGGTAACTATTTGATAGCGGTGATTTTCTTTATCTGCGATCAATTCATTGCCGCCTTCCACATTTGCATATTTAATTTTAGCGTATTCGGTTAAAATGCTAAGGATAGCCGCTTCGTATTTTTTTATTTTATCCATTGTGTGATAGTTTGTATATCAGGATTGTAAACGATGAGCTTGAATTTTTCTTTTCTCAATGTTTCCTGCAATACTTCCTCTTTGAAAAATTCATCATAAATCGGCTCTGGGGTTGCCATGTAAAGAATCCGGTCTGGCTCTTTCATTTCAACGATATTGCGATAAATGATGTATTTACCAACTGCTTCATATAAAGCAGTAATGAATGACGCATTGACAAAAGTTTTGATTTCTACTGCGATCTTCTCTTCTCCACGTTCAGCAGCGATCAAGCGCTCAGCGCCTAGATCGATTTGCACTTGTATTTTTCCAATTTTAAATGTGAGTGGGTCATGCGTAACTGTCCAACCATCGTTTTCCAGTGCCTCCCGGAACTCATGGTGAAATTTGTCTCTTGCCATAAGCTGGTTTCTGTTTTGGGTCGTTTACAAATTTAAAGATTTATCTCTAAAATAGATCGGCTAATTTTATTTCACTCCCCATATCGCCCATCCCCCCTATACCCCAACCGCTCCATCTTCACCACCTCCACACTTGGAAAGCCGTATTCCTCCGCCACCCGGCCCGTGATTTTATAAATGCCCTTGCCCCGGAAGGGGGAGGATTGCAGGAAATTGGGGAAATGGGTGGTATCGAAAAAATGGCCGTCCTCGTCGAGCCAGGTACCGAAGTTCATCATTTTACCGTTGACGGTGCGCACGTCCTTTTTGCAAACATAATAGCCGAGCATGGTAACCATCAGGCCAACGGCTTTGGGGAGGTCGGCGGCGGCGGTGCAGTCAGGGTGGTGGCGTTCCACCAGCAGATCAAACGGGGAACAGAGGGGGAAGCCGAGCAATTCGGTTTCGTCGAAGGCTTGGTCGAGAGGGCCTTCTTTCAGGTCGGGCAGCCGGAAATCCTCGACTGGGTCGGCGAAGAGGCGGCCACTGCACTCGAATTTTCCCTTGGGGTTGAACACCGCATTTTTTTCCCACATCAGTTCGTATTTGTTTAAACCCGTGAAGCGGAAGGCGCCGATGCGGATGAGGATTTCCAGTTGTTCGGCGGAAATGTTTACCCGGTTCACAAAGTCGGTGAGGCTGCGGAAAGGACCGCCAGCGGAGCGCTGGTGGACGATCCGGTGCGCCACTTTTTGCTCCATGGAATGCAGGTGAACGAAGCCGATATGGATGTCTTTCCCCTCAATATTGGTAAGGTAAAGGCTGTGGTTGACGCAGGGCGCATGGATGTTGGCACCCGCCATGCGGGCCTCGTGGAAGTAGTATTCCGTTTTATAAAAGCCGCCAAAATTGTTGATGACGGCCACCATGAATTCGAGTGGGAAATAGGCTTTCAGATAAAGGCTCTGAAAACTCTCCACCGCAAAACTCGCCGAGTGCGCTTTGCAAAAAGAGTAACCAGCGAAGCTTTTGATCTGCCGCCATACTTCGTTGGCCAACTCATCGGAATGGCCCATCTTTTTGCAGTTTTCAAAATATTGGCGTTCGAGGCTTCGGTATTTCTCAGAGTCCGCTTTTTTGCCGTTCATCACCCGCCGCAGCACATCGCTTTCATCCAAACCCAAGCCAGCGAAGTGGTGCAATATTTTGATCACATCTTCCTGATAAACCATTATCCCAAATGTTTCACCCAAATGCTCCTCAAATGTTGGGTGCAGGTATTTGATTTCGGATGTCGGATTCCGGACGTCGGATGCCCCCTTGCCGTTTTTCCGACATCCGAAATCCGACATCCGAAACCGCCTGATGTATTCCTTCATCATACCCGATTTTGCTACCCCTGGCCGGATGATCGAACTAGCGGCCACAAGATGGACATAGTCCTCGCAGCGCAATTTGCTCAACAGCCCCCGCATGGCGGGCGACTCCACATAAAAACAGCCCATGCATTGCCCCGACCTCAATTGTTGCCGTGCCTTTTCATCGGCTTTGATCGCCGCTATGTCATAGACATCGATGGCTTTGCCTTGGTTTTGTTTCACCAAATCCACCGCATCCTTCACATGTCCCAACCCCCGTTGACTAAGGATGTCCAATTTGTGAAAACCCAAATCCTCGCCGTGATACATGTCGAACTGGGTGATGGGAAAACCCTTTGGCATCATCTGCAATGCCGTATGGTAGTTGATCGGTTTTTCCGAAATGACAATACCGCCCGCATGGATGGATAAGTAGTTCGGAAAGCCATGCAGCTTTTGGGCAAAATGGATGATAGCACGGTGAAGGGTGGAGGGTAGAAGGTGGAGGGTAGAAGGTGGTGCCCCTCCACCTTCCACCTCCCACCCTCTACCACCTTCGTGATCCTCCTTCCAATAGCGCACATCCCTCGTCCCTGTAGCCTTGAGCACGTCATCAATAAACGTATCAATTTCCGCCTTCGGCAAACCATAAACCTTCCCCAACTCCCGCACCGCTGCGTTGAACTGAAAAGTGCTGTAAGTAGCCAGCAAAGCAGTGTACTCCTTGCCATATCTTTTGAAAATGTAGTCCGTCACGTCGTCCCGTTCATCCCAAGAAAAATCAATGTCGAAATCGGGTGGCGAGGCCCGGTGGCGGTTGATGAAACGTTCGAAATAAAGGTCGAGCTCCAATGGGTCGACGTCGGTAATTTGCAGGCAAAAGGCAACAATAGAATTAGCCCCACTGCCCCGCCCGACATGGTGGTAGCCAATGCTGTGGGCATAGCGTACCAGGTCCCAAGCGATGAGAAAATAGGCGCAAAAATTCATCTCTTTGATCACCTCCAGTTCCTTTTCAATGCGTTGGGTCGCTTTGGCATGGCGCTCTCCGTAGCGTTGCTTGCAGCCCGCCAGCGCCAATTTTTTCACCAAAGCGAAATCGCCCTCTTGGTCACCCGTAAAAGTGCGGCGGTTCACTTGATCGCCCGTCGCCAGTTCAATGGAGCAGCTTTCCACCAGCCGCTTGGTGTTTTCAATAATTTGAGGATAGACTTTATACAGGTCGAGCAGTACTTCAGGGGGGTGCAGGCGCTCGGTTTTTTTAGCGGTGTCTTTAGCCGTCAGCTTGCCGAGCACAGTGTTCAGGTCGATGCAACGAAGGATTTGGTGCAACTGAAACCCTTCGTCATTGAGGAAGGTAGCGGGACTGAGCATGAGCAGTTTGTGTGGGTATTTGCGCACATCGGAGGTGAACAAGTGGTTGACGTGTTCGGGGCGGATGCCCAAGTATTCGTTTTCTTTGAAATCGGTGATGGGTTTGATAAGGCGGGGGTAAATAATGGTGAATGGTGAATGGTGAGTGGTGAATGCAGGGGGCTTATTTCCCGAAGGGGGTAAAATTTCATGGTTAAAAACCTCGGGTAAGGGTTTGTTGATGAGGTTGTAATGGGTGAGGTATTGATTGAGTTGGCGGAAGCCCTCGCTGTTGCGGGCGATACCGACATAAAGCTGTTTCCCCTCGCTGTTTCGAAAGTCAATGCCTGCGATTGGCTGGATGCCTGCCTCCTTGCAGCATTTGACGAATTCACCCATGCAGGAGGTATTGTTGATGTCCGTCAACGCCAAGGCCGTGACGCCCCACCGCTTGGCCGTCTGCACCAACTCCTTGGGCGACAGCGTGCCGTAACGCAGGCTGAAATAAGTATGACAGTTTAAATACATCGCCGGGTCTTTGCCGTTTGTAGCTCCGGTTTCCTAATTGGAGCGGCCCGCCAATATGGAGGTTGGCGTTTCGTAGTTTCCCCTTCTGTTGTGAGCAAAGATGGGCGGTGTGGGTTTTGGAACTTTTTAGTCTTGTTTTAATGCAGATGCAATTTTAGAAATAATTTGTTTTAATTTATGCGCTTTTTTATTTTATTTAAAACAAAATAGTTTAAAAATAACAAGACCCTATGAGATAGAGTTTTTTCAAAATACACTCTACCAGCACTCCGGGTACTATTTATATCAGCCGATGAAGAAGGCTTCAGCAATGCTCTGGGGGCATTAAAAGATATTAAAAATAACCATCCCCAGTGATCCTTATCACCAGCATTGACGGAGAAATCCTGCAAGTTTGCAGGATACTCTTCATAAAAAAATACAAACCATGAGGACTTCGATTCTTACCTGCTGCTTATTTTTCTTTTCAACTATATCCGCCCAATATGACTTCGATGGAACCTGCAAAGATTTGTCGCACATCATTGCGACAGAACAACACCGCCATGAGCAGTCCATCGCATTTCGCTCCAATGCGTTGACCAGTAATTACGACATCAATTACCACCGTTTGGAATGGGAAATAGATCCGGCAGAAAATTATATCCGGGGCCAAGTAACGACTTATTTCAAGCCTACCGAGCTGGATTTTCAGCAGCTCAACTTTGACTTTGCACAAAACATGACGATCAATGCGGTCGTCTATCACGGCGATACGCTGCCCTATTTGTTTTCGGGAAATGATAATTTGCAGATAGACCTACCCGACATCGTTGCCGTCGGTCAGCAGGACAGTGTCGTGGTATATTATGAAGGTGCGCCTAATTCATCGGGGTTTGGTTCTTTCGAGCAGTCAACCCACCAAGGCGTCCCGATTTTATGGACATTGTCAGAGCCTTATGGCGCCAAAGTATGGTGGCCCTGCAAGCAGGATTTGGTGGACAAAATTGATTCAACCGACATCATCGTCCGCGTACCCGCAGCGTATCGGGTCGCTTCCAATGGCATCTTGGCAAGTGAAGTCGAAGATGGCGACCAAAAAATATTTACCTGGCAACACCGCTACCCTATACCTGCCTACCTCGTTGCCATCGGAGTGACGAATTACGCGGTGTTCTCAGATTATGTGGCCTTGAGCAATGGCGATTCGCTGGAGGTGCTGAACTATATTTTTCCCGAAGATTATAATTATGCGGTCGACCAATTGGGAAATACAGTAGAAATCATGGGACTGTACAATGAGCTTTTTGGTGATTACCCTTTTGCCAAGGAAAAATATGGCCACGCCCAATTCGGCTGGGGCGGTGGCATGGAACACCAGACGATGAGTTTCATGGGGGGCTTCTCCTATGGGCTGCAGGCACATGAGTTGGCGCACCAATGGTTTGGCGACAAAGTGACCTGTGGGAGCTGGGAAGACATCTGGCTCAACGAAGGCTTCGCTACCTATCTGACGGGCCTTACAGAGGAGTTTTTCGGTGATCCGGGCGATTGGTACGGTTGGAAGGCAGGCCGTATCAACAATATTACCAGTCAGGAAAGTGGATCGGTCTGGGTGGACGACACGACCAGTGTCAACCGTATTTTTAGCAGCCGATTGTCCTATAACAAAGGCGCCATGCTGTTGCACATGCTGCGCTGGAAATTGGGGGAGAAAGATTTTTTCCAAGGCATCAAGAATTATTTGAACGACGATAATCTCGCTTTCAGCTACGCCAAAACAAAGGATTTGCAAAACCATCTGGAAATGCAGAGCGGACAAGATTTGACAGTTTTTTTCAATGATTGGTTTTACGGTCAGGGCTATCCCAGTTATCAAGTGAGCTGGACGGGGCTTGGCAACAAAGTATGGATCAAACTCGAACAAACGACCTCCCACCCATCCGTCGACTTTTTTGCAATGCCCGTGCCCATTCAGGTAAAAAGCAACGACGGACAAGACAGCCTGCTCCGTTTGGAGCACCATTTTTCGGGAGAAATATTTGAAGCAACGTTGCCCTTTGAAGTGAGTGAAGTTTTATTCGACCCCGACTTATGGCTGGTTTCCAAAAACAACACCGTGGAAGAATCATTGGTAAATGCCACAACCATAAACCATTTTGAAAATGCGGTAAAAATATCCCCCAATCCATTTGACAATGAATTAAATATTCAAGTGGAAAACAATTATTTAATTGAACAATTAAAAATATTTGGGGCGGATGGAAAATTATTTAAAACAATAAATGAAAATAAATCCGTTTTTCAAATCCAAACAAATACATGGCCGGCTGGCATTTATTTTATTCATCTTATTGCAGACGGAAAAACAGCCGTTAAAAAAATAGCGAAACAGTGAAATTTATTTTTATTTCCGAACTATTTATAAAATAAATAAATCGTCTTTGCACTTGGTCAAAATAGATTTTGCCATTTAAAACAGTGCTGTTAGGACTTGAAGTTCTAACAGCACTTTCTCTTTTATTTATCAAAAGAATAAACCTAATACGGCATCAAAAAAAACCTTTACATTTTGATTCAAGCAAGTGGGCCGGAAAATTCACTTCGCCTTGAAGCATCAGACTGCTCGACCCAAAGGGATTCAAAGGGGAAGGCGGCAAAGCCGCCTTCCCCTTTGAATCCCATGAGATGCATCCCGAAGCAAGTTCGGTACAAGCTGTTGAGAATTTGCCAAAAGAACAGCTTATTCTGTCCCGCAAATAATGGCACACATTAATTTTTATTAGGCTAAAAAAATCATTAAATATTTTTCCAAAAATGAAAGAAATATAAACCCGCTGCGTAGCAAATAAAAAAGGAGGAATGGCGGCCTTAAAAAAATGCCTTTTATTTAAAATCAAAAAAAATTAATCATGAAAAATCTAAGAATTTCGAATCTGTTGCTTTCTGCTTTATTTATTTTGATGGCCGGTTTTATCTCTTGTGATGACTCTGACGATAATGTTGTTTTATCATTGAGCGAGAATGAAAAAGCCGATCTGATTTTTATGCGGGAAGAAGAAAAACTCGCCCGTGACGTTTACTTGTATTTTTCCGAAAAATATGACCTAAATATTTTCAAAAACATTTCATCAAGTGAACAGACCCACATGGATGCGGTGCTGGGTATTATGGAGGTTTATGGAGTGGAAGACCCCGCATCAACTGAAATGGGTGTTTTTACAAATGCAGACTTACAACAGCTATACAATAATTTAATCGCACAAGGGGACGCCTCATTGGTTGCCGCTTTGACCGTCGGAGCAACTATTGAGGACGTTGACATATTAGACTTGGACAATGCCATTGATGCCACTTCCAAAGCTGACATTATTGATGTGTATGAAATGCTGGCGTGTGGTTCAAGAAATCACATGAGGGGTTTTTCAAGCCAGTTGGATGTACAAGGAGAAACATATACCCCTCAATTCATCACACAAGAAATGTATGATGATATTCTCAATGGTGGCCACGAAAATTGTGGAAGATAGAAATGAAATTGAAAAGGGAAACCCTCTCCTTGGAAGGTTTCCCTTTTCAATAATATATACCGTTGCGAAACAACACTACTACGCCAGCTCCAACTTCAAAAATTCTCCCGTAAAACTCCCCTTCTTTTTGGCGACCTGTTCCGGCGTTCCTTCGCAAACAATTTCACCTCCCCGCCTGCCACCATCCGGCCCCAGATCAATGACCCAGTCGGCCATTTTGACCACATCCAAGTTGTGCTCAATGACGAGGACGGTGTTGCCTTTGTCTACCAATTTATTCAGCACCCGCAACAGGTGGCGGATGTCTTCAAAATGCAGCCCGGTGGTCGGCTCATCCAAAATATACATCGTGTTGCCGGTATCCCGTTTGGAAAGCTCTTCGGCGAGTTTTACCCGTTGGGCTTCGCCACCGGAAAGGGTGGTGGCTTGCTGGCCGAGGGTGATGTAATCCAGCCCCACGTCGTGCAGGGTTTTTAGCCTGCGGTAGATTTTGGGCACCGGTTTGAAAAACTCGGTGGCTTCTTCCACGGTCATATTCAACACGTCGTTGATGCTTTTGCCTTTATACAGGACTTCGAGCGTTTCCCGGTTGTAACGGCGTCCAAGACAGGTTTCGCATTCGACGTACACATCGGGCAGGAAGTTCATTTCAATGACCCGTTTCCCACTACCCTGACAGGTTTCGCAGCGGCCTCCTTTTACATTAAAAGAAAAACGGCCAGCCTTGTAGCCCCTGATCATGGCCTCGGGCAACTTGGTAAACAACGTGCGGATGTCTGTGAACATGTTGGTATAAGTAGCCGGATTGGAACGGGGCGTTCGGCCAATGGGTGATTGATCGATCTCGATTACTTTATCCAAATGCTCCAGCCCTTTTATTTTTTCATACTGCAACGGTCGCTGGAGGCTTTTGTAAAAATGCTGCCGCAGGATGGGGTAAAGTGTCTCATTGATGAGGGAACTTTTCCCGCTACCGCTCACCCCTGTCACGCAAGTGAAGGTGCCGAGGGGAATTTTCAAATTGACATTTTGCAGGTTGTGGCCGTCGGCGCCTTTTAGCTCAAGTGATTTGCCATTGCCCTTGCGGCGTTTTTTGGGCACCTCGATCTGGCGTTTGCCGTTGAGATAGTCGGCGGTAAGGGTCTTGTTTTTGATAAATGTTTCGGGAACGCCCTGCCCAACGAGTTCCCCACCATGCTTCCCGGCACCAGGACCCAAGTCGATCACATAATCAGCCGCCAACATGATGTCTTTATCATGTTCCACGACGAGAACGGAGTTGCCGATTTCTGTCAATTCCCGCAAGGCTTCGATCAGGCGGTGGTTGTCCCTTTGGTGCAGCCCAATACTTGGTTCATCGAGGATGTAGGTGATACCCGTCAGTTGGGAACCAATTTGCGTAGCCAACCGGATTCGTTGCGCTTCACCGCCAGACAGCGTTCTCGCTGTCCGATTTAAGGTCAAATAATCGAGGCCAACGTGCATGAGGAAGCCAAGGCGGAGGCGGATTTCTTTGAGTACATCTTTGCCGATGGTGAGTTGGCGTTCGCTCAGGTGTTTCTCCAAATCATTCATCCAATCATACAGGACGCCTAAGTCCATTTCGGCGAGCTCGGCGATGTTTTTTTCGTGTATTTTAAAATGAAGGCTTTCCTTTTTCAGACGCATGCCGTTGCACTCATCACAGGTCGTAATGGTCAAATAAGCCTCTGCCCATTGGCGTATTTTTTCGGAAGAAGTTTCTTTGTACCATCGCTCCAATTGGTTGGCCAACCCCTCATAACCAAGATCATAAACATGCTCGTGCTGATAGGTAGTCCCCGTTTTGAACGACTCGTCGCCCCCATGCAAAATCACCTCCAACGCTTTGGCAGGAATGTCCTTGATGGGCGTTTTAAAAGTGAACTTGAATTTTTTGGCAATCTTTTTTAGCTGTTTGAAAACAATGGTATCCCGCACTTCGCCAAGGGGTTCAATGCCCACTTCGTCAATGCTTTTGGTATCGTCGGGAATCACCTTCGACATGTCCACCGCATTGATCTCACCGAGGCCGTTACACTTGGGGCAGGCACCATAAGGCGAATTGAAAGAGAAAGCATTAGGGGAAGGCTCTTCATAACTCAGACCAGTTTCAGCATCCATGAGATGTTTGCTAAATGCCCTTGTTTCTCCACTGTCCACATCCAAAATAAAGATCAGCCCGTTGCCCATTTTCAAGGCAGTTTGCATGGACGAAATGATGCGGTCTTTGCGGTCGGCCGACACTTTTATTTTGTCCACCACCAATTCGATGTCATGTACCTTGTAGCGGTCAATCTGCATAGCGGGCACCAGTTCCGTTATTTCCCCATCCACCCGCATCGTCGTGTAGCCCTGTTTCCGCATTTGGTCGAACAGCTCCCGATAATGCCCTTTTCGCCCACGGATAAGCGGTGCCAGCAGCATCGCTTTTTTGTTGTTGAACTGTTCCATGATCTCGTCCATCATCTGTTCTTCGCTGTAACGAACCATCTTTTTGCCCGTGTTGTAAGAATAGGCTTCGCCCGTTCGGGCAAACAAAAGCCGCATGAAGTCATATACTTCTGTAATGGTACCAACGGTGGAACGGGGGTTGCGGCTGGTCGTTTTTTGCTCAATGGAAATGACGGGGCTGAGGCCAGTGATCTGTTCCACATCCGGGCGTTCCATCGAACCGATGAACTGGCGGGCGTAGGAGGTGAACGTCTCCATGTAGCGCCGTTGGCCTTCCGCATAAATGGTGTCGAACGCTAAAGAAGATTTGCCGCTGCCACTAATGCCTGTGATGACGACCAGTTTGTTGCGGGGGATGCGGAGGTCGATGCCTTTTAGGTTGTGCTCACGTGCGCCAATGATCTCTATGACTTCTTCCTCGACAGTGGAGGGAGTGCCGTTACTGTTCTTAGTATTCTTTTTTGCCATGAAAAATTTGTTTGCCGGGTAAAAAATCCATGTATGTTCCGGCTGCGGGTTGGGGTTGCGAAATTAGGTTTTTTGCATAGAAAATGGATAAGGAAGGATTTTGTTTTAGGGCTTTCTTTTAAAACCAAATTTTACAACAATCGGAACACAGACGACACGGATTCCACAGGTGTTCACGGATTAAAGTTTAGGATATCCTTGCGCTGAAAATTCAAACAAAAAAGGCCGCTGCCCGATGGGCAGCGGCCTTTTTATCTTCAAAAACAAAAGGATTAGTTTCCTTCTGTTGTATTGACCAATTTTACTTTGGCCCCTGTTTCAGCTTTTTCTGTGCTGGCATTTTTCGAGCAACCAGCTTTAGCGCCCTTGGCACAGCATGCTTTCTTGGAAGTAGAAGAGACCTTCGTTGCGGATGCTGACTTAGTACAAGCTTTTTCGTTTGTTTCACTTGGGGAAACGTTAACGAATTTGTTTGTCTTAGTACAGTATTCCACGGCAGTCATGGTCACTTTTCCAGTTACGGGGCAAGTTTCTTTGCGGACATAAGAAACTTCGCCATCATTAGAAACTTGCTTCACGATGCTCTCATCGGCAGAAGCAGCACTATCCATTGTTTTGGAACAAACCTTGGAAGAAGCATTTTTAGAAGCACAGCAAGCTTTGGTCTGCGCTGTTGCGGCGAAAGTAAAAACGCCCATAAAAGCAAACAGGAAGAATAATTTTTTCATGTGAATTTTGTTTTAGACTGATTGAATTAGAAATGGGAAATTACCCCACAATACTATTAACAGATAAGACGATGCCAAAAATAGGTATAACTTCCAATCCCTGCAAAATGCCGAATGGCAATAAATGCTTTTTAACTTTTTTTTAGGAAACGGTGCATTGTATCAGTAGGTCGTTGGAACGTGCAAGGAAGAAATTCCTACCTTTGTTTCCTTACGAAACAATGATTGAAGGATAAAATGACCAGAGGGGAGAATGCTTTTCCCAATTCGCTCGCCCAATCAGTTTCTCCTTCAATCATTACCGCCAATCATGAAAAAAATATTACCAATCATTATTTTTTCCCTCCTACTTTTTACCCAGTGCAAAGTCGTAAAATACACCCCAGACAAACTGCCGACCAAGCAACTTATTTTTGGCGACGGCGGTGGCTTTGCCGGCATCGAGACATCTTATATTTTATTGGAGAATGGACAACTATTCAAGCAGGTAGGCGTGGATGGGCCTTATCAGGAATTGAAGTCGATCAAGCCGAAGGAGGCCAAACCATTTTTTGAAAAAGTGGCTTCCCTGCAACTGTACAAAATGGACATTGAGCACCCGGGTAATCTCTATTATTTTATGCGGGAAGTCAATGAAGCCATCGACAGCCGAGTGACTTGGGGCGCAGGCGACTATTTGCCGCCAACGGCACTGGTTTCCACTTACAAGGATCTGCAAGCATTTGCCTCCAAACAAGAAGCGATTGTCCGCAAGGCAAAAGCTGCTGCCACTGCAAAAGCTGCTAAGGAAAATAAAGTGGAGAAAAAAGAGGATGAAAAAACGGGTTGGTAATTGACTTTATTCTGAAATTAGAAATTGGAAAATTAAAAAATTGATGATCAGGGATTTAATTTCTCAATTTCTAATTTCCTATTAACCTTTAATAAGTACTTTTTTTATTTCTTCAAAAGCCCCCTGCCTTATTTCATCCGTTCCTTAAAATTTAATTTTATGGTTTCACGGTTGTATTGCTTCATTGTTTCACGATTTTCCATTGTAACGTGCACTCGCCATAAGGGGCAACCGTGAAACCATTAAATCCATGAACTCCTACTTCTCCGCTGCAATTTCCTTTCTCCATTGCTCATCCCCATTGCTATTAAAAACACTAATCGTCATGACCCTCTCTGTCCGGGGGCCAGAGAATTCAAGGATACCAAAATTTCTCTCATTGACGATCGTACCCTCTACCACCAAGCGGTTCTCACCATCCGATTCATACACACCAGAGGTGAGCGGCGAGACCGTCAAGTCGTAGATAGTCGACCCATTGGATGTTTCCAGCTTGCTTAGTTCGGTATGATGGACATCACCCGTCAAGAAGACCACGTTCTTAATGCCCTCCTCCCCGATGCGTTTTAACAAATAAGTCCGTTCCTCTGGGCAGAGGTTGACGTATCTTTCATGCTTGGCGCTGGGGTTCAGTACCTGTCCACCAATGGCAATGAATTTAAAAGGCGCACTGCTCGCTACGAGCGCATCGATCAGCCATTCCATTTGGTCCTGCCCGATCAACACTTGTTCGCCTGTCGTGCGCTGGTTGGGGTTGCGGAAGGTGCGGTTATCCACTAAGAAAAAATCCATGTCCACAAATTTGAACGAGGTAGTGATACCTTCCTTGCCGGGTAGGCCATAGGTCGGATTGCCCCAAAACAATTGGAAAACCTCTTTCGACAAAGCCTTGTGCACAAAACTGCGGTCGCTGTCGTTCGGCCCATAATCATGATCGTCCCAGATAGCGTAGTGATGGGTAGAGGCCAGCAGTGGTTGGAGTTGTGGCAATGATCGGGTATGCGTGTAGCGATGGATAAACCCAGTGCGGGTGTACCAATCCACCTCCCGCAAATACGTATTGTCGCCGAGCCAGAGCATGGCGTCTGGCCGCTGCGCATGCAATGCTTCGAATATCTGATAATCACCGCCGTAGGGTTTGCCGGGACGGTCGTACTTTGTCTCATTCACATAAAAACAACTGCCGATGGCCATCTTGAAAGGGGGTGGGTCGTTGCGCCATTGCCAAAGAGGTTGCGTCTGAAATTCCGTTGGATATTCAAAGTCTATCGGTTTGTCATTGATGAGCAATTGATAGGCATAAACTTTCCCAGGTTCCACCTGATCAGCGACTAAATGCGCGGTGTAACCCTCTTTTTTATTTGTGGAATAAATGTCCGTGAATTTTTTTTCGGAAACGGGGTTGGCCTCTTTATCCCAATAGGCGATCTGCACCTTGGCGGCGCTGGTGGTCTGCACCCAGAGCATGGTCTCCAGCATGTCGGTGTAACCAAGCATGGGGCCGGATTGGAGGAAGGATTTTTGGGCGTTGGATTGGGCGTTCCAAAAAACAATGATTATTAATAAGAATAATTGATGAGTGAATTTCATGGTTTGAATTTTGGAGGCGAAGCTACGGAGCATTGGGGAAATTAAGGTTGTTTTGGTTGGACGGAATTTGTTTTAAATATGGCACTTGGAATTTAGTAGAAGGATGCTATTTTTGGTTTTCATTCTTTCCGTTCCGGTTCTTTTTTAAAATCTTAATTTACCAATTTACTTATTATTACCAGCAATATTCCGACAGCATCAAATTAGTTTAAAAATCCAATTTTAATGAAGGAAGAAATAATTTTAGACGATATTATCGCTGATAAAGAACCATCTTTTTCAAAGCGGACTAATTTAATAATTATCGGCATTATTGTATTCTTGGCAATTCTAAATATCACAATTATGGTATTTATTTTACCTCCCAAGGTGGGAGTTCAAAACCTTGATGGAACGTTAGCCACGACAGCAGAGTACCATTCATCAATTATAAAAACCTCATTGTTGAATCTGCCGATAATAGGATTCCTTTTAGGGGCATTATTCAGTTTTATTCCATACAAAAGAATAGGGTATGGGAAAAAATATATTAGGTTTTCACTGATTATTATCTTGACAATTAATACTCTGTTCTTTTTAGGGAGCGTACTCAACCTTGCATTTTGGATTTTTAGATAATCATTTACAGACATTAAAAGTTACCTCTATCAATACTGACTATATTAGATTTGCGACAACAATTATTATTGCTGCAAATAAAAATCGCAATTTTAAATCTAAAAAATTAAAACGATGAAAAACATTTTCTTTCTATTTCTCTTCAGTTTATTTACTCAAATTGTTCTCGCACAATCCCTCACCATCACCAATGGCACCAAAGAAAAAACATTTAACCCAGACGGATTCTATGAAATAATATTGGGAGAGGGGCCAAATCGTGAAAATCTAAGTTGCTGCGAATCCATACAATTAATTGGCAGGTTATCGGCGCTGTCTAAAGACAGCCTTCACATGGATTTAACCAAATATACCAACCGAAAATTCATGGATGACTTTAAAATAGAAGATCAGGTTTATTCGGTCGATAAAACAAACTATGGAAATTTCGCCTACAGCGACATTTATTCCATCAAGTTTTATAAATCTGAAAAAAGCATAAAACGAAAAGGTAACCTCACGGGAGTTGGCGCCCTATTGTTTTTCTCAGGAATCCTGACTAGCGCCAATTATTTTTTCATATCAGATAGCGATAGCAAAAAAACGGCATTGAAATCAGGAGTCGTACAATTTGGTATCGGCCTCACACTTATTTCCATAAGTAAACCAAAGGAATATAAATTTAAAGGGGAAGATAGGGTTTGGCGGGTAAAATAAATTAGTGAAACGTCGGCAGGATTTAAAACCCTGCCGACGTTGATTTAATGCACTAATTATCGAAGAAAAAAACCTTCTGGAAAAACATCCTCCCGATCCAACACAAATTCGCTGAACCCGCAAATCCAGGCATCTCCATAAACCCGTGGAATTATGGCTTTATAATCGCCGAAAATTAATTCTTCCCGCACCTCCACCTGCATATCCGAATCAACGATGCTACGGATTTTAATTCGCTCTTCTTTTTTTATTTCATTTTTAAAATAATGGATCGCTGCACGGCCAGAAACCCCGCTACCTGTGGCCGACCTATCTACTTCACCATCAGCGAATACACAAACATTTTTACTATGGATGCCCGGCAAATCACTATTTTCAATAAATATAGTGCCGTATAAAAAATTCAAATCCGGCTCGAATGGGTGTTGCATTTTTTGCGACTCCATGACAGCTTGCTTGATTATTATCCCTTGCCGGATTATTTCTCCATAATTTTCTTTATTTAATTTTAAATCAATTTGATCTGCATTTAAATACGCATAAAATGCACCGCCATAAGCGAGGTCATATTTTATTTTTTTTCCACTTGGCAGAATTATATCGGCGTCAGCTTTTTGCACAAAAGAAGGTACGTTATCAAAATAGACCTGAATTATTTTTCCTTCATTAACTTCCACATACGCTTTTAATTGACCACAGGGTGCATCAATTTTCATTTCTGTAACGGGCTCCTTCTTTTTGACCCACCCCATTTGTACCGCCAATTTCGCAATGGCAATGGTGGCGTGCCCGCACATAGTAGAGTAGCCTTCATTGTGCATAAATAAAACACCAAAATCCGAATCCTTTTTCTCTGGCGGCAATAATATTACCCCGTACATGTCGGCGTGCCCACGGGGTTCCCACATTAATTTTTTACGGAAATGATCGTGATCGCTTTGCATTTGCCGACGATAATCTAAAATAGAATTGGCTTTTATTTCGGGCGCTCCCTGCATGACGACCCGCAGTGGCTCGCCACCCGTATGCATATCAATACAGCGGGCGATGCGGGCGTAATCGCCGATAAGTTCGAGACCGGTGGAGTGGCGGATTTTATCGTAAGCTGTGGTCATGAAATTGTAAATTGAGAAATTAGGGAATTGTGCCGGATCAGGCACGGATGCTAAAGTCGTTACTTTGGGATTGGTTAATAAACAAAAAATGATTTAAATTTGGAGATCAAAAAATGATTGAATGGAAGTTATAGATAAAAAATACACTGTAGAAAATTTTTTTGAGTTGGAATTGCCCGACGACGCTACTCATTACTATGAACTCCTAAACGGCCTACTCGTGAGAAGAAATGCACCCTCCGGAGAACATCAGCACGTCCAATCTGAATTGTTGGAAAGATTTTTTGCTTTTGTCGCCTCTAAAAAACTTGGAAAGATTTATTCATCCCCTACTGCTGTTGTTTTATCAGATAACGACGTTCCCCAACCCGACATCATTTTTTTGAAAAAAGAAAATCTGGCCAAATTTGATCCAACATGGGGCATCAAAGGAGCTCCAGATCTGATCGTAGAAATTATTTCCCCCTCATCCTACAGAAATGACCGTGTGGTCAAAAAAGAATTGTACCAAAAATATGGTGTTAAAGAATATTGGCTGGTTGACTCAAATTACAAATCAATCGAAATTTTTCTTTTAAAAGAAAATACATACCAATTGCATGCTTTTGGCATTGAGGATGAAAAAATCACTTCCATTGTTTTGGAAGGCTTCGAATTGGAATTAAAAGATATTTTCTTGAAATAATTTCCAAATTTCTAATTTCTCAATTTCTTACCTCCATTTATTCCACTTGCTCTGGCCCTTCACCCACCCAATCAGAAATATATTTTTCCTCTTCGCAAAGCGTCATCAATTCTTCCTCAATAAATGGCCTTACTTCATGTACCACGTCTTCGGGATATAATACATGCAAATTTGGCCCTGCATCCAAAGTAAAATAAACGGGGTGTTTCGTCTCATCCCGGTACGCTTTCAGCCGCTCAATCATTTCTAGGGTGGAAGGTTTTAATAAAATATAAGAAGGGTTACTGCTCATCATGAGGCCGTGCAAAGTGAGTGCTTCATTTTCACATATTCTACCGAATTCCTCCAAATCACCTTTTCTCATGGCATCGAGCAGACGGAGCAGTTTTCTTTTTGCATCGGCGTAACGGGCGTCGGCAAATGGGTTGCCATCCATGAGGCCGTGGCCTGCCCGGCTGCTGACCGATTTTTCGGCTGCGCTCGCAATTAAAATATCGTCGTGAAAAGTTTTAAAAATATCGTGCACCTCATTTTCCAAACTCACTGCATAGAGGTCGGAAGCTCCCTCTATTTCGCCTGTTTGCCCCCACAGAGCAGCCACCGGAAAAATGGAACGACAGGCACTGCCTGAACCCAAACGGGCAACATAAGATGCCTTTTGGTCAAAAGCGTCGTCCTCATCCAAAGAATTAAACAGCTCCTCTTCCAATGAGCAAAGACACAAAGCAACCGCACTCATGGCCGACGCCGAAGAAGCGATCCCTGCCGAATGAGGAAAGGAATTCCCCGTGCGGATCGTCAAATCCAACTGCCTTAAAAACGGGAATATATCGGCCACGCTTTCCAGGTATTTCAGCACTTTTGCCCGAAACTTTTCATTTTCTTCCCCATGAAAAAAGAAGTCGAGGGAAATGTTCCGGTCGCCACTTTCTTTGGGTTTGTATTCCAAACGGGTGTCCGTAAAAGAGGAATTCAGCGTCAGGCTAACAGATGGGTTGCGGGGCAATTGCACTCCGTGCTTTCCCCAATATTTAATGATCGCTATATTGGATGGGCTGCGCCAAGTGATTTGTCCAGGTTCGACATCCTGCGAAGTAATGATCAGGTTTGGGTTTTTATAATCGAGCATTTTCCTGTTGTTGAGTTTTAAGTAACGGTCAAATAATAACTTCCCGTTTTACGCTAATTCTTTTGACCTTATTTTTTACTTTAAAATCAGTCATAGTATCAACATTACTCCTTCTTTTAAAGTAAATCTAAGATCAAAATAATTTACCCTAAAATCGTGAACTTATTATTTGACCGTTACTAAGTACCAAAGGTAATTTTTTTCACCTTTTTTTTATTCCCCTGTATGGGCAATAAAAATAGTGGTAAGACGGCTTTTCTGTTTTTTAAAAATTATTCTCCACTAAAAACCGTTGCGTATAAGTATTTTCTGGTGTATTTATTTTTATTAAATAAATACCATTTAAAAAACCTGCTGTATTTAATTTAAAATTATTTTGGCCAGCAAAAATTACTGAATTATAAATCAGTTGACCAGTGGTGGAATATATTTCCAAATCCGCTTTTGTATTTATTTCTTTTGCAAAATTTATCATTAAATAATCAGCAGCAGGATTGGGGTAAATGGTTAATTTATTTCCATTTAATTCATTAGTGCTATTAATTGGTTCCGTATTAAATTTAAATATGGAACCAATATTTTCTCCACATATATTTTTGGTAGTGACCCTCCAAAAATAAAGTGTCCCCGCCGCCAATGAAGCGTTCATGGTATAAAGATTTGCCGAGGTCTCTTCATCGAAAACAATAGTATTTTCAAAATTATTTTCATCCGTTGCGATTTCTAAAAGATAACTGTTCGCCTCTGGGACACCTGCCCATTCAAAATAAATATTTCCTACGGGGACGGTGGCGTTAAGCATTGGGGCAACATTGCCTGAAACGGCAGGCGGCGCATCATTGGCCAAAATATAAATGGAAGCGGTTTGGTTATTGATGCCGTCGTTGGCGAGAATGGTCAGTTCTTCCGAAATGCCCGAACCGCCAGAGATATTTGTAATGAATACCGCCACTACATCCCCCGGCATAGCCGTTGCGCTGGGAACAAATTCAACAGTAGCATTTAAATTATTGGTATTGGCCGATAAGGAGACGCCGGTATCCGCAAAGCCACTGCCGACAGTCATTTCAAATTCGACGGTTTCGCCAGTACATATTTCAAACTCGGATTCATTTACATCCAAATATTGCGTAATGGTAGCCGGCAATTTTTCAATCACAAACAATCCATATTGCATGTCCGACAATAAAATATTTCCCGAAGGGAGGAGCGGATAAATGCCCCAATTGCCTGCATACCATGCGGCATCCGCATCTGGATAAGTATCATATTCAGCTACCCGAATGGGGTTCAATGGATTGCTGACATCAAAAACCTGCATGCCGTCATAATAATGGGAAACATAAAGCAGTCCATCCTTTACTATTACATTGTGTGGTATTTCGTTGTCCCGGTAACCTGGACTAAATAATTTTACCACATTCATTTCGCTGGGGTCGGACACGTCCACCACTTTCATTGCACTCCCGTGCGTTTCATCGCACATAAAATAATGATCCCCATCCTCTGCCATCCAGCCAGAATGGTTGTAGCCCTCTTCGGGATAACCATCCATTGAGCCCAACGCAACGGGGTTGTCAGGATCGGTGAAATCGACCACCCACAATCCTTGGTTGGCGCAATTCATATAGCCAATATTATTTTCGATATATGCATCGTGGACATACGGCAACGGAAAGCCCGGCTTGGGATAATTAGCCAATAAAACGGGTGCTGCGGGATTGGAAATATCGAGTGCGGTGGTGGTACTTCCCTTCCCAACAATGTACAGCCTCGCCTGCGACGAATCGATAAACATATTGTGCGAGGTGACCACAAATTCATTGGAATCATAAACCTGCACCGCCGTGTCTGGCAGCATGGATAGGTCAATGATTTGGAGGGCGCTGCTCCCCTCATCGGCTACGCAATAGAGATAGTCCCGATAAACTTTCATGTCGCGGTGAATGAGAAAAGACCCTCCTGCGTGGCCTGCCACTCGTTGCACTTCTTCAATATTCGCCGGGTCGGTTACATCTATGATGTGGATGGCCCTGGTGGAACCAATAATGGCATATTCACGGCCATCCTTGGCATAGCCCCACACATCATTATAGCGGCTGTTGTAGGCATTGGTGGGGACGAGGTCATCATCCTGCCAATTGGCTAAACTGTTTGCTTGGAATTGGGCATGGCTGCTTAAAATTGAAAACAAGCAGAAAATGGAACTGAGCAATATTACTTTCATCAGAATTATTTTTATTGAAAAACGAAGGCTGCAATGTCGTAAATTATTGCCTCCTTCACGTGGTTATTTTTGTAAGGGGTCTGGCAAAACCAATTTGCGATAGCTCGAAATCTTTCTTTTCTGAAAAAATACCAATAATCTGATTAACGACCAACTGGACATAAACCACTGATTTAAAATATCTTAAATAGTATTATTTTAAATAAACGATAGATTTTCATTTTACAGGCTGTATTTATTGTACCTCGCTAATAGGGAAGGCATTTTTACTTTTGCCCCCGGTAAGTATTTAATTATAATCCTATGGTTTTAGTGTTTGTTCAACTATGAAACGTTAGGAGCCGGCTTCCTTTTTTCCAAAAAAAAGAGGTGTCAGCACTTGGAGTGCTGACACCTCTACTTATCGCATCTCGATTTTTAAAGCCCCAATGCTGCGGGGTTCATGCCCATGTTGGAGAAACCTCCGTCGTGGTAGAGGTTCTGCATGGTTACCATTCTCGACAGGTCGGAGAATAGGAATACGCAATAGTCTGAGCAGGCCTCAGCGGAGGCATTGCCAAGTGGCGACATTTTATCTGCGTAATCGAAAAATTCTTGGAACCCTTTCACACCGCTGCCCGCTGTCGTCCAGGTTGGCGATTGGGAAATTGTATTGACCCTCACCTTATTTTTTGTTCCAAAATGATAGCCAAAGCTACGGGCAAAACTTTCGAGCAATGCTTTTGACTCGGCCATTTCATTGTAGTCCGGGAAGGTACGCTGGGCGGCCATATACGTCAGCGCTGCGATGCTGCCCCAATCGTTCATTTGATCGTTGCGGTAAAGCGACTGCATAATCCGGTGGAACGAAATGGCGCTGATGTCGAATGTTTTTTGCATCCAATCGTATTTGATATTGGTGTACTCTCGGTTCTTCCGCACGTTGAGCGACATGCCGATGGAGTGCAGCACAAAGTCTATTTTCCCTCCAAAATGTTCAATGGATTGTTCGAAGAGTTTTTGGATATCTTCATCGGAAGTAGCATCCGCAGGGATGATGGGCGCACTGATTTTTTCACCCAGCTCGTTTATTTTACCGAATCGCAAAGCGACGGGCGCATTGGTCAATACGATTTTAGCGCCTTCCTCGTGGCAGCGTTCGGCCACTTTCCAAGCGATGGACTGATCGTCGAGGGCGCCAAATATGACGCCGTTTTTTCCTTGTAATAGGTTGTTTGCCATAAGTGTTGTCAGAAAATGGCTAATGGCGATTGGCCGTTGGCTTTTTGCCAACAGCTCATGGCCGATTGCCATTAGCAAATTATAATTGAGATGCAAAGGAAGGGAAAAATTTTGAGTTTGCCTTTCCGTACGGGGTATGAGTTGCTCCTTTTTAAAGGAACCACTAATCCAATTTAGTTTTTATCTGCTTTTCTTTTGGGCTTCAGAAATTATTTTTGACCGACATTCAATGTGTGCCGATTATACCGTTTATTCTTTAATTTGCACCCATGCGAAACCTCTACCTTACCGACCGCTTTTTTGGACTTTTTGGCTGTGTGGCCTTGTTCTTCGTGCTGTCCTATTTAGTGCCTTTATGGTTTCCGGTGGCACTCACCCTTTTTACCCTTGCGGTTGGCATTGTACTCATAGATATTGGGTTTTTATTTCAAAAAAACATTTCATTGACAGCCAAAAGGAAGTTGCCAAAACTTCTTTCCCTAGGCGACGCCAACTCTGTTTTTTTAGAAATCGAAAACAGATCGCACCGGCAGCTCCATTTGACCATCATTGATGAGCTGCCCGTCCAGTTTCAAGAAAGGGATTTTGAAATAAAATTGGCCTTACAGCCGGGGAAGGAAAAAGCAGTGAGCTATGAATTGAGGCCCGTCAAACGGGGGGAATATGAATTTGGGGTGATAAATATTTATGCCGCCACCTATCTAAATTTAGTGGAGCGGCGTTTCCGTTTGGGCAGCCAGATGTCCGTGCCAGTTTACCCTTCTGTCCTGCAAATGAAGCAGTATGAAATGCTCGCCTTCAACCGCCTGACTTCCCAAGAGGGCATCCGCAAAATCCGCCGCATTGGGCACAGCTATGAATTTGACCAAATAAAAAATTATGTGCGCGGCGACGACTACCGCAGCATCAATTGGAAAGCGACGGGCCGTTTTAACAAATTAATGGTCAACCAATATGAAGACGAACGCTCGCAGCAAGTGTACTGTCTGATCGATAAAAGCCGGGCCATGAAAATGCCTTTCCACGGCCTAACGCTCGTGGATTACGCCATCAACACCAGCCTCGCCATTTCAAATATTGTTTTAAAAAAATACGATAAAGCGGGCCTCATTACTTTTTCTGATAAAATAGGGGCCACCGTAAAAGCGGACAGAAAAGCCAATCAATTAAATAAAATATTGCATGCCTTATACAAACAGAAGGAGCGTCCGTTAGAGGCCAATTATGAGCTGCTTTATCACATTGCCCGAAAATTAATCAATGGCCGCAGCCTGATCCTTTTATATACTAATTTTGAAAGCATGTACGCACTCGACCGCGTGCTGCCCCTGTTGCGCCGCATCCATAAATTTCACTTGTTGATTGTCATCTTTTTTGAAAATACAGAGGTTGAAAAATTTGTGCAAAAAGAAGTGGAGACCGTGCAGGACATTTATACGAATACTGTTGCCCAAAAATTCCTAGCAGAAAAACGGGCCATGGCGCAAAAGCTCAGACAGCATGGCATCCAGTCTATCCTTACCCGACCAGAAGATCTTTCTATGAATACGATCAATAAATATTTGGAATTGAAATCGAGGGGGATGATTTAGTTTTTAGATGGCAGCCTTCATCTGCCATCTGCCATCTGCCAACTGTAAACTGTCGCTTACCCAAAATACCGCATGAGGTAGGAAATGATGTTGTAAACATTTTCCCTGGCATAGGTGGCGGTAGCCTTATCCGTCAAATGCTCATCGGATTCAGTTAGGTTCATGGTGGCGATAAAAATGAAATTGGAAACCAAGGAGATGAATATTACCCGCCGCTCCGAATATGGGATGTTGTATTTTCTGAAATACTTCAATAAATATTTACTGATGTAAACGGCCATTTGCCGCACATTGTCAGCTTTTATCTGCTCCGCGTAAATTTCATTTGTTTTAAGAATGGAACTGTAATATTGGCGCAAACTACGATGGGCCAATTTCATCGCAAGGTTGTAGCGGCCAGCCATGATCGCACCGTCAATTCTTGCGAGGTCCTTATTGAGTCTTTCTGTATTCCAGAGGTAAGCCATTAGCGAATTGGTCTCAGATGGGTAAAGTTTTTTTTTTTGGTATGCAAAGATATTTTCAATAACGATTCAAAACCTAAAATGTCAATGCATACTTGTGCTTTTTTCAAAAAAAAGTGGTGAAATGATTTTTAAAGTTGTCTCCTTTCGATTTTATATTCTCAAATTGTAACCACTATCCAAAACCCTGCCGTCCAACCCATCGACAATCGCATTCAACCTTTCAGTAACTTGGTCGGAAATTGGTTGGGCACTACCAACCAATTCCACCCAAAAAAATAGAAAATATCATGGGAGAATTAATAGGGCTTATCGCAGTTGCGGGCAGCATTACAGCATTCATCGTCGTCGCTTATCTTTTCATTAATTCCCGTCACAAAGTCAGGATGGCATTGATCCAGCATGGCAAAGAAGCTTCTATTTTTAAGGAAAAACGGAACGGGTCTTCCGGCCTAAAATACGGCCTTTTAATGGTAGGCATCGGTACCGGCATTTTGGTGGGCATGGTAATAGAAAGCATCATGTCAACGGACTCACCCGTACCACACTTTTCAATGATGCTTATCTTGGGCGGTGCCGGCTTGATCATTTATTATTTGATCACTAAAAGAGAAGATGATGAAATCGTGAGTTAATGAGTGCTTCCCTTTGACCCTTTTTTCCAAATAAGAAATGCACATCAGGATTTCCTGACGTGCATTTTTTTTTGGAATGAATTGGTCGCTAAATTATTCAGGCTCAAAGCCCAAAACGATGTTGAACGTGGCCAAATCAGAAAGTGTGCTTCCGTCCTTGTCAAACCCAATCCCATAATCGAAACCAAGCACACCAAACATCGGTAGGAAAACCCGCAAACCACCGCCCACTGAGCGCTTCATGTCGAATGGGTTGAAATCCCGGCTCCTTCGCCATGTATTTCCACCCTGGGCAAAGGTGTGTACATAAATAGTTGAGCTTGGGTTCAGCGATAACGGGTACCTCAGTTCCAAAGTTATTTTTTCATAAAGAGGGGTAGCGGCCACCCGACCTGTGGAAGAAATATTGTTGTCGAAATCTTCCGGATCATACCCTCTCATCGAAATGATTTCCGTTCCGGTAAAGAAACCGAATTGTTGGTTGTTCAAACCATCGCCCCCCAATTGGAACCGCTCAAAAGGTGTGATGCCGATGTCGTCGTTATATGAGCCGATGAAGCCAAACCGAGCGGAGGCTTTGACGACCAATTTCCCAATCAGTGTTTGGTACCAATCGGCGGCCACTTTCCACTTGTGGTATTCCAGATAATTGAAGCGGTCCTCAGGCGGCAGTTCCCGATAATCTTTTTTGCTAAACAAGGAATAGGGCGGGGTCATTTGTAAGGAAAGAGAAACCCGCGATCCTTCTTGTGGGAAAATAGGATTATTGATGGTGCTCCTGGCAATTGTTTGGGTAACGCTAAAGTTGCGGAAACTACCATCAGAAACGGTTTCCCCTCTATCCGTCACAAACAAAGTAGAACTGCTCGTGCTCAGGTAATTATTCAGGTCAATGTTCTGAATGTTCAGCGCGGCAGAGTAGATGAAGTTGTCATCAGGGAATTTCAATCTGGTGCCAAGACTGACTGTAACTCCAAGGTTTATCAAACTACCAAAACGCTCGCTGTTTTTGTCAAAGCCGTTCGTCAAACGGGAGAGGAAAGTTGCTACCGTGAGCGAGTTGGGTTTTTTGCCGCCCAACCATGGTTCGGTGAATGACATATTATAGGACTGGAAAAAACGACCGTTCGTTTGGGCCCGCAAAGAAAGCCGTTGCCCGTCACCTTGAGGGAGAGGGCTCCAAGTGCTCCGGTCCAAAATGTTTCGGGCTGAAAAATTATTAAATGCTACCCCTAATGTGCCAATGACCCCGCGGCCACGGCCACCCCAGCCAGCCGACAATTCCAATTGGTCAGATGGTTTTTCTTCCACGGTATATTCAATATCAACTGTCCCTCTTTGCGCATTGACAGGGGTGTTGATACCAAGGCTTTCTGGGTTGAAATAGCCGAGATTGATGATTTCCCGTTGGGAACGAATAATATCAGAGCGGCTGAATTTTGCCCCCGGAATGGTCCGCAACTCTCTTCGCACCACATGCTCATGTGTCCGGTCATTTCCTTTGATAACCACTTTGTCAATGGTCGCCTGGGGGCCTTCAAAAATCCTGAGTTCCAAATCGATGGAATCTTCCGAAACTGCTATTTCAACGGGATCTACACTAAAGAATAGATACCCATTGTCCATGTACAAGGAACTCACATCCCTACCGTCCTGACTAAATTGGAGTCGGGTTTCTAGTAATTCACTATTATAAATATCGCCCTTTTTAATGCCCAAGACATTGTCAAGGGTTTTCGTATCGTATATGGAATTTCCTTTCCAGGAGATATTGCGGAAATAATATTGGTTGCCCTCGCTTATATCGATATGGATCATCAATTCGCCCTTATCATTTCTCCAGATACTATCGGAAGTAATTAAAGCATCCCTGAACCCCACCTTATTATAATGTGAGATCAGTGCTTTCTTATCATTGGCATAATCAGCTTTTCTAAACTTCGAAGCAGCGAGCAGCCTCCTTTTCCGACGGGTTTCCTTCATCAAATTGCGAAGCTTGCGGGCTTTGATGTGGTCGTTCCCGGCAAAAGTGATGTCCTTGATTTTGATTTTTTTACCCTTGTCAATGTCAAAAACCAAACGTACAGAATTGATCCTCGTGGAATCATTTATTTCTAAAACGTCCACATCTACATCGAAAAAGCCTTTTTCTATGAAATGCTTCTTGATGGCAAAAGCAGCGTTCGATTTGATACTTTCGGTTACGATGCCACCTTTTATCAAAAAATTATTGACCTGCTCATTCAGGTCATCGTGGCTCCCTTTTTTCACACCTTTATAGGAGTGGGTCGTCAGCCTTGGCCGTTCTTTAACTTGTATTTCAAGGAAAACTACGTCGCCAATTGTTTTTTCTTTATAAATCTGGACATCGGTAAAAAGGCTCAATTTCCACAATGCTTTCAATGCACGGGGAATGTCCCCACCCGGAATCCTGATGCGATCTCCTACCCGAAACCCGGCAATGGAGATGATGGCATTGGCATCACTGTATTTTGCGCCGGTCACGGTTACGCCCCCTATTTCATAATCGGTGGGAGTCGAGTAATCAATGATGGGAATAGTATCAATTCCGATTTGGGCAGTGAGGGCCGCACTACCCAACAAAAGCAAAAAAGCAAGTGCCGAGGAAAGGAGGTAGGTTGGTTTTTGCAAGTACTTGTTTTTCAAGTTATTATTCTTTAGTGATCTATTTTTTTCCATAATAAAAATCAACTTGTCCCGACCTGTTCGGGAAGGTGTTGCGAAAAGGATTGCAAAGAAACGCAGGTTTAACGAAACTCGCATACCCACTGGGTAAAATCTCATTGAATTGTCTGAGGAACAGCCCGTTTGGAAAGAGGGACAAGCGCAATGGTTGGTTGTATTAGGTGTGGGTCTTTCATAGTGGTAGGTCTTGTTTTTTTGTTGTTGGTGGAAACAATATGCCTGTTGAGCCGGCCATTAAGTGAGTTGCTCACTTGTTTTCCCAAAGCGTCTTTCCCTGTTTTGAAAATTCAGGATCGCTTCGTACAGGTCATTTTTCCTAAAATCTGGCCAGAGTGTTTTGGTGAAATACAACTCGGAATAAGCGATCTGCCAGAGCAAAAAATTGCTGATCCTTGTCTCACCACTTGTTCTGATGAGCAGCTCAGGGTCGGGTATTCCTTTAGTCGACAAAGCATCCGAAAAAACTTGGTCATCTATTTCCTCGGGGTTGATTGTTCCGTTTTTGGCCTTGGTAGCCAACTTACGGACGGCCTCTACAATCTCCCACTTCGCACTGTAGTTCAATGCCAAAACAAGGGTCATCCGGGTGTTGGAAGCTGTTTCCTCAATCGCCTGCACCAGTGCCTGTTGGCTGCGCTCGGGCAATTTCGACACATCTCCAATGGCTTGCAGGCGAATGCTGTTTTTGTTTAAGGTTTTTACTTCTTTTTTGATCGTATCCACCAGTAGCCCCATTAGGGCTGAAACTTCGGTTGGGGGGCGGTTCCAATTTTCAGTGGAAAAAGCATAGAGCGTTAAATATCCTACACCCAATTCTGCTGCCGCCTCAGTCGCTTCCCGCACGGCCTTTACCCCATTGCGGTGGCCAAAGACACGAGGCATCCCTTTTTCTTTTGCCCATCTACCATTTCCATCCATGATAATGGCAATGTGCTGTGGGAGCTTATCTATATTTATTTTTGATTTTAAATCCATTTCAATAAAGCCGTAATCCTATTGAGAAGGGAGGCGAAATTTTTTCGGTCTGTTTTAGGGTTGGTTTGCAAAAGTAAGAAATCATGCCTGCTAAACGTATTTTCAATATCTTTCAATGGCTTCTTATTAAATGTTTTTCCATTTGTACCTTTGCCTTTGTCAAAACACCCAGTAGCCATGATCGATTATGACGTCATTATCAGTTTCATCACCGCCTTTACCCTTACCTATTTTGTCATCCCACCCATCATCCGGGTTGCGTTGAAAAAAAAGCTCTATGATGTCCCCGTCGAACGCAGTTCCCATACCCAGGTGACACCGAGGTTGGGGGGCATTGCCATTTTTGCGGGAACTATTTTTTCCATTATGCTTTGGACACCGTTCAATTATTATGGTGCCCACCTACAATATGTACTATGTGCATTCATATTGATCTTTTTGGTTGGCGTGAAGGACGATATTGATGCCATTGCCCCTTCTAAAAAATTGATCGTGGAATTGTTAGCGGCGGTAATTCTTGTGTTTAAGGCAGACGTAAAAATTTCGAGTCTGCACGGAATTATGGGGATAGGAGATTTGGGCATATTCTGGGGCACCATCTTGACAGTGTTCACCATCGTTGTCATCATTAATGCGATCAACCTGATCGATGGGATCAATGGCTTGTCTGGCAGCCTGGTCATTGTGATTACAAGCACTTTGGGTGTTTGGTTTATGCTCATAAAAAGATACGACCTTGCTATTATGGCCGTATCAGCTGCTGGTGCGACAGCTGCTTTTTTAAAATACAACTACTCCCCTGCCCAAATATTCATGGGCGATACCGGGGCGTTGTTGCTTGGGCTAATCTGCTCCATTCTTACCATTAAATTTATCGACCTGAACAGCGAACTGAAAGACTATGACCCTTTCAAAATCAATGCAGCGCCAGCGGTGGCCATTGGCATTTTGATTTTACCCTTGTTCGACACCTTACGAGTTTTCATAACCCGGATCATTAGAGGGCGGCATCCTCTCCACCCTGACCGGACGCACATCCATCATTTGTTGATAGATTCTGGTCTTTCTCACATGCAGGCGACTTTTGTTTTGGTTTGCGTAAATGTATTTTTCATCATTCTTGTTTTTCTCTTGCAGCGTTACACAACCAATGCCGTACTCATCATTCTTTTATTGGCCGGAATATCTTCCTTGATGGTGGGCGGGCTTTACTATCAGGTTAATAAAAGGAAAGTGAAGTTGACCTGAAGAATATACATATAGCAAATAGAGCAGCCTATATTCTTAACAGCAAGAGTTTTCCCATTTTCTAAGAAAAAAAAAGACCGCAATCCCGACGCATAGTCGAGAAGCGGTCGCACCCAGAACATACATGAGAAAACTACTATAAGTTTTGGTCTTTGGGGAAAAATAAATCAGAGAGATGGTTATCGTTACTTCTCACATTACTAAAAAATGGTTTTTGGGGCGGCTAAGGTAAAACAGCGGGTAATTTCAAGTTTTCTCCGAGTCGCTCAATTCTCAGAGGTGTTGCTTCTCATTGTTCGTCTAGTGTGTACAGGTGGTATTTTTCGATCATATCCACCAACGTCTGTTCGTAGTGTTTAGCCGTGGCGTAACCTTTTTCTTTCAGGCCACGTGCCCATTTCCGGTAGTCGTTCCCATACTTCAATAATGTTTTATAACGGCCGTTTGCTATCATTTGGCTATGTGCCCGCCAGCTCTCCCAAGCAGAATCATATTTGCGGAAAAAATCTTTGTGGCTATCATCCCCAAAGTTGGCACAGTGGCCTTTTTTGCAGGTTTTTGAAAAACACTTGATGCCAAAATGATTGTTGTTTTTGGTGGACAAGGCACTCTGCCCAGCATTACTTTCGACAATCGCTTGTGCCATTTTGATGCTCGCAGGGATGCCATATTTTTCCCTTTCGGCAATGGCGACATCTTTAAAGCGGCGGACATAAGATTTGATTTTCCGGTCTTTGGCATCATCGCCGGGGGCATCGGCAAAGACATCTTTCTTCTTTTCTGAAAAGATGGAAAATATGCTCGCCTCTTCTCTTTTCTCTTTTAGCGAAACTTCCTCTGCCAGCGCTGCACCACTGAATTTTGCCTTTTGCGCCACTCCTCCCATACCAACAGAGAATGACAGGTCCTTCTTAAAAGCCATGAAGGCCAATAATCCAACAACAACTAATTTGCCCCATGGCAACTGGACTGTGCTCGGCGCTACAGCGGTGTGCTTGTAAAATTGATATTTGGCCAGCACGATGAGCTTGTCTATCAAAAGGGCCGCCTTGCGCAACACCCACAGGATGGCCACGCCCGGAACAGAGGTCTTTTCATCGGCGTGCATCACCCCACCGGTTTTGGTGTAGAAACTGTTTTGTTGCTGACCATAGTCATGGCTGAATGAGAAACTTTTCTGTTGATTTGGTGTCATGATTTTCACGGTTTAGAAAACTATTTGTATCTTCGGACTCTTGTTTGCAAATTCTTGTTGCAAGATTAACTTAACGATGCAAATTTAAAAACAAAATGTTTTTAAAACAAAACATTTTTAAAACTTTTTTATTTTAAAATGGGTAATTTTTCAGATAATATTGTCAATCAACGGTTTAGAGAAGCGTTTTCTGCATTGGAGGAAAAGCGCCTCATCAAAGGAAAATCAGATATTGCAAAACAATTAGGAACGTATAACCACGTGATTAACAGCATATTAAAAGGAGACAGGAACATCACTGTGGAGCAATTGCACAAAATGTTTGAAATATATGGGATTGATGCCAACTACATGTTTGGCTTTGCCGCTGAGATGTTCAAACATGGTGAAAACAGCCTTCCAACCTTGTCTAAAGACGAACGCTATTTTGGAGGAAGGCTTAACATCACACTTGTGCCAAACCGGGCGATGGCAGGGTACGCATTGGAACACCAGGATAAAGACTACCTTTCTGAACTGCCAAAATTCTCTATCCCCAACCTTGATGGCAATTTATTGGCATTTGAAATCAATGGGGACAGCATGTATCCGACCATTACAAATGGCGACATCGTGGTATGCGAGCCGCTCGAACGGGGCGACCCCATGCGCGACAATCATGTATATATTGTAGTAACCGATGTGGTTGTCGCCAAACGCATTCAGCAGATCAGAGCAGAAAGCGGATCTACTGAACAACTCCGCCTGATCTCTGACAACGGTGCTGTTTATAAACCTTATGAAGTTGATCTTCAAGATATCCGGCAAATCCTTAAAGTGAAATGTCGCCTTACTTCCTATGCCATCAGTTAATATTCGTAGGCGGCTGGCGCCAAACGGTTGACGGAACAATAGACCGTACCGTTTAACCGCCCACCGCCCACCGTCAACCATTCTGTCCCTTTGGTTTATTTCTATAAAAAACTGGGTTATGCTGTTTGGCTGGTCATGCTGGTCATGTCTGTGGTGTTTTTTAAAGAAAGGGCTTTTTTTATGGATGCCGGATTCCAGTTGTTCAACATGATCAATGAAGAATGCATCCAGATTTACCACTACCGTTTTATCACCGCCATACCGCAAATTTTACCTTATTTTTTGTTGCAGTTAAATGCGCCACTCTGGGTATTGGCACTGGCTTTTTCAACGTCGTACATCCTGTTTTTTTTATTGATATACCACCTGCTTGTCCGGTATTTAAAAAATATAGAATTGGGATGGGTTCTTATATTTTTATTTACGCTGATTTCATTGGATACTTTTTATCACATCCAAAGCGAATTTTATTTAGGGCTTGCTTTATTATTACTTTCTTTTGGAATTATTTTGTACGACCCTTTTATTGAAAAAAAATGGCAGCTGCCCGTCCAACTTATATTATTTACCACAATAGCGTTTTCCCATAAGTTAACGCTGATTTTATTCCTTTTCCTTTGGCTGTTTTTTTTAATAACTAAAAAAGAATTGAGGCATAGAAAATACATTTTACTGTTATTTATTTTTTTAATTATTACGGCTATTAAATCATTTTATTTTACCAATTGGTATGAGGCCGCCAAGCAGGTTGAATTCCAAAATAACTTTAAAGAATACTTCCCCAATTTCCACACCTTGCCATCCAATATTGTTTTTCTAAAAAGATGCCTACATGATTATTATTGGCTACCGATCATGTTTTCATTGGTCAGCGTTTTTTATTTGATAAATAAAAAATGGTTGAAAATATTAATGGTTTGGGCTTTTACGGTTGGGTTTATTTTATTGTACAATATTTCTGACACCAAAGCCTTGTACCGATTTTATTCGGAGGTGACTTACTTGCCATTGAGTATATTCGTTGCCGTTCCTTTTTTATTCGATGTATTCCCTTACTTGTCAAATAAAACAAAGTGGCTGCCCACCTTATTCTGCATAATAATAGCTTTGCGAATGGGCTCTATTTCCATGAATAGCCAAGTATTTAAAAACAATTTTGAGTGGATAGAAAAACAATTGGGTAATTCAGAAAAAATGGGAACAAACCGTTTTTTAATGACTCATGAAAACACCCCACAAGACACGGTTTTAATGGAATGGGGTGTGCCCTTCACCGCTATGCACCTGTCGACACTGGAGAGTCCTAATGCAGCGAAAACACTTTTAATTATGACCGATTTTAGTTGGTATATGGATAAAATAGAAAAGGACAATTTATTTTTTTCACCTTTTCACAAAGCGTTTGAAAATGAAGATTTAAATAATAGGTATTACAATCTTGAACCTAGAAAATACGTGGAAATAAAATAAAGAAATTTTGAAATTGGCCGTTTAAATATGACATGCTAAGCAGGAGTAAAATAATATTATTTCCGCTCATGTTCTGCCTGCGCTGAATGTACTTCCGAACTCCCGTTCGGAAGCCTTTATCCTTTCCGAACGGGAGTTCGGAAGTACATTTCAGCACCAAGAGAACATGAGCGATTATTTCCCTTCCATTTCACCGTTCTCTGCGGGGAGGAAAACAGCTTCCACCAATTCAGGGCTCGCTTGTAGCATTTTGATTATTTTCACCTGATAATCGCCAGCTTCGATGACGTTTCCTTCGGCCGGTATCTCTTCTGACAATTTCAGTAAAAGGCCCGATAAAGTATGGTATTCTTCTCCTTCCGGGAAAGGGTTGGGGATCATGTCGTTGATCTCATCCAACGGGTTCTGGGCCATGATGCGAAAAGTTTGATCGTTTATTTTTTCTACGATGGGTATTTCGGTGTCATATTCATCCTGAATTTCCCCAACTAATTCTTCGATGATATCTTCTAGAGTGACCAGCCCCACTGTGCCCCCAAATTCGTTCACAACGATGGCCAGTTGTTCATGCTCTTTTTGAAATTGCCGGAGCAATTGCATGACCTTCTTATTCGAAGAAACATACTGGATGGGACGGATGATATGTGTGAGCAATTTATCTTTTTCCTCTTTTTGGCGGGCCAGTTTCAATAAATCCTTAGTGTGGACAAAACCTAAGATATTATCAATGCTCTCGTCGTACACCGGAAAACGGGAGTAGCCTTCATCCAAAGCATATTCAATAGCTTCTTCCAAATGGGTGTCTTTCTCGATGGCTGCAACTTGCGTGCGGGGCTGTAATATTTGCCAAACAAACCGATCGTCAAAATCAAAAACATTTTGAATCAACTCCCGCTCCGACGCCTCGATCGCCCCTCCTTCTGCGCTTTCAGCAATGATCATTTTCAACTCTTCCTCCGAGTGGAAATCTTCGCCCTGAGTCAGATCAAGGCCAAACAATCTGGAAAAAAAATTAGCCATGCCGTTGAGGAACCAGTTAAATGGACGGAAAGCCAGATAGAAAAAACGCAAGGGCAAAGACAGGGTTAGGGTGGTGCTCAACGGATGGCGGACGGCAATGGCTTTGGGAATCAGTTCGCCAAACACAAAATGCAAAACGACCACCAGGGAAAAAGCAATGACCCCTGCCAAAATATTTACCCCCTCGGGCGTCATGGTCGTATTAGAGGAAGAGAGGGCCGTATGGATGCCTTCGGCGACGATGGTTTTGCCAATCCAACCCAAAGCGATGCTGGAAATGGTGATCCCCAGCTGGGTTGCCATTAGATAATCGTCAGATTTGTTGATGATTTTTTCGGCAAGGCGGGCGGACAAGCTTTTATCGGCTCTAGATTGCACTTGCCCCAGACGTACCTTGACAAGGGCAAATTCGGTAGCCACAAAAAGGGCATTCAATAAAACTAAAAGGACAGTAATTATTATATCAGAAACCATTTGTATGGTGGAATGCTCCAATGCGAAGGATTCCTTTGGAAAGGAGTCCCTGTGTGATAAGCTTTTGGTAACCCCTTCCTTTACGGCAGTAGCCTATAAAATGTTGGGGAAACGAAGCAAATGTAATAGAAATTTGTGCATTGTTACATTATATCCAAGGCACATTGAAATTCGGTAGGTGATAATGGAAAATGTTCGGTTTCGGATTTTCTAAAATTTAAACAAAAAACTGCTACCTTACCCGCTTCATTTAAAACGAAAAACAACTCATATTATGGTAAATGACAAAAGACTTTTTTATGGAAGCTGCTTTGCATTGATTACGACAGCTTTGTCTTTTAGCATCCGGGCAGGAATCCTCCCACAGCTTGGAGAGCAACTTAATTTGAACGCACAACAATTGGGGTCCATAAATTCAATGTGGTTCTTTGGCTTTCCAATTTCTATGGTTATTGGTGGGTTGCTCTATCATTCAGTTGGCGGGGCAAGAATTATGCAGTTCGCATTTTTTTCGCATGCGATAGGTTTAATCATGACCATCTATGCAGGGAGCTTTACGGGATTGATGATTTCTACTTTCTTAGTGGGCCTGGGGAATGGGTGCACAGAAGCGGCCTGTAATCCAATGATTGCGGATGCTTATAAAGGAGACAAAATGAGCAAGATGATGAACCGGTTTCACATGTGGTTTCCTGGTGGAATCGTAATTGGCAGTTTGATCTCTTTGTTTATGACTAAAATGGGGACAACCTGGCAAGCACAAATTTGGGTAATCCTTATTCCAACAATTATTTATGCCTACCTATTTTTTGGTCAAAAATGGCCGGAAGCAAAAGTTGCAGAAGGAGGTACTTTATCTGGTAATCTGACAGCGATGTTCTCCCCTTTATTCATCTTTATGATGGTATGTATGTGGTTTACCGCACAGTCCGAATTTGGACCTACACAGTGGGTGGAGTTGATTTTGAAAAGTAGTGGCGCTCAACCTATGTTGGTTTTGGCTCTTATCACAGGGACGATGGCTGTTGCACGTTATTTTGGTGGCAATGCGGTCCATCAGTTTGACACGACCGGTGTACTCCTTGGATCTTCTGTTTTAGCAGCAATAGGTTTATACCTTTTAACATCTATGACAGGGGGAATGGTCTATGTTTCCGCATTTGTATTTGCTTTGGGTATTGCCTACTTCTGGCCCAACATGATTGGTTTTGTGGCAAAGTACATCCCCAAAAGCGGCGCTTTGGGAATGTCCATAGTCGGTGCAGTTGGAATGCTTTCGTCTTATTTTATGCAACCCATTATTGGTGGGTGGATTGATTCAAATAGAGCTACAGGTACAGAGCAAGGATTGGTAGGCGATGCTTTAGAACTTTTTGTTGGACAAGAAACCCTCGGCACAATGTTGTTTTTCCCTATCACACTCATCGTTTTATTTTCAATCTTATATTTCTGGATGAAAAACAGAAGCGCTGACGCCAGTGCTGCCTGATTAAGCAATCATGGAATAAAAAATAAAAAATTCAAAAATCCTCTCAAGCTGTCAGCCTGAGAGGATTTTTATTTTACCGGTCCCTTCCAACCTCTTGGTATTTTACCTGTTTATTCACCATTGGCATTTCAAAAAAAGAAATGCTGACTATATTTGGCTTTCATGTATGCAGGATGATAAATAGGGGATTGGTCGCTTCTGAAAAATTTAGGATAAAAATCAAAGAGCACCATTTGTTGAGCCTAAACTTTTTAAAATGGTAACCTACGCTGAAATTCACTGTTTATTTCCTCTTATCAAATTCGACACATTTTGCCTAGACTCACCGACGTTGTAAAAAACCTGCTGATCATTAATGTACTGATGTTTCTGGCAGGTTATGTTTTAAGCACAGACATGTTGGCCCTTTATTATCCTGGGTCCGATAAATTCCAACCCTTCCAATTGGTGACCCATTTTTTCATGCACGGCAGCCCCATGCACCTCTTGTTTAATATGTGGGCTTTAGTCATGTTTGGGGTGGTCTTGGAAACCGTTTGGGGGCCAAAGAAATTTCTCTTCTTTTACCTCTTTTGTGCTTTTGGGGCAGCCCTTCTACATATAGCTGTCGATTTTTATAGTATCAACCAATTGCAGTCTTTGCTCGCCAGTTTCTCTGACAGTCCTAATTATGCAGATTTTAAGCATTTTTTGGACAAAATCAACATGGGAATGTTAACGGTTGATGGCCGGGAAAGGACGAATGAAGTCATGGCACTTCTACAAGAAGGAGACACAAGGGGAGCCGATTTTGCAAAAAATTTAATGCAACAATTCATTGATGCCAAAATGAACGTTCCGGTCGTCGGTGCATCGGGTGCGATATTTGGATTGCTGTTGGGCTTTGGCATGTTGTTCCCTGAAAATGAGTTGATGTTGATCTTTTTGCCAGTGCCCATCAAAGCAAAGTATTTCATCCCCTTGCTCATTTTAGTGGAGCTGTTTTTAGGGGTGAACCATTTTTCATGGGACAACATCGCCCACTTCGCCCACCTCGGTGGTGCTTTGTTCGGTTTCTTGCTCATTTTATACTGGCGCAAAACCGGCGAGCAATTGTATTAATTTTTTTAATGTGTTACTTTTGCGCTTTTCTGCCACAGTCCGATCACAATTGACTCTCGGCAAAAACAGCCAACAAGACAATAGCCAACTGTCAAAAGCCATCATTTAATCCATGTTCACCTCCATCTGGGAAGACATCAAGCAACAGTTCAGCCACGGCAATTCGCTGACGAGGATCATTTTGGTCAACATTGCCGTATTTGTTGTCGTGACCCTTGTGCGGTTGATACTGATGCCCGTAGAAGATGGTTTTACCTATAACGACTTCCTTCATTTCTTTACCATTTCCTCCAACGGCTGGCACAACCTGACACACCCTTGGGTAATTATCACCCACATGTTTTTGCATGAGCAGATCTTCCACATATTGTGGAACATGCTGCTGCTCTACTGGTTTGGCCGCATCGTTGGCGACCTGCTGGGCGACCACCGGGTGTTGCCCATTTATTTATTGTCGGGGATAGCAGGCGGACTGACCTATTTTGCAATGGCCCAAGTGCTGACCTCCATGTCTTTTGGAAGTTATGCGCTGGGAGCCTCGGCAGCATTCATGGGGATAGTCGTGGTAGCAGGCGTAATTGCACCTGATTATATTATTTCCTTATTGTTTTTGGGGGATGTCCGGTTGAAATACATCGTAGCGGTTTTGGTATTGCTCGACCTAGTGGCTATTTCTTGGAACAGTAATACGGGTGGCAGTTTTGGCCATTTGGGCGGTGCTTTGATGGGGTATGTGATCGCCCGCCAACTGCAACAAGGAAATGATATGACTGCCCCGGTCAATAACCTTTTATTGAAAATTTCCACTTTTTTCAAAAACCTTTTTGGCAACGAAAGGCCACGCCCAAAAATGGCCTACAAAAACCCTAAGGTAAAACAAGAACAAAGGACAACAACTTCCCGCAGGACAAGGACCAGTAACAAGGGCGACCATGCCAGCGATTCTCAAGACCTTTCTCATCAGGAAAAAGTAGATGCCATACTCGATAAAATCAAGCAATCGGGTTATGAAAGCCTCTCCCGTGAAGAAAAGGAGTACCTTTTTAATGCTAGTAAAAAATAATTAGCATTGGTGGCCGGCCAACGAGTCAGAATGGGCTGCTCACTACAATTGGTGCGAAGTCGAAACAAATTTCTCCCATTTGCCAAAATCGATTTGTGAAACCATTTTTAAAAAATACACTTCGCTGGCTGAACGTGCTGTTGATCTTGGTGACCTTGTTGGCTTATCTCTCCCCGTTTATCAACCCTTCAAAAGTTTGGCATTTTTCATTTTTGGGGCTGGCCTATCCAATATTATTGTTCGGCAACGTGCTGTTCATTGCCTTTTGGTTGTGGCGCAGAAACCGGTATTTCCTTTTTTCGGCGGGTTGCATTTTGGCGGGGTTTGGTTATTTCTCCAGCCTCTTGGGTTTGCATTTTTTCTCTGAGAAAGATAGTTCTAAAGATGCCATTTCGGTCATGACCTACAACGTCGCTGGGCTGTCGCGTTATTTTGACAAAAAAAATAGCGCCTCGGAAAAAAAGCTGGAAGCATTTAAAACCTTGCTAAAAAAAACAGGCACTCCCGACGTATTCTGTGTCCAAGAAAGTGCCCTGAACCTTGTGCGGGAAACACTTCAGGAAATCACTGGCTACCCTTACTTTTTCAAGGAAAAAGGGACTGTTATTTTTTCAAAATACCCCTTTGCGGATAGCGGGAAAATACCCTTTGGAAAAACCAGCAACTCTTGTATCTGGGGTGATTTGAAAACGCCAAAAGGCATTGTCCGGGTTTACGCAGCTCATCTTCAGTCCAATTGGTTGGCTCCTGCCGCAATGGAAGTGGTAGAGGATGTCGATCCGCGGAAAAAGAAAACATGGCTTGGGATCGCAAAGGTTTTGCGGTTGTATAAAAGCGCTGCTTCCCGGCGTTCGGAACAGGTCGGGTTGGTGGCCAGCCATATTGCCCAAAGCCCGCACCCGGTCATTCTTTGTGGCGACCTGAACGATACTCCGGTTTCTTATGTTTACCAAGTTTTGTCAAAAGATTTGCAGGACAGTTTCTGCGAAAAGGGTTTCGGTTTCGACTTTACCTATGCGGGTAAAATCCCCGGGCTCCGCATTGATTATATTTTTTCCGATCAGTCGTTTAAAGTGCTTTCCCATGAAGTGCCCAAGCTGGAACTTTCGGATCATTATCCCGTTTTGGTCAGTTTGGAAAGAGAGTGAGAAAGTGGGAAAAGTACAACTACAACTAACAATCACCGATTAACAACCATCCACCAACAGTCAATTTAATTTACATTTGCCGCATGAAAGATATGTTAAAAATTTACAATAGCTACACGGGACAAAAAGAGGTTTTTGAACCTATTCACGAAGGCAAGGTTGGCATGTACGTTTGTGGTCCGACCGTTTACAGCGACGTCCACTTGGGCAACTGCCGCTCCTTCACCAGCTTCGATGTTATTTATCGGTACCTGATACATTTAGGGTATAAAGTGAGGTACGTTCGGAACATTACCGACGTTGGCCACTTGGAGGGCGATGCCGATATCGGACGGGAAGATAAGATTGCCAAAAAGGCCCGCCTCGAACAGATCGAACCTATGGAGGTCGTGCAACGATATATGAACGGTTTCCATGACATGATGCGGGTGTTCAATATTTTATCCCCGAGCATTGAGCCACGTGCGACTGGTCATATTCCCGAGCAGATCGAAATGGTACAGGCCATTTTAGACAATGGTTTGGCGTACGTAAAAAACGGGTCGGTCTATTTCGACACTTTAAAATTTGCGGAAAAGCATGGAGTCTATGGCAAACTTTCTGGCCGTAAAATAGAAGACTTAATGTCCGAAAGCCGCGACGACCTCAAAAACCAAAGCGAAAAAAACCACCCTTCTGATTTTGCCATTTGGATCAAAGCGGCCCCTGAACACCTCATGCACTGGCATTCACCCTGGTCAGTTGGGTTTCCTGGTTGGCACTTGGAATGTTCAGCCATGAGCACCAAATATTTAGGGGAAACATTCGACATTCACGGTGGTGGCTCCGACCTGAAATTTCCGCACCATGAAAATGAAGTGGCACAAAACTTTGGTGCTTGTGGTTGTGCTCCTGCTAAATATTGGATGCACGGAAATATGCTTTTGATGAATGGTCGGAAAATGTCTAAAAGCGATGGCAATTCGATCATGCCGGAACAACTGTTCACAGGGGAAAGCGAACATTTGTCCAAAGGGTATTCACCGATGGCCGTCCGCTTTTTCATGATGCAAACGCACTACCGCAGTACGTTAGACCTCACAGACGAGGCACTACAAGCCGCAGAAAAGGGCTATCGCCGATTGATGGAGGCCAATAAATTGGTGCAGGCAATGACCCACCCCGGAAACGGTGCTGCGGGCGAATTGGACAAATCGGTCAACGACCTGATAGACCAGGCCTTTGCCGACATGAACGACGACTTCAATACGCCAAGAGCATTGGCCAGTATCTTTGAATTGGTGACCAAAGTGAATAGCTTACAAGGTGGCCAATTGTGTTTTACCGACATGACCCCCGAAACTTTGCAGCGCCTGCAACAAACCTTTACCGATTTTATCTTTAATATTTTCGGATTGCTGGATGAAGAATTGGATGCTTCCGGCAATGGCATCGTTGATGGACTGATGGAGTTGATACTCGATATGCGCCAGCAGGCACGGACCAATAAAGATTGGGGTACATCTGATAAAATCAGGGATGCACTGAAAGCGTTGGACATCCAAGTAAAAGACGGAAAGGATGGTGCAAGTTGGTCCAAAGGGTAACGATTGACGGCCAATGGTTGAACACCATTGGCCGAAAACAACCCTACCCCGAAACAAATCTTACATTTGCGCCGTTTTTACCAAGTCCACTCCCGAACGGAATAAAACTTGCCAGTGGAAAATGCTCCACATTCAGACGCAATCATTTTCAAGAAAATGCTATAGGCCGCCAGCCAATTAATTGCTAATAGCCAATAGCCGTTATAACATCACGTAATTTAAATGACTCAACCAGCCTACAAATCAGACGTCGAAGCAGTTGATGCTTTGGCCAGCTCCTATAAAGAACTCAAAGCAGAAATCGGAAAAATCATCGTTGGTCAAGACGACGTCGTAAAAGCCGTCATCCTGTCCCTTTTCAGCAACGGCCACAGCCTTTTGGTTGGGGTGCCCGGTCTGGCCAAAACGTTGCTCGTCAGTACAATTGCTGAGGTGCTCGATCTTGGTTTTAAAAGGATACAGTTCACGCCCGACCTCATGCCTTCCGACATCACTGGTTCGGAATTGTTGGACGAAGACCGTCATTTCAAATTCAACCGGGGGCCTCTGTTTTCCAATATCGTTTTGGCAGATGAGATCAATCGGACGCCCCCTAAAACGCAGGCTGCCCTTTTGGAGGCCATGCAAGAGCGCTCTGTGACCGTCGCCGGTATCCGCCACGTATTGCCATCGCCTTTTTTCGTTTTGGCAACGCAAAACCCGATCGAACAGGAGGGAACCTACCCTCTGCCGGAGGCGCAGTTAGACCGTTTCATGTTCAACATACCGCTTGATTATCCTTCTTATGAAGAAGAAATCAGCGTAGTAAAAAATACAACTGGCGTTAAAAAATCGGAATTGAAGCACATCCTGAACGACATGCAAATTTTGGCCTTCCAACAGTTGGTCAGGAAAATACCCATCGCCGATAATGTGTTGGAGTATGCCGTTTCGTTAGCCACCAAGTCCCGTCCGAACACCGCCCGTGCCACGGACATGGTCAACAACTATATCTCTTGGGGTGCGGGTCCACGTGCTTCACAGTATTTGGTCGTTGGTGCAAAATGCCACGCCGCTATCAGAGGAAAATATTCCCCTGATATTGAAGACGTCCGGGCCATTGCCAATTACGTGCTGCGCCACCGGATCGTGCGGAACTATAAAGCCGAAGCAGAAGGCATAACGGAGGAGAAAGTGATCGAGAGCTTGTTGTAAAACAGGTTTTTACAAAAACATAAAATGGCCGGACTGAATGCTCAGTCCGGCCATTTTATGTTACAGGCAGACCGTCTTATCCATTGATCTTTGAAAATATTGCCTCCAGCTCCTCCGGCGTATTCACATTTTTTAAAGCTTCCCTATCCGGCACTTCCAATAATTCAATCGGCGAATTAATTAATGCCTTTCTCGGACAGGAGTACCCCTGGGCCAAAAACTGCAACAAAACCGGGTAGCTCCTCGGCTCCCAGATCGTCACCAATGGTTCGGGAAATTCATTGACTGGGCTGCGGAAGGTGGTCGCCATTTGGGACGGGTTTCTGTTTTTTACCAAAAAATCCAACGTCGCTTGATCCAGCAAAGGCAGATCGCAAGCCACCACCAGCCAGGCCACATCAGGCTGTTCCCGAAAAGCGGAAAGGATCGCACCCATCGGGCCGAGTCCCGTGAACGTGTCCGGCAAGGGAGGATAAGTTCCGGCCAATTCCTCCACTTGGTCAGGACGGCAAGAGAGGTAGGTATTTTTGCAAAAAGGGCTGATGAGGTCGGCCACGTACTGCCGCTGCGGCACGCCGTGGTATTCGAGCAAACCTTTGTCCTGCCCCATGCGCTGGCTCTTGCCACCGGCCAACACGAGGCCATTGATGGACGGGACGGATTCTGTTAGTTTGTTTTTAAAAAACTCAATAATGCCGGAGGTATCTGAAAAATGAAGGATCGGTATTTCCCCAATATTTGAAAGCTGTTTTTGTAAAAAATCATAAGGCTCGGACATTCCCTCCGTCAATAATATCAATTGCACATCCGTCAAACGATCGAGCTTCCGGCTGAGCGACTCTTCTTTTTTGGGGTCAATAACGACGACCTGATGTTTGGCTTTGAAATGGTTGCCATTGACGATAACGGCATCCATGCCATTGAAGAGTGGACGGAACTGAAATGCGTCCCACTTCTCCCGCGACTCCAACCGATGGTGGGACATTTTATCAGTATACTTCATCATTGCCGTACCCGCCAATTCTGATTCTTTATGGTCGGCATCCACATAGCCTACTTTCCAATTTTCGGATAGGGCAGGGATCAATTGATCTACAAGTTGATGAATCTGGCCGCAGGGCGTTCCGATGATGGCCCATTCATAGCGGCTGAATGTGCCGTAGGCCGGGCGGGTAATGGCGGCATGTTTTGTATGTTTCATAAAAATATAATAGTTGGTCGATTGGTCTATTGACCGTTAAGCCAATAATTCAAAATCCCGTTTGCCTCCGGTTTTTTCAATCAACCTCGTTTCCTTGATAATAATATTATGGGAAAATGCTTTGCACATATCATATATCGTCAAAGCTGCGATACTGGCCCCGGTGAGGGCTTCCATCTCAACACCTGTTTTTCCCGTGAGGCTGGCAGTGCACTCGATGACCACTTCTCTTTTTTCATTCAAAAAAATATTTACCTGACAATTTTCAAGACCGAGGGGATGACACAACGGGATCAGTTCTCCCGTTTTTTTGGCTGCCATCACACCAGCGAGAATGGCGGTTTGGAAAACAGGGCCTTTCTTGGTGCGGATATCCTCATTTTCAAAATGGAGTAAAATCTCCTCGTCGAGGACAACAATGCTCCGGGCAGTGGCCGTCCGGCGGGTAATAGCCTTTAGTCCGACATCTACCATGGATGGATTGCCGGCGGCATCCAGATGGGTGAATTCTTTTGACATTTTAATCAGGTATTATGAACAAGGAGGGTAAAGTTACGTAAGATGCCAATGATTCAGGGTTTATTTCATGAAAAGCAATTCGAGCCAATACCTTAAAGAAGGGGCTTTTACTAACTTTGCGCCCTCTTGGAAAAATTGGAAATGGGCTATTATTTTTTATTTCTCGATTTCTAATTTCTCCATTTGTAATCAAAGCGTTTATGAAATTTGGAGTTGTCATTTTTCCCGGTTCTACTTGCGACCACGATCTGGTGCACGTGTTGCGCCACGTCATGAAGCAAGAGGTTGTGGAGCTATGGCATAAAGAAACGGAGCTGCCAAATTTTGCCACCAATGATTGCGTCTTTCTACCAGGAGGTTTTCCCTATGGTGATTACTCGCAGTCGAGCACAGGTGCCCGTTTTGCTCCGATCATGAAGGCTGTCATCGATTTTGCTAATACTGGCGGATATGTGTGGGGGATTGGCAATGGTTTCCAAGTGCTTTGCGAAGCAGGTCTTTTGCCGGGTGCTTTACTGAAAAACGAGAGCCAAAAGTTTATTTGTAAAAACGTTTTCCTCTCGCCCATGACCAGAAGGACAGCCATTACTTCCAAAGTGCTTGATCTGGAAATACCCTTGAAAATACCGATCGCCCATACCAATGGGCGTTATGACGCCGACGAAAAAACCTTGGACGAGTTGGAAGCGAATGACCAAGTGCTCTTCAAATATTGTGACGAAGCTGGCCGCATCACCGCCGATGCCAATCCAAATGGAACAAGCAGAAACATTGCTGGCATCTGCAATGCAAGCCGCAACGTCTTTGGTATGATGCCACATCCAGAACGGGCCTCGGAAGAACAGTTGGGCAATATTGATGGTCGGATTCTATTTGAATCGATCATTGAAACGGTTAACATGGCGGAAGCAATTTGATAGGTGGGCAAAATGAAAGCTTACCATTATTTACGTTTAACGGGCTTTTTTAATAAATTTGAAAAATATTTAATTTGAAATAGCCTTTTGGCGTAAACTTGGATAAGTGGCTAATCGAATTTAATTCTCTGAACTGTAAGGATATACTTATTACCGAAATTTTGAAATTAAAAGGAAAAAGAAAGAAAACTGGCAAGTCTATGCTTTAATTTTTATGGCTACTTTTCAATTTTTACTTTCTCCTTTTCACTTGTTTTAACGAAATACTCAGTAACATGAAATCGAAACTTGTACTTTGGGGCAGCAACGACCAAGACGAAAAATTGATGATTGCCGTCTCCTTGAGAATCGAAGACAACAAAGTTGACATCTGGACTTTCCCCGAATCGGTCGCTACCGAAGAATTCTACCAAAAAATGATGAAGGAATGGCGCGATGGAGAAGGCATGGAGTTTCCCGAACCCAATACGCATCTGGAGCGAGAACTCACCATGAGCGAAAGCCTGCTTCCCGACGAACTGAAAGTGGAGCGGGGAGACGTCGTTCAACGTGCCCAAACCGAATGGCATTTCTTGGTACTTTCCAACAAATTGCATCAAGTCTATAAAGACCAATTGGAGGAGTTGAAAGATAAAGTAGAGGGCCTGACAAAATACGATCAGGGCATGTGGAATGGCCTGAAAGAATTTTGGGGCAAGGTACAAGGCCAAGTACAGGAGCGTAACTTGCTGCGTGAGCACGCCGACATACTGCGCGACAACACCAATGCCCTGTTCTCAAAAATGAAAGAGCTTCGCTCCAAAATGGACGAAGAGTTTGATAGCCTATCCCAACAAACGCATGACAAGTTCATGTCGGCTTTGGAGGAAATAGAAAAAAAGGCCAGCGAAGGCGCCCGCCTGCCGGTCATGTTCGACGAGTTAAAAAAATTGCAGCACAAGTTCCGGGACTCAAAATTGAACCGGCAGCACCGCAATAAAGTCTGGGAAAAACTGGACGCTACCTTCAAAGACATTAAGCAGAAACGTTTTGGCGAACGGGCCAACGATGAAGGCAGTTCCCCCTACTTGCGCACCAAAAGACGTTTCGATGGCTTATTGAATGCCATCGGTAAAATGGAGGCATCCATCAAACGCGATAGGAGTGATCTTGAATTCCAGAGCCATAAGATTGCAACCACCGATGGCCAGTTGGAAGCGCAGATCCGTCAAGCCAAAATCAAGATGATCGAAGAAAGGGTTCGTTCAAAAGAAGAAAAGTTGAAGGAGATGACCGAAACCAAAATCGATCTGGAAAAACGGTTGGCTGCCCAAAAAGAGAAAGAAGTCAAGCTAGAGGCACAGAAAGCTGCCAAGGCAAAAATAGAAGAGGAAATAAAGGCTGCTGAAGAAGCTCGCCAAGAAGATGCTGACAAACTGGAAAAAGCCGCTGAAGAAATAGCCGAAGCCAAGCAAGAAGAGCCAAAAGCAGAGGAAGAATCAGTTATGGATGCGGTGAGCGCTACGGTTGGAGAATCTATCACTGATGTGATGGACACCATAAAAGCAGCAGCCAGTGTGATTGGCGGCCGGATTGGGCACGCTATTGATGAATTGAAAGAAGACGCTGGAGAAGCTTTCGAGGAAGTCAAAGAAAAGGCCACTGAAGTAGCTGCCGACCTTAAGGAAGAAATGACTGAGGTCAAAAAGAAAGCTTCTAAAATAGCTGCTGAGGCAAAGGAAGAAATAGCCGAAGCCAAAGCAAAAGCCGTTGAAAAGTTAGAGGACTTGAAAGAGGAAGCGGGCGAAACAATTGAGGAAGCCAAAGAAAAGGCAACCGAAATAGTTGTTGAAGCAAAAGAGGAAATTGCTGAGGCCAGTGAAGAATCGAACAGCAAGGAAGAGTAGCTAATTTTTTTCTAAAAATATAAAGCCCTTGGATCAGCATTGTCCCAAGGGCTTTTTTTATTATCTTAAATACTCAGGCATTTTAACATCAATACTCCCAGAGGTCATGCTCATAATTGAAAATATCCTGCTTGATTTTATCCGATTCCAGCAGCAGGTCAACACCTGTGTAAAGCTCTTGCAAGCGGTTGTTGCGCACATTGCCCTCCTTGGTGATATAGCTGGAAAATTTGCGCATTTCAAAAAGATCCTCCCAGGTCATGCGGGCGGCTTCGTTGCTTTCAACAAAAACCGATTCCCTCGCAAGCACTTCCCGGGAGGTAGGGTAATGCACCCAAAAAAGAGGTTTCTCGTACCGGAAATAACCATCTTCCCCATATACCTCTTGTAAGGGCGCTATGCCGAGTATGCGAACTTTCAACTGCGAATCATTGCTGTCGAAATACCATATTTCCTTGGTGCGAAACCGTTTAATATCCTCATAAAAAACCTCGGTTTCGATGACCCGTAGACTCACATTATTTTGATCCTCAAAAATGGTTATCGTATCCCGCTTAAAAAGGGAACTACCCATCTCCTCTTCCGTCATGACAATTGAAAAGTCGTCGGTCTCCGGGCTATAAAGGGTAATTTCCCCTGCTTTGGCAGCATTGACCAATACCTCAAAAAAAGGCGCTTCCGGATAGGTAAAAGGCAAATTGATTTTCTCTCGGACATCAATGACCCGCCAGATTGTTTTCTGCCAGAAAACATCCCGCTCGTCCGGCATATCCCAGGCCATCACTTTTTTGGTCGAAACGATCCGTCGGTTGGCAATGTCATTTAGCGGTTGGGCAAAAAGAATGGAGGTGGCGCAGAGGAGCGCCAGTAGCACAAATAGTTTTTTCATAAAAGCTAGTGATTAGTTAATTGGTGATTAGTGATTAGGGGTGTTAAGAGATTTTTTTTTGACGCTGATTTTTATGATTCTTATGATTGATTTATAGCGCCGGAGGCGGTTGGTTGTCATAAAAAATCATAAAAACCAGCGTTATCAGCGTCGAAAAACAATCGTCAAAATTTCTCTTAACACTCCTAATTAGTCATCAGTCTTGTCTCCTGCGTTTTTCCAATAGGGGGCTAATAATTCCTGCGCTTTTGGGAAAACACAGATTGAGTCGACTATTTCAAAGTAAACATCAGCCCAGGCATGGGGCGGTTGTATTCGTCGCCCGGGCATCTGACTTTTATATTGTCAAAATAATAGATGTCCCCGCGTTGGGCATTGTCCACCAAGCGCTTGGCTTCGCTGCCATAGCCCCCTCCTTTGTTTTTAGCGGTAGCTGCATCGCCCTTCCGGATGCGGACCAATTCAAACTCCTTGATCTCTGCTTTTGCCTCGAAATCAAAATTTATCAAATGAGGGATCAACCCCATCTGCGCCTGAAAATGGGCCACAGGAATCTGCCCACCAAGCAGGTTGCCCAATTTCACCGTGGGGTCTGGTATGCGTTTGACGGTGTAGTCAAAAATGGTCGGTTGCAAGCCTCCACCGCTGACGGTGATGCTTGCCCGACCTGTTTTCTGGGGAATAGCGACGTATTTACCATTACTGCTTTTTCTTAATTCGACACCCGTGGCGTTTACCTGCATTTTGTTGGAAGGTATGCCTGCGGCGGAGATGGAAATGGGGTTTTCGACACCTACGTAGAACACGTTCATTTTGTCCAAACTCACTGCCACAGAGCGCTCACCAACCTCGTAATTGAATTGTTTGGAATAGGCTTGTGTCTCGCCTGTCAACGGGTTGGTGAGGCGGATCGTCATCTCATGTTGCTTATTACCATTGCTGCTTGGGGTGGAGGTAAAAATGGCTTTACCGTCTTTGACATCCAGTGGTTGGCCGTCCACCGATACGGAAATATTATCGGCAGTGCTGCTGTAAGCGGCGAGGAAAATTTCCCCTCTAAACTGCTCGCCACGGATCACATAATTTTGCTCAGAAGCGATCACTGGCGTGAACTGATCGGGCTTCACAGTCGTCACATTCAATTGGTCGGCGAAGTAGTTGAGGATAGCCGTTTCGGCCACTTTTACATCACTCTGAAATTTGGTCAACATGGGCATGACTGCCGCCACTGGCATCTGTTCAAAATGGAACTGCGCCCAATCTTTCTTTTTACTATCCGTTGGTATTTCTTTGATTTTCAATGGTATAGTCTCACCGATGCGGGTTCTGGTTTCGGGGTCATCAATTAGAGAGAGCAGTTTTTCCCTTGTTTCAATCACTTTGTTTTTCAGGGTTTCACCTCTTCCTTCCTGCACCAACAACCGGGTGGGGATGTCCTTATCGGCCTTCCTGACGGGCATGTTGTCCTCGCCGATACCTCCCGCTGCTTCAACCACTTCTGCTTTCATTTTTTCAACCAATGCAAAAAACTCGGAAGCAGTTTCTTGCGCTTTTTTAGCCTTCTCTTTATAAGGCTCAAACTGGGTATAGGCAGCTGCTTGGTCGCTTATTGCATCCGCCAATTTCCGGTTCGATCCGTCCATCAAACGGTTGCTTTCGCTCATGCTGTCGTCCATGCTGAAAAATGCATGCAAGACTTCAGCGGAGACGTTGAGCGCCAATAAAGCAGTCAGTACAATGTACATAAGATTGATCAGGAGCTGCCGGGGCTCTTTTGGAATAGACATAGCACAAATAGTTTTAAAGGTTGTTATAGCACAGCAGTCGTTCGGCTCAGCAATCAAATAGTCAGTTTAAAATAAATATGACTCAAAGGGCTATTATATCAGCCAAGATGAAAACAACGTAGCAAATGATTACCAATAGGTTGCTAAACTGGGAACTGCGAACTGAATACTGTCGAACTAAGAGTAACTGGGTTACATCCGATAGAGAAGATTTTTGATTTGATACAATACCTGCGAGGGAATGTCTTCTTAATGCGGGGCACAAAAAAAGGAACAGGTTAAACTTTAATTTTTTTGTTTAACCGAATCGGCTGTTTCCCAAAACCTGCTGTTTTACTTATCATTCATTGCTTACATTTGCCACAAATTTTTGCTGTGGGCTACCTGAAAAGACGGCTGACCGCAAACTGATAAACTGCCTACTAAAATGGCCCTTGATCAAGTTGACGTAGATAAATTGGATGAAAACGGGGTCGAAAAAGAGATGTCTTTTTTCGACCATCTGGAAGAATTGCGCTGGCATATCATACGGTCGGCACTAGCTATTTTAGTGTTCGGGGTCGCTGCGTTTATATTTCCGAACATTATTTTTGAAGATGTCATCTTAGCGCCCCTACGCGAAAATTTCATCACCTATAAAATCTTGTGCAATCTTTCTGAAACGCTCCACTTGGGCGAGACGCTCTGCATCAAGCCAAAGCATTTTGATTTTGTGAATAAAGAATTTGGTGAGCTATTTTTCATGCACATTAAAGTGTCTTTTATGACGGGCTTGATCTGTGCATTCCCCTACCTTTTTTGGGAAATATGGCGCTTTGTAAAACCAGGTCTTTACGAGGCGGAAAAGAGAGTGACTCGCTTTGCCGTAGCGGTATGCTCCCTACTTTTTTTCATGGGGGTATTTTTTGGGTATTTTATTATTTCGCCTTTTGCCATTACATTTTTGGCCAATTATGACTTGCCAGGAGCTGGTAGTTTTCAACCCGCATTAAGTTCTTATTTGGATTATATGGTCATGCTGACACTGCCCGTAGGTTTGGTTTTTGAGCTGCCTGTTTTAGCTTATGTTTTGGCAAAATTGGGACTGATCACGGCTGAATTTATGAAGTCTTACCGCCGGCATGCGATTGTGCTGATCATTGTTTTGGGTAGTGTTATTACCCCTCCAGATGTCGCCAGCCAAATCCTAATTTCATTGCCGCTCATATTGTTGTATGAAGTAAGTATCCGTATTGTCAAGCGGGTCGAGAAAAAAGAACAGGCATTGATGAAAATTTGAACTTAATTAAAAATTCATTCATTTTTTTTGACAATAAACAAACGCTAAAAAAATAAATAGTGCAACGCATTTCATCCAACATTACTTTGTTTTTAAAAATATTCCTACCCACTTTTTGGTTGGCTTTTTTTGGTGCATTTACGGTAGCCGTTTTGCTATCGAATGTAGACCAATTTCCGCTATTTAATTTTTTATATTTTAAATTAGGGTTAGCTGCTTTTTTCTTGGCTGGCATTAGTTTATTTTATTTTTCGGTGATGCAATTGCAGCGGGTAGAGCTGGACAAAAATTATTTATATGCTTCCAATTATTTTAAAACTTATCGATATACTTTTGATAATATCGAAAAAATGACCGAGCGGGATTTGGGTATTTTTCATTTAATAAAAATACACTTAAAAGTGCCGGGCAAATTGGGCAAGCGAATCCCTTTTATTTTGGACGAAGCGATGCTAAATGATTTTTTAAATAAAAACCCAGAGGCTGCCGAAGTGCTGAATCGTTTTTTAAAAAAATAAAATAGTGCCTTTCATTTATTAATTCCACGACCTCATTCCTACCAGACCTATCTAATTTATTTGGTTTCTTTTTCCATAATATTTCCCATCTTGCCCTTTTCAAATCAATTCGATATATGCCAACTTTTTTTAAGAACATTTCCCCTTTGGCACTACTCCTCATTAGTGCCTTTTGTTTTGGCCAGAAAAACAATGCCGCTTATGAATACCATATTCACCGGGCATCGTCCCCCATTCAGATAGATGGCTTAGAGATGGACGCAGCTTGGGACGGGGCAGAAGTGGCCAGTGATTTTCACCAAGTTTTGCCAATGGATACTGGCCTGGCAATCGTGCGTACGGAAGTGCGCATGCTCTATGACGATGAAAATCTTTACCTGTTAGCCACTTGTTTCAATGACCGGGAAGGTTCTTGGATCGTAGAATCGCTGCGCAGGGATTTTATTTTTGGTAAAAACGACAACTTCCTCCTTTTTCTCGATCCTTTCGAAGACCAAACCAACGGGTTTTCTTTTGGGGCCAATGCCCAAGGCGCCCAATGGGACGGCCTGATGTACAACGGCGGCAGCATTGATCTGAGCTGGCAAAACAAATGGGAATCGGCCGTAAAAGCGACCCCAGACAAATGGGTTTTTGAAATGGCCGTACCTTTCAAGACCCTCCGCTACAAAAAAGGCATCAACCGTTGGGGTGTCAATTTCAGCCGACTTGATTTGAAGGCTTCCGAAAAATCGGCCTGGGCACCCGTCCCCCGACAATTCCCCACGGCATCACTGGCTTACACAGGTTCGCTGATTTGGGACGAACCACCAGTACCCCAAGGGGCCAATGTTTCGGTCATACCTTACGCACTCGGCGGTGTAAGCAAGGATCATGAAAACGGCACAGGCAATGATTTTAGAAAAGACGTTGGGGTAGATGCCAAGGTAGCGCTCACTTCTTCACTAAACCTCGACCTTACCGTCAACCCCGATTTTTCACAAGTGGAAGTGGATGTACAGCAAACCAACCTCGACCGTTTTGAGCTCTTCTTCCCAGAGCGCCGCCAATTTTTTCTGGAAAATGCTGACCTGTTCGCCAATTTTGGGTACGATACGCAGCGGCCATTTTTTTCCCGCCGCATCGGTCTGAACGCCCCCATCCACTATGGGGCAAGGTTGAGTGGTAAGTTGAACAAAAATTGGCGTATTGGTGCAATGAACATGCAGACGGGAGAAGATAGCGAGGGTACTCCGGCACAGAATTTTGGCGTGGTCTCCCTCCAACGGCAGGTGTTTTCCCGCAGCAATGTCTCCGCTATTTTTGTAAACAAAGAAACGTTTGACTACGAGAAAGTGACCGATCATGACGCCATCAAGCGTTACAACCGCAACTTGGGGTTGGAGTACAACTTGGCTACGCAGAACAACCTTTGGAACGGCAAATTGCTTTACATGAAATCCTTTAGCCCCGACTTGGAAGGCAACGACCAAATATTGGCAGGCAACCTGGCCTACAGCGCAAAGGAGTGGAAATTCAGCGGGGAGTTTACAAGCGTCGGTAAAAATTTCAGAGCGGAAACAGGCTATGTCCCCCGCACTGGTTTCAACGAACTCGAATTAAATGCAGGCCGGTTATTTTTCCCAAAATCATCGAAAATCGTAAGCCACGGGCCATCCATCAGAGTGGAATATATTTTTGATGAAAACATGCGGTATATTGAAAATGAAACCCCGCTTCTTTACCAAGTCAGTTTCCTCGACCGAAGTGAATTTACTATCTGGACGGCTCATAATTATGTAGAACTGCTAGACCCATTTGACCCGACTAATTTTGCCGGCGACACCTTAGCTACAGGCACCCAACACGACTGGAATTCTTTCGGGCTGAATTACACCTCTAAACCACAGGGCCTGTTCACCTGGTCAGCCAATTCACGATATGGCGGTTATTATGCAGATGGGTTCCGGCTCCGTCTTGGAGGAGAGGCAGGTTACCGCTTCCAACCTTATGTCGCCATCAGCGTGGCAGCACAGTACAACCACATCGCTTTCGAAGATGATGAGCGCTTGCCTGAGGGTTTGAAAAACCGGGATTTCGATCTTTGGTTGGTTGGTCCCCGCATAGATTTGACTGTGACGAATAAACTCTTCTTGACCAATTTTATTCAATATAACAACCAAGCAAAAAATATCAACCTCAATCTCCGTTTCCAATGGCGCTATAGTCCTGCCTCCGATCTATTCATCGTTTATACGAATAATTATTTTTCGGACTTTTCGGAAGTTCGTAATCGGGCACTGGTGCTGAAATTGACTTATTGGTGGAATTTGTAATAGACTTTGTTCAATATTAAGAAATTGGGAAATAGGAAATTATTTTCCGATTGCATTTCAATACTGTTTAACAAAAGGTTTTTAGGCGGCCCGGGGCACAACCCCCCCCGCCGCCTAAAAACCTTTCTGCACCGGGCCGACAAAGTCGGCCCGGTGCAGAAAGAAATTTTTGTTACATAGTATTCAATTCATGCTGAATATCTAATTTCTCAATTTCCAATTCCTGTATAAACTCTAATAAAAAAATATTTGTTGCAACGAATTAATTATTCAATTTCATTTCCATTTTAATATTCGCCCGTTTCCACTCTGCATTGTCAAGAGGTACTTCTACAAAGCCCAATTGTCGATACAGTTCAATAGCTGCGGCTGCCTTGGTATTTGACAATAAGTAAAACATTTTCGCCTCTATTTCTTGAACCCTTTCGATCGCTGCAACACATAATGCTTTACCAATGCCAAGGCCCCTGTAATTTTTATCCACCGCCATTTTTATCAATTCATACACATCATCATTTTCCTTAAAAATACCTGCCGTACCAACTACCAAACCGTCAACGGTTGCGACTAAAATATGCCCACCTCCTGCCAATATCGACGTTTCCGGATGACTGCAATGCTGGTGATCGATTTCTTCCATGTAAAAATCTTCCGTCACCCATGCTTCGTTAATTTCTTTCCAACGTTGTTTGTGTTCAGGAAGGAAGTCTTCGATTTGAAAATCTAATTTAGTTGGTGTCATGATTTTGAAATGGTTATTATTAATTCAAGTTGCGATAAATCAAACGTCATTAATTCCGAGCCGAATATTATTCAGATCACTTGGCATCACTCTGCTCGGCCCAGAGGGATTTTAAGGGGGAAGGGGAGCTTTGCTCCCCTTCCCCCTTAAAATCCCATGAGGGGCACTTGGGTGGTTGCAATGAAAAGGCAAACTTGCTGCCCCGCATTTTTTGGATTAATAATTTATCTCAACTTGAATTAATTATTTACAACCGTAAGATATTTTTTCCACGGGCCGACTTCTTGTTCATACTGTTTTGCCATTACCCTTGCAATCTGCACAATATGGCCGAGATCGTGGGCAACCCACGTGGCCAATAATTCCCGCAATGTTACTGTCCCTAATTCTGGATGGGTGCCCTTTCTTTCGAGGGCACTTTCATCCAGTGAAGCATTTGTTAAAATACGCAAATTTCTTTGCCGTAGTCGGGTGAATTCTAACAAGAGGTCTTCCATTGATTTTCCTTTATTTATTTTTTCTTGCGCAAAGCGGTCATAAGGTTCAAACGGTTTTTCAGGGCCATGCTCCAAAATAATTTGCATGCGGGGAATCCAATCCGTTTTTTCGCCGTGGATTAAATGACCAACCACATCGAAAGGGCACCATGTCCCTTCTCCTTCGTTTTGCAAAACCCATTCTCTGGAAAGGCCATTTAATAAATGGTTTAAAACGCCGGGTGTCCGGTCGAGAATTTCCATTGATTTAATTAAATCGAATTTCATCTATTATTTTATCTTATTGCCATCATCCAATAAAAAACAAAAATGGTGTTTGTCCATTCCAATTTTTGGATAATATTCAGTCGCAGCAGGAGCGGACAGTAAAATCAATTTGGCCAACGGGGCGGTTTCCCAAGTTTTTTTAATCAATGTTTTTCCGATGCCTTTTAATTGGTATTTTTTATCGACTGCCAAGTCGCTTAAATAGGTGCAAAAAGCAAAATCAGAAATAGACCTTGCGACACCGACCAACTCACCGTCCATCCTCGCTGTTAAAATTAAATTGGCATTTTTCAACATTAATTCAATACGTTTAATTTCACCAACTGGCCGTCGCTCCGCCAACCCTGACCTTTCCAAAACAGAAATAAATTCAGTAATGGATAATTCATTTTCTATTTGATATTCTACAGTCATATTTTTTTTTAAAAACCTCCGGCACAAACCGGAGGAGTAAACAAATCATTTAAGTATGAAAAATAAAATGAAGTCAAACCGATAAGCAAAAAAATGCAGAGAAAAGAAAAAGAATAATTCAAGCATAATTATTTTATTGCCTTTTATTTTCTGCACTTTTTCCGTTAAGGCGGGAATTAAATTACCGCCTTAACGGAAAAAGAAAACCGATTTCCGATGACAAATTAAAATAATTATCGGACTACTTTTAGCAGCCGGTTTTGACAATTAAAGTAGTCCGGCTATATTTGACCCTAATTCCTTCATAATTCTTAAATTGGTAATTAATTATGTTCCCTTGGAAATCCGTCATAGAAATTTCGACCCCTTGCGCCCTCCCCATTTATGTGCAAATCGCCAACAGCATTGTTGGTGAAATAAAAGAGGGTCGGGTGCAGTCCGGCAGCCGTTTGCCCGGCACAAGGGCGATGTCTGATTTATTAGGGGTGCACCGCAAAACAGTGGTGGCTGCTTATGAAGAATTGGACGCACAAGGTTGGATCGAAATACATGCCTCCAAGGGCGCTTTTGTCAACACGACATTACCAGAAATGCACCCTGTCCAATTGAGGAAATCGTTCCGGCCCCAAAAAGGGAAAATAGAGGAAACAGGCTTTGAAGTAGTGGATTATAAAAATATCCATGCACCTGTATATGCACCTCCCAAAATGCTGGGCCTACACGATGGCCCCGACCTGCGACTCGTCCCCACGGCTTTGGTGGCGAGGACTTACAAAGGAGTCTTAACCCGTAAATCGACCATTCCCTATTTGCGGTACAATCCAGGCGACGGCAACCACAACCTTCGCCAAACGCTTTCTGAATACCTCAATGAAAGCAGGGGATTACAGACAACGCCCGAAAATATTTTTATTACCAGAGGCAGTCAAAATGGGATGTTCCTGACGGCGATGTCGCTCCTACGGGAGGGCGATTTAGTGCTGACAGGCGACCCGGGTTATTTTTATGCCGAGCGGACATTTACCAATTTCGGGGCGACCATTGAGCGGGTGCCCGTGGACGAGTTTGGTTTGGTGACGGATGCGATCGAGGCTATTTGTCAAAAGAAAAAAGTCCGCATGATTTATGTGACGCCGCACCATCATTATCCAACCACTGTGACGCTTTGTGCGCCCCGCAGGATGGCACTGCTGTCGTTGGCCGAAAAATATGGTTTTGCCATTTTGGAGGATGATTATGATTACGATTTTCATTACCAATCGAGCCCGCTTTTGCCTTTGGCGAGTGCGGACCGGAATGGGATGGTGGTCTATATTGGCTCGTTCAGCAAAAGTATTTCCCCCGTCCTTCGAATGGGATTTATTGTTGCGCCAAAAAATTTACTACATGAAGTTGGCAAGCGTCGGCAAATTGTCGACACCCAAGGCGATTGGATTTTGGAGCAGACCTTTTATGAACTTTTTAAGTTAGGAGAAATTCAGCGGCACATGAAAAAGGCATTAAAGGTATACCGGCATCGCAGGGACGTTTTTTGTGAATTATTGGAAAATGAAATGAGCGATGTTTTGCATTTTAATAAACCTGAAGGCGGTATGGCAGTGTGGGGCGTTTTTGATAAAAAAATAAATGCCGTGGAATTGGCCGTGAAAGTAAGAGAGCAGGGGCTGGCCATTCCGAACAGTTCTATTTACGATAAGGCAAGCAGTCAAAAGTGGAACGCTACACGGTTGGGGTTTGCAATGGTGAATGAAAATGAAATGGAGCGGGCAATAGGTATTTTGAGAAAATTAGTTTAAAAAAAATCAGCCCAAAATAGCTGTTTTTGAAACTGGGGTTATTGGTCGCTCCATGCAAACGTCTCGATCATCCGATCTACATCAGCCCGCAAAAAATCATAGATAGGCGCTAAAGAGTCGGGCCGCGCTTGCGCATAAAAATACAGCGCACACCGCAAAAAATGTTCTTGCTCCAGGGTATCCGTCAAGAGAAACTGCACATGGGAAGCCACCGGTCCCTCCACTTCAAAAAGTATTCCTTGCACATTATTCGATTTGCGGAATGGGCGGTCTTCGATATAGGTCGCTTTTTTGTTGTGCCACTCCGTCATTTTAAAAGCATCTGTTTTGAGCTCTTCAACGGATGTTTGATTGACCAATGGGGAATAACTACAATGTAAGCGGCAATTAAATTGAGGGTAATAAATATTGAACCAACAAGGGTCGGCAGGTTTTTCATCAAAAAAGGAAGTGTCCTTTTCTATCACCCCATATTCTGGGTATTCAAACGTGAAATGGCAATAGTTTTCATCGAACTGCTGATAGGTCTTTTCAGGATAAACCACCTTTGGGTACCCCCTTGGCTTGGGGGTGAAGACAGGTTCTTCACAACTGGCAAAAAATAGGCTAGCGGTTAAAAGCAAAATAAATAATCTCATATTGAATCGAATAAAAAACATAGAGGTTAGAAATAACAAACGGGCCACCTTGGATAAGAACGGCCCGTTTGGATTTTTCGTATTTATTAGATCAGAATGGCAGGTCATCTGCCGGGCTTTCACTGTTATCGGCACCACTGTCATTGGCAGCAACAGGTGCAGCTGCTTTTGGCGCACTACTGACAGGTGCATTTTCTTCAGAAGGGAAATACCCTTCTCTATTCCCACCTTCCCGGCGATCCAACATTTTAAAGTTGTTGGCTACGATTTCCGTGAAATATTTTTTCTGATTACTTTCCTTATCGGTGTATTCCCGGTAGGTGATTTTCCCTTCCAAATAGATAAGGCTCCCTTTCTTCAGATACTTCTCGGCAATTTCCGCAAGAGACCTCCAAACAACAATGTTGTGCCACTCGGTAAGGGTCTGTCTATTCCCATCTTTGTCTTTGTAGGTTTCGTTGGTGGCCAGACTGAATTTAGCAACGGTGGCGCCGCTTTCGAGCCTGCGGACTTCAGGGTCTTTCCCCAAATTCCCAACTAGGATAACTTGATTGACCATAGCGTTTTGAATTTTAAAGTTAAAAAATGTTTTCTCAGAGCTTTCTTCTTGGAAGCTAAGCTTTAAAAGAATCCTAAAGTTAAAAATTTCTGGCGAAGGTACGTATCAATCACTTTTGGGAATGCAAATTCCCTGATGTTTTTTCGGTTTACCGCCACCCAATCCATAGCTTCCGCATTGGAAAATCCCTCATGAATCGTCACCTCCCAGAAGCGGGCGATGATGCGCTGATGGGTCAAGTCTTGCTTCAAAGGTTCTGAAACCTGCACAATTTTAGTGGCGGTTTCCCCGACCCATTCTTTCCATTGTTTTTGTTTTTTTAATAACCTGCCTTCCTCCAGAAGGTCTTCCGTTTCGATTAGGGGGAATTCATAGAGATTTTGCCAAATATCTTTTTCGGTCCTTTTGGTTAAATAAATATTGTCAGCGTGGTTGAATAAAAGGTAATTGAAAAAGCGCTGGCGGCGTTGGATTTTTTTTGATTTAACGGGAAGCCTATCGACCATCTTTTTTTGAAATGCTGTGCAGTCGGCTTGCACGGTACATTCCCCACAGGATGGATTTGCCGGGGTGCAGTGGGTTGCCCCAAAATCCATGATTGCTTGGTTGTAATGGCCTGCTTGCCCCTCGTCCAAAAGTGCCTGCGCCAATTCAGCAAACAGCTTTTTGCCCGCCGTCGTATCTATTGGCTCTTCGATGCCAAAAAACCGGGACAATACCCGGTACACATTGCCGTCTACTACCGCGTACGGAAGGTTATAAGCAAAAGAAGCAATGGCCGCTGCCGTATAGGGGCCGACTCCTTTCAGCGCTCTTATCTCAGCGTATTCTTTTGGGAAAATGCCGTTTAAATGAAGTGCAATATATTTGGCAGCAGCGTGTAAGTTCCTGGCCCGGGAATAGTAGCCCAAGCCCTCCCATGTTTTCATCACCTCATCCTCTGGCGCACTAGCTAAATCTTTTACCGTCGGATAATTTTTTTTAAATTTTTCAAAATACGGCAGCCCTTGTTCGACCCTTGTCTGTTGTAAAATAATTTCTGACAACCAAATTAAATAGGGATCTTTTTCACCTTTCCAGGGCAGTGGGCGATGGTTGGTGGCAAACCACTGCATCAGGTAGCGTGTAAATAATTTTTGCTTATCGTTTTCTGTTTTTTCCATAACTTAGGTTAGTCGGGCAAATGTCTCATTTTTATGGAATAACAGACATGTAGAAAGAAGGTTTGTGGGGCTTTTCCTTCTTTAGTATATTGCAGCATTAAAACCTTTTATGACAAAAACACAGAAATATATTGCACTATTTTTTGCGGGCATTTTTTTACTATCTCTTACCTGTTTTCGTGAGGAATTGTTTGTGCAAAATAATTTGGGAATATGGCTTTATCGGTTGTGCAGTATTGGATCGATATTAATAGTTGCCGAGGCAGCGGGGAGATTGGTGGGTAAAAAAACAATGTGGGCGTTTTTGATATTTGTATTTATCGCAGAGAGTTGTTTCGCCTTGCTTTTCCAAAATGTTATTAATGGCAAAGAATTGCCGACTCCCCTTCAGCATTTTTTGGGATATATTTATTTGTTCCATTGCCGTGATTACATTGTATATGACAACGATAGGGGGCGTTATGATGAGGAGCTTTTTTACACTTTAAAACCTGGCGACTTTAATTATTCCAATATGGAATTCTCCACAGAATACTATGTTAATTCAATGGGTTTTCGGGATGATGAAAATTCATTAAATTTTCCTGAAATAATTTTTCTGGGCGATTCTTATACAATGGGATGGGGCGTAAATCAAGAGGAAAATTACGTTAGTTTATTAGAAAAAAAATTAAATAAAAAAACGCTTAACCTCGGTATTGCATCTTATGGAACAGCCCGTGAATACAGGGCTTTTGAGAGAATTAAACATGATAGTTGCAAATTAGTCATCCTTCAGTTTTGCCCAAATGACACAACGGAAAACCGAGCTTTCGTCAAAAATAATTACCAATTAAATATTTCCCCAAAAGATGTTTTTGAAAAAGAAGTACGCTGGAATAAAATATACCAGTTATACTTCCCCCTAAAATATATCCATTCCAGTATTAATTATTTATTTAAAAAATTGACGCCCACTTTTAATGATGATAAAAAAGCCCCTTCGACAATAACAGAGGGTATAAGCGAAAAAGCCCTATCCGATTTTTTTCTTATTATAGAAAAAATAAAAGAAAGTTTTTCAGGTAAAATATTAATTTTTAATTTAGGCATGAATATTACAACGCCCGACGTCAACGACCAATTCGAAAATTGGCTTATAAAGAATCCAATACCAAGGGTTTATGTATTTCCATCCACAAATTATTTGTCCAAAGAAGATTATTTACCACTGGACACGCATTTAAAAAAAAGTGGAAATGAAAAATTGGCAAAAGGGTTGGTGGAATTTATTTTAGATAAATCATTAATCAAATAAACTATTTTTCACGTAAATAAACTTCTGGCCAATACTAACCCCAAGTCATCTTACTGCGTCTCCATTTCCTGCATTTTATCTGCATTTTCTGCAATTTGTAAGGACTCGATTATTTTTTCCAAATCACCTTCCACAATTTGGTCAAGGTTGTACAGGGTCAAATCAATGCGGTGGTCGGTGACCCGATTTTGTGGGTAGTTATAAGTGCGGATTTTTTCTGACCTATCGCCTGAGCCAACGAGTGATTTCCGCTGAGCAGCTACTTCCGACCGAAGCTTTTCCTTTTGTGTTTCATAAATTTTCTGGTAAAGTCGTTGTTCGGCAATTTCCCGATTGGAATGTTGTGAACGCCCTTCTGTGCATTCCACAACCACACCAGTCGGTATATGGGTCAATCGAATGCCCGATTCAGTTTTGTTCACGTGCTGACCTCCTGCCCCACTGGAGCGGAAGGTATCAATGCGCAGGTCAGCACGATTGATGTTGACATCTTCCATTTCCATTTTGGGCATAACGGCCACCGTTGCGGCAGATGTATGCACCCGGCCTTTCGACTCTGTGGCCGGAATCCGCTGAACACGGTGGGTGCCTGATTCGAATTTCAATTTTCCATAGACATCTTCCCCCTTTACCTCAACTGATATTTCCTTGAAACCGCCAGCTGACCCCTCGTTTTCGTACATCAACTGTGTACTCCAGCCTTGTTTTTCAAAGTACTTCATGTACATGCGGAACAGGTCTCCAACAAAAATACTGGCCTCGTCTCCGCCCGTTCCTGCCCTAATCTCAAACAGTACATCTTTCTCGTCTTCAGGCTCTTTGGGTAGTAGAAGTTGCTTCAAATGCTCCTCCATTTCAGATTTTTTAGGCCCCAGTTCCTCTATTTCAATTTTGGCCATTTCCCGCATCTCTTCGTCGGGATCGTTGTTCATTATTTTTGCTTCCTCTAAGTTTTTTAAAACGTGTTTATACTTTTCAAAAACATCTACAATTGCTTTTAGCTTGGTATATTCTTTTCCAACCTCTCGATATCTTTTTTGGTCGCTGATGATATCCGGGTCAGACATTTGTTCTTCGAGAGTCAGGAAGTTGTTTTTTATGGCTTCCAATTTATCTATCATGGTATGAAATTGATTTTATTAAATTATTGAAAAAGAATAAAGCGGGAGGCCAGATCAAAAAGAATCTATTTTGCAAAATAGTCAATGTGAGGATTGAATTATGCACAGAATGCTAATCTTTGCAAAAGCGGTATCTTTTTTTTGGCCGAAGAACAAAGTAAGATTAGCTACAAAAAACGATGAAGGAAAAAACTTTGCATGAGTCTGCGTTTTAAATAATTTGACTGCAAAAGTAATTTTAAATGCTGACTTGATAAAAACAATCATCTGTCAAACAATCCATTTTAAGACAAATAAAAAAACTGAAATTGAAAAAAGAACCAATCATACTAAACATTGAATCCGCTACAGACAAATGCTCGGTTTCGATCAGCCGTGGAGAAACGGTTATCAGCTTTCAAGAAGCGGAAAAGTCTTTTGAACATGCCAAAGTGCTGACTTCAATAATTGATAAGTGTTTAGTGACGGCTGGTTTGAATCTCAAAGAAATGGATGCAGTCGCTGTAAGTTCGGGTCCTGGTTCATATACTTCTTTGCGGGTGGGCATTTCGACGGCCAAAGGAATTTGTTATGCATTGGACAAACCATTGATCAGTGTTGACACGCTTCAAGCGCTTGCATTTTCCGGAAGAGAGGCAATCAAATTTGAGAACACCTATTGCTGCCCCATGATTGACGCTAGAAGAATGGAGGTCTATTTTAGCCTATTTGATGAAAATAACAAACTACTTGCAGGGCCTGCGGCGATGGTGGTCGAGGAAAAATCGTTTGATGACTATTTTAATAAAAGCAAAAAAATAATGTTTTGTGGTAATGGGGCGGAAAAATGTAAAACAATATTGACGTCAGAAAACGCTTATTTCCAACCTTCGGAATGTTCAGCTTTATACTTGCCTGCAATTTCATATAAGCTTTTTAAAAACGCGGAATTCGAAGATGTAGCCTACTTCAAACCTAAGTATTTAAAGCCCCCAAACATTACAACTCCTAAGAATGTGAACCTTTTAAAAACGTGAAAAATTCAATACTAAAAATTTACACATTAAAATTTAATTTACTCTGTAATTCTTTGTTATTTAAAAATGCTATCTTAATTTCGCACTGACTATACGTGGTTTAAGTATTAAAAACCTTTCTAATTATTGATTGGTATAGTTCTTGGATAGCCATGTATCGAAATTTTAATAATTTGAGAAAACTTAACGAAAGTTCTTTTTCGCAATTTTTTAACCATCTAAATTTAAACATAGATATGAGAAAGCAAAAGAGCGAAACTATTGTTTTGAAGAAGGGAAAGCAAGAGATTCAGCTTGATTATGCTGAGCTAAGAAAAGCAGTTTTAGTTCTTAGAGCCATCAACCACAAACTCCGTCAACGCATGATTGACTTATTGGAGGAACATGAGAAGATGACCGTGACGGACATCTACATCAAATTGAGGCTCGAACAATCTGTCGCTTCCCAGCATTTAGCCATTCTTCGCCGCGCTGGTGTCGTTTCAACTGACCGCAACGGAAAATTCATCTACTACGGTTTGGACAAAGATCGACTCTCCCAGATTTCTAAATTGGTAGAAGAATTAGCTGCATAAAACAACTTTTACATTCCAACCTAATTTGGGCTTAGTGGCCTCCACAAACACTTTTGTCTGAACAATCAATCCCATGACAAAGAAACCGCTACTAAACTCTCATTGACATCTTGCCCCCCTTGACTTAACGGCAAGAATCTATTGGTTCAATGAGTATAAGGCTAAGTCAAAAAGTGCTGTAAACCAACGGGTTTGCAGCACTTTTTTCATAATAATTTTGATAAAATAATTAATTGGCGCATATTTGCCAGTGCACATTATTTTAAGACAACTAAAGTAACTTCTATGAGAAAGGCTAGGGTAATAAACATCAATGATGAGAAGCTACAGGTGTCTTCAGAAATTCTTAGGGCGTTAGCTCACCCTTTAAGATTGAAGATCCTGGAATTTATAGATGAGAATGGCGTTATCAACGTCAATAAAATCTATAACACACTAAAACTGGAACAATCCATCACTTCTCAACATCTCCGTATTCTCCGTTTAGCTGGTTTGGTCAAAACTGAAAGGGATGGTAAATTCATCCATTACAAATTGGACTACGACAAGTTGTCCATGGCGACTACAGCCATTGATTCATTTTTGGGTCAAGAAGCTAACTGAATAAAAAATGCCAAGAATGGAATATTCTTGGCATTTTTCTTTTTAAGAAGGGATACTAAAGATTTAATTGAGCCTACTAACTTACTGCTTTTTAAACCTCATCAGCCTTCAATAAAAAGCGCTGAGATGGATCGGTGTTCGTGAGTATTACGGATTGCCCGTGCGAACAGTTTTGCCGTTGATAAGACTTTGATCTTACTTGGTTTCTTCGTCGCTTTAATTGGGATTGTATCGCATACGACCAATTCCTTCAGTCCAGATTTTTCAATATTTTCGAAAGCATTGCCCGATAAAACAGGGTGCGTACAAAATGCACGTACACTCTTGGCCCCTTTCTTCAATATGATATCAGCGGCCCTACACAAAGTGCCAGCTGTATCGACAAGATCATCTACCAAAATCACATCGGCCCCTTCCACTTCCCCAATGACCGTCATTTCAGCTACCTCATTGGCCTTCTTTCTATATTTATCACAGATGACCAATTCCCTTCCAAAATATTTGGCATAAGTCCGAGCCCTTTTAACTCCTCCCACGTCAGGGGAAGCGAAGATTACATTACTGAGATCCTGTTCCTGTAAGAATGGGATATAGATCGCTTCACTCTTTAAGTGGTCAACAGGCACATCGAAAAAACCTTGTATTTGATCAGCATGAAAATCCATGGTCATGATCCTATTGACCCCAGCTGCCTGCATCAATTCCGCTATCAATTTAGCTGATATGGGTACACGGGGCTTATCTTTCCTATCTTGTCTTGCGTATCCGAAGTAAGGGATGACTGCAGTTATATAACCAGCAGAAGCCCTTTTCGCTGCATCAACCATCAACAGGAGCTCCATCAGGTTTTCCGCAGGCGAGAAGGTGGATTGGACAAAAAACACATAGGCCCCTCGAACAGATTCATTGATAACGGGCTGCATTTCCCCATCACTGAAACAGTTCAATATTACGTCCCCAAGTGGTTGGCCGTAGTAATCGGCAATTTTATCTGCTAAATATTTTGAACATTTTCCGGAAAAAATTTTTACTTCGACCATTGTGTTGCTTGTGAACGTTGAGGATGCTGTAGTTGAGGACTGAAGATGCCCAACAACGGGAGCCAGCAAGGTATCAGCATAGTTCATAGTGAAAAATATTATTGGTTGAATGCCATTGTCATCTGCAATTAAAAAAACAAAATTAGAAATTAATCAAACAAAGCAGGGGGGAGGGCATGTTGTTTTTACCAACAATGGATATGTGGAAAATTATTAGCCTTATATTTACTCCAAATTCTCTTATATCATGAGATTTTCAATAAAACCCTTTTTGCTTTTACTGCTTCTTACCTGTGGCTGTTACCCAGGCAGCAACCAAGGTAGCCAAACAGTCCTTGTCGCCAATAAGAACGCGGGTAATAACTTCGCCGATTATTGGTTCAACGGAGAGGCTGAACTGAATACTTTTGAAGTTGAACAATCGCGTTACGGTGAGATCAGGAAGGGCGAAGCAGTGATGGTGTTTGTGACGGAAGATTTTTCGAAGAGTAAACAAGTGAAATTAGACAACCCTGAAAAACATAGTGGAGATAAAATTTCTGTTTTAAAGTTAAACCATATCCGCCGTTTCATAACGGGTATTTACGACTACTCCATGATGCAATCGGTATTTACCCCTACCGACTTATCCAACAACCCAAATACACTGAAAACAACTACTTCCTCTCAAGACTGGTGTGGGCATACTTTTCTACAAATGAATTTGGAAGGAGAAAGATATAAAATTTCAAGTTACTCCTACTTTGAGCAAGAGGGGGACAATACATCCAAACTTAAGGCTGACCTGTTGGAGGACGAGTTGTGGAATAGGATAAGAATTGACCCAGAAGGCATCAACGAAGGCAACTATAATGTTGTTCCATCAACATTTTATTCGCGTTTGCTACACGATCCTTTAAAAGCTAAACAAGCACGTTTGAGAATCGAAAAACAAGGCGACACCAATTATCTTATTTTAGAATATCTGCATCTGGAACGAACCCTGGCTATTGGTTATACGCCCTCCTTTCCCCATAAAATTTTGTCTTGGAAAGAAATGCAGGATGGCCAGTTGTTGTCAAAAGGTAAACTTAAAGCTTCTGTGAAATCCGCCTATTGGCGACAGCATGACAATAAGCATGAGCATTTAAGGGACTCCTTAGGCATTTGAATTTAGTGTATTTACAAACATCCTAAATTCAGTTTTTTTTATGGCCGATTCCATTAGCGCTGGAAACATGTCAGGAGAGCAGGCAAAAGTGGGGATATCAAGTGTTGCCAATTTAGCTGCTAATGATCGGTCGAAGGTCGGCGCCCCTTGATCATCCAATGCCAGTAAAACAACAACTTGAGTGCCCGCTGCTTTGATGCTTGCCATTTTCTTTAAAAGCTGAGATTGGTTGCCGCCTTCGAATAGATCACTGATTAATAAAAGGATCGTATCAAGGGGCGAGCCTATCAATTGTTGGGCATAACTCACCGCTTGATTAATATCAGTGCCTCCGCCCAATTGCACCCCGAACAATAAATCAATTGGATCTTTTAAATCCGCAGTGAGGTCCGCAACTTTTGTATCAAATGCAATGAAAGAGGTTTTTAGCGAACGCATAGATGCCATGACCGAGCCGAAAATACCTGCGTAGACGACGGAGGAAGCCATTGAACCACTCTGATCAACCAACAAAATAACTTCTTTAAGCGACTGGCTTTTCCTTCCGTGCCCGATCAGATGCCCAGGAATGATGGAATGGTAATCCGGTTGGTAATTTTTCAAGTTGGCTCGAATCGTCTTATTCCAATCCACCTCGTTGAACTTTGGCCGCCGATTTCGAACCGATTTTTTAAGCGCCCCTTGTATAGCTTGCCGCAAAGGGGATTGTAATCTTTTCTCCAAGTCTTCTACCACCTTTTTAACGACCGCTCTAGCCGTTTCTTTGGTTTGGTCGGGCATGACCTTGTTGAGGGAAATAAGTGTCGCCACAAGGCTCACATCGGGCTGCATGATTTCTAATAACTCAGGCTGGGTTAAGATTTTTTTTAAATCAAGTCGTTCTAAAGCATCCCTTTGCATGACTTGGACAATAGGTGTTGGGAAATATTTCCGGATATCGCCCAACCATCGATTTATATTAGGCGAAGAGGTGCCAAGGCCGCCTTTTCGGTCACTGTCGTACAGGGCCTCCAGTACACCGTCCATGCCTGTCTGTGCAGTGCCCAAACCGATCTCACCCTCCGGGTCGGATTTTTTCCCGAGAATCAAACGCCATTTCTGATATCGATCCATATCAATAATTTCAGTCGCAAATCGGAGTATTTTTTTTGATAAGGCAAAAGTATGAATTAGTAGTACCACGGTGAATACTTTATACTTTTGCCCCTCTCCAAAGGATTGCTTTGGAAACAATTTTACTCTTTAAAAATGACACATAGCGACATTCTCATACTCGGAGCCGGTATCGCCGGACTCACCTCTGCTCTAAAAATAGCGCAGCAACGTCCTGATTTAAAAATAAAGGTTTTGACAAAAACCAATGAGGGCGAAAGCAACACCCGTTACGCACAGGGAGGCGTAGCAGCTGTCTGGAATACTGAAACAGATAGTTACGAAAAACATATCGAGGACACCCTCGATGCTGGTGATGGTCTCTGCGATTTAGACATTGTGAAAATCGTGGTGACCGAAGGTCCACAGCGCGTACAGGAAATTATCGATTGGGGGGCCCGTTTTGACAAAAACAAAGAGAAGAAATACGATTTGGGAAGAGAAGGCGGCCACAGCGAAAACCGCATTCTCCATTATAAAGATCTCACTGGTTGGGAAATACAAAGAACGCTGGTGGAGCAGGCGCATAAAATGCCCAATATAGAAATCGTCGAACATTATTTTGCAATTGACCTTATCACCCAGCACCACCTTGGGTTTACCACAACGAGAGTGACGCCCGGCATTGAATGTTATGGCGCTTATGCCTTGAACAAAAGGACGGGCGGCATTGAAACGCTTTTGGCAAAAGTGACTGTGCTCGCCACAGGAGGCGGTGGCCAAGTGTACCGCAGCACGACCAACCCTGTCATTGCGACCGGCGACGGCATGGCCATGGTGTACCGGGCAAAAGGTCGGATTGAAAACATGGAGTTCGTGCAGTTTCACCCAACTGCCCTCTACGATCCGGCGGGCGACAATCCTTCGTTCCTCGTATCAGAGGCTGTCCGTGGTTTCGGGGGCATTTTGAAGTCGCCGAATGGCGAGGAGTTCATGCAGAAGTACGACCCTCGGAAAAGCCTTGCGCCCCGTGACATAGTCGCCCGCGCCATCGACCGGGAAATGAAATTGCAAGGATCGGAATATATGTGCCTTGATTGCCGGCACTTGGATAAGAAAGACTTCAAAGCTCACTTCCCAACTATTTACGATAAATGCAAAAGCATCGGCATCGACCCTATGAAGGACATGATCCCGGTCACGCCTGCCTGCCATTACCTCTGTGGCGGTGTCAAAACCGACGAGATGGGGAGGACATCCATCCGCTTCCTTTATGCCGCAGGCGAATGTACTTCTACTGGCCTACACGGTGCCAACCGCTTAGCTTCCAATTCACTACTGGAGGCAATGGTCTTTGCTCACCGCATTTCCGATGATATATTGAGTGATATTGACAATATAAAAGATATAAAATGTGGTATTCCAGAATGGAATGCGTTGGGAACCATGCAGCCGCAAGAATTAGTGCTCATTACTCAAAGCATGAAAGAGCTCAAAGATTTGATGAGTTATTACGTAGGCATTGTCCGGTCCAATGTCCGCCTAAAAAGAGCTCTTGACCGTCTCTTTTTGCTTTACAAAGAAACAGAAGAACTATACCGCAGTACAACCCTATCTCCACAACTTTGCGAACTCCGCAACCTGATTACCATAGCTTATCTCATCACGCGGTCTGCTTCAATGCGACGGGAAAGCAGGGGACTGCATTTTACAACAGATTTTCCCGATAAGCTCGATTTTATTGATGTGATGACACTGTAAGGGATAGTCGTTTTGGCCAAGATTTTACTCCAGTTATTTTTAGGTTTAGGACAAATGCCGTTTATTTGTCAGGTTTCTGATTCCTAATTACAAGATATCGCTAATTGTTTTTTAGTGAAATTTCAGAAAATACCGCAACCCAAACAATCTCTCAGTCCATGGCAAAGACCCCTTCAAGCAAATTGTTCGACCTGGTAAAGTCGCTTTCCGGCAGTGAAAAGCGATATTTTAAACTTTTTATCAGTACCAAAGAAAGCGGCAACAACAATAAGTACGCCCAGCTTTTTGACGCCATTGAAGGACAGGACGAGTTTGACGATGATGCATTGAAAGATGCCGTTTATAAAAACGAGCAGATCGAGACCCGAAAATACTCAGAGTTGAAAGCTTACCTCTACGACCTCATTTTGAAAAGCCTTCAATCTTATGATGAAAAATCTTCCGTTGATTACAAATTGAAAAACATGCTCTTGGGGGTGCGGACTTTATTCAAACGTTCCCGTTTTGAAGACTGCAAGGGCATCTTAAAAAAAGCAAAAAAACTGGCTACTGAATATGAAGATTTCAATGCATTGATAGAAATTTTGGACTGGGAAAAAAAGGTTGCATACACCCAAACAGATATTGCTTTTTTAGATAAAGAATTAGACCGCATTTCTGAAGAAGAAAAAGATTATTTACTCCAACTCAAAAACATATCTGAATACAGGAGTATTTTTTTTAAGATATTGGTGAGCCTGAGAAAAGATGTTTCTAGAAATAAAAAACAAGCCATAGAGTTAAAAAGCTATATAGATCACCCTTTATTTAAAAGTGCCGAATCGGCCAAATCCTATAAATCAAAAATATTATTTTACAGAAGCATTTCTCTTTATCATTTTTCAAATTCCGATTTTAAAGCATTTCATGAGACGAGTGAAAAATTGGTCGCCCTAATGGAGTCAAACAAAAAAATGCTAAGTGAAGATGTCTCGGAATATATTTCTGTATTAAACAACCATATTATTAGCTGTGGCAGGTTGATGAAGATCGAAGAAGTAAAGGAAGTACTGGTTAAACTGAGAAACATTACGCCTATTACGACAGATGACGCTGTGAAAATTCACCGACAATATTATATGAATAAATTTCGGCTTTGTATAGCAAGCGGTGAGTTTGAAGAAGGGTTGAAAGAATTAAAACGGCATTTAAAAGAAATTGAAAAATACGATGAAAAACAATTTCTTAAAGACAATTTCTACCTACAATATTTCTGTATTTATTTTGGCAATAATGATTTTGAAAGTGCATTAAAATGTTTGAATGAATGGCTCGACATATCGGGAGGAGTAGAAAGAAAAGATTTGCAAAGTTTGGCAAGAATTCTAAATCTTATTATTCATTATGAATTAGGGAATACCATGTTAATGGATAGCCTGATCCGATCGACTTATCGGTTTTTAAATAAGGAAAGTAAATTATCAATTATTGAAAAGAAAATAATAACCTTTATCAAAGAGGCCTCTTCCCCCCAATCGAGAAAAGAAAAAAAACAAGCCCTCGAAAAACTTAAAAGTGAATTCGAGGGCTTATCCCGTCAACCGGGTTATAGTATTTTTGGACTATTTGATATAGAATCTTGGCTGGATAGCAAGATTAAAGAAGTTCCATTTGCAAAAGTGGTCAAGGACAAATTTATTCAGAACTGATCAATGTCCCTTTTTACGTACGATCGGAACTGCATTCGCACCAATATTGATAACCAAACCTGGGTCTCTTACATCAACATCATCCCAATTGATAAACCCATAAGATCCGGTGTTGATTGGAATCCTGTTGCGGCCACCTTTTAGATTGTTCGTTTCTTCATTTGATATCATGAAACTTGTAAAATCGTGGAGTATGTTCTTTTTTGCCATATCTAATTTTTTTAAGCAGTGAAACAAGGGACGCCTCAAAACGAGACAAATTCAATCGAAAGGTAATTATCCAATTCTTTTTATGAAAACCAATTTTTAATAAAAATCAGATTTCTAATTTGACGCCTTTTGTCTTTTGTCCGTACAAATTTAAAGTAAACCCATTACTCGCATTGTCTCTCGGACTGCCATATTGGTAAAATACTATTTGGATGCATCAACTATGATCCGTTCGAAAATCCCGCCTTCCAATTCTATGAAATACACACCGCTTGGGAGCTCTGAAATATCAACAGAAACTTTTCCCGTGAATCGGAAAGTTCTTACCGGTTGCCCAATTGAGGACCATAATGTCCCGCTCGCAACGTTTTGAAGATTCGTTTCTATCGTAAAATTACTTCGGGCAGGATTTGGGTAAACCTTTAGTCCAATCCTTGCCGCAGCTTCTTCTATATCATTGGCACAAGCGCTGGTGTTATCGGCATCAAATGAATGCTGCAAAAAAGTAAAGGAACCGAACCCGTTGGGGCAGCGGCCGTAAGCGACGTCGGTCGTCTGAGCCCCAAAAATCACTTGGTCAGCTATTGACAAGTCAGGTCGTGTAAGGACAAGCGCTTCACCATCTGCGTTTAAGTTGAACGTGGTGTGCAGCCCTGCTTGCATTTCATCATCATCGACCCAGATGGTCAAGTAACTATTGGGATTGAGGACAATTCCATTGGGGAATTGGTATTTAGTTAAATTTTGCAAATCATCACTCAGGAACCAACCAGAAATATCTACTGCGGACTGGGAATTGTTGTACAGCTCCGCCCAATCGTCAAACTCTCCATTTTGATCAGAAATACTTGTTTGGTTGGAGGCCATCAATTCATTGATGACCACGCTCCCAGAAGTGCTCAATTCATGAAAAACATATTCCGCCCGTTCAGGCGAAAACATTCCAGCCTCGTTATTTTCCGCATAGATGTAATATTGCAAACCGCCCACGGCGACATTGACAGTGACCCCATAAACGCCATCTCCAGCAGCCCCGTCGCCGTGATTCCCATCGTCCAGCATGTCCATAAATTGAAAAACCTCCGTGCGGTTATTGCGATAGCCCAACCATACGGTATTGGCGTTGCTGATTGCCGCTGTCAAATTGACATTGCTACCGGGCATGGGCATGTCGGGGGATGCGCCCACATTGGAAATGGTAGGTGGGGTTGCCTGAAGAGCGGGTTGATTGAACAAATAGGCAATTCTTCCATCCATCAGCGGAAACAGCCCATAAGCATCTTCCCCGTCGTAGCTGTCAATGACTGTTTGGTTAAAATTGTCAATGAAATCGTTATACGAATAAAAATGGTTGTTGTCGGAAATCACCTCGTCATTGATCAGGGCTTGTAACTTCATGGCCCGTTGTTCAAACCAACCAGAAACAAATAGCTGGTCAATGATGGTACGCACATGGGCAGCATACATTCTCCGCCCAGTATTTCCCGTAAACAGTGCATTTAATAATGGTTTTTGAGAATCATTCTCTCCTTGAAACAAGTTTAGCTCCGTATAAAAATTGAGGGGCGGCTGAGGAGCACCATTTGCTGGAATGCTTAACCAGGGAAACCTCGCAAACGACTCGTTGAGGTCATCCACCACAGGTATCCAGTGGCCGTTACCTGTTTTGTAAATAAAATAATTGCGTGGACTGGCCCCGAGATAGCTATCGAAATTGACCAGCAAATTATTGAAAGCACTCATCCAAATAAAGCGGTCAAGATCAAGCAAGGTGCGGATGTCGTTAGGGTCGTTTTCCAGCAGCGTTACCAGTTGTTTTAAATCTGCCCATCCTGTGGAGGACTGTAATTCATAGTGGGGAAAATAGCAGGCATCACCCGGCCCCAAATTTTCCAAAGCCGCTCCGTGGCCTTCCGTGCATCCAAATGGAGGAGTGGGAATTTCATCAAAATCGTAAGAGGGGTTGGCTTCGAAGCGGGCATTATCGGGATCGGAGATTAAGCGCTCGGCAAAGAATTTGGAATTGATGCTTTCCACATTTGAGTAAACACCAAGAAAATTGCCATTTACATACACACTGGAGAAGTTGGCCTTGGGCGCTTCCATAAAATTACGTGCTATTTCAAAACCCAACACCTCCCGCAACCAAGAAGGATCTTTGGCACCATTGGATAATTTCAGCACATCGTACCCTTGATAGTCTTGGTTTTTGACATGATCCAGCTTGATGTTCAGTGGGTTTTTGGCATTAGATTCATCGTATGTACTACCGCCCCGATAGCGAACGCCAACACTGTCGAATGAAACTCCATCGATTTCCACGGTAGCCAACAACCGATCCCCATTGCCTGCGGCATAGAGGTCGTTGAGTTGCTGGTGCCAATCATTGCCTTGGAAGGTGATTTCGATGGTCGTGACATGGTCTGTGTCATAAAGGTCTTGGGCCACGACAAAAAAATGGGTCATTGCCAATAGTGCTGTGAGAAATATTTTCATGTTGAGATGTTGTCGCTGTTTTGTTTTCCAACCCCGTTGTACAAAGCCTGCTTTCATGAAAAAGACACAAGCAAATTATCAACGTAGTAACGGAAGTGGCCAAAAATAAAGGATTCCAGTAAATCGGGAATCCTCAAATCTTTTAATTGTAACTTATTGGCGAAGTATCATTGGTTGGGTAAGGTAGTGGTCAGATGCTTTACGAAATTTTCCGCAAGCGCAATAAATTTTAAACAACTATGCCAATCGATCGCATCATCATCGTTACAAAAGTCCTAAATTTGGCTTTCGTTGCCAACTTTTGCCCCCAAGTCGGCGTCTTAGTTTTGGCGTTTAAAAGTAAGAGTCGATGAAGAGTTTGTTGATAGATTTAAATAGTGGCCAAACCTTCTCGCACTTAGCTTTCAAACACCTTCAATTTACACCATTTATCATGACAATAAAGAACCTATTGATATGCCTCGTTGCCTTTTTATTGTTCAACGATCTGTCGGCGCAAGTGACCGACAACGAGCTTGTGCAATTTTCCGGGATGGTTTTGGACGGCACTACTTCTGAACTCATGCCCGTGCCCTACACCAATATTTTGATTAAGGAAAAAGGCCGGGGGACTTACTCTGATTTCACTGGTTTTTTCTCTATTGTAGTGGAAAAAGGCGATGTGATCGAGTTTTCTGCGGTAGGTTACAAAACCGTAGAATACACCATACCCAAAGACCTCTCCGATAGCCGCTATTCCCTCGTACAATTAATGTCGCAAGACACGATGAACCTACCCGAAACGGTCGTTTTCCCTTGGCCGAGCAAAGAACATTTCAAACTCGAATTCCTTGCGATGGACGTTTCCTCCGAAATGGAAGAACGTGCCCTCCGTAACGTAGCTAACGAGACCCTCGAACGCATGCGGAGCACTGTGCCTTCTGATGGCCGGGAACACGCCAATTATTACCTGCGCCAACAAGCTCGTAGTTATTACTACATCGGCCAACAACCACCAATGAATATTTTTAACCCAATTGCGTGGAAGCAGTTTTTTGACGCTTGGAAAGCGGGGGATTTTAAAAAGAAAAAGCAATAATCGTTTGAGGATCTTTTTATGAAAATACAAACGGCCAAGTGCGCATGCACTTGGCCGTTTTTTATTATCACTAAATTCAAAATGGCTGAAAAGCGATTTATTTTATAACTCCTTGGAGCACCCGTATTTCAAAACGTTGGTTGTACAAATGCTCCTCTTCCGAACACGTTACACCATCCAGGCAATGGTTGAGTGGCATGCTTTCTCCATAACCGATCCCTTCGATGCGGTCGGGGGAAATACCTTCTTTGGTCATGTATTCAATGGCCATGTCCACCCTGTTTTTTGAAATCTTCAGGTTCTCTGTCTCCAGCCCCCGTGTTTCGGTGTGAGCACTCAGCTCGATTTGCAAAGAAGGGAAACGACGCATAACGGTCACGAGATCGTTCAGTGGCCGGGCAATTTTAGGCGTCAGCTGCCAGATGTTAGGGTCGAAAGTCGCCCCATCTAAGCGGTAGACTTGGCCGGGTTGCAGATCGAAGTTGGCTGCCCGGTCCATGAATTCCTGAAAAGCAAAAAGAGCATTTGCCGGCGGCGGTGAAGCGGTTGATGCATCACCGATTGTCTCCGATTCTTCTTTAGGTATTTCAAAAAAGATGGCATCAGATTGAGAAGTCGTTCCTTGCTCTTCAAGCACTTCTTCTTCCTCTTCAAGAATTGACAAATCAGCGAAAGGGTCAAACATCTCCAACGGCTCCTCTGCTATTTTTTCTTCTTCTATCGGCTCTTCTTCTACGTTTTCGGAAGCTGCGGGTTGATAATTTTGTGGAACACCCAGCATAGAAGGATCATGCTCAGGTTCAGGTTCAGGTTCAGGTACTTCAGCTGTTTCAATTGCCTTTTCTTCTATGGTTTCAACTGGAGGAATAGCGCTTGGTTTTTTATTGACAAATGGTTCGGTGTTGTTGCTTGAAACGGGTAGAATGCCCACATAGGGTTCTTCTTCTGGCGCCTTTTCCAATACTTCGAAAAAATAGATGTCATCGTCGCCACCATTTCTGGAAGAAGTGAACATACCGCTTTTCCCGCTGCCATTTATGTAAATGGAAATATCATCGAGGGGACTATTGATCGGTTGGCCAAGGTTTTGGGGTGTTTTCCATTCCCCCTCCTCGTTGAGTTCTGTGAAGAAAATATCAAACCCGCCGTAGCCTGGATGCCCTTTCGAGCAGAAATAGAGACGGCCATTTTCATCCATGAATGGGAAGCCCTCATTCGCAGATGTGTTGACCGTAGGCCCGAGGTTTTCTGGTTTGCTCCAAACGTCCCCTTTACGATTGGAGACCCACAAGTCGACCCCGCCTTCCCCTTTACGATTGGATGCAAAAAACAATTGTTTGCCATCAGGGGAAATGGCTGGGTGCATAAAGCTGTAGTTCGGGGAACAGAAAGAAAGTTTTTCAGCCTTTTTCCACTTTTCACCGCCATTATTGACAGAACGGAAAAGCTGCAAATTATAGGTCTCTTTTTTGTTCAGCACGTTGTCGTTGCGGGTAAAAAACACTTCGGTACCATCGGATGAAAAAGAAGCGTTCCCTGTATTTTTATTCACTTCACTCAATTTGGAAGAAAACCGGCGTGGCTCTCCATAACTACTGTCTTCTTTCAAAACCGAAAAGTAAAGGTCGAGGTAATCACGTCCTGTCCAGCCCGATTTTTCTTTCATCAGTTTAATTTTCTGTTTGCGGTCGGAGGAAAAAACGATCCCGTTTTGCCAAGAGACCGGAGCATTGTCGTCAGCCTCCGAATTAAAAGCAAATTCTTTGATCTCAACATAAGGAAAATAAGGTTCGATGAATTGTATCTTATCACAATTGGAGACCATAAGAGCGGCCTGTTCATCTTCTGGTTCGAGTTTTTGATAATCCAAAAACCATCTCTTAGCCTCATCGTATTTACCATTGCTCATGAGGGTTTCCCCGTAATAAAGATAGGTCTCAGCTTTTGCCCGTTCATCCTGAACAATTTCCGCATAGAGCTTTTCCGCTTGTTCCATTTTATTGTTCATGCGGTAGCAAAAAGCCAATTTGGTTTTCAGGTTAAGGGTAGTAGAAGAGCTTCCTCCATCCGCTTCTTTTTCTGAAATGGCTTCCTCATAAAGGGCTGCAGCCTGAGCAAATTGTTTGTAGGTATAAGCCAAATTGGCCTTTTCCACCGTCTTTTCTTGTGAGAAAAGAAACAGGGGAAAAAGAAGAAGCAAGCAGGCAGGTATCGCTCTCTGAATAGCGCCTTTCCATAAGATCATCCCCGCCTTTTGAACACCGTGCGTAGTAAACATTTTCATGATTGTTGAAAACTTGTATTGTCTAAAAATAGGTCAGCAGGCCAAGTAATGTTTATCAAATTTACTGGAAATACAGCAGCCTGCTGTCAATGGGGGGATCGTCAAAAAAAATCGAACGGCAGCCAAATCCTTTTTCGTAGTATGACCTACATGCGGATTCAGAACCTTGATTTGAATTTATAATGCCCCTTGTTCAAAAAGTGTGCGAGATGTAGAGAAGGGTAATATTTGCAATTGGATATATGGGATAGCACTCAGGTATTTGCCCAAAAAGAAGAGGCTTATCACATTCTTGAGCTAAAAGTTTCCACCCCGATCAACTGGTCGAAACGACTGCCAAACGGTCGGTAATAAACCAGTATCGTATAATCATTTTCCGTCTCGTACCAGTCTCCTTCTGTTACTTCAAAATCAGCTTTTCTATTTTCTTGAGAAACAGCTGCATAAAGGTAATCATAATACCCTTGTTTCAACCTTACCTTCCCGACATAGGCATTAATCATCGGGTTATAAACCATCTTGAATTCTGGCTTGAACTGCCACTCGCTAAGGCCACCAAAAATGTATAAGTCTTCGCCATACATTTCGCCAGGACTGTAAAGGGTAAACAGGACATCAACATATTCGCTTTGTAGGCTGTGGATGTCAAGCTCTGGGCCATCAGCTCCAAAAATGGCTTCTTGGCGGGCGGTCTCACTTGGCCCCCCAATGTCAACCGTTACGTCGGCATCACTTGGCCGACGGATAAACAGCCTTCCCCTTTCGTCGGAGTTTTCAATCAAAAAATTCCCGTTGATGTCAAACCTCTCAAAATGGGCTGTATTCCCCCGCTTTTTCTCCTTCTCAATGGTTGCAGAAAAGTGGCCGTTATTTTCAGTGACCGATTCCAATTTCGGGTCCCGGAATTTCAAGCCCCGCAAATCGAGGAAACGGAATTCTTTGCCAGCCGGGAAAACAATTTTGTCCTGGTAATCAAAACTCTGTTCTTCAAATCGGCTAAACAAAGGTTTGAGCCCTCCGATGGCAGTGTCCCAGCGACCGTTTTGCAGGACAACTGCAGTCAGCTCTTGTCTTGGGCTTCTGATCTCAAAGTTTTTATGGACAACTTTGAAGTCTATTTCTTGATGGGTAGTGCTTTTACTCACCATGGCCGGCCGCTTCATCCGAGGTTCAATGGCTACTTGTGGGTCAACGACCACAAACCGCCGGGTGATCACCAACCGCCTATCGTCTTCATCTTCATACACCTTTAAAAGATAATTGCCCGATTTGGTAAAGGTTATGTCTTGGTTTGGAAACATCGTCCAATAATGCGTGTAAATTGATTTTGCCTTGAACGAATATTCATAATTTTCAATCCGTAATTCCGAAAACCCATCTATATATTCCAATTCCGCAAGCCTTGAAGGAGTCCAGTCCGCGTCGCAATGCACGACTGTATAGGTGTAGTTTTTGATATCGTCCCCACTCACATCATCGAACGACAAAACCAATGGAGTCGGGTCACCAGCATAGATAATGGGCATCGCCAACAGGTATCCGTCCACATATAATTTCACCGATTTAATGTCGTCTAAATAAGTGTGATCGGAGTATCGCAGGTTTTCATCTTGAGAAAAAGAAGAAAGAGAAAAGAGGAAAGCCAGCAACATCAACATATATTTCATAAAGAGATTTTTTTTCAAGAACAGTTAAGAAGAGGTAAAAGTAACGCAAAATGCCTACGGCTAAGTGTTATTTAACGAACCTTTGCGCAGTGTAAGGAGGTGCAAGATTAATTAGTCCAAGCTGCGATAAATTATTAATCTAAAAAATGCGGGGCAGCGCAAGTAACATTTCATTGCAACCGACCAAGTGCCCCTCTGGGGATTTTAAGGGGAAACGGGAGCTAAGCTCCCGTTTCCCCTTAAAATCCCACCGGGCCGAGCAGGGTGATGCAAAGTGATCTGAACAATGTTCGGCCCGGAATTAATGAAACCTGATAAATGCGGCTTAAGCTAATCAGCTGAGTTTGGTACGAGGCCTCAAGTTGAAAATTTAAAAAAGAGTATTACGGAAACAGCACCAAAAAAGAGCATGAGCCTTGCCCGTAAGGCAAGCATTTTCACGGTCAGCCGGGCGGTTACTATTGTTGCACAGATAGCAGCATTGGCCATTCTCACCCGTTCGCTGCCGAAAGAGATATTTGCCCAGCTTCATTATTTATTATTGCTGTACGGCACTGCCCAGATATTTGGACAGTTCGGAATCCCCGATAGCATATTCTATTTCTTTGAAAAATACCCGCCCGAAAAACGAAAAAGCATTGCCCAGTACATTGCTAAAATATTGATGTGGACGGCATTGGGCAGTGCGGGCTTGCTTTTAATCATTGGGTGGTTCGGCACGATGGATCATGGCTATCAAGATGCACGGCCGTTATTGTGGTTGTTTATGGCCTTGGTTGTTCTGGAACTACCGACGATCCCAGTGCCAAACATTCTCATCGCACTCGACAAAGCAAAAGCAGCTGCATGGTTCAATATTTTTGTTGGAGTCACCCAATTCTTGGCGATGACACTGCCCCTGCTAATGTCCGATACTTTGCATTGGATCGCAGTTGGGCTGGTCCTTTACGGGTTGTTGCGCATGCTATTGAGTGCATTTATTTTTTATAAAAATTTCAGTCTCGATGTGGTCGTCCCTTTACCCGAAAGATTTTTACAGGAGCTACTTTATTATTCCATCCCTTTGAGCCTTGCCCAGTTGTTTTGGACGCTCAACCGCCAAGTAGATAAGTACGTGGTCAAAGAGTTTTTATCGCCCGACACATATGCAGAATACTCCAATGGTGCTTGGGAATTACCCATTATCCCGACCATCGCTTATTCTATTGCAGCCGTTATGATGCCCAAAATGGTTAGTCATTTTTTGAAAGGGGAAACCGCCCCTCTTCTTGAGCTCTGGCTGACCAGCATTGAAAAAGTGACGGTCATTGTACTGCCTTTGGTAATGGTTTTCCTTTTGACATCGGAGGAGTTTATGGTGATGCTTTATGGGGAAGATTATAAGAATTCCGCTATCCCATTTTTTATTTACACCTTTATCCTATTGCAAAGGGTCGCCTCCTACAGCAACATGCAAAAGGCCCTGAACAGTACCAAAGAAATCACGTATGGCGCCATTTATTTGTTTTCAATAAATGCGGCTTTGGTCATTCCATTTGTGCTTTGGTGGGGTGTGGCCGGACCGCCTTTGGCTTCTGTTGTTGCACAAACTTTTTCTTGGTGGTACGCCCTGAACGTGATCCGGAAATTGATGGGCGTAAAATTTAAAGAAGTCTTCCCTTTCCGTTTTTATGGGAAAACGTTGTTGGTCGCCGCTGCTGCCGCTCTCCCATTTTACTTTTTAAAACAAACATGGGACTTGCCAGCGGGAGTGGCATTTGGGGTTTTGGCGATCAGTTATTTGTTGACTTACCTGCTCTTGGCGAGGATGGCAAACGTGATTGCCAAGGAGGATGTGAAGCGGATATTTGGTAAGAAAAAGTAATGCTAATCGCCTCTTCGAAAATCTATTCTCCCATTTTTTTAACCTTCCAGTTGATGAAAACACAAGGCAAGCATTGGCAAGATAGTAGGAAGAGTAGCTTTTTTCTTGTCGGGGAGCGAAGGGTTGACAACCTTTCGCTTCCCGTCAAGAAACCCAATCAACAAAGTAATCAGGCAAACGATTTCAAGTCTTTTACAAACCCATCCACTCCTGCCGCTTTCATTTCTTTTTGCAATTTGGTCGCGTCGTTTTTGTTGGAAAATGCGCCAACGATGACTTTGTAAACTGTCTTCCCGTTCAACTCATTGATGTTTACCACAATGGTTTCAGCGAACTGTTTTTGCAGTTTTTCTGCGGCAATCAGCACATTCCCATATTCAGCAAAAACCCCCATCTGCACACCATAACCAGTTGGTTGCTGCCGCTCTACCGAAAAACGGAAAAGCCCCTCGCCTTTCGACACATTTGTTTCAACTTGGGTTGGAGGCGGAGTGACTGTCCCTGATGTGCCATCTCTACGGCGCATGGCTTCTGCAACGGCTTTGTCCGCATTCACCCGTCCGTAGCCATATTTGCGGGAATGCCCATTGGTATATTCACTTGGCGAACCTATTTTATCAGCGGTACTTTGTAAAATACTTTTCACCTCTTTGGCCGTCAGGTCAGGGTTGACGGAGAGCATCAGGGCGCAGATACCCGCCACAATGGGGGTAGCGCCGCTAGTTCCCCCGAAATGTTTGTAAGGCCCGGGGCGGTCAATGCCATCGGCCCAATAACGCCAGACCCCATCACCCCTAACCGTGGTGCCAGGATCCCAAGAGGCCCGGGCAGCGACCAGTGGCCAGTCGCCATTCGATGGGGCACAGACCGAGATCTCCATGCCTTGATTGGAATAATTGGCGTATTGGTCTTTGCTGTCGCTCGCTGCCACGCAGATCACATCGGGGTGGGCGCCATAGAAATTGACAAAATCAAATCCTTCATTGCCAGCGGCAAATAAGATGACACACCCCTTGCCTTTCCGACCTTGTTTGGCAGCTTTACTAATAGCCTGTTCTTTCAATGAATTGAGCTGGTAGCCTTGGTTGGTTGTTCCCCAACTGCAACTAATTACATCAGCGCCATTCTGCACGCAATAATCAAACATTTTTTCAGTGGCGCTGGTACTGTAGGAAGTACCACTCACGGGCATGAACTTAGCATTGGGCGCCACGCCCACCATCCCGCTCCCATCGGAAGCGGCTACGGCCAAGCTGGCACAAGGTGTACCGTGGGTAAAAGAGGCATCACCCTGAGTCAGTCGATCGGACTGTGTCCACAGGTCGAATGGCCGATAGACTTTGTTTTTCAGGTCGGGATGGCTAATGTCAAAACCATTGTCAATGATCGCCACGACAATGTTGGAAGAACCTAAGTTGCCGATCCTGTTCCATGCGTCAATAACTTTGGCGTCAGCGCCTGCTACAGTGCGGTGACCAGCGATTTCGATATAGCCATCATTCTTCAAATGCCATTCTTCTGACACATAATGATCCTTGGGAAGAACAAGGTCGTATTCTTCTAACAGCATATCGAGGTCTGGTTCGGCCATTTTAACCAAAGAAACTTGTTGGAGCAAACTCGCTACTTTGATCGGGTTGCTAGAATCCTTGGTCACCCGGGCAATGATCAGGTCAGCACTGCGGCGCTCGGCAAGTTCCAATTTGAATTCGTCCAGCACCAATAATTGTTCTTCCACATCTACCCCCGGCTGAAAGGTGATGATAATTTCACCAGTGGCCACCATGGGCTTGTTGCTGCCTTCGGCATAATAGACATGGGTGCCGACTTCCACTTCCCGATTATTTCTGACTTCATCTAGTTTGTCATCAATGGTTTCGTTGTTCTTGTCCAACGAAACGACTTTGAAACCACCGAGGCTAGGCAGGACTGTTTTTTTTACATAGTCTGCTTTTTCGATACTTCTTTTGGAAGAAGTTTTTAACCCTACTAGGCTTTGGCTTTTTCTAAGGACGAGTTCACCTTTACCGCTTTTGATTTTGTATTTGCTCATAATTGTGTTGTCTTTTTGGTTTAATTGATGGAGGGAACAAGGAGGCACAGATCGAGGCACAGCGTTTGAATATAGTGCGGAGAGGGCCTTTGTTCTAAAAGTTGACACTGGTCATTTATGAAAACCATTATAAAACCGAAAATTACTAAAGTTGTATAAAAGTTGGCGGGGATTGGTTTAAAATGATGGCCGATAGCCGTAAAAGTCAAACCTGAAAAAACAACTTCATACAACGCAAATGATTTTGTTAAATTTGCCCCTCAAAATTGCCAAACCCTTTAAATGGCGCTAAAAATTCGAAACATAGAATCCATCCAGAACTTGTCAGATGAAGAACTGGTAGCGAAGTTTGCGAAAACAAAAAAGCAAGCATACTTTGAGGAATTGTACAACCGGTACATCCACTTATCCTATGGGGTATGCCTGAAAATGATGAAGAACGAGGCTGACAGCCGGGATGTCGTCTCCGATGTTTTCAAAACGCTTTACGTAAAATTGCCCACTGCCAACGTCCAATCTTTCAAAGCCTATGTCTATGCCGTTTCCCGAAATGAATGCATCGCCAAGCTGCGCCAGCGGAAGAGTGAAATGAAAAAACAGGAGGAATGGCAAAAGACAGAGATTACGCATAGTGACTTTATGGAAAACGAAGGGCTGCTTGCTCTTGATAACGTTGGCCCTTCCAAAGAAAAATTAGTGGAAGACGCAGTCGCCAATTTGGGCGACGACCAGCGAACCTGCATCCGCCTTTTTTTCTACGAAAACAAAAGTTATAAGGACATCGCATCCCAGACAGGATACTCTGAAAAACAAGTTAAGAGCTTTTTACAAAATGGCAAGCGTAACTTAAGGATTGCGCTTGAACAAGAAATGAGAAAACTTTCGGCATGAAAGTGCAACGAATGAATGCAAACTACATTTAAGCTTTTGGCTATCAGCATTTAGCGAGATAGCTTCCTCCACCGCACACATTAGAAAAAAACATTCTTGTACTTGATTCCAGAAAACACATGACTTCGATGAATAAAAATATACTCAACGACCTTCTGAACACCCAAGGTCATATCAACGAAGATGAGCTGAACGCATACCTCAGCGACAGTGCCCCTTCCACAGTGCGGCACAAAGTGGAAAATGCAATGCTCGACAACGACCTTTTTTCCGACGCTGTTGAAGGGTATCAGGAAATGGGATTGTCAGCAATACCTACCTTAGAAAGTTTTTCCGAATTCAAAAAAAAGCTCCCGGCCCCCGCTGAAGGGGCCAAAGTAATTCAGCTTACACCCGTGCAGAAATTCATGCGGTTGGTGGCTGTCGCTGGGATGTTGATCGTTGGTTTATTCGCCTACAATGCCTTTCAATCGCCCAGCCCTGACTCCTTATTTGCCGATTTTTATACCCATTACGAAAACGATATATCGCTGACCCGCCGAGGGGCCCCAGATGGTCTGAACAAAGATTTTAAAGAAGCCTTGGGACGGTATGCGGTAGGGGAATTCGCTCAATCCATTTCAGGTTTTGAAAAGGCACTGAGTGCAGAACCCACCAATGATGCCGCTCATTTCTATGCAGGATTGGCTTATTTAGAAATGAACAAATTTGATGATGCCTTAACCCACCTGAACAGTGTCAGCAGCAATAATAATTATGCCCGTCAGGCAAATTGGTATGCTATCTTGGCGAACCTAAAATCAGGCAAATTGGATGTGGCAAAACAGATGCTGAACGATTTCGTTAAAACGCCAGGCTTTAAAAGCGATGAAGCAAAAGATTTGATGAAACAGTTTTAGTGTTTACATCCCCATAAAAAAAAGGGCTTTGGAGACTCCAAAGCCCTTTTTTTTATGGGGATGTTTTTGAAGCAATTTCTCCTTGAAATTGAGTTTTTGGATATATAAGATACAAAGATTAAATTTGCACACCCAAGTGCAAAAACTCATTCATCCCTTCCCATAAGCCCGATGCCGATTGCAAATACGCAAGCATTTTTAAATTAAAAATAAGGCTACTTCAAATTTCACCTTACCGAACGTCACTAACCAAATTACGCCGACCACCTATGTTGTACCAGTTTGATAGGCAAGCATAGACATCGCAGATTCAAACAAACAAGCGGGCCAGCGTAATTTTCTTTTTTTGAAAATGTTTCTCAATCATGCCTAAAGCTATTGGTGGGTTTGTCCTATAAAAATTGGCCAATAACTGAAAATAATTAAAACAATATGAAAGCAATTAACCAACTAACTACCCCCAATCCATGGAAGCTCCTGATAGCTCCTGTCCTACTTTTCCTTTCGCTTTCTCTGCCCCTACATGGGCAGGTTCTTGAAGCCATTATCCCCATCGTTGAATGCGTGGAGATGATCGAAGATGAAGGGGGAGGCCCTGCACTCCAAGACCCCAAAACTGGAATCGAGGAGGAAAAAAGCGCTAACACCTTTTTTTTCTACCGCGTAACTTTTGGGTATTACAATCCAAACTCCATAGCTATTGATCTTAGCGAAGAAGGTGAGTCTGGCGGATACAGCGAATTGGTTTATGAATATTTGTACGAAGGTGAGCCAGAATATTACTATTTCGAAGCACCAGTCACCTACTTCGAGCCTGGCCGACATTACAATGCTTTCTTCATTGATTTATATTATACCGACGAGACTATCGCTTGGGAAATCTTCATGCCGAATAAAAACTACAATTCAGCTTCGGCCAATTATGAAGATGTAGGTTTTTGCACTGAACCCAACCCCAACATCATACCTTATTACGAACCCCCAGCCGATGGAAAAGAAGAAAATATCATCGGAGCAGAATTGACTTCTTTATTCAACTTCTTCGACCCGATGAACCCCAGCGCTTCTGAACTTATTTTCAGAATTTCTGGGGAAACAGTTTTGGTGGAAGTGACAGTCATGAGCGGAAAGGAGGCAGAAGCTCTCAACCTTCTGACAAATGTTTACGGTATGACTGGCATCTTGCCAAATGGTGGCAACACCCTTTTGATAACAGGGTTTATTCCCATCGCAAATTTGAACTTATTAAATAACCATCCCGATATTTTCAATTTTGTTGAACCTGTCTATCCCTCCGTCTTAAATGCTGGGGTCGTTACCACTTTGGGTGATGCTGCACAAGGCTCTTTCGATGGGCGACAAGGATATGGTTTATCAGGAGCAGGGATTAAAGTAGGAGTCATTTCTGATAGCTATAATAAACGGCCAAATGACGAAGCTAACTTACAGGACGTTCCGAACGGCGACCTTCCTGGCTCCGGAAACCCAGAAGGAAACCTGACACCCGTAGATGTTATTCAGGAACTATCCATTGGAAACGGTACCGATGAAGGGCGGGCCATGTTGCAGATTGTGCACGACATAGTACCTGCCGCCGAACTGGCCTTTCGAACTGGTACCACCACTCCCGGAGATATGGCGGCTGGCATTGGGGAGTTGCAAGCAGCCGGATGCGATGTGATCGTTGATGATGTCACCTTTATCACTGAACCATTTTTTAAGGACGGAATGGTCGCCCAAGCCGTCAACAACGTTGTGGCTCAAGGCGTCACTTACGTGACTGCTGCTGGCAACTTTGGGATGAAAGCTTATGAGTCTATTTTTGACGGGGTCGCAGCCCCAACCGGCATTACCGGCAATGCGCATAATTTTGGAAATGGCGATGTCTTCCAAAGCATTACCCTCGAACCGGGCACTTATATCATCGTATTACAATGGGAAGATGAGTTCTATTCTTTGACGGGCCCGACCGGTTCCGATACCGACCTTGATATTTATTTGACAGAAAATAGCGGCTTGACCCTTTTTGGCTTCAATCGGAACAACTCCATGGGCGACCCTATCGAGGTCTTGCCATTTACCGTTCTGAATCAAACAGCCACCACCAACATCATGGTAGTTGACCCTTCGGGAAATGCCAATGTGAAATTTAAATACATCGTTTTCCGGGCAGCAGATTTTATGTTTGACGAACACGTGATGGGCACATCTACCATCGTAGGGCAGGCAAATGCAGCTGGCGCAATCAGTGTTGCTGCCGTACTGGTGGACAGTAATTTTGACAAAGACAACCCACCGAGCGTTGCCTCTTTCTCCTCCAGGGGAGGCACATTGGTAGGCGGCATGAGCCGCAACAAACCTGATATCACTGCACCCAACGGCATCAATACCAATGTTGAACTCGGAGGGCAAAATATTGACGGCGACCAATTCCCCAACTTCTTTGGCACCTCTGCGGCAGCACCGCACGTAGCGGGTATTGCTGCGCTTTTGATCGAGGCAAGGAATAAATTTTATAGTGAAGATTATTCACCCGAACAGGTAAAACAGTTGTTGAAATCGACAGCTATCGACATGGAAACCCCAGGTTTCGACAATCTGAGTGGTAGCGGTTTTGCCCGGGCGGACTTGGCACTGGCGGACATCGCTAACCCAACCCCCATTCTGGACGAACTCGTTGTACCAAACGGTATCACGCCAGGAACGGCTTCTTTTGAATTGACTGTAAAAGGAAAATATTTTACAACTGAATCAGAAATATTTTTCAGGGATTTGCCCATACCGACCACTTTTATCAATTCCACCACTTTGACTGCGATGATTGACCCGTTCTTTGGCAACCCAACTGTTTATGTGGGAACACCCTCCAAGACGCCAAGTGCATTGGATGGCGGAAATTCCCAGTCGCAGCAGTTCTTCATGATCACTAAAACCACAGTTACCATCAAAGCAGATGACAAGACAAAAAAATATGGTGAAGTGCTCCCAACATTTACCCATACTATAACGGGCCTTTCTGCTGGCTTTGACTTGGCCTCTATTGGCCTTGATGATTTAGTGGCTATGACTACGGCAAACGAGTTGAGCAACGTCGGGAATTATATCATTTCCTGTGTACCAAATACTCCAATCCCGGTCGGGGTGAGCGAGTTGTATGATTTGATTTTTGAGAATGGTACGCTGACCATCAATCCAATGCCGATGACTATCACGCCCAACGACCAAGAGATATTCGAAGGGGATATGCTTGGATCCATCACCTTCACCTATGATTTTGATGATAGCAACCTCGCAGACCCAGCAACTTTCCTACTTAATATTGAAACAGAACATACTGGAGCACTGGCCAACGGGACAGCCCTCGTGAACGGGACGGCTTTAGTCAACGGCACCGCATTGGTTAACGGCACTGCACTCGTCAACAAAAGTTTTCTCATTAGCGGCACTGCATTAGTGAATGGGACGGCTCTTGTAAACGGGACTAATACCGTTCCGGTGGATGCCGCTTCCTTATTGGATATCGCCAATGGAGTCGTCAACGGTACCGCCCTAGTTAATGGCACCGCACTCGTCAATGGGACGGCCTTAGTGAACGGAACGGCTCTCGTAAACGGGACAGCATTGGTAAACGGAACGGCGCTCGTCAATGGCACTGCACTCGTCAATAGCAACACAATCACCTCGCAAAGCAATTCGGGGTCGATTGTCATTTACGATGCCGCTGATAATGGTGCTAATCTGAGTTTAAATGCCATCAACTTAGTGACTGGTTTTGAGGCAGGCCCACAAAAGATAGTGGCAGGGTCATTTCTCAACAACAATTTCATCGTCTCTTACGGCCTTGGCGACTTGAATATTTTATCAACTCCCGTTGTCATTAATGATTTAGTCATCACCAACGAAACCTGTGCTGGCGCAGGCGACGGCACTATTTCTATATTGGCCACCAACCAAACTGTGGGCGGACAAATCGGATTCTCTATTGATGGTGGGGCTACATTTAATTATTCCGGATCATTTTCTAATCTGACACCGGGCACTTACGAGGTGTTCGTCAAAGTATTTGGTGTTAATTACATTTATGAAATCCATAGTACCGAAATCATTGAAGGTGGTGCGGCTGTGCAAACTTGGTACAAAGACGCTGATGGAGATGGCTATACCGACGGAGTAACCCTGCAAGACTGTTCACAACCTGTTGGATATATTTCCTCCCTTACCGCAATTGATTGCAACGATAACAATGCTAATGAATACCCCGACCAAATTTGGTATCAGGATAGTGATGGCGATGGTTTTCCTGCACCTGGCAGTGCCATTGAAAGCTGCACCCAACCAGCCGGTTACATTTTGATTGGAGAACCGATTGACTGCAACGATGGCAACGCCAACATAAACCCTAATGCAGCAGAAACTTGTAATGGGTTAGATGACAATTGTAATTTAGAAACAGACGAAGGGCTTTCTGGTGAATCTTTTATCGGCAATGTGCTCCTGAATTCACAAGCCCAAGTTGATGCATGGCTTAGTTGCTATACCGATATTACAGGGAACTTAACTATCATGGGCGCCACCATTAATGACCTGACCCCGCTCGCACAATTGACGGCTATTTCAGGTAATTTGACTGTCCAAAGCACAGGTTTGGGTAGCCTCGCAGGACTTGGTAACTTGACCGACATTGGTGGTACTTTGCTGATTTATTTCAACTCTTCCCTCACTTCCCTCAATGGTTTGGGCACTTTGGACGATGTAGGTGGCAGCCTTTCCATTTATTATAATTTTCAATTGGCCAATTGCTGCCCAATCGATGCTTTGTTGGACAATGGCGGGGTACATGGAGCAACTACTATTTTCTTTAATAAAATGGGGTGCAACAGCGCTTCTGATATTAATAATAACTGCTCTACAGGTAATTTAGTAGCCAATCCTAGCCAAAATCCGAATCAAACTTTCCATGACGTTTCTTCGGCTGGATTCCAGTTATCACCCAACCCCGCAAGAAATGAGGTGAGCATAAAAATTGAGAATGCAGATGGAGGATTGGGAGAATTGACCATCTTTAATAATCTCGGACAAATTATTCATTTTGAAAATTTCTCTGGTTCTTATTATTCCACCTACATCGGGTTGGATGATGGCAAATTTGCCAACGGCGATTATTTTGTTCAAGTGAAAAATAAAGGCGGCGTTACCACTAAAAAAATGATCGTGTTAAAATAACCAATAAAAAAATCCCCCTTGACACTTTTCAAGGGGGATTTTTTTATTGCCACCTATTTTCCAGATTAAAAACGAAATATAGAATTTTGAAAACATCGCCGTAAAACCTTCGTTTTTATATAAAGCCCATCTTAGGGCTTCTCCCCATTTCCAAATTCCAAACCATTCAGTATAAATTTATGTACCTTGGCTGCGCATTGACAAATAGCTAAGCAAAGCGCACTTCATGCAGGTTCGTTTGTTTTGAAAGCGCCTTTAAAATTTACCAGAAAATGAAGACAGTTGCCCTGCTACTTTTTTCTACTTTGTTGTTTTTCGGGCAAATATTCCCAAACAATGTAGACAGTCTCAAGACCGTTGTCAGTGGCTTGTCAGAAGACACCACAAAAGTTAAAACACTTCTGGAAATCAGTTCTTCCCTCTGGCGCACCGAACCTGACGAGGCCATAAAATATGCCGATGAAGCTCTACAACTTTCCGAAAAAACATCCTATCCTGACGGCAAAGCCAAAGCCTTAAAAAATATTGGCCTGGCCTACTACATCAAGAGTGATTATCTCAACGTCTTAAATTATTGGCAAAAATCTTTGGAAACTTATCAGGCAATGAATGACCGGATTGGTATCGGGAATTTATTAAATAATATCGGGGCTGTTTATTTCAATTTTGGGGACGACCCCAAGGCGTTAGAATATTATCTTGAATCATTGAGGGTTTCGGAAGAAACAGGCGACAAATTGCGAATTGCCACAGCCCTAACGAATATTGGTGCGGTGTATTTTAATAAAGCAGCAACCCACGACAAAGCCGAATCTTATTACCTAAAAGCGTTGCCACTCAGCATGGAAGTCAATGACTTGGATGCAATTGGCACTTCCGCTGTTAATTTGGGAGAAATATATTTAGAGAAAGAAGACCACGTTTCGGCATTATTATATTTTGATATGGCATTAAATGCATTGGCTAAAACTGGCGGCAACGAGTCGTATGCACTGACCAATATTGGCAAGTCCTACCGTATGCAAGGTGATTATGCAAAAGCTTTGGACTATCAGAAAAAAGCCTATGATATTGCCGAAAAAAAAGAGGCAAAATTGGGAATGGCCATTGCCCTCAATGCTATTGGCGACACTTATTTTTCACAAAAAAAATACCGGGACGCCTTATCTAATTACCAACATTCAAGAGCCATTGCTGAAGAACTTCGCTCAAATACCAACTTGAAAGAAGTTTATGAAAATCTCGCCAATTGTTATGCTGCCATGAACGACCATGAAAATGCCTTTCGTTACCAAGGGCTTTTTAGTGAAATAAAAGACACTTTATATAATGTAAAAAATGACCGCCGAATAGAGAGCTTGCAATTTCAGTTTGACATAGAAAAAAAAGAAGCAGAAATAGAAATATTAAATAAGGAAAATGAACTGAAAGAATCACAAATTAAACAAGCAAAAATATTGCGTAATTTTTTATTAGCCGCTGCTGTCTTTTTATTGGTGACGATCGGTGGCGTAACTTACCAATATCAATTTGCAAAAAAAACAAATAAAATAATCATAGAAGAAAGAAATAAATCCGATCAATTATTATTGAATATTTTACCGACGGAAACCGCCGAAGAATTAAAACAATACGGAAGCGTAAAAGCAAAACAATATGATTTTGTATCGGTATTATTTACCGATTTTAAGGCGTTTACCAAACATGTGGAAACTATCACGCCGGAAGAATTAGTAAAAAGTATTGATTATTATTTTAAGGGCTTCGACGATATTTTTGAAAAATATAATTTAGAAAAAATAAAAACCATTGGCGATTCTTACATGTGTGCAGGTGGTTTGCCCATTGCCAATAAAACCAACCCTGAAGATGCCATAAAAGCAGGCTTGGATATTATCCGTTTTGTGGAAGATTTAAAAAAAACAAAACCTGCGGGTATCCATATTTTTGAGGTTCGGATAGGCATCAGCACTGGGCCAGTCATCGCTGGTGTTGTCGGCAAAACAAAATTCCAATACGATATCTGGGGGGACGCCGTTAATGTAGCTTCGAGGATGGAGACTTCCTGTGAAGTGGGTAAAGTAAATATTTCCGAATTTACTTATGAGCATGTCAAAGACAAATTCAGTTTTGAGTTCCGGGGGAATATTGAAGTGAAAAACCGGGGAAAAATAAAAATGTATTACGTGGAGGGCGTAAAAGCTTGACCCGATTTTTTTTAAGGAATAAAAAAATTGAATTTTAGCGAAAAGTGACTGTAAGCCAACTTCACAATTGAGGTGACTTCAAAAATGTTTTAAAATCATATTCAAAGTGTCTTGGCACACTCATCTATGGCTTCTTCCTATTGATCTTTTCATCGAAAAAAAGCTCACCTAAATAGAATTATCCTTTAACATTTTTCTAACAACCACCTATCTTGTCGCCATCTTGTTGCTGACATACAATTCCTGTATTTCACCGAACAACTTCTTGAACAATCTAACAATTCTCTAAAACATGAATATACTCCGTTTAGATGATGTCGTGAAGACTTACGGCAATTATGCCGCGGTCAACCATGTTAGTTTTGATATTCCCAAAGGCGTCATTTTTGGGATGCTCGGCCCAAACGGCGCCGGCAAAACGTCGCTCATTCGCATCATCACTTCGATTACCAAAGCAGATAGTGGTAAAATATGGCTGGACGGGGAATCCCTCAACAACCGCCACCCAGAGCAAATTGGCTACATGCCCGAAGAGCGGGGATTGTACAAAAAGATGAAAGTAGGCGATCAACTCACCTACCTCGCCCGGCTCAAAGGATTGACGCCAGCGGACACTAGAAAAGAATTGAAGTATTGGTTCGAGCGCTTTGAAATCAAGGACTGGTGGGACAAAAAAGTAGAGGAGTTATCGAAAGGTATGCAGCAAAAAGTTCAGTTTATTGCCACTGTACTGCACAAACCAAAACTGCTCATTTTGGACGAACCCTTTAGTGGCCTTGATCCAATCAATACCAACCTGATCAAAGACGAAATCCGGCAACTGAACCAAAACGGGACGAGCATTATTTTTTCCACCCACCGTATGGAGTCGGTCGAGGAAATGTGCGAGCATATCGTTTTGATCAATAAGGGAAAAAATGTGTTGCAAGGAAAAGTGACCGAAGTCAAAGAACAGTTCAAGGACAATATTTTTAAAATCGAATTTGCTGGTGACCTCCCGGCCGGCCTCGCCACCACTGATGCGGGTGACGATACCTTTGAAATCCGCAATGCCACCGATCACGAACTGAGCGTCAAGATCAACGAGGGAGGCGACTCCAATGACATCCTCCGGTATCTCATACAAAAGGGAGTACACATCCGTTCCTTCAATGAAATTTTACCAACCATCAATGAGATTTTCATAAAAAGAGTTGGCGAAAGCAATGAATAAGTAGTTCGATTGCTAAGAGGAAGCCATGAACGCTCACTAATCACTAATCAACTAACCACTAAAGTAAATGAATAAATTAGGGCTAATCATCCAGCGTGAATACCTGACCAGGGTCAAAAAGAAAAGTTTCATTCTCCTGACCCTATTGTCACCATTGATTTTTGTAGCCTTGTTTACCGTGCCAGCCCTGTTGGCCATGTATGCGGGTAAAGAAACCAAGACTGTTGCGGTCAAAGATGGATCGGGCGTTTTTGTACTGCCGAGCGAAACGGATAGCAAGGTAAAATATCAACTCAGCGATAAGCCGCTCGAAGACCTGAAAGAGAATTATAAATCCATGGGTTATGACGGTGTTCTACATATACCTGCCTTGCCCGATTCGGGTGTGGGAAAGATGGAAGCCTTTTATTATTCTGAAGGGCAATTGTCGCTCGGCTCAAAGTCCTCCATCGAAAGAAGGATTGAGACCAGCGTTGAGGATTACAACATCAAAAGGTCGGGTTATGATGAGACGGTCTTGAAAAGCTTCAGGCCCGACGTTTCCCTAAAACAAAAAGAACTGGAAAAAAATGCGGCAGGGGAGTTGGTTGAAACAGACAAACAAAACAGTGCGGGCATTGCTACAGCCATTGGTTTTGTGGCGGGCTTTATCATCTATATTGTCCTGTTGATTTATGGTACGATGATCATGCGCTCGGTGATGGAAGAAAAAACCAACCGCATTGTAGAGGTCATCATTTCATCGGTAAAACCCTTTCAACTAATGTTGGGAAAAATTATCGGCGTGAGCGCTGTCGGCCTGACCCAAATGCTGATTTGGATCGGGATGACGATCGCTTTGATGTCGGTGGTTGGTCTTTTCATCCCCATGGAGGCCGTGGCCGAAGCACAGCAAGGCCCAATGAGCAACGGTCCTTCTCCAGAGGAAATGTCAGCAATGATGGGCACTTTTGGCGTGCTCAAAGCCCAAAACTGGGCGTACATCCTTCCACTTTTCCTGTTCTATTTTATCGGTGGGTATTTCATTTATGCCTCCCTGTTCGCAGCAGTAGGCTCAGCGATGGGCGATGATTTGGGGGAGAGCCAACCGATCACCTTTGTTGCCATGGCACCGATCATTATTGCCATCATCCTCATCAGTCCTGTGATCGAAAACCCGACCAGCCCCTTGGCCACTTGGATGTCCATCATACCGCTATTCTCGCCAGTGCTGATGCCGGCTCGGTTGGCATTTGAGCCCCCTGTATGGGAGCTGCTGGTATCAATGACCGTGCTGGCTGCGGCGGCCTTCTTTTTTGTTTGGCTATCTGGCCGTATTTACCGCGTCGGCATATTAATGTATGGTAAAAAAGTGACGCTGAAGGAATTGGGCAAATGGATGTTCTATAAAGAGTGAGTGAACAGGCTTTATAAAAAATCCCGATTTTAGTTACTCATTTCCGAAAAACATGTAATTTCGCAGCCGCTAATGAAAAAGTCATTGGTTTCCTTAAAAACGGGGGATTAGCTCAGCTGGCTAGAGCGCTTGCATGGCATGCAAGAGGTCACCGGTTCGACTCCGGTATTCTCCACGTTTTAAAGCTCGTTGTTTAGGCAACGGGCTTTTTTTTGTGCCCAAGGATTAGCTCAGCTGGATAGAGCGTCCCGACGTGAAGTCGGGAAGGTCACCGGTTCGACTCCGGTATTCTCCACGTTTCAAAGCCCGTTGCTCACGCAGCGGGCTTTTTTTGTGCCCACGGATTGGCCCAGCTGGGTGGAGCGTCCCGACGTGAAGTCGGGAAGGTCACCGGTTCGACTCCGGTATTCTCCACGTTTTAAAGCTCGTTGCTTGGGCAGCGGGCTTTTTTTGTTTGTCCACGGATTAGCTTGGCTGGTTTTAGTTTCCAAACTGAAACCTCATATTTTCATGTCTCTGACATGGTGGACACAAAGGAAAATAATTGCATAAAAAATTAGCTTAGACATTTATGATAAATGGTCACAATTTAAAAACCTAATTTTGACGGATAAACAATTTATTTTAACCTTTTATAAACAGGAAGTAGATATGAAAAACATGGAAAAATTATACGATGCTTTTGGCGAATTAATATATGTGGTTGCTATGAGCGATGGGGAAATCCAAAAAGAAGAACTTGATGCTATTGAGAAAAGATTAGCCGACCATCCATGGAAAGAAAACATCAAATGGTCGTTTGATTACGAGGCAAGAAAGAAAAACCCGATTGAAGATATTTACAAAAAAGTCATATCCTATTGTGAAATGCACGGCCCAGAACCAGAATATGCCTTTTTGATAAACACCTTGGAGGAGGTTGCCAATGCGAGCAATGGAATCGATGAAAACGAAAGAAGGGTTATCAATAGTTTTTCAGCTGATTTGATAGCAAAATTCAAGGAGGATATCCAAAGAATCAATTCCTGAACGAAGACAGCTCGAAGAGGTTTATGTCATAAATTTTTCCTCAACGGAACAAGATCAACTTTTGCCCACCAGCACCAGTTTGCTACCATCCAATTTTCCAACTTCCTTAAAAAAGTCCCGCCATATCATATAATCAGCAGCGGGGATTCGGGCAGCTTTCACTTCCAGTTCCCGCACCACGGTCAGGGTGTATTGATCTTGAAATAGTTTGAGCGAATATTTCCCAATATCATTTTCCAATATATTTTCGGTAGGTGGCATGCTTTCTACGTGATAGCCGACAGGCAGGTGAAAAACGATGCTGTCTTTTTCGGAATAGCCATTTTCCACGACGACTGGATGCAGGCGTTCGTCATTGGATGGAGGCGGACTGGAATAGGGATTCACGGCGTTCAACGGAACAAATAATCGCTTACCTGCTTTAGAAGCATAGCGCTGCACGGTCGCTTGGTACTCTAATTGAGCCTTTGGTTCATCATTACTTACGCTAACCGATAATTCATCCAGGGTGAAACTTGGCAACGGGATCGACTCCATGATCTCTTTCCGAAGATCCGCTTCCGAATAGGATTCTTTAGCGTTGCGATACCATTCCTGCCTGCTGCCTTTGCGGTTGGAAGAAAAATTAACGGTGGCTTCACCGTTTTCATCTAAATGAATAGTGGTCAGATTATCCTCCCGGTTATCCACTGACTGGTAGACAGGTGTCCTCCCGATCCTACCTCCTGCTTCGGTTATGAGTAGCACATTGCGGTCGGAGTTGCTGGAGCCGATGTAGTTGGGCGGATAGGAATTGCTGGTACATTCCAACCAATAATCCTCCGAAGGCACATGGACAATCATGTGGTTGAAACGGGGCGTGGTAAAGTCTTCAGTGATCTGGAAGGGTTGTTTACCACTATGGATAAGCACCGGGTAGGCCGTAATACCAGCCTCTTTGAGCAGGGCTTTCATAAAATTACTGAGTGCTTTGCAATCACCATATTTATTCGCCTCCACGTATTGGGCATCAAAAGGCTGCCAACCACCAATGCCCAATTGGACACTCACGTAGCGCATGTTTTCTTGTAAATAACGGTAAAGGGCAGCTATCTTTTCCCGATCGGTCTCAGCATTTTCGATTAACTTTTGAACGGTCATTTTCATGGCCGGAGAGAGCTCATCCCGACCTTGCATCAGTAGGTTCATGAACTCACCGAAGTCATTCCAACTAGACATGCTGCCAGTGTAATTTTCCGCTTCAAAAAGTCCCGGGGAAACCATAATAGAAGAAAGCAGTTCTGACCTAGCAGGGCAATATGGTTCGTACTTAACAGCCTTAATGTTTTCAACTGTCCATTTAAATTGCTGATTCTTCTCTTGGTTAGAGACGATGGGCTCAACGTCCAAGTTTAGGGTTTTATAGTGCAGCTTCATATTGATGGGCAGGGTGAAGACCAAATCAGCCGATTGTACGGCTGTGGAAAATTCGTTGACCTGCCACCCAGGATAAAAAAGCAGGTCTTTATAACTCATTTCATATTCGAATTCAACAGTGTAGGGATAATTGGTATAATCCACGTCCACATACCGCACCCGGTTGTCTTCATAAATGGAGAAACTGGAAATAGCACTCACGTCCCGGATTTCTTTTTTTTCAATTTCCCGAACAAAATTACCCATGGCATCATAAACATTGCCCTTTATCCTACCCAGTTTATTGGAGGGGTCATAATGGACAACCATAGCGTCATAGCCGCTTTTTTCATTAAAAATGGTGACGACCCGATGTTCTTTGTAGCTGGCTTTCCCTGGAGACTGTACTGCAAATTCAATCTGTTGTTGCCTTATTACCGCATTGGCATTTTCCAACAAATCGGCGGGGATAAGCATGGCTGCGTACTCCAATTTATTTTGCGAAAAAAGGAGGGAGGGGAATATTAAAAGGAGGAATATAATTTTTTGCATGATTGGTTTTTTGTAGAATGAGAGCTCGGAGGCGTCAAGACAATCTATTTCCTACCGTTACTTTTGTTTTGGTTAATGATCAGGGATAAACTCCTTTGTAAAACTCGGCGGCAAAATAGGGCAAATCTTTGATTTAGCTTTATAAATTTTGCGTAGCCACCAACTGCCTATGGTAACTTATTTGCCCCGAATGCCAGCCCATGTGCCACAACAACTGCATCAAGGCAGCGCCGTGGCTCATTTCCAAACCCCAATGTTCTTTCGGGAAAGGGGCATCTAAATCCACCTTGGGGATAACTTCACCGATCATTTCAGAAGTCTCATTTATCCATTTTATCAACTCCTCCCTCGGTACATCCCGGATACTGAATTCCACCGGGCGGTTGCGGACATAGCCTGTATCGCCCATCGCATGTCCGATATATTGGTTGAGGTTGCCACAGAGGTGATAAGCCAACGTGCCTGCTGAATTTTTAATATCACCATTTAAAATCCAAAGGCTTTGCTCGTTGGGGTATGCTTCTAATTCGGTGATTAATTTATTGAGTTGTTTCTGAATTTGTTCAACAAAATCTTTTTGCATGATTGGTGTTTTTATGGGTAAAATTGCAATAAATTTTTGAAGCAGGTTGTGTAAAAAAGAGCAATCATAAAAGCAATTCATATCTTCGAAAAAAACAAAACTGACATGGCAGAATATATTTTCCGGCCCATCCAATTTTCGGACATACAGCAAGTGGCCAACCTCATCCGCGTTGTCATGACCGAATTTGGCTGCGTCGGCGAAGGCTACTCAATCAACGATCCTGAAATCGATGATATGTTTCATGCTTATGACCGGGAAGGCGCTGCATTTTTTGTGATAGAAAATAACGGACGAATATTGGGCTGTGGTGGCATAGCCCCTTTAGAAGGTGGGGATGGGAAAACTTGTGAACTAAGGAAAATGTATTACTACCCCGAGCTAAGGGGCAAAGGATGGGGCAAAAAAATGCTCACTTATTGTTTAGAAACTGCTAAAAAGAAAGGCTATACCAAATGTTACTTGGAAACGGTTGAGCGTATGGAACAAGCCAACCTACTGTATCAAAAAATGGGTTTTGAAAAAAGTTGTGAACGCTTCGGGGAAACGGGCCACGGGAGCTGCGAAAGCTTTTATATAAAGGAATTGAAATAACAAATCTCGGCTGTTTATTACTGCTTCGGTGAGCTATGAAAAACTACAATAAACATCATCATTACCTTTGTTTCAAAATCCACTTCAGCATTTAGATCGTCAAAAATATTCCAGTCTCTCGGATCCCGTTCCCAATTTGTCTCCAAAGAAAAGTCGCCGAATTTTGAATCACGAATAGACCAGGTGTCAATTTGATTTTTCCATTTCGACTGTAAGGTAAAAGCCTGGCTACCCGATTTGATGCGCCATTCGGTAAAGTCATTGCTCCAAATGGCCCGGGCTGTAACGATCTTGTTGTTGCCCCGTAGTTCCCATTCATCGGGTTTGTCCTTCCATTTCATTTTGATGGAGCCGGAAATATCATTGAGCCGGTAGTCCCATTTCGACCAATCATCCTCCCATTGCAGGCCGAGCGTACCCTCCTCTTCCTCCAATTCGGTGTAGAACCGCCATTCGGTAAAACTGTCGTCGTAATAAGTGGCAATGCCGGTGAGTTGTTGGGCAACAAGCGGCCAAGGAGCGAGAAACAGGAAAAAGGGAAAGAAATATTTTTTCATAAATACAAATTCGTTATTGGCAAAAAATCGAGTTAAAATTACAGTTATTTTCACAACCTAAATTCACATGATCTTATACAATGTCACTGTCAAAATAGAAAACAATATCCAAGAGGAATGGATGGATTGGATGAAAACCATCCACATCCCCGATGTGATGGCGACCAATTGTTTTATTGAAAATAAAATGATGCGCCTGCTCGACCCACCTGCCGACGAACAAGGCACTACGTATGCGATCCAATATTTTTGTAAAAACATAGAAACGCTGCAACGCTATTGGAAAGAGCATGCGCCAGCACTTCAAGCTGACCATGCCCAACGGTACAAAGACCGGTTCGTCGCTTTCCGAACGATCATGGAATTGGTGTGAACAGAAGATAAATAATGGCTAAAAGTCAGTAATCAAATCGATGAAAACCAAAATCTTTTTAAGCTGTTTGGGCTATATTTGCAGCGAATTTTCGCTAAAACACTAACCAAGAATAAATCGAATCATGAATTTTACTTTGTCTGAAGAGCACCTAGCCGTGCAACAAGCAGCACGGGAATTTACCCAAAACGTCCTCAAGCCCGGCGTCATTGAACGTGACCGGAACATGAAACACCCAACGGAAGAGGTTCGGCAAATGGCGGAAATGGGCTTCATGGGCATGATGGTTTCCCCTCAATATGGCGGCGGCGGAATGGATACCATTTCCTACGTGTTGGCTATGGAAGAGATTTCCAAAGTGGATGCATCTTGCTCGGTTATCATGTCCGTCAACAACTCATTGGTTTGCTGGGGTTTAGAAACCTACGGTAACGAAGAGCAAAAACAAAAATACTTGACCAAATTGGCCACTGGCGAATGGATCGGCTCCTTCTGCCTGTCCGAACCAGAGGCCGGAAGCGATGCAACCAGCCAACGCACAACTGCTATCGACATGGGCGACTACTATTTGTTGAATGGCACTAAAAACTGGATCACCAGCGGAGGCACTTCCAACGTCCATTTGGTAATGGCTCAGACTGATAAAGACAAAGGGCACAAAGGCATCAACTGCCTCATTGTTGAGACCGCCTGGGAAGGGGTATCAATTGGGGCAAAAGAGGATAAGTTGGGAATCCGTGGTTCCGATACCCATACTATTATGTACACTGATGTGAAGGTACCCAAAGCGAACCGAATTGGCGAAGATGGCTTCGGGTTCAAATTCGCCATGTCCACGCTGAACGGTGGACGTATTGGCATTGCTGCACAAGCCCTTGGCATAGCGGGTGGCGCTTATGAACTTTCGGTAGCTTATTCAAAAGAAAGAGAGGCTTTTGGCAAACCTATCGCCAACCATCAAGCTATTGCTTTCAAATTGGCAGATATGGCCAAAGATATCGAAGCTGCTAAAATGCTCGTTTACCGGGCTGCTTGGCTGAAAGACCAACACATGGATTATGCCGGAGCCAGTGCGATGGCCAAACTTTTCGCCTCTGAAGCAGCCATGAAACACACCGTCGAGGCAGTGCAAATCCACGGAGGTTATGGCTATGTAAAAGAGTATCACGTCGAGCGCCTCATGCGGGATGCAAAAATCACCCAGATATATGAGGGCACATCCGAGGTGCAGCGCATTGTCATTTCCAGAAATGTGTTGAAGGGACAACTATACGTGCCGATTTGGCAGGAAGGTGTTCTGTCTCATTAAAGTTTTTCCTTTTACAGGAACTTTATTGAAAAACTAAGACGTACAAAATTTTATAGCACAAATAGTTTTGGGGCGATGACCTCCCGGTCACCGCTCTTTTTTTATTGGCAAATAATCCAGCGTTTTTCCAGTGAGAGTATTTTTCAATTGTAAGGATCAAGAAATCCAAACTACATTTGGATCAAAAGCCTAATTTCGCCTTACCCCTTTAATGCTTCAAAACCTATCATTTTTGAAAGGATCAATAAAAATTGCAAAACTATTTGGCGTTCCAGTGCTTTTGCATTGGTCCTTTTTGGTGCTCATTGCCGTTGGTGGATATTATGGGCAAATGCTTGATCTGGAAGTTCATGAAATTGGTTGGTGGGCGTTGTTTGGCACATCTGTTTTTGTTTGCATCATTCTGCATGAATTCGGACATGCACTAACCGCCAAGAAGTTTGGTGTAAAAACGAAAGATATTGTTTTATTCCCCATTGGTGGGATGGCCCGCCTCAATCGATTACCTGACAAGCCGTTCCAAGAGTTTGTAGTAGCGCTGGCTGGGCCGTTTGTCAATATCCTGATAGCCTTTGTTTTGTTTCCATTTTTCTGGTTCTATACACGCCCAGCCCTTGTCACACATGCTGTACCTGACCCGGATAATATTGATGATAATTATTTCTTTTTCTTGCCTCTTTTACTCTTCCTCAATTTGCTGCTTGCCCTCTTTAACTTAATCCCAGCTTTTCCCATGGATGGTGGGCGCATCCTGCGGGCATTGCTTACCATTAAATTGGGTCGATTAAATGCGACCAAAATAGCGGTTGCCCTCGGACATGTCATTTCCGTTGGATTGATATTGTATGGGATGTGGTCAGGGCGTTTTTCCTATTTGCCTATTGGTCTGTTCATTGCTTACACGGCGATGGCTGAATACCGCTGGATCAATACTGAGAACCTTTTATCATCGCATAAGGTCAAGGAAGTCTTTAGAAGGGATCACCACCCACTGACACCCAACGATGAAATACAAGAAGTCCAAAAAGTTTTTGAAAAAACGGGGCAAAGAGGCTTTCTTGTTTTTGATAAAAACGGTTGCCTTCTCGGAACATTCGATTACGACGAAATAGCGATGAAGAAAAATGGGCAAATGGAAGATGTGAATTCCTTTTATAGAAAAGACTTTGGAAAAATTAGTCTTAACGCAACATTAAAAGAAGCGAATCAATTAGCTCAAGAGAAAGGATGGGAAGTGCTAGCGGTAATGGACGAAGGCGAACTTGTCGGTGTATTGGAAGAAGGGATGATTTGGAGTTATTTGTCGGATGATCCTAACCAGTCAAAAAAATAGGGAGCCAATGGCAGTTGACTCCCTATTTTTTTCTTAGAAGAACATAGTTTACATCCCCAATTTGGCTTTTACCAAAGCAGACACATCGTCTGCTTCAGGAGCAAAAAGGATCGCACTAAATCCAGAAGCTGAAGATCCAATTTCAAAAATCATAGTATAACCACCTTCTTTGCCAACTGCATCTATAGCCTCTTGCAGTTTCCCAATCAATGGTTCGAGTAATTTTTGCCTGCGCTCATTCACCAAATTGTAAATGACCTGTTCATACTGAACTAGTTCCTGTTCCCTTTTTTGAAATTCTTCTTGTTTTTGTTGAGCCTTGATCGGTGGCACATTTCCACCTTGATATTCAACGGCGAACGCCTCAAATTCCGTTTTTAAGGCTGCTGCTTTTTCTTCACCAATCGTTACCAAAGAATCTTGGTAAACTTTTAGCGCTTGATCGGAATCTTCGACACCAGGCATAGCTGCCAATATACTGCCTGAATTGAGATACCCGAATTTTTGTGCTTGTAAGTTGGTTGCCGTCACCGCCAAAAAGGATAGTAACAGGCTGATATTCAATAATTTCTTCATATTAAAAATGCTTTTCTTTTAAGACCGCAAAAGTAGCGTTAAGGCATAGTGTTTTCCAAGTTTTAACGGAAGATTAAGGAACGTTCCATTTTTTGAAAATAACTTAGCCAAATAACTCAATGGAATGATGATGATTTCATTAAAAAAGATGCCTGATAAAGATTACAGAATGCCGTTTTATAAAATTTCGCAACACCTAATATTTGTACGATTGGCCAGTTTCCAAAATTTATGATTACTAAAAACATCCCTACCTCTTTAAAATTTTGAACATTTTGCATTAAATGGATACTTTATATTGAAAATCATAAAAAAATGGCGAGCGATTTGAATATTTTCAAAAATGAAGCAGCATCACCACCCATATTTATCATATTTACTCCATAATAATTAATTTATTGTTATTTTTTCAATTATTTAATTTAATCATTAAATTATTTGCATCAAAAGCGGCATTGTCTTTAAATTTGCATCATCAAACGAAACAAAAATGATTGTTTCTTTAAAAGTTGAAAATACTGTGAGGTGATGAAATCAGGCAGCCATGCCCTCTTGTCTCGGGGGTGGGGAATCAGGGATAAACGCAACATAGAGCCGGTTCGTCCGACCAGGGTTGACCACTAAGGAATGTGTTGCAGCTAACCGCCCCGTGGAGGTTCGAGTCCTCCTCTCACAGCCATAGTTTCCAAAAAGTTGGAAGACAAAGAAAAGGGAGTCCGCTCCTATTAGGATTAATTAATTTGGTTAGGGTTTTTTGGTTTATGGTTTTTCGAAAGTTAACCATGAACCATAAATCGAATGGCCCTTGCCAAAAATACTGTGAGGTGATGAAATCAGGCAGCCATGCCCTCTTGTCTCGGGGGTGGGGAATCAGGGATAAATTGCGCCTTTGGCGTAGCTAATCTCCCCGTGAAGGTTCGAGTCCTTCTCTCACAGCTTGAACATAATATTGTGATATTTCTTTTAACTATATATTTCTACGGCCTACAGATACTTCAAAACATATCTTCATAATCATTTCGTTGCTTGCGCTCCATTTTTTCGAGCTGTGGCAATTCTAACCTCTCTTGCTTTTTTGGTTGGCTACTAATTTCTTCATAGTCAACAAACTCTCCTTTTTGTTTATTATCAAACTCCTGAGTCACTTCTTTTATTTTTTTCTTCAATAGTGCTTTCGCAAACAAATAAGGCCCCAACACCATATAACCAAGAAGGCTTAAAAGAATAGCACCAATGCCTGTCAATGGGTTAGATTTAACCAACTTGCCCAACCATTTGACATAATTAATTACAACCGATCGGTCAATGAAAAAAGCAGCGATCAAAAGCACAGGGGCAACCCATTGTAAAATAAAAAACACTCCTTTTAGGAAAAAAAATATACCTACAAAAATTGCGACCAAAAAGAAGATGCCTATCAAACCGTCGAATTTAAAAGATGCAGCGTTGCGGTTTACCATGATTGAAAACGAATTATTTATAATGGTGAATAATAGTTATTATGATAATAACTCATTGAGTGCCAACATGTTTTACAAAAACACCTGATTTTGACGGCAAGTTATGCAAGTGGAGACAAGGCTAAGTATTTTTTCGATCAATGGGATGGGGAAATTGAGTAATCTCAGGCTTGCCGATCTCGCACTTTAATTTCCACTAATCACTTCCATCAACTCGCTCATCATCATTGCCGTAGCCCCCCATAGAATTTGATTGTCGACTTCATAGTAAGGCACATTTTTCAGCGTCAGATATTTATTGATGGGAATGTCAGTTGTGCGTTTTGCCGCCTCATTTTGAAAATGGGATAGAGGGATTTCCAATACTTTAAATACTTCTTCCTCCTGAATAGTATACTCGGGCTGAAAATCCAAAAAACCGACAAAAGGATAAACATTAAAATTACTCACAGGGATATACACTTCACTCAAACTTCCCAATACATTAATTTCATTTTGTAAAATACCGACTTCCTCCTCTGTTTCACGCAGCGCTGTTTTCAACATCGTACCGTCTTCTGGCTCTGCTTTGCCACCAGGGAAACTGATCTGCCCACCATGGCTATCCTTGTCATTTTTATTTCGCTCAATCAATACAACATGCCACTCCTCATTTTTTGGAAAAAGAGTTGCCATCACCCCAGCACGACGAACACCTTCCGGGGCGATCATGTATTTGCGGCGGGAGGAAGGAGCCATCTTGAGTTGGGCTGGTTGGCCGGGAAGTGGTTGTTGGAGTTTCCGTTGGAGTTCTTTGATGAAATCAAGCATAGACGAATTTAAAAATTAGAAATGGATAACATCTGCCAGGGCGAACGGTTTGGCCACGAAGTTGAAAATAAAAATTAGGTTTGGAGCTATAAAAAATCAAGGTAAATAAACTAAAATTTCAGAGATGGATCATTTAGAAAAATATCAACTGCACAAATCAAAAATCGATGCCCTTACCAAAAGGTTTTTTAGTTTGTTCACAAATGCGGGAGGGGCAGCACCGCAGGTAGACGAGATCTTCGATTTGTTCATTCCAGAAGGCATTATCATCAAAAATGTTGGCTCACAAATAGAAGTGTACAACCTTTCTCAATTCGTCGAGCCCCGCCGAAAATTACTGACAGATGGTTCCTTAACTGAGTTTGAAGAAGCAGAAATTTCGGAACGGACAGATATTTTTGGCAACATCGCCCAACGGTTTAGCCTCTACTATAAAAAAGGAATCGTTTCGGGCAAACCCTTCGAAACGAGGGGGATGAAAAGCATTCAATTCGTCAAAGTGATCAAGGAATGGAAGATGAGCTCGGTGGCTTGGGACGATGAATGACAAAAATAGCCGTCCAGTAAAATACGGAAAAAAGAAAACCCGCTTTGTAAACTAAAGCGGGTTTTCTTGAATGGATTTTTAAGCTCAGGCTTCTGCCTTCGCCGTCACCGCCAAACTCAATTCCTCCAACTGCTTACCATCAATGGGCGAAGGCGCATCGATCATCATGTCGCGGCCCATATTGTTTTTTGGGAACGCAATGAAATCGCGGATACTCGTCTGCCCACGCATCACAGCGCAGAGGCGATCGAAGCCGAAAGCGATACCACCGTGAGGAGGGGCACCATATTCAAAAGCACCAAGTAAGAAGCCAAACTGCGCTTCTGCCTCTTCGTCTGTAAAACCAAGCAACTTAAAATTTTTCTCTTGCAAGGCCCGGTCGTGGATACGGATGGACCCACCACCAATTTCAACACCGTTAATAACGAGGTCATAGGCGTTGGCTTTGAGGCTTTTCATCGTTTCATGATCGCCGCTCAACATTTTTTCCTCATCTTCTGGTAGCGGCGAAGTGAACGGGTGGTGCATTGCATGGAAGCGCTCAGCTTCCTCGTCCCACTCAAGTAGCGGGAAGTTGACAACCCATAATGGTTTGAAATCACCTTGTTTCATCAAGCCCATGCGACGCCCCATTTCAAGGCGGAGTTCGTTGAGCTGCTTACGGGTTTTTTCAGCCTCACCACTCAGGATGAGCAGCATGTCACCCGGTTTAGCGCCCATTTTATCAGCCCATACTTTCAAGTCTTCGTCGCTGAAAAATTTACCGACGGTAGATTTAATAGTTCCGTCGGGATTAACTTTTACCCATACCAAACCTTTTGCTCCGATTTGCGGGCGCTGCATCCACTCGGTCAATTCTTTGAGGTCTTTATTAGAATACCCCTCAGCCTGCCCTTCAGCGCAGATACCAACCACCAATTCTGCATTGTCAAAAACAGAGAAGCCCTTGTTTTGCGCTACATCGTTCAACTCGCAAAACTCCATCCCGAATCGAACATCTGGCTTGTCGGAACCATAGCGGCGCAAGGCTTCATCGTATTCCATCAAAGGGAAATCTGACAACTCAATATTGCAAACTGTTTTGAATAAATATTTTGTCAAACCCTCAAACGTGTTCAATACATCAGCACGGGTCACGAAGGCCATTTCACAATCTATCTGCGTGAACTCTGGCTGCCGATCGGCCCGGAGGTCTTCGTCCCGGAAACATTTTACAATCTGGAAGTATTTGTCCATGCCCGCCACCATCAATATTTGTTTGAAGGTTTGTGGCGACTGCGGCAATGCGTAAAATTGGCCAGGGTTCATGCGGCTTGGCACTACGAAGTCCCTTGCCCCTTCCGGCGTACTCTTGATGAGGTTCGGCGTTTCCACTTCGATGAAGCCTTCTCCTGCCAAATATTTCCTCGTTTCAATAGCAACATGGCTTCGGAAGATCAAAGACTGCTGAACGGGAGACCGCCGAATGTCAAGGTAGCGGTACTTCATGCGGAGGTCGTCGCCGCCGTCGGTTTTGTCTTCAATGGTGAATGGCGGAACTTTCGACTTATTGAGGATGTCGAGTTTTTCCACTAAAATTTCAATGTGCCCAGTGGGTATTTTATCGTTCTTTGAAGCCCGTTCCAGCACCTTTCCCGTAGCCCTGATGACAAACTCCTTCCGAGTGTGCGGGCTTTTCAAATAATTCTTTTGAAGTATTTTCTTCATTGAAGGTGAGCTGGGTAATGCCATACCGATCCCTTAGGTTCGAGAACATCATATAGCCAAGGTCATTGGTGTTTTGTACCCAACCAGAAGATTTACTTCTTGGCCAAAACATGCTGCATGCGCAGCTCTCACCAATTATGTGTACGATACATGTATTTTATTAGTTAGAGAGTTTTAAGTGTTGAATTATTGAGTAAAGCGAAAAGTGAGGCACATTTACCCAGTAATTTAAAACTTAACAACTCAACTCTTTTTAAAAAAGGTCACAAAAATAGGAGGTTCTACGACAAAAGATTTGAGCAGTTTGAAAATTTGGGACGTTTTTTGAAAACAAGCAAAGGTATTCCTCCCGATTATTTTCAATTCCCCCTTCATAGATATTAAAAAAAATATTTATGAACATTACATTTGCTCATCCTTCCGGTGCATAGCCGCCCACACCATTCTGTCACATTACCAAAGAATTTAACAAAAAGACATTAGAGGTCATGATTAGGATATTGCTGCTTTCAACACTTCTATTATTTCTATTGGCTTTCAGATTCCCTGATCCGCCAGCTGATGAAAAATACCCCGTGGATTATTTCCGCGCACCTGTTTCCCACACCTTGTTGCTGTCGGGTACATTTGGCGAGCTGCGCCCAAATCACTTCCATGCAGGTATTGATATCAAGTCGAGCAAAGGGGTGGCGGGCGATCCGGTGTTTGCGACAGCCGATGGCTATGTGTCGCGTATTAAGGTGGACGAAAGTGGCTATGGGAATGCTGTTTACATCAACCACCCCAATGGCTACACTACTGTTTATGCCCACCTCGACCGTTTCTCCAATGCCTTAGCCGATTATGTAAAAAATCTGCAATATCAAAAAGAATCGTTTGAGGTGGACCTGAACCCAGAACAGGGCGAGTTTCAGGTTTTGCAGGGAGACCAGTTGGGCATCATGGGCAATTCTGGTTCATCGAATGGGGCGCACCTGCATTTTGAGGTAAGGAAAACAAGCACCCAAAAACCCGTCAACCCTCTGCTGTTTGGTTTCAAGGTGACCGATAGCGTTAAGCCAAAAATGCACGCACTTAAAGCTTATTTTTTAAATGATAAATTAGAAGAACAGGCCACCAAAGAATATAATTTAGTAAAAGTCAAAAACGGCCATTACCGCATCAAAGGCGATACTTTGGCCTTAGCCGCTTGGCGGGCAGGGTTTGCTTTAAAAGTTTATGACCACTTTGACAGGGTAAGTAATTGGAACGGCATCTATGCTTTGAAAATGTACCAAGACGATGCGTTGGTTTACGATTTTGACATGGAGTCTTTTTCTTTTGATGAATCCTTATACATCAATGCCCATTGTGACTATGAAGAACGGGTCACCAAAAAGAGCTATTACAACCGTTGTTTCAACCTCCCAGGCAACAAATTATCCATTTACAACCAGCGGGTAAATAATGGTGTCATCGAATTGTTTGAGGGCAAGCCCAGCCATGTCCGGTTGGTCGCTTCCGACGTAGCAGGCAATGAGGCCGTACTCGAATTTTGGGTAAAAAGGAGCAAGATCCCCGCTACTTCGATCGCCAGCAAGTCCTACAATTACATTTTACCTTACGATGAAGGAAACCTGATCCGTACAGAAGGGCTGTACCTGCATTTGTCACAAGGGACGTTGTACGAAAACCTTTACATGAAATACGAGACAACGCCAGAAAACTCAGATGGCTGTTTCTCCGATGTCCATCACTTGCACAACTACCGGACACCCATTCATAAATATTTCGACATCGGTATCCGGCCTACTGCTTCCATCCCTGCCGAGTTGAAACCGAAAGTTTTTGTCGCTTACTGCCAGGGAGGCGATGTTTGGAACTGTGGTGGCAAATGGAAAGAGGGCCTGCTCCGGGCGAGGGTCAGGGCGCTGGGCGACTACTGCATCATGGTGGACGAAAAACCGCCTGTCGTCACGCCCGTCGCCTTTGCCTACAACATGCGGGGCTATAATAAAATGAAATTCAAAGTGACCGACAATGTGGAAACGATGGGCCCCGTGCGAGCTATTTCCTACAATGCGTGGGTAGATGGCAAATGGATTTTATTGGAGTACGATAAAAAGAACGACATGCTTATTTATGAATTTGATGAGCATGTTGGTGAGGGAGACCACGTCTTAAAATTGGTCGTGAAAGACGCCGTGGGGAATGAGACGGTTTTTGAGAAGGATTTTATTCGCTGACAAAACCCTTTGATAAAGTGGCTGTTTGGCTTAGTGAATTAATTTTTCTAAACAAAACAGCATTTAAATGACGCATTTAAAACCGGGCGACAAAGCCCCTGAAATACACGGTACCGACGAAAACGGCATCCCCGTTTCCCTAAAAAATTTCTCCGGCAAAAAACTCATACTTTATTTCTACCCTGCCGACAACACTCCAACCTGCACAACGGAATCCTGCAACCTGCGCGATAATTTCAGCAGTTTGAAAGAGAAAGGCTACACCGTACTCGGTGTCAGCCCTGACAGTGCTAAGAAGCACCTAAGTTTTATCAAAAAATTTGACCTTCCCTTTCCCCTTTTGGTAGATGATGACATGAAAACCATCAAAGCCTATGGCGTATGGGGAATGAAAAAAACCTTCGGAAAAGAATACGAAGGCCTGATCCGCACCACTTTTGTCATCAATGAAAAAGGCATCATCGAACAAGTGATCGACAAAGTGGAATCCAAGCGGCATTCCGAGCAAATACTCGAAGCGATGACTACCGCTTGATGTATTTTCAAAAAATCACATAAGTTTGGCGTTTGAAAAAATAAATGGTTGGATGGTTAAAATGGTTAGATGGTTTTTAAGACCACGCTACAAACTAACCATCCAACCATTTTAACCATCCAACTATTTAAATTAGATGAAACCCACACTTGTGATACTCGCTGCCGGCATGGGCAGTCGTTATGGAGGCCTGAAACAATTGGACGAAGTAGGACTCGCTGGAGAAACCATCATGGATTATTCGATCTATGATGCACTGAAAGCTGGTTTCGGAAAAGTCGTCTTTGTGATCCGCCGCGATTTTGAGGAAGCTTTTAAAGAAAAAATCGCCAAACGTTGGGAGGGAAAAACAGAAATGGCTTTTGCTTTTCAAGGGCCAGACACCTTTGTACCCGCACTGCCCGGTCAGGTAGACCGGGAAAAACCATGGGGTACTGGACATGCCATCCTTGTTGCAAAAGACGTGGTCGCTGAACCTTTTGTAGCCATCAATGCCGATGATTATTATGGCTATGATGGCTTCAAAAAAATGGCCGATTTCCTGACCTCTGATTGCGGCCCTTCCCATTATGGAATGGTCGGGTATGTCCTGGAAAATACTTTATCGGAAAACGGTACGGTATCCCGGGGCGTCTGTTCCATGGACGATAACAACATCCTGAAAACGGTCACCGAATGTACGGGCATTTCCAAAACGACCGAAGGCATTTTTTATAATGGAGAAAACGGCCCAACCCCTTTGGATGGCCAGTCGTTGGTATCGATGAACCTTTGGGGTTTTCACCCGCAGCTATTTGAATTACTGCAAAATGAATTCAACCAATTCGTTGCTGCCAATATCAACAATGCCCGCTCTGAATTTTACATTTCCACCTTTGCCAACCTATTGATCAGCGAAGGCACCTGCACTTTCTCCGTTTTACCCAATAATGAAAAATGGTACGGCGTAACCTACCAAGAAGACAAGGCTACCGTGCAACAGGCATTTGAAAAAATGACGGCTGAAGGGAAATATCCGTCGCCCCTTTGGGGCTGAGTTCAGATCGTTATGCCGTCAGAAATTAGACTGCTTCTCTATCACAGGTCAGACAGCGCAACGATCTATTTTTATTGAATTAATGGAAAAAATCCTCCACCAATTTTTTGAATTCGAGCGCTTGGAAGAAGCCTTGCCATTTGGCAATGGGCACATTAATGACACCTATAAAATAAGCCTTCTGCAAAAAGGTGTTACCCACCATTACCTGCTCCAACGCCTCAATGATAAAATATTCCAACAGCCAGATGCGGTCATGGAAAACGTCCAATTGGTGGCGGATCATTTGTCAAAAAAAGAATATCCTTTATTTATTTTAAAACCTTTCAAAACGAAAAAAGGGGCGTTGCTTTTCCGGGATGAAAAAGAAAATTATTGGCGGGTTTTTAATTTTTTTGAAAACACTATTTCTTTTGATAAAGTCGAATCGACAACGCAAGCATTTCAAGCCGCAAAAGCTTACGGCTGTTTTGTAAAAACATTAAGTGATGTAAAAATAAACCAATTAAATACCACCATCCCCGATTTTCATAATAGCAAAAAAAGGATGTCCGATTTTTTAATGGCCACAAAAAAAGGGCTCCCCGAAAGAGTGGCCGAAGCAAAAAATGAAATTGATTTAATCTTACGACATGAATATTTATTTAAAAAAATAAATCAATTAAATCTCCCTCTGAGGGCTGTGCATTATGACACTAAAATCAATAATGTCCTGTTCGATAAAACCACCAAAAAAGTCGTAGCGGTAGTCGATTTGGACACGGTGATGCCGGGCACTTTATTGTCCGATTTCGGGGACATGGTTCGGACTTTTACCAGTGCATTCGATGAGGACGAGCAGGATTTTTTAAAAGTGAAAATACGGGTTGATATTTATGAGGCCTTGTCCGAGGGTTTTCTTTCAGAAATGGGCAGCCTCTTAACCGTTCAAGAGAAAGAAAACCTCCCAGTGGCAGGCTCTTGGCTGACGCTCATGCAGGCTGTCCGTTTTTTGGGTGATTATCTCCAAGGCGATTCTTATTATAAAATAAAATACCCAGACCATAACCTGGTTCGGGCGAAAAATCAATTGGCATTATTTCAGTCCATGCAACAATGATGTCGGCCATTGGCAGTTTGGGCTACCATTGCCCCTTGATTTAAAAATCTGTTAAAAGCCCCAAAGCCTACAGGGAAATGTTAAATTTGTAATGTTTTGACAAAAAAACAGTTTAAGTCAAATCCACATCGGAAAAGAATTCCATCAATTTATCATGGATAAAAAAATAATATGGATAATCATAGGGCTGATGAGTGCCGCACTCATTGGGGTTGCTGGCATGCAGTTGAAATGGGTTTTGGATGCTTTGGAAGCTAATGAGGCCCAGTTCGACAACAAAGTGTTTGATGTGCTCAACACCGTCGCCGAAAAACTGGAGTACCAAGAAAGCCTGGAAGCGCTCCAACATGTGGACAGTGGCTGGGCCAGGGAATTTTATGAAGAAGATTTTAGAAAAAGGGTCGAATCAGGGGAGTTCCAGGTTTCGCTCAAAGTCACCGATGGGCACAACGACCATCCGGGCCACGTCCACTTGACAAGACAAGAACTGTTGGAGTTGACGATCACCGCCAATTCCTGTGATTGCTCCAATTGCAAAAAGGATCGGGCCGACCGGTTCAGCCAGTGGGTCAGCATCACCAATGAACTGGATCAGTCGCCCATTGAGGAGCGGATCGAGCTGAAAAAGTTGGATGCTTTTCTCCATCAGGAATTCAAAGACAGTGGTATCAAAACACCTTTCCGGTATGGCGTTTTTGACAAAAGGAAAAAAAGCTTTGTCATGTCCGACGGAAAATATGTGGTGGAAGACCGATTGGAACAGACGACTTTAGATGGCTATAAAAACCTCCACAATTCTGATTTCCGGGTCAGCCTTTTTCAAGAAGACATCGAATCGCCCGGCATGCTAATGGTTTATTTCCCGATGAAAAACAGCTTCATTTGGAGCTCTGTTTTGAAGACTTTGATCGGGTCTATCATTTTTATGAGCATCATCTTGTTCTGTTTTGCTTATACTATTTCGGTCATATTCCGGCAGAAGAAATTATCGGAAATGAAAAACGATTTCATCAATAATATGACCCATGAGTTTAAAACCCCCATCGCAACCATTTCCTTGGCTTCCGATAGCATTGCCAGCCCACGTATCATAAACGAACCGGATAAAATAAGGCGCTTCACGGACATCATCCGGCAGGAGAATAAACGGATGAACAACCAGGTGGAGAAAGTACTACAAATGGCCCGCATTGATCGCCAAGATTTCAATCTGAACATAGCAGATGTGAACATGCACGATGTCATCAAGAATGCGGTGGAGTATATTTCTTTACAGGTAGAAAAAAAGGATGGGAAGGTACTTGCGGACTTGCAAGCTGAACAGCCAGTAATAAAGGGCGACATGACGCACATTTCCAACGTCATCAACAACCTATTGGACAATGCTAACAAGTATTCACCGGAAACGCCCGAAATATCTGTAGCTACACGCAATGTAAACGGGGGACTTGAAGTTATTGTAAGCGACAATGGCATTGGCATCAGTAAAGAATCCAAAAAACATATTTTTGAAAAATTTTACCGGGTACATACCGGCAACCTCCACGATGTAAAAGGTTTCGGCCTTGGCTTGAGTTATGTGAAAGCCATGATGGATGCGCACAAAGGGAAAGTGGAGGTGAAAAGTGAGCTGGGAAAAGGAAGTAGTTTTGTTCTGTTTTTTCCAAACTGAAAATTAATATATCAAAACCTAAATAACGTATGACCTCTACAACAAGTGGCAAAATTTTGCTGGTCGAAGATGACCAAAATTTCGGGGATGTACTCCGCTCTTATCTCGAAATGAACGACTATAACGTGACGCTTGCCAACGATGGCATCAAAGGGCTCGAAAGTTACAACAGCAGCACTTATGACCTCTGCATTTTGGATGTCATGATGCCCAGAAAAGATGGCTTCACCGTTGCTCGGGAGATTAGGGAAAAAGATACCGAAATACCGATCATTTTCCTTACTGCCAAAACATTGAAAGAAGATGTCCTCCAAGGTTTTAAAATTGGCGCGGACGATTACATCACCAAGCCTTTCAATTCCGAAGAATTATTGTTCCGCATTCAGGCCATCCTCAAGCGCACCATGCAAAAGGAAGACCCAAAGGAAGAAGTAAGAGAGTTTTTTATCAGCAAATACCACTTTAATTACCCATTGCGGATTTTGACTTACAACAAGGATGGTGAGGATGAACAAAAATTCAAGCTATCTCCCAAAGAGGCCCAACTACTCAGGATGTTTGCTCAAAAAATTAACGATGTGCTGACCCGTTCGGAAGCCCTGACCACGATCTGGGGCGAGGACAATTATTTCACTGCCCGCAGCATGGACGTATTCGTGACCAAGCTCCGCAAATATTTGAGCCACGACGACAACCTGGAAATTGTCAACATTCATGGCAACGGGTTTCAGTTATTGGAAAAGGATAAAGCGGTTTAGAAGTTCGATAGTCGATAGTTCACAGTTCGGCAATCTACATAATAATTTTAGGGGCAGTTTGCCTGAAAGCCTTCGGTGATGTTATTTTTACCGAAGGCTTTTTTGATTAATTTCTCTCCTTAATATGATAAAATATTACTCCATCAACGGGCAATTGGTGCCCAAAGAAAAGGCCACTCTTGGCATAACCGATTTGGCAATTTTAAGGGGCTATGGGCTCTTTGATTTTTTCCTGATAAAAAAAGGGCACCCGCTTTTTTTTGATGACTACCTTGACCGGATGGAAAATTCGGCAAAGGAACTCCGACTCTCTATCCCCTTTTCAAGGGAAGCTATCAAACAACAGATTTATGACCTAATCGCCGCCAATGATTTAAAAGAGGGAGGGCTGAAAATGGTATTAACGGGTGGCTATTCCGATAATGGGTTTTCCCCCACTACACCAAACATGATCATCTTGGCATCGCCGCCTCCAGTATACCCCAAAAGCAATTATGAGGAAGGGGTGAAATTAATGCTGCACGAATACCTGCGCACTTTCCCATCCATCAAGTCTATCAATTATATCGTTGGGGTAAACCTCCTTCCGCAAATGAAAGCTGCCCAAGCCGCTGATATTTTGTTCCATTATGATGGGCTAATACATGAGACGGTCAGGGCAAATTTTTTTATTGTAAAAGACGACCAGACCATTGTCACGGCAGAGGAGGATATTTTAAATGGGATAACCCGAAAACAGACTCTTGCATTGGCAGAACCATTTTATAAAATAGAAAAGCGGCCACTTCAATTGGAGGAATTAAAAACCGCTAAAGAAGCATTTATCACCAGCAGCACCAAACAAATTATGCCCGTGGTAAAAATAGAAGATATGACTATTGGAAATGGGAAACCCGGAGAGGTTACCCTCCACCTACTTGAATTATTGCAGCAAAAAGAAGAGGCATATTTAGCCGCTCTATCTGTATAAATATTTTAATAAAATAGGGGTACATATACTTTTAATACATCCATAAAATAACTGGCAGGTCGAACAATTGGTTAAGGTTTTGCTTTAGTCAATCGGCAGCTTTTATTAAAGTTTGCTTAAGACCCTCCCAGCACTATGAAATTGTAATTTTTATTTGCTCTTTTACCTATCTCCCACATTAAATTTTAACACTACGGAAATACCAATATACACTCCCTTATTCGTTTGACATTAAAATCAAAATTATGAAAGCTATTTCCACCTCCTCCTTAGCACTCACATTTTTTTTGCTCGCTTCAATTGGTTGCAATAAAGATGATGACTTCCTCCCCTCTGACCTTTCCAACTTTTACAGACTGAGCTCTTTTGAAGTTGGGGTCGTTCCAGAAAGCCGCACCGTACAAGTGCTTTTTCAAGTGAAAGATTATTACGACAAAGGTGTCTCTTCCCTCATGGAAGATGATTTCATTGTCACTGAAAACAACGGCAAGATCGATTCGGAAGCAGACTTGCGGGTAGGCCGCAGTGCGATCCCTTTCTCCTTGCAAACTGTACTGCTCTTGGACATTACCCGGAGCGTTGAAGGGCTTGTGCCGCAGATCAAAAGCGCTGCCAAATCCCTCATCCAACACAAGCTGCCCCAACAGGAAATTGCCATCTATACCTTTGATGCAGAAACCGTTAAACGGCAGGCATTTACGACCAATACACAAGAATTGATGGCAGCAGTTGATGCCCTTCCCGAAACGGGTTTGGTCAATTCGACCAATCTTTACGGCGGGGTGATCGACGTAGCCAATCTTTGGGAGGACAGCTATTCCATTGAGGGCATCGTAGATGGCAGCTTGGTTATTTTTACAGATGGCCGACATAATGCTTCCCAAGCCGTTACGCTCAGCGATGCATTGGATGCACTCGGAACCCGACGTGCTTACGTTGCCGCCCTCAACAGCACCGACCTCGATGAAGGTGCGCTCCAGTCCTTGGCCAAAAACAAAGACCGCTATTTCAAAGCCGACGATGTAGCTGGCTTGGAACAAATGTTCGTCGATATCCAAAGTGAAATACAGGCGCTTTCCAACAGCATTTATTTCCTCTATTACCAGAGTCCGATCAGCGACCCGACACCCTATGAAAATAACCTGAAAATAGAAATCAGAAATAATGCTAATGTCGGTGGAGACGGCCGCATCATCGAAACTTTCAATAGCATCGGTTTTGGAAATTAATGTGTAGTGATTGGTTAATCAGTGATTAGTTATTAGTCAGGAGCCGTTACGAATTTTAGGAAAAATGAACATTTAAATTGTTGCTTTTCCAAAAGCATAATCCCTACCAAAAAAATGGGCACTGATAAAGTCAGCGCCCATTTTTTTTAGTAAATATTCTACTCATTCCATCACACATCAAAAGTCAATTCTACCACATCGGTTGTCGGGTGTGCCTGACAAGTGAGGATGAACCCATTGGCGACCTCGCTGTCGTCCAACGCATAACAAGCGTCCATTTTGACCGTCCCGGAAATGAGTTTTGCCATACAAGTAGAACAAGCGCCCGATGTACAAGAATAGGGGGCATCAATTTTTTCGTCCAACAAAGCAAAGAGGATTTGCTTTCCTTCCGCCACCGTCACTTCCCGTTTTTTGCCATCTAAAGTCACAATGACTTTAGCCCCCGCCACACCTGATGCAACAGTTGTTGGTTCAGCAGTGGTGAAATATTCACGGTGGATGTTTTCTTTATTAAAACCACTATCGAGCAAAACTTTTTCGGCACTGTCTATCATGCCGCCCGGGCCGCAAAGAAAAAATTCAGATGCTTTGTGGCGGGGCGTATTTTCTTCCATAAATTTTTTGACAACCGAACTATCGATGCGGCCAATCTTACCTTCCCAGGTTATTTTCCCTTTTGAAAAAAGGCCACCTAAGCCTGACTTCTTTTCCCGGTTGGGTTGGCTGAGGACATGCTCTATCATCAACTGGCCGGCATAGCGTTTTTGCAGCCCCTCCAATTCGTTTTTATAAATAATATAATCCTCGTTGCGGTTGCCATAAAGCAAGAACACATGGCTCATCGGTTCTTTTTCCAAAACGGTTTTCAATATGGACATCAAAGGCGTGATCCCGCTGCCTGCCCCGATGAGGTAATAGTTTTTCTTGTTGTCTTCATTTAGGTCGGTATAAAAACGGCCATCGGGCTGCATCACTTCGATCACGTCCCCCGTTTTGATATTTTGATGAATATGTGTGGAGACTTTCCCACCCTGCACTTTTTTTACCGTTACGGACAAATCGTTCTCTAGCGGGCTGCTGCACATGGAATAAGAACGGCGTTCCTCTTTTCCATTGAGCTGAAATTTTAGGGTCAGGTATTGCCCTTGCGTGTATTTGAATGATTCTTTCAAATCAGCTGGCACGTCAAAGGTTAGGGTGACAGCATCGGGTGTTTCGGTAGTTACTTTTTTTACTGAAAGGTTATGAAATGATTTGCTCATGTTTTTCGAAGAAATTTATTTATCAAGTTTGGGCTTTAAAATGGATTATCCATGAAAAAGTTTGCAAAGGTAAACGTCCTAAAACAAACAACCCCTTCCAGAAGCGGAAAGGGTTGTTTGTTTTAGGTAAAAAATCGAATGCTATTAGAATTTATAAGTAAAACCGGCCCTGATATCAAAAGGCGAATCAACGGTATTTTCAGGCTGGTTGACATTGTACAACAACATTATTTCATAGCCCAACAAGCCCCCACTGTTGTACCCTGCTCCGATATATACATTGTCGTAAGTGACCCTACTGGTGATCAACTTCCCAAGGGCACTATCAAACCTGTCAATGAACTCCGTGTTTTGATATTCATATTCCATGTGGGCGAAGAAGTTGGGAAAAGCCTTAATCCTAGTAAATGCACCGACACTGTAAGAGAGGCTGGAGTTTTTATAAACTTGTCCCAAATCCACTCTATAATGGTTGTATTCAAAACCAACCCTAGGCCCGATCGAAATCAAATCGTCCAATACTTTATATCCAACCATTGGGGATAAGCCGAATGTGAAAAGGCTTTCATTGTTCGAGCCACTAAACCCTAAAATGATCCCTCCTCCGTACCAGAGTTTGTTCACGAATCCACTTTCATCAAAATACTCATCTGTCTTGGAAGATTTTTTCTTTTTGCCGCGTTGCTGGGCATAAGCACCGTCGGAGAAAGCGGTGATGAAAAGAATGGATAGAAAGCTAAGCAATAGGAATTTTTTCATTGTGATATTTCTTTAGTTGTCGGGCAAATTATTTCGCTTACCCTTTAATGATTGAATGATGTACCAAAACCGGGACAGCCACTATTAGCTGGGGTCGTTTTTTTAAATAATTTCAAAATTCAGAAAAAAAACAACTGCTAAACGTCCCGTATCAGGCAACAAATAACAATTTAACGAATCCACAACAAATACGCTGCGGCAAACGGCAAAATGAAAATGAACGCATCAAAGCGATCGAGCACCCCACCATGCCCCGGTAGGAGCGTACCAGAATCCTTTACTCCAACGCTCCTTTTGAGCATGGACTCCACCAAATCCCCCATAGAGCCGAACACAGAAACAATGAGTGCCAAAACCATCCAATCCACTAATCGGAGTTGGTTGGTGAAAACACAAAACAGGTAAGCTACCAAAAAGGTCGTTGCGACCCCCCCCATTGTCCCTTCCCATGTTTTTTTTGGCGAAACGCTTGGCAGCAATGGCGTTTTGCCAAAATTGGAACCAAAGATATAAGCACCAGTATCGTTCATCCAAGTGAGCAGCAGCAATCCAAAAACGACCAAAGCGCTGAATTCCCCATCATTAAAAGCAATAAAATCCAATAAGGAAAAAGGCGCCCCAATATAGACCATGCCCAAAACTATAAAACCCACATTTTGAAAAGGGGTTTTCGACCCACTGAACAGCTCATAGATAAAGGCAAGGAAAACAAACGGGGAGAACAAGATGGAAGTAATGATAACAAACTCATCATTGGTTTGGGTAAGGACTGGATGCATGTGCAAAATAGTAGAAAGCACAAAAGGCGTCAACCCAAAACATACTCCGATGAACATGCGGTAGCGATCCCTTTTGGTAAATTTACTGAGCACCATGCTCAAATATTCCCAGAGGCAAAGCGCTGTAATAATGGCAAACAAAGAAACAAAAGTATACCGCCCCCCAAACAGGCCAGCCAACATGACCACCACAAAAATAAGGGCAGTCGTTGCCCGGCGAATAAGTCCTTTCATATTGATGTAGTTGTTCCGTTTTGTTTCACTCTTGCATCTTGGGGCCAAAGGCCAAATCGCCCGCATCGCCCAAACCGGGCACAATGTACGACTTAGCGGTAAGTTCTTCATCTATAGCCCCCATCCAGATATGTACGTTGGGGTTATTTCTTTTTAAATAATCCAGCCCTTGTCTGGAAGCGATTGCCGTCACAACATGGATTTTGGCAGGCTGCCCGTTTCCCCTCAGTTCCTCTAATGCCAAATTCATGGAAGCCCCTGTTGCCAACATTGGATCGGTAACGATTACTACCGCCCCATTCAAGTCGGGGCAGGAAGTATATCCCATTTCAATTTCGAATGTGCCATCCTTATGATGTTTTCGGTAAGCTGAAATAAAGGCATTGCCTGCATCATCAAAATAATTGAGAAACCCTTGGTGAAATGGCAACCCTGCACGAAGAATGGTGGCTAAGACAATGGGCTGGGCAGGTAGCTTTATTTTCGCAATGCCGAGTGGCGTTTCCACTTCTTTCGTTTCGTATTTTAGTGTCTTACTTATTTCGTAAGCTATGATTTCACCCAAACGCTCCAAATTCCTTCGGAATCGCAAGGAGTCCTTTTGTACATTTACATCCCTCAGCTGAGCGACAAACTTATTAGCTATTGAGTTGGTTTCGCCTAAATTATTGACCATAAAATATTTATAATTGCTGGACTCTTTATAAGACCCAAAAGCAAATGGTGAAGCAGGATTTCAAAAGTATAAAACTTTATAAGTTTTGAAAGACTTGCTTTTGATAAATCCCAGACTTGCAAATTTCACCCAAAAAACTATTTTGATCCGTCCGGCAAAAATGGGATTTTATCGAACAAAAAACAGAAACCTATTTTTGCATCCTAATTTCGGCCTCACCTTGCAAAGAAATATGTGACCCAAATAGCTGGCCTTTGGCTTTTTACTTAAATAAACAATGAACCCACTTGAAAATATCAACATAGCACTACGGTCTGTCCGGTCAAATCTCTTGCGGGCTATTCTGACCATGATCATCATCGCTTTTGGCATCATGGCCTTGGTCGGCATATTGACGGCTATCGATAGTGCCATCTATTCGTTGAACGATAGCTTTTCAGGGCTAGGGGCAAATTCCTTCACCATTGAACCTAAGGGGGTTGACATGGGAGGTAGCCACGGGGGGCGCCGAACTAAACGAGGGGAACCTATCACCTATAATCAGGCCATGGATTTCAAAGAACGGTTTGAATTCCCTGCGGAAGTAGCCCTCGCCGTGACTTGTACTGGGCGGGCGATTATCACTCACAATGAAGAGCAAACCAATCCAACGGTTTCTGTTACTGCAATCGATGAAGGTTACTTGGGAGTGAAAGGTTTTGAAGTGGAAGCGGGTAGGGCATTTACTAGAAGGGAAATATTAGACGGTGGAAATAAAGCCCTCATCGGGTCCGATATTTTAAAATCTTTATTTAAAGGCAAAGCGGAGAAAGCATTAGGACGCACCATTTCGATCGGCAACCTCCAGTTCAAAGTGGTCGGCGTCCTCAAATCCAAAGGCACGAGCATGAACCAGAGCGATGACCGTGCGGTGTTCATTCCACTTATGGACGGCAAACGGTATTATGCTGCCCAAAATCAAAACTACGACATCACCATAGCGATCAAGGATGCTACCCAAATGGACCAGGCACAATCAGCAGCCATTGGTACATTCCGAACCATCAGGCGTTTGAAGGCTACTCAGGAAAATGATTTTGAGCTATTTTCCAGTGATAGCCTCGTCGGCATTATCAGGGAAAATACAACCAATTTTAGGATGGCCGCCGTTGCCATTGGCATCATGACGTTACTTGGCGCAGCCATCGGCCTGATGAACATCATGCTTGTTTCCGTCACCGAACGGACAAGGGAGGTTGGCATTTGTAAAGCACTGGGAGCAACCAGAAAAAACATTCTCTGGCAATTTCTCACTGAAGCGATCGTCATCTGTCAGATTGGTGGATTGGTCGGTATCCTGCTCGGCATTTTGATAGGCAATGGAGTTACTAAATTGATGGGCGGCTCCTTCCTAATCCCATGGGATTGGATCAGTATGGCCATCGCTGTCTGTACGCTCGTCGGTATAGCAGCGGGCCTGTACCCTGCCATGAAAGCCGCTAAACTCGACCCGATTGAAGCGCTTAGGTATGAATGAGTGCGCCTAAATTCGACAGTCTTCAGTTCGGCAGTTCAGCAGTCCTTGGCACGTAACCCGCTTTGAAGAAAACTCCTAACAGAGAACTACCGAACTAAAAACTGCCAAACTTTCCAAATCCCGTCTTTAACGTACCATTTCATGGTTATTTCAAAAAAAGATTTTAAACAAAAGGACTTTGGCATTCGTTTCTCACTTAGTTTTCCACTATATTTAAGGTTCTGAAAAAATTGCACCCTTTACTTTATCATACAGAATGCCATGAGATTAAAGTTTTACCACATTTTTGCTGCCCTCCTCTTAGGTTTCTCCATCAATGCTCAAGAGACCATTCAACCTAAGCAAATGGATACAAACCTAGGTGTTGTCTACAACCAAGAGTTTGCTTTGGGAATGCGTTTGCATACCAATGGCTTTGCGATAGGGACAAATTTTGGAAAACTAAAAACCTACTACCTTACCAAATATTTCCACTTTGAAATAGGTGAGTTGAAGCACGAAAAAGAATTCCGCCAAAGCTTCGACACCCCAACCCCGATCAATGGCCGCATTTCAAAAGCATTCAAATACGGCAAGCAAAACAACCTTTATGTAATCCGCGGAGCGATGGGTGCCAAGCGATATTTCTCAGAAAAAGCTAAACATAAAGGGGTTGCTTTTGGTATTTCTTACGAAGGTGGGGCGACCCTTGGCCTGCTCAAGCCCTACTACCTCGACTTACGCGGTAGTGACGGACAAGCTTCCATCGCAACAAAATACTCTGAAGAGGACAGCGAAAATTTCCTCAATGTTTACTCTATACTTGGTGCCTCCGGCTGGACAAAAGGTCTAAGTGAAATCTCCATCCTCCCCGGGGCACACGGCAAATTTGCTGTCCACTTTGATTGGGGCGCTTATGATGAATACCTCAAATCCATTGAAGCAGGCATCATGGTTGATTTTTTCTCTAAAAAAGCCCCCATCATGGTTGAGCAAGACAACGTGGAAAACAACCAGCTCTTCCTCAACCTTTTCCTACATTTGCAGTTTGGTAAACGGTGGTAAAATCAGGTATTGAGTTATTCGGGTATTAAGGTATTGACCCGCACCTTAATAACTCAATATCTAATACCTCAATACCCTTTCAATGCTTGAATTACCTATAGTTGAAAAAAAAGAAGCTCGCCAACGCAAGCCCGAATGGCTACGGGTGAAACTGCCTATTGGCGAGAAGTTCAAAAAAGTCCGCCGCTTGGTGGACGAATACAACCTGCACACCATTTGTCAGAGTGGCAATTGCCCTAATATGGGTGAATGCTGGGGAGAGGGGACAGCCACATTTATGATTCTCGGAAACACCTGTACTCGTTCCTGTTCCTTCTGCGCCGTAAAAACGGGCCGTCCACCCGAATACGATGAGGACGAACCACGCCGTGTTGCAGAAGCTATTACGCTTATGCAGGTCAAACATGCGGTCATAACTTCTGTAAACAGAGATGAGCTGAAAGACCGGGGAGCAGAAATCTGGCATCAGACGGTAAAGGCTGTCAAGGAAATGTCTCCTGAAACGACCATCGAAACTTTGATCCCCGATGTGAAAGCTAATTGGGAGGCATTGGAGCGGATGATTAGTGCAGGCCAAGAAGTCGTCAGCCATAATATGGAAACGGTGGAGCGCCTCTATAGAAAAGTGCGGCCACAAGCCAAATACCAGCGTAGCCTCGAACAGATACAACGCACCAAAGATTATGGCAAACGCACCAAGTCCGGCATTATGGTTGGGCTCGGCGAAACGCAGGAGGAAGTATTCAAAACCATGGATGACTTGCGGGAACACGGATGCGATGTGATGACCATTGGCCAATATTTACAACCTACTAAAATGCACTTGGATGTCGCCGAGTTTATCCATCCTGACATTTTTAAGTTGTATGAAGAAGTCGGCCTATCCAAAGGTTTCGATTTCGTAGAAAGTGGCCCGTTGGTGAGGTCGTCTTATCATGCGGAGCGGCATTTATAAATTTAAACTGTTCTGTTATCTCGTTATTTTTGAAAAAAAGAAATGGAAGTAACCACTAAAAAATTAACGTACCAAGAATTTAGGGAAATTGATTTCCCCGAAGGTGACAATGCTTGGTATGAATTGATAAACGGTCTTCTCGTGAGAAAACAATCCCCCACACTTGATCATCAAAACATTGCAGATAATATTCTTATTGCAATGAAAATTTATGCCCGAAAGAAAAAATTGGGCAAAGCGTATTCTGCACCACTTGACACCGTGCTTGATGATGGAAATTCTTATCACCCAGATGTGCTCTTTGTTAGTAAAGAGCGTTACCACATACTCGATGAAAAAGAACGGGTTGTAATGGGAGCACCTGACCTCGTTGTGGAAGTATTGTCCAAAAGCACTGCGTTTTATGACCGTGGTGATAAAAAAGATGTTTACGAAAAATGTGGCGTCAGAGAATATTGGCTAATTGACCAAAAAAATAAAACCGTTGAAATTTACGCCTATGAAAACCAACGTTTCAAACTCCGGGAAATGGCAGATGAACTAGGCGAGGTAGAATCAATGGTTTTAGATGGATTTAAAATGAAAGTGGCAGCAATTTTTGAAGATTGAAATGATTGCTAAATAATACAAAGCGCAAAGTGGATACTCAACCTCTTTGCGCTTTTTCATTTATACTCTTATCACATTTTTTTCGTTGAGTTGAATAGAAGATGCCATTAAATAAAAAAAATAATACACTGCGTTTGGCATACAACTTAAAAGGCAATATTAGCTTACATCCTAAGCTGTGCGTATTATTTATTGTTGTTTTTGTATTTTTTAATAATTCTTTTTCCCAAAACAATTTTAATTTAATTATTCAACCACTCGATAAAGACACTTTATTTCTACAAAAAAACACTTCCTATCAAACCCAATTTGGAGATTCCATCGCAGCATTAAATGAATTGGCAAACGTTGCCCAGCAGCTCCACAACCTTTCTTATTTTGAGGCATCATTCGACAGCATCTCGTTTAAAGACAGCACCGCAATCGGCCTCTTTCATATTGGAGAAAAATATGAATGGAGTATTTTAAAAAATGGAAATATAGACGATACATATTTAGCAAAAACTGGCTTTCGGGAAAAGCTATATAATAATAAACCATTTCGTTTTATTGAATTGGAAAAATTAAAAGAAAGCATTGTGTCGCAGGCCGAAAACAATGGATATCCTTTTGCCACAGTTTTTTTGGATAGTATTAATTTTTATGAAAATAAAATAGCCGCAAAGTTATTTTTAGAAAAAGGCAAGCCAGTTTTTTTTGACAGCTTAAATTGGAAAGGGGATATTAAAATTTCGGAAAGTTATCTCCGAAATTATTTAGGAATCCATGAGGGTGAGCCATATAGCAGAAAAAAAATTTTACAAATAAAAACCCGAATCCAAGAGCTACCTTTTTTAAAAGAAAAAGAAAATGTTACCATTAATTTTCTGGACGACAAAGCCAATGTCAACCTGACGCTGGACAAAAAAAAAGCCAGTCGTTTCGATTTTTTATTGGGCGTTTTACCTAATAATAATCGACTTGAAAATAAATTATTAATTACTGGGACTTTTAATGCGGAAATGCAAAACCAGTTCGGGCTGGGTGAACGCATTTTTCTTTCCTTCGAACACCTCCGCCCCCAGACACAAGAACTGGAACTGGCATTTGTTTACCCATATATTCTTGAGCTACCTTTTGGCGTGGACGCTAAATTTAGCCAATATAAAAGGGACAGCACCTACACCGATATCATCGGTGACTTTGGCGTACAATATCTTTTTGAAGGTGGCAATTATTTAAAAGCGTTTTGGAAAACCACCGCTTCCAACATTATTTCCGTGGATACGAATGCGATCCGTCAGGGCAACTTCCCGGCTATTTTAGATGTAAAAAACTCAGCTTTTGGCTTGGAGGCAAACTGGCAAAAATTGGACTACCGGTTCAACCCTCGGAAAGGTTGGCGGATACTCGCCAGTGGTAGTGCGGGCACGCGGCAGATCAAACGGAACCAAGCCATTTTGGAAGTGGCCGAAAGTTTTTATGACACATTGCCGGGAAAGATTTTTCGCTTCAATTTAGAAGGTACGGTCGAAAAATATTTCCCCGTCATGGAGCGCAGCACCTTAAAAACGAGCGCCCGAACGGGGGCGATCATTTCGCAAGAGGCCATTTTCCAAAACGAACAATACCGCATCGGCGGCAACCGGCTCTTACGTGGCTTCGATGAAGAAAGTATTTTTGCTACTTTTTTTACGGTATTTACTTTAGAATACCGTTTGCTCATCGGGCAAAACTCTTACTTCTACGCTTTTAGCGATTATGCCTATTTGGAAGACCGACGATCCGGAAAACCGTTGCGGATAGACCACCCGCTCGGCTTTGGGGCAGGGCTAACTTTTGAAACAGGGGCGGGTGTTTTCGGGATCAGTATCGCTGCGGGAAAGACGGATGACTTGCAAGCTGATTTCCGAAACCCAAAAATCCATTTTGGGTATGTGAGTATATTTTGATTTATTCTCCAGTGATAATTCCTTTAATTTTACGCTTTCCAAATGTCAAGGTTTGCTGATTCGCTACTGCTAACCGAAGACCCTCAACTGCTAACCAATATGCGCCAAGTTTTAGATACCGACCAAAAAGCCCTCGAAATAAACCTGAACAACAAAGTATACGGCGCCTTTGCCGAGATCGGCGCCGGGCAAGAAGTCGCTCGTTATTTTTTTAAAGTCGGCGCGGCGGCGGGCACCATCGCCAAAACAATGAGCGCTTACGACAAGGTTGTTTCCGATGACATTTATGGCATCGAATCCAGTGGCCGCTATGTCTGTGAAAACCGACTTTACAAAATGCTCGACCATGAGTGGGACCTGATGGTTACCCGATTGGGCGTCCGGCGGCCTGACACCTGCTTTTTTGCTTTTGCCGATACCATCGCTGCCCTCAATTTTTCCCGCACGATCAAAGGGGATGGCTGGCTGGGCATCCGTTTCCAACTGAAACCGGGTGGCGATGCCAATGACCTTGTGTTGCATGTGAAAATGCTCGACAACGATACGCAGTTGCAACAGCAAGCGGTTGGGATATTGGGCGTAAACTTGATCTATGCTTGCTACAATTATGAGGGCGATCCTGAAACCATGATCCATTCCCTCATGGACGGTCTGTACGATAGGATTTCTATCGACATGGTGCGCCTCACCGGGCCAGATTTTGAGGAGCTCGACAACCGTTTGTTGGCGTTGTGGTTGGTGAAACACAAAATGACCGATGTGGCCATGTTTGGCCCCGACAAGCAAAATGTCCATGCCTCCGAATTTTTATATAAAAAACATGTGCTCGTCGTAAGGGGTAGTTTTCACCCTCCGACCAATATGCACCTCGACATGATCAAGCAAACTTATGAGCAGTTTCGGGCTGATAAAGAAGTGAACGCCGACCGCTCGTTTGTGCTTACCGAACTGACCCTCGACAACCTCTGTGGCGAAGGTGAGTTGGATGAAAAAGATTTCCTCGACCGCTCCGAATTATTATGCGCTTTGGGACAAACGGTCGTCGTTTCCAACTGTGAACAATACCATCAATTAATTAATTATTTGGCTGATTATAAAATACAACATTTGGGCATCGCCATCGAAGCCCGGCGTATGTTGGAATTTATTTCCGAAAAATATTATCAAAATATGGACGGCCGCCTGTTAGCTGCCTTCGGTGAGGTATTTACCAAGATCGTCCGCTTTTATATTTACCCATCTTACCAGGAAGGCAGTGAGGAATTAATGATGGTCAACAACCTGCCCGTGCCGGAAGGTTTTAAATTTTTATACCAGCATTTAATTGACGACGGTCAAATTATTGACATAAAAAAATACAATCCAGACGTGCTGCATATTTTTACCAAAGAAGTAATGGAATTGTTAAAAATAGGGCAAACTGGTTGGGAAAATAAAGTGCCGCCAAAGGTGGAAAAATTGGTAAAGGAAAAATATTTATTCGGATACCCTTTTGAACAGATGGAATTTGAATACTGATTTTAATTGTTTTTTTTTCCAGAAATAATTTTTCAGAAATAAAATAAAAAATAAAATGCACATCAATTATTTGCAAAATATAACCCCATTTATTAAACCAAAATATTCCCTTTTTTTATTTATTTTTTTCATCCCTTATGCTTGCAATAATACTGGAAATGCCCAAGTCGAAAATCATATATCGACACCTGAAAATATCGCAACAGAAATCGAAATCCCACCAATAGAGGAAGAGCCAACCCACGTCGACACCCTGCCCGGTGCGCAACCTATTGAATTTTCTTTGGAATATTTAATGGGCCAATTCGACCCTGCTCAGCACCCCGATTTTGTTGCTGTGGAAAAAATATATTCGGACGGTGATGCCTATTTTTTAAGAAAAGAAACCTATGAGAGTTTTAAAAAAATGTGGACCGCCGCCAAAGCCGATGGCATTGAATTAAGAATCATTTCTGCTACCCGTAATTTCGACCGGCAAAAATCCATCTGGGAAGCTAAGTGGACTGGTGCACGGAAGATCGAGAACGGTGCCAACGCCTCTGTTAAATATCCCGATCCTAAGACAAGGGCACTAAAAATATTGGAATACAGCTCCATGCCTGGCACCAGTCGCCATCATTGGGGAACCGATATGGATATCAACGACCTCGACAATTATACTTTTGAGCATGGAAAAGGGAAGGAGGTATACGATTGGATGGTCGCCAATGCGGCCCGTTTTGGCTTCTGCCAACCTTATTCCCCAAAGGGCGAGCAACGGCCTAACGGCTACAACGAAGAAAAATGGCATTGGTCCTATATCCCTGTCGCCCGTCAATTAACGGATTTGGCAGCCACCCGCCTAAAAGACGAAATGATCAACGGGTTCAAAGGGGCACAAACAGCCGTTGAAATTGGGGTGGTCCAAAAATATGTGCTGGGCGTTAATGAGGAATGCAGAGTGCAGAGTGAAAAGTGATATACTATTCACTTTGCACTATACACTAAAAAAAAGCCCCGAAGCACAACGGGGTAGAGCTGCTTCGGGACAGAAAGTGAATGTTTGCTAGTTTCCTCAGGATGTTTGGCAATCACCACCTGAGAGGTGAGTGCAGTTCAGTTTTGTAAAATTTGAAAATGTGGGATAGATGTTCCTTTAAAAGTAGTTCTTGGTGCGGTGCGATATTTGCCCAAATTATATGCCAATAAATGTTAATACGTAAAGTGCGAAAACCTCCTTGCACACATTCCAGTATGAGGCTTTTCAGCAATTCATTCTTCGACTAAATGTTATATAATCAAATACAAGAAGCCCTCGCATTCATCCGGTCAAGGACCGACTTCAAACCGGCAACAGGCATCATACTCGGTACTGGCCTCAGCCAATTGGCAGACGAGATCGACGTGGCCGAAAGCATTGATTATAAGGACATCCCCCATTTCCCGGTCTCTACCGTAGAAAGCCATGCGGGCAAATTGATTTTGGGGCATCTGGCCGGAACGCCCGTCGTGGCGATGGCTGGCCGCTTCCATTATTACGAGGGTTATTCGATGCCGCAAGTGACTTTCCCGGTACGGGTCATGAAAGCATTGGGCATCGGGCGCATCATCATTTCCAATGCGGCCGGCAGCACCAACGCAGCCATCGAAGCAGGCGATCTGGTTTTCATCAAAGATCATATCAACCTGCTGCCTGACAACCCACTGCGAGGCCCGAACGACGATCGCCTCGGGGTTCGTTTTCCCGATTTATTGAAAACTTATGATCGGGAAATGTTAGACCAAGCCAGAAAGATCGCCGCAAAAAACAATATCAAAGCCCATACTGGTGTATACGCTTCGCTGCCTGGCCCGAACCTCGAAACGCCAGCTGAATACAATTTCCTCCACCGCATCGGCGGGGACGTAGTGGGGATGTCTACCGTTCCAGAGGTGTTGGTTGCCAAACATGCCGGGCTGAAAGTTTTTGTGGTATCAGTTGTTTCCAATAAATGTTTTCCAATCGAAGAATTGACAGAAACGACACTGGAGGAAGTGATTGATGTGGTGAACCGGGCAAGCCCAAAATTGGCGTTAGTAGTGAAGGGTTTAATGGCTGGATAAATAACGTCAGTTGGGTTGCTTCGTTTGCAAAAGAAACAACTACCTTGTGCGCAACATCTGAAACCACTGATATTGAAAACAACGAACCACGATTGTCATCCCCCTTCGGGAAATGGAATTTATCAAGATTCCTATACCCATTATTTTACCTCTTTTCTTTGCTTTTTCCTTTTTTCAAATAAAAAAAAGACTTTTCTGACTGGAGGCCTGCTCCATGTTTTGCCAACCCTACCCACCCCCATTAACAGCCAAAAAAATTGTCCGGTAACAGCTCGACCCTTCGGAGCCAAACCGGATAATGGTCGGCCTGCCTGCCGCTTTACGGCAGGCGGCTTACCTTTTGCTATTTTAAAAAGTTAAGAAGTAGAATCTATCAACGAATATTACATTTGCCTTTTCAAGCCCTACATCAAGTTAAAAGTCCAAATTGCCCATTTCAATAATTTTCTTTTGCCACTACGAAAGTGTGTGGTTGCTTTTACACTTAAAACATGCCTACCAACAAATACGTCTGCATACACGGCCACTTTTACCAACCACCCAGGGAAAATGCCTGGTTGGAAACGGTTGAACTTCAGGAAGGGGCCGCCCCTTTCCACGACTGGAATGATAAGATCAACTTTGAGTGCTATGCACCCAACGCCGTGGCCCGCATCCTCGACGGACAGAACAAGATAAAAAAGATCGTCAATAACTATTCGCAGATCAGCTTCAATTTTGGACCGACCCTACTGTCGTGGATGGAGGAAGCCGACCCCATCACCTATAAAAAAATCCAAGTCGCCGACCGTTTGAGCAGAGAGCGTTTTGCTGGGCATGGCAATGCCATCGCACAGGTCTATAACCACATCATCATGCCGTTGGCCAATCAAAAGGACAAAGTGACCCAAGTGGTTTGGGGCATTGCCGACTTTGAACACCGCTTTGGCCGCAAGCCAGAAGGGATGTGGTTGGCCGAGACGGCAGCGGACACCGACTCCTTGGAAGTATTGGCAGCGCATGGAATCAAGTTTACCATCCTCGCACCAAGGCAGGCTGCAGCGTTCCGAAAAATAGGGGATGAACATTGGACACCCCTGAACGAGAGCATTGACCCCCGGCAGGCATACATCTGCAACCTACCTTCTGGCCGCAGCATTGCCCTGTTTTTCTACGACGGTAATGTTTCGAAGGACGTGGCTTTCCAAAAATTGCTGGACAGCGGCGAACGCTTTGCCGGACGAGTAACGGGTGTGCTCGACGATAACTACTCTGTTCAACTTTCCCACATCGCAACCGATGGCGAAAGCTACGGCCACCATCACCGACATGGGGAAATGGCACTGGCCTGGGGGATCGACTATATTGAAAAACAGGGTTTTGAAGTTATTAACTACGCTGCCTTTTTAGAAAAACACCCGCCTGAACATGAGGTGCAAATCCATGAAAAAAGCAGTTGGAGCTGCGTCCATGGGGTGGAACGCTGGCGGTCGGACTGTGGGTGCAAAACGGGCGGTGAAGCACATTGGAACCAAGCCTGGCGGAAGCCCCTACGGGAGACCCTCGATTGGCTCCGGGATCAACTGATCGCCCTTTTTGAAAAAGAAGGGGCTGAGTTATCGGATGATATATGGACAGCGAGAAACGATTATATCAACCTCGTTCTAAACAGGAAAAGAAGCAATACCGAAGCATTTGTAAAGAAACATGCCAAGCGGGAGCTGACCGACCGAGAGGCCACCAAATTCCTCCGGCTGATGGAAATGCAGCGCCATGCCATGCTCATGTACACCAGCTGCGCTTGGTTTTTCAATGAAATATCCGGCATCGAAACAGACCAAGTATTGCAATACGCACTCCGCGCTATGCAGTATGCCCGCTATGTGAAAGGCCCGGACTTCCGAAAAGAATTTGAAAAGCGGTTGGAAAACGCCCCCAGTAATATCAATCAAAATGGGGCCGTCAGCTATCGCAATAATGTGATCCCAGCCCAGTCCAATATGAGCAAAGTAGGCATGCGTTTCGCTGCGTCGTCCCTCTTCAATGACTACAGTTCTTCATCCACTTTCCTGCATTACTGGATCAACAACGAAGTGTTTGACCGCCTGACAGCCGGCACGCGTCGACTGGCCATTGGACGGACGACCGTCACCTCCCGCCTGACATTTGCCAAAAAACATTTCAGTTTCGCTGTCTTTTACCTCGATCAGCACAACATGATCGGGTCTATTTCTTTGGAAAAAACCCGGAAAGATTTCGATACGGACCACCAGCAGATTTCCACTGCTTTCAAAAGTTCTGACATTGGCGAACTGGTGAACCTTTTGAACACCTTTGGCGACAAACATTTTTCATTCAAGGATTTGGCAAAAGACGAAAAAAGGAAAATCCTCCAGATGGTCGTCAACCGCAACCTGCCCCCGGTCGAAGCCGTCATCCTCGATTATTATAATGACAACTACCAGTTGATGGTGGCCTTGCAGGAGAGCAATATACCTGTGTTGGAGGGTTGGAAAAACATCGTGCAGTTTGTCGTCAACCGCGAACTGACCCACATTTTTGACAATGGCGAAATGAGGGTTTCGAAGTTGCAGGAGCTGGCCAATGAATTTATCCATTGGGACGTAAAGCTGATGAACCCAGAAGGGTTGCGTTTGGCTGCTGGGGAACGGCTTTTTACAGAATTGGAAAAAGTGGACCAGCCTGCCGAACACATCCGATCGCTCAATGGCATCATTACGGCCCTGATGGATTTAGGCCTCCGGCCAGAGCTTTGGAAAATCCAGAACCTTTACTATGAAATGAACAAAGGGTACAAAGCAGGCAAGTGGGTCTATGTTTCCGAGGAATGGAAGGAGGCATTTTTAGAGCTCGGACGGTTGCTGGAGTTTAGCGAAGAATGGGTCTGAAAAAGGGGAAATTCAAAATTTCACTGCTCTTCCCCCTTTGCCAAAATCTTCAAGGTCATGCTTTCCACCCCCTGCAAAGGGTTTTTCCGCATGTACTGTTCAATGGAAATACGGTGCTTTCCTACCTCTTCAAAAGTCGCATTGGTCTGGAGGGGGATTTCAACGGTGCAGGAATTGCCGCTGCATTTGCCGTTCCAAATACCGGACTTAGTGGCCAATTCAAGGCTGACCATCTGGGCCTTTTTTTCACCGGAAGGGTAACTCGTATGGAACTGTACATATAGATTTTGAAAACCATAATCCCTGGCATGGGTGACGTCGAGCAGCAAGTCGTATTTTTTTGAAACATCTTCAATGTCAAAATCAAAAGTCAACACATCGCTATACCGCCATTCCCCCTCCCTGATATCTATTTTTTTTTGGAAAACATAATCCCCGCCACAACCCGTTGTGGATAAAAGGCAGCCTACCAAAATTGCCAAATAAAAAAGTGTTTTTGTCATGTATGATTCCATTTACTGTTCGGGTGCAAAGTAACGTTTCCATTGGGGCATGTCGTACTTTCTGTTCTATTTTCCTAAATGGCATGATCGCCCACCATTGCCGTACGGGCAAAAATAAATGCCCGCTGAAAAAAGTTTACTCAAATTTTGGCAATGCATCAAATGTGGGACTTGAAACCATGACCATTGCCAATGATCAAGCGTGAAACGACTAGGTCGTTTGTCACCCTGAAGCGACCGGAACAATTGGTTAAGAAGGGGATAGTGAATATTGTATTCTTTGGTAAAAGATGCCTCCTTCCTTTTTTTATGTGATTTTCCCATTTTACCACTCTTGTCTTTGCCCTTCCAAGAAAACCATTTCAACAAAAGCATCTTTATTTTATTTGGACTGTTCTTAAGAAAAACGGACCATCGTCCACCAACCACATTTGTGAAAATGTAAAAACAAACAAGGCCAATCCAATGTGTAATCGATTGATTTCCAGTGGCCTTTTTAATTTTTATTTTCATTTTAATTTTTATCGTTAACCTATCTTTGCAAAAAATCCAATCCATGAAATTCTTTTTCACCTTACTGTTTGCATTCCTTCTTTCTTACAGCCCTTTTGCGCAAATGGATGCCGTTGCGTTAGTCCCTGCAAAAACTTACGCACCAACCGCCGATGAAAACTCCCTACTCTGGGAAATAACCGGAAAGGACCTAACCACCCCTTCCTGGTTGTACGGCACTATCCACCTGATCGGCAAAGACGATTTTTTCCTCACCGACAGCACCAAGTCATTCATTGAGCGTAGCGAAATGGTCACCTTCGAGATCAATATGGAGGACATGACCGACCTTTCTGCTCAGCTTGGCCTGCTCATGCAAGCCTTTATGGAAGGCGGAAAAACGCTGAAAGACCTGTTGAGCGAAGAAGATTATAAATTGGTGCAAGATCATTTTCAAGAAATCGGCCTGCCGCTGTTTATGTTTGAACGCATCAAACCAATGTTCTTGACCGTGATGGCATCCGGCGACATGTCGCCTACAGCCATGAGTTCTGGCGACATGCTTTCCTACGAAATGGAGATCATGGAATTGGCCCAAAAAACAAAAAAGAAAATGGGCGGCCTCGAAAGCATGGAATTTCAAATGAGCGTTTTTGATAGCATCCCCTACGACGCCCAAGCCCAAATGCTGGTCGAGAGCATCAAGTCCACCGAGGCTGGCGATGAGGAGTTTGCCAAAATGGTCGAACTGTACAAAAATCAGGACATTCAGGGTATGGTCAAGATGATGGGCAACGACGAAGGCATTTCCGAATACGAAGACCTTCTCCTCAACACCCGCAACAAAAACTGGATCCCCGTAATGGGCGAAATGATGCAAGCCCAACCAACATTTTTTGCCGTTGGTGCCGGCCATTTGGGCGGCGAAAACGGTGTGGTCGCATTATTGCGTAAGGAGGGTTACACCGTAAAACCTGTTCATTGAGCAATCAGGATTTCCGAAAGGGCGGGAATTAAATTCCCGCCCTTTCGAAATCCTGCCCCTCAACTTTATTGATGAAAACCTTCCACCTTTTTTTCTCTCGCGCTTATTTTTTGCAGCCAACTGCAAGCCCAACCTTGCCAGGAGGTGGTCGCATTTTACCCCAGCTGGAAATGGTATGACCGCAACCGCTTGGTCAACCCTTCGACGATCGACTACAGCAAATACACCGTCATTAACTATGCTTTTCTAAAACCCAATACGGATGGCAGCATCTCTCTTTTCGACATATGCGGATAAAACGATCCTATTAGGCGAAATAGATCCTGCTGCTAACGAGGCTATAGAAAAAGCCATGAGGTCAACGGGACTGGCACGTCCCTGGCACTTCGCTCGTTGAAAAGGCGCATGAAAATGGGGTCAGGGTTTTTATTTCCATCGGAGGCTGGACGATGTCCGACAACTTTTCCATCATCGCCGCTAGTGCTGAAAAGCGTCAACAATTTGCGGAGAGTTGTGCCGACCTGATCCGTACTTATCACATCGATGGCATCGACATTGACTGGGAATACCCCGGCATCAAAGCACAGCAGGGGAGGACAGCTGATCGGGAAAACTTCACTTTGCTGCTCCGGGAAATACGCTTCGCTTTTGATTTTTTACAAGAAAAATTAGGCAAGAAAATATGGCTGACCGCTGACTTTGGCGCCGGTGCTTCTCATGCTGCGCAAATCGAATGGGAACAGGTTGTACCGTTGCTCGACCACATCAATGTGATGACCTACGATTTTTATGGCAGCACGCCCAGCCGCACCAATCACCACTCGCCTTTATACGCTCCCCGAAAAGGGATAAATGGCTATAACTTGGACAGCTCCATCCGGCATTTGATCGAGAAGTATCAGGTGCCGCCCTCCAAAATCAACATCGGTCTGGCATTTTTTGGCCGGAGCCTGCGTACCAAAGGAAAGGCTGATCTGCACGCCGCTTCGCACCGCTCAGTGGATGACAAAACATTTCCCGAAGGGAAAGGCGCACCCGCCTATTACAACATCTTGGCGAGCCAGCATTTATTTCAATACCACTGGGACCAATACGCTGAAACTCCTTACCTGAGTGGCAAAAAATTAAAAACCTTTGTCACCTTCGACGACGAGAACAGCATCCGTTCAAAAGGTCGGTACATCCTCGAAAACGACCTCGCCGGAGCCATTGTATGGGACATCCTGGGCGACTACATCGAAAGCAAAAGCAGGCCCGGCACCATTGAAAAAACGCCACTGGCCGATGCACTCAAAGAATCCCTCTGCCAGCAAAGTGCACTGCTCGCATACACCGAATCCGCCCGCTCCGACGACCAGATCGACCACCTACCCCAACAATGGTCGCCCCTGACCCGCCGGGCCTTCGCCCCCCGACTGGCCCACCAAACCACCACTCTTTCCAAAAAAGAAAAGAAGAAAATGCGGAAACGGGAAAAACGTAATAGGAAAAAAGGGAAGGGGGATGTGCCGAAAAGGTATTTTGATGGGGGATGGTGATTTTGAATTTTGCATAGCCTGACAAGTAAAAAGTTATGGACTTGCCTAACCTCAATCAGCCACTTATTTCCCCTCCCCAAAACCCTATTTGCCTATCTTTGTTCCTTCTACTATAAACTCCCAAAAGCTAAATTTCAAATACTCGTTTTATGCAGACCGACCAGCTATTGCAACGTGCCTTGAACCTCGAACCCTTGACTGCAGAGGAAGGTGTTTTCTTGTTTGAAAATGCCGCTACTGCCGAACTCATGTATGTTGGCAATCTGTTGCGCCAGCATCATGTACCCAACGAGGTCGTCACTTGGATCATCGACCGCAATTCGAACACGACCAATGTGTGCATTGCCAATTGCAAATTCTGCAATTTCTACCGTCGTCCTGGCCATGAAGAAAGCTACATCACGACCATTGAGGAGTACAAACAAAAAATAGAAGAAACTTTTGCCTTTGGCGGCGAGCAATTGCTGCTACAGGGCGGTCACCACCCCGATTTGGGTTTGGAGTATTATTGCAAATTATTCAGTGAGCTAAAATCATTGTACCCCAACCTAAAACTCCATGCACTCGGCCCACCAGAAATTGCCCACGTCACCAAACTGGAAAAATCCACCCATTACGAAGTGCTGAAAGCCCTCAAAGAGGCGGGCTTGGATAGCCTGCCCGGCGCCGGCGCCGAAATACTGGACGACCGGGTAAGGCGGCTCATTTCCGCAGGAAAATGTGGCGCCAAGGAGTGGCTTGACATCATGCACGAAGCCCACAATGTCGGGTTGACTACATCGGCCACCATGATGTTTGGCCACATCGAAACAAACCTTGAGCGCATGGAACACTTGGTAAAAATCAGGGAAGTGCAAGATCGAAAACCTGCCGACGCCAAAGGTTTCATCGCCTTCATCCCATGGCCTTTTCAGGACGAGGACACTATTTTGAAAAAACTCAAACGTGCCCGCAACACCTGCACGGGGGACGAATATATCCGAATGATCGCCATGAGCCGCATCATGCTACCCAACGTGACGAATATCCAAGCCAGTTGGCTGACCGTCGGCAAACAGGTGGCACAGCTCTGCCTCCATGCCGGTGCCAACGATTTTGGAAGTATCATGATTGAGGAAAATGTGGTGTCCGCAACTGGCGCCCGTTTTCGTTTCACTGCTGATGGCATTCAGGAAGCCATCCGGGATGCGGGCTTTACCCCTCAATTGAGGAATCAACAATATGAGTACCGGGAACTACCAAAGGTAATGAAGCAGCAAGAATTGAATCGGGCGGAGATGATTGTGGATTGAGATGGGCTGTTAGCTATCAGCCTGATCCGTTCGTACCGTTGAAGATGAAGATGTTAGTGCCAAGCTGACAGATGAAAGCCGCTCAATTGGCCAAGATAAACTCCATATCGTGCGGGCCGAATTGTCATTCAAGCTTTTTGCCATCTAACTGCTCGCCCCTCAAAGGGTTTTAAAGGGGCGGCATCGGTTTCCCAACCGACGCCGCCCCTTTAAAACCCTTCGAGGAGCACCCCGAAGTGAATTCGGGGCAGGCAGTTGGAACGTTGTAAAAAGCGATCATCAACTTGTCCCGAATTCATTTCGGGATCCTGCTCCGCATTTTATTAATTTTCAATTTGCCACCCTATAAGTGCTAAAACTACTTTTCATTAAACGAAAAAAGGCAACCACCAAATGATGACTGCCTATAGTGTAACATCGTGTGAAAGGTTTCTTGGGTTGGGGGATAAAAGGGGAATAATAGTGTGTGGGTTTCTTTTCGGTTTTTGGGAAAAAACACCCTGGCTGGCGCTGCAAAAATTGCAGCGCTCAGGGTAAAAATTTGTTACAATACTCTACTTAAATAGTCTCGTGAAAAAAAGCGAAAAAATTCGGTTTCCAGGACATCTCAGTTGTTGGGATGCCGGTCTCTGGAATATTAATTAAGGATGAGATGTTCTTTTAATATGTCAACTTTTATCATCTGAAACCTCCCGTCATTGCTGCCACATTAGATATGATCGTAATATTTCAAAAACATTGCCATTATTTTTAATGTGTGCCAAAAAAGACAAAAAGAGTTGAAATTTTATTTTTAAAATATTTTAAAAACGAGCTGCAAAAGGGAGGAATCAGGTAAGCTTTTTCACCCAAGATAGCAGTATTTCCGAGGCTTCCGGCAAGTTTTTCCCAAAAACAAAAATGCCTTCAGGGTGGCCTTTCATCACAAATATTTTTTCTTTTCTCAATTGTGTTTTCTGTAAAAGTTCGATGATGGAACGTGCCATCTCCGGCGAGCCGTAAGTTGCTTTTTCATCGGTGGTAGGTACTCTGTCGAGTAGGTAGGTCCACAAATCAAGATGATGGGCGTGGATGACTGCCATCACTTCGGGGTATTCCTGATAAATGACAGCATGGCTCATGGATTCGGAGGAGGCGATTATGGGGCCGACACAACGGACTTCGTTTTTTTCAATATCAAAATCGGTTACGGTCGTAAAATGCACATTGGATAGTTGTTCCATCAACCCCGTGGCCGAGCCACTGATGTGAAAAGAGTTGCCCGCCTCCGCCCGTTGGCTGATATTGCCATAACCAATACCGTTATCATAACCGCCGATCAATCGGTGCTGGTACATTACCTGACGCCAATGAATTAAATCTTCCAATTTTTGGGTGGGCAAGGCGTCAGCCTTATCCCAAACCGCTTTGAATTTTATATAACCTTCGTCCATTTGCAGCTGTTGAAATTTGAATTGCAAAACTACCATTTCATGCAAAAAACTGGTTTTTAATTCTTTAACTCAAGTTGCGATAAACTAAACTTCATTAATTGCGGGCCGAATACTCTTCAGATCACTTGGCATCACTCTGCTCGGCCCAGAGGGTTTTTAAGGGGGACGGGAGCTTCGCTCCCGTCCCCCTTAAAAACCCCTGAGGGGCAATTTGGTAGTTGCAATGAAAATGAAGAGCATCCCCTTTTTTGTCCAAATGCTTAATCACCAATCACTGATTGTTAATCACTAATCCCCATTTTACCTACATTTGCCATTCCTGAAAAAAACGGCCTATCAACCATCAGCAAGGAACGTTATAACACCTTATGAATTTCAACATTTTATACCACTTTGGGCGTTATGTCATTCTGCTCAGAACGGCTTTTTCCAAACCGGAAAAATGGTCCATGTACTGGAAGGAGACCCTTCGGCAAATGGATGACATCGGCATAGGCTCGTTGGTCATTGTCGGCCTGATCTCCATTTTCATGGGGGCGGTGGCAGCGGTTCAGTTTGCCTACCAGTTGGACGGGACGTTGGTGCCGTCCTATTACATCGGCTACATCGTTCGGGACTTGGCCATTATTGAATCGGCCCCGACTATTACCTGTCTGGTATTGGCCGGAAAAGTAGGGTCGAACATGGCCGCCGAGCTGGGCGGGATGCGGCAAAAAGAGCACATTGACGCCATGGAAATCATGGGCGTCAACACGGCGTCTTATTTGATCATGCCGAAATTGGTCGCAGCCTTGGTCGTTATCCCTTTGCTGGTTACGATCTCTGCCTATGTGGCGATCATTGGTGGTTACTTGGCAGTTGTGCCGAACGGGGCTATTTCTGCCGACGATTATGAACGAGGCCTGCGTGCATTTTTCGTTCCGCGCAATGTCGAAATGATGTACATCAAAGCGGTCGTTTTTGCATTTATCCTGACGACCGTCTCCTGCTTTCAAGGCTACTTTGTTACGGGGGGAAGCATCGAACTCGGAAAGGCCAGCACGAACGCTGTCGTTTTTAGCAACATCACGATCCTAACCGCAGATTACCTCATTGCGGCCCTGTTGATGGGCTGATTAACCAAGCATCGCTATATGATCCGAGCCAAAGATATATTCAAATCATTTGAAGACACGGAAGTACTGAAAGGCATTTCCATGGATTTCCTGCCAGGAAAAACCAACCTTATCATTGGTAAAAGTGGTGCGGGGAAAACTGTTTTCCTAAAAATATTGGTTGGTCTGTTCGAGCCAACTTCTGGCCATGTCTGGTACGACGACATCAATTTTTTTGAACTGAACAAAAAACAAAAAAGGGAAGTGCGGATGAAAGTCGGCATGCTCTTTCAAGGCTCGGCTCTTTTCGATTCGATGACGGTGGAGGAGAACGTTGGCTTTCCGCTCAACATGTTTACCAATAAAACCGCCAAAGAAAAACTCCACCGCATCAACGAAGTACTCGAACGGGTCAACCTCGAAGATGCCAACGACAAATACCCTTCGGAAATAAGTGGCGGCATGCAAAAACGGGTCGGCATCGCCCGCTCCATTGTGATGAAGCCCCGCTACCTATTCTGTGACGAACCCAACTCTGGCCTCGATCCTAAAACGGCACTTCTCATTGACGAACTCATCAAAGAGATCACCTACGAAAACGACATCACTACCGTCATCAACACCCACGACATGAACTCAGTCATGGAAATTGGCGACAACATCGCCTACTTGCACAAAGGACAGCTTGTCTGGACTGGTAGCAAAGCAGATGTCTTGGAAAGCGACAATGAATTGTTGCAAGGCTTCATTTTCGCGTCGCCGTTTTTGCAGCGGTTAAGGGAAAAAGCGCTGAAATAGGGAGGTTTTCCAATCGTACAGTCCTCTTTTAGCTCTACGAGCAATCCTTGCCGCTTCTTCATTTTTTTGTTTTATACAAGAATTTTACACCTTTTGCTATCCTATTTTTCGGACAAAACAACCACCTCTTTTTCCTGATATATCTCCTTCCAAATAATGACTTTTGTCAACATTTGCCCTTTCAGGTGGGGATACATTTGCCCCTGTAATAGTTCTTTTTACACTAAGTCATAATTGTGCAACAAAAGCTATTATTTCAAAATTTTACATCGACATGAACCACCAACTTGATAAAATCTTCAAGCCAAAATCCATTGCCGTTGTCGGCGCATCTACCAATGAGCATTCTGTCGGGCACTCTATTTTCAAAAACCTTTTGGAAAATGAATTCAAAGGGGAACTCTACCCGATCAACCCAAAAGCAAAGGAAATATTGGGAAAAACGGCTTACCCGAGCATCTCGGAAGTACCCGGTAAAATAGACTTGGCAGTCATCGTTGTGCCTTCAAAATTTGTCCCAGCAGTCGTTGTGGAATGTGGTGAATCAGGTGTAGGAGGGCTCATTATTATTTCTGCTGGTTTCAAAGAAGCGGGCGAAGAAGGCGAAAAAATGGTCGAGCAAATCCTCTCCACCTGCCGTAAATATGGCATGCGGTTGATCGGCCCTAATTGTCTAGGCAGCATCAACCCCAAATTGGGCATGAACGCCACCTTCGCCAACCGCATGGCACTGCCTGGCAACATTGCCTTTATTTCACAGAGTGGTGCGCTCTGTTCCTCCATCCTCGACTGGGCTTGTGAACAAAATGTGGGGTTCAGCCACTTCGTTTCCATCGGCTCGATGATCGACGTCGGCTTCGCTGAACTGATTGACTACTTCGGGATGGACCAAGAAACGTCTTCCATACTTATCTATATGGAGTCCCTGACCGAGGCCCGCAAATTTATGAGTGCTGCCCGGGCCTTTGCCCGTTCAAAACCCATCATTATTTTAAAAGCAGGTAAAAGCCAAGAAGGTAGCAAAGCAGCGATGTCCCACACGGGTACATTGGCTGGTAATGATGCCGCTTTCGATGCCGCATTTAAACGGGCTGGTTGCTTGCGGGTAGAAACGATTTCCCAATTGTTCAACTGTGCCCAAGCCCTGTCCATGCAGCCCCGCCCCCAAGGCAATCGGCTGGCTATCGTCACCAACGCCGGAGGCCCGGGCGTGTTGGCTACCGACTATTTAACTACCAGGGGCGGCGAATTGGCCAAACTCTCTTCCGAGAGTTTGGCCAAACTCAACGCTGCCTTGCCACCGACCTGGAGCCACGGCAACCCGGTTGACGTGTTGGGAGACGCTTCAGCGGAGGCTTACCGGACAGCGGTTGAAATATGTTTAGCGGATGAAAATGTCGATGGTGTGCTGACCGTCCTGACGACTCAAACCGTTACCGATCCTTCCGCCACTGCCGAGGCGCTGGTGGAAGCAGGTAAAAAATACAGGAAGCCGATCCTCGCAGCCTGGATGGGCGAAAGGGATGTATGGGAGGCTCGTGAAATTTTAGAAAAAGGAAAAATCCCTAACTATCGTTACCCAGAAAGTGCGGTGGATGTTTTTGTCCAAATGCACCAATATTCCCGAAACTTGGAACTGTTGTACGAAACCCCACCCGAAGCACCCCGACGATTCTTACCAAGAAGGGATGCCGCTTGGCACGTACTCCGTAATGCGTTGTCTGAAAAGCGTCATTACTTATTGGAGCACGAAGCAAAAGAGCTCTTACGCTGCTACGACCTGCCCGTTGGTGAAAGCAAGGTGGCCGCTTCGGAGAAGGAGGCCGCCGAGATTGCAACCGAAATTGGGTTTCCAGTAGTGATGAAAATCATTTCCCCTGATGCTCTCCACAAAACAGATGTAGGAGGTGTCCGGCTACATATTTCCTCCGCCGAAGAAGCCGCAAAGGTTTATGAAGAAATAATTGCTTCGGTCAAAAAACACAAACCGGATGCCCGCATCGTTGGCGTCTTGGTGGAAAAAATGATGAAGAAACGGCACGAACTGCTCCTTGGCGCTATTCAAGACCCCATCTTTGGGCCACTGATTGTTTTTGGACAAGGAGGGGTAGCCGTGGAAGTTATTAAGGATACCAACTTTGGTTTGCCGCCGCTGAACATCGCCCTCGCCAAACGCATCATCCAGCGAACCCGGATTTACCAACAACTCAAAGGTTACCGGGGCATCCACGGCATCGACCTCGATGATCTCGCTTTTCAGTTGGTGAAATTTTCCTACATCCTGACCGACTATCCCGAAGTTCGGGAAATCGACATCAACCCTTATTTGGTGGATGAAAACGGTGGCGTCGTGGTGGACGCACGGGTACTGCTCGACGATTACAAACCCCGCAAAAAGGGGCATCCCTATCAGCATCTTGTCATTTCTCCTTATCCAGAAAAATACGCCAAGCAAATCATCCTCAAAGATGGTGGTAAGGTACTGCTGCGGCCCATCCGGCCAGAAGACGAACCGCTGGAATCTGAGATGCTTCAATCCATTTCGAACCAGTCACTCTATTTCCGCTTCTTTGGTTATGTGCCAAAAATGACCCACGATTTTCTGACCCGCATGACCCACATCGACTATGACCGGGAAATGGCCTTGGTCGCTGAAGTCGAAGAAAATGGTAAAAAATGGATGGCCGGCGTAGTCAGGGTCATTTCCGATACCTTGGGAGAATCCGCCGAATTTGCCATCCTCGTAGCGGATCGTTGGCAAAACCAAGGGCTCGGCACCCAAATGATGGACTATATGCTGGAAGTGGCCCGGGACAAGGGCTTTTCAAAAATTTACGCCTCCGTCCTGCGCAGCAATACTTACATGGTCCGCATGTTCAAGGAAAGAGGCTTCGATATGCAAGGTGATGAAGATGGGGCTTTTTACGCCAGCCTGAACTTGGAAGAGGCAATGCCGTTTGTGGCGGAATTGCCTTTCCAGCCGGTGTGATTTGTTACGTGTGGTTTCCCGCGGAGGTCGCTGGGTTTACGCAGAGTTGCGCAGAGTTTTACATCCCACCTCTGCGTAAACTCAGCGAATTCTGCGGGAAATAATGTCGTACTTATTATCCTATTTAATTGTTGAAAAACCAGTAGCCCTTCCAAGCCTTGAACCTTGGAAGGGCTTTCTTTTTAAATGGAACTATCCTTTTTATAAACCAGTTATATTTGGCCAAAAATAAAATATGCGGAAAATAATTTATTACGTTGCCACTTCGATTGATGGCTACATCATGGGGGCCGATGGAAACATGGGCAGTTTTACGATAGGCGGTTCTGGCGTCGAAAAATATTTAAATGATTTAAAAGAATTCGACACCGTCATCATGGGGCGAAAAACATACGAGTTTGGCTATCAATATGGCCTCCAACCCGGACAGCCCGCCTATCCCCACATGCAGCATTATATTTTTTCCAACACGCTGCATTTTGAAAACCCTCACGAAAAAATAATCATCAAAAAACCAGACTTGGATTTTATCAAACAATTAAAAAAAGAAAAAGGGACGCCTATTTATTTATGCGGTGGCGGTGAATTGGCGGGCTGGCTTTTGGACAATGGACTGATCGATATTTTAAAAATAAAATTAAACCCATTGGTTTTGGGAAATGGGATACGGTTATTCGGCAATTCAAAAAAAGAATATCAATTGGAATTGATTAAGAGTGAATTGTTTGAGGAGGGTTTGCAGATTGTGGAGTTTTATATTAGGTATTAAAATATTATCAAGATAGTTTTTCAATAATAGGTTTAAGCTGACTTATAATTAAATTCATAATCTCAGAAAATTCGAGACTAGCGTTAAGACCTGTTTTATCAAGCCAAGCTCTCCACAACTTTATTCTATTAGCATCGGTATAAAATGCTTCAAAAAATAAACTATGATTTTGATTTGCAGGTGTCCCCCTTTTTTTAAAAGTGGCTTGGACAGCTTTTTTCAATAAGCCTTTATCAACTTCATGGTTTCTTAAGAGATGGTATACATCATAAAAATCCTTCATTCTTGTATTCACTTCTGCCAAGTCTATCATGGCTTCAAATTTTTCGGCTATTACTGACTCGATAGAATAAGCATATAAAACCGGAGCATCCATTTCCAAAATAACAGGATAAGTCATTTCATTTGGGTAAGGCGTTACAACATCCCCAAAACCAATATCTATTTGCAACTTTTGTTTTGTTCTATCCAAGTGAGCAGTAATGCCCACACGAATACCATGATAATTACCTTCCTTTATTATATCTGCAATTTCGAGTGAATCAAAATTAAATGTCACTCCATCTTTATCATATTGTATTTGGCAAATTGCTAAAATGGCCTCCTTTATTATCGCTTGTTTGGAAGGTATTCGCATACCAAGAAAATCAATATCTTTTGTTACCCGACTTTTCTCTCCTTCTAAAGCATATAAGAAGGCAGCCCCTTTTAAACAAAAGTGAGAACGGTATTTTGACAAGGACAAACGATATAAAAAACGTTCTTGAAAATAGCGTAATAAAAGAAGTTGGTGGTTTTTATTTTCCCTACGTGCAATATCACGCAGGCGATCTTTTACGGATACAGTAATGTTTTTTGGTTCGCTCATAGCAAAATACTGAGATAGGATTTTATCTGCTTATCAACT
>JAWKLX010000049.1:0-67410 GCA_041392505.1 Saprospiraceae bacterium | reverse complement strand
AAGTTGCAAAAAGCAGGCTTCAAAGTAAGCGGGGTCATCAACCGTGATGATTTCGGAATTACTTACAATGCTCCTATGCCTTCGGGAGCACCCATGATTGGAAGGGAAGTTCATCTAAAAATCGGTGTGGAACTTGTGAAAATGTGAGTACTGCGACAATTTAAATGCACACCGTTTTTAAGTTCGTTCAACTCATAGAAACAGGGGCTTGGGGCGGAAAACGCCCCAAGCCCCTGTTTCTACTACATGATGGGCGGTTTTGAGCCTCTCCATCCCGATGACCCTGGTGGGCATAGGGCTTGAAAAACCTCGCTGAACGACGGATGGCGGACAGTATGGTGCATCTCGGCTAAAGTATGTGAGCGACACGTCGGCAGGCGGATTGCACGGCACAGAGATGCCTTGGCTGAAGCAGAAACTGTAGTGATGATTGGTGCGGCGGCGGGTATTGAAATAACCCTATTGCCTACTCCAAATATTTGGCACTGATAAAAGAACCAACAATTCAAATTGTAGCCATTGCTTTTGCAACTTTGCACAGCACATACACCGAATTCAAAATCATCTATAATGCATCAGGTCAATAAAAAGAGCCGCCCCAAGAGGCAGCCCTGTTTCGATTAACAGTGTTAATCAAATAAATGACGTTCCAAAGATATGCAAAATCCCGCTGAAACAGTAAGATTTTAGAGCCTTAGCTCGACTTTAGCCATTTAAGCAGCCCTTGCGGCCATAAAGCATAAATGCTCGGTTAACAAGGGATGAGGTTTTTGCATGTCGGGTTTTGAGACCGATGTGCAAAAATGCTGAAACCGCCAAATTCGATAACGCACGGATGCCAGGGCATCCGAAAACGTTGGGCTTGGTTTGGAGTACCAGGCCGTTGAAAAAGTGGTCAATTTCTGTTCCTTGAAAAGTTGGTCTGCCCAAAGCGTGACAATGCTGAAAAGGGCCATGAGCACAGGGGTTGAACGGGCGATGCCCATGTCCGACCATTGGCGCTACGTTTCGGCCCCGAGATGTGCCCGTACCTCCTCGAAGGTGACCTCCACCTGCCACCGCTTGACAAAGTGGCCGACCATGTCCATTGGCGTCATTTCCAGGTCGGTACTTTGAATGGCAACGGGGTCGAGCTTTCCCGCTGGGTCACGGACGAGCGCCCACCTGAGCGGGACGGCGGGCTTGCCGGAATGGTACCAGACTGCCGTGCCGCTGGCGACTTCCATTGCCCTGTCCTGCTCGCCGTACCACTGTGAAAAGCAGACCTGCTGCCATTTGGTGGCCGGGTCTTTGAGACGTTCCGAAAGCGTGGGCTGCCGCTTGCCCTTCTGCGGTGGCCTGCCGGGCGAGCCTGGCGGGCGCACAGGGGCAGGGTCGTACAACGCCGCATCCATCCTCAACCGGGTCACCCAGGTGACGCAGGCAAGTGTCGAGGCCAGCAGCTCGATGCAGCTATAGGTGGTGTCGCCCACGATGACCAGTTTGAACCCCTTCAGCCAGCGGCTTAGCTGCAGCGCCATTTGACGGGCCCAGTCCGTCAGTTTTTTGTGCTTTTTCCCTTGCTCCTGGTGGTAGCGTTCCGACGGGCACAAGACCGTCAGGAAGGGAAGTGCCCAGGTCCGCCCTGCCCAGCCGACCGGGGCGAGCAGCATCAGGCACATCCACCTCAGGCCGCTGCACTTGACAAAATGGCTTTGGGAGGAGCGGACGGCATCCCGGTATATGCCACGGGCCTTAATCTTCGGCCCCCAGCGGCGCTCCAGCGTCTCGTCGATGCCGAACACCAGCATGGCCTCTCCGGGCACCAACCGCCGGAGCAGCAGCTGCAGCAGTGCACGGGAACATTGATGGGCGCTCCAACTGGCACGGCTCAGTACCCGGTGGTACTTGTGCCAGTTGCGCTCGCCTGACAGGCCGATTGTCCGCAGCACGGCACATACCGTGCGCCTGCCGTTCGTCAGCACCGTTCCCAACAATAATTGACCAACATGTTCAAAGACCTTTTTTGAAAACTTCGGAGCAAACGACGATATTAGCTCCGAGAACTCGGGTGGGTACGTAATCATAGTTTTGAATTTTTGCCAATTCAAATTTACGGCACACTTAGAGTTCTCTCTTTGTTTTTCAAATGGCTAAAGTCGAGCTTAGATTCACATTTTTTGCACTAAAATTTACCCTCAAAACAGCCCTTCCAAACTTCCCTTCTAACAGCCCTTCTAACGAACACTATCGGCATTCCCGCCCCGTAAGGCTGACGGGGCTTTATGAGCGCTCCACTCCGTTCTGCTGTTACCATTCCAGCCCCCTGAATTGAGGAAGGGGCTTCCATTCAAAGGTGCTGCCCGCAGGCAGCGAGTAGTTTATTGAGCGCCGTAAACTTGCGCATGGTTGAGGCTCCGCTGGCGCTCTACCGATTAAAGCGGCATTTCCCGTCCCAAAAGGCTTCGGGACTTTTATTTGCGCCGCTCAGCCCGCTTGCGCATTATGTGCGGGCGCATCACCTGTGTAGGTAGGCCAAGTGTCTGCTCATGCACCCGCCGTGACAGCCCTTCTCACAGCCCTCACAACTTAAAGGCATTTAGGGGTAGTGTGCGGCTTGCCGCTCCCGCCTCCTTTGCTGTTCTTGCCTGCTTTTTTGCTCCTGCCTGTGGCCTTTTTAGTCCGTTTTTTTCTTTAATTTATTTAAAAAAATATTGTTTTAAACAATTGAAATTCAGTTGTTTATGTTGTTTTTCCTGTGTATTTTGTAGGAGTTAATTAAATAAATGACATGACAACACAAACCACTTCCATTTCTCCCACTCTCCTCGTTTTCATCTACGAGGTTACCGCAGTTCAGATTGATGATTTTTGGTATGCATCATCCCCGGTGCTGTCGCCGCTCATGGCCGCTGTTGGTATTTCGGCCTCTGATGCGCTGCTGGCTTGGGTCGAGTTTTACTATTCAGGCGTTTTTGGCGCTTAGTCCGTGTGGGGGCTTGTCCCCCGCTTTTTTCCTTTCCTTTTTTTCAAATTTTATCTTTTATTATGTTTTCTCTTTCATCTTTCTCCTCCTTTGGGGTGGGTGGCAGCCGTCGCCCGTCTGCCTGTTCGGGTGTTGCCGCTTCTGCCTTTGTTTCTTCGCTCCGGCGCTCTGGTGTTGCTGCTTCTTCGGTGCTTACTTCCTGCGGTGCGGGTGCGCCATCAGCGGTGGCTGCTGCCTTTCCCGGTTGCCAGTTTTTCAGTGCCTCGGCTCCTGCTTTCTGTGGCTTGGGCCGTGCTGCCTTCGCTGCCCGTGCTGCTGCTTTGGTTCGTACTTTGGCGGCTTCGCCTTCCCCGCTGTGGGTTTGTTTTCCGGGTGGGGTTTGTCCCGCTGCTGCCGTCCCTTCCCGCTCCTGGGGTTCATGTGGTTCCGGCTCCTGGTCTGAGTGCGCCCTGGCTGCTGGTTTGGGTGTCCCGGTGCTGGTCTTTCTGCCCGTTGGCGTGGTGCCTCCTTCCGGGTGGGGTAGCTGGTCTTCGTTGGGTGGCTTCCTCGGTGGTGGTTGGTGGTTTCTGCCTGCCGTTCAGCCCTTGCTTTTTTAATAATTTGATGAAATAAAAATGTTTTAAGTTGTTGAAAATCAGTTGCTTAATTCAAACTTTCTGTTTATCTTTAAGTATTGTTAATCAAAATAAATGACACCATGTTTAACACAGATTATCTTGCTCAAAGTGTGGAGGCTGCCCGTGTGGCCTCCGCCGAGCGGCAAATGCAGCCGCCTCCCGCCGTCGAATTTCCTTTCGACATCGAACCCGTTTTCAAACAGTTTAAAGTCTATCTGCCGTCCCCTTATTTCTTCCCGGAAATAGCCTGTCCAGGTGCGGCAAAAGATGAGGGCTTTAAGTCCATCCGCCTTATCGTCCCTTATGGCAATGGCCGTTATTCTGTTCACGCTGCCCCTTGGGCCAGTTCTGAACAGGTGGCCGAAGAGTTGGAAGGCTGGATGCTTCCGTTTTAGTCCCTGTTTTTTCCTTTAGCGCTATTGTTCCCAGGCTTAATTTTCGTTGGCAGTTCCTTTGAAAATGTGCCGTCCCGGTAGCGGGAGAATTTGAAAGAGAACGCCGCTTTCTGGCCTGCGGTATGGCCAGCGGTTTTGCAGTTCCGAAAAAACGCCGTTCACAAAGCCGGAGACGTCAAGCCCGGACCGGAAAAGGGGAAAGCCGGAATCTTTCCCCACCCTTTAATTTACAATTTAACTCTTTTTAGATATGAAAAATCTGCTTCCAATCTCCGACATCAAGAAACTCGAAAATCTTGACATCCGCTACATGCCCGGAAATCCACGTTCCTACCGTCTCGACTTGGGCAAAGGTGTCCTGAACCTCGAAGGCCGGGAACAAGTCACCAAACCCGGCGAAACCTTCAAAGTCATCCCCATTGCTTTCCGTTGCTTGCAGGACGGGCTTTTTGGCCAGCCTGAAAAGAAGTGGTGCGAAGTGTACTTTGTAAATGAAGATGGACACATCGGCGTTTTCATGTTCCACGGATTCAGCGTCCAGAACCTGAGCGAGGCAGCCCGTGATTTGTTCTACGAAAAACGGGGACTGTGTGAAGTACAATGGACAGTAAATCTGGAAAAGAAGGTCAACAAACAGGGGCAATCCTATTTCATGGCATTTTTTGACTTCAAGCCATTGCCAAAAAAAGAACTGGAAAAACAGCGCCTTTTGATTCAGGACATCGAAGCTACCTATTTTCACATTTACCGCTCCGATACGATGGAGGCCAAAACGCTTTTTGCCGAAAATTACAGTACCCACCTTGAACCGACGAGGGCAGAAATTGAAGCCGAAAAGGAACGTGAAACCGCCCTGCTAACGGAGTTCACGCCAAAGGAGGAACGAAAAGCAGCGTAAATCAACCAACCATCACCGCCCCCGGCTGAAAGGCCGGGGGACTTTTCCAAACCTAATTTCAAAATCATAATACAGCTTTCCGCCATCAGGAAGCCGGAGACTGTTTTGCCAAAATTCAACCTGCCATGAAAAAAGATAAATTTGAAGAAATGACCGCCCGCATCATTGCCCAGCTTGAAAAAGGCATCGTGCCCTGGCGTCGCACCTGGAACCAAATCACAATGGGTGCAGCCCTGAACCACTTTTCAGGACACATCTACCGAGGCATCAACCGTTTCATCCTCGACGGTTTCGAGGTTCCCCGCTTCGCCACCTTCAACCAGGTGAGCAACGCAGGCCACCGCATCCGAAAGGGTGCAAAATCCCTTCCTGTTTATTTCTGGAAAATCCTGTTTTTCGATGCCAACGGCAAAAGGGTAGAAACCCGGCAGGAAGCGGAAAAAATCGTTCCCTATGTCACAGAGTACCGGGTTTTTAACGTCCTCGACATCGAAGGATTTACCGCCGAAATGTTCAGAGAGGACAAACCCGAAAACATCCCCGCCCGGATTGAAGAATGTGAAGCCATCCTGAGCAGCAACCCCCACGAAGTCAGCAAAGGCGAGCCTGCCTATTCGCCCCTGATGGACAGACTGTTCATGCCTGACATCAAGGACTTCCACAGCCCGGAGAAATTCTACCACACCTATTTCCACGAGTTGAGCCATTGGACAGGGCATTCTTCCCGTCTGAACCGTGACATCAAAAACCGTTTCGGAGATGAAAAGTACAGCAAAGAAGAACTCATTGCCGAAATGTCAGCCTGTTTCCTCGCCGCCCATTGCGGCATCGTGGTAGAGGACTTGGTAGAGAACAGCGCCGCTTATCTGCGTTCCTGGATAAACGCCATGCATGGTGACGCCCGTCTGTTGATGACGGCTGCCAGTGCCGCAGAGAAAGCCGCCAACTTCCTGCTAAAAATTGAGGCAAAGGAGGTCGAAATCACCGAAGAAATGCGGCAAGCCGCATGAGCCATAACACAATGAAGGCAGCCAGCTTCCCGGCTGCCTTCACCCCTTAGCTTGTCATAAACGAAGAGAACCTGTCTCCCACCCAGTGCAGCGGTGTGGCAATCGGAAGACACCAAACGCTTCACTCTAAGGCACTGTCGCAGCCTGTTCTGCCAGCCAGTTCGTTTCTCTCCCAGTCTTGCATCCCAGGCAGCCGCAGCGCCCCCACAGCAGGCACAGCGCCGCCGTTTCATTGCACATAGTTCCATTTCACTTCACCACTGTCCCTGCTCTCCAGCTACCCGCCACCAACCCAATCCGATTGCCACGAACCAGTTTGTCCCACCCGGAAACCTGCCTGCTGCACAGCAAAGCCAGCACCGCAGCCTTTAGGGGCAAACCCACCGACCATCACCCCCGGCAGCGGTGCTGTCCCCGCATCAGTAGCAGCGTCACCTCCGTGCCTCTGGCGACGCTGCCACTTCTTTCTGCCGACCTAACCTACCCACAAAAAATCCCGCCCAGTAAAGCGGAGTGGAAAACGGTCACCGACCACAATTGCCAAAGTGCCACCGCAGCCTTTTTTAGTAAAGCTGCAATCCCGAACCACACGGCAGCGCCAGCACTCCCGCAGCAGGCGCAGCATCGCCGTTCCACTACATCTTCGTTCCGATTCACTTCGTCGCTGCCCCTGCTTTTCTGCCATACTTCTGCAAACACAACCGTTTACCACGGCCTGGTTTTCCCACCCGTTTGAAGAATGCCTCCACAGCCCCCACCCACCCATTTCAGCGGTGTGAAAAGCTGCCCCAAAACCCACAAGCTAAAGCGCCAGATGCAAGCTGCCGCTTCCCGTTTCTCTGGTAAACCTCAGCCAGCATACGGCGCCCCGCAGCAGGAGTAGCCGCAGTCATTTCACTTCGCATGGCTGCGTTCATGGCTGTGGCTACCCCTGCTTTTCTGCCCAAGCACAGCAAAGACAGGCTGTTTTCACGGCGTAGTTTGCCCCCGGCTAACCCTCTAAATTTGGTTGGTTGAATTCTTTCGATAGCTTGTCATACAATGGCTTCAAGGTCTTGACAATCTGCTGGTGTACGTCTGAGAAAGGAATGACCTCAAGATTGGATTTGGCGAGAAAGGATTGCCATTGCATTATTCTTTTTTCATCCGATGCAAATGCATCTGTGAACAGGCTGTGGTTGTTGGTAAAAGCCGTTTCCCTTGTTCTGAAGGTGTTTGAGATAGCTTGCAGAAGGATTTCCGGGTCATGCCGACCAGGTTGCAGCAATCGGAAAAGGTCGTAGAAATCTTTCATCCGGCTGTTGGTTTCAGCCAGGTCAATCATGGCCTCGAACTTCTCGGCGATGACCGTTTCAGGGGAATAGGCCAAAAGCTCCGGCGCATCCATTTCCAGAAGGGTCGGGAATTTCATCTGGACAGGCGCTGGTGTCACGAAATCACCGAAGCCAATATCCACCTGCATGCTTTGGCGGATATTGCCCAACCGTGCAATCACCTTTATCCGTATCCCGCTGTAATGGCCTTCCTTGGCGATTTCTTCTGTGGTGATGGTGTCGAGGTCGAAAGTCACCCCGTCCTCATCGTACATCAACTTTAAAATGCCCCTGAAGATGGAATGGAAATCCGCTTCCCGCCTTGACAATCCCAAACCCAGCAAGTCCAGGTCCATGGTCGGGCGACTCTTTTCCATTTCCAAAGCATATAGCAATGCCCCACCTTTCAAGCAAAAATGTTCCTTGTAACTTGAACAGGAAAGCCGGTACAGAATCCTTTCCTGAAAATATCTTATGAGCAGCAGCTGGAAATTCTTTTGTTCAGAACGGGCAATGTTTTTTAGCCTGTCCTGGACACTGGCAACGAAGTTTTTCATACCAAGAGGGTGACGAGTTTATTGACTTCCTCCCCGATATTAAGGGCCGAAGCGTATTCGAGGAGTTTATGGATATTCCGGGGCTTCCGTTGAAGATAGGTATTCAATACTTCTTTCAAAATGTCCATGCCCACTTTTTTCTGGTATCTGACCATATCGCACACGGTCTTTTCTGCATCGTATATCTCCACCATTTCACCTTCAACTTCCGCTTCTATGATGCCTGTTTCATAGGCAGCCTCTTCCCAGTAGTAGAGCTTGATGGGTGGGTACTCTGGCAAAACAACTTTGTACTTTTTGGGTACTGCTACATGATATTCTGCAGGAACAAAGGTAGATAGGTCATGGTAAGCTGCTGCAGAGAAAAGACAGAAGACCCCCCTTTTTACGATATAAGATACCTCTACCATTTCAGATACAGGGACATCCGTCCAGCGGTAAAGGCCACGTTTTAGTTTTATTACCTGTCCCGAATCAAGTAGCTCCTGAAGTTGGTAATAGGTAATACCATCTTCAAGAAGCTCGCTGACGTTTGCGACACCACCGTGCTTTTCAAATACTGTTTCAGGTTCAATCGAATTTTTCATTTCTACGGCTAAAAATCAATATCAGCCGTAAATTTATAAAATAATAATGACTTTTCAAATTATTTTAAGCATGGATAAGCCCTATTTGTCCCCTATGTAAGCCACACATAATTGCACTATTCAGAGAAATGGAAACAAAAAAGCCCAGACGCATCGCCCGGGCTTTAACAATTACTCCGAAGGAGTGCCTTCGGCATAATCCCATGAACATATCCAAAAACGCTACTTCATTTGTCGCCCTTCACTGCCGTCTGGCTGACCCCGGCTGCGACCGAACCAGCAACTACCAGTACTTTAGCTGCAGCCAATAACCAGGCAGGCAGGGCGACAGGAACTGTAATCAAAGTGCCTCCAATTGCACCCAGCACAATCCCCAGGTTCCGGATGGTTTTGAAAAAGTTTGGTGTGGGAGCGCTCAGCCGCTCCATGACTGACATTTTTTGAGTTTCCATAAGCCTATGAATTTTGATTTGGATAAAAAAGGGCATGGACTTCGTCACCCATGCCCCCGAAAAAGTGCAAACCGTACCCTCATCGAGGGCTAAATCAGAACACGTCCACCAACTGCATTGCATTGCCGGAGGCGAACAGATAATAGTTGTCACCTACCTTCTGGTAAAACTCGACACCAACAGCATTAAGCACAGCCACATCGGCAGACGGCTCCAGGTCGTTGAGTAGCTTTGCTTCAAGGCTGATGGCTTCTGTCGGCAATTTTACATCGATGTAGTCTGTAAAGGCCGTTCCCGAAACACCGTTCTGGTCAGCTACCTTCGGCTCATAAACCTTGGACTCTGCGTTGAACACATAGTCGGAAATCGCCGATACCGCATTGACCAACCTGAAATGGGTCGCACCGGTCGGCACGTTCAGGAAGTTTTGCGGCTGGAAAACCGGTACTGCGAGTGTCGAACCTATCCTTGCTGCCAGTGGGGTCAAGGTGAACGGAATCCGGAGAACGGAAGTGAGCGACAATCTGGGGTCGAAATCCAAACCTTCCAGGTACTGAGGAACTTGGGTAATTAGAATCGCTCGCTGGCCACGTGCTTCGGAGCCGTCTTCCAAGTTGATTTTTTTGATAACGCCCATGAGCGTCCCGGTGAGCCGCCTGCTGAACATGTGCTTCAAGGGGCTGAACGCTGCGCGGATGGCCTTGCCAACGCTGGCACAGCCAGCAAACTCCGCCATGTTTTCCCTTGTCCGCTTGAATTCATCTGCGGTAAGTACCTGCTCCGCCGTCGGTCCGCCGACCAGCCCGGCGAAGTAGCCCTTCTCGCCCTTGATTTTGAAATGCCGCACGTCACCGATGGTGCCGACATACTTGATTAGACCTTTTTGCCTTGCCATAGCTTTACATTTTTGTGATTAGAAATCTTTGAAAATCAACTGCAAAGGTCGGCAGGGAAGATGGGTAGAGTCAAACTCATAATAGTGCGGCAACCTGCAAAAGGCACGGAATGGAGGAGAAAAGAAAAGGATAATCCGAAAGAAGAAGGTCAACTTAAAAGGCGGCTAAACGAACTTTTCCTGCAAATCGAAGAAATACAGCGCAAGGGGAGGAAATTTTCAAAATGTTTAACCTATGTTTAACCAAGAAACAAAAAAGCCCCATAAGTCATTGACTTACAAGGCTTTTACTATTTTGAAAGCGGTCCGGACGGGACTCGAACCCGCGACCCCCTGCGTGACAGGCAGGTATTCTAACCAACTGAACTACCGAACCATTTTGCAAATTAAGAAATCCGTTTTACGGTGATTCACTTTATTTGTTCCATCTTGAACAGCTCCTCTGTCGAAGCGGGTGCAAATGTATATTCCTTTTTAATTAGATACAATAGGTTTTGAAAAAAAAATCAAAAAAAATCGTTCCGATCCAATCACTCAGCGGGGGTTTGCTACCTTTGTAATCCCGAATAAAGGCAAATACTTGCTTTGTGGCCCGCTGGTTGGGACCAAGGCGCTAAAACAACAATGAGCAAATGGTTTTTTTGGATTTTGAAAAACCACTCGAAAGCCTGTTTGAACAATTAGAAAAGATCAAGCAGGTGGGTGAGCAGGGTGATCTGGACGTATCGCCCATGATTGATGAGTTGGTCAATAAGATCAACGATAAAAGAAAAGAAATTTACGATAACCTGACGCCTTGGCAAAAAGTCCAGTTGTCCCGCCATCCCGAGCGCCCTTATACCCTTTTTTATATCAATAAGATGTGCGATAACTTTATCGAATTGCACGGTGACCGCTACTTTGGCGACGATAAAGCTATCGTCGGAGGGTTGGCCAAAATGGATGGACGGACAGTCATGATCATGGGGCAACAGAAGGGGACTAATACAAAAATGCGCCAGTACCGGAATTTTGGAATGGCCAACCCAGAAGGATATAGGAAGGCACTCCGGTTGATGAAACTGGCTGAGCGCTTTGGATTCCCTATTGTTACATTGATCGATACGCCTGGTGCATTTCCAGGTATAGAGGCGGAGGAAAGGGGACAGGCCGAAGCTATTGCCCGCAACTTATTTGAAATGGCTCAATTGAAAGTGCCTGTCGTTTGCATAGTAATTGGAGAGGGAGCCTCCGGTGGAGCCATCGGTATCGGGCTTGGTGACCGAGTGTATATGTTGGAAAATACTTGGTACTCCGTAATTTCCCCGGAAAGTTGTTCTTCCATTTTATGGAGAAGTTGGGATTTTAAAGAACAGGCAGCCGAAGCACTCAAACTGACAGCAGAAGATATGTTGTCGTTTGGTATCATTGATGGTATCATCAAAGAGCCACTAGGAGGGGCACATTCGGAACCTGAACAGATGGCAACCATTTTAAAAGACCATATTTTAAAGGCATTGGATGAAGTTGAGGCTTTGGGCGTTGATGAGCGTATTGATGCCAGGATTAATAAATATGATTCCATGGGCGATTATCAAACAATTACTGCCAAAGAGGAAATGCCTCAAGGGGCTGAAGCCATGGAAGGGTAGGGCTTCATTTTTGCCGCAGTGAAAATTTTGCAACAATGGAAATAGTTGAACAAATCCGCACCCGTTTTCACCAACAACTATTGAGGAAAGAATTGCCTGCTCGTCAAGCAAATCGGAGTTCCGCTTTCTTGGAGAATGCTGCTTCCGTAGGTTTGCTCTTCGAAGCTACTGTCTTGGAAGACCGGAACACCGTACTCCGTTTTGCGGAACAGTTAAAGAGCAAAGGCAAAAAGGTAAAGCTCTTGGGTTATTTTAATGAGAAACTCAAGTCCGGTGATTTCCCTTTCGACCATTTTGATAAAAAACAGTTGGACTGGGCGCTACGTCCTAAAAGCGAGACGATCACAAATTTCGCCAATCAAACATTTGACCTCCTCATCAATGTTTCCCCAAAAACTGTCCTTCCACTTGACTATATAGCGGCCTGTTCTAAAGCCAGGTTTCGGGTGGGCCCATTTACCGAAAACACTTTCTGTTATGACCTGATGATCGATCAGGATGAGAAAAAAGGATTGGAGGAGTTTGTCCGGCAAGTGCAATTCTATCTTGGAAAAATGCAACCAGCACTTGATACCGTTTTCGCCTGAAAAAAATAAAATGACAAGATCAGATACTATGTTGAAATTCAAAGGTACGGGTGTGGCTTTGGTGACGCCCTTCCACAATGGCAAAGTTGATTTCCCAGCATTGGAACGTGTCATAGAACATGTGATCGAGGGTGGTGTGGAATATATCGTCTCGCTTGGTTCAACTGGGGAGGCGACAACCTTGTTTCGGGAAGAATGCAAAGAAATATTCCGTTTTACGGTCAAGCAAGTCAATGGGCGGATGCCGCTCGTTGCTGGCCTTTTTGGCGCCAATAGCACTGGGCATTTGTTGGAACGCTTAGAGCTTTATGCTGATGCACTGGAGGGGTTCGATGCTATGATGTCCAGTAGCCCTTCTTATGTAAAACCCAGCCAAGAGGGCATTTTTCAGCATTATATGGCCCTTGAAAAAGAAGCGCCACTGCCCATTATTATTTACAATGTGCCCGGCCGGACTTCCAGTAATGTGGCTGCGGAAACAACGCTCCGATTGGCGAATGCCAGCGACAAATTTATGGCGGTAAAAGAAGCCTCCGGCAATATGGACCAGGCACAAAAAATCATCAAATACAAACCTAACAACTTCTTGGTCCTTTCTGGCGATGACCTCCTCACTTTGGGGATGGTCGCATGCGGTGCCGACGGTGTGATTTCTGTGATCGCTAATGCTTTCCCCGCTCAATTTTCTGATATGACTCGTGCCGCTTTGGCGGGTGATTTTGGACTGGCTCGTCGCTTGCATTATGAATTGTTCGACATCCATCCATGGCTTTACACGGACGGCAATCCCGCCGGCATCAAAGCGGTAATGGAAATGTTGGGCTTGTGCAAGCAGGAAGTGCGCTTGCCTTTGACAACCGTATCTGAAAACACTTTTCAAAAATTGAAAAAGGAAGTTGAAAAAGTGGCGCGGGTACTGGTTTGATAAAACAATGGGCTGGCGCAAGACTGTTTTAAAAATTGCTTTTAAATACTTCCTGAGTATCTAATTTTTCATATCGAGAATAAATTCTAATAAAATTAGGTTCGAAGCAAAACTACTAAATTCACCATCCAACATCCCCATCATTTAGGGGTCCTCTTTTTTCAATTTTCCTTTTTCCAACTTTTTAAAATATTTTCTAAAAAAGAAATTGTGCTTGAGGGCTTCCATGTTTTGGTTGAATCGGTCTGTTCCTTCGTTGACATTTTCCAATATTGTTTTCAGGTCTTGGGCGGCAGCCGTATCCTGCAAAATGGTATGGGCGAGGCCATCGCCGCTATTAAGCATGGCAACAGCGTCTTTTAATTGGGCACTTGTTGTAGCGAGGTCTTCCCCTGATTTTTGCAAGTCAGCAAAAATCGGTTCGACCTCTTTAAAAAGCATCGTGTCAAAACGGGCCACAAAACCTTCCAATTGGTGTGGTAGGGTTGTGTCTTTGAGCAAATACCCCAACATACCTTCGCCCTGCACCGCCACGTCGAGGCTCTGATGGAGTCGTTCACTGGTAAGCCGGAGTTGTTCGGTCGTCATGCGCAGATTGTACAAGGATTGGGCAACTTGAGAGCCCATGATAGAGTCTCGGATGAGTAGCGGCAGGGTGCCTTGTCCGTTGTTCAGTTTTTCGGTGATCTCCAATAAGTTTAGCGCCAATATGGCGATGCTTTCGTTGGTGTTGCCCAATGTTTTCAGAATGTCGTCGGTGTCTACCCGGCTAAAAGAAGCGATGGTGTCCCCGTTTTTTGCCGGAGGCATATTGCCATTGCCGGGGCTGATATTAACGATCACATTGCCGACCAACCCATCCGATCCGATACTGGCAGTGGCGTCTTTTTTTATGACGTTGTGCACCTTATCATTGAGTTGCATATCTACCCGCAAAGTGGAATCATTTACAAAAACAATGTCAGCTACGCTACCCACATTGATGCCCGCATATCGGACGTTGTTGCCGACCTGCAAGCCGCCCACATTGTTGAAATGGGTACTGATTCTGTACTTAGCCCCAAAGAGGTTTTGGCGGTTACCGATGTAGTAAACAGTTGCAGTAAACAATGCAATTGACACCGTAACAAAGATGCCTAAGCGGACAGTATTTTTGATTGCCTTTGCCATGTCATGATGTTTAAGGTCAAAAATCAGAGATTAGATTTAAGTTGTCTGACCTCTGACAGCGTAGCGATCTGACCTCTGATTTCTTAAAGTAAGCTATTTGAAAAACGCCTGGATCTTCGGGTCTTTCGAGGCGGCCAGTTCGTGATAAGTCCCCATGCCATAGTCCGTTCCATCCACCAAAATGATCATGCGGTTCGAAATGACCCGGGCGCAGTCCATATCGTGGGTGATGATCAACGAGGCGGTATGGTATTCTTCCTGGACTGCCAAAATCAACTGGATGATTTCTTTAGAAGTAATGGGGTCCAAACCACTGGTCGGCTCATCGTACAGGATGATTTTTGGGCGTAGGATCAGCGTTCTGGCCAAGGCCACCCGCCTTTTCATACCACCTGATAGCTCAGCGGGCATGAGGTCGATGGCATGGGCAAGGCCCACACTTTTTAAAGTATTGACAATCAGGTTGTTTTCTGATTTTATGTGCTTGCGTTCAGGGTGTCGCCGGAGGGGGAATTCGAGGTTTTCCCGCACGGTCATGCTGTCGTAAAGGGCGCTTCCCTGAAAGAGAAACCCGACGTCCGTCCTCAATCGGTCGAGTTCGTCCTGCTGGAGGCTCGAAATTTCCTTACCCAATACTTTCAGCGATCCAGAGTCGTATTCGAGCAGCCGGACGATGCATTTCAGCAAAACAGATTTTCCAGAACCTGACTTCCCAACAATGACAAGGTTTTCCTTGTCGTACAAATCAAGGTCGAAATCCCGCAGCACGTGATTGTCGCCGAAGGCCTTGTTCAACCCCCTGATCTCGATCAGAGGGGTGTTTTGTATATTTTGGATTTCTGTCATTTTTTGAAATCACAATTCATAAAAAATATCAGCTATCAAGACGGCTATCAAGTCAATAAAAAACAACAAGATGGAAGCCACCACCACTGCCGTGTTGGCTGCTGCGCCCACGCCAGCAGTTCCTTTTTCAGAATAAAAACCTTTGTAACAACCAATCAGACCGATCGCAAAACCGAAGAAAAAAGTCTTTATCGTTGCAGGTATCAAATCGCCAAATTCGACATTGCTGAAGACCTTGTTGAAATACAGTTGGAAAGTGACATCGCCTTTCATATTTTCCACCAACCACGATCCATACAAACCAATAGCATCCGCAGCGATGACCAATAATGGCAGCATCAATGTAGTGGCCCAAATCCTCGTCACGACCAAGTATTTGAAGGGGTTGGTGCCGGAGACTTCCATCGCGTCGATTTGTTCTGTAACCCGCATAGAGCCGAGTTCGGCACCGATGCTCGAACCGATTTTTCCAGCACAGATCAAGGCCGTGACCACTGGCCCGATCTCCCGGACAATGGCAATGCCGATCATGGCGGGGATAAAAGCTTCTGCCCCAAATTCGGTCATCGTCGGACGGGTTTGTAAGGTCAAAACAAGTCCCATGATAAACCCGGTCAGCACTACCAGAAAAATGGATTGGTATCCGATGACGAAGCATTGATGCAACAACTCTCTCCATTCAAAGGGCGGTTTAAAAGCTTCCCTGAAGAAGCGGCCTGCAAATAGGGACACCTTGCCGGCTTCATCGAAGTATTCTGTTATGCCCTTGAAATAGGAAGATGTTGGTTGCATGATCGTTTGGATAGCGGTGTTTGTTTTTTGGATAAAAAATGATGAAAATCACCGATTGCAATTACCGACTTATTGCCCCTTTACCGACATGACTTTCATCAATCCATTGGCTAATGTTCATCAATTATAGATAGGGTTTGACAAAACGAAAAAAGGCTGTGCCTTTGCGGGCACAGCCTATCTATTTCGCTGTTGTTCCTTATTTTAACTAAGGGTAAACTTGGAACTGCCGAGCAGCCCCATTTCAGAAAAAATAGAAACCTTGTAGTTTCCAGCTTTTATTTTTTCATCAAAAGTTTGCTCGAATTCGATTTGCTGGTTGGCGCCCAACTTGACCTTTTGCTCTTGCTGAGCTTCGATTTCGACTGGTTTGCCATCCACTTGCAGGCGTGCCCGGATCGGATTGCCTACTTTGACAGGCGTGCCTTTGTCGTCGGTAATGACCAGATAAAGGGTCTGGGCTACTTGGTGCTCCACAGGTACCTTGTTCATTTCGAAGCTTATGCTGATGGATTTAGCCTTGCCAGCAGCAGCCGTAGTTTTCCCTGATTTTTTATTGACAGTTACTTGAAAATCAGTGGCTTTTACCGTAGCGGCTTTCAATTTGGCAACCGATTTTTCCAGTTCTTTATTGGAGACGGCGAGTGCCTGTCCTTTTTCGTTGAGCTCGGAATTTTCGGACTGTACTTGTTGAACCGTCTCGTTGAGGGCAGCATTTTGCGCCAGCAGTTTTTCGTTTTCCTTCCTCAATTCGGCGATAAGGCTTTCCGATTCAGATTTGAGCAATTTCAAATGCTCAATTTCTTGCTTCAGGGTTGCCATGTCAGTAGTGTGCTGTTGCTTGATTTTTTTTGCAGCAGCATTGCGGCGGGCAATCTCACTTTGTGCATCTGCGAGCACGGTGGACAAAGAATCCGCTCTGTTTTTTTCAGATTCGAAAGCGGCATTTAGCCCGTCCAATTCAGCCAGCAATTTGACCTTTTCTTGTTGGAGCGCATCCACTTCAACGGTCAGTTGCTTGTTTTCTTCTTTCAATTTGGTTTGGCGGTTCAACATTATACCACCGAGGATGATCACCAACAAGAGCAGTGATCCGGCAATGATTTTATTTCTATTGCTCATTTCTATTGGAAATAATGGCTGTCGAGGAAGATGGTGTAGCGTGGTTGAACGTTTATGGCACACCTTAGAATGACAGCAGATTTTGATTGAATAAAATAATTGGGTAGAAGTAAGGGGGATAAAAAATTGGCGCTGCTTTTCCAAAGTGAAAAAAGCAGCACCAATTTGATTGGCTCTCCGGCAGGACGCCGAAGTAGCTTTTATGCCTCATTATTTCTTTTTGACTTCTTCAGTTGGCATTACGGAAGCCAATACGGTAGTATAGTTACCGTGGCTGGAAACGAAAGCAGCTTTAGCTGTTTCGAGGTTGGTGTTCCAAGCAGCCAGTTTGGTGCCAGCGTCAGCAATGAAAGTGTTCAGTTCGGCAATTTTACCTACTACGTCACCTTCCAATTTGCCTGCAGCCAGACCGTCTTTGAGGGCAGTCAGTTCAGCGCCTTTGGTTTCCCATTCGGCCTTGAAAGTGTTAACTTCTTGCTGGATGCCGCTGAAGTCGTTGCCAATTTTGGCACAAGCCATTTTGGCTTCATTGACTTGAGTTTTTGCCTCATCAGACAAGCTGGTAAGAACAGTTTCAGGAAGTTCCATGCTGCTAACCATTTTGGTTTGGCCAGCAATTTCATTGTTTAAGGTGGCAGCGAAATTGTTTACGATAGTGCCGGTAGAATCCCACTTGGCAGAAAGGTCTTCGATGCCTGGTTTGTACTGCTCAATGTTTTGACAAGCGTTGAAAACAAAGAGGACGGACAAGAAAAAAAATACGTTTTTCATCTTAAAAATTAATGGTTTTAAAACGCTACATCCGTTGAAGGGTGTTAACCATCGATTGGATAAATGCGTTTTGCGGTGCAATATTCAGGGGGTGATTCTGAAGGAATTATGAAGATTTATTTTTGCTTAAAAAAAAATTGAGCGTTTTATAAGACTGCCCTAAACGGCTGATTCTTAAAAAATTAGTAGCGATGAATAAAAACAGAATTATATATTGCCGTTTCATTTTTTAGGCACTGGGAATTTGAACTTTCCCTCATTTTTCAATCTCAAACGATCTGTGTATCAACATTAAAATTTTTATGAAAAATTTTTTCCTACTACTCACTTTATCAACTTTTCTTTTCACCTGTAGCCAGTCCAAGAAGCTGACACAGACGGATGCCGAAGGCTACACTTCCCTTTTCAACCACAAAGACCTTACTGGCTGGTCGATTGCTGGCCGTGAAAAATGGTATGTCGAGGACGGCACATTGGTCTGTGAAAGCGGTCCTTACGAGGAATACAGCTATCTCATGTCCGATTCCTCTTTCAAAGATTTCGACCTCCAATTGGAATTCAAACAAGAGGCCTCGGGCAATAGCGGTGTCTTTATCCGCTCCAGCATTGATGGGGTGAAAATTAGTGGTTGGCAGGCCGAAGTCGCCCCACATGGTAACCACACGGGCGGCATTTACGAAAGCTACGGGCGGGGTTGGCTCATCAAGCCCAATGCCTCCCTCGATGATGTCCTCAAGGAAGGTGAATGGAACCATTACCGCATCCAAGCCATTGGCGATGAAGTTACAACTTGGCTCAATGGCATTCGGATGATCACGCTAAAAGACGAGAAGATCGGCGAAGCTACCGGGCAGATTGGGTTGCAGATCCACGATGGGGGCGGGATAAAAGTCAGGTGGCGGAATATTCGGATCAAGAAATTGGAAGCAGTGACAGAGAATTGAATTCACCTTGCCCAGAGATTAGAATAATTGGCAGTTGATGTTTGACAAACCAAAGCATCCATCATGAAAGCAGTATTTCCCTTTTTTCCTATTAGTATCTTTCTTGTACTGATTATTGCAGGCTGTGATCACGACATTGAGAGGAGTGGGGTGGTTGTCGATAGTCAAACCCAGGAGCCTATACCAGGCGTTTCCGTTGATATTTATTTAAAAGATCAAAGCGGTGATTCCTTAATGACAAAAGTTTATACAGATGCAAATGGGTATTTTCATGTCGGGGAAAAGCACAGTGAGGGCAAGTTTTTTCTTTTATATAAAGAAGGATACATCGGTTTTGTCAGCAAACTTTCTGTTGCGAATGATACGATATCGCTTGAGAAAAGTGGGGGTTAAAACACCATAAACGAAGCCCCGCAAGTCCTGCTTGCGGGGCTTCGTTTTTCTTGTAAATACCCATCCTTTTAAACCTTAAAACACTGATAAACAACGCTTCGTTCAGACTGCGAACTGCAAACTGCAAACTGAGAACTGACCCTACCCCTCCACCTTCCAATCAAACCCACCTTGCCCGAGTGCATCCAGTTTCTCTTTCAGGTTTTTATTGATGACTGCTTTTTCCTCCGTGATTTTTGCTTTGATGGCATGGGTACCTACCTCGGTATCGTGTTTCACTTTGTTTTTCACTCGGTTAGCAAGCAGGGTGGTTTTTTCCAAATTAGCCATTTGATAAACATGTTCATGCTCGTGTAGCACATAATCGTAGGGGCTGCGATGGGAAATGAGTTTCACAAAAATCGGCGCTGTTTCGATGGCGATGAACAGCAACATGATAAAAATGCTGGCGAGAAAAATGGCTTGGCTGTTTTGTCCCAAACGACTGAGTGCGTCAATGCGGGAAGCCATGCCGCCGTAAGCCGTTCGTTCAAGGTTGTTGATGTTGGCCATGGCGGTGGAATCCAACGCGGCGATGGCTTTTTCCTTTTCCAAAATGAGGGGTTGGTTGGTGGCGATGAGGGTTTCGAATTCAGTTTGGGCTTTTTCAGCCGCTGCTTTTTTGGCGCGGTAAATCGGCCCCATGTTCCTGATTTTAGAGCCTCCGGAACCATCGGCTTCGGCCAGAGCCATCTGCGCTAAAGTATCCCGCAGGGCCGCTTTTTCGGCCATTTCATTTTTCAAGCGGTTGATCTCAGAACGGTGGGTTTTGATCTGTGGTTGATAACGGGCCTTGACCAAGTCTTCTTGGTTTTTGAAAACCTCCTGCTCCATTTGAACCAGTTCAGCGTTGATTTCTTTTTCAAAAATTTTCAATTCCAAGGGTTTGGAAATGACAACGGCCAACAGTACCGCCAGCGCCAACCGCGGTGCAGCGACCAGCCAATCCCGCCACCATTTGCCAATGCTTTTCATGCTCATGACGATATAGCGGTCGAGGTTGAAGATCATCAGGCCCCAGACTAAGCCAAAAACGACGGCAAAAAAATAGGAATCGAAAACGGTGAACAGGGCATAACCAGCCGAGAAAAACGCCAACACGCCAGTAAAAAATACCGTGGCGCCAATGCCCATGTACTTGTTTTCATCGGTTGGGCATTTTTCTAAAATGGAATGGTCAACACCAGAGCAGAAGAGGAAAAAATTTTTCAGTCGGGTCATAAGATTAATGTTTAGAAAGCTGAAAACAATTGGGACGTATGCAGTTGATGCAGGGGTTACAGGATTGCTCGCCGTTTCCAGCCTTGTGGGTGATTTTGGTGTAAAACGGATGGAAGGACTGATTAATTATCGGTGGGTCACAGGTTTTTAGATAAAAAGATGAAAGCGCTGGACGGGCTGCCGCCCATTTTCGTAATTCCACTTTTTTCAGCACCTTGTGCCAAATTAATGATCAAAACAAAACCAATGGAACAACCACTACTTAATTCTACTTTCCAGCAAGCGATACAATTTCATCAAAACGGAAATTTGCCGGAGGCGGAAAAACTTTATCGGGAAATATTGAACACCTCTCCTGAGTTTACTGCCGTTTACACAAATTTGGCCGAATTGCTTTTTCGTCAGGGCAATGGGAATGGGGCTTTGGAGCTGCTCCAGCAAGGTGAAGAGAAATTCCCGGAAGACTTGGGCATCTTGACCGCACAATGTGCTTTTAATGCTCAAGTGGGCAATCTCAGTAGGGCTTTGGAATATGGGCAAAAAGTGGTGCAACTGCAACCGGACTATGCGGACGGCTTTCTCAACCTCGGTACCCTTTACATGCAGGTGGGACAGGCGGAAGATGCTATTCAAGCATTTCAAAAATGCACAGAATTGGACCCGGCCAATACGAATGCCCACATGAATATCGGGGTGTTGTTTTTCAACCTGCGGAATTTGGCGGAGGCAGGAAAGGCATTCCAACAGGCCATTGATGCTTCGTCGGATTTTGACCAAGCTTATCTGAACTTGGGCATTGTCCGAACGGACGAGGGTCGCTATGAAGAGGCAGCCAAGTTGTTCGAAGATGCTTTAGCGTTGAACCCACATTTTGCCAATGCGCACCAGCACTTGGGCATGGTACTGCATTTTATGGGTGACATCAAAAAGGCCATCAGCCATTATGAAAAGGCATTTGAAAATGGGAAGCAGGGCCCCGAAGTCCACATGCTTTTGGGCAATGGCTACCGGGACGTTGGAGAATTGGACAAAGCCCAAAGCCATTATAAAAAGGTGTTGGAAAATGACCCAGACAACCAAGAAGCAAAAGCCAACTTGCAGCGCATCACCAGCAATAAGATCAACCAATGGCACCTTGACATGCTGGCCGATACGGCCCGGAACGATGCTTATTACAAGGCAATTTTAGCTAAAATAAAGAAGGGGGACAAGGTGCTGGATATTGGTACTGGCTCAGGGTTGTTGTCGATGATGGCAGTGAAAGCAGGAGCGGAAAAAGTGTACGCCTGTGAAATGGTGCCCGTCCTGGCCGACATTGCGAAAAAGGTTGTGCGGGATAATGGCATGTCAGATAAAATTGAAGTTTTCAACCTGAAATCGACAGCTTTAAAAATTGGCCAACACCTGCCTGCCAAAGCTGATGTGGTAGTGTCTGAAATTCTGGACTGCGGCCTGTTGGGCGAAGGGGTTTTGCCGTCTTTGCGCCATGCGTATGCCAATTTGTTGAAACCCGGTGCCATTTCTGTTCCCCAATCTGCTGATGTGTTTGGCGTGCTGATAGAGATTGAGCATTTGAAAAAAGTAAATCCCGTGGGTGAAATTTCCGGTTTTGACCTGAGCGCTTTTGAGGAGTTCCGCTTGGCGGATGAATATCAAAAAGTCCATCTGCAAAGCTTGCCACACCGACGGCTGAGTGAGGTATTCCCCATTCATCATTTTGATTTTCAAAACTTGCCAGCCGAGCGTTCAGCAAGAGACCCCTTGCGTAAACCACTTTACATTACTGCCTCTGAAAGCGGTCGTTTACATGCCGTTGCTTTTTGGTTTACCCTGCATGTGGATGAAAATACCAGCCTTTCTACTGGGCCGGACGGAGAAATGATCCATTGGGGGCAGGCTCTTTATTTTTTGAAAAATGATAAAAATGTGGAGGCAGGTGAAATGGTTGACTTGGCCATGTTACAACAAGAGGTAGTCATCCGGTTTGAATGAATGCGGTTTTGCTAGAATGGAATTGCACGCAGATTGGAAAGATAAATCTGTAATTTTTTCTGTGGAAATAAAGAATAGGTTTGGTCAGAACTCGGATAAAAATTCTAAAAAACACCCACTCTTTACTCGCCTAAAGCTTATCGTTTATTGAGCTTTCCAAAATTTTCATGTAGATAATGTTCTTTCTGTTCCTTTAAAACAAGGCTATTCGTCGAAGCCAGCTACCTGTTTATCCATAATTCCTTGCAAAAAAAGCTACCTTGTATTGCATAATACCTTGCCATGACATACCTTTGCCCTGTGTTTAAACGAAAATGAAATTCATTGAACACCAAGAACAAAAGAAAAACCAGTGCACAGTGTCACATTATTTACTAACCAATGAAAGTTCAAAACCTCTTGGAAAATACAAAACAACAGATGCGAAAGGGAATCCTGGAGCTGTGCATTTTGTCCATCATATCGGACGAAGGCGAGGCTTACCCAAGTGACATCATCACCCGGCTGCAAGAGTCGGAGCTGATCGTAGCGCAGGGCACCATGTACCCTTTGTTGGCGAGGCTCAAAGGTGCTGGCCTTTTGGACTACACCTGGAAAGAGTCGGATGCAGGGCCGCCACGTAAATACTATGCCCTCACAGAAATCGGCACTGAATTCCTGAATGGCCTCTTGGATACTTGGGGCCAACTGGTTGAAGCCGTAACACATTCCACCAAAAATTTGATCGCTAATAAGTAACAACAAATGAATAAGATCTCCAACATCAACCTCGGGGGCTTTCCCTTTACGATAGACGAAGACGCCTACGAAGCCCTCGACAAGTATTTGAAAACTATTCACCGGCACTTTCGCAAATCGGAAGGCTACGAAGAAATCACAACTGATATTGAGACCCGGATGGCAGAACTTTTTCAGGAAAAACTGGAAGGTCGCCCGATTGTCACATCACCTGACGTAAAAAACGTCATCGCCATCATGGGTACGCCGGAAGATTTTGGGGCAGCCGATCCGTTCATGGAGGAAGCACCCAAAACCTCTTCTGGTAAATTTAAGATCAAAACGGGCAAGCGCTTGTTCCGCGACCCGGAAAGGGAGGCCATCGCTGGTGTTTGTTCTGGGATAGCAGCCTATTTCGGCATTCAAGACCCGCTGTGGATCAGGTTGGCTTTCGTCTTTTTTGCCTTCACGGGCGGTTTTGCCTTGGTCGTTTACCTCGTCCTTTGGGCAGTCGTACCCAAGGCAGAATCGGCAAAGGACCGCCTCGCCATGCGGGGCGAACCAGCCAACGTGGAGAACATTTCCAAGATAATCGAAGAGGAACTGGAACATGTTTCTAAAAAGGTAAGCGAACTCGGGGAGGAGCTGAAATCTGAGTTTGCCTCAAAAAAAAAACTTTCGCCAAGACGTATGATGAAGGAGAAGGCCAAGAAAGAAAGGGGGCCTTCGGGAATGCTTTCCGTTCGGCCGCTTCCGAAGGGGTTTATGTTCTGAGTGGGCTGATCAATTGGGTCATCCAGTTCATTAAAGGGGGCGTCAGGTTGATTGGCAAAATATTCAGGCCCCTGCTATCCATTGCTGGTTTTATAATGATCGGCATGTTGGTGATTTTTTGGATTGTCATTGTTGTGGGGCTTTTTGTGGGGCTCCCATTTGCCAACTTCGCTGCGCCCGGGTCTACCTTGACCACTTTCCTTGGCACTTTCAATATCCTTTTTGTTTTGGGCATCCCCTTATTGATGCTGGCACTGTTCATCTCGCGGGTGTTTTTAAGGTCCAACTTCCGGCCGAAATGGCAATTTGGCCTTTGGGCATTTTGGGTCATCAACCTGCTCAGCCTGTCTATGATCTCGATGATGACAGTTAAGGATTTCCAGCACAGCAACGAATTGGGCATCATGGACGAGACCTATGATATTAATTCCGATACTTTATTGGTTGAAATGGAACGGTCGCCTTATACGGATTCTTGGTTCAATTTCGGCGATGAAATACTCATATCTGACAACCAATTAGTTGCCCGTAGCATTCGGGTCAGTTTTAAAAAATCCCCTTCCAACCGTTTGGAAATCATTCAAGAGAACGAAGCCCGTGGCGGTAGCATCACGGAATCGGAACGGCTGGCAGCAGCGATCGACTACACGTGCCAGCTGGAAGGCAACAAATTGATTCTGCCTTCTCATTTCACTGTCAAGAGAGGTGATAAGTGGCGGGCGCAAGAGGTTCGAATCCAAGTCTTGGTGCCAGAAGGAATGTATGTGGACCGCAACGATGAGGGTTCTAGAAAAATTTACGATGTGGAAGAAGACCGGGAATATAAATTCCCTTGGTACCGACATGCGTCCAGCCATCTTTGGCAAATGATTTGGGCCAACGGAATGATTGCCCCTGAATATGTTGCTGATTATAAAAAGGAATTCAACCTCCATAGGTGGTTCTCCAAAATCCGTTTAGAAGGGACATCAAATTAAGGCTCAGACAAGGCAATAATTACAAAATAGTCTTCAATGAATCGGATCACCAAAACGAAGTAGACATCACTCGGACTGACAACCGCCTGAACATTTTATGCTTCCGACAAATACAATGAAACGTATGAGCTGGACATTACTTTGCCCCGTCTGGAAGAACTGTGGATCATGCAATCTGACGATGTCGAAATCAAAGATTTCAAACTCGACAACTTGCACATCGTGAACGAAGGCAATGGCCGGATCAACGCTTTTGCCGACATTAAAAACCTTGATGTGCAACTGACTGGCAACAATGAATTCGATATCCGCGCGAAGGCGATTTTCTAAATGCCATCCTCTCGGATAATGCCGAACTCGATGCTGAGCATTTCACCGTCAAAAAAGCCAATGTCGAACTGGACAATGGCAGTTTGGCAAAAGTCTCCGCCACCGATACCTTATGGCGAAAAGCGATTGACAGTGAAATCATTTCCCGCCGTGCACCTGTCATGATTGAGAAGCATTAAATAGTTCATGGTTTCACTGTTTCATGGTTGAAGCAATGAAACAGTGAAACCATGAGACCGTGAATCCGACATGAAAACATGAAATCAACCACCTTTTCCTTTACCCTCATGGCCTTGTTTTCTTGGCCAACTACCGGCCATGATCGCTCAATCGGTCAGCAACGAACCTTCCCATGATGAGCTTTTTAGGGAAATAGCCAACATGGACGAAGTGTTATTCAATGCTTTCAATAACGGCGACATGGACAAAATAAAAACACTCTCACCGAAGATTTAGAGTTTTATCATGACAAAGGTGGCTTGTCGGGTTACCAGTCCAACATGGAAGCCATTGGTCGTCTCAGCACTGGTGAGATGAAAATCCGGCAGGCATTGGTTGAGGAAGTCTGAAAGTATATCCAGGTTCAGCTTCGGGGCTATTCAAGAGGGGCGTCATGATTTTTTTGAAACCCTGCCTGGGCAGGAAACCGAGCACCAAACGGGTTCTTTCAAATTCATTCATATTTGGAAAAAAACAGATGATGGGTGGAAAGTTGCTCGGGTGGTGAGTTATGGTCGTGAATTGATTGTTTTTCATTCTGCTTCCCGCGAGTCATTTTTTACTAATTTGTAACCACATTTTTTTACTTCCCGTCAAAGCCTTCAGGAAATAAATGACGAGAAAAATGAAAACCAATTGGTCGCCCATCTTTGCCTTTTCATTTTTATTTTCATTATTATTTCTCAGTGCGGCTATCCGGTAAGCCAACTTTCTAAAACATGGAACAAGACAATCTGCTTATCAAAAAAACTTTGGGGGGTGACAAGTCGGCCTTTGGGACTTTGGTAGAGCAGTACCAAGGCTATGTTTTTTCCGTGACCATGAAAGTTTTAAAAAACCGGGAAGAAGCCGAAGAGGCAGCGCAGGACAGCTTCGTGAAAGCTTATCGGGCCTTGGCCAGTTTTGAGCAAAGGTCTAAATTTGGCACTTGGCTTTACCAGATTGCATGGCGCACGGCCATCGACCGCTATCGGTCGAGGCCACGGATCAGCCAATCGCTGGACGACGACTATTCATTTATGCAAGTGGCCGATAGCGAAGCTACACCAGAACAGCAGTTGCAACAGCAAAACACAAGGTCGGTGATCCAACGGGCTCTCGGCCAAATGAAAGCAAATGATGCTGCCTTGCTGACACTGTACTACCTCAACGAGCAATCCGTCAAGGAAATAGCTGAAATTACTGGCCTGACGGAAAGCAATGTTAAGGTCAAGCTGTTCCGTTTGCGCGACACTTTGAAGAGTGTTTTGACCAAGAACCTGAAAGGGGAAGAAAAAAGTTTGATATGAGCTTCGGGGTATCGGTCTAACTGTATGTTGGTAAAACGGAAAGCTCCGTTAAACCGATACACTGTTAAACCGATACACCGATGTTCCAATACACCGAAAAATGACCAATCAAGAATTGCTTTGGAAATATGCCGAAGGCAATTGCAGCCCGGCGGAAACGACAGCCGTTGAAAAACTGCTTGCGAGCGACCAGTCACTTCAAACTGAACTGGACAGCATCTTGGAAGTCCAGTCGGCGTTGATGACTATGGAGGTCGAAGCGCCATCGTTGCGCTTTACCCAAAACGTGCTGGATGCCTTGCCTGAAATTTACCCAAGTGAAGTGGTTGAGCCTTTGGTCAAGCCCATTTGGAAAAAGGCATTTTGGTTGGCTGTTGCTGCGCTGATCATCGGGATGATCTTAATGCCTCATTCTGCCTCCCCAACAGAGAGCGTACTTTCCTCTTATATTGATCAGGTGATGGGCGGATTCAATCAGGCAGTTGGACAAGTGCCGAACGTGGTGTTACAGTATTTTGTGCTGACCTTGTTATCGGTAGGGCTGTTGATGTTGATGGACAAAATCTTCATGAAAAAAGGGCATGGGGTTTTGATGGTTTGAGGTTTTCCCGCCCGCCCGTTGAAACGGGCGGTTTCAAGATGTTGGATGTCCACAAAAATCAAAAATACGGTGAGGTAGCTTTCGAAAAACCCACAATTTTGAACATCCCAATACCAAGAAATATAAGATACTAAAAACGGAGGTGGCAAGCTATTGCCACCTCCGTTTTTATTTTTGGATAAATTGTCAACATATCTATTCTAAAACGAGACTTCCTCAACCTTTTCCCGTCCCTAATTATAGTGCATTTGAAAAACTGAGAAAACTCCTGAAAATAGGGTTGCGCACTAGTGTTAAAAGAAAGTGATTTCTTTCCTAACACTAAATTTTCAAATATTTCAACCTATAATTTGCAGACTTGTGATTTCTCGCTACATTAAGGCGGTTTTTTGATGCTTACCATTATCTCCAATCGGACTTCAACTACACATCCCCCAATAACCTAAGAAAAAGAAGACTTACACTTATTTATTATTTAATCAAAAAACAAAACTATGAGGGTCCGTTTATTCAAAAAGACGAAAGACAACCTTTCCTATTTTCAATTCCTTTCCGATGACGAAGCGGTGCTGAACAGCCAAGGCTATAAAGACAAGGAAGACCGTAACAATGGTGTCCGTTCTGTCGTGACCAATGCCGGCATTGCTGAACGTTATGAAAGGCATTCAGCAGAAGGGAAATTTTATTTTATCCTGAAAGCTGGCAATGGGCAAGAAATTGCCAGGAGCGAGGAGTATGTCAATGAGGCAAATATGGAATCGGCTATTGCATCCTGTATCGCCGAAATTCCAAACATCCCTCCAGGGGATGATAAGCCTGCTGAATCAACTACAACTACACAAATTTCCAGTGAAGTAACCACCAAGGAAGCGAACCCTTACTTGGGTGATGCCGATGGAGACGACAACTATAAGCCGCTTGCTTTTTATCAGGAACATATCAAAGGGGTGGAAAATGGCTTTGACAGTTTTGCTTCGAGTGATGGTGCCAATTTCTATTTTACCCTCAACAGGGGCGGCCGCATTGTTTTGATTAGCGAATCTTACAACTCCCAAAGTGGGCGGAACAATGGCGCAGATTCTGTCGCTAAGAACCTACCCATTGCTGATCGTTACCAGCGCAAAGTCCATCCAAACGGTAAACATTATTTCAACCTTTTAGCGGGCAACAATCAAGAAATCGCAACCAGTGTCTGGTTCGATTCTTTAGGGGAAATGAATGCTGCCATTGATGCCTTGCAGCGTGGTTTATTTGGGGGAGAAAGTAGCGGAGAAGTGGAGGCTATGGAGGCTGGGTACCGAGCCTCAGTTGAAATTCTTGATGCTCCCTCAGCACCACGTGATGTCGAAGACAAGCCTAAAAAGAAACGCAAGAAAAGGGAGAAGAAAGAACCTTCAGGGGAAAAGGTTTACCTTAAATCCGGTGGTTACCTCTTCAACGAAGTGACCTACCAGACGATGTTGAGTACGAATGAGAAATACTATTTTTCGTTTCGTGATGCCGAAGGCAAATCCATTTTAATCAATGCAAATGTGCGGGGTTTTGACACGGAGGAGGAAGTAGATGCGGCGGTTAGGAGGATTTTGGAATATGGGCCGACCGAGGCAAACTATTTGGGAAAGACCACCACAAACGGTAAATATTATTTCTACCTGCGAGATGCAGAGGGTAACAATATCGGTAAGAGTTTCTTTTTCGATACCGCAGAAGATATGCAAGCTGCCATTGGTTTGTTGGTCGGGCAGACGAGGGAAGCAACGGCAGCGCCAGCAGGTTTGGCCACCGCAGATGCAGTGCGCGATGATTACTTGCCCTGCGACAGATATATGGGAGGGGATGGCTTCCACCGTTTTTTCAATGCGGTTGGAGAAGAGTGGTACTTTGCGTTCAATGACGGAAGTGGTAAGACCTACCTCCGCTCGGAAGGCTATACCACAGAGAGCGCCCGTGACAATGGCATTGCCTCTGTCATCAAAAATGCGCCGCTGGAGGAGCGTTGGAAAATGATTGAAGAGGATGGCCAATTTTTCTTTGCCCTCCGTGCTGGCAACAACCAGGAAATCGCCCGTAGCTGCCCTTACGATAATGCGGCTTCAAGGGATGCCTCATGGGCGTGGGTTACGGGAGAGGAATCTACAATTGGATTTGGGTCGGAAGACCGGGAAGGGGTTCGTCTGTCAGCGGGCATGATCCGCCGGGAGGCTGAGGAGGCCGATCGCCAACGTCGGGAGGCTGCAGCAGCGGAAGAGGCTAAACGCAAAGCAGCTGAAGAGGCAACCAAACGCAAAGAGGATGATTATCTTACCTGCAAAGAATACGAGGCGCATGTCGGTGAAACTTCTGAGGCCAACCCTGATTTTGCCACTTTTCAACAGGATGGTGAATATTATTTTGCTTGGGTAGAAGATGGGGAGGTATTGATGCGCTCAGAGGGTTATACAACAGAAAGTGCCCGTGACAATGGCATCGAATCGGTTAAGAAAAACCGGGAATTGGAAGAGCGTTTTAGCATTGATGAAAAAATGAACTATTTCTTTGTGGTGCTCAAAGCTGGCAACCACCAAGAGATCGCCCGTAGCTGCCCCTTCAAAGACCGGTCGGCAGCGATGGCATTGTTTCCTTCGGAAAGAGAAAAGGCAAGGGCTGCTAAACTGGCCGCTGCTGCGCCACCAAAACCAGAGCGCAAAGAGGATGATTACCTGGCCTGCAAGGTCTATGAAGCGCACCTCGGTGATGTTTCTGAAAAACATCCAGATTTCATCACCTTTGAAGAAGGCGGCGAATACTACTTTGCCTGGGTGGAAGATGGGGAAATCGTCCTTCGCTCGGAAGGCTACACCACGGAAAGTGCCCGCAGCAATGGCATTGAGTCGGTGATGAAAAACCGGGAGTTGGAAGAGCGTTTTAGCATAGATGAAAAGATGGGCTACTACTTCCTCGTGCTGAAAGCTGGCAACCACCAAGAGATTGGCCGTGGCTGTCCGCAAAAGGATAAGGAACGGGTGATGGGATGGTTCCCGATGGGTAGGGCTGGTAAATTGGCTGCTGCTGCGGCCCTGCTTGTACCAACGGTTACGCCCGAAGAAAAAGAAGATGATTATCTGCCATGTTCCGCTTATGAAGGGCATCAAGTAACGGACGCAGGTAACAACCTCGCCTTATTCCAGCTTGATGGCCAATACTACTTTGCCATTTACAACAAAGATGGTAGCGTGCGGCTTCGCAGCGAGGGTTTTGAAACTACGGCCAACCGCGACGACGAATTGGCAGCGGCTATCAAATATTTGGACAATAAGGAAATGTACACAACAATGGAGTGGGGAAAATACAGACTCCACATCCTGAAAGATGAGAATGGCCGGGAAGTCGGCCGCAGCTGTTTGGAGCGGATGCCGATGGTTGTTGTCCCACCAATTTTACCAGAAAAAGAAGATGATTATTTAAAATGCGAAGAGTACGAAGGTCGTAAAGTTAATGACAAAGAAAACAACGTAACCCTTTTCAAACATGAAAATGGCCAGTTCTATTTCGCTGTTTACGATGACGATGGAAAAGTCCGCATCCGGAGCGAAGGATTCCGGGATGCCAAGGAAAGGGACGTTGAGTTGTCGGGTGTTTTGAAAAACATTGACAACGAAGAAATGTACGAGGAGATCCGAAAAGGCAAATACCGCATCCGGGTTTTAAAGGACAAAACAGGCCGGGAAGTCGGCCGTAGCTGTTTGGAAAAAATAGCCGCCGCCGCCGCCGTACCGCTCGCCGGGGCTGCTGCTGCCGCCGCTACGGCAGTTGCTGCCACCGCTGCAACACCGCCACCTCCTAAACCAAAGCCAACGCCTCCACCCCCGCCACCAGCCGCCGCTCCAGTATCGGAAAAGGCAGGAGGGTTTCCTTGGGGATGGCTGCTTGCAGGTTTGCTCGGTTTAGCTCTTGCCTTATGGTTGCTGAACCAGAATGGCTGTTTTGGAGGTGCAGTTCCTCCTCCACCAAAAATGGAAGAAACAGCCGTGACGCCACCGCCTACCCCTGAAGCAGAGCCGAACCAGTACCGGCAGAACCGAACCGATGCAGTACCTGCGACGCCACCGCCAGCGGTTTGTAATTGCGGGGAGTTTTCCGATGGTATGTTCAGTGGAATCTCCACTGCCAAAGCGAAGTCGCTTAACCGCTTAGGCACGATGCCAGAGTTTGGCAATTCCCACAGTCTCGATGCTGCTGGATTTTACAACAAACTCAAGGATAGGTATGCCATCAGCAAAACGGATCAGCTTTTCTTGGATCGCCTGTTCAAACAAATGGGCTATGCCAATGGCTTTGCCGATGCCACCGCTAACCTGTTTTCCAGTGTCACCTTAGACCGGGGCACAACAGGTTATATGGGCTATGGAAAAGGCCACCAAACAACCTACGCCAGTTTGGATGTTGTCAAGGATGACGACACGAAGGCGTTTCGGATCGAAGCGGCCAACGGCTGTACGATGCACTTTATGAAGACGTGTGGCAACCACTTCTTCTTCTGTCCAAAATGATTTTGAGATTATGATTTGTGATAAAAAGCCACCCACGGTACGCCGGGGTGGCTATTTTTTTTTGGTTTGGTTGATTTTATTTTCTTGCCCCAATTCCTCCTTTCACTCATTCACTCATTCATTACTTAAACCACCACCTGCGTTTGCTCTCCTGTCTTTCCCCTTCGCCGATCAGAATGGCGAGCGGCTTTAGTTCCTCTATGTGGTCAGCGAGTATTTTTAGGATGGCGACAAACATGACAAATAATATCATCCCGGCTCCTCCCCAGATAATGCCGCCGATGATGATCGAAATAAAAGTTGCGAGAGGGTTGATTTTTAACTGGTGACCTACCGCCAATGGGAATATGATATTGGCTTCCAAATATTGCACTACACCTAAAATAAAGACGACGGCCAGCGGATACCAAGCGGAGTCGAAAGTGGTCCATGCTATGATGACTGCGGTCAGGCCGCCGATCAATATGCCGATATAGGGGAAAAAAGTCAGGATGGCTGCCAACCCGCCGAGGTACACTGCATTGGGCAAACCAATAGCCAAAAATCCAATGCTGTTTAAAATGCCAACGATCAAATAAACCAGTGCCATGCCTTTGGCAAACCGGAAATAAGTGGCGGCCATTTCGGAAATGGAAGATTTAAAACCTTGGACGTGTTTTTCCGGGACAATGGCCAAAACAAATTGCACCAGTAACTCCCGGTAGTAAAGTATAAGTGCGACGAAAATGGGAACGATGAGGATCACCGTCAATGAGACAGCCGACATAAAAATCGTTTCCCGCAGGAGCGGAAATAAATCCTTTAATAAATTCTCGTTTAGTTGCTGAAGGATATCCCGGTGCTGTTCTGCTCCAATGCCAAATAATTTTTCCAAATAAAAAATTAGATTCTCAATCTGGCTGTTTATTTTCCCTTCCGACCCTGCAAATTTTTCCTGTAGAAATAAAAAACTATTGGCGAGTAATTGTATCAATAAATAACCAAATGCAATTAATAGTAGCAGGCAAACCGAAATGCCCCCAATCCGCCCCAACCATTTTTCTATCCTTCGGCAAACCGGGTACAAAATAAAACTGATCAAAAAACCAAAACTCAATGGGATAAATAACATCCGCCCCTCATAAAGCAGGAAAAAAGCGAGGACAATAAAAAATAATAAAAAGGTATAAGATTTCAAATTTTGGTAGGTATCATCGTTCATTGTTTCCCAATATTAGGGAGGTAATTTAACGGATTGTATTTTCGCAGGGAGTGATAAAAATCATTATACTTGGTCACTTTTTGAAAGGGGGGCGAATAATCTGTAAACGTCATAATTTGCTGCATTTTTGTCGTGTAAAAATGTTTCAAATTAAAATCCATAAAACGATGGGTGACATCGTTAAAAAATCATTTATCATGAATAAAAAAAATCTTTTCACCTCCATTTTTATTTTCTTTTTAATTAATGCAGTTGGGGTTTTTGGTCAAACGAATTCCAAGCAATTTGAAAAAATAAAAACGATTTTATACCGGCAGCAAGCGGACTGGAACAAGGGCGATATTGATGCTTTTATGGAGGCTTATTGGAAATCGGATCAATTGCAGTTTGGCGGGGCTACTGGCATCACCCGTGGCTGGCAAGCAACGCTCGATAGGTATAAAAAATCGTATCCCGATAAAGCCACCATGGGGCAATTGACTTTTGAAATAAAAGACCTGACCCAACACAGTAAAAAAGTGGTTAGCCTGACTGGTAGTTGGGAATTGAAAAGGGAAAATGACCAGCCCGGTGGGCATTTTTTATTAATATGGCGAAAAATAAAAGGGGAATGGAAAATCGTGGCCGACCATACCAGTGTGAAATAAAAAAGCACCACATTTATTTTTGGAAAAAGAATATGGGCATCGGGATTTTAAATTGATACAATAAAAAGGAGCTAATCATTTGCCATCTGACCGAAGAAATTAAAGGGGGAATATTTTGGCGCTTGCTTGATTAATCGCCACTTTTACGCGCAACATTTAAAAATGGAGGTTCTTTAACAAATCCCGTGGAGCAGAAAAAACAAGGAGAGAGGGAGGCGAAAAAATAAAAATTTTCAATTTTTTATTTTTTCGCCTCCTACTCTATCAGGGTTTTAAGTGAGTGGAAATTTTTGAAAAAATTTCCACTCACTTAAAACCCTGATTATTTGATCCGTTCCACGCTATTTGTCAAAGAACGAAAATGGAAACAAAAAAACTAAAATGATGACACAAACAATCGACCACGTGGATACAGCCAGCGACCGTATTAAGTTGCCTATTAATTTTGATGTAGCGAAAATGACCGAGGAAGTCCAAGCCCTGAATTTTAACGATTTCGTTTACTACGATGTGATGCCCTTGCGGTCCCCGGCACATTTCGTAGACCCATCTTTGCCGCCGCCACCCCCGGCCGAGGATTTTGCTGATGGCACTTGGACCGACTGGCTCGATACTTCCGCACTGAAAAAATCTCCCTATTTAACCAGTGTGGTTGATTATTTCCGGCAACACACACAAGTGAATTTGGTAAGGTTGCTCCGCTTAGCGGCTGGTTCGGTTGTCAAAGAACACACCGACCCAACATTAGGCCTGCAAATCCCCAAATCAGTTATTCGATTGACTGTCCCTATCATGACCAGCGATGAAGTTGTGTTTTACCTGAACGGGGAATCCGTTCCCATGAAACCTGGGGAATGCTGGTATTTGCGCCTGACCGACCCACACAGCATCGTTAATGCTGGAACGGCTGACCGCATCAACTTGACCATTGACATGATCCCCAACGAATGGGTGAAGTCCATGTTGATGGGGGCATGATGGAGGTTGCTCAAAACCTTCTATGTTGTATCGGTCAAACCAATTTTGCATCAATTGTAAGGCTGCGAAATTTTGGTATTCAAACGTCGGCAGGGTTTCAAAACCCTGCCGACGTTACCCCTGACAAAATCGTTATTTAAGTTTAGGGTTAGAACTGTATTACATTTGATACACTGCCCAAATTATCTACTATTCAATCGTACACCCACCGTCCAAAACCGCACACCTTTTTATTCAAAACAAGGATCGGATATTTCATAAAATACTGAAAAGTAATGCTTTAGGTTCGTGGCATGCCCATTGTTCCCATTCCGTCGATGCAACTATGCAACCATGAAACAACAAAGCCATGCTAAAAAACAGTTTTAAGATAGCCTTCCGCAATTTCAGTAAAAACAAATTTTACGGACTCATCAATATGGCGGGCCTAACAGTCGGCCTATCGGCCTGTTTCCTCATCGTCATGTATTTGCAGCATGAGCTGGGGTTCGATAAATTTTTTCAAAACAGCGACCGTATCTACCAAGTGGCGCTGTCGGCCTCCTTTGGCGGTGATGAATTTGACACATCCAACACGCCCCCTCCGGTTGGGGAAGCACTGCAATCGGAATTTCCCGAAGTGGAAAGTTACACCCGTCATTTTATGCCCGGTGATGTCGTCATGCGTTACGAAGACCAGTTTTTTACCGAGCCCGGTGTTTGGTTAGTGGATTCCAATTTTTTGGAATTCTTTTCTTTCCCGTTGTTGGAAGGGAATGCGAAAACCTGTCTGCGGGGCACAAAATCCATCGTTTTGACTGAGTCGGTTGCCAATAAATATTTCAGAAACACCTCAGCTATCGGCAAAGAAATATTCATGCAGGATGAGGCGTACACAGTGACAGGTGTGTTAAAAGATTTGCCCAATCAGTCTTCCCTACAGTTCGACGTATTGGCACCAATAGCCGCTTCGAAAAGAGTAGAGCAGTTCAGTTGGAGTTGGGTGTGGCTGCAATTAGATACTTATGTAAAACTGAACCAGCCCATGGATGCGGCAGCTTTGTCGGCCTTGGAAGCCAAATTCCCAGCCATGGTGCGCGTAAAAGCGGCAGGGGCATTCGAGCGCATCGGACAAAATCTGGAAGCGTTTTTTAAGCAGGGCAATCGGTGGGAATTGTCGCTGAACCCGTTGTTGGATGTGCACTTGCATTCGGCGGGTATCAACTCCCGTCTAACGACCAAAAGCGACATCCGGGATGTTTACATTTTTGGGACGGTTGGCCTATTTATTTTGCTGCTTGCCTGCATCAATTTTATGAACCTCTCCACGGCCCGTTCGATGGGCAGGGCCCGGGAAGTAGGGGTGCGGAAAGTGCTGGGTTCGGGGCGTTCTTCCCTGATCTCCCAGTTTTTGGCAGAAGCACTTCTATATAGTTTGACGGCGGGGGTGGTAGCTATTGCTATTGTACAAGTGATGCTGCCCGTGTTCAACCGCATGGTCAATCTGCAACTGGGATTGTCAGATATGTTGAATGGTTGGGCGTTGTCGGCGATCGTTTTAATACCACTGTTGGCAGGGTTGCTGGCGGGTAGCTATCCTGCTTTTTATCTTTCCAAATTTAAACCCGTTGCTGTTTTGAAAAGCAGGATGTCGACCGATAAAGGTGGTAGTGCATGGGTGCGCAGCGGGTTGGTTGTTTTCCAATTTTCTATCTCGGTGGAGCTGGTGATCTGTACTTTAATTGTTTTGCAGCAGATTCATTTCTCCGTCAATGGTGACCTCGGAATGGATAAAGAAAATGTGCTGGTCGTGCGCAATATGCAGTACCTCGGCGAGCGGGGAAAATCATTTCAGCAAGAGCTGATGAACCTGCCAGAAGTGGCTACTGCCAGTATCACAACCGACCTGCCCGCAGGTGGCGCCTTTGGCGACTTTTACCTGCCCAATGCCGATGGCAGCAACCCCAATCAGATTGAAGACCTGACGTTGTATTCCTATTTGGTGGACGAATATTTTGTCCCAACGATGGGCATCGAAATCATCAAAGGCCGCAATTTCGAGAACGAAAGAGGGCTTGATTCGCTCGCTGTGATCGTCAATGAGGCAACCGTTAAAATGATTGGTTGGGAAAACCCCATCGGCCAGCACCTGACCTATCCGGGTGGCCGGAACGAGACCTACGAGGTGGTTGGGGTCATGAAAGATTTGCATAACCAATCGTTTAGGGAAAGCATCGAGCCGTTTGCCCTTTTTCATGAATCCTCCAAGTCGTATCAATTGAACGACAGCTATTTAGCGGTAAAAATTGCGTCTGGAACGGAAAGGGAAGTTTTGGAAAAAACCAAAAAACTCTGGGCCGCTTTCGCACCGACTTCCCCGTTTGGTTTCTCCTTTCTCGATGACGACATCGATGCCCAGTACCAATCGGAGGAGCGACTCGGTTCGGTGTTGGGGGCTTTTACGGGGCTTTCCGTTTTTGTGGCCTGCCTCGGACTATTGGGCTTGATCGGATACACTACGGAACAGCGCACCAAAGAGATCGGCATCCGAAAGGTGTTGGGGGCAACGGTTGCTGGCATCACTGGCCTATTGGCAAAAGACTTTCTGCAATTGGTCGTAGTAGCAGTCTTGATTGCCATCCCCTTCGCTTGGTTTTTTATGAACCGCTGGCTGATGGATTTTGAATACCGGGTAAACATCGAGTGGTGGGTGTTTGCGCTCGCTGGTTTAGCAGCCGTGTTGGTGACTTTTCTGACGGTGGGTTTTCAAAGCATGAAGGCGGCGTTGGCAAATCCCATAGAGAGTTTGAGGAGCGAGTAGGTTGCTGAAACGTTTGCCAGATTGCATTGTTGGGGCTTTTAATACTGTGTAATTTGAGTATGTTTAAAAAATGGAGCAGGAAAAGTCGCTCTTTTGGCAACGCCCGGAAGTACTGAAGACATGCTTAAGGGGCGGCGTCGTCCGATGTCGGGACGACGCCGCCCCTTAAAAATCCCGTTGGGCCGAGCAGTCTCATGCCCTCAAGGCGAGGTGAATCGTCCGGCCCACTTGTAGGGGAAAAATTAAAGCAAATTTAAATTATACGGTATTTAAATTCCCTTTTTTACCATCGTTCGCTTTCTTACCAGCAGCAGTTTTTCACCTGCCTATTTTTGCTTAAAAATAATATTCAGCTATGAACAAACTGTTGCCCACTTTTCTTCTTGGTGTCTTTTTTTTGGTTGAACAAAAAATATCGGCGCAAGACCTTAACGAATCATCTGCTCCCGCCACCTATTTCAATCCAACCCATCCCGCCCTTCAGGCTTGGGAAGATTTTTTCCAGGAAAATTATTTTTCAAAAGGCATCCCAACCGATTCGCTTGGCGAAGGCACAGGCTATTTACCCTATGTGCGGGAAAAACGTTTGTTCGACTTGCGGGCCAATTTTCAAGGAGATGCTGGCGGGGAAAAACGTTGGGAAATATTTCGGGAAATCCGCTCCCGAACCCTTACCCGTGGTGGGGCGCTTCCGTCTGCCAATTGGCAAAACCTTGGGCCGAACAAAATGGAAGGGCAGGGCGGCCGGATGATTTCCCATGCTTTTGACCCCGAGAACTCACAGGTCATTTGGGCTGGTTCAGCCACGGGAGGGCTTTGGCTGTCGGAAAATGGTGGCGACACTTGGCAGCCCATGACTGACCAAATTCCTTCGTCCGGAGTGGGTGCGGTGGCCGTCAACCCTTTGAATCCCAATTCTTTAATCATCGGGACAGGAGAAGGGTACGCGTGGGGTGGTACAATCCGCCCCGGCCTCGGCGTGTTCAAATCTACCGATCGGGGGCTGCTATGGAGCCAGTCAGATTTTGCGTACCATCATACTGCGGGCGTTTCCGCATTTAAAATTGTGTGGAGCTATATAGATACCAACCAAGTCTGGCTGGCCGCCACCAATGGCATTTGGAAAAGTACGGACGCTGGCCTGACGTGGACCTTAAAAAAAGGGGATGGCACCAACCAAAATACAGCCATCTGCAACGATTTCGTTCAGCACGCTGCCAACCCCAACCTGCTCCTCGCCGCTATCGAGTCGGATGGCATTTGGCGCAGTACCGATGGTGGTGACAATTGGTCGAAACTGGGGGGCGGGCTGCCTGTGACAGACCTGAATTTCATCAATTTGGATTTTTGTAAAAGCCAACCTGACATTGTATATGCTTCCATTTCTTCTGGCCAGTCGACTGGTTTTGGTCTGCGGGGACTATTTCGAACGGACGATTTTGGCAGCACTTGGGTGAAAATCGAAAACGCTCCCAACGCCCTTTGTTCACCCCAATTCCCCAATGGGCCGTGCCAAGGTTGGTACGACAATGTGGTGGCCGTTTCACCCCACGACCCGGCAGTGATTTGGCTCGGAGGCGTTACCCTTTGGCGCAGCACGGACGGCGGTGAGACCTGGGTAGAACGGGATCGGCTTACCTGCCCCAATTGCTCTGAACCGCCTGCATGCCGCACCTACGTTGACCAACATGACTTCGCTTTTGACCCCAATAACCCACAAATTGTTTATGCCTTTAATGACGGAGGTGTGGCCAAAAGCATGGACGGCGGTGAATGTTTTGAACATAAAAATGAGGGGCTTTTTACGGGCCAGTTGTACGCTATCGCATCTGGGCGAAGCGACCCCGGGACGATCATCGGCGGGACTCAAGACCATGGTTTACAAGGAATAAAATTGTCGGAAAACACCAATTTGGCTTGGGATAGGTGGGGCTTTCTCGACGGGTCAGATGTGGAGGTTCACGCTACCAATGCCAATATTCTGTACGGTGGGTGGATCGATGGCAGGTATTTCCGAACCAATGGTGGGGTACACACGCTTGCTTCGCAAATCACGAACGGCATCAACTTGAGTGAGAACAATGGCTTCTACACCGCCATTCTCCGGCAGCACCCAACTGACCCGCAGGTACTCCTCGGTGCTACCAAGCAGCGTTTGTATAAAACTGCCAATGGCGGGAATTTTTGGAATGCCGTGGCTACCATGAACGAACCGAAAATATTTGAATTTGATCAGGTCAACCCTGATTTTGCGTACTGCGCTGCTTGGAGTTTTGATGGCACTTGGTCGTTTTGGCGCAGTGTAAACGGTGGTGACACTTGGGCCCCTACTTCTAATAACCCCGGTTGGCGGGTAACAGACATTAAATCCAGCCCACTCCAATCAGGCTTAGTGTATGTGAGCCGCAACAGTTCCCTCCCGAACTCCCCACATATTTACAAATCGACCGATCACGGTGACACTTGGACCGCCATCCAAGGTGACCTGCCCGACCTGTCGGTAAATGCCATTGCCGTGCATCATTTCCTGCCCGGTGTTTTGTTTGCCGCTACCGATTTAGGTGTTTTTGTTACCTGCGACGACGGCGAAACTTGGACGGAATACAATGACAATCTTCCCGTTTCCATCGCACTTGATATCGAGTTCAATCCGGTCGATACGACGCTGAGGGTCGGCACGTTGGGACGTGGAGCTTATTGGACAAAGGCTTGGTCAGGTGAGCCTTCGGCAAATGATGAGGTGGCGAGGACGCCTGCTTTTGGCTTTGCCAATATTTCCCCCAACCCCGCAAGTCAGGATGTGCGCATCAATTATTTTTTAGAAAAAACGGCGGATGTCAGGTTGGAGGTAGTCAATGTTTTAGGGCAAAAAGTGGCAACTATTTTTTCGGGAAAACAAACGGCTGGAGAGTATGAATCGGGATGGGATGGCAGGACGGTCAGTGGGTTGCGGGCGCAGACGGGAGTGTATTTCGTAAGGCTGTCGGTAGGGGGAGAAGCCATCGTTCAAAGGCTTCTTTGGCAATAAATTTAAATTTCATCCTAATGCTTTGTACTCGGTTGATCGTAAGCCTTCTTTTTTGCCAGTCTTTGGCATTTTGTCAAAATGGCCTTTCCGTCCCAAACAAGTATTTCGATGGCTTTTACCTTGGGGCAAACGCAGGTTCCCAAAATCTTTTCGGCGGGTCTTTCGTGGATGGCGTGGATGTGTTGGCACAGGAATCCCGTTTTGTGGCGGAGGTTTTAATAGGCTTTCGAAAGCAATTTTTAAAAGGCCGGATGCTTGCCGGGGCGGAACTGCAACTGGGTTTCACGGACGGCAAACTGATGCACAACGATCCTTCTAAATCGTTGACTATCAAGTATGAAAACAACTTTCAGAGTGGGTATGGCCTGACGCTTGGTGCTGTTTTTCTGAAAAATAAAAACCTGCTGGTGTACGCTTACGCATTTGAGACGGAACGGAAATTCGACGTGACCATTCGGGATGCTTTTGGTTTTTACAAACAAAAAGATGAGCAGGGAATGCTCAAATATGGGCTTGGAGCGGAGGCACATCTTTGGAAAGGGCTGACAGCAAGGGTAACAATGGGCAGGCTTCGGGTGGATTTTGGCGATCTACCAACCAATATAAATGTGGAAGACAAATGGGATATGACATTCGGTTTCGTTTACCATCTCCGCTTAGTGCCAGTCCGATGAAGTGGCGGAAGAACTTGTAGATCAAAATCTCTTTTGTATAATTCTATTTAGTGGTTTGTTAAATGTAAGACTGACGGTTTTAGTCCTGAAAGGACGGCATTCCGTAGCGAGGGATGTGAATCCTTTGCAATATTCGAGGGGCTCACACCCCTCGCTATGGGATTTCGTCCCCCGAATGCCAGTTCTGAATTCACTTCGGTATAAATTCGGGGCAGACTCTCCGGGACTGATCATGCAAGCCTTACAATTGACACACTGCCTTCTATTTCACTTCGTCATTCTAGTAAATGGTTTATTCAACGTTTATTTGTTGGCACAAATCAAAATTGTGCTCACCCATTTTTCACCACTTAAAATTATTCTCGACATGAAATTCCGTTTGATTTCCTTGCTGTTTTTGTCCGTCCTGTTTTTGCCATTTTGTACCACTTCCAAAAAAGGGCTTGCCGATAAAAAGGCCCCAGCCATAACTTTTCAAAAGGATATTTTGCCTGTCATGCAAGACCGTTGCACGCCCTGCCATTTTCCAGAAAATGGTAAGAAAAAGTTCTTGGACACCTATGCTGCTGTCACAAACAACATTGATGACATTTTGGCCCGTGTTCAGTTGCCGGTCGACAACAAGGAATTTATGCCTTTCAAAAGCAAAAAAGAACCATTGAGCGACAGCCTAATTATGGTGTTCAAACAATGGAAAGAAATGGGTATGCCGGAGTGAGGACATCTTGAGAAGTTAAAGTGCAACCTACCGTTCCCCTGAAATCAGCTTTATAGTATTCCGTTTCAGGTCATCATAGGCTCCATTGTTTTGGTTGTTGAAAACGACCAAAACAATGTCTTGCCGGGGGAAATAACGGAACTCGAAGTTCACGCCGCCAGTCGTTCCGCCGTGGCCGAAAGTCGGCTCTTGGGCGTGTTTTTCCAGTATAAAACCGAGGCCATACGGTTCGGCGTCTTTAGTCCCAAGTGTTTTGTCCGCTGTCATGTTTTTCAAGCTCTGCTCGGTGATCAACTGCTTGTTTTTCAATGCTTTGGCAAAATTCAGCATATCGGTACAGTTGGAAACACACCCGCCGGCAGGAGAGCCTTTTTTGAAATGTTTAGCTGTTTTCCAACCACTTTCCCCATTGCGGGCGTAGGGCATGACGAGCGGCAAGCTTGGATCGGCATGGTCGAACCAGCCGCTATGACCCATGCCTGATTTTTTCAAAATATTTTCTTCAATGTATGTGTAATAATCCTGTCCGCTGGCCTGCTCAATGACCTGTCCGAGCAGCATAAAATTGGAGTTGGAATACCTGTGTTGCGTACCCGGCTCCGATAGAAAACCTTCCTTGTAAATGAGCGGGACAAACTGATGCCAGTCGGTAAAATTGAGCATGGCGGGTTCGTTTTCCGAAGTCCAGTATTCAGCGATGCCGGAGGTATGGGAGAGCATTTGCTCCAGCGTAACCCGCTCCGCCCAATCCTTTTTGGGGAAGTCAGGGAAATAGTCCGTCAATTTGTCGGTCAGTTTCAGCTTGCCTTTTTCCATCAATTGCATAATGGCGGTGGCAGTAAACATCTTGCTGCCGGAAGCCATTCCAAAGAGGGTCTCGGCGGTGATTTTTTTCGACTGTTCAATATTGGCGAGGCCCCAATATTTTTCAAAAAGAACCTGCTCACCTTTGGCGATGAGGATGCTGCCGGAAAGGTCATTTTCCCGTTCCATTTTTTCGATATAACCGTTGAGCCAGTCCAGCGTTTCCTTTTGTTCAATGCTGCCATTGGGTAGGGAGACTGGTTCGGCAACTTCGGCGACGAAGACCAAATTGGTGATGCGGTGTGGCGGCGTTGGTTCGAGGCGGAACTGGAAATCGCTCCACATCACCGCACCCTGTTTCCGTCCGTACACGTGCAAAATGTAGGAGTCACCTCCCGGTCGTGAAAAAACAAGTTGGTCGGAGTGATGGTATTCCATGGGGGCGTACTGGTCGTGCAGTTGTTGAAACCGCTTGGCCAAAGTTTCAATCCCGTTGCTCTCGATCATTGTTGGGGCGTGAATCTCCCGGGCGATGGCCGCATGTTCAGTCGGATTAGAAGAGTTGATGGCCGAGACGAACTGGCTACCAATGCGTTCAGGGGTCAGTTTTTCAAAGGTGTTTTGGCAACCTGCTGAGATAACGGACAAAAGGTAAATTGAACAGAATAGGAAAAGTAGCTTAGGCATAAGGCTGTTTTTATTTGAACCGTAAAGATGCCATTTGTAAAAATGCGCAGGTTGTCCATTTTTGCTAAATTATTCCGCCTTTTTACATTTCCCCTTCGCGATAAGCTCATTTCTTTAGTGCCACAAAAAATAGTGGTTTCTAAAACACAAGTCGTCACGCAATATCAACCCACGATTTTAATCGTGGGCTGATCCTAAATTCTTGATAACCAAACCGTTTTAACGGTTTCTTCAGAGTGCCTATTTTTCAACAAAGTGGTTTAAAACGGTTAAAACCGTTAGCCAAAAGCCATGTAGTGCTACCCACGATTAAAATCGTGGGTTAAAAGGTTGAACCTGTTTGATAATAGAAAAAATTCAGGATGACTCGTGTTTTGCAGTTCCAACAACTTTTTATCAAAAGTTCAAATTATGGGTAAAATAATCACTTGGGCGAGGCCAAAGTACCAAGCCAGCGAGGTGCCACAAGAAACAGATAGCCTCTTTTTTGCAGAGGACATTTATCGGTACATGAAATTTAAAACACCTTATTCAGTTAAATTTTGCTTGGCAGGTTCTATGTCCTATATCGTTAACAACCAGTTGGTCACTGTCCCAGCTGGCAGTTATTATGTGACCAATAAAGATACAGAACTGGAATGCCTTCCCGCCTTGCCGGGCATCAAGGCAGTGGCTGTTTATTTTACTCCCCGGTTATTGGCAGATGTCGTGCGGTTCAACCGATCGGAGGATCTGGCTCTGTTGGATGCCCCTGCATTTTATATAGAGCCAATTCCTTTTTTTGAAAACATTTACCACCGACCGGGGAGGCTTTCAAACCATTTAATGGGTATAGCTGCATTAATGAAAAATGAGAGCTGTTCCGATAACCAAATAGACTCCACTATTTTCTATGAATTGGCGGAAGGATTTTACACCCTGCAGTTCGATGCCCAGCAAAAGATCGATCGGATAAATGCCCGTACCCCGGCTACAAAGACCGAGCTGTACCGTCGGGTAATCGCTGCCCATGATTTCATGCTCGATCAATGGGAAACCCAACTTTCGCTGGAGGAAGTGGCCCAAAATGCTTGTCTGTCCACCTACCATTTTCACCGCACATTCAACGAAGTTTTTGGGATGCCACCCATGCATTGGTTTAAAAAGAAGAAAATGGAAAGGGTAAAAGAGTTGCTCGTTGATGGAAAAACCACTGTTTCCGAAGCAGCCATCCGCTGCGGTTTTGCCGATGTTTCAGGGTTTTCGAAAGCATTCAAGCGGGTATGTGGTAAATGCCCGTCAGAGGTGGGGTGATTTTGGCAAGAACGGATAAACGATGCCCAAGGCTTGGGTTTTATTTTTAAGCTTCTCCTCTGTTTTTCTTAAAAAACCAGGGGGCGTACAAAACGTAAGACTGAGGAATTATACTGTATAAAGAACGTCGGCAGGGTTTTGAACCCTGCCGACGTTATCTATCGTTGAAGCAGTTTCATGGCTTTTATTGAAAGACAGGAATGGAAACCCTTAACCTAATTGTCCAATAAAAATCACACGACATGAAAAGAAAGGTACTACGGTTGGTTATTTTTTATGCCACCCATCTTTTGGGATGGTTACATGCGCAAAACGCCTCGGTCTATGTTTGCGATGCAGGCAACTTCAACAACGGTCCTTGGCAAATCCTCCAATTTGATGGAAACGGCGAAAATGGGCAGGTATTCATCGACGATCATTTAGCTTGGCCACAGGACATTCTTTTCCTTGAAGACAAAAACATTGTCCTGATTTCCAACTACAATTCGGGCCGCATTTCCAAATTCAACGCAACAACGGGAGACTTTATCGGCGAATTCGCCACCGGGGTCGGCGGCCCGACCCGGATGGAAATCGGCCCGGAAGGTCTGCTTTACGTCTTGCAAGCAGCGGGCAATGGCAGGGTTCGGCGGTACGATCTGGACGGCAGTTTGGTGGATGAACTTACAACAGTCGGTGTTTCCAATAGCATCGGCATTGATTGGGATGCCGACGGCAATTTTTATGTTTCCTCCTACACGGATGCGAACGTGCGGAAATTCAGCCCCACGGGTGCGCATCTCGGACTGTTTATCAATTCCAACCTTGCCGAGCCGACCAATATCTGGTTTGCTGAAAACGGCGACCTCTTGGTGTTGGATTTTGACGGTGCTGCTGTTAAACGATTTGATAAAGACGGAGCTTACCTTGGGGTGTTTATCGCAGGGCTGCCGCAGTGTGAGGGCGTTGAATTTTTGCCAAACGGCAATTTGTTGATTGGCAGCGGTGGCACCTCTTCCGTCCGGGAGTACGATTCAGATGGCAATTTTTTGGGCAACTTCGTATCTCCGGGTACACTTGGTCTGCTCACGCCAAATGCCATTGTGCTGCGTAATGGGAATTCCACCGCTACGCAACAGATACCTCATCGAAACCTAAAATTACTGACACCATCAGCGGACTTTTTCCAAATTTCAAAACCGGAAAAATGGGGAGATGAGACAACCCATTGGTTTACAATGCTGCCGGAATGATTGTGCGCACCATTGATTTTACGAATAGCACAACGATGGATGCCTCCAATTGGCCGAGTGGGGTTTATTTTCTTTCGGCAAATCCCCAACCGGTGTTCTTGGCAGACAGCAATTTTTAGTGGGGCATTGAGAGCATGGTTTCATGGTTAGATGGTTTCATGGTTTTTCCCGTTAAGACTTGTACAAGTAATATTGGAAAACCATGAAACCATGAAGCAAATCACTCAATCACCTTTTCCAAAGCAGTCATCTTTGCCACGTTGAAATAGCCCAACGCCCGGTCACCCGTGGCGGCATTGACCACGTTACTGGTTGTGTTGGCGAGGGGAACAGCAAAAATGGTGTTGTCGCCGTTGGTCATTTGCTCCCGGGCAAGCGTGAGGAAATCAAATGCAGCGTTGGAGATAGAATGAATTTCCACCCGGATCACATCACCCGGCGACCATGGTGCAACGTCCTGATCGTCATCCGTATCAGGGTCGGGGATGCGATTAGTAGCTTCCCGAATAGGTGGGATAAAGATCAGATTGTCCACTTCCGAACCAGCAGAAAAGGCAGCATCGTAAGCCAAATTCATTTCCGAAGGTTTGTTCAAAAATTCTCCGTTTTTAAAAGTTTTGATCCAATAAGTATTACCGAGACCGGGCAGGTCACGGGCAAAAAATTCGGTGTAAATGCCATCGGGGCCAGAGAGGTCATCCACCCGGTATTCTTGGGTGATGGAGTCAACAGGCGGCGCTCCGTACTGCGTTGTTTCGAAATATAAATATTGCCGTTCCACTCAATGGTCAAGGTGTAAAACGTGCCAGGGCGGCCCAGTTCGCCAGTGGTCGTTGGCGTCCACACCTAGTCACCGTTGCCTTGATCGGCAAATGAAAATTGGTCCCCGTCGCCTGTTTCCACTGTAACGATGGCGTAAGTCACCCCTGCCGACAAGCTATTATCAAAATATGGTTGCGACTGCGTGAGGCGAATGGTTTGGGGGGTAGGTTGGTCGTTGAGCCAAGCGTCCACCACGAGAATGGGATCGGCAGGGTCGGTGTTTACGTCGATAACATCGGTGCAGCTGGCCATCGTGAAAATGGCAAGAGGCTGTTAGGAGGATGGATTTGAATATTTTCATTTTTAAAAATTTGCTTTTAGGAGGCCTGTCATTTTTGGAAAAATGACGAGTCGGGGCTTGAGTGTTTAAAATTCAAAATTGTAGGAAACCGATGGATGAAATTCCCGATGACCGACAACTGCACGGCCTCCGTGCTCACCGGCTGGCCAACCGCCACCGGTTGGCGTCTTGTTGGAAATAAATCGAAAACGGGTTGCGGCGGTTGTAAACATTGTACACCGAAAAGACCCATTGCCCTTTCCAGCGCTTGTCCGGTTTGGTTTTCCCATCCAACGTCGCCGACACATCGAGGCGGTGATAAACGGGGATGCGCACATTGTTGCGGGTCTCGTTGGCATTGTGCGGAATGATGTAGCCTTGTTGCTCAAAACGGGAAGTCGGAAAGGTCGTCGGCGTACCGGAAATAATGACAAAATTGGCACTGAACGACCAGCGTGATTTCGTTTCGTAAAAACCAGTGACGCTCAGGTTGTGCGTCTGGTCAAAACGGGAAGGGTACCATTCGCCGCCATTGACGCCTTCCACTTGCCGCTCTGTGCGCCCCAATGTATAGCTCGCCCAACCATTGAAGCGGCCATTGTTTTTCTTAACCATTAGCTCCAACCCATAGGCCCGTCCGTCGCCTTCGAGGAGGTCGCCTTCGAGGAACTCGTTGAGGAGCAGGTTGGCGCCTTCGATGTAGTCCACGAGGTGGCTCATTTTTTTATAATAGACTTCGGTGGTCAGTTCGTAATTGTCGTTTTGTAAATTTTGGAAATAACCCAAAGCGACTTGATGGGCAGTTTGCGGCTTGATGTTGTTGGTGCTTGGCGTCCACACATCGAGTGGGGTAGAGGCAGTCGTATTGGAAATGAGGTGGATGTATTGGGCTGTGCGGTTGTAACTTGCTTTGATGGAATTCGCATCCGAGAGCTGGTATTTGAGCGACAGCCGGGGTTCGAGGTTGCCGTAGGTGGCGATGGACTCCCATTGGTCATAAGATTTTGAATCGGTAACGGGCCTGCGCAGTCCCGGTTCTTCCGCTTCACCAAATTCATACGCATTACCCTCGCCCGTGTAATTGAAATGAGAATAGCGCAAGCCATAGTTGATCTCAAAGCGGTCCAGTTTTATTTCATGCTCCGCATACACTGCCGACTCGATCGCATATTTTTTTGACAAACTAAAATCGCTCGATTCGCCCTCGCTCACCCCAATGGCATTGCCCGGTTCAAATTCGTAAATAATGCCTTGCCCGCCGAAACGGACTGCATTTTCTGGAGAAATAAAATAGGAAAATTCCGGCTTCACCGAGTAATTGATGATCTGGGCGTTCCAGTCAAATTTGTTGTCCGATTCGTTGCCAAAATCCAGTTCGTAATCATAATCGGAGTAATAAAAAGTCACGTTGGAAAACAGCTTGTCGCTGAACAAGTGGTTCCAGCGGAGGGTGCCGTAGCGTTGCCCCAATTGAAGCCCGCCTGGTCGCCAAAGCCAAATACGTCCCTGCCAAAGTAGCCAGAGAGAAAGACCTTGTTCCGCTCATTGATGTTGTAATTGGTCTTCAGGGTGAGGTCGTAGAAATTCAATTTCGAGTCCTCAAATGCCCCTTTTAAAAATGGCTTGGCCAACACATCAATATAAGAGCGGCGGGCCGCAAAAATGAACGATGCCTTGTCTTTTATAATCGGCGCTTCCAGCGATAAGCGGCTGAAAATCAGACCTATGCCTCCGTTGGCCGTAAACCTTTTGTTGTTGCCTTCCTTCATCCGCACATCGAGGATCGAAGACAGACGGCCTCCGTATCGGGAAGGGATTCCGCCTTTGTACAGCTTGACGTCTTTCACCGCATCAGGATTGAAAACGGAGAAAAAACCGAACAGGTGAGAGGAATTGTAAACGGGCGCCTCATCGAGCAGCACGAGGTTTTGATCCACACTGCCACCCCGCACATTGAAGCCCGAAGCTCCTTCTCCAACCGTACTTACGCCGGGCAAAAGCTGGATGCTCCGCAGCACTTCCACCTCGCCCAGTAGGGTTGGCATTTTTTTGATGGTTGCCACGTCGAGGCGGTTGACGCTCATTTCGATGTCGGAAACGTTGCGGTCTTTGGCTTCTGATTTGACGATGACTTCGACGAGGTCTTCGGCTATTTCGCCCATTTCGACATCCAATTTTATGTTGCTGTACAGCTCGATGGATTGGTTCTGGTTGTCAAAGCCGATGTAGGAAAATTCCAGCTCGTAATTTCCCGGAGGGATAGAGATGGAATAAAAACCGTATTCGTTGCTGGTTGTCCCCGTGGCCAGTTCCTTGACGAAAACGGTGGCGCCGATCAGCGTTTCACCATTGGAGGCATCCTTGATATAGCCGCTCACGGTTACTTTTTCTTGGGAAAAAACCAAGGTTGAAAAAAAAGAAAAAGCCACCACAAGCAGGGTAGCTAAAGAGAAAGATTTTTGTAGCATATCAGGTGATTTTGTTTAACAGTCAGCATGAAAATGGAGTGGAAACAGCAGGGAGTATGTTTGGTTTTTGTCAAATGCAGATTCCACCACAAAAACGAGCGGCAAATGTATTACCCCACTTTCGATGGTGTTTTTCTTTCCCGTGCCATTGGTCGAATATTTAGAGATGTTGGTTGAATGTCCCGTTTTTAAAAAAGGAAACCAAGGGACAAGTTTGCATTTCGGTAAGTCAAATAAAATGGGGGTACACAATAAAATCTAAGTAAAAGGACAGAAATAAATTGAAATAGAGAAATACGTAGAAATAGGCACAAGTCATTGGGTCTCGAAATCCTGAAAATATTTCAACCGTATTTCAATTTTATATCTATTTATGTCTATGTACTTACCTTTGGACAAACAACCTAATTTTCATGTCAGCTACCAACATCCAAGCCTCTCCGTTCACGCCCGGCCTACTCAGCGTCTTGCCCATTTTTTATGTGGGTTGGGCAGATAGCGTGCTCAGCCCAACCGAAATGAAATTTATCCACCAGAAATTGAAGGAGATGGATTTTTTGACCGCAGCAGAAACCGAGCGTCTCATCCGCTGGTCAGATCCTGCCAACCCACCCGATGAAGAAACTTTCAAAACTTGGGTGAGTGTTTTAAAACATTATTCGGATAAAATTAGCGAGGAGAAAAAACATTCCCTCATCAGTCTGGGTATTGAGATGGCGACTATCTGTGAGGAAGGCCAATCGAAGGCCCTCTGGAAATTACCCGCAACCGAAAAGGCATTGCGGGAACTGGAATCGGCACTGGGTGTAAAAGGACAAGAGAGTTCGAGATTGTTGTTGTCCAAATTGAATGAAAAGTACCGGCCCGGCCTCCAGCCTTCCTATTCCTTTGACCCCCATGAGTTAAAAGATTTTTTAGATGCTGAATATGCCGGAACCAAGAACCGGATGCGCACCTTGTTGAGCGATCCACATTTTGCTCATCAAATCATTCCCGACAAAGACACCCACCGCTTGCGGGTTTTGGAGCAAGTGAAAGCATTGGCCAAGCAAGGCGTGAGCGCTTATTCATTTCCCAAAAAATATGGTGGCGGTGAAAGGAAGGGCGACCACATCGCTGTATTCGAAATGCTTGCTTACAGCGACTTGAGCCTGACGGTGAAATTTGGGGTGCAGTTCGGCCTGTTCGGTGGAGCATTGCACATGTTGGGTACGGAACGCCACCACAAAAAGTACCTCGAAGCCATGCACCGGGCGGAACTCCTCGGCTGCTTTGCCATGACGGAAACGGGGCACGGTTCGAATGTAAACGGCTTACAAACGACCGCTACTTTTGATAAAAATACAGAGGAAATAATTGTCCACTCACCCAACTTAGCAGCGGGTAAAGAGTACATCGGAAATGCCTTGCATAGCTCACTGGCCGCCGTTTTTGCACAGCTAATTGTCGATGGTGAAAACCATGGGGTGCATGCCGTTTTAGTGCCTTTGCGAAATGAATTGGGTGAGTTATTGCCGGGTGTCACTGTTAAAGATAATGGCTACAAAATGGGCCTCAATGGAGTGGACAATGGCCGGATTTGGTTCGATCAAGTGCGGGTGCCAAAGGAAAACCTATTAGACAAATACGGCGGGATCAATGATTTGGGGAAATATGAAAGCCCGCTGAAAAACCCATCCAAACGATTTTTTACCATGCTCGGGGCATTGGTGGTTGGCCGGATTTCAGTCGGGCTGGGCAGTGTCAGTGCGGCCAAATCGGCTTTGACCATTGCCGTTAAATATGCATTGAAACGGCAGCAGTTCAGTCCCAAGGACGGTGAACCAGAAACGTTTATCATGGATTATCCGACTCACCAACATCGGCTGATCCCTTTGGTGGCAAAAACTTATGCCTATCATTTTGCTCTCCACAAGTTGGCGGATAAATACACCGAGAAAACAGATGAGGATATGCGCCAAATCGAGACGCTCGCTGCCGGACTGAAAGCCAAGGCAAGTTGGCACGCCACCCGAACTATTCAGGAATGCCGGGAAGCCTGTGGCGGAAAGGGGTATTTGAAGGAAAACCGTTTTGCCGACCTGAAAGCGGATACCGATATTTTTACCACCTTCGAAGGCGACAATACAGTGTTGATGCAATTGGTGGCCAAGGGTGTTCTTTACAAGTTCAAACAATCGTTCCACGATGAGGGCTTTCAAGCGGTCATGCGCTACCTGTTTACCCGGTTCAACAACACCATGCAGGAACTCAACCCTGTACAAACGAGGAATACTACTTCGGAGCACTTATTAAGCCGGGAATTTCATAAAGATGCTTTCCATTACCGTTTTCAGAAATTGCTCATTTCACTGAGTTCCCGTATGCAGGCTTTTTTGAAAAAACGCATTGATCCGTATCAGGCGTTTTTGAAATGTCAGACACACATGGTTTTATTGGCGCATGCGTATATTGATAACATTGTTTTGAAATCGTTTATCGGAGCGATTGAAAAATGTGAATCGGAACCGGTAAAAAATATCCTCCATAAAACCTGTAGACTTGTATGCATTGACCATCATACTGGAGGAAAAAGGTTGGTTTTTGGAAAACGACTTCCTCTCGGGAAGTAAGTCAAAAGCCATCCGGCGGGTACACAATAAACTGGTACAGGAGCTGCGGCCAGAAGTGGAAGGATTAGTCGATGGCTTTGGGATACCGGATGTGATTTTGGGTGCGGAGATTGTGACGAGAAAAAAAGTATAACCTAAATCAATATTTGACAGCCTTGTTCCTACGTGTTATATTTGTTTGGTCAAAACGCAATCCAGAGAAAACTTTATAACATGAGGAACTTCACACACGAGTTGTACGAGTATTTTTATTTTACACGTACAGAAAGGAATGCTTCAATTGCTTTGTCCTTCCTTTGCCTTTTCTTCTTTTTATTGCCTAACTTTTATACGTACGTTTTCCCACCGCCGCCGCCCACTGATTTTTCAGAATTCAGGGCTGCGATCTTAGCAGTCACATCCGATCAGCCAATTGTAGAAAATGATGTGGTAGGGGTGCGCACCAATTTTAGGGGCAAAACGCCAGTGACCGTTCCGGTAGAATTGTTCCAGTTCGATCCGAACACCGCTACAAAGGAAGAACTCGTCCGGCTCGGCTTATCACACCGCACAGCAAATACGTTAATCAATTTCCGCTCGAAAGGTGGTTTGTTCTTTAAAAAAGAGGATCTGAAAAAAGTGTACGGTCTGCGGCCAGAAGATTATGAGCGGCTGGAGCGGTGGATTATGATAGAAAAGAAATCTATTGATGTTTCGAAAGAAGGATCAGCAGCGGATGAAAATAAGCCTCAATCACCCAAAACTGAAAAACTGTCTGAACCATTTTATTCCAAAAAAGAATATGTGCCAACCAATGTTGACATTAATCAAGCAACAGCGGAAGAATGGCAGCAGCTATCAGGTATTGGCCCCAGCTTCTCCAACCGCATTGTTAAGTTTAGAGATAAATTGGGAGGTTTTGCTTCCGTTGAACAAGTAGGGGAGACGTATGGCTTACCCGATAGTGTTTTCCAAAAAATCAGCCCTTACTTGACAATTTCGGCTGTTTATAAAAAAATATTGGTGAATAAATGCAGCCTGGATGAACTAAAGGCCCATCCTTATATCAATAGTTATCAGGCTACAATCCTATTCAATTACCGGAGGCAACATGGAGATTTCACAAGTTTTGCGGACTTAAAAAAGATCAAGGCTGGGTTTAAAGATGAAGATTGGGAGCGGCTGGAAGCGTACTTGTCTTTTGAAAAGTAGAGAATGTCAGCAACATTGGGTTAATGTTGAGGAGATCATAAAAGTGCAGGTTTGGAAATTTAAAAATTTGCTTGGCAAGTAATTATGCATTGAATTCTTTGGCCTCCATTTCTCTCAACTTGGCTTGGTGTTCAGGGCAATGAGATTTGATGGAGGCTATCAGTTCGACATGTGAATTAAGGATCAATCGGGCTACATTGTTGAGCTGTTCAAATTGATTTTTGAAAAAAAGCATATCTTCTGGTAATTCTTTAGAATTTCTGATTTTCATATTGAAAATGCATTCTAATCCTTTGATTGCACTTTCAAATTCCTTGGCTTCAATAGCGTATTGATCAATGGCTGGTAGGCCAGAACCATTTGATTGGCGCTGGGTAGCTTGGATGAAATTAGTTTCCTCTTTTAGGTCGCTATGGGTAAGATCGAAAATAGAGATGTTAAAAAGACGGGCAAATTTGACCAAGTTGCAGATTTTAGGTTCGGCTGTCCCGCTTTCGTAAGAAGCAATATTACCCCGGTTGAGGCCCAATCTTTCAGCCAATTCTTCTTGGCTCCATTTCATTCGTTTACGGAGTGCCCGTAGATTCTCAGACAAATTGAAATTGGATGAGTCGTTGTGAAGATCAATCATTTTTTCCTGCGTATTTTTTCTTGACAAATTTCTATAAATCCTACTGTTTTGTAGATAAAATTTACATTTTAGAAGAAGAACGTCTCTTTTTGGGGCATCGTGTAAACGCTATTTACATGCCAATTGTTTAGAAATTGTTTAAAACATTTGTAATTAGATACAATAAAAAGATAAACAGCTACAATAGAATGGTAACAAAATAGACGAAATACCTTTAGAAGTGTTAAGGAATTTTTAAAAATGTTCAGAATTGATCTAAATTGGAAAATATATTTGCATTGAATTCGTCTAAATAGTAGATTTGTAAAAAATAATTACAAAGTGTAAGAATTCAATCTGGGTCAATTAAAAGGTTAACTGTTCACAAATTCAATTTTTTACCTTTTATTCAATCCTTTTGAACTTTCTGATAAGTATTGCTTAACTGATAAAATCACCCAACCATGGCGAATAGCATATATCAACAACTCGAGCAGGTAGGCAACTCCCTCCGAGCCTTCTCGCTGAAACTGACTGGCAATGAAACTGATGCCCACGACTTGTATCAAGATACGGCCTTGCGTATTATTTCCAATGCAGATAAATTTCAGCAAGACACCAATTTTAAAGCATGGGCCGTAACAATCATGCGGAACATCTTTATCAACAATTACCGTAAAAAAGTGCGCAGGGGAACGATCCTCGATCAAACTCCAAACAATTATTATATCAACTCCGGTAGCCAATCCATTGAAAATGATGGGGAAACTCGGATGGCGTATAAAGAATTGTTGAGGATGGTAAGCGCGTTACCTGAAGACTTTAAACGTCCTTTCTGGATGGCTTACAAAGGCTATAAATACGATGAAATTGCGGAAGAGCTTGATGCACCATTAGGTACGATCAAAAGCCGCATTTTCTTTGCCCGTCGCAAGCTTCAAAAAATGTATGAAGCCGCTGAAGCGATCCGAGCATAATTCAAATAGACATCCGAGTTCAAAATATTATTAGCGTTAACTTGCTTTGCCCCGGTTTTTCCGGGGCATTTTTTTTTGGTTTAGGCATTTACAAAAAATGAAATACGCCAGATAAGGTGGTTCTCTTTTCCAATATTGTAAAATGATTACCTTGCTGCATTCCAAAATAAATACACCTCGGTTCTCTTCAAGAAGGGCCGAGGTGTTATATTTTGACTATTCAACTACATTACTACAAATGAAAAGCCTACTATCAGAGCGTATCCTAGTACCCTTAGCATTTAGCATTATCTACCTAGTTTGGGGTTCAACTTATCTTGCTAACTGGTATGCCATCCGTGATATTCCCACTTTTCTTATGTGCGGCAGCCGATTTTTTGTAGCGGGCTTAGTCTTGTTTATAATCAGTATTTTGTTTGGGGCAGAGTGGCCTAAGAAGGAACATTGGAAAAGTGCTGCTTTGATGGGTCTGTTCTTTTTCTTTATTGGAAATGGTGGGGCTGTATGGGCATTAAATTATCTGGATTCAGGAATAGCGGCACTTATTATTGCTGCCCAGCCCTTGATTACCGTGATGCTGATGTGGATCATGCTGCAAAAAAAGCCTTCTACAAGGACATTTGTCGGGATAGGTATTGGTTTTACGGGAATGGTACTATTGGTGACACAGGACCAATTTACTACCAGTAGTGAAATGTTGTTGGGGGTGGCTGTTATCTTGTTCTGTGTGTTGGGGTGGGGATTTGCTACCATTAAAATATCTCAGATACCATTGCCAAAATCAAAAAGCTTGGGCGCCTCCATGCAGATGCTGGTCGGAGGTGTTATGTTGTTGTTGCTCAGTGTCGGTTCAGGAGAAGCTTTTGATTTGGACTTCGCAAACATTTCCCAACGGGGGGCTTGGTCGTGGCTGTATCTTACTTTTATTGGTGCGGTTGTCGCCTTTTCGGCTTTCAATTATTTACTACTAAAAACTACACCCGATAAAGTGTCTACTGCAACTTATGTTAACCCTGTCGTCGCCTTATTATTAGGATGGGGGTTCAATAATGAAGTCATCACCAATCAATCCTTGGTAGCAGCAGGGTTTCTCCTTACAGGAGTGGTGTTTATAAATGCAAACAAAGATTTCTTGAAAAAAAGAAAGCTATGGACAAGGTCATGAATATGCTGAAAAGGCTTTAATTCTCTTGTTAAGCCTACTCCCATTCGATCGAATCCCCGATTTTAACACCATAATCCTGACAAAATCCACCCCTGACTTCCAACACATACTGGGCGTTGCCATTTGATGGTAAGGAAGATTCTGAGAGCGGGGTTGTGTTCGAATAAATAGTCGTGATTTTGTGGTTTTCATCGATGTAAATAATGTCGAGAGGAACCAGCGTATTTTTCATCCAAAAGGACTGTGGTTTCGATTGCTCAAAAAGGAACAGCATTCCTTGGGTGTCGGAGATGGATTTTCGGTACATCATACCAAAGGCCCTTTCCATGTCATTGTCTGCTTTTTCAATATCAATGTGTTTGATTGTTTCGCCAGTTTCGCTCCTGATGATAGAAAGTTCGCCTTCTTTTGTAAAGCTGGGTTCAGGCATTGTCGAAGGAGGGGGGGAATCAGAATTGGATGAAGGAGGAATCGTTCCTCCCGATCCACTACTCGTTCCGCCAGTAATTAGTGGTAAAATATCCGGCAGAATAAAAGCGATTAATGCTAATCCCACCAAAATACTAATGACAAGCTGTCGGTAATTTCGTTTTGGGCTTTTTCTTTTGTTTTTTTGAGGAGCAGTGCCGCTCATTGATTTTTTATCGGATGTTTTGGCCATTTTAAAATTTGATTTTTATAAGAGAAGTAGTAAGAATTTGGTGCTTTTTAAGGAATCGCAAACTTCGCAAATTAGAGCCAAAATGAGATTCCTTTCCGACAAAGAAGCTTTTTAAAATGATAAGATGACAAAGGAAAAGATGTGCTACAAGAAAAGAAAGAAAATTAGATCAAGAGAAAAATCGAGCATTAATAAAAATGCACATTTGCCCTAAATAGAAGTGCCCCTCCAAAGGAGGGGCAGCGATAAGCCAAAGAGCGGCTTGTAAAACAACAAAAATCAGTCTTATGGACGGCTGGGGTTTTAATTAGTCACGCAAACTTAACAAAATAAATTTTTCTAACATGAAAATCGCAATAATTGGATATGGCAAAATGGGAAAAATCATTGAAAAAATTGCATTGTCAAAAGGGCATGAAGTGATTTTACGAATAACCCGCGAAAATGCAGCTAATGTAAAAAGAGAAGACCTGAAACGGGCAGACGTCGCAATTGAATTTAGCCGCCCTGAAACTGCGTTTCAAAATGTGGCTAATTGTTTGGAAATTGGTTTGCCTATCATCAGCGGAACGACAGGTTGGTTGGATCAATTGAGTGCCGCAAAGAAAATATGCTTGGAACAAAAAGGAGCTTTTTTATATGCGTCCAATTTTAGCGTTGGTGTCAATGTCTTTTTTGCATTGAACAAATACTTGGCTTCACTGATGAGCGGGCATTCTCAATATAACGTATCAATGGAAGAGGTTCATCATGTAGAAAAATTGGATTACCCTAGTGGAACAGCAATTACCTTAGCTGAGGGTATCTTGTCCAACACCAAAGAGAAGAAAATATGGGAAGGCAGGTTAGAACAGCAGGAAAACAAAAATGAACCCGTTGAGGATGATGGATCAAAACTAATCATAACCTCAAAACGTATCGATTCAGTTCCGGGAACTCATATTGTCAAATGGTCTTCCAGCATTGAACAAATAGAAATTAGTCATGTAGCCCATTCAAGGGAAGGTTTTGCCGAGGGGGCGATAGCTGCAGCAGAATGGATTATTGGTAAAGAAGGGTTTTTCGGCATGGAAGATATGTTAGGCTTTTGATCTTAAGACTGATGCCAGTAATAGAAAAAGCCCTTTGGGAGATTTCCCTAAGGGCTTTTTCTACACCTTTAAAACTTGTTTACTTACTGAGGTGACAACCGGAAAGTTACCCTACGGTTCATTTTTCGGCCAGAAGCAGTGTTGTTATCAGCTATAGGGTTATTTTCACCATGACCTTTTGTAATCAAAATAGATTTAGGTACACCTTTGCTAGACAGGTAGTCGGCACATGCTCTGGTACGATCGTCAGACAATTGTTGGTTGGCAAAGTCATTACCTACATTATCAGTGTAACCGTCAATGTAAAGATTATATCCAGGATACCTGACGACGATCTCAGCAATTTGGTCAAGTATACCTTTAGAAGAAGAAAGCAATCTGGCGCTTCCTGTTTCAAAGTTCACATTTTGCATAGCCTTGTCAAGCACTGCTTTATCTTCAGCTAAAATGTCTGGACAACCAGCATTAGCGGCAGGGCCTGCCAAAGTGGGGCATTTGTCTTCATTATCTGCGATGCCGTCATTGTCAGTGTCTGGGCAGCCGGAGAATTTCCGAACACCTGGCGTATTTGGGCAGGTGTCTTCATTATCTGCGATGCCGTCATCATCAGAATCTGGGCAACCATTGTGCTCAGCAGTTCCTGGTGTTTGTGGACAACTGTCTTTGTCATCTGTGATGCCATCCCGGTCTGAGTCAGGACAGCCGTTCATAGCAGGTATGCCCGGTGTGGTTGGGCAGCTATCTTCTTTGTCTACGATCCCATCATTGTCAGTGTCTGGGCAGCCAGAGAACCTACGTAGTCCGGCGGTGTCTGGACAATCATCCACATGGTCAGCGATGCCATCGCCATCACGATCAGGACAGCCATTATGGCTTATATCACCGGGTTCATTAGGGCAATTGTCATCGCGGTCAGCCAAACCGTCGCCATCGGTATCAGGGCAACCTCCAAGGGCAGTTGGGCCAGGGACAGAAGGGCATTTGTCTTGATCATCGGCGATTCCGTCATTATCAGAATCTTTATCAACGAAACGCATACCTAACGAGAGGCCGCCCATTACGTAAACATCGTTGTTGCTATCGTCACCTGAGATTGAAACGCCATCAAGGTAATCTGTGAACGTTAAGCGCTGACCCCACTCAAGGCCGAGATAGATCTTACGGCTAAGGTCGATCCTTAGACCTAACCCAATCGGAATGGTTAGATGGGTGTTAGAGAAATCATTGTTCATTTCTTCCACCTCCAAGGGCCTATTGGGGTTTCCATATTTAATGTCTCGGTTAAGGAAAGCCGCACCTACGCCTAGGAATATGTAAGGGACAACCTTTTTCTTGTAACTACCACTTTGAGTAAATTCAGTTTCGCCTTCTTTTTGATTATAATGTTCTTTTTTGCGAAATTCGTATTCTCCTCTAATGGCTAGTTCAACTATAGATGTTTCAAAGGAAGACCCTCTACTTAAGTTTCTCTCATAGTTGAGGTCAGAGCCTTCCAATATTTCCATAATAGAGATTGCCCTTCAACCCAAAGCGGTGGGAGATCTGATTTTTTACGAAAATTCCAAAAGCTGGGTTGGCTTGGTCGAAGGTAAATGTTGGTTCAACAAGGTCGCCTAAATAATTGGCGTAACCCAAGAAGAGGCCAGCCGACCACTCTCCGTTGCCGGATTTTGCGGTGTCCATTTCAGTTTCTAAATATTCTTCTTCGTCTTGGGAAAATGTTAATGCTGGAAGCAGCAATAACAGCAGGATTAGTTTGAGATTCTTCATTTTAAAATGTTTTTAGCCGAAAAAAATCGATTATTACAATCAATATTTATTTATTGGTTAATAGGTATTTAGCGTTTTCGTTCACGTTTTCGGATTATAGTGTTTGACGGGCAATATTTGGACGAGTCACGTTATTTTGGCAAAGTTGCCAAAAGTCGAACTTGTTTACAACCCCAAAAAGTATAATTTTTTTTCGGGTTGTTTAAATAGTTGATAATAAGTAGATTAGTGTGTTATTTAAAGGAAAATAATTCGGTAGGATGAAGGTATTTATATCAAAGCCTTTTTTTCAAGACGCCAAGTTAATAAAAGAAATCCAACAAGCAACATTGAATTGAAAATGTAAACCCAATGTTGAGAAGTGCCAACCCAATGTTTTACCTGATTGCTAAGCACAAATAGTACCAGAGCGAATAAAATATAGAACCCTATTCGACTTATGTCATAGGCTACTGGATAGTATTTTTTACCCCAAAACCAACAGGCTACTGTCATGGAAAAATAACAGGCCAAGGTGGCCCATGCCGATCCGATATATCCAATTTTGGGTATCCACCATAAGTTTAATGTGATAGTAATAAATGCCCCTCCCAAGGCGATCCAACCCCCTTTGCTGGTCTGGTCAGTGAGTTTATACCAGATCGATACATTATAATAGAGGCCAAGAAACAAATTGGCCATCAAAAGAATAGGTACGACTCCCAATCCCGCCCAGTATTCTTCATTAAGCAAAAAGTATTTTTTTAGAATATCCAGGTAAAATGTAATGAATAAAAAGGCGATTGCCCCAGCGATGGTAAAGTATTTGGCCACATCGGCATACAGTTGTTTGGCATCTTTGTTTTTGGCATTCGCAAAAAAGAAAGGCTCTGCGGCATAGCGGAATGCTTGGGTGAAGAGACTCATCATCATGGCCAATTTGTAGCAGGCAGAATAAACGCCTTGTTCCCCCCGGTTTGTTTCAATGTCGTAGGGTAGGTACCTGACCAACAGTTCCCGGTCGATCATTTCATTGACAATGCCTGCTAAGCTTGCCAAAACCAAGGGGGCGGCATACAGGGCCATTGTTTTCCATTGTGCTGCATTAAAATACCATTTTACTTGCCTGATCTCAGGGATGAGCAGTAAAAGCACGGCCAGACTGGCAACTAGATTGGAAATGAAAATGTATTTGATCCCCCAAGAAGGGTTATAAATCGCCTCTAGGAAATCACCGTTATACCCATTCTTTAAAAACCACGGGCATACCATCAGGAAGAAAAGGTTGAGGCCCATGTTGAGACCAATGCCGACCAGCCGAATGGACGCAAATCTTAATGGCCGGTGTTCCAGTCTTAGTTTTGCCAAAGGGATTTCGCTTATAGTATCAAATGCGAGGACGAGCCCAAAAATGCATATATATTCGATGCCCCCTTCAGGTAAGGCGTACCAATTGGCGATGGGCTCTGCAAAAGCAAATATCATTGCAGTAAAGAAAAGGGCCGATAAAGCTACAGACCAGAATGTGGTAGAATAAACTTTTTCCCGTCCTTCCTTTTCAGTCCCGAACCTGAAAAAGGCTGTATCCATCCGATAAATGAAAATCACCATGAGGAAAGCCACCGTAGCGTACAACTGCGTCACAATGCCATATTCTTCCTTTAGAAAAAGGTTGGTATATAAAGGCACCAACAAATAATTCAATACCCGACCGACAATGCTGCTCAGGCCATAAATGGCTGTTTCTCCCGCTAATTTCCTAAGTAATGACATTGTTGTTTTTTGACATAGATAGCTTCATCATGTGTGTCAGCCCTAACACCTGCTTTCAATTTTGGAAAATGCATGCTGAACTGAAACTTCATGGCAGCTCCGCAAAAGTCCTAAAATCATTTAATTATTCTACATGTTAAATAGAGACTTCCAGTAACTTCGCCTTTTCCAAAAAACTATCCTGTTATCTTGAAATATTCAAATATGTTAAATATTCCCCTACTCAAAAAGATTTGTGAAACCCCCGGGGCGCCTGGATTTGAACAACCTATCCGGGAGTTCGTCCTTCGTGAAGTCTCTCCTTTGGTCGATGAAGTGTCTGTAGATAATATGGGCAGCATCATTGCTGTTAAAAAAGGTCGCCAACCCCATAAGGCAATGGTTGCCGCTCATCTTGATGAAATTAGCTTCATCGTTACCCATATTGACGACGATGGGTTCATCCGTATCCATACACTTGGAGGTTTCGACCCAAAAACGCTAACCGCACAGCGGGTAATTGTTCATGGGAAAAAGGATTTGATTGGTGTAATGGGCTCCAAACCAATTCATATTATGAAGACGGAAGAGCGCAACAAGGCCCCACAAATACAAGATTATTTTGTTGACTTGGGCATGAAAAAGGAGGAAGTCATGAAATGGGTGTCAATAGGCGATCCGATTACGAGGGAAAGGGAACTGATTGAAATTGGGGAATGCATCAACAGCAAAAGCATTGATAACCGGATATCTGTTTTCATTTTGTTGGAAGTGCTCCGCTCCTTAAAGGAAAAAGAGGTGCCTTATGACATTTATGGGGTATTCACCGTTCAGGAAGAGGTGGGGCTCAGGGGGGCTATTTCTGCGGCCCATCGGATCAATCCAGATTTTGGTATTGCCGTTGATACCACAATCGCCTTTGATGTGCCGGGGGCCATGCCGCATGAGGTGGTCACTAAATTGGGTCATGGGACTGCCATTAAAATAATGGATAGTTCAGCCATTTGTGATTATAGAATGGTCAATTACCTGAAAACTCTTGCTACCAAAAACGCCATTAAATGGCAGGCCGAAATTTTGACTGGGGGAGGATCCGATACAATGGGCATTCAGCGTTATGGAAAAAATGGATCTATTGCAGGGGCTATTTCAGTACCTACCCGCCACATTCATTCCGTTATAGAAATGGTTCATAAGGAGGACGTTGAAAATAGTATCAAACTATTGGAATTGAGCCTGCTCAACCTTGACCAATACGATTGGGGGTTTAAATGAAAAACCTAAAAAGATGGGGAATTGATAAGAATAGTACACTGTCAACTAGTCGTTACGAACATGCCTGTTCACTGAAGTCACCTAAATTGACAGTGTACTATTTGCAGAAATTATTAAGAAGAAGGCGAATTGTTTTTCGGTTTCGGATTTCTTGCTCCTCCTTGACCACCTGAACGATCGCTGCTTTTTTGATTTCGACTGCCCTTCCATCTGCTATTTTTCGAGCCACTACCTCCTCTTTCGCTTCTTTGGCCTCCACGTCTGTCGCCACTGCCACCTCTATTTCCTCCTCCAGAACGACCTCGGCCCCGATCGCCTTCTTGAAGCGGTTCAAAGCCTTCTGGTAATTCCAACCTATTGACTTTCATGCCCATCAAATGCTCTATTCGTGAAAACTTGTGTTTGCCTTCACCGCTGACTAAAGTTATAGCAATCCCCGTTTCATCAGCCCTTGCTGTCCGGCCAATACGGTGGACGTAATCTTCGGGGTCATTGGGCACATCAAAATTGATTACGACCTCAATGCCTTTTATATCAATACCTCTTGATAAGACGTCGGTAGCCACTAAGATCGGTACCGATTTCCCTTTAAACTTCATCAAAGTTTCCTCCCTTTCTTTTTGATCTAGGTCGGAACTGATGGCCGAAGCGTCAAACCCCTTATTGCGCAAGTGAGCAGTTAAATCTTTAACCGCTCTCCGGGTGCCGGCAAAAATGAGTACCCGTTGGGCTTGGTCTGTTTGCTTTTGATCTTTTAAGACCCTTTCTATGAGGCGGTTCTTATCCCGGTCATTTACCATATAAACCCCCTGTTGGATACCTTCGGCAGGTTTGGAAATGGCGATGCTGATCTCGACAGGGTTTTTCAAAATACTTTTTGAAAACTTCCTGATCTCATGGGGCATGGTAGCTGAGAAGAGCAGGTTTTGTCGGCTACGGGGTAGTTTGTTGACGATCGTCATAATGTCAGCCACAAAACCCATGTCCAGCATGCGGTCAGCTTCGTCAAGTACCAAATGGCGGACGCTATCAAGTTTTACATACCCTAATTGTAGGTGTGCTAAAAGACGCCCAGGCGTGGCAACGATGATATCTGCCCCGCGCTTCAAGGCTCGCATTTCTATTTCCATAGAATGCCCGTCTCGGCCACCATAGATGGCAATCGAACTGACCGGAGTAAAATAAGAAAAACCTGTTAGTTGTCGATCTACTTGGACAGCGAGTTCGCGGGTAGGCTCAAGAATAATGGTATCTACTCCTTCTACCGGATCAGCTGTAACTCGATTGATGATTGGTAAAAGGAAGGCAGCAGTTTTGCCAGTACCAGTTTGGGCAACGGCGAGTATATCTTTTCCATCCATTATAGGAGGGATCGCTTGCTCTTGAATGGGGGTTGCATTTTCAAAACCCATTGCACTTAACCCATCTAAGACCTGTGGGTCAAAATCAAATTCGTCAAACCTCAATGTTAAAATTATTTGGTTAAATCTATCCGGCAAGTGCTTATTGTTGGGTCAAGAAATAATCGCCGGTTAAAAATTAAAAAGTTATTTTGTGGGACAAAGTTCACCTTTATTACCCATAAATCAAATTGGACTTTGAAATAGTGCTACACAGAGAAATCCTAAAGAAAGTCCTGTGCCGTCTTAAACCCACTCATCAGAGCATATTCCAAAACAGGGTAGAACATTTGGTACAAATTTTTCCATCAAATATAAACGAATTAAAATATTTAAATAAATTTGCTATCCTTTCTACCACATAACCTACGAGGGCACCTGAATATTCCCATTTCGTTTTTAAAGACTAAAAACTGGACTGTGAGAAAATCATACACAACCCTCGCGTGCATTTTGCTGTGCCATTTTGCACTTCATGCCCAATTCGATCCATTTAACACAACCAATGATACTATCTTCACAAAGGTGGAACAAATGCCTTATTTCACTGGATGTGAACTTTCAGAAAACGACTCCCAAATTAAAAGGGAATGTTCCGATGTAGAGATGGTTCGCTTCATTTCCCGATACCTTATCTACCCCGATTTAGCTAAGTATAATGGGATTGAAGGTACCGTTTTCGTTAGTTTCATAGTGGATGAAAATGGGGTAGTCGTTGATCCTGTCGTATTGAAAGATATTGGTGGAGGGTGCGGCGAAGCGGCACTCGATGTGATTAAAGAAATGCCGAGATGGGAGCCAGCAGTCCATCGTGGTAGGACAGTAAAGGTGAAAATGAACTTGCCCATCCAATTTTTTTTGAAGGCAGAAAGTAGGGATGCGGCCGAGCCTTACAGCCTTTCTTGGGGTAATCTGAAAGGGGCAACTACCACAAAAGACATTTTGGAAGATAACCTCTCCCGCAAATTATACATCAGAGGGCCAGAAGGTGGCAACAGGTATGTCGATCAGATAGAATTTATATTCGAAAGGGAAAACCGGCAGGTTAGTGCATTCAGCAAAGGGGATATCTCTGATGATTTGGTTAAAGTGGTCGATCGGGTCAAGAAAGGAGGCATCTTTACCATCAACGCCTCGGTTCAGGATGGTGGCCATTTCGTGACAGTCACCCGCTCCTTCGAGATCACTAAATAATCCTTGTTTCCCCGTTTTGATAGTTCTTTACAAATAAGTAAAACAACTATGTATACTATCCTTTAAGTTTTACCATATCTATTTATACCTTTGTCCATTGAATAATAAGGCAACTCCCCACTTTTTCCATAATTGGAAAGGCAAGACGTTAGCGTTTTGCCAGGTGCCTAAAAATATTTTTCCAACAATTTGACTAAAGGGACAAAGGATAAAAGAAGTAGATGGTTATTTGATTGATCTTTTTTTTCTTTTATTTTTTTTTCTGAAAACAAAAACTTTTTATCCAAGATGATTATGAATGCTACATTGAGATTGCTTGCCGTATTAATGGTCGTAGCCCTCGCCCTTCCTTCTTGTGTGTCCAAGAAAAAATTCATGGAGCTCGAAAACGAGAAAGCAGCACTTGCTAACAACTTGGCCTCTGCCAATGAAAAAGTAAATATGCTGGAAGGCAAAGTAACCGATCTGGAAACAGATATGGCTAACCAGAAATCCAAATTTGAGAGCGACATTGCTGGCCTTCGGAAGGATGTTGACTCTGCAAAGAGTGCCGCTGACATGGCGAAAAAGTCACTCGCTGACAAAGAAGCTGAACTTGCCAAAATTAAAAATGAGGTAAAAACAGCCCTTGGCCTCAACAGCAGCTTGAGCATCCAAGAAAAAGATGGTGATTTGTACGTCACTATGGAAAACCCAGTTCAATACAAGAGTGGTTCTTCCCGTCTGAACAGAGATGCCCGCAAATCTGTAGAAGCACTGGCTGAGTCGCTAAAGAACAACCCTTCTGTTCACTTGCTGATCGAAGGCCATACCGACAACCAGCAGTTCGCCGCCGGTGAAGGTGACAACTGGCAGTTGAGCGTAAACCGCGCAATGGTTGTAGTGAAGAGGTTGATCAGTAAAGGTGTTAACCCAGAGCAATTGACTGTTGCAGGTCGTGGTGAAAGCGATCCTAAAGCATCTAACGACACCAGTGAAGGACGTGCGCAAAACCGCAGAACAGACGCTAAGCCAAGGCCTAACGCTGACGTTCTATACAAAGCGATTGGAAACTAATCGTTTTCCTTTCGATAAAAGAGCAAAACAAAACATAAGCTGGTCAGGAGCAATCCTTGACCGGCTTTTTTGTTTTGAAAATTAAAATTCAATAGCCCACCATTTCAATATAACTCAACACCCCTTCTATCTCCTCATCGGTTAGGTTTGAGAAATTCGTCATGACCGTTGGTTTCCATTCATCCCATAATTCCTTGGCCTTTGGATGGCCCTCGTCTATCATTTTTTGAGAACTCCGAATCCAGCGATATAAGTCTTCTTTGGGAAAAGCTGACCAGCGCTGCGTAACGCCTCCCAACGACGGCCCAGTCATTTTGCTTTTCATATCCTTATTGTGGCAAGACGCACAGTTATTTTTGAAAAGTGTCTTCCCCAGGCCTTGCATTGAGGAAGCGGCTGGCTCGCTTACGCCGCACCAACCAATCGTTTCGCAAGCGAAATCTTTTTCTTCTTTTTCCTTTTCCGATAAAAAACTGTTGAACAATAAATAAACGGTAAAAACCAAAAGGCAAGAACTGACAGCTACAATTGATTGAAGGGAAGTGGCGATGAAATTTTTCATCGGAATGAGTTAAACGGCTAGCGAAAAATTATCCCGAAACTTTTTGAAAATGGGGATAATTTTTCGCTGCTTATCTAAAACGGAATATCCTCATCATCATTCATTTTCGAAGGCCGGGTGATCACATTTGATGGTTCAAAGGGCGCAGCAAAAGGATCGGCAGATGGGAAATCGTCAAAGTTCGGATCGCCCAGATCAGAGAATTTTGCAAACTTGTCGGTGAACCTCAATTTGACCGTATCCAAAGCACCATTCCGGTGCTTGGCGATGATGATTTCTGCAATGCCTTTGAGCGATTGCCCACTCTCATCCTCCAAAATCTGATAATATTCAGGTCGGTAAATAAAGGAGACAATGTCTGCATCCTGCTCGATAGCTCCAGATTCACGAAGGTCGGAAAGCTGAGGTCGTTTGCTTCCTCCCCGGACCTCCACCGCCCGGCTTAGCTGTGACAATGCAATCACTGGAACGCTCAATTCTTTGGCTAACCCCTTTAAGGCTCGGGAAATCTGGCTGATCTCTTGTTCCCGGTTGGTGTTTTTGTTGTTGCCGCCGCCGCTCATCAATTGGAGGTAATCAATAATGACCATTTGGATGTCGTGCTGCATTTTCAACCGGCGGCACTTAGCCCGCAACTCAAAGATGTTGATGCCCGGAGTGTCGTCGATGAAGATCGGGATTTCACTCATCTTTTCGATGGTCGTATGGAGCTGCTGCCATTCGTATTCCTCCAATTTGCCAGAGCGAAGTTTCGAACCAGAAATTTCCGCTTCCAGCGAAATGAGCCTTTGCACCAATTGGGTACTCGCCATCTCCAAGGAGAAAATGGCCACCCCTTTGTTGAATTCTAAAGCTGCATTGCGGGCCAGGGCCAAAACGAACGAGGTTTTACCCATACCCGGTCTGGCCGCTAATATAATCAAGT
>JAWKLX010000048.1:0-70639 GCA_041392505.1 Saprospiraceae bacterium | reverse complement strand
TCTTTAAGTGCTGCAAAAAATGCTTGTTTGTCTTTGGAGAAAACAGGTGGGCTGTTTTGCATTATTTCCTGTAGGTTACGATTCTTAATAGCGGGCTAAATCTACGGATGTTTTTCTAAAATAAATAAAAGAGTAATTGATAGATAGGCAGGCAAAAACTAAAATGGTTCATCAATACTCATTAAACAACACTCGCCAACGGCAACCGATAAATACTTGTCGAAGATCTGATTTTATAGAATTTGGCGAACCATTTCGGTCATAATCTGGAAAGTAGTGAAAGCGGGTTAATAAGGTTAAAACATGCGACTTTGAAAGTGGCAAATCAACTCCCAACCCAAAACTACCCCCGACAGTATTCCCTATTCCCAAATCTGTCTCATAATCATACATGGAATGCCTTGTTATTCTTTTGTTCCTATAATGAACAAAAATGGGGGCCATTTCAAAAAAGGTGTGACTTCTTAGAAAACCAATGGATGCGGTATGGCGAGGGTCAGTGATGTCGCCCAAAAAATCAAATACATAAATGGCTATACTGAATTGGATAGCTAATTGTTCATGTGCATATTTTGTAATAACGAAATTATTAAACCCAAGAGGGATGTTGACGTTTGCAACAAATTGGCTAAAAGAAAAAGATGGCGTGTATTCAATGCGGTACCGCTTGGCACGTAACACTCTATAACCTAATGCAGCCTCCCATCCCAATAAAGGGTACGGCGAACCGATTCTATATCTGATAAAGGTATCATTCCACCCCTTTGGGAAAAAACTTTTAGATCCTGCTGTTACACTGATCTGTGAGAAACCTGTCTGTGAGAAAAAGAAAACAATTACGCAGAAGGCGATTGTAACCTTCAGATTAAAATTGGTCATTAGAGATTTTTGGTTTTTCACATCCTAATAGCATTGAATTAGATCAATCCCCAAACAACGTCCCTGCCCTACCCGGTGACACCACCCCCAAGTGACGGTAGGTTTTCTCCGTAGCTTCCCGTCCGCGGGGAGTCCGTTGCAGGTAGCCTTCCATGATCAAAAATGGTTCGTGCACCTCTTCGATGGTACCGGCTTCCTCCCCCACGGCAGTGGCGATGGTCGTTAGGCCAACTGGCCCTCCTTTGAATTTGTTGACAATGGCATCGAGGATTTTATTGTCCATTTCATTGAGGCCGCCTTCGTCCACGTTGAGGGCGGCGAGGCCGATTTTGGAGATGTCCAAATCGATGGTGCCGTTGCCTTTTATTTGTGCAAAATCACGGATACGTCGGAGCAAAAGGTTGGCGATACGAGGCGTGCCCCGGCTGCGTCGGGCAATTTCAATGGCCCCCTCTTTTTTGATCGGCAAGTTTAAAATAGCCGCCGACCGCTCGATGATTTTTTGCAAAGTAGCCACATCATAATAATCCAAATGACAGGTGATCCCGAAACGGGAGCGCAGTGGCGAAGTCAGCAGCCCCATCCGGGTCGTCGCCCCGACGAGGGTAAAATTATTGAGGGAAATTTGGATGCTCCGGGCATTGGGGCCGGAGTCGATCATGATGTCGATGCGGTAGTCCTCCATAGCTGAATAGAGGTATTCTTCCACCACCGTATTCAATCGATGTATTTCATCAATAAACAAGACATCGCCATCTTCGAGATTGGTTAGCAAACCAGCAAGGTCGCCCGGTTTTTCCAAAACGGGTCCGGAGGTCATTTTCAGTTCTGCGCCGAGTTCATTGGAAATAATGTGAGAAAGGGTTGTTTTACCAAGTCCCGGCGGGCCGTGCAGCAGCACATGATCGAGCGCCTCACCGCGTTGTTTAGCGGCAGCGATAAAAATTTCAAGGTTGTCAACGATCTTAGCCTGCCCGCTGAATTCTTTCAAATCCTTTGGCCGGAGCGCCTTTTCCACTTGCTGCTCATCGTTGGTCAAACTATTCCCAGAGGGATCTAAAATTGGGTTTTGCATGAATGATATGGTGTACGGAGTACGGTGTACCGTTTTGACGATAAATCGGTCCGATGAACCTAACTACCGATAAACCGTCAAACCGATCTCAATCCCAGACCCCTTCGCCTTGCCAAATGATCCTACCCTGACCGAGGAGGCTCAGTTGTTCAATATGGCATTTGTCATGGTCGTTTTTTGATTCACAAATCAGTTTGCCCCGGCAATCGTACAAATAGGAATTGGGGATGGAACGAAACAGGTAGACCCAGCCTGCCCCCTGCTTGTATTTCAAAATTTGGTTGGGATTGTGGAGGTCAATAGCATGGTCCATCCACTCTACTTGAAAGGGATTGTCGGTATCGACACAGCCGTCCACTTCTTCTGGCGTTTTTCCCAACACTTCAATGCAAGTTATTTCTACCACTGCCTTTTCCCCAACGCATCCGCTGGCCTTTTTTTCCATGATCCGATAACTAAAGGAAACAATCTGCCTTTCTTCCAATTGGAAATCTGGTTTTATTTTCAACGGGTTCAACAAGTCGCCGTTTTCCAACTCGATCAGCAAGCCGCACCCATCTTGGTCTGAAAAATCTTTAACCGTCCCGACCGTGTTGCAGCCGTCCGAAACAACCGATTTGACCTTACAGGAAAGGCAACCAGCCATTAACGCAATAAATAGTATGTACCTCATTTTGTATTTGTCTAAAGCATTTTATCCGTGACTTGAGGTCTAAGACAAAAAGCCAAAATTTCATTGTAAAATAAAAGCATTCCACTTACGCAAAACACCCTCAATCATTACTTTTGCGCCGTTTTTTTCAGGGTTGTCCGCTGCACGTTGTCCCAAATGGATAAAAATCGAAGGACGAAGGATAACGGACCACCACCTAATAATCAAGAAAATAAAATGGCAGGAACAAAAGTAACGATAAGCCGTGGTAAAGTAAAAGTACCCAACGATCCAATTATTCCATTTATAGAAGGCGATGGCATCGGCCCCGATATTTGGGCGGCTGCGCAAAAAGTTTTAGATGCTGCGGTGGAAAAAGCTTTTGGCGGCACCAAGAAAATTGTTTGGCGGGAAGTCCTTTGTGGTCAGAAAGCGTTCGATCAAACGGGTGAGTGGCTTCCACAAGAAACCCTTGATGTAATCGAAGAGCACCTCATCGCTATCAAAGGCCCATTGACCACACCTGTTGGCGGTGGTATCCGTTCCTTAAATGTGGCACTGCGCCAAAAATTGGATTTGTATGCTTGTGTGCGCCCAGTCCAATATTTCCGGGGTGTGCCTTCCCCAGTGAAAAAGCCACAAGAAGTGGACATGATCATTTTCAGGGAAAATACGGAAGACATCTATGCTGGAATCGAATACATGGCAGGCACCGATGATTGCAACAAACTGTTGAACTTCCTGCAAAATGAAATGGGTGTCAACAAAATCCGCTTCCCAGAATCTTCTTCTTTGGGCATCAAGCCTGTTTCAAAAGAAGGGACTGAGCGCTTGGTAGACGCTGCCCTCAAATATGCCATCGACAATAAAAAGCCATCCGTTTCCCTCGTCCATAAAGGGAATATCATGAAATTTACCGAAGGTAAATTCAAAGATTGGGGTTATGCTTACGCTGAAGCGAAATATGGCGACAAGGTTTGGACTTGGGCACAATACGACCGTATGGCTGCTGAAAAAGGTGCTGACGCTGCTAACAAAGCCCAGAAGGAAGCCCTTGCCAATGGCGCTATCTTGGTTAAAGATGTGATCGCTGATGCTTTCTTACAGCAGATATTGCTGCGCCCAGCCGAATATTCCGTGATCGCTACTTTGAACCTGAACGGTGACTATGTATCGGATGCCCTTGCTGCCCAAGTCGGTGGTATCGGTATCGCTCCTGGGGCCAATATCAATTATAAGTCTGGTATCGCTATTTTTGAAGCTACCCACGGCACTGCCCCTAAGTATGCTGGCCAAGACAAAGTAAACCCCTCATCCGTAATCCTTTCTGGTGAAATGATGTTCCGCTATATGGGTTGGAAAAAAGCCGCTAACTTGGTGTTGAAAGGCATGAAAGGTGCCATTAAAAGCAAGAAAGTAACTTATGATTTTGAGCGCTTGATGAACGGTGCGGAGTTGCTTAAATGCTCAGAGTTTGGTGACAATATTATTGCACATATGTAATTTAAAGCTTTCATAAATTTTAAAGGGGCGGTACGATTAAATTCGTGCCGTCCTTTTTTTATTTGTTTAGGTTTTGCCTTGATGAACAATTTTATTATTTTTTCAATAAGTGTAAATAAAAATAGAAATAAAAACCATTTATCTCAAAGCATTTGACTGTCAATGAGTTAGACTGAATAATTGCCGATTAAATTTTCATTTTAATCCGTCCAATTACTTAAGTAATCTTAATAATTCCCATATTAATTTTCTGTTAGATAACTCCACTTTTTAATTCTACAGGTATAATGTATTTTTTCAGCAAGCAAACATTTTGCATATTTAACCTATCACTGCTTTAACAATTGTTATTATTTTATTTTAACAGTTGTTTCTTTTGCAAAATAAAAAAACAGTTTTACTTTAGCGTCAATCGTTCGGAACGATAGCTCTTTTCTTAAAACTAAAGACAGCACGTTTACTCTAAAATTACTGGCCATTTTTTTTGGTTATCCTTGCTTTCTTTTAAATTGGAAACTAATGAATTTTAAACAAACTTTTAGTCAAAAGAAGACTAACAACGCTAATCTCTCAGCGCTCTTCAATCTTCCTGTATCAAACGATTTACTACGAACTGCAAATTTTGTTCATCTTACACGTACTTTCCTGTTATTATTTGTACTATTTTCTTTCCAGAGTATTTCAGAAGCACAAGTCAAGAACACCAATGTAATTCCGTCGTACTGTACCTGCCTGGATTTTGAGTATGCCTGCACTGGCATGCCTGCTACCGAACTAATAGGGGCATCTGTATCCATTTCTTGTGGTGGTAACAGTTATAGTTATACCATCACGGCAGGTATGGAAGGTCAGCCGCAACTATGCGTTACAGATGGAATATTCAGTTGCTTCGGCTCTCGGGAAGAGTCTCCGATTCTTTGTATTAGAGAGGGCAATTGGGAGGTTTGCACCATCACTGGATGCACAGTAATTGTTGACCAAATCCTTACCGTTGAGCCTTATATCAATGGCGTTTTGCTTGGATATGGAGAATACCTGGTACCTGGCCAATCAGGTGGGACAATCATCTGTGAAGGCAGAAATTACACTGGGGCGCTGAATACAATTGATGGTGCAACCGATCTTTTTGTCTGTCCTGATGAAGAACTCTTTTTAGAGCTAGAAGATTTAATAGTACCTGCCGCCAGCGGTATGTGCCTTCGTGTATGGATAACTGATACCAATGGCAATACACTTATTGGTGATACCTATACGAGTACGTCTATCGCCAATGAAAAAGTAGATGTGTCAAGCCTTTTCGAAAATTTGGTAACTCCAGGTACTTACATCATCCACATGCGACTTCAATGCTGCTCTGGTGACGATGAAGGCTGTTTTGGAACAAATACCTATCGGTACGCTTACATTAATGTATCTGGGATCTTTAGTTATGAGCCATTTTCTCAATCTGGGTTCGACGACCCAGCCTATAATTTTGTCCCTTCTACAACTCCTCCCGGTTCATTAATGGGCACCCCTATACCTTTCCCTCCAATAGGATACTTAAATATTATCACTTTCACAGGGAATAATGTTATAAATCCAAATGGAATCGAAATAAAATATCGATGGTGGGACACCAGATGTACTCATAATGACTTAACAGATGATATAAGTCCGACAAATGAACCACAAACAGTAATTAGTGAAGATCCATTTTCTACAAATCCACATCCGGTACCCTATGCAGATCCATCTGATTGTATGTGCTTTAGGTTGGACTTGATATACGATGACGGTTGTTCTGATACAGATGTAATCGACAGTTATTATTACCGGACAAATGCCAACTGCCTGCAAGGGCCAAACGATGACCCACCGGTGGAGTTCCTTATCGGGAGCCCCGGTACAGGCCAGGGCAGCTTTGATATCGGGGTTAAGGTCAACCCGATAAAAGATGGCCAATTGGTCCTTGAATGGTCGGGCGAGTTCCCTACCGAAACCGGAACGCTTGATCTCACTGTACAGAATGCAGCAGGTGCCATGGTGATGACCCAAAAGGTAAAACCGGGTGGCCAACAGCTTTCGGTGCCTTTTGATGCCGTTCCGGGCATCTATTTCTACACCGTCCAAGTGAACGGACAGTCATTTTCTGGTAAGTTCGTCAAAAATTAACCGGATTATCTTTTAATAATATGCCCACCTGCTGTCCACACCCAACCAGCAGGTGGGCTTTTCAACACCCGATGACATGGTTGACAGATACCTGATCGTGGCAATCCTCCATGTTGCCTTTATTTTTGATAACACCCTGTTGGCACAGCCAAACATGATCCCCAATGCGGACTTTGAAGAGTACAACGGTTGTGTTTATGACCTATTCTTTGATGATATCAGCACCGTGGTCCATCATTGGACTAGGAGGGGCAAAAGGAACCCTAGGTATTTCAACACCGAATGCAAGACGGACCCCAATTCAGATTTGTTCAATGGGGGGTTTTTCCCAGCCCAGAGCGGGACCGGGTACATGGTACATGAAAATGAGTACATTCACAACCCTTTCTACGATATAAGGAACTACAGCCAGGTCCAACTGTCAACGCCCATCGAACAGGGAAAGATCTATTTTTTGAGGTATTATGTCATGCCACCTTTTGAGAACAGCCCCCAGATCTCCCACCATGGGGTCTACCTGTCCGACACCTTCATCGTTGAACCTCCACTTAACCTCAACCCGCCCTATACGACTATCAATCTTACCCCCCAGTTCGAGCTGGACACCCTCTTGCCCGCCCCGGCGGGGGTATGGTCGGAACTGTCCTACTGCTTCGTTGCTGACACCAATTATTCCGTGCTGACCTTTGGCATCTTTGCGGAGCCGGACGAGGTCTATGTTGAGTTCGAGCCTGGACGAGGCTTAACCGGGTACGACAACTTTTACCTCACGGAGATCGACCCCAACCTGACCTACGAGATGCTAGAAGGCACCGACACCATCTGTGCCGGGGAATGCCTAACCCTCTCCACCAACCATTCGCTGATCGACGGCACCTGGGTATGGGACCTCCCAGGTTCAGACATCGGCAGTAGCACCGACTCGGTCGTCACCGTCTGCTACAGTACGCCCGGCACCTACGACGTGGGCATCTGGGTGGAGCACTGCATCGGAGAGTACCAGAACGAGTTCCCGGCCGCCATTACCGTCGTACCCGCCATTGGGCACCAGCCCGCCTGGACGGACACCGTGGTGTGCACCGGCACCCCGATAACCGTTGACTTGACCGGGACAGGCCTTACTGTTGCATGGTCGGACGGCAGCACCGAACCGTTCAGGATACTTACGCAGGACGACACCTATATGTATACCCTTTCGAACGGCTTGTGTGAGGAGACTTATTCCCTGACCCTGGAATATACCCACCCAGTGGTGTTCGAAACCGTCAGTGAAACGGACTGCCCCGGCGGGTCCTTCACGTTCCTTGGCCGGGAATACGTGGCCCCGGGAACTTACCAAGATACACTGACCGATATGGCAGGCTGCGATTCGGTCATCTTTGAAATAAGCTATTCCTATTTTGACCCGCAGCAGATACTGGTAGATGCCCCGCCCGGTTTCTGTGAAGGGGGCAGTGCCACCCTTACGGTCAGCCCGGGCCACAGCGGCATATCCTGGGCACCGTCCGGCAGCCTTGGCAGCGTTCTGACCACCAGTTCCAGCGGCACGTTCACGGCCACCGGAACGGATGCCAATGGCTGCACCGTCTCCGCCTCGGTGGATGTGGAGGAGTGGCCCGTGCCAACCGTTGCCACGGACGACCTGCTGGACACCCTGTTCAGGGCCGGCCTGTCACTCCCTGCCAGCTATTTTGGCAGCATCGACAGCTATGCCTGGTCACCAAGCCCCCCCCTTGACTGTGGTGACTGCCCATACCCGCAACTGCAGCTGCCAGAGGGGGGGGATTACGGGGTCACGGTAACCAATGCCCATGGCTGTACCGCCACGGGAACTGTGAGGGTATCGTTCAAGGACTCCGATGTCTACGTGCCCAATGCCATCAGGAACAGCCCCAATGAGGCAGTGAATGGGGTGCTGTTCGCCCAGAGCAACAACGACTTCCTTTACAGCCTCAAGGTCTTTGACAGGTGGGGCGGGCTCCGCTACGAGGCCGATGGCCTCCGGGCCAATGACCCAACACAGGGCTGGCGTCCGGACGGGGGCGTGGACCCGGGCGTGTTCACTTGGATGGTTCTGTTCAACGAAAACGGGAAAAAGCGGGTGCTAGCAGGGGATGTGACTGTATTGTGAACACAGCAATTTATTACCCTAATCCCTATGTACAACCAAGTAGTTAACGTCATTAACGACAAGATAAAAGACACCCAAAACGCTGCATAATCAATACTTCAAATATTGAAACAATAAATCGTAATGCTTTCAGCTGTCCGTTCCGAATCGGTTGTTATTGTTAACCTTTGAACAGCATGTGTATCCTGAAAAAGGCCATTTTTTGCTACACTTGCTTTCTCTAAAATTCTTTAAATTATGAACCTTTATCTTCCCGTTAACCCGGGGCCGACACCCGTCATCGTTGCCAACAATGCGCATTTGCTTTCCACTAGTTTTCAATCCCTGCTTCGCTTTTACCTATTATTAACCATTCTAACTTTCTGTATTGCAACGACCTCCGCCCAAGTGGAGATCCCGGCCAGGTGCCCCTGCCTACTGTTTGTTTCTACCTGTGTGAACTATGTCCCGCAGGTGGTCAAGGACGAGGGCATCGCCACATTATGGTGCGGAGAAACAAGCATGGACTATAACATTGGTGAAGACGGATTGCTTTGCACCAGTGAAGCCGGCGGATGGTCTTGCAGCGGTAGCGAAATGCCGCCACTGTTATGCGTCTCGGCAGGCAACTGGGAGGTCTGCTCCATAGACGAGAACTGCATTGTCAGGCTAAAGATGACGCTCGACATCGACCCGGTGTTCAATGGAGTACCATTGAGCGAGACAGGCACAATGACCCCGGCAACCGGCACCCCCACCCTGTGCGAGGAGGTCAATTATACTGGGGCGCTGAATGCTCAGGACAGCCCGTTCGAACTGGACCTTTGCCCGGGTGATGATGTCAGGCTGGAATTGGAAGACCTCATATTGGTAGACCTTGACGGTGTTTGTTTCGAAATGGAAGTCAGAAACCTGAATGGCAATCTTGAGGCAAAAAGAATAGTAAGCTCATTCCCGGCAACGGGCATTGATGTTTCATTTCTCTTCGAAGATCTTGAACTTGATGTGGTTTACCGATTGGTTTATAGGACAAAATGCTGTGACGATTCCTCCCCAAATTGTTTCACTACAAATACCATTAGGTACGCATATTTCAAGCTTGTCGGGAATTTTGCCTATAGCGCCCATTCCAGTTCTGGGTACGATAACCCGGTCTATAACTTTCAGCCATCTACAACACCCCCAGGCTCCATACTGGGCTCCCCAACCTTGATAGAACCTATCCCCGGGTTGTTCTTTTGGCTAAACTATATCAACTTCCTCGGATATGATGTCAGGCACCCAAGCGGGGTCAGTATTCAGTATGGATGGTACGACACCAACTGTACGGCCAACGACCCAAATGATGACCAGATGATCGGCGGCGGGACAGTCAACGGCAATGATCCGTTCTCTCCAAACCCGGCGGTCTTTTTCCTACTGGACCCATCGGAATGCAAGTGTTTCAGGCTGGACCTTACCTATACCGACGGGTGCTCAGACGAACTGATGACTGACAGTTACTACTACCGGACAAATGCCAACTGCCTGAAGGGGCCTAACGATGACCCACCGGTGGAGTTCCTTACCGGTAACTTGGGTACAGGCCGGGGCAGTTTCGGTGTCGGGGTTAAGGTAAACCCGATAAAAGATGGGCAATTGGTCCTTGAGTGGTCGGGCGAAATGCCAGACCAAGCCGGGCCGATTGACCTCACCATACAGAACGCCGCAGGTGCCATGGTGATGGCCCAAAAGGTAAGGCCGGATGGCCAACAGCTTTTGGTCCCTTTTGATGCCGTTCCGGGCATCTATTTCTACACTGTGCTGGTTGACGGACAGGCCTTTTCAGGGAAGTTCGTTAAGAATTAACCAGATTTCTTTTTATAATTATATGCCCACCTGCTGCTCACACCTAACCAGCAGGTGGGCTTTTCAACACCTGATTACATGGTTAACAGATACCTAACAATGGCCATTCTCCATGTTGCTTTTATTTTTGAAAATAACCTGTTGGCACAGCCAAACCTGATCTCCTATGCGGACTTTGAAGGAGTATAATCGACCCGAGTTTGTTCACACGGATGATACTTTTCAGCGAAAACGGGAAGAAACGGGTGCTGGCTGGGGATGTGACTGTGATGTGAAAAGTTTAATCAGGTATAAATCCACAGATGTGACTTAATTCAAGAATGATCGATAACATTCCATTCATTTTAATTTTGTTGTCAAGCTTGATGGTATTTATTCATAGCTATTCTTGATAATATAATCTATCGCCTTTAACCACGTTCCAGTATTTTAACAACTGAACATTTAACCATGAATTGTTCGGGTCGGTAATTTTTCCCCAAGCCATAACTGGACAATTTTCTTCTAATAAAATCATTTCCTGATCTGCATTTACCAATTCAAACAATGATCTTTTTTCACAGGCATTGTGATCAAAGTTCGGCAAATCGGCAATTGTGAATATAAAAAGGACAACAGCAATTCCAGCCACATACTTCACCTTATATTTTTGATAAATATTTTCAATTAAATAAAAACTTGAAACTCCAAACATAAAAATCATGCACAAAGTAACCGGCATCATGGAGTCATGTCTTACAATATAAGCACGGTAAAGACGATGCCCCCCCAACGGTAATAATAGTAAATAGGCTACTGAGAATAAGCCTACATACCTGAAAATCAATTTTATTCTTTTATTATTACTTTCTTGTTTTCTATTTATCAACCAATAATTAAACAATATGGCAGCCAATAATAATGGCAACCCTATTTTTTGGGTCAATTGCTTGTAAAGCCCAACAAACAAAGACATATACCTTTCCAATAGGGGCACAGAAGAAACACTATTTTCGACATTAAACCTGCTGAGATAGAAGGAATATGCACTTAAAATTAGCAGGAGAATAAGTACCACTATTGCAGGTTTGGGAAAAGCAGGCAACGGGTAATTAATTTTACCCAATCCTATTTTATCATTTATCTTCCAATAGAAAAATAAAAAAACAGGGCACACCATTAAAACAACGGCGGGGATTAGCGGCCCGCTAAAAGGCAAAATAATTGTGAGGACAAACAGCAATAAATACCAAAATTTATTCTTGGCATTTAATAAATTTAAATAAAATGGCAGAAAGAAAAGAAGCAATAAAGCAAGTGGCAAAGGATAAAAAAAGAAATAAGTAGGCGATTTTTCAATGACGCCCATATAAAGACTGTAGCCATGTGTTTGAAAAAAAGGGGTCACTAAAATTGCTGCTAACAAAAAATTACTATTCCTTAAATTAGTTGCCCCAGAAACATATGCTGACAATAACCAAATCAATAATATTTGGATGGCAATTTTAAGTAAAGCAGCAGCCAAATAAACACTGTCAATTGGGTTAAAAATGCTGCAAATAAAGGGAACCTTTTTGAAATAAACGCTCATCGACCAATGACAAAAAAAGCGGCCTGCGCCTCCAGTATTTTTCTCCATCCAATAAAATAGAAATGCCAAAAGGATCATTTAAAACTGGCTGGTAAAAACTGGCTGGTAAAATAATGGCTGCCATATCGCCATCCAGGGCTGTATGGTAATGCTGAGCAAATGAATAAATTAAATCCAGCAGCAATAAAATGGGAATAATTATTTTTAAAAACTTGGACATGCGCCGTCACTTAAAAAAATCCCCCAGCCCGATCCGCCAAGGCTTCCAAACCCATGGCACCAATGAAAAGTGCTCTTTGGTTTGCTGTTCCTTGCGGAAAAACACCACCCCAAAAAAGAACAAGTCAATCGTCAAGGTAACTTTAGGGTGTCGTCGGATCGCTTCCCACGCTGCCTCCATCCCTTCCGACCAATGAATATCGTCAAAAACGAAAATGCTTTTTTCATGGGCATGCTCAAGGCATTTTTCAAAATAGCGAATTGTCGGTTCTTTTCGGTGGTTGCCATCCACAAAAACATAATCCAGATCACCTAATTCTGCAAAAGCATCTGGCAACCTTTCATCGAAAGAACCTTCCAGCAAGGATACGTTTTCCGCCTTCATCAACTTAAAATTACCAGCGGCAAGATGGGCCGTATTGGGGCAACCTTCGATGGTGACCAACCTCCCATTGAGCGAGGCAGCAGCTTGGTAATTGGTGGAAATACCGAGGGAAGTGCCCAATTCCAGCATCGTTTTAGGCTTGTACAGGTTGACAATCTTAAAGAGCATTTGACACACAAACGGCTGATTAGCAGAATGTTTGGCAATACTGGCGATGGTGCGTTCCTTTTTATTTTCCACTTGCGACCCTGCGCCCATATCATGGATGGGGATGGTGCGCCGATCTTTTAGCATATAGCGCCGAACGGCCTCTATTTCATCAAACGCATAGTACCAGCGCTCGTCCTCCAGCACTTGTTCGGTAAATTCATACACAAATGGTGAGTGGACATCGTACTTCGTTTTTGCCCGAAAATAAAATTTGATAAATCGGATGAGGTGCTTAATCAATGGCCTAATTAATGGTGAATGGTGAACGGTGAATGGTGAACGATTGCCACACACCTAATAATTGGCGGAAAAATAAGGAACTATTGTATTTAATCCATATTTCGGATTTCGGATATGCGATTTCGAAGCAAGCAACTAAGCATATCAAACCTTCATCCTTCTACATTTTACATTCTACATTTTACATTCTACATTTTACATTTTACATTCTACATTTTACATTCACCATTAATAACTCGTTTCGTCCAATTTTACTTTTCCCCAAAAGGTTTTGTAAACAAAAAAAGTGTAGAAGGCTACCAATGGCACACCGATAGCGGCGATAGTCAACATGATGCCCAACGAATGTTCGGAGGAGGCCGCATTGTAAACAGTGATGTTATAGGCAGGATCAATGCTTGAAAATATCAGAACTGGGTACAGCTCAATGGCGACCAAGCCGAGCAACAACATGATCGTAAGGGAAGAAAAAATGAAAGCCATCCGGTAACTCCTTTTACTCGCCAAGCGGGGCACGTTGGCGATGGCGAGAAATGCCAATGCCGGGAAAATAAAAAGTGCCGGGTCGCTTTTGAAATCATCGGACAGATGTGGGATATAAAGCAATGTATATAAGGTAGTTAGACTAAAAAGGACGATGAAAGCGATGATGGCTTTTTTCAACAATCCCGTCAATTTATCGTACAGCTTCCCCTCTGTTTTTAACAGCAAATAAATTGCGCCGTGCATCATAAATAGCGCCAGCGTGGTGAAACCAACCAAAAATGCATAAGGGTTTAAGAAGACCAGCCAACTGCCGACAAACTCTTTATCCGCCCCGATGGCTGCCCCTTGCAGCACATTTCCCAAAACAACGCCCAGCAAAACAGCCAGCATGATACTCGAAACAGAATAGCTGATATCCCAGGTTTTTCGCCACCAAGGCATCTCCTCTTTGCTGCGAAATTCGATGGAGATAGCCCTGAAAATCAGAAAGGCAAGAAACAACATGAACGGGATGTACATCGCCGAAAACATGGTCGCATACACTTCTGGAAACCCTGCAAACAATGCGCCGCCACCAATGACCAGCCATACCTCATTGCCGTCCCAAACGGGCCCGACGGCATTTAGCGCAATCCGGCGGCTGTTTTCTTTTTTAAAAAACAAATGCCAAGCGCCTGCCCCCAAATCGAAGCCATCGAGAATGGCGTAGCCGGAAAAAACACCGCCTACCAGCAAGAACCACCAAGTGGGATAATCTATGTTTAAGAAAGTTGCCATGTTTTGAAGTTTGATCGAGAACTGTTTTGAGACCTGTTAGATTTTATACTACCGCAAATTGAAATAATTCAAAAAAATTGAACACCTATCCAAGCGGGCCGAATGGACGTTCTATCCTTTATCATCGGTCTGCTCGGCCTGTCAAAGGTTTTAAGGGGCGGTGTCGTCCGATTCGGACCGACACCGCCCCTTAGAAACCTTTGGAGGAGCACACCAAGCCTTTGCAAAAAGCGAAGCGTCATCCTGCTCCGCATTTATAAATCCTTTTACTTCGACAATAAAAAATCTAACAGTCTTCTATTAAATAACCCTAAAAATTACCTGCCATTTCCCGCTGCTGTGGCCGCACATCTTCCATCGATTCGTCAAAAGGCCCGTGTTTTATTTTCTTGTTTAACAAATAAATAAACAGCGAAAACAACAGAGCATAAATCAGGAAAAACAAAATCAGCGAAAACAGAACCTGGTTGGCTGTCACGACTTTGGAAAGGGCATCCGAGGTGCGGAGCAACCCGTAAACGACCCAAGGTTGCCGCCCCATTTCCGCAGAAAACCAACCAACCTGATTGCCAATTTGCGGTAGCAAAACCGCCCAAGCAAAAGCCGTCAATAACCAGCGGTGGTCAAATAATTTGCCCCGCCACCATTGAAAGCAAGCAAATAAAGTCAGGCCGATCAGTGCCATCCCAATGGCGATCATGATGTGGTAAAATTGGAAAATCGCATTGAGCGCCGAAGGCCGTTCGTTTTCTGGAAAGGCGTTCAGTCCGGTGACAGGGGCATCAAAATCCTGATGGAGCAAAAAGCTCAAGCCACCGGGGATTTTCAAACCAGTTACTTGTTGTGTCTCTTTGTTCACCCAACCGAAAAGGTACATGTCGGCGGGCCCGGATGGATCGAAATGGCCTTCCAGAGCGGCTAATTTGGCAGGTTGGTTTTGCGCGACACCTTCGGCTGAATGATGGCCAGTGAGCAGCTGGCCAAGGGAGAAAATAGTGGCTACGGCAAGGGCGATTTTAAACGCCTTTTTCGACAACTCCACATACCGACCTTTCAGCAAATAATAGGCATGCACGCTCAACACCAAAAACGATCCCGCCAAAAATGCCCCTAGCCAAACGTGCAACAAACGATCGACACTAGAAGGATTGAAAACCATCGCCCAAAAATCAATGATCTCGGCCCGGGCCGACATTCCTTCCCCAACAATGTGGAATCCGGCAGGCGTTTGTTGCCAACTATTGGCAATGACAATCCATACGGCCGAAAACATCGACCCTAAAAACACACCCAATGTAGCGATGAAATGCACGCGAGGACTGACCCGATTCCATCCAAATAACAAGATGCCCAGAAAACCGCTCTCCAAGGCAAAAGCAAAAATGCCCTCCGCTGCCAGCGCACTACCGAACACATCGCCAACGTAGCGGGAATAAGTCGCCCAATTGGTGCCAAACTCGAACTCCATGACGATGCCTGTGGCTACTCCGATCCCAAAAGTGAGCGCAAATATTTTGGTCCAAAAACGGGCAAGCGTTTCGTAAGCCTGATCGCCCGTGCGGAGGTAAAGCCCCTCCATAATGACCATGATCAGCCCCAGACCGATACTGAGCGGGGGATAGATATAATGAAAAGCAACGGTGAATGCAAACTGCACCCGAGCCAGTATTTCTACTTCCATGATGTTGAGGTATATGGAAAGAAAGCGGTGTTTTTTTTTCAAATCACCGCTTTTCTAACAGCTAAATTTGTCAAACAAAAATAGCCTTAACGTATTGGTAAAATGGCACTGTAAAAATGGTTCTGTAAATTGAACTCGTTCTAAATTGAAAATTTATCACCCAATGTTAAACCATCACTTAGCAAGTGAAACGACCCAAAATGGTCATTTTTACGGAGGCAAAGATCGGAGGGGAAGTGCTGGTGGGATGTGCCGTTAGTCACTTTGGAGCGGATCGTTTATTATTCCCGCTTATTAGTCCCGGAGAGCCCGCCCCCGAAGTTTAGACCCGAAAATTGAAAAGTAAAAAAATCCCGGAGAGATTTAGGGAATATTAATTAGAGGTGTTAGGAGAAATTTTGACGCTTTTTTTTCGACGCTGATAACGCTGGTTTTTATGATTTTTTATGACAAACAGCCGCCTCCGGCGGCATAAATCAATCTTAAGAATCATAAAAATCAGCGTCAAAAAAAATTCTCTTAACTCTCCTAACAATTTGCGGAGCTAAAATTCGGGGCAGGCTCTCCGGGACTTGAGGGAAAATGCTATATCTGTTTCTTGCCAATCAATCGATATTCGACCGAAGCAAGACTACTCCTTCAGCACCAATTTGCTGGTCGCCACAAACTTCCCGTTCAAGTGGGCGGATAAAAAATACAGCCCGTTTTGGTAGGGTTCGGTCATTTCGATTTCCACCTTGTTTTCGCCTGCGGGCAGTCCTTCCAAGGTGGTGTTTACGTGCAAACGGCCCGCTACATCGGTCATAAAAATTTCCAACAAACCAGCTTCGGGCGCATTTATTTTTAGCTGAAAAATGCCATTTTTAGTTGGGTTCGGGATCGCCTCGATCCGGAATTGGTGGTAGCCATCCAGTCTGACTTCACCGACCGCATTGGCTGTTGATTTTTTCACAAAAACCTTGAAAATACGGACGGTGGCCGTTGTCACACCTGTATTATTAAAATTGAAGGGATTGAGTTGTGGACTTTCGATGCCGCCAAAAATGTACCCCAAAAAGAGACTGTCCGAAATCGTCGAGGGTAATTGGATAATTTCTGGAGCGGCCATTTCGAGGTTTTCGTTGGGAATAAATTCAGCGCCGGCGCCAAGCAGGGCGGGCATTTCCACCGCCAATCTGACTTCTTCCAAAACCCCATCCGCTGCCCGGCTCACCCGGCTGATGGTTTTTACAAAAGGCACCATATCGTCCTGCACAAGGTTGTCGCCGTTGTAATAATATTGGCTCATGCCGCCAAAAAAGAGGTTGTGCATGGCATTTTCCGAAGGGTCGAAAAGGGCAACCGAAGCAGAGTGATACTGGCTGAGGTATTGGTTAAAACTGGTGACAGGCGCATAGCTACCCTCCTTAATATCAACGGGATATAAAAAAGGTAAATCCTGATTTATTTGAAAAACACCGGAAAAAAGAGTGTAGCCATATTCGCCATCCGGAAAAATTTGCGGCAGCAAATTATAGTCCCGGCGGTGCAGGTGCAGTGCGTCGGTTGATTCTGAAAAATTGGCAATGGCCAAGCCGTTGCCATCATTTTCGATTTCAAATTTTCGGATCGAATTGGTGTACGTCTGCACGAATGTCGGCATGTTCATTGGGTTATAACGGCCATCGAAGCGGTGGCCACCGACGAGGTAAATTTGGTTGCCGATTCTGCCCAACTGTCCACCTGTCACTGCCAAGCGCTCGTCTGTTATTTGCTTAAAAAAAGAACCGATGGCTTGTCCATTTTCGATGGCATCCATCAACCCCGACACCTCAACGGCCAGCAGGTTTGGGAAGGTGATATGATCAGCAGCCGAATTGCTGTAACCGTAGCCACCAACGAGGTACAACGTTTCCCCATCCTGAAAAAACTGGATGTTGGTCGCCTGTAATTGTTCGCTTATGCCTGTCGGCAAATTGAGTACCGAGGCCGTCCAAACCTCTCCGTTTTCGGGGGAGACCACATAGATTTCGGTGTTGTTTTGCGAAGCAGGAAAGGCATTGAACGGTTGCCGGGCGTGGAGGCCGTCCCGCCTGCCACCGAGGAGCAACCATTGGCCATCGTGCTGCCCGTAGGCATACGATTGCAGCCCGTCCAAACCGTTGATGAACATCGGTTCAAGGCTTATTTCGTAAGGGAAATTGGTCTGGGAGAAAAGGGTTAATGGGAGTAATAAAAGAAGGAGACTTTTTTTCATAAAACTCATAAGGTATAGAATCTGACTTTGTGATGGTTTAAAAATAGGATGGTACACAGATTAAACTGATTGAACTGATTGACGCAGATTTTTAAGAATCAGCGAAAATCAGGTAAATCAATTAATTGCCATATTATTCTCAAAAAAAAGCGCCCAGCCAAAGGCAGGGCGCTCGAAACCTTTTTTTCACCAACTTAATTCAAAGATTTTTTCATCAAATAAAAATCCATTTTTTCGAGGTTTTCTTTGTTCAAAACCCGCTCTTCCATTTCCACTAAAGTTTTTGGTGGAGGAACGATGGCTTTTTCGCCCGGGCGCCAGTTCAATGGCAGGGCACAGTTGTACTCATCAGCCGTTTGCATAGCAACGAGTACCCGTTGGATTTCATCCATGTTGCGGCCAACATTGAGCGGATAGTACATGATCAGGCGAATAATACCTTTTGGATCGATGAAGAACACTGCCCGGACTGCGGCGGTAGTGCTTGCTTCTGGGTGAAGCATGCCATACAGGTTGGCCACTTTCATGTCGAGGTCAGCGATGATCGGAAATTCGAAGTACACATTGGTCCTTTCCTTCACATTATTGACCCAAGCCAAGTGAGAGTGAATACTATCGATGCTCAAGCCGATCAATTTGGTGTTGTGGTCAGCGAACCATTTTTTGTTCACTGCAAAACCCGACATTTCAGTCGTGCAAACGGGCGTAAAATCGGCAGGGTGGGAAAACATCACTACCCAACTGTCTTTGTTATACTCAGACAATTTTAATTTTCCAGTGGTGGTAATCGCCTCAAAATCAGGCGCTTTCTCCCCTATCCGGGGCATTTGATGAATGGTTTGAGTTTCCATTAATTTTTTTATTAGTGGTCAGAGGTCCGACATCTGACAGCGCAGCGGTCTGACCTCTGACATCAGATATTTATAATTCCGTGATTTGTTCCACAAATTCAGTGCGTGGGATAGATGTTTCTACCAATTCCTCCCAGCCACCAGGGATGTTCACGACATCGCTATAGCCCCTTGCTTTGAGGATGGAAGCGGCGATGACAGAACGGAAACCTGTATTGCAGTAGAGGTAATATTTCTTATTCCGATCCAATTGGTTCATTTTCTGATTGATGAAATCCAATGGGAAGTTGTCAGCGCAAACTAAGTGCTCGGCATTGAACTCACTTGTTTTCCGCACATCCAATACATCCAATTGGTTGCAGTCGAAATAAGTAGCCATTTCATTTGGCGTCAGTTCTTCGATGATGTCCACTTCTTCTCCAGCGACCGCCCAAGTATTGAACCCACCTTCCAAGTAGCCGATGGCATTGTCGTAGCCGACACGTGCGAGACGGGTCACTACTTCCTCTTCCCGGCCTTTATCGGCGATGAACAGGATTGGTTGTTTCAAGTCTGGAACCAAAGCGCCTACCCATTGGGCAAAACTGCCATCAATACCCATAAAAATAGAACCGGGGATGAATCCTTTGACGAAATCGGTTTTGCAACGGGTGTCGATTACCAGTGCCTCTTCCCCATCCCAAGCGGCTTTGAAAGCCCGCAGGCTGAGCGGCTTCACGCCTCTTTCCCGCACGACGTCGATGCTTTCATAACCCATTTTATTCATCATCGCATTTTTAGGGAAATACTGTGGTGGAGCGACCAAACCTGTTGTTACCTCTTTGACGAATTCATCTCTTGTCATATCGGCACGGAGGGCGTAGTTGAATTTTTTCTGGTCGCCCAAAGTTCCTTCTGTTTCCTTGCTCATTTTTTTGCCGCATGCAGAACCAGCACCATGGCCCGGATAAACGATCACGTCATCGGCCAAAGGCATGATGCGGTTGCGGAGACTATCGAAAAGAAAACCCGCTAGGTCTTCCCGGGTAATTTCACCTTGTTTGATGGCCAAGTCAGGGCGTCCGACATCACCTAAGAAAAGGGTGTCACCTGTGAAAATGGCGTAGTCTTTCCCATTCTCATCCTTCAATAAAAAAGTAGAGCTTTCCATGGTATGCCCAGGCGTGTGCAATACTTGAATAGTTACATTACCGACTTTCAGTTCCTCATTATCTTTAGCGATATACGCATCGAAATTTGGTTGTGCAGTTGGGCCATAAACGATCTTTGCGCCTGTTTTCTTGGCCAAGTCAAGGTGACCTGAAACGAAGTCCGCATGGAAGTGTGTTTCCAGTACATATTTTATTTTAGCCCCGTCCGCATTTGCCCGTTCAATATATGGTTCTGTTTCACGCAGAGGGTCTATAATGACAGCCTCTCCATTGCTTTCGATATAATAGGCAGCTTCGGCCAAGCATCCGGTATAAATTTGTTCTACTTTCATAATTGGTGATTAGTTTATTAGTGATTAGTGATTAGTGATTAGTGATTAGTGATTAGCTGGTTGACAAGGGTTGTTTTTTAATGCTAACTTTTATTTTTTTTGATGGGACAAATTTCGGGAGAAGCCCCTTTTTAAGATGTGAAGTAAGTCACAGACAGGGGTGACAATTATCAGTCGGAGTAAGTGACATTTGTCATTGGGGACTTAAAATAAAGAACTTCAAATATTTCCAAACTTACCTTTCTAACAATTACCTTAGCCTCGATTTATATTATTCCCAATCTATCTACGATTTTATAGAAATTAATTACCAATAAAACAAGCCTCTAATTATGAACAATGCCATCTACCTCTTATTTCTGATACTATTATTTCATTCTTGTTCCAGTGAAAAAATTACGGTAAAAAAAGAAATGCCTCCATTACCTTCAGAGGCACCGTTCGTTGCAGCTTTTAAAAATAATGAGATAGTTAATTCAAGTTATCTTCCACTTACTTGCGACAATAATTACATGAGACTCCATGAATATGATGTAACAGCAAAAAATTCAAGACAAAAAATTGGCACCCTCAAATTAAGTGACAATAAAAATAGAATTCAACAAATCCAAATTTATTTAAAATTAGAAAATGCCGTTAGAAGAATGGGAGGTAACTATGTTGTCGTAACTGACTTAATTCAGAAATTTGAACCCGTTTTTAGAAACAAATTAGTTGCTGATGTTTATTATGTAGAAGACCTAAATGATTATGAACTATCATTTAAATGGTCGCCAAAAAGGGATATCGAATTAAAAGATTACAATTTACCGAAAAATAAAAATTTAGAGACCTACGTCATTTCAGGTTTAAAATATAGCACGAGATTATTTGGAGGACCTCAGCAAGACAATGCATATATTGAATTATTAAACGAATTTGTTCGAAATGAAAACCACTGCCATAATTGCACACCACTCGATATATTAAGGGAAAACTTGAAATTTGATTTAATCGAATTATACCAGCGAAAAATTACCAAAGGAGCTTTTGGAACTACTTTCTATGTTATGAATCTCAACCAATATCAATATCCGTTACTGGATTCTTTAGAAGTCGAAAAAAATAGAATTGACAGCATTGAAAACATCGATCAATTAAAAATTATTTCAGAAAAAGTTAATAATAATATTGAGCTATTAGATAAATATAGTGACAAGAAACTAATGGTTACATTTAATAAAACTAATTCAAACAATTAAAACGACTATTTTATAATTCAATAAAACAATAAATACAAGTTGATTTGAAAAGTATATTATTGGTATTTTGGCGTTAAGGCATTTCGGTTGCCAAACAACCATATCCGATTCACCAATACACCTTTGAACCGATACACCGTAACTTAAATTAATTATTCGGACTACTTAACACCTTTACCAGCCCCGTCGAAAAATCATATACCCATCCATGCAGCCGCAATTCCCGTCCATTTTTTTGGGCTTTTCGATAAACGGAAGTCTGCTTCAGATTTTCGATTTGCGCCTGCACATTTAATTCCACAAGACGATTGATGCGGTCGTGCTCATCGGCAATGCTGTCCAACTCGGATTGGTGTCGGACAATAACGTCTTTGATATGGGCCAACCAATTATCGATCAAACCATTGGCCTCGTTTTTTAGGGCAGCCTGTACTCCTCCACAACCATAATGGCCATACACGATGATGTCCTGTATGCCGAGTACTTCCACGGCGTATTGTAAAACGGACAAAAAATTCAAATCAGCGTGGGCCACCACGTTGGCAATGTTGCGGTGGACAAACACCTCCCCCAAATCGCTCCCCAGCACCACGGCAGGCGACACCCGGCTATCAGAACAACCCAACAACAAAGCAACTGGTTGCTGTCCCGTCGTCAATTTATCGAAATAGCGGGCGTCTTGGTGCAGCTGTTTTTCCGCCCAGCGGAGGTTGTTTTGCAAAAATTGTTGGATGGCTTTTTCCATGATTTAGGAGGATGCGTCGATCCCTAATCCGAAAGGCGGGGAATTGAATTCCCCGCCTTTTGGAATAGGGTTGGGCGAACATTTTTACCCTTCGTTCACTTGCAGGGTGTAATCAGAAAACGGGACTTTTTCCTTTTTCGGGTTATTTTTTTCCAAAAAATCAACTGCTTCCTGCACACTCATGAAGAAACCGTCTTCGCCTATTTTATCGGTCAAATGCGACTTGGACATGGCATCCCGAACGGGCCCCTTCACACCCGTAAAAATAATTTTCACACCTTTGCTTTGGTATTCATCAATCAACTCTTCGAGCGCGTGGGCGCCACTGCTGTCCAAGTTGTTGATGCTTTCGGAGTTGATGATTATGGTTTTGAGTTGATTGCCCTTGCGGTCAGCCATTTCGTATAGATTATCTTTAAAGTAATTCGTATTGGCAAAATAAATGGACGCATCGAACCGCATAATGAGCAAATCTTTCCTTCCTTCCACATTTTTAAAACGATCGACATTCCGGTAGAAATGAGTGCCCGGCACCCTCCCCAACTCAGCGACATGCGGACGGGTAGTTCGGTAGACAACCCATGCCAATGACAGTACTACCCCTACCCCAACGCCCTGTTCGATCCCCAGCCCAAGCGTGGCGACAAAAGTGACGATCAACATCCAAAAATCGGAACGGTCGGCATGCCACAAGTGGACTGCCTCTTTTATGTCGATCAGCCCAAAGACAGCTACCATGATGACGGAGGCAAGAATGGCATTTGGCAAATAATAAAATAATGGCGTCAGGAAAAGTAAGGTCAAGATGATGAGTGATGCACTGATGAGGGAAGCCATACCGGTTTTAGCACCTGCTTGGTCATTGACGGCGGTGCGGGAAAATCCTCCCGTTACGGGATACGACTGCAAAAATGCGCCTCCTACGTTGGCAAGGCCGAGGGCAATCAGTTCTTGATTGGCGACTACTTTATAGTTGCGGTGCTTTGATTGGATGGCTTTTGCTACGGCAATACTTTCCATGAAACTGACCAACGAAATGGCCAGCGCGGTCGGCAACAAAGCGTTGATATTTTCCATAGAAAAAGAAGGGAGGGAAAAGGATGGCAAACCGCTCGGCACTTCCCCAACAATTTTAACCCCTTGTTCTGATAGGCCCAACAACCACACCACGAGGATACCGAAAATCACTGCGACCAATTGACCGGGGATCGACTTACTATATTTCTTGATGCCTTTTATCAAAAAGATGCCGGTGATGCCTATGGCAAATGTGACCCAATGGATTTCTCCTATTTTCTCAAAGGCCTGAATTAAAATTTCATGAACGTGGTGGCTACCCGCTAATTTGATCCCAAGTAAATGCTTCAATTGGCTCAGACCGATGATGAGTGCCGCAGCGGAAGTGAAGCCACTCACGACCGGGTGTGATAAAAAGTTGACCAAAAAGCCAAGCCGGAAAACGCCCAACAAGAATTGGATCAACCCGACAAACAGGGCCAAAGTGATAGCCAATGTGATGTACGTTTCTGTCCCTGCATCGGCTAAGGCCCCAACCCCTGCTGCAGTCAGCAAGGAAACCATGGCTACAGGGCCAACGGCCAATTGCCGGGAAGTACCCAATAGCGCATAAATAATCAGCGGGATCGTGGAGGCGTACAGTCCATAAATGGGCGGTAGGCCAGCAATCATGGCATAGGCCATGCCCTGGGGGATCAGCATGACACCAACCGTCAGGCCAGCGGAAAGGTCGCCTTTTAATTGCTCGTTATTGTACTTGGGCATCCAGTCGAATGCGGGTATAAATTGTTTAATTTTCATTTTTCTAAATTGTTATTTTCAGTCGGTCATAGCCAAAATCCAAGGTAGGCTCCCAACAATTAGTTAAAATATCGCGGACAATCCCAGCCCCAACCAATCGCCATGTCGAACGGCACCGGCACCACTGACAAAGTAATTATTGATCGTAGAACCGGCACCAACATCTCCGGCATGGCCTTCACGCAAGGTGTAGTGAAGTGCTAACTTAAGGTCTGGATTGAAGTAAAAATTAAAACCAAAGTCCACGTATTGGTCTTCGCCAGCAGGCATGCCTGTCTTGGCTGCGACTGCTTGGCCTTCGGCCTCCATTTCACCGTTGTATTTGGAAAACATGACAACCGGTTCGAGTACATAATTAAAATGCAGGGGAAGGTTGTAACTCAGTCGGACATAACCAGTATTAGCCTTTGATTCGGCCTCGCCGCCAGCTACTTGTCTGACGAAATTATGCCACTCGCCGTCGAGGTTTAGTTGACCATAATTGAACAGAAAATCCACCCCATAAGTACGGTTAAAATCGAACAAATCTGTGTGACCTTGTTGCGCTAAAGCGAGACCGATGGAAAGGCCATTGCGTTTTCCAAAATAATTAGGTTTGGCTCCTAATCCATACTTCTTAGATTCGGGGTCTCCAAACATGACCACGGCACGCCCCATGGCCATTGGTGAGGCTTGCTTCCCGGTCGAATTACCACCGTAGGCTTGGTAAATGGGTGAGTACAACCCAAGATCATATTGGAAGGAAATTTTATGACCATCCTTGTAAAACAGACCGCCAAAATTCATCCCTGGCGCCCGACCAGACCCAACGCCGTGGACTTGTCGCCGCAGATAATTTTGAGACCAAGCCTTTTCCATGGAAGTACTCCGTAATGGGTTGGTTATACTTTCCCTTCCTATTTGTGGCAGGAAATACCCAAAAGTGAGGTATGCCTTTTCCGAACCTGATTTCATGCGGAGTTGAAGAAATGTTTTCCAAAGCCGGAAGGCAGGATTGCCGCCATTGTTTTGCCCCACATCTTGTCCGGAGAGGGCATCCCGTCCCACAAAATCTGCCGCAAAAGTGAAATTGAATTTCAGGTTTTTATAGGGCTGCATCGTGACTCCATAACGCGAGCGGTGAAGGGAAAAATTGAGACGGTCGCCCACTTTTTCATAAGCTTCCAGACCAGTATTGTAAACCTCCGTGCCATTGGTGTAAACGGCCCACATCTGCAAGTTGATGGAAGTGGTAATATTTAATTTTTCCAATTTGGTTTGCCAATCCGATTTTTTTTCCTCTTGGGCAGATAGGCTATAAAGGCTTAATAAAATGGAGGCTAACAGTAGAAAATTTTTGCGCATCATTCTTCTTTTTAGATTTGAGACTGATCCTTTTTTGCATTGATAAAGGTATGAGATTAGATCAATTGATATATGGGGTTGATTACAGTTTTATACTGACAAATAGCTCCTAAACGGTGCAAAGATAGGCAGGCCATTTTCCTAACACAGTGATGCAAATCACTTAGTGTCTGTTCGACATTTATGGGATAGGATTATTGCCAAGGTTTTCAGCAAAAAGAAATTCTTAACACCCTTTAAGGTTTTGGAAAAACTATTTTAGGATTTGGTTTCGTTCTTACGTCATCTTTTCACAAACAAAACCACCGACATGATGAAGCATCTTTTTGTCCTTGCCAGCTTACTATTATTTTCCACAACCAGCCAAGCACAAGCCTACATGACCGCCGGAGGCCTCCGGGCCGGCACTGATTGGGGGCTGACCATACAGCAGCGTTTGACCAAAAACATGACTTTTGAAGGGATCGTCCAATCGAGCCTGCAACGGGAAGAGGTGCTGATCACCGCATTGGCAGAGAAGCATCACGCGTTGGTTTTCAGGGGGTTAAACTTGTACACTGGCGCTGGGCTGCACAAGGGATTTCTAAATAATCCACAAACTTCCGAATTGGTACCAACGAATTACAAAGACCCTTTCGGCATCACTTTTATCGGCGGAGCAGAGTTGACGCTGGGCCGCTTTAATTTCTCCTATGATTTCAAACCAGCGATCAATGTAATAGGTGGTGAAAAGAAATTTTATACGCAAACGGGCATCTCCGTCCGGTATGTATTTTTGACCAACAAGGAGTTCAAAAAAATTCAAAAGAAGAAAAGAAAAAAACAGCGGCAGGAAAATGGCGGCGGAATCAAGATTGGGGATGGCTGGAAAGTTTGGAAAAAAGACTAATTAATGGTGAATGGTGAGAGGTGAATGGTGAATTATTGACCATTCAACTCTCACCACTCACCGTTATAAAACCTCTTTCCCTTTTTTTGAATATTTTGCAATCACCTGGTAATTATAATTGCCGTCTTCGCTCTCCTCGAATATCTCGCCTTTTTTGACTACATAATTTTCATCTTCTTCGATCACAAATAAATATTCACCGCCGCCAGCCCACCAGCCACCAACGGCACTAATGGCTTTTAGCGGAATTTGGTGCTGCTCATAACTTTCAGGGTTGATGGTTTCGCAATTAAGGACGTCGGCCACTTTCACCTTGCTTTCAGCCAACTGGAGGAAAACCTCAAAAGATGGGGTATCTGCATCCGTTTTCGGCTGTTCGACTGCTTGGCAGAGCAACAAGATGTCGGCTTGTTGGATGATTTGTGTTTCTGATGCCGCTTCGGAGTTGTTTTGATGGGACGGGTCATTTTTACATGCCGCAAGGGCTATTAAGAATAGCAGGGTAAATCTTGTGAATTTCATAAAGTCTAATTGTCCAGAGTTAAGTGACCTATTAAATGAAGTTCTTGTTTGGAGGGAAAGGCCATCGGCCTTTCCCTCCAAACAAGAACCCTTTAGTGGCGGGTGCGGCTATCTGCACCCGCCACTAAAGAAATCTATTTTATAGTTTGAAATGTGGGCAAAGGTAGTCGCTGCGTTCAGTCTTTCTCAATTATGGAAGCCCGTTTTTCATTAATTTCTACCTCGCTGCCCATAGGGAGCGAACCTGTATTCTTAAAACGCACCCGCAATTTATAATCTGGCCCTACCCCTTTGACGATGGGCATCAGGATTGTCTCCATGAGTTCTACCGCCCGCTCTTTGGCTTTGTTCATCACATCACTTTCGATGGCGTCTTGCCGGAATTCCCGCCGCAGCAAATCCATGTTTTTGTTAAAATCCTCTTGTTTTATTTCCCGCATCCAACCAATGTCTAGCTTGTCGATTTTTGGAAAAACCTCGTGGCTGATGATCTCAGGTTCTGGCAATACAACCGTAACTGTTTTGTCTGAGCTTTTGAGGCTGATATCAAAATACTTGTCAATCTTAAAACCGACTTTGAGAATGGAAATAGCGGACATTTCCATTTCGGTGGAGGATACATCGAAGCCCAAAACTTTTGTTTGCTTGGCCGTTGCAATGCCTTTTCGATCGCGTATTTCCATCGTCCCCAATTCGGCAATGGTTCGTTCGACCCGTTCGTTGAGAATCCCTTTTGAACGACTGAAATCTTCGATGGCCGCTTTTGCCCGAAGGCGTTCGATCATGGGTTTGAGGCCTTCGGCCATTGCTACGCCACAAGGTGTGTCGACGTCCTTTCCATTGATATAAATCCGGCCTTCTTCAGTTTTAAGCAATGTCCCGAAAATTTGGGTGACCAAAAAACAGGTGTATTTTCCAGCCACTTCATTGAGCAAATCCACCGCAGTGGTCATTTCGCTTCCGTACCAAGTATTGTATAAAATGGACGAGGTGTCTTTCATCGACACAAAATCCTCGTACATCAATTTAAAAACATAAGGGTGGTGCTTGTCATATTCGGAGTGCACCATCGCTTTTAGGCTATCGGACAGGTTCATCCGGTTGGCTACGTGATCGAGTAGGGAAAGATTAAATTCATAGATCATTGCCTCGAATTCCCGGCTGTAGCGTTGAGGATTGGACAAAATCGGAAGGGCATCTTCCTCGTTTATATTGGATTTGAAATCGGAAGGCACATATTTTACAAGCACCTCTTTGGGTACGTTCGTGTAGCCATTCGACTCACCCATACCTCCCCAGTAATAGTTGTAAACAATGAAACCCAATAGCCCCAAGGCAATAAGGAAAATAACCAAACGGCCTTTGCTAAAGACCTCGTTTTTCATGGGTGGTGGATAATTCTGACTCATTTTATGATTGTTATCTGCATCAAAACAATATGTGCAATTGAAGGTAAATTGATTTCAGGCAGGCATTTTGAGAAAAACCGGAGGGCAACTTTCCTAACTACAAATACCATTCTACTTCCATATTGTTCTCTAAACCAGTCCTTTGTAGTTATTTTTTTTTTGAAATTGGTAAGTTGTCTTTTAATGGCTGTCTTATTGAATACTGCTTTCTTGAGTATATTTAGCAGGTGCAAAATTCAGCCTTGCCCTTAGCTAATAGCTCAACCCTCCTCTTCTCTCAAATAAAAAATCATATCAGTTGACGGCAAATCCCTCAGTCCTAACTGACGGGCCATCATCAACAACTGCCCACGGTGATAGGTGGAGTGGTTCATGCAGTGATGAATCATTTCATAAGCCTTTTGGGTGTAAACCCCAGAGGTGATAGTCTGTACGGTGAAGGATTTTTCAAAAAAATGGTCATCTTTTTTTTCAACAAAACCCAGAAATTCAGCAGAGGTCTCCAACAATCCATGAATGGCGTCAATAGCTGTCCCCGTGAAAGTCTTGCTGGGGAAGGAACTAACTGTTTCGCCTTGCAACCGTTTTAACCAAATCACCTCCGCATCCCAGATATGAAGGATTGTTTTTTTAGCAGAGGGAAAACTACTTTCGAGGTATTGATCGGCTTTCTCTTCTGATAAATTTTTAAAAATGGCAGTGAGTCGCTGGTTTGCCCAGAGGTTGTATTTACAGTACTTTAGGTAAATTTCTTTCATAAATAAGATGGAATGTGGATTTTTGGCCGAAGTTAAAAAGATATGCTATTTCAACAAACAACCATCAACTGCAACGGCCAACTCGTGAGCCTCGAAACCCCAGTGGTCATGGGCATTCTCAACGCAACGCCCGACTCTTTTTATGACGGTGGCAAGCATCAATTGTTGGACGGACAACTCCGGCAAGTGGAAAAAATGCTAAAGGAAGGGGCGACCTTCATTGACATCGGCGGCATGTCGAGCAGGCCAGGGGCGGAAACAATTAGTGTGGAGGAAGAGCTTCGTCGGGTAATGCCTGTCATCGAAAAGGTATTGGATAAATTTCCCGAAACACTCATTTCCATTGATACGATTCACAGTGAAGTAGCTTCAGCTGCAGTATCCGCAGGTGCAAGCATCATAAACGACATTTCGGCTGGCCGTATAGACACTTCCATGTACGAAACGGTGGCCTCACTGGGCACACCATATATATTGATGCACATGCAAGGCAAACCTCAACGGATGCAGGAAAACCCAACCTACCAAGCTGTATCGCTTGAGGTGCTTGATTTTTTCATCCATGAAATCGGCAAATTGCGTTCATTGGGTGTGAAAGATATTATCGTTGACCCAGGTTTTGGTTTTGGTAAAACAGTAGAGCACAACTATGAATTATTGAAAAAAATGCATGTCTTCAAAATGCTTGAAGTGCCTATCCTTACTGGCATTTCCAGAAAATCCATGATCTGCAAAGTCTTAAAAGTGAATCCGGAAAAAGCATTGAATGGTACAACTGCCTTGCATATCGTTGCCTTGCAGCAAGGTGCTAAAATACTCCGGGTGCATGATGTGAAGGAAGCCGTGGAATGCATTCGGCTTTTTGAAATGTGCTCATAGCCCAAGGGGCGAAACCATTGCACCTATATTCAAGAAAAACACATTATTTTTCCTCATAATGCTTAAAAGCTGAGGAAGATTGCAGAAATTTGCAGGATGAAAGCAAACACTGTAGAGCAGCATCAACTCACTGAAAATATCATCAAAAAGGTTGCGTTGCGCTTTATGCGGCAATATTACAAGTTTCGCCTGCGCTACGAAGACCAACCTGTGGTAGCCAGCTACGACCTAGAAGGGGTTGGCGGCATCATCGCCGATGGTTATTACTCTTTCAAAAAAACGGACGGGCGGACATTCACGGCTACTTTCGAAGCAACCAGTAAAGAGTCGAAGGATGAAGTGGTTTTTAAACCGCAAATGAGGATTTTGTTTTGGGATGGATTGGCGGTGGCCAGTATCATCACTTTGGCTTTGGCTGCGATCAATTATTTCAAGGATTTACAATTGCTCGACGAACGTACGATCTTGATACGGATCTTGCTCATCATGGCTTCTTTAGTAATTTCCATGTTGATCTTCTATTTGATTGCTAAAAATTTTCGGCGCTACCGGTACATTTATGCAGTTGAGCAGTTCAAAAAATACCACGCGGACGAACAGTGGATCGCTTTAGCCGATGACGTCTTTCTGGGTTCCAACAATAAACATTTTCGAGAACTAAAATACCAATGTATCCACAACGGGTTTGGCATTGTACAGGTCAACCAAAACCTTGACACCAAAATTCTGGTCACCCCTTCCCGCCAAGATATTTTTGTGGGAAAAAGAAAGGAGGTGGATTTCATGCCCCAACAAATAGCTCAGCAACAGAAATCGGTTCAGAAATTTGATGCAAAATGGGCCCTTACACAGTCATGGCTACCGAGTTTCATGAAAAACCAAGATGCGATTCTCCGTTTCCGAAGGAGTTACAACACTCAAATCGCAGTCATATTGGCCTGTTTTTTCCTGATAGGATTCCTGTTTATGAAAGAACTTGAATTGTCAGGCTATCAGATTGTGGATCGGGAAGAGTTTCGAAATGACATTGCTATATCACAATCCAACGAAGTCAGAGAACAGCCAGAATACCTTGGAGATTCCTTGTTAACGGAACATCATACCAACCCAGATATTGAAGAATTTAATCGCAGTATTTGGAGAAGCCCCAAAACAATTGCCGCTCAAAAAACGCTGCAAGAGCAAACACCGAAGCCGTTGCCCTCGCCCCCTGTGACAAAACCTGTCCCGCCACCAACCAAAAAAGACACTACCCAAATAGTTGTTAGCCAAAATAAAAATGAAGTGTTAGCCTACGACTGTTCACGCTATTTCACTTTTGAAACCTATAAATATGTGGTAGAGGAAAACAGCTATAAGAATTGGCCCGCAGCGGAACGACGCCTGGCATTGATCCGTAACAGCAGCATCCCCTCTGCAGCCTTATCCAAAAATTGTTTTTTCCCCGGGGAAACGGGATTTATTATTTATCTCGGAGAAATTTACAACTCGCCTGAAGAGGCTTCTCAATACATCGAAGAATTGAACAGCTCATCGCAAACGGTGATCAAAAATGTGCGCCAACTTAAGATCACTAAGCTGAGGCCACCTGTTGGTCGATAATTGAAATACCACCTGATGTTCCTTGTATTTAACGTGAGGTATGGATTTAAATGGCAAGGCAGGATTGGCTTTCGCCAATCCTGCCTTGCCAAAGCCGGTTTTCTTCCCCCTGATTTTTTTTTGAAGGCGGTGGGAGCTAAGCTGCCACCGCCTTCAAAAAACGTAATAATCTAATTATCAGCTTGATAGAGTGGGCTTTAATCCATACCTCGCGCTATTTTGTATGGGGTAGATTATGAAATCGATAAATTGACCACAAAAAAAGCAAGGTGACAAACACCTTGCTTGATAAATGAAAAAAGGCTTAAGGTAAAATCTTTTGTTTTTTAGAGTTCTATTTGAGAGGGCAAAAACGAGAGGGAGAATACTATTTCAGATATAAAAAAAAGAAAGTTGTTGTTGTAAGTAACGTACCACTCATCAAAATTGGGGGGTATCCACTGGGGGAACCAACGTTAGTGGGGGGACTAACAGGGGGACAATCTCGACAAAGCAGACGACAACCTGCAACGAACAACTTCCGGGTTATGCGATTCAAGGGCTGCTATGATGGCAGCAAGAGGTTTTCTTTAAAACCCCTCTATGGATTTCATTCAACCACTTTTGCATACAGCACTAGTCCATTTATTTAAATGAGAAATTTGCAATTTTTCATGCACATTTTCCTTTGCTGACAAATCTCTTTCACATTGTTTTTTTGTCTTTGTTCAGTTTATTTTTTGTAGCGAAGCTCAATTGCCCACTTTAAGAGATATTGCCTTTAATGTGCGAATAGAAGTTGAGGGCAATTGATCAGGGAAGAAGTTGTTTTGAATAATATTTCATTGCGCCCTTGGATATGTTTTATCGAAATTTAAGCAACCAACCCTTTCGTTGGTCGGATCAAATCTAATTAAATATGCTTTCACGCATTAATTGAATGCGATCAATCCATAATGAACAAAAACCAAGCTAAATTTGAAAAAATTATAATAACATAAAATCACAGGCACTCAAAACACCTGTAAATACAGAACTTATTAAGAATATAAAAATGTAAATAATATTTATATATGTCATTTTGGACATTAAAAAACTGAGCAGATTTCACTTTTTTGTGCACTTTTTCGTCAGGTTTTACAAAAATCTATTGAAATATTTGGCAAGCCCTTCAACCAATTCTTCCCATGGATAACTTGCATGACAAATAAATTGAGCCTGACTATAAAATCCAATCCGCTCCTTCAATTTGGTCTCAATAAACCCATTTAATTCTTTGGGAGCCTTTCCTTGAAGTAATGGTCTTTTGTTAGATTCAGACCGCAGCCGAGTAGATAATTCCTCTACAGTTACGTCAAGGAAGATTGTGATGCCGTGTTCATTCATCCACTCCATATTTTCAAAATAACAAGGCATACCACCTCCCGTCGCTATGATGGCATTAGAATGCCCAGCCAGCTCTCGCAAACTTTGAGCCTCCGATTTCCTGAAATAATCCTCCCCAAATTTTAAAAATATCTCTTGAATAGACATCCCTTCCTTAGCTTCCAAAACAGTATCCATGTCTATAAAATCCAATCCAAGTCTTGCAGCCAAGTGCTTGCCTATAAGAGACTTTCCTGCCCCCATGAACCCGATCAGAAAAATTTTCATACACTTGATAGTTTGTGTGAATTTCGATTCATTAGCAATGCTTCTCAAAACCAACAATTCCCAAAATCCTAAATAATAATTCCTCATTCACTTACCTTTGCCGCTGCAATGAAAATCAAAAACTATGAAAATCAAAAACATTCATTTTATAAAGGATCGCATCTACATCCTACTCGTGGCCGTCACCTTCGTTATTTTGGGCTCTTGTCAAAATGACCAAACTTCAGGTAAATCTATTGAAGAAATCCAAGCTGACGGCAAAATCAGTTCGATCATCAGAAGCCCCATTACCGCCGAAGGGATCAAAGATTCCATCAATGTTGCTAAAATGGAATTTGAAGAATTGACCTACGATTTTGGCGAAGTCAATGAAGGCGAAATTGTTGAGCATACTTTTCAATTTACCAACACCGGAAAAATCCCCCTTATCATCAATGATGCCCATTCAACCTGCGGATGCACCGTTCCCAAATGGCCCAAAGATCCGGTTGCTCCTGGCGCAAAAGGAAACATTCACGTTGAGTTCAACACCAAGTCGAAACCCAACCACCAAGAAAAACCTGTTATCATTAATGCTAACACCTACCCCTCTGTAACCAATGTTTATATTAAGGGATTTGTTAGACCTAAAGAAAGGCTGGATGCTTCAAAAGAAAGCACAGATTAATGTAAGCTCAGCCACTTAACTTTATACCTTTACCTTTTAAATAAGCACTTGTTTGCCTTAACCATCCAAGCAGACAAGGAAGATCACTTTCAAATAACTATGAAAAATTTCATTTTTTTACAAGCCGAGGGACTTATGCAGATGTTCCCACTCCTTTTGATCTTTGTCGTATTTTGGTTTTTCATCCTGCGCCCGCAAATGAAAAAACAAAAGGAGCAAACCAAATTTGCTGAACAACTGGCAAAAGGCCAAGACGTGGTTACCTCTAGCGGCATTTTGGGTAAAATAATTAGAATAGATGGTGAAATTGTCCACCTTGAAATTGCTGCCAAAACGGTTATTAGAGTTACAAAAGGAGCCATTTCACGAGAATTGACTGACGCTGTTTCCAATAATAAAACAAACAGCTCTCCGATTGAAGTCAACGCCTGATTTTCTGTTATTTATTATAAGTGCCTGCTCTTTGGGAAATACGAGTTGTTACCCTCACCTATATTTTGATAATTGAGGAATCATTTAAGAAGATATGGTATCCCCCTTTAAAAATATTGACTTCAATTTCAGCAAAGAAAGGACGACCTTATTGATCTGTATTGGGCTTTCATTCCTGATTTGGTTTTTCTTAAAACTTTCCAAAGAATACGAAACTGACAAGCAAATCTGTCTGGAATACAGCTTGCCGCCAATGATGGAATTTACGCAGCCCCCACCTTCCAATCTGGTTGCAACCGTTAGAGGCACAGGGGGGGAGTTACTCAAAAAGTTCTTACTTCGACGCAACCTAAGTATAGTCATTGATCTCAGCCAACTGCAAGGAACTGTGATTCAGAGCAGCGACTTGATCTGGAAAATCCAAGAACAAACCGGCCTCTCCGTAAAGAACATCAACCGGAATTTGCTTGAATTTTTCATTGATAGTACGGTCACCAAAAAAGTACCTGTCGAATTAAACATAGACCTCGTCTTCGAAAAAGATTTTTTTGAAAAAGAACCTATGAAATGGTCCCCTGATAGTGTTGTTTTAGCGGGCCCCCTGCAAGAACTAAAGGAAGTCAATCGAGTAGAAACGGAAAAAACGAAAATTGGCCCGGTCAACGGAGACGCTACCTTGAAATTAAAAATTGACAAGACGAGTTTTAAAAACCTTACCGTTCAACCTGAGAACATAAATATTGAAATCTTCTCGGAACAATACACTGAAAAATCTTTTGAAGTCCCAATTACGGTAATTAATGCACCCGCCGATTTCCAAATTTCACCGACCACGGCCACCGTTTCCTTTACAGTTGGTTTAAGCAATTATGAAAATTTGCAAAAAGACAGCTTTATTGTGGAAGTAGATTTAGGACAAGCAATTAAACTTGGCCCTGAAAAAAGCGTTCCTTTAAATTTGAAAGGTAGTCCAGCGTGGATCAAATCGCCACGTGTTTCGCCTAAAGTCGTAGACTATGTTATAATTCAATAACACAAGCTTCTTTAGCAAAATTGTCACTAATTAAAATTCAACTTACTTAGTGAATTTCAGGAAGGTAAATTTTTTAAACTGCATACACTAACCCATCAACTAAGCACAAGACAATAAATCTGTCAGACGCAACTATGATTATTTTCAAAATAATTGCTTTTGTACTTGCAGGTTTGGTCATATTATTTTTGTTGGCCTATATTGTTCAACCTGCATTGCTTACCCTCCCCTACACTACTTTTATCAAGTTATTTGTTAAAAATCCGCCATTCTTGCCATTGGAGAACCACTTTCCACAGCACAAGATTTTTAAGGAAAATTGGGCGACTATTCAGGCAGAAATGATGGAAGTCCTGAAAGACGAAAAAAATGTTCCCAAATTTCATGAGGTAGACAGTATCCAACGATTCATTTCAGCAAAGGACGAAGTTCCTTGGCGAACATTTATCATCAAAGCTTACGGAAAATGGGTAGAAGGCAATGCCGATAAAGTGCCCGAAACGGTCAAACTGTTAAAGCAAGTCCCACAAGTCACTACAGCCATGTTCTCCATCTTGGATGGTGGCAAGCACATTCCGCCGCACATGGGATTTTTCAAAGGGGTTATGAGGTATCACTTGGGGTTGCTCGTGCCAAAAGACGCCCCCTGTTTCATCAAGGTAGGTGGTCAAAAATATTCTTGGAAAGAAGGTGAAGACGTCTTATTTGACGACACTTACATGCATGAAGTTTGGAACAAAAGTAGCCTACGCAGAGTTGTCTTTTTCTGCGACGTATACCGGGAAAAAGACCTTCCTAAATGGGTTCAGTTTTTCAATAAGAAGCTTTTTGAATTGCTTTCTTCCTCTGAACGTTTAAAAAAAGCCTTGAAAAAAGCAGAGGTAACTAAAGATATTGAAAAAGCGGAATTTGTCTAAAGCCGATTTTTTTTATAAACCACCATAATTTAAGTGCAAGTTTGCCTTTCTAAATTCTCGGCCAGTGATCTACCGGGGAATTATGAAACAAGCCAAATATATCCGCCATCATTGTTCTTGGTCGTACCTCCTTTTTTGGAAGGATCAATTGGAGGTATAACCAGAGGTTGGACTGCCATCGTTTCAGCATTGGCCTGTTTGTCCTCAGGCTTAGGAGTAATTTGTTTTTTCATAGATGGGAGGACTTTAAAACAATTATTATTTGCCGGAAAACTTCAACGATTCTCCACTGAAATTATTCCGAAAAAATTAATAGGTAGTGGTTGTTATAATAACGTACCTTCTGCCTTAAACTCAATGAATGGCTATCAGTAACCTACCAATATTGCCAAATAAAACATCTCCAATACAAGAAATTCATCCTGCTGTATTTACTCAGAACAGTTTGCAATTATTCCTAAAAAGGGATGATTTGTTGCATCCACACATCTCTGGCAACAAATGGCGCAAATTAAAATATAACCTGCTCGAAGCCAATCGTTTAGGTTATTCCAAACTATTGACTTTCGGCGGGGCATATAGCAACCATTTGGCAGCAACAGCGGCAGCTGGTAATGAATACAATTTTTCAACGATGGGCATTGTCAGGGGCGAAAAGGTTTTGCCTTTAAACCCAACTCTGAAGTATGCGGAATTGTGTGGGATGGAACTAAAATTCGTATGCAGATCAAATTTCAGAAATAAATCCCAGAATGCCATACTCGAAGACTTAGAAATTGATCCTAATATGTATTTCGTCTTGCCGGAAGGAGGATCAAATTGCTTGGCCATCAATGGAGTCGCTGAAATAGTAGCCGAATTGAAAAGCCAACTCCCCACTCTACCTGATTATATCTGTTGTGCTTGTGGAACAGGCGCTACGTTGGCTGGCATCTCAGCAGGAATGAGTGATGCCGGGACAGCTTTGGGCATTCCTATTTTGAAGGGTAATTTTATGCAAAATGAAGTGGAAGTTTTTTTGCAAAAATGTTCGCAAAAACCTTTGAGTAATTGGCAAGCTATCGATGGCTATCACTTTGGTGGTTATGCCAAATTCAAACCTGAATTAATCGAATTTATCAACCAATTCAAAACAGATTTCGGCATACCACTTGACCCTATTTATACCGGAAAATTGGCTTTTGCATTATTTGATTTGGCAAGAAAAGGATTCTTTAAGAAAGGTTCAACGATAGTGATGGTTCATACCGGTGGGTTGCAAGGGATAGCCGGGTTCAATGAGCGATTTGGCAACTTATTGATTTAATTTTTTTCAAGAAAAAAAGCCAAGAAGAAAAATCTCCTTGGCTTTTGTAAATAGTTTTTTAGCAATATTTATTTGATAGATGCACGGTAATTAACATCAGTGCCGTACTACAAATTTCTCCGTCATCACCCCATAATCTGTTTGAACAGACATGAAATAAATGCCATTCGCAAAATCCTGCATATTTAACTGCAACATTTCAGTCTGTTGACTTACGACCTGTTGAGTTAATAACCTACCCTGCATATCTGTGATAATGACAGTTGCGTCAGAAGTCAAGGAAGATTTGAAAACGACGCTCAATAAATCAGTTACCGGATTCGGATACAAGGCCAATTCATTGTTTAATGGCTCCAAATCATTTACATCAGTAAGGGCATCTTCATCAATGACAATATTGAACTTTGGCGTACCCAACAATCCTCCATGCCCATCAGTCACGGTAAATGTGAAGAAATCATAGACAGCGTCCGGATCTGTGTTAGTATACTTAATCAGGCCCTGGTTTATGTCCTTGAAGGTGAAAGAATCACCAACTCCTAATGGCGTTCCATCCTTGGAAATGTACCCAAATTTCGTCTCATCAATAATATTAACCTTCAAAACAGAAACAATATCATCGGGATCTGCGGCGAACAATTCATAATTATGAATGACCCGCGTTTCATTAGGTTTTACATAAATAGTGTCATTTTCCAGTAAGAAAGGATGTTCAGGGGTTACACTTGAACAAAATTCGATGTTCCACCCTTGGAGCGTCCCACCTGAGCCAAGCACATTAATAACAGCCACTTCCAGTGTCCAATTCCCTAAAGTATTTTCACCTATGAAGGTGGCCAGTGGTTCCTGCGGACGGTAAGCTAAGCTATTGAGCGGAGGACAGTCAATATCAAATGGAGACTCATCATTTAGATCTAAATTGAAAGTGGAAACATTACCACAAATGCCTTCAAATAATTTCACCTTGGTTCCAACTGGGCTGATGAGGGAAACTTTCAGGTCGGCTAAAGCGTCATGTGAACCTTTTAAATCCTTGATGTTGACATCTTGTATTATTCCTGTCTCCAAAACGGTCAAGTCAGATTTGATGACGGGCAAGCCAATAGCAGAAATAGGCTTTGGAATATCAGTACTGGCTTTTAATGTACAGGATGAATTAAAAGTTTGGAAGACGTTTTTCAAAGAAAAATCTCCTTTGCCGCAACCATTGGAAGGACGGATACGCCAATAATATAGCGTGTTTTCCTCCAAAGCCAAATCTATTAACAGCGAGGTAGAAGTAAGGTCAAACTCTTCTGCTATGATGTCGTCTGGCTCAAATTGTGGAGTCGTTGATAATTGAAAATCGTAACTATCTGCATTGGGAAGATTCGTCCAAGTAAATGTCGGCAACAAGCCATAGTCCGAGCCACCATTTACGGGGCCATCCAGGACCATAGCCGAAAAATCATTAAAAACGACATCTAAAAACACAGAACGGTAGAGTGTGTCTGTTCCAGAGATTTCACGTAGTGTTATTTCAAATAACCCAATATCAGTCACCTCATTCATGTTGAAATCGATTATTGACGACTCACCAGGCATGACCGGATTGGCACTGAAATTAACTACAGCGTTTGGTGGTAGGCCGTCCACTATGTCAAGTTGCACAGGTTGATCGAACCCAAGGATTGATTGAATCTCCACCTCGACCAAATTGTTGCCGGGCACACAAGACTGCTGGTATTGTGGGCTAATGGTTGTGGAAAAACCGGCATCAGTTGCAGGTTGGATTTCAAAATTATTGTTGGACAAATCAAAAAAGATATTATCCGCTGCCTCGATTCTTAGCCGGATGGCCGAACCTATATATTCTGGCACTGTGATAACTTCACTACCGTCGTTAGGGGTAGAAGCAATCAAAAGGTAATCAAAATTGAGCCCACCATTTTTTGACAACCAAATATTTACAGATTTACATTTTACCAAATCATTGTCCGTGTTAGCCACATCCCAAGTCACTTCCACCTCTTCCCCAGCAGTCCATTTGATACCGCCCATATTTGGATAGGACACTAAAAACGGGCCGGCAGTGTCGGTCGCCTTAAAAGAAACATCCTGCCAGGTAACGCCACCAGCTCCTTCTGACAAGTTGTTATCACGGACTACACAACGGAAATTTAGATTTTTGCTGAAGGTTGGCAGTACTTCGAAGTTGTCAGAAGAATTGTTCAAAATAGTAGACAATTTTGGGAAAACCCTCATAGGAGATGTTGTGTGGTCATAAACCCTGAATGTGGGTGCATCACCGACAGGAGAACCTACCGGTGAGCTTGGTGTCCGGTTCATCTGTTCCCAAGAATAAGTCAATGCATCTCCATCAGCATCGGTAGCACTTACCTCCAATTCAAATGGAGTACCGATCGGAATATAAAAACCATCCAAATAGTTTTCAGTGACTACGGGAGAATGATTGCTGGTCTGTGTAACATTCACACAAACATTTCCCCCTTGAAAACGAGTATAAGACCAAACTTCATCGATGTTACCAGCGTGGTATTGCAAGGTCGCAGGTCCCGGTACATTATTGGCTTGACCGCAAGAACCTTGATAGGATAAAATAGTCGAGCCACTGCCTGGCTCCCAAGCAGATGAGGATGAAAATTGTCCTTCTTGACCCGGACAGTAATTAAAAGTATGCCCACCACTGAACTGGTGCATGATTTCGTGAGCAGCAATACTTAATGTGGTTTGGATTACGCTAGTTGAGAAATTACAGGTCACCCCTCTTGCTTTTCCTGTAGCACAAACTGTCCCACTTACTACCCCTCCTACGTCCGTACACGGGCCAGTGTAAACATGCCCTACGTCATATCCTGCAACCCCTATTACATTATCAATGTTAGTCTGGTTTTGGCTTAAAAGAGCTCCTCCTTGATTAGCATTTGTATAGGGATCGGCAGCTGGATTTGTATATACAACCTGATCGTTGTTGGGGTGCATAGTGAACCGGACATCTATATCCCTTTCCAACAACATATTCATTGCGTTTAATGCTTCGGCCAATTTCCCAAGAACGATTTCTGGATTTCCTCCATGCATTTGACCAAACTCACCTGTACAGGCGAGAACAAATAAATAATCCCTTCTTTCCGTCAATGCACCATCACCACCTCCACGAAAACCTACTTCTGACTCCCAATTAGAGCTTGCAGGATTATGTTCGCTGGACGCCTCTTTCTCAACGATATACTTAACTGCTGGGATGTTCAAATTTTCAAAAAGGAAGCCCGAATGGGCATATGTAATGTAATATTGATCTTGGTTAGTTGCATAACTTTCAGTGATTGCCCCGCCATTTTCTGAGGGCACAATAGCATGGAAACCAGCGAGGCTAAACCCAAAGCGAACAACCCTACTTGGGTTTTCGACACCTTTTCCTGCAAATGTTTTAATCGTGGGGTATTTTGCTCCTAAGTCGGGATGCAAGATCGGGGATTCCCAAGTTATAAACGTTTCAAAAGAACCATCCGGCAAAGGTATCTTGACCAAAAGATTGCTATTAAAGGCCTCTTCCGTTCCTTCCATTGGCGCATCACGTAGGTAGTTACGCATTTCGTCCAAGTCTAAAGAATAAATCAAATAATTATCAGGCATGGTAACCGTTTCAGATTTCTCAGGAAGAAAGACTTGATGATGCTGTACCTGTTTCCAAAAATTGGGCACTTGTTGGCCAAAGAGTAGGCACACGATGAACGTGTTGAAAGTTGTAGTCAGGATTTTTTTCATTTCGACTATTTTTGATAAAATTTAATGTGTGATAAACATCAATGACAGAGGATTGTTTGGTACTCCTTTCAGAATGCAAAATTCATCAAAAGCGACAAGCTGCAAGTTAATACCATCTTGAGTTTTGAGTTGATCTTTTATACGACAGTAATATTGTTTTTATACAAATCGGACATTAAATGAATTTTGAGTTCGCAAAATTACAATCTGATTCCCACCTAACTGTTATTGACTCAATCGACTTTGGTTATTTTTCGGACAAAGTATGATATGATTTGCCTTATTTCCTAAAAACGAAATGGAGCTATAGCTGTGATTATGTAGACATTAGAAATATCAAAATATTTATTTGTCGCACATTTAGGAATTTGAAAAAAAACTAACATGGAAATGAAAAAGCTCTTACCTTTGTCGTGTTCTTTGAGTAATTCACTGATTAGCAAGTAAGTTTATCCGTTAAGAGGTTGATCAGTAGTTCTGTAAGTAAGCATCGTTAGTTCCTCAACTCACAATTTATCTTCCAGCCTACGAGTTTTAATTCCCTTATTTGATCCTAAATTATTTTGCTTTCACAGGGTTTCTCAGTTTTATTAATTTTTAATTTTTTGTGAAATGAACATCTTCGTAGCAAAATTGAACTACGACACGCAAGCTGATGACCTTCAAGCCGCATTCGAGGAATACGGTGTAGTCAGTTCTTGCAACATTATTGCTGATAAATTCACTGGCCGTTCCAAAGGCTTTGGATTTGTTGAAATGCCAAACGACGACGAAGCCCAAAATGCTATCGACGGGCTCAACGAAACTGAGATTGATGGAAGAACCATTGTAGTAAAAGAAGCAGAAGACAGAGCTAGCCGTGGTGGCGGTGGCGGCGGTGGCCGTGGCCGTGGTGGTTACGGCGGTGGCGGCGGTGGCCGCAGCGGCGGCGGAGGAGGATATGGCGGCGGCGGTGGCCGTGGTGGATACGGCGGCGGCGGCGGTGGCCGCAGCGGCGGCGGAGGAGGAGGATATGGCGGCGGCGGCGGAAGCCGTTGGTAAAAATCGCCCAATCAACAGAAGTTCAAAAAAAATTCAACTTTTGTTAAGATATCAAACCCTGGCTGCTTTTGCTGCCAGGGTTTTTTCATGCCTTTCTGTTAGTTCATTTCCAAAAAGCAGCTACTCTTCTTTGAGCATTTTCCCGGACGTCCAGATAATAAAAATTGAAATCAGCGATGTGGTAGTTTTTCCTATTGAACAAAAAACTGCCAGGAAATTTTGGCTTATGTGCCCAGAGGATACCATTGGAAACCTGGGCATCCAGTATTTGAGGAAAAATTTTGTTGAAATTTTTTAAGACCGCACCCTTATGGTTTTCTTTTGGAACCAATTCTTCCCCTGTCATCCAACTCAGTGGATTAGTTACAACAATACTATCACCAACTAAATAGGTAGGTGGTATGTACCCATATTTAAAAGTACGCCAAGAACAGACACACCCAGTCTGATCTGGTGTTTTACAAGGTGGTATGTTTTTAAAGTCGTTATCTACTATTGGCCAACCCACCACGTATGCTGCAACCAATCTTCTTTGAAGAGCCATACCATCAAAAAAATCCTGTAACAGTTTTTTCGCATGTAGAGCACCTTGACTATGTGCTGCAATTATGATGGGTCGGTTGTTGTTATAATGCTTTAGATAATATTCAAAAGCCGTTTTCAAGTCTTCATAAGCAACATCCAATGCGGCTTTCGACGATGTTTTGTCTTCCGAATAAAAACTAGCCAAATGTCCCTGTCTGTACCTCGGTGCATAAACTTTCCCAGCTCCATTAAAAATACTTGCTTGGTACAAAATAGTAGTTTGGTCTGTTTTTTCATTTAGTTTTGCATCCCCTAAGGAAGCATTCCAATTATTAGCTTTACCTGTAAACGTAGTGGGATGAAGAAAAAAAACATCTACCTGAGCAGTTGATTGGTTGTCTTTAAGGCTGTTATTGGGCACTTTATCAGCCATGTCCTCTATTTCGGGCAACGCAGCCCAACTGCTTGACAAAGAATAGTCAGGTGCAGACGGCACGGAAGTTGAAGTGAATGCGCTGGGCTTGAAAGCACATGATGGACACATTAATAATGTGGAAAAGAATAGGATGAATTTCATTCAAATGATTTTGCCCAAAGTTAAAAAGGTGTTTGAAATTGCGCCTTTTTCAAGTCTAAATGTTGTTGTTTTCAGCGCCCCCCCCTCAAACTGCCCGAAGTACCCCTCCAATTGAAAAATTATGCTTCTGGTCAAGCACTGATCAGCAATCGTCTGAGTAAGCACAATTTGAATTACACGTATATTTATAGGAACTGTAAAAATAGTAGGGCACAACCCATAACTTTGCGCCTGCTTTTTTAACAACTAAAGTAAAACCATTTTTACCATGAAAATTGCCGTAGTAGGAACAGGTTACGTTGGTCTTGTATCAGGAACTTGTTTTGCAGAAACTGGAAACCACGTCATCTGTGTTGACATTGACGAAAACAAAGTTCGCAGGATGCAACAAGGGGAAGTCCCCATTTATGAGCCAGGTCTTGAAATCCTTTTTGAGCGCAACAAAAGACAGGGGCGTCTTGAATTCACGACAGATTTATCCAAAGCGATTGAAAAATCTGAAATCATTTTCTTGGCACTCCCGACCCCACCTGACGAAGACGGATCGGCCGACTTGAAATACATCCTTGGCGTTGCCGATGATCTTTCCAAAATGATTAAAGACTATAAAGTTATCGTTGATAAAAGCACTGTACCCGTAGGCACTGCGGAAAAGGTGCATGCCATCTTAGCCAAAAACCTTAGCGAGGACTTATTCGATGTAGTGTCCAATCCAGAATTTCTTCGGGAAGGGGTGGCCGTTGAGGATTTTTTGAAGCCAGACCGTGTTGTCATTGGCACCAAATCCGAAAAGGCACGAAAAGTCATGAAGCAATTGTATGAACCTTTCGTTCGTCAGGGCAATCCCATCTATTTTATGGATGAACGCTCTGCTGAGATGACCAAATACGCCGCTAATTCTTACCTCGCTACCCGTATTTCTTTCATGAATGAAATAGCTAACCTTTGCGAAAAGGTCGGCGCAAACGTTGATTCGGTTAGGGTCGGTATGGGTAGTGACAGCCGTATCGGAAAGCGGTTTTTATTTCCCGGAGTTGGCTATGGAGGTTCTTGTTTTCCAAAAGACGTACAGGCTTTAGCCAAAACGGCAGCCGATCATGATTATGATTTCAAGATTTTAAAATCTGTCATGAATGTCAACCAAATCCAAAAGCACCGCCTGACCGAGAAAATCAAAAATCACTTCGAAGGTGACCTTAAAGGCAAAACCATCGCTATCTGGGGATTGGCATTCAAACCAAACACAGATGATATCAGGGAGGCTCCGGCACTCTACCTGATCAATGATCTGATCGCAGCAGGAGCAAAAGTCAAAGCTTTTGACCCGGAGGCTATGCCTAATGTGCGGGCTGAATATAATGGCCAAGTAAGCATGGCGCAAGATCAATACGAAGCATTGATTGGTGCCGACGCCCTCGCCATTGTAACGGAGTGGAGTGTTTTCCGCACCCCAAGTTTCGACGTCATGAAAGAACTGTTGAAAAACCCAGTCATTTTTGATGGCCGGAATTTATATGATGTGGATACGATGGCAGGTTTGGGATTCCGATATGAAAGTATCGGAAGGAATCCAATTGAAGAATAGACTGCTAAGTTTCAGAAAATACAACAAAAATGCCCGCTTGAACTGCTTTCGTTTTCAGCGGGCATTTTTTTTGTCCAAAAATGAATTATTTCTTGCCACCAAAGGTTTTGTTTTTCCAATTAGGATTTTACATTTGCACCCGCTTTCGAAAAAGTCGAAGCAAAAGAAATATTTTCAATTCAATTTAAACTGGAGAGGTGGCAGAGCCTGGTTTATTGCAACGGTCTTGAAAACCGTCGTACCGAAAGGTACCGGGGGTTCGAATCCCTCCCTCTCCGCACACATTTTAGCCTTTGTGATTCTTTCACAAAGGCTTTTTTTTTGGGTATAATCTTCCTCTTCTTCAATCCTGTCCACCATAGCCTAATAGGCCAATCTTGATTCATTCAACAACATACTAATCAACCAATGCTATGTATTTAAAAATTAGGTGAACTGCCAGCAAGTGATTTCTCTTTTACCTAAAAAGAATTGACAGTTGAACTGGAGAATCCTTAATACCTCGTTTTTATTCTTTCTCGTTTGCTGCTACCTGTCCATTCGGCAATCTTTTTCAACCAAAATTGCTACTTCAGTTCCCATTGGTACGATCCTAATCCAGATGGTAAGATTGTTCTATCGAATATTGCAATAATCCCTTTTTCAGGCATTGCTTTTGCCCCAGTTGGCCAACCTATATGTCCGAAAGTTTTATTAAAGTATTTAGGCCCTCCTTTCTCCTCCCCTCCCCCAATCCCCAGTATTTTAAAACAATAAACTATGCAGACTTCCAGACGCCTTCTGACGCTTTTTTTATTATTATTTACTTTTTGTTCTGCCACAACCTATGCGCAGACTTCTTGTGCCACTGATCGAATCCACGAGCAGATGAAGGAGATTGACCCTACTTACGAACTACGTTTGGCGGAAAGTAAAGAACAGCTCAAACAATACATTTCCAATAAAAATAAAAATGGAGAAGCAGCTCTAAAAAGCGGGGGCACCTACACGATTCCTGTCGTTTTTCATGTCATTTATACCAGTGAAAGCGCTGCCAATAACATTTCAGATGCACAATTGGAGAGTGCTGTTCAGCGCCTAAATGATATTTTTTCAAATGCTGTAGGCACCAGCGTCAACACTGGCATCCAATTCCAATTGGCTACGATGGACGAGGATTGCCAACCAACCACTGGCATCAATCGGGTGAGTGGCGCCAGCGTCACCAATTACACCAGTCATGGCATCGATGGAGAGGTCTTCGATACAGATGGAATCGGCGCAAGCATGTCTGGTATTTTTAGCCTAAGCCGTTGGAATCCAGATATTTATATGAATGTATATGTCGTAAGCGAAATTGAAAACAACAATGCAGGATATGGAACGCAAGGCTATGCGTTTTACCCTACCACAAGCAATACCTATCATGGCATCGTCATGATGTACAATACGCTGGGGTATGATTACGACAACTGCAATTGCTACGAACTGAAATCCTATACGGATGAAAATGAGGCATTTGCCCACGAGGTTGGTCACTATCTGAATTTGAAACATACCTTTGAAGGTGGTAGCAGCTCTACCTGTCCAAGCACTGCCGACGAGGATGGCGATGAGGTGGCCGATACGCCTGCCCATAAATACCAGACGAGCTGTTCCTATTCGGGCGGAAATACTTGTTATGCCTCTACTCACGAATTTTACGATTGGGAAAAAATCATCCACAATTACATGGGCTATGCAGGGGAGTCTTGTTACAGCGAATTCAGCGATGGACAGGCGGAACGAATGATCGCTGCCTTGGAAACCATCCGCCCCAGCCTACTCTATTCACCTGGCATCCAAACGAGTAATGTTACCCTAACCAGTGCCGATTGTACTCCCCAAACATCTGTTGGATTGGGTGCAAATTATGGCGTTGGGCCAACGTTGGTGGTGATAAATGACCTGGAAGCAAGTTCCGGTTCTGCCTATTCAGACGGCGGCTATTTGGAGCGCCCCTGTTTTTCCACCAGTCTTGATGTTGATCAAACCTATAATATTGAAATTACAACTTATGGCTATTACAATGAAGATGTCAGGGTTTACATTGACTATGACAACGATGGTTCGATGTCCGAGAGCGAACTTGTTTTTTCGGGAGACAACGGCACTTATTTTTCAGGCAGCTTTACCGTACCCAATAGCGCCGCACAGGGCGAATGGGTGCGGGCAAGGGTCATTACCGATCACAAACAATACACTATTTCCAGTTCCTGCTATGCCCCAACCTATGGTCAGGTGGAAGATTACCCCGTTTATATTAATGCTCTAAATGCTACCCTTTCCACCAGCAAAACTTCCTTATCTGGGTTTCAGGCGCTAACCACCGACGCTTCTTCTTCTCAGACTTTTACCGTTTCTGGAAGCAGTATTTCTGGAAACGTAACCGTTAGCACCAGCAGCAATGATTTCGAAATTTCCAGCAATGGCACCAGTTTCAGCTCATCCATTACTTTCACGCCAGTTAACTTAACTTTATCAGTCTCAACAGTTTATGTACGTCTGAAAGCAGGTCTTACGGAAGGCAGCAAATCGGGTTCGGTTTCTATTGCGGCTTCAGGAGCCAGCACACTTTCCGTCTCATTGAGTGGATACGTGATCGAATTTAATCCAACCATTGAGGTGAGCACCGCTGAATTAGCTGATTTCCAAACATTATCAACTAAAGCCTCGGCTGCGCAAAGTTTTACCCTATCTGGAAATGACTTAGTAAGCGAGGTGAGCATCGGCTTGGATAACACTGATTTTGAAATGTCCAGCAATGGAGTGGACTATGAAAGTTCACTCACTTTTAGCCCAAGCAATCTAACGTTGAGCGAAAAAACAGTTTACGTGCGGCTGAAATCTGACCTGCTCGTAGGCACTTACTCCGCTACCATTACGATCAGTTCAAGTGGTGTTTCCGACCAAACAGTTTCACTTACTGGAGAGGTCGGTGAAATCAGTATCACTCGTGGCAACGCAATGTTTTTCGATGGCAATGGAGATGGCGTATCGACAAATTTTAATGCCATCTCTGGTGGTCAGTCACGCACTTTTGAAGCTTGGGTCAAACCGGATGACGAAGGGCCCATTTTTGGTTACGGCGTCAATTCCACCAACAAAAAATGGATCATCCGTACCGATGGGAATGGACGGTTACGGACAGAAATAAACGGTGCCAGCATAGTAGGTGAAACGGTCATAACCGATGGCCAATGGCATCATATCGCTGTAGTTTTGGACAATACAAACGGATCTAATCTAAACAACACGACCTTATACGTGGACGGCAAAGCAGAAGCTATTTCCTCTTCTTCTAACCTAACTAACACCATAAACACCGATGCCTCGGGCACCCTGACCATTGGTAGAGATATGCAAGGCCGTTATTTTCAAGGGGAAATCGACGAAGCACGAGTCTGGGAAAATGCTCGCACAGATCAAGAAATCAGGGAAAATATGCACCTCACCCTAACTGGTAGCGAGACTGGCTTGGTTGCCTATTACCAGTTCGACGACGACAATAGCTCGGCGATTGATTGGGTAGGCGGTTATACTGGCAGCCTGGAAGGGGATGCCTATTTTGCTGCTTCCACCATTAATTGTGGACGGGAAGGCACCAGCCAAACCGTCACTGGAATCAGCAGTGCCGGGGCACAAACATTTAGCGAAGCTAATTTTGCTATAACCTTTTTGGAAAAAACGGGGACTGAAGATTTTACTGCTACCTATCAGGAATTTACACCCAATACGTCCAACGGAACAGAGGATTTTTCCCCATTCAACAACCCAGTTTGGACTCTGAACCAATCCTCAAACAATGGCACTTTTCTCGGCAATCTTAGTTTTACTTTTCCTGATAACACCCTAACGGAAACAGAATTGGATTTCTATTCCCTTTACTACCGGACGATGGGCAGTGACGGCGAATGGATAGAACTAAAAGGCTGGGCAAGCAGCATAGTCGGTCAAACCATAATTTTTGATAGCATCAGCACTACGGGCCAATTCATGGTAGTGCAAACGCAACAATCCACCGAAAGAGGTTATACGCTCACACTAAGCGGAACAGGCGATTACCTAGAAGTGCCCCACTCTTTCAACCCCGCAAACGATGAGCTAACCTTAGAATGTTGGGTAAAATTAGATAGTGAGTACAATGACTGCCAGGCCATCTTTCATAGTTCGAATGGCGCTGGCAGCCCTTTCTTTTTCGCAGTTTGGAATGGCTGTCCGCATGTTCGTTTTGCTTGGCAGTGGTTGCCAATACAGGAGGGCGTAACCTTTCCTTATGGCGTTTGGCAACACGTCGCATTCACTTGGGACGGTACAAATGCTATCGTTTTTCTGAATGGAATTGAAGTAGGAGGAGGTGAAATGAAAACGCATAATTTTGACCTCAGCACCCTGGATTTCGGCGCATACGCCAATAGCTTTTTGTATATGAACGGTCAATTGGAGGAACTTAGGATTTGGCCAGAGGCTCGAACCCAATTAGAAATATTGGACAACATGCACCTTACCGCCACTTCCAAAACATTATCCGCTGCTACTTATTTCAGTTTAATTCAAGGAGCAATAATTCGGTGGAAGTGTTAAAAATCCGTCTCCGCTACCTTAACTGGCAGCCCATCTTACAGGACATCTGGAGCAAATGTGGGAGAATCAGGAGGGGGTGATTTAATGGAAAATGTAACCTCGGGCATGACTTTCGACCTGTCCAACGCTTATGCTAAAATTGAATTTACCTCCGCTTACCGATACCAGTGCATTTACCTCGTTCACCAACTGTTTTCTCCCAATACAACCAGTGGCGTGAGCGGTTCCTGATATTTACCAAAACCAAATTTGGACGATGCACCAATTGGCAGGAGGTGACTTTTCCCTGTACCGTACATTTTGTTTTTGGAAAATTATTTTCCGACCTGAATACTTCTGCCTACAGGCTTTATCACCGATCAATAACAAGTGACGGTGCTTGGTCGTTGTTGGTGAATGGAGTGCACCTCAGTTTCTGCATCCCGAAATAGTGTTTTCTGGAGTGAGCAGCCGGGGCAGTTTTTTGCTGGTCGGGAAATATCGAAAGCACATCAAATGGAAAGCTGCTAAATTTTGGCAAACAAGAACGTCGGCAGGGTTTTACTGCCGAAAATAAGTTTTAATAATTCGTTTTCGCCAGGAGGCCGGAGGTTCCAAAACCTCCTCTACCTAGACCCTTTACAATCGTTGGGTTGCAGCCATGATGTGAACGTAGAGGAGGTTTTGCAACCTCCGCCTTATTTACAAGAAATGTTAATTTTCAATTTTCAGCAGTATAAACCCTGCCGACGTTTGCCATTTTCTAAATTACAAACAAAAAAGCGCCCTCGGTATTTGAAAATGCCGAGGGCGCTTTTTGATATTTAAAGGAAACAAATTCTCAGGCTACAGCCTCCATCGCACCCTTCCAAAATTGAGGGTAGACCAGGCCATTGATGCCCCGCTCAAATTCAAATGGTTGCCAATAGCCCTCTTCTTGGGCCAAACGATCGGCCACCGCTACCAAAACGGCTGGATTGTGCCCCAACCCCAAATGGCTTCCGATGACTTCAATATTTTGAATATCAAATCTTTGCGTTGGTTCGATACAATGCTGCCAGCTCACGATGCCATCGCCTTTAGAATAAATGGAGGTGAATGGGACAGGTGGCGGCGTTTCGATCAGATCAATTATTTCTTTTGAAACATCCCCCCTCTTTTGTCCGCTTGCCATTTCATAAGCAAAATCGGCATTGCTCTCACCCCTGATGCCCATAAACGGAGACCCCAAAGTAATCACTTGCCGCACTGAGTCGGGCATTCTATTGGCCATGACACGGGAGAATAACCCGCCCAAACTCCACCCGATGAGGGTCACGTTTTTTCCGTGCTTCAGCTTTAATTCTTTGATGCGGTCTTCCAACATCCCAATGTACTCAATCTGACCAAGGTTTCTCCCCAGAGTCCACGGATAGGCGAAATTGCCTTTGTCATTGATAAATCTCCGCAAAGGGGTGGTCGAAAAATCACTTGCCAGCAGGCCGGGAAGGACGAGGACGGGATGGCCATCGCCTTTCGGTACATTTCGTAATAGTGGATAGGCGGTGTAATACATACCCAATTCGGCCAAGGCCCTTGTTTCAAACAACACCTTCAAAAAAGAAGGCTTTTTTATTTTTCCTGTCATGAATAGAGGATTTCAGGTTTAATTTTTTCAGTATCGGATCTTGGATGAGTGTCTGGGATGGGATGTGTAAATCAGCTTTCTGCAAACAATTGTTTTTTGATTGAGTTGTAAAAAACCAAAGATTCTTCGGCCAAAAACCCAATTTTCAAACATCTTTAACAAATTCGGCGCAAGATAAAATAATAAAATTTTATACCGAATTTTATTGTTGGTTTATTGATTACCGCGTAATTTAAATTTGCTTTAATTTTTCCCCTACAAGTGGGCCGGTCGATTCACCTCGCCTTGAGGCATGAGACTGCTCGGCCCAACGGGATTTTAAGGGGCGGCGTCGGTTGCGTGGTGCTATAAAATCCCTTGAGAAACACTTCAGGCGTTGCCAAAAGAGCGGCTTTTTCCTGCTCCGCAATTTTTAAACATACTTTAAATTACACAGTATTGATCCTTTCTACAAATGAATTGGGAACAAAAGATTTGTTGGTAGTTGGTAGCTTTGCCCGTATTGCAAACCACCCTAATTTCAAAACTTGAGCAACAATCAACTAAACATTAGGCAAGAACCCGCTTCGGAAACATCTATCAGTCAACACCCCATTGGCATTTTCGATAGCGGCTATGGTGGCCTGACCATTTTAAAAGAAATCGTCAAAGTTTTACCAGAATACGATTTCACTCTATCTCGTGACAATGCCCGCTCGCCCTACGGTACTCGATCGTTCGACACCATTTATGCTTATACGCTGCAAGCCGTCAAATACCTGTTTCGCAAGGATGTCGATTGGTCATTTTGGCTTGCAGCTGCCTCTGCCAAAGCCTCCCGCAATATCCAGCAGCTCGATCTGCCACATTTGTACTCCAAATAAAAGAGTGCTCGGCGTCATACAGCCCACAACGGAAGTAATCGGAAGTTTACCAAAACCCAGAGATCGGCATTTTGGGTACAAACGGAACGGTAAAATCTGAGTCTTACTTAATGGAAATCAATCGGTTATGGCCAACATTACAGGTTTACCAACAGGCTTGCCCAATGTGGGTCGCGGTGGAGAATGGTGAGTTGGAGGGAGAGGAATTGTTATTTTATCAAAAAATGCTTGGCCGAGCTGCTCGGCCAATCGGAAAAAATCGACACTATCCTTCTTGCTTGTACCGTACCCGCTGTTGCAGCAATGATCAGAATCTCATTTCCCCGAAAATAAAGTCATTTCACGAGGCGCTATCGCTGCCACGGTTAAAGATTATTTACAACGACATACCAAGTGATAATATTGCCGCCGATCAGCGAAGGTCGTATTCCAAACAACGGGAGACCCACAGATTTTGATGAGAAAGGGACACTGTTTTTTTGGAAAAAAGTGCACTCGAAAAAGTGGAAATTTGATTCATAAAAATGATTAGCTACATGCCTAAAATTGTTATCCTTGACGGATACACCACCAGCCCCGGCGATCTAAGTTCAGAATTACGTGTATGTAACTTGGTGATTTGGGATTTTGACCGAACCCCAAATAACTTGATCTTGGAACGGGCTCAAAACATATCGTTATCGTCAATAAAACGAAATTGGATGGGAACAAATTGGTAGATTGCGGGACATGAAACTCACATATGTACGCTCGCCACAGGCTATAATAATATCGATAAAGGTAAACGATTTCGGCGTAAACGTCTGCAATGCAGTGGGTTACAGCACGCCATCGGTGGCCAGCACGTTTTTCCTTTTATTGGAAATCACCAATCAGGTGGCCTTGCACAACCAAAGTGTGCAATCCGGAGGTTAGGCCAATTCCTCCAGTTGGTACTATTGGAAGCACCCCTTGATGGAATTGGCTGGTAAAACAATGGGGATATATGGATTTGGCAAAATTGGCCAACAAGTGGCTAAAATCGCCCTTGCCTTTGGGACCGAAGTCATTGCCCACCGTAAAAACATGCAACAAGCACCGCCGCCAATGGTCGAATATGTTTCCTTGGAAAAGTTGTTTTCGGAAAGCGACGTGCTTACCACGCCCCCTTTAAGACGCGAAAATGAAGGTATTGTAAACGCCCAGCACCTATCATTGATGAAGCCTACCTCTTACATCTTCAATACTGGCCGTGGCGGCCTCGTGAACGAATTAGATTTAAAGCTGCATTACTGACTGGGCAAATCGCTGGCGCTGGTTTAGACGTTCCACTGAGCCACCTCTACATGATCATCCGTTGATCGGCATTCCTAATTGCCTCCTGACCCCGCACCAGGCTTGGGCGACCAAAGAATCGAGGCAACGATTGATTCAAATTGTTGCTGATAACATCAAAAGCGTTTTGAGTGGAAAACCGCAGAATGCGGTGAACGGGTGAGGGGGGATTATTTTGCAAAGCAATTAATTTGAATTGCTTGGCTTTTTATCCCACGCCGTTGGGCCGAAAAGAATTACCTTGCCTTGAAGCGTCAGTCTGCTCGGCCCATCAGGGTTTCAAGGGGCGGCGTCGGTTTGAGAACCGACGCGCCTTCTTTGGAGAACGCGAAAACGAAGTTCGGGGCAAGCTGTTAGGACGATGCAAAAGCGGTAGTCAACTTGTCCCGAATTCACTTCCGGGATCCTGCTCACATCTTTAAAGTTTAATTTAAAATCCCTCCACCAACCGCATTATTTTTTCCTTATCTTTTTCAAGGTCAAACAACAACCCATTAACAACTACTTTTTCGATATGACCATTTTTAATTAATAATAAAGAAGGATTGGCCTCAATGGCAATTTCGTTATTAATTTGTTCCCCAATTTCTAATAATGAAAAAGGGAATAAATCCGTATCATATTTTTTCGGCAACTCATTTAATCGAAAACAAAAGAACCCCTTTTTCCATTAATTCAATAATTCCACTCCTTTAAAGCTGCAACATTTTCAATAGTTTCGGGGTATATTTTTCCAAATTCAATTCAAATTCCGAGGCATCAATTTCCTCATAACTATAAGAAGTGGATAAGTCGCCAATGTCAATAATCTCTGCCTGATAATAAAACTGATTATTTTCTTTTAATTCAATTTCATTTTGTCGAAACGCAATATCCAAAATATAGGAACGACCATTTTTTATAACATTTGCTTTCCAAAGCGTCAAATCATTAAAAGCACCGTATTTATTATAAGGCAATTTTTGATAAATCTCCAATCCTTTGTTTTTATATGATTGGTCGGCAATAGCTTTAAAAGCTGAGATTAAAATCACAAAATTCAATTTCCTTAAATATTGTTTTTCGGGATCATTTTCCAAACCTCCCGATTCTATTAATATGGTACTGGTTGTTGTTAATATTATCACCAAATGCTCTCGGTTCAAATTCATCGGAATACCGGGCAATTTTTTCCCGGAACCTATTTTTGCAAGACATTATTCATAACCCCAATCAATAACATTGCGTTTTTTCTCACTTCATTGACATCTTTTGCATAATTATATGCAGGTGCTAAAAATGAAATGGAAGCCGTTTTGGGATTTTTACTGCATAATAGCGGTTTTGGTCGTGTAAATTAAAATCCCCACTCGGCTCCACATATCTCTAACCATTTTTAGGATTTGCGATTCTGGATTTTGCAAACGCGCAGCTTACATCCCGATTCAGATCAACACCCAAAGCATTTCTGCGTTGGTACCTTTCTGCACCGTCGGGATTCAACATAGGAATAAAATGAATGGTTAATTCTTTTTTTAATAAACGTTTTAAATTTTCAAATTCATTTTCAGTAGAAAAAATATTAAAAATATCCATGAGCGCCATAGTTGCGGTTGGTTCGTCACCATGCATTTGTGACCAAAGTAAAACATCCGTGCGCCCATTACCGATTGAAATCAAATGGATAGCCCGGCCTTCAACAGATTCACCTAATTTTTTCACCTTAAAATCAGGATTGCTTTTTAAGCGGTTAATTAATGGCTGGATATCTTTGTGTTTAAAGCGCCGGTGGGTAATTGTTGGCTCTTTAAATTGTTCATATTTTTCGAAAAGCAATTGCTCGCTTTGGGAAAACAAGGAATTGAAAAAAACGAGAAAAAAGAATGTTAATTTCATCAAAAAAAAGTTGAGAAAAATCAATGAACCAAAATTATTCAATTATCCTATAGTCTGCAATAAAAGCTTTTTAAAAATGCGGAGCAGCATATCCTTCGCTTAACCAAACACCCGAAAGTGCTCCTCAACGGGTTTTAAGGGCGGCGTCGGTTCTTCAAACCGACGCCGCCCTTAAAACCCCATTGGGTCGAGCAGTCTAATAATTAATTGCTCATTTGTTATTTTCGGCCCACTTTTCCAAAACATTTAAATACTGATTATCTCTCAATAATTTTTACACTTTCCCAAATTTCTTTTTTCGGTTCATGTATTGCACGGCGAGTTCTATACCATAAGGAGAGAGCGGATACATTTTAAATACCTTTCTTAAAATACTAACTGTCATTGAACCGGGCCAATAGCGATGGTCAAGCGGGTTCATCCAAGCAATTCGGGCAAAGCGTTCTTCGAGCGCCCGCCAATCATTCATACTACGTTCGGAGAGTTCATACGGAGCCATATCTGCATCGCCAATAATAAATACGCTATAATTTTTATTGCTCTGTAAAATTTTATCCATTGGTTCAAATTGGGTCCGACGTACATCGGTAAAAGCCCCCCCATAAATGGTATTGTGGAAATAATAAGTTTTGAGGTCGTGGGCAAAACGTCGGTTCATTTTGGAAAATAATTTCGTCACGTTTTTGATATAAGGTGACATCGACCAACCTCCATTATCAATAAATAAAATAACCTGTACTTTTTGATCTATTTTTTCTTTTTGAAACGGCAAAAATAAACCGCCTTCTTTTACACCCTCTTTTATGGTTTGCGGAATATCCAATAATAATTCTGCTGTTTCATCTTCAATACCTTTTAAAAAAGAAAGTGCCACATCAATATTATTATCGTCGAGTGAAACTTTTGTATCCACTGGATAAAAATTCTTATCACCGATTACTTTTCTGGCCATTTTGCCGCCGCCAGATCCTCCGACCCGGATGCCATTTTTTGCTGCACCACTATTGCCATAAGGCGATCTTCCGTATTGACCGACCCAATGATCACCGCCACGGTGTTTCCTTTGTTGCTGCTCCATGACCTGCTTCATCCGCTCCAATAATTCTTCTAATGAAAAATTGCTGTAATCAGCGCCCTGTTCGATTTTTTGTGGGATAACATCGTCCTCACCAGGCGTATCGGGCCGGTTTGGATCATCTTCATTTAATATTTCCGAACCATCCAACATCTTTTTTATATCATAAGTCGTGACGTGCACCTCATTTAAAAATTGGTCAATTAATTCCCGCATATCAGGCGCTTCCTCTTGCCGAAGATCGAGCAGTTTTTTTTCTTTCCAATCTTTAAAAACTTCTGAACGCAAAATAGCGCTGTCCAATCCTTCACCCGGCTTGATATCTATGTCAAGAAAATATTTATAAAAAGCAGTCGTAAATGGCCCATAATCTTTTGGGGAATTGGTAATCAAGCCTTTTAATACCAAATACAAATCACCCAAAGTATTGACCAATCCCTTCTCCATACTTTTACGCAAAAGCATCAACGTTCGGACATCCGCATTTAATTTATATTTTCTGAAATGTTGTGGTAGGCTTTGGAACATGGGTTACAACTTCTTTATTTCGTCAATGGAAAGGCCAGTAATCTCTGATATTTCGGAATATGGCATCCCCTTTTCTTTAAGGATTTTTGAAATAGCATATTTTTCTTTTTCAATCCCTTTTTCTATCCCTTCTTCCACCCCTTCTTCATGAGAAGTATCTACGACATTTTTGAGGTCACGATAATATTTAAGGCTTTCCTCGTAAGCCTCTCGTTCTTGCGGCGTAAACTTTGCAATTTCTGCTGCCTCGAATAATCTGCTGAATATCCTTTCTTGCAACGCCCTTGGCCTATCCTGTAATTTTGACAAATGCTTTAGCACATAAAGCCATTTGTCAAAATGCGTCTCCAATTCTTCTTCTGTTTTATTGAATTTGGGCAGTTCGATATAAATGAATTTTAATTTATCATAAAAGACCTCACATTTTTGGTTTTTCAATTCAACAAAATGCAATAATTCATTTTCATTTTTGTGGTCATCAAAAATAAAATCTAAAATCCCAACGGTATAAACAGGGTTCAGCTTATAGTCCCAATCTCCAGCCAACGCCTGTTCTTGAATAGGGAATGAAGAATAATAAACACTTCTGTCTTTAAAATAATTTTGCTTTGCCTTTTGCATTTCTACAATAAACCGCTCGCCGGAAGCGCTTACGCAATAAAGGTCAAAAACTGCTTTCCTATCAATTTCATTACTGCCAAAATGTTCGTTTCTGGAATAGGACAAATCCTGGATTTGATGTCTTTCAGGGAGAATCTGATTTAAAAAATCGATTAATAAAATCTTATTCGGTTCGGAACCAAATAGTTTTTTAAAACCAAAATCCGTGAGCGGATTGACGTATTTATCTTTTAAATAGCCCATATAAAAATGCTTAAAAAAACTATTGATTGCTGGCTTTACTCCAATAACGCATCAAACCTGCCACACTCATCCAAGAAGGATTGGCGCCTTCATATCGTTCGAGGTCTTCTCCTGTAACACCACCTGCGATCAGTTGTTTTTTTACATACTCCTGAAATTCAGGAACGATTTCTTTTTGATCAACGCCCTTATCAAAATAGGGTTTGATCCAATTAGCCCAATTATCCAAGCGGCCCTGCAATTCTACTAAGTGTTCTTTTACGTTGGAAATGACACCATAATGAGTTAGATATAGTTCCTCATATCTTTTCATTTGTATGCGCCGAATTGATTTTTTCCAGTCTCCCAAATGGATGTCTGGCGGAGGGCAAGGCGGCACGACGATTCCTGTCCCAATCTTAACGCCAGCCACATCACCAGCAAACAAGGAATGCCCCAATTCCCAAGCAATGTGGTGTACCGCATGGCCCGGTGTGTGCAAGGCCATCAACCGGGTCTTTCCGATTTTTATTTTTTCCTTGTCGGCAACCGTTCTCAATTGCTCCTTCGGTATTGGTTTCAAAGTTCCCCATAGTCGATCCATTTGGTCTTGATAAATCATTTTGGCGGAAGCCAACAATTTCTCAGGATTGGCCATGTGCCGCTCCCCAAACGGGTGCAGGTAAATGGTCGCCCCGTGCTCGGCAAAAGCCCAAGCACTCCCCGCATGGTCGAGGTGAATATGCGAGATAAAAACATGCTTCACATCCTCCATCGCATAACCGGCCGCTTCAATGCCGGCTCGCAACTTCGGCAAGGTTGAGTGAGGCCCGGTTTCAATCAAAATCGGGCCTTCTGTCGTTTCGATCAAAAATGCCGCAATGGTTTCTTGGTGGCCTAAAAATTCAAGGTCAATTGTTGTAATCATTGGCAAATCTTTTTTAGAGGTCAGAGGTCAGATCGCTGCGCTGTCAGAGGCCAGACGTCTCTCATCTGACCTCAGACAGTGAAACGATCTGACTTCTGACCTCTTTTAATAACCCGCCGCCTGCCCATCCTTCCTCGATTCTGATGCGCCAAAATATACCTTTTTTTTGGCATCCCACATAATGGCTTGGTACCCACCGTAAATGCCTTTGGCATATTTTACCGTATGCCCCATGTCCATCAATTTTCGGATGGTTTCGTAGCTGATGCCCGACTCCACGGACACCTCTCCCCTACCTTCCGCAGGTTCTCCTTTAACACTCGAAGAGCCACCGTGGTCAATTCTGGGAGCATCGCCTGCCTCCTGCAAATTCATCCCGAAGTCGATCATGTTCGTCAATATTTCCACATGGCCCTGCGGCTGAAAATCGCCGCCCATAACGCCGAAACTCATGTAAGGCTGGCCGTCTTTTGTCACAAAACAAGGGATGATCGTATGGAACGGCCGCTTGCCCGGTTCAAATACATTGGCGTGGCCTTCGGTGAGACTGAACAGCTCGCCACGATCTTGCAGCATGAATCCCAAACCCGGGGGTGTCATACCCGAACCCATGCCCCGGTAGTTGCTTTGGATGAGCGAGACCATGTTACCGAAACGGTCGGCGGTGGTCATGTAAATGGTTTCCCCGGCACTGATTTCACCAGCTTTGTATTGGCCTGCCCGGTTATCTTGGATGAGTTGGCGGCGCTCATCGGCGTAGCCTTTTGAAATTAATGTGCCGACAGGCACGTCAGCAAATCGGGGGTCGGCATAATATTTCGCCCGGTCTTCAAAGGCCAGTTTTTTGGCTTCCACTAAATAATGAATGTGCTCTGGGCTACCGAAGCCGTATTGCTGCAAATTGTATTTTTCCAAAATATTGAGCATCTGCAAAGCGGCGATGCCCTGGCCGTTGGGCGGCAATTCCCAAACGTCGTAGCCCCGGTAATTAGTAGAAACGGGTTCAACCCATTCCGATTCGAAACTGGCCATGTCCTCCACACTCAGGAAGCCTCCTTGCTCTTGGATAAATTTGGCCACCGTCTGAGCGATTTCCCCTTTATAAAAAACGTCCCGTCCGCCTTTGGCAATTTTCCGGTAGGTGCTGGCAAGGTTGGGGTTTTTGAAAACATCCCCTTTCTCTGGCACTTTGCCGTTAATCGTCCACGTCTCTTTGATATTGGGGAAACGCTCCGCAAAACGGGGGACGGATAGACCAATATAATAAGCGATCAATTCCGATACTGGAAAGCCCTTCTCCGCATAGTCAATAGCAGGTTGCAATAGTTTGTCCATCCCCATCGTCCCAAATTTTTCATGGATGGCAAACCAGCCGCTCACCGCCCCCGGCACGCTCACCGGAAGCGCCCCATAAGCCGGGATCGATTCAATCTTGTTTTCTTTGAAATAACTCAACGTCAAGCCTTTAGGCGACGGCTTCGGAGAAGAGTTGAGTCCGTACAACTGCTGCGTTTTCCCATCCCAGATGATAGCAAACAAATCCCCACCGATACCACTCCCGTCAGTTCATCAAACCGAGGCAGGCATTGTACCAATGGCGGCATCCATCGCGTGCCGCCCCGCTTTGAGGATGTCCAAGGCAATTTGCGTGCAAAGGGGCTGCAGGTACAAGCCATCCCATTTTGAGCGATGACTTCCGAGCTTGGAGTTGCCCACGGTAGCCCTGTAATGCGATCTTGTGACAGGAGTGAAAAAACGGATAACAAGAAGGTGACGAACAGGGTGGATTTTTTCATGCCGACTTTGTTTGATTTTGAAAATCGAAAGTCGGGATTTTTTTTTTTTTTTTTAGAGGATAGCAAAAGCTCAACATTATCATCAATAATTGTCTTGACGTAATTAAGGCTCTAAAGGTAAATTCAGAAGTTAATTTCCATTGAAAAAACAAGATAACTTTACTCCTAATCTTACATTAATATAGCGATTTACTCCCCTCTCTAAAGCTTCTATTTTTGATAACGAAATATGCCCATTTATTTCCCCGCCCAAAGCCAAGTGATTGCTTAGAAAATACATGATCTCAGCCCCCATTGTGGCACCGATCAAAGTTTTATCCAAGTCTGCAGGCACTTTCCCATTTGCAACATAGCTCGTATTATACGGAAAATCGAAAGCTATGCCTACACCAGCAAGGCCATGCAAAGTCTTGGATTGTAAGGGAAACCCTTTGTGGAACATCAACATGATTGGAACCTGTAAGTAGTCAATATCCAAAACTTCAGACACTCCCGGAGAAGCAGAATAGTTCCAAGTGTTCAGGCCTGCCGTAACCAAATAATGTTTCAGCTTGACATTTTCCAAATCATAGGAAAAATCCACTCCCCAATAAGTACTTTTTATTGGGGAATCGTTGGCAGGCCCCCTTAGAATATTGGCCCTCCCCCCTTTAACTGAAATTCCGACTACTTGACTATGAAGGTTTTCATGGAGCAATAAAGAAACCACTACCGCCAATAGAAAGTAATATTTCATAGGTTTTAAATTTTTATCAGTAACAAATCCGCTTTTAAAGAATTGACACAAAAGACAAGCAATGCATCGTCGGCCAGCTTTACAGGCCTTGATGTTCCCAGCCCCTTCACCATTTTTCCAGCAGCAACGAGTGGGACTAATTGGACAGGAACTTGGTCAGGCATGACCGGAACTAAAATGGCATTTTCATCATGGTTACTTAAACTGAGTTTCATTTTAGCGCCGTCAGATTTCAGTACATTACCTAACAAATCTGGATGTGCCCCCCTTTCTAATTGGTTGAAGAATAGATAGACATCACTATCCTTTGAAATAGCTGCAAAAGATCCTGACCCCATAGTCTTGCTGCGAAACTTTCTACTGATGTTGCCTTCCCATGATAATTCGTTTTCAGGGTTGATGTTCTGGTAGACGATGTCCCAAGAATAATAAGTCAAATAGCCTGACTCTTTAAACTCATAAACAAGGTCAGTAAGCACCAAAAAATCGCCGTTTGCTTTACTAAGTATATCGCTGATCCTCAGGTTTAGCCTTTTAGGTGTTTTCCCTTTGAAGTGTACTTTCAGCATATCCTCTTTGGTTTTTTCAGCAATGTCATGCTTTCTGATTGGTTGCTGTCTATCGTTTTTGTGATCATACTGCACCGTAAATACCCCACCTCCATCTGCTGACTTGTAAAGACCTGCAAAAATGGCGGTTTCAGTTTTGTCATCGTATCCGTACTCATACAGCTCTTCCCCTTCAATAGTCCCATAGGGTGCGTTGAAGCTGACATAATTCCCCAATAGGAATTTTTTATCGCTCGGCCAGATAAAAGCTTTTTTGTCATCGTCCACAACTTGGCTCAGGTCCACCAATACCTCCTTCAAGTCGTCCTGCTTGTGTTCGTAATCCAAAAATGCCAAGCAGACCTTGTCCCAATCCCTTGAACTTGATTTTCGGTCTTCCAACAAAACCGAGAGTCGTACGTTGCCGTCGTCGCTGATGTGCCCGTCCATTTCAAATGCATTGAATGCCCTGCCGTTCACATCAAAAGAGCCCGGAACAGTTTTGCGGTAGACTTCTTTCAAGGATGCATCAAAGACCCACATCTCTATTTGTTCCGCTGCAGGTACGGCCAATAAAACATATTCTTTGTTGTCGGAGACAAAAATGTAATCTGGTAGATCATCCAACTCCTTTGACAAGCCCCCATCGAAGGTGTGCCAAGTGATTGGCTCACCAAGGCCGCCTGCCGATATGGGGACCAGGGTAAGTTCATACCCTGCATCGGTTTTGGACAAGACCAAAGCCCCTCTCCGTTGGGTGGTCAGTATGTCATCAATATATTTACCCTTCTTTACTTTTTCTATTTCGTTGTGCGGGAAAGCAGCCTTGACTGTCATCGTCACCACGTCCATGACAAACAGGTCGGACGGGTCATGGACAAACATCTCATTCTCATCCCAAGAGGTGATGCTGCGTTTAAAGATTTTTTCTTTGTAGAACTTCTCCTGTAAATCCCCTTCTCGTGGCATCCAAGTTAGCTGCTGACCGAATAGGGAATTTCCAATTAGGCAGCACAAAAGAAAGAGTTGCATTTTTTGCATGGTTCAAATGTTTTTATGTGATAAGTAAATAGATATAATTTGCAATACAATTCAAAGTAGGGTTGAAATATTTTTACAACACTGAATCTCAGTCGTTTGCATTTATTTCTACATATTTCTTTATTTCTATCCAAGCACTTGGAATAAGATATATAGCTTGAACGATGTGTGGTGAGACAAAAAATAAAATAAGAGGCAGAAAGGTAGGCAGTTTTTTTATTTGAAAAAAAAGATGGACTAATTAAATCGTGCGAAGGTAGATAATACTCAGTTGCCGCAAGTTTAGTGCTGCGCATCTTGCGGCCTCCCACCGCAACTGAGCGGTACAGCATTTGACAGGAATACGGCAAATGTCACAGCCCAAAGATATGTGTAACTACTTTTTACCTGATTCCCTTTTTCAGCGTTAGGTAGGTAAGCTGCCGAAATATTTTAGCGATGAAGGGCACAGTAGGTAAAGTAGGTGAGGAAGGACATTCGATCAGAGACGGGAAAGTTGTGGCAAATGGCTCATCCACAAAATCAGGCTGGGAACTAACGCCGCTGGCTTCGGCATTTGCAAACTGCCTGTCACATACTTGCAAGTTCCGCTTGGCTAAAAATGAAAGTACAAAAGCTTTGTTATTAAGGAAAACATACTTGCAGCAACTGAGTGGCTCACGGTAGTCCTGTATGCGGTCTTGTGCCATAAGTGAAAAAACTGATAACAAGAAGGTGACGAACAGGGTGGATTTTTTCATGCCGACTTTGTTTGATTTTGAAAATCGAAAGTCGGGATTTTTTTGGGGGATGGCAAAATGATTGAAGTGAAGTGCCGATTTAAAATATAGAAAAATGCTAACCAAGAAAAAGTAGTATTTTTTGAAGCAAGTAAATTTTACTGCCAATTTTGAATAATCTCTCGCATTTATATATTTACAACTTTCAGTAAGGTTTTCTCCTTCAAAGAAAATGACCAATATTTCATCTAAATATCATTCACGCATACTTTGAATTAAACCCATTTTAAAAAATCCTTATAAAAAATGAAGAAATTAACGTTAATTCTCGCAACGGTTTTATGCACAATTCCAGTTATATCCCAAGTTGATTTTTCCTTGTATCTCGACAAAAAAGCGTTACGGGAGAAATCTACAGGTATATTTTTTAATTTCAAAGACAATGGAAGCATTGAATGTATCACTGGAAATTGTAAATCGGGTAAGGGGGTTTTACATATAAAAAACAATGGCGAATTTCACATGTATATCATTGGAAATTTTGAGGATAAAAAATTAAATGGAGAAGCAACTATATTATACATCAACTCAGACAGGCATAAAAAAGGGTATGTCAGCTTTGAATATGATAAATTAAATGCTGACCTGAAAAATAAAATGTATGCAATCACCAGCATTGACAAAGTATACCCATATTATCAAAAGATGAACGACGAAGTGCATGAAGCTTATTGGGGTACTTTTAATAACAATATTTTGGTGGATGGTCTTTATAGCTTTAACGGTTCACTAAAAGATTTGCATCGTCGATGCTGTGATTTATTTCTCACTCATTTTTACCATGTAAAAGAAAATGAAATTTTAAAAGGAAAACGGGATTACCCTGAAGACAAAAATTTCACCTACCGTTACAAAGGTGAATTTAAGCCAAGCATTGGAGAAGGTAAAGCTGCATGTTCAATTTACAGGGATGACGATTATATCGAAATAATTCCCTCTTGGACAAATGACATCATTGTACGAAAGCACCCCATTCCAAATTATTTTGAAGTCACCTATTATTCTAAAAGAGGAGAAATACTGGACGAAGTCTTAAGCCATAATAATTTATTTGGAGCAATTGGTTGGCAAAAAGAATTTAAAAACGGGAGCACCCAACCTCTGGTAACTATCGAAACAAAATCCAACCCCTTTATCCTAAAGCAACCAATTGAATATGTTGGGATTGTACCAGCCATTGGCAGACCATTTTATGGCGGAACATTTTATGGATTAATGCAAAGTGGAAAGCCCATGAAATAGGTATTTTCATGAATGATATTATATTGTACGAAGGTTTTTTCAACGAAAAAGGTAACTTCGACGGGTTGGGTTTTTTATCCCTCAGAAAACCAATTTCAAGCGGTTTTGAAGAAAACAAATTAAAAGCAGCCAATAATATGTATATCCGTGGATATGCTGCCGGCATATTCGAGGATGGAACATTCAAAGAGGGCACTATTGCAAATGTGAACAATTTCAATGAACATTTTTCCTTTGATAAAATTTACCCTAATTATACTTCAATCCTAACTACTGCAACAGGCAAATTTAAATACACCAATAATTCGAAACCATTATTTCTTAATTTTGATAATTACCTTTTAGAAGGCAACGCCATAAAACATCGAATAAAAATCAGCAAATTAACCCATGATAATTTAGCAGAATTTTATGTAACCGAAAAAGGGAATTTTGTCAACCACCAATTAAATGGTGAAGGCATACAATTAAAAGAGAACAAAAAAGGATATTGGGAAGGCAATTTTGTAAATGGAAAAATATCAGAAGAAGATAAAAAAGATCAATTAAAAGCCGAGGCTAATGCCAGTCGATTAAAAAGGGAATATACTGTAAATAATGCCAAATTCCCATTGGGCAGCATTGTATTTTTTGCCGGCAAAAATTATTATGTAAATGAGTTATTTACAAACGGATGTTTGACGGCCTGTGAAATGCCTATTTCAAAAAAAGAATACATGTCAAAAATCAAACCTTCCTGGGCCACTGAAATCTACTATAATTCCAGCAATATACTTTGGGCTGACCCCTATTTTTCCGATTCCTATTACAGCACGGAATTTTGCGACCTCAGTAAAGTATCTGCAACGAAACTGGTCAAATGTGAAAGGTGTTCCGGCCACGGCAGTTGGGTTGAGCGACAAGCACAGCACGGTACTTCCACTGAATCAAAGACTACTTTTCAGCGAACTTATGAAGGCGTTTTTTACGACAAATATGAGAATGTGACAACTTATGAAAGCAAACCTGTAACAACTTACAATGATGTAAAGGTGAATTGTGAAGTTTGTAATGGAACCGGTTGTCACTAAAAATTGGCAGGTCTAAAATTAAATTAGTTTTAATTCATTGCCCAACCGAAGTTTCCTACTCATATCACTATCGATGTTTTACTTAGACCTATAATTTTTGATTTAACAAAACAAAACCAATAGATGAACAACCTATCCTTTTTATCCATCATTACATCTTTTCTTCTGACAGTAAGCTGCCATCCCGAAAAAACAGTTGATATCGATAGTGATTGGCCGACCTATCTCGGCAACAACGCTTCCAGCCAGTACGCCAATATTTCCCAAACCAACAAAGAAAACGTCGCCAATCTACAAGTTGCATGGACGTACCAATGTGGTGATGCCGACACCAGTGGCCGCACCCAAATCCAATGCAATCCGCTGATCATCAATGGTGTACTATATGGCAGCACCCCTAAGCTGAAGTTTTTCGCCCTCGATGCAAGAACAGGGGAAGAGTTGTGGAAATTCGATCCGTGGGATGGGCGTTATGACCAGTTTGGGATGGGGGTGAACCGGGGGGTGGCCTATTGGTCGGATGGGAAGGAAAGCCGTATTTTATGCACGGCTGGCAAACGCCTTTTCTCCATCAACGCCCAAACGGGTGAGCCGGATTTGGCTTTTGGTGAAGAGGGCAGTGCGTCCCTCTTTGCTGGGTTGGATGTGCCTTCGGAGGATTTTTACATCAGCTCGAACACGCCGGGCATTGTTTACAAAAACCTCCTCATCCTCGGCACACGGGTCTCCGAAAGCGCGGGTGCAGCGCCCGGCTATATTCGGGCGTTTGATGTACGGACGGGCGAGGTGGAATGGGTGTTCCACACCATCCCCCGACCCGGTGAATTTGGCTACGAAACATGGCCACCCGACGCCTACAAAACCGCAGGAGGCACTAATGCTTGGAGCGGGATGAGTTTGGATGAAAAACGGGGCATCGTCTTCGTACCAACGGGTTCGGCATCTTTCGATTTTTATGGTGGTGACCGACATGGCGACAACCTTTTTGCCAATTGCATCCTGGCCCTGAATGCTGATACGGGCGAGCGCATTTGGCATTTCCAAACCGTTCACCATGATATATGGGACCGGGATTTGCCGGCTCCACCCAATCTCGTAACGGTCAACCACAACGGCCAAGCTATCGATGCGGTCGCTCAAATCACCAAATCAGGCTATGTTTTTTTGCTAAATAGGGAAACAGGTGAGCCACTTTTTCCAGTTGAGGAAGTGCCTGTTCCACCTACTAAGTTGTTGGGAGAATTGGCTTCGCCCACACAACCAATTCCGGTCAAGCCACCACCGTTTGCCCGCAACCGAGTCACCGAGTCCGACCTCACCAATCGCACGCCCGAAGCACACGAATATGCCAAATTGATTTGGTCACAAAGCTTGGAAGGCGAGCCATTTGTCCCACCAAGTGAGGAAGGAACGATCCTTTTTCCCGGCTTCGACGGGGGTGGCGAATGGGGCGGTGCGGCCTATGACCCTACCACCAATCACCTAATCGTAAATGCCAGCGAGATGCCGTGGATTTTGCAAATGGTAAAATATGAACCCATCCAAGACAACCTGCTTTCGTCGCAAGGCAAGAACATTTTCAGTACCAATTGCGTCACTTGCCACGGCAAAGATTTGACGGGCGCATCCATCCATACTGTCCCATCTTTAAGAGGTTTGAAAGACCGTAAAACGGAGGAAGAAATATTTGCCATCATCAAAAATGGAAAGGGTATGATGCCGTCTTTTCAGCGGCTTGGCGATGAAAAGATCAATGCCATCGTCGCCTTTTTACAAGGCTCAACCGAGGTGACCCACGACGTCGCCAACCTCACCGACGACTGGCCTTACCCTTACTTGATGACGGGCTACAACCGTTTTAAAGACCTCGATGGGTTTCCCGCCATCACGCCACCGTGGGGTACGTTGAATGCGATCGACCTGAACAACGGCACCATCGCCTGGAAAATACCGCTCGGCGATCATCCCGGTTTGCCCAAACAAACTCCCTCAACGGGTACGGAGGGTTACGGCGGCCCAGTAGTGACGGCGGGTGGACTGATTTTCATCGCTGCTACGATGGACGAAAAATTCCGGGCGTTTGACAAAACGGACGGCACATTACTTTGGGAAATGGACCTCCCCGCAGGCGGCTACGCTACCCCCGCCATTTATTCAAATGATGGAAAACAATTCGTGGTGATCGCTTGCGGTGGTGGGAAAATGGGGACGAAATCAGGGGATCAATATGTGGCGTTTACGCTGCCTTGAAGGGAGGATTGGACACAGATGGAACTGATTTAACAGATTTTCGCTGATCTCAAGAACAGTGTCAATCTGTTTAATCTGTTCAATCTGTTTAATCTGTTCAATCTGTGTGCAATCCTATAATTCTTATTTAACGTGAGTTCTGGATTATAAAATGGCCTGGCGGATTGGCCTCGGCCAATCCTGCCAGGCCAGCGTTTAGGGAGAAAACGGCAAAGCCGATTTCCTCTCCTGTAACTCCCCTTGGTTATGACGGCGAAGCCGCCGTCGCAACCAAAAACATAAAATGTTGATTTTCAACTTGCTATAATGGTTTTATCCAGAACTCACGTTATTTAGCAAAACTTAAACGACAATTAATTTATCACCATAATATTACCCCATATCATTTTTCCTTCTCCATTATAAATATCAACATAGTCCAACAGGTAAACATAAACGCCTGGTTGTGCCGGCTTTCCTTTTACTTCGCCATTCCACCGAAAATCGTTTCCAGTTTGGGAGAAGACCAACCCACCCCAACGGTTGAAAATTTTTAATTGAACTGGAGCGAACCCATTTCCGTAAATTTCAAAAAGATCATTGATGCCATCGTTGTTGGGGCTAAATGCATTTGGCACATAAACCTTTGCTTCGCATTTTTCAAAAATAATTTCAACCGAACCAGAAATGCTGCACTGATCCAAGCTCCCGGTCAATTGATAAACCCCTGCTTCCGTAAATTCCCTGAAACTCCCTGAGGCTCCATCTTCCCACTCATAAGTAAGTCCGAAGGGCAATGATGGGTCAATCGAAACAACAACACCATTACATTCGGTTATAGATGGGCCTAAATTCAGAGTGCTGGCAGGAAACTGCTCTTTAAAAAACAGCACTTCCATAGAGTCTGCTCCAGAACACTGGCCATTTGAAGCAGTGATAGAATAGACTCCAGACGTTGTGATTTCCTTTACAGGATTTTGCGACTGGTCATTCCACAAGTACACATTTGCGCCAGCAGTGGTAGCATCCAATAAAAAATAGCCTCCCTCGCAGATCAATGTATCATTGCCCAACTCAGGTTGAATGTCTGACAACACCTCAATGATTAAGGAGAAAGAATCGGTACAGCCAAGAAATGAAACCACTTGTTTCAGTTCATACAAACCCGGAATGGTTGCACAAATTTCACCGGGATCTTGGGCAGTTGAAGTGGAGGGCGAAAGGCCATTACAGGTCCACGTCCACGCTTCTGCATCTTGTTGTTGGAGGTTTTCCAAATAAAAACAATCCCCAACACAAACACTACTTGGTGCAGTAAATTCGGTGCTCGGTATTTCCAAGGATGGCGGACAATAATCCTCAATCTGCACATTTGTTGGTACAACTGAAAGCTCAAAAGCTGTGTCAATCACGATATCTACATAAGGATAAACAGTACCCGGATTGGCTGTTACTTCAACGTCTTCAAATAAAAGACAAGGCACCAAGGATTCACACCCTTCTACCTGCCCATTGCTATCGGTTTTTTTTATGTCAGTATTGACATTGCCAGCTGAGTCAATATGAGCGCTTAGAAAAGCATACCCTCCGTCTATGGTTGAGATTGGTATTCCCCTATAGTTCCAAGACCACAACAAATTGCCATCACCGTCCAAAAGAAAACTATAACCGAGGTAAGAACAAATAATGTTACCATCAGCGGTTACATCTGGGAATATCGGTGTTACTTGATTTTCAAGCGGTGCGTTGAGTCTTTTTGCCCAAATTGGCTCCCCCAGATTGTCCACCCTCATTATAACAGGGTAGTCTCCCATTTTACCAGAAACAATCATATCATTATTGGGGAAAAGACCTAATTGGTAGATCAGAAAGTTATTATAAGATTTAGACCATATTGTTTCACCCAAAGTATTGTTGTACAATAAATCTGAAGAATTGTCAGGCCCATGTATGGTTGCAAACGAGAAATAATCACTTGAATGGGATAATATTTCTGTCACTACACCTTGTTCTCCCATGTCAAACAATTTGCTCCAAATCAAATCGCCATTCTGACTGACCATTCCACAAAGTATTTTATCAAAAGAAACAATCGACATTGGTTGAGATGTAATCATGGCAAAAAATAAATCATTGTTAGCATTAATGCTCAACAAATTAGAGGTTATCCCTATTGGGCCTTGGATCCAATCATCCAAACCTAAATCCCATTTTTTTTCGCCAAACTCATTTAATTGAAATAAAGCATAGCCAGTAAATTGGCCATCATGTGCTTCTATAAGCACCGTGATGTTATTATCGGCATCAACGACTATTCCTTCAATAATTGGAGACGAGATTAGGCCATCTATTTCAATGCACCAATTAAGTCCACCAGAATCGTCAAGGCTATAAATTTGAGTTGGATTTATCAATCCACTCCAAATTCTATTAAATATAAAATTATCGTTTGGGCTTTGGGCAAATTGATTGGGTAAACCAAAATCACTGGTTATTACCTGTTTGTAAAATGTAT
>JAWKLX010000047.1:0-70737 GCA_041392505.1 Saprospiraceae bacterium | reverse complement strand
CTTATTTTTACCTCAAACAAAATGATGTGGTTTATGTGGAGCCATTGCCAGAAAAAGAAAGGTTGATCAATGACCCATTTACCAGGTCCCTACAATTAACCGGGACACTTGCAGCTATTGCATCCATAGTGGTCACCGTCATTTTGACCAGATAAAATAGAGTAAGAGTTTTCATAAAATAACGACCTCAAGCAAACACTTAAAAAAAGAACAAACCATGAATGACAGTACAAATGAAATAAAAAGGCTAATTAGTAAATGCCTGAGCAATTGGTATTGGTTTGCTTTATGTTTTGCCATTGCCCTGGCCGCAGCGTGGTATCTCTACGTACAAGAGCCCACCATTTATGAGGTCAGGGGTAGCATTGTCGTAAACGAGGAAAAACAGGCCGGCACCCAATTGCCAGAAGAGGGTATTATGACGGGCCTGCCATTCAATAGCCGTGGAAGCCTCAATCGACAAATACAAATACTGCGCTCCAGGTATTTGATGGAAATAGTGGTGGATTCCCTCGATCTGGATATATCTTATAATGCCGAAGGTGTCTATAAAAGCTATGAACTTTATAAGTGCTCACCGATCTACGTTTCCTTTGTTGATGATCTGCGTAAAATCAGGGGTAAGCAGGTCAGGGTGAAGCAGGTTGATAGGTCTAAGTTTAAATTATTTTTAGAAGATGGCGATACTTTGATTTATGATTACGGAAAACCATTTCAGGTTGGGGAAGCATCGGTCGTTCTGGAAAATGATACGCTATTCCCAATTGAGCCAAGGGTCATTTCCATCAGCTTCAATGACCCAGTGGCCTTGGCCGCCTATTATTCCTCTCAACTGATTTTGCAAAAAATTTCCCAATCCAACGTGCTGTCCATCAGCATGAAAGACCCGACCCCTGCGAAAATAATTGACATCATCCATGAATTAACGGAAGCTTATAATTTGGATGCACAATTAGAGAAAAACAGATTAGCCGAGAAATCTTTAGATTTTATTGATGATAGGTTAGGGATGGTTGCGCAGGAGCTGAAGAGTGAAGAATACCGGCAGGCCAGTATCCGTTCGTCTAACGAAGTCGCTTCGGGGATTGACAACAGTGCGGAGCGTTATTTTAATAAATTAAATACAGTTGAGGCAAGCCGTTCGCAATTGGGGAATGTGAAAGTCACTTTGGATAATATCGAGTCCTTCGTCAATGACCCCGGCAACAAAAATGAATTGATCCCCAATTTTGGGGACATGGGCACGATCGCCTTCACTCCATTGATTTCTCAATATAATAAATTGGTGGCGGAACGCCGGAAACTGTTGGTCAATGCAACGGAGGAACACCCGGGGGTTAAAAAAGCAACTTCTGAAATCGCTGAATTTAAAAGGAATATTGAAAATGCTGTCCGAATTGCCAAAAATGACTTGAACAGCCAAGAGCAAAAATTGGTGGCGGAAATAAACCCTGTGCAGCAAAAGGTAGAAGCATTGCCATTCGTCGGTCGGCAGTTAAAAGACATCGAAAGGTCAGCGGATGTGCGCGGTGATTTATTTTCCTTTTTATTGAAAAAACGGGAAGAAACAGCCATCGGCCTTGCCGCCAACGTGGAAAGTGTCCGGATGCTCGACGTGCCTGTAACTGGTAAAACGCCGGTTGGCCCCAGCAAAAAACAATACCTGATTTTTGCCCTTTTATTTGGCTTAGGGCTGCCAGCGGGGGTTGTGTATTCAATGGATAAATTGAACACAAAAATCAGGGACAAAGAGGAAGTAAAGTCGTTGATCGGCGATGTACCGTTTTTGGGAGAGCTGGCAAAAATGAAAAGTGCCCGTTCAAAATTGGTCACTGCTGGCAACCAAACAGCTCTTTCCGAAATGTTCCGTTTGGTGCGCACCAACCTACAGTTTATATCTTCCAACGATAAGCAAAAAACAATCTTGGTTTCCTCTTTTATAAGTGGCGATGGAAAAACATTTGTCAGTGGAAACCTGGCCGCCTCCCTTGCATTGACCAATAAGAAGACCATTGTTTTAGAGTTGGATTTGCGCCGCCCTAAATTGGCTGAATTGATGGTCAACGATCCTAATAGATTAGGTATAACTAATTATATGTTGGGCGACACAAAAACCAAAGATATCATCCATAAAGTAGATGGTGTGGACAACCTGTACCTGATACCCAGTGGCCCAACCCCGCCCAACCCTGCGGAATTATTAATGGATGAACGTTTGGATGCACTGATTAACGGGTTAAAAGAAGAGTATGACTATGTCGTCCTCGATACGCCACCTGTCAGTTTGGTAACTGACGCTTTCTTGCTTGATCGGTTTGTGACCAATTCCATATTGGTCATACATGCTGGGAAAACAAAGCGGGCAGAATTAGAATACCTGTCAGACCTTTGCAAGGAAGGCAAATTGACCAAACCATCCATCGTACTAAACGGCGTCAAACCACCAAAACGGTACGGGTATTATTATTATAAGTGAGAATAAATAAAGTGGAAATGCAATTAAAATATTCCCACTTTATTCTACCATATTTCCACATTATTTCTATTTTATTTAAATGAAAGATAAATATTGGGATAGCGTAATTACACCCAAAGTCCCGCTCATTGATTTGAGGCTGCAAGAAGTCCTGAATTACCGGGACTTGCTGTATATGTTTGTAAAAAGGGATATTGCCCAGTTTTATAAACAGACTGTTCTGGGACCCCTCTGGTTTTTTATTCAGCCACTTTTGACAACCATCGTTTTTACGGTTGTTTTTGGAGGTATGGTCGGCATAAAAACGGACGGCATTCCTCCCATGCTTTTTTATTTGGCGGGTATTACTTTTTGGAATTTTTTCTCTGAATCATTGAATAAATGTGCCACTGTTTATAAAGACCACCAACATGTATTCGGCAAAGTATATTTTCCAAGGATGGTCGTGCCGCTTTCGATAGTGGCAACGAATATGCTTAAATTATGCGTTCAGTTTTTATTGTTTATTGTTGTTTATATCATATTTATATTTAAGGGAATGCCTATTGAAATCAATGGCATTGCATTATTATTTCCTATTTTAATTTTATTGACTGGAGCGCTCGGCTTGGGTCTCGGTTTAATGGTGACAGCAGCCACCACAAAATATAGGGATCTTAATTTTCTGGTGACATTTGGCGTACAATTAATTATGTATATAACCCCCATTATTTATCCACTTTCCAAAGTCCCAGAAAAATATCAAATATTCGCATTAATAAATCCGTTGACAGGCATCGTAGAAACTTTCAAATATGGGTTTCTTGGTGGCGAAACGGTTTTTTCTTGGATGTATTTATTATATAGCACAGTGAGTACCATTATTTGCTTGCTTATTGGCATCAACTTTTTTAATAGAACGGAAAGAAATTTTATTGATGTCATTTAATTTATTTAAAAAAAATACAAACACAGCAATGTGTTTTAATATAAAAGGATGAGTAGACGACCGATCATTTCAGTTGAGGATATGTCGAAGCTGTACCAGATTGGACAATTCGGCACAGGTGCATTGAGCAGCGACCTTAAGCGTTGGTGGTATAAAGTACGGGGCAAAGATGATCCATTCCTCGTGATGGGGGAAACAAATGACCGGGCCACTGGCGGCAATTCTAATTTAGTCTGGGCATTGAAAGATATTAATTTCGATGTGTACGAAGGGGATGTAGTCGGACTAGTTGGAAAAAATGGCGCAGGGAAATCAACGCTGTTAAAAGTATTATCGAAAGTGACCGGGCCAACAACGGGCGCTATTAAAATAAAGGGAAGGGTGGCCTCCATGTTGGAAGTAGGAACTGGTTTTCACCCAGAATTGACAGGCCGGGAAAATATTTTTTTGAATGGCACCATCCTCGGAATGACGAGAAAAGAGGTGGCCTCAAAATTAGACTCTATCGTTGATTTTGCAGGGGTAGCCCGCTACCTTGATACACCGACAAAACGTTATTCATCGGGCATGACCGTTCGGTTGGCTTTTGCCGTTGCGGCCCACCTCGAACCTGAAATATTATTGGTAGATGAAGTATTGGCCGTGGGTGATGCAGAATTTCAGAAAAAATGTATCGGCAAAATGGGCGAGGTTTCCAACGAAGGCCGGACCATTGTTTTTGTAAGCCATAATTTAGGCTCCGTTAAAAGACTTTGCAAAAGAGGAATATTGTTGAGAAATGGGCAGGTCGCATTTCAGGGTTCGGTGGATGAGACATTGGAGAAATATTTAAATAGCAACGAATGGAGCGATAATGGCCAACAAAATAAAATCACTTATAAAGAAAAAGAAAGCTTAGCGCATTTTTTGGAAATAGGGGTTGAAAACGGGCATGGGGAAAGCAAACCTAATTATCGGTATGGAGAAAAAATCCAAATTGCGCTGAAGTATAATATTCGGGATGAGGCTCGAAATTTAATTGTCGGTATGACATTAAAAAGAAATGGCGAAACTATTTTCCTAACTTATGATACTGACGATAATGAAGAATTGACTGGCAAAAGAATGCCCGGAGAATACAGTGTGAAAATTAATTTGCCTAATTTTTTAAAAGCAGGCATATATACCGTCAGCACGATCATTAAGGAACACGGAAATTATATTACCCGTGATGAAAAAATTGATGCCGTTAAATTTACTTTAGAAGATTTTAATGTGGATACTGTAAATAAATCTTTTCATTTGGACAAACCGGGCATCATTAAGCCATCTATCCAATGGCAATTTGTTGATTATCCAGTTACTGTTTGATATTTTAAAGAGGCTATTTTATTTATTTAATAATTACGAATAAATAGTCTGCTGTTTTTTGATTTTTATTTTCGCCTAAAAGGCAATTCTTTACCAAAACAAAACTTGCTACTTAAAAAAACAAACCAAGACCCTATCCCGCATGGTTCTTCCGGGCCGTTGAGTATGCCCATTCCTCGTGAAGAATCAACCCCTCTGCAATCTTCTTCTTCTAATAGCAAGGCTTTGTCCAACAGGATTCTCGTCGTCAATTCCCATCCTATTCAATATTTTGTTCCGTTGTATCGCAGCATCCAAGAAGCGGGAGCAAACGTTACGGTATTGTATTGTTCAAAACACGGTTTAGAAGGTGAAACGGACAAAGAGTTTGGCGTATCCGTAAAATGGGACATTCCTATTCTGGAAGGCTATACACCTGTTTTTTTTAAAAACTATTCTTTTAAATCTTCTGTCTATGGTTTTTGGGGTTTGATAAATTTTGGCTTAATTCCTTATTTGTTTAAAGCACCCAAAAGTGTACTGATCGTTTATGGTTGGGGGTATTTTTCTTACTGGTTGGCGATTATATTTGGAAAGCTCGCTGGTCATACTATTTGTGTCCGAGGAGATACTAATAATATCAGCGAAGGTCAGCGTGCTGGACTCCGTTTCCGTTTGCGCAAATTTATCTTGAGTAAAATATTGTTCCGCATGGTAGACTATTGTTTATATATCGGCAATGAAAACAAACAATTTTATAAAAGCAATGAAGTGCCAGAAATTAAATTAGGCTTCTCCCCATTTAGTGTGGATAATAACAGGTTTAGAAGATTTGCTAAAGAATGGGAAAACAATTTGGATGAATTAAAAAAATCACTTGGGCTGCCATTAAATAAAAAAATAATACTTTTTTCGGGGAAATTTATTTCGATAAAGCGCCCATTAGATTTATTAAAAGCATTTCATCAATGCCGCTATAAAGGCGATGCAGCATTGGTTTTTATGGGTGAGGGAGATTTGCGGAAAGACATGGAAGCGTATATTGAAAAGAACAATCTTAATAATGTATTGCTAACAGGGTTCGTCAATCAATCCAAGGTGTCTGAATATTACGCCGTATCTTCAATATTGATAATGTGCTCCGAAAAAGATGCGTGGGGGCTGTCGGTTAACGAAGCCATGAATTTTTCCATGCCGATTATTTTATCTGATACTGTCGGAAGCGCTTCAGATTTAGTGGAAGAAGGAAAAAATGGATGTGTTTATCCATCCGGCGATGTAAGTGCTTTGACAGAAAAAATGGATATGCTATTAAGCGCTTCACCAGAAAAATTAGAAGAAATGGGTGCGTACTCTAAGAAAATAATTGATCGATATAGTTATGATGAAAATATTAAGACGTTGTTTAAAATTTGTGAGGGTTTATAAAACATGCCACCCTTTTTTAAGGTGTTATTCTCAAAGTAATTAAATTTTATTGTGAAAATACTGATCGTCGGACAATTTAAAATTTGGGCACTGGAAAATCATTACACTCGATATTTAAAGGAATATGCAGAAGTAGAGACATTCCCAGCAGAAGATATTTTTGATGATTACTACCAGCCTTCATTGTTGAATAAAGTAAAAGTTAAATTGGGCAGCAAGGCTATTTATCAAAAAATAAGTAAGGAATTGTTAGCTAAAATAGAAAGCTGCCGCCCTGATATCGTTTGGGTTTTTAAAGGGATGCGTATTTGGCCTGAAACAATTTTGGCAATAAAAAAAATGGGCGTAAAAATAGTCAATTATAATCCCGACCACCCATTTGAATACCACAGTAAAGGCAGCGGCAACGAAAATGTACGCAATTCGGTTGGATATTATGATTTGCATTTTACTTACAGCCGGAATATTCAAGAACGTATTATTTCAGAATATCAGCTCCGAACCGAGTTCCTCCCTTTTGGATTTGAAATGTCCGAAATTATATTTGATGAAATCCAAAATGGAGCGGAAATAAATGCAATTTGTTTTATTGGAAATCCTGATAAAACACGGATAGAATATTTAACGGCATTAGCACAGGAAGGTTTGGAGGTTCACGTGTTTGGAAATTTTTGGGAAAAGACTTTACCCAAAATGCCAAATATAAAAATAGGAGGACCTATTCATGATTTGGAATTTTGGCAGAACATGCACAATTACCGGGTACAATTAAATGTGTTTCGCCCTCACAATTTCGGATCACACAACATGCGGACTTTTGAGATACCCGCTGCAGGGAGTATTATGCTTGGCCCAACAAGTAGGGAGCACAACGAGTTTTTTAAAGATAAAGAAGAAGTGTTTTTATATGCTTCAAAAAAAGAAATGGTAGCGAAGGCAAAAGAAATATTAAATATGCCTGATACAGCTGCTTCAGTAATTGGCAATAATGCGAGACAGCGTTCTTTAATTTCAGGATATAGTTATAAAGATAGGGCAAAACAGGTTTACGAAATTTTTAATACACTATAAATAGAATTCTTTGCATTTGAATTTTTTTTAAAACCGCCCATGTCTGATAAACCAGACAAATAAAACGAATTTATTAAATGAAAAGTGCAGTCATGAAATTCATGCATGATACAGGCATATATCAGCGTATTAGGTATTCGGGCCTTTATTATAAACTCCTGAAAATAAAAAACCCGACTTATTTAAAAGACCTTGAAAATGATTTTAATTTTTACCAAAACGCTTTTGGCAAAAAATTAAACCTAATATTTGATGTTGGCGCTAATTGGGGGGATAAAACTTATGCTTTTAAAAAATTATCCGACAGGGTGGTTAGTGTTGAGCCAGATCAGAATTGTTTTAGGGCATTAAATATTCGATATGGAAACAATAAACAAGTTGCCTTGGAACAAGTTGCCCTTGGTGATAGCGAAGGGGTTGCTACTTTTTTTGTAGAAGAAGATGGATCGGCTTATAATACATTGAGTGAAAAACAAAAAGAATGGTTGCTTGAGAATCACCAACCCAAACAATTAAAAGAAGTCAAAGTAAAAGTAACGACACTCGATCATTTAGTTGGAAAATATGGCACGCCTGATTATATCAAGATAGATGTGGAAGGGTTTGAATTGCCTGTTCTTAAAGGACTGAGTGAACTGCCACCGATCATTAGCTTCGAAGCCAATCTGCCTCATTTTCAAGAAGAAACTTTAGCCATTCTTGACCTTTTAATTAAGGATGGCAAAAAAGATCAGTTATTTAATTTGAGATATGTGGACGATTTTGTTTTTGAGATTCACCAACCGATTGAGAAAATAGTTTTAAAAATAAAAGAAGGTAAAGAAATCACTTACGATGTATTTGTTTTCACACCTCGATAAATTTTAATTGCAAAATAATTCTAAAATAATACTTGCTACATTTAGTTATTTTCCCCATGCGTGGGGTGGTTCCGAATTATATGTGTCAGCCTTGGCTAAAGAGTTATTGAAAAATGGGCATGAGGTGGAAATATTAGCAGGTGTGCCAGAGGAAAAAACTAATCAGTATAATGTTTTTTATCAAGATGGATTTATTAAAGTAGTGAGATATATTCACGAAGGCATTCCTGTTATCGGTTGCTCCAACAAAGTGAATACGGACGAAATATACAGCAGGTACCATTCTCAATGGGAAAAATCATGGACATCTTGTCTGAATAAATTATGGGAAAAAGAGACTATTAATGTTTTGCATTTGCATGGTCATACCGCATTGGTAGGTACTGCATTGATTAATGCGCTTAAAGAACATTCTCCAGAATCAACCATTGCATTTACTTATCATGTAGTTGAGACTTGCCCAAGCGGATCATTATTGTATTTTAATAAAAAAAACTGTTCAATCCGTCCAAATACTGTGGAGTGCTCCAAGTGTGTTTTGTCCAATCGGTTGGGCCTCTCCGAAAAAACAGTGCGTATTATTCAGCCATTTTTTCCAAATATTACTTTTTCAGAAAAAGTGCCTGCAATTTTAAAGACAAAGCACCTAGTTCATTTAAGCATAAGCTCATTTGAAAGATTTTATAAATTAATTGATCAATGGTTCGTTTTCTCTGAACAATGCCAAGCTTCGCTTTTAAGGTTTGGAATCGAAAATAATAAAATAGCGCTTATCCGGCACGGAATAAATAAATTGTATTTGTCCGATACGCAAAAAACGGCACGGGAGAATCATTCGAAAATTAAATTCATATATGTAGGTCGTTTTCAAAAATTAAAAGGTATTCAAACATTATTGAAAGCATGGCTTCAGTTGGAAGAATTAGACAATAGAGAATTGCTTTTAATAGGAGGGGCAGGCGATATGGAGCCATCGATCAATGTCTTGGTAAATAAAATTAAGAAAAGAAGTGATGTTTCATTTTTCGGTGTTTTGTCACAAAAAGAAATAAAAGCTATTTTAGAAACTGGGCACTGCCTAATTATTCCGTCCGAGGTGTCTGAAACTGGGCCTTATGTTTTTCATGAAGCAATTGCGTGTGGCGTCAATGTTTTAGCATCAGACATAGGTGGCTGTGCAGAACTGGCTGGTTTTTACGGACAGGGTTGCGAATTATTTAAAGTCAAGGATAGTTCTGATTTGGCAAAAAAAATAAAACGTTTTAAATATGAAAAACCATTAGGCTCTCCTGAAACAGAGGAACGCCATTTTGAGAAAATATTAAAAGTGTATAAAAAATTTAAAACGGCAACATTGGTTTAAATATGGAAGGAGTAAAGTCAATACGGAATACCCCTCCTCAACAAGCAAAACGGGATCGGCAATTGTTTAAACATATTGTTATCGTACTTTACAGCCACCCCGAACATTTTCCGCCAACACTCAGTGCAATTTCTTCTTTGAGTAAAATAGTGGAAAAAATTACGGTGCTTTATCGTCCTTCCGATCCATTAGAATGGCCATTTCCTAAAAATGTGGAATTAATTCCAATTGGTCGGACAGTGCCTGTTGCTGAACAGCATTTTTTATCAGCGAAAGAAAAGCTGGGTTTATTTTTTAAATTTTTTAATGTCCTCCGAAAATTGTGCAATCGGGAAAAACCAGAAGTTGTATTATTATATGACCCAATCCCTGTTGCGATTTATTCTTTTGCCCGGCGATTTATAAATTATAAGCCTTTGGTTTGGTACCACAATCATGATGTGATGGATGCACCAGACATGAAAATGTTTTCCACCACTTGGTTGGCAGTTAGGGAAGAGCCTCGGATGTTTCCTCATCTGGATATATTTTCTTTGCCATCGGAAGATCGCAAACAATTTTTTCCAATGGATAAATTAAAGGGCCAATATTTTTTCTTGCCGAACCACCCTTCTAAATATTTTTATACGGGAGAAAAATCAGCTGATCGAGATGATACTGTGATTCGGTTAATCTTTCAAGGGCAGAATGCTCGGAATAGAGGGTTTGAAGAGGTTATTTCTATGTTGCCTTTGCAAGTAAGCGGACGTGAAGTGCATTTAGTCCTAAAAGGTAGGATTACCAAAGAATATAAAAATGAATTAATGAATTTGGCCGCTTCAAAAGGGGCTGCTGATAAATTAATTTTCCTAGGTTTTTCATCTTATAAAGAATTGCCAAAAGCGACTGCCTCAAGTCATATTGGTCTGGCTTTATTCACTGAAAATACCATTATGACAAGTACGATTGGAACGGCATCCAATAAAATATATGAATATGCGGCGGCAGGCTTGCCGATTCTTTATTTTGATACCGATTACTTTCGGGGACAATTGGGTAAATATAAATGGGCTTTTGGGACAGACCTTCAAAAAGAATCATTTGCTAAATGCTTAGAGCATATTGTTCTTAACTACGAAGAGGTTTCCAAACAAGCGAGAAATGATTTTGAGGCGGGGATGAATTATGAAACGGCATTTGAACCCATTAAAAATTATTTAAAAACAAAAGCTAAAATTCTTTGAATTTGAGCTTAGTTTTTGAATTTGAATTTTCCGTATGGATATTCAAAAAATAAAATTTTTCACTTTACTGGCTGGCCTGCTATTGATTTGGACTGACCCCGGTTTGTTCCATGATAATGCATTAACCATTAGCTTAATTTTATTTGCCTATTTAATGGTTGAATTTGCCTGGAATATGGGGCGGCGGATCAACGCACTTGATTTTATGGCCATATATGCTTTGGTTGTTTGTTTATTGACACCTGCTGCATTTTATTATCTGGACAGTATTGAGTGGTACAGAGGATATACAGAAATGGCTGTTTCTTCAGAGAGATATTTTGACGTGGCAGCACCAGGGGTTTTAGCGTTAATAGCGGGATTTAATTTTCCGTTTAAGGCAACGCTTGGTAGCCATTTGCCCTATTTTGAAAGAACAGTTGAATATTTAAAGGACAAAGAATATGTAGGGAAAAATCTTTTTTGGATCGGCATGTTTTGCACCTTGACTTATAATTTCATGCCGGCGGGATTGGTGTTTTTTATGGTCTTAGCGTCATTCCTCGTTTATATTGGAGCACTTTATATATGGTACTCTGAAGCCAAAGGGAAAATATTTTATTTATTGGGCATGCTTGCTGTACCACTTTCCAAAACGCTGGAAGAAGGTATGTTCGGGGAATTAGTGTTCATCAGTATTTTCATCCTCATGTTTGTAATGATGAAATACCGAGTCAATTTTGCAGCGAAAATAGGTCTGATGTTGGCCGGGTTTATATTCATCCTTTTTATTCAATCCGTTAAATTAGAAGTGCGGACTTTGACTTGGTGGGAGTCGGAAAAATCACTGGATTATAAATTGGATTTGTATCAACGTCTGGCAAGAGAGCGGATGGAAAATACAGATTTATTATTTGGTCCTGAAATGCTAAGTGGGGCGCTCGACCGAAGCAACCAAGGTGCGATCGTTGCGATGGCCATTCAACACACCCCTGCATCTGAACCTTACGCCAATGGCGAAACAATTTTCCTCTCTACACTTGCATCTGTTGTTCCCCGTTTCATGTGGGAGGACAAACCAACGGCGGGAGGGCGTGAGAATATGATCCGGTTTACAGGCTTTGTTCCCGTAGGGAATACCTCAATGGATATAGGTCAATTGGGAGATGCTTACGTCAATTTCGGGCCTTGGGGTGGCGCTATTTTTTTATTTTTTTACGGACTCTTTTTTGCCTATATATATGCCAAGATTTTTGAAAAGTCCGAAACCCTATATCCATCCCTGATTTTATGGATACCGTTGTTTTATACAGGAGTCGTGCATGCCGACACCAGTGTGTTGGTCTGTTTGACGCATATTATCAAGGTGTCTATGTTTGTTGTAATATTTATTATAGGTTACGAAAAAATATTAGGGCAAAAGATTTAATTAGGTAATAAATTTTATTGATAGCAAGTAAGATTTCTCGTTGTAATTACGATGGACAAAACATCACAAAAAATCAAAGTTGCTTTTTTACAAAGAAAACCTCACGCTGTTGGTAATTATAGCATCGAATCCATTTACAAATCGGTTAGGGAGAATTTGCCAAATGATATAAAAGCGGTGGTAAAAATTTCCAAATACGAAAGCAGGGGTTTGTTTAAACGCTTATACAATACAGTAGAGGCTGCATTTTGGAAAGCGGATATAAAACATGTTACGGGAGATGTGCATAATCTTTCGCTTTTACTTGCGCCTCAAAAATCTATATTGACGATCCATGATTGCTATATCCTCCAATTAAAAAAAGGGATTCAGCATTTTATTCTTAAATATTTATGGTTTGTTATCCCAGTAAAAAGGTCGAAATATATCGTTGCGGTTTCAGAAGCCACTAAAAAAGATATTGTCGAACAAACAGGATGTGCACCAGAGAAAATAAAAGTGATACCTGTCCCTATTTCAAAGATGTATCAATCATTTCCGAAAAAATTTAATAAAGAAAAACCAGTTTTGTTGCACATCGGTTTGGCAGAAAATAAAAACCTTGAACGGGTAATACTGGCAATAAAAGGGTTGCCATGTGTGCTTTCTATTGTTGGTAAATTAAATAACCAACAAAAAGAATTATTGGAGAAAAATAATATTGAGTATAAAAATTGTTTCAGCATATCTGATGAAGAAATGTTGGAAAAATACCAAGAGGCCGACCTGCTTTCTTTTCCTTCTACTTGGGAAGGTTTTGGTATGCCAATCATTGAAGCCAATGCCGTAGGGCGGCCAGTATTGGCAGGTAATGTGGCCTCGATGCCTTTTGTTGCAGGTGACGCAGCTTGTTTGGTCGACCCATTTAGTGTGGAAGATATTCGGTCGGGAATTTTGAAAATAATTAATGACGATGTTTATAGGGAGCAATTAATTAAAAATGGTTTTGAAAATCGGAAGCGATTTGATATAAAAACCATTGCTGCATCCTATGCGGACTTGTACCGAAAAATGGCTGACGGGAATTAATGAGAAATAGTAAAACAAAATTTGCATTTGTGTTTCATTCCTGTGATGCTTACGAAGTTTTATACAAGGGCTGCATCTATTATTTTAACAAGTATTGGAGTAGCGAAATCCCCGTGACGAAATATTTTATCACTGAAGAAAAAGATGTTCATTTTGCGGGGTTTAAAAATATTAAATCGGGCACAGGTGCCTGGACTTCACGCCTTCACCATGCTATTAGTCAAATTGACGAGCCATATATTATTTATTTTCAGGAAGATTATTGGCTAACACAAAAAGTAGAGCCTTCTTATTTTGAAAAAATAATGGCGGCGGTGGAAAAGTTAAATCCTGCCTTATTGAAATTGCATGACCAGACAGGTGATTATAAATTTTTAGAGAATGCGGAAGTAGAAGTTGCAGGGTTGATTATGAAAAGGTTGGACGTAGGTAAGTCGGATTTTATTTTATCGCACCGTGCATCCATTTGGCGAAAAGATTTTTTTTTGGATCAGCTGACAATAAAAGAATCACCGTGGCAGAATGAAATGTTTGGAACGCAGCGATTGAGGAAAACAAGCGAAAAAATTTATATGCTCGATTATTTGCGGGACAACGAAAAAGGGAAAATAGACAGCCCTGATTTTTCCCATTATTACACGGTTGCAGAAAGTGGAAAGCTGAACCATTTTACATCCTATTTTATTGAAAACATAAAAAAGGATAAATTAGCAGAACAAGATATGTTGGAATATATGGATCAAATAAATGCCATTTATGCAAGCCAATCCCCATTAGTACAAAATTTAGCGAAATTCAGTTTGATTGATCGGGCAAAAATAAAATGGAACCGTTTGGTTCGGCTAAATAATTAAAAATAAATGTGTGGTATAGCAGGTGTCATTTCTGAAAAAAATAATCTGGATAAAAGTATTATCCAGAACATGACGGATGCACTAGCTCACCGAGGGCCGGATGCAGGGGCCATTTATCAAGATGGTAAAGCAGCATTGGGGCATCGTCGGTTGTCGATCATTGACCTTTCCGAATTGTCCAATCAGCCGATGCTCTCACATGATGGCCGATACATCATTGTTTTCAATGGGGAATTATATAACTTTAAAGAAGTAAAAAAAGAAATCAATAATTATCCATTTAAATCAAGCGGCGACTCAGAGGTTATTTTAGCTGCCTACATAAAATGGGGAGTAGATTGTTTGCGCCGTTTTAATGGGATGTTCGCTTTTGCAATTTGGGATAAAATAGAAGAGTCCCTTTTTGTTGTTCGTGACCGACTGGGCATAAAGCCACTTTATTTTTCTTATAAAGCTGAATCACATTTTATTTTTGCTTCCGAAATAAGGTCGATTCTAAAAAGTGGATTGACAAGCCGTCAAATTGATCGATGTGGCTTATCGGATTATATTAATTACCAAACGGTACATGCCCCCAAAACAATTATTAAAGATATATTCCAATTAATGCCCGGAGAATATGGCATTTATAAAAAAGGAAAATTAACCACAAAAAAGTATTGGGATATTATTCCGGATAAATACAATCCTAACGGGCAATATCAAAGCTATGAAAAAGTAAAAAATAACGTCCGGCAATTGCTATCAAGTGCAGTTGAAAAAAGGTTGGTAAGCGACGTGCCTATAGGCGCTTTCCTTTCTGGTGGTATCGATTCTTCAGCAGTGGTTGCATTAATGTCAGAAATTTCTGAAAGACCCGTTGATACTTTTTCGATTATTTTTAAAGAAAAGCAATTTGATGAATCAGAATATTCGGATTTAATTGCCAAAAAATATAAAACCAACCACCATCCTATTTTATTAAATCCTTCTGATTTCATGGAAGAAATGCCAAATGCCTTGGCGGCTATGGACGTGCCGAGTGGAGATGGCGTAAATACTTATGTAGTGTCTAAAGCCACAAAAAATGCAGGGGTGGTCGTAACGTTATCGGGGCTTGGTGGCGATGAATTATTTGCAGGATATCCTTTTTTTGAAAAATTTGCACAGCTTCAAAAAATGTCCGCCTTTTGGAAAATACCCGCAATAATCAGGAAAGGATTTTCAAGTGGAGCCGGGCCATTTTTAAAAAGTCATCAACGGGCTAAAATTGATATGTTGGCAAGAGCCAACAGTGCAGAAATAGATCAGATATTCCCAACCTTTAGAAGAGTATTTTCTCCAGAAGAAAGCAACCAATTATTAAACACAGGAAAAACTACCTGTCCGACTGATAGCGTCGAAGAACTTTTATTGATGCAAAAGGAATTAAAAAAATTGCCTTTATTAAGCCAAGTATCGGTTAGCGACATTTCAACTTACACCCAAAATATATTATTACGGGATACAGACCAAATGAGCATGGCACATGCTCTTGAAGTGCGGGTGCCTTTTTTTGACCATGAATTAGTGGAATATGTAATCGGCATTCCTGATAATATGAAAAAGCCAGAATACGCTAAAAAATTATTGGTTGAATCTTTAAAGCCACTCGTGCCCAACGAAATAGTTTTTAGGCAAAAAAAAGGTTTTCATCTTCCTTGGAAAATATGGATGAAAAAAGAATTAAAATCTTTTTGTGATACCAGAATTAATAGTTTAGCGGAAAGAGGAATGATTAATGGCGTTTTTCTCAAACAATTATGGGGGAAATTCCTGTCTGGTAAAAATGACAACTTGTGGTCGAGAATATGGATTTTTGTGGTATTGGAAGATTGGATGCAGCGGAATGGAATTGAGGAATAATTTTATTTTTTAGCAACAAAAAAATAGTGTTTAAAATACTTGCCCCCCATAAAAAGAACAATATAGAATGGGCAGCCTTGTTTCCAAACCTGTGATGACACTGTTAAAAATAGCAGCGGGACTACCGACTTTTTTTAAAGGTCACATATTGTACCGACTTGCCGACCGGACTTTAAATATGTTGGGCCAAGAATATAGAGGAGAAAGAGTTTTTACTAATCTGGGAGTTAAAAATGGATACAGTGTGAGTGTCCCTCTGGAGAAGCCATTTTTTGCTTTTGGTCATCCCAAAAAATATCGGGGCGAAAGGGGGGTATTATATTTAAGTAAATACCTTGGCCAACATGTTCAGGCCGTTATGGATGTTGGGGCTAACTGGGGGTATCACACTATTTTTATGAGGCCACATTTAGATGCAAAAATCCCTATTTATTATTTTGAGCCAAATAAAAAACTATTTGAAATCATCCAGCAAAACACTGCAAATAATAGGCTTGAAAATATAAAAGGGGTTATGGTCGGGCTGTCAGATTTTACAGGAGAAGCGTCTTTTTATGTGAATTTATCGAACGACATGTCTTCTTCGCTGGATAAATCATTTCGGCATGAATGGGAAAATGTAGTCGAAGAAAAAATAAAAGTGACCACCTTCGATGATTTTGTGGAAGAATATGAAAATGATAAAACCTGGCTTGTCAAAGTAGATGTCGAAAATGCGGAAATGGCATTTGTTAGGGGCTCTAAAAATAATTTTAAAAACATTAAATACTTAATAATTGAATTATTGTCTAAAGCCCGGGAAGAGAAAGTCGCTGATATTATTATGGATAAATTTAAAATGAATGCCTATTATGTCAATGATTTTAAATTGGAATATATGCCTCGGGAGGATGGGCGTAACGTAGAGCTTGAATACAATTTTTTATTCTGTAAAGAGACACCTGAAGAACTCAGGTTATTATTAAAAGGAACTGAATTTACGGTGCAATAAATGATTGTATTAACTTTGCATCCTTTTTTTAAGAATCTTAATTAATTGAATTTAACTCCCTGCAAACTATAAACACTTATCGATGAAAATACTTGGAATTTCAGCTTTTTATCATGATTCTGCGGCAGCGGTGATTGATGGCGATGATATCATTGCAGCAGCTCAGGAAGAGCGGTTTACCAGAAAAAAACATGACCCCGGTTTCCCGTCCAATGCTGTTGCTTACTGCCTTGAGGAATCAGGCTTTACACTCGATGAATTGGATGCGGTAGTTTTTTATGACAAGCCGCTTTTAAAGTTTGAGCGCTTGCTCGAAACTTATTATGGCTTTTCACCAAAGGGGCTGGGGTCTTTCATTACCTCCATTCCAGTTTGGTTACGGGAAAAAATGTTCTTGAAAAGAATTCTCCATGAGGAACTTGGCAAAGTGCAACCTTATGATAAAAAGAAAATGAAACTGCTTTTTCCTGAACACCATTTATCACATGCGGCAAGTGCATTTTATCCTTCCAAATTTAAAGAGGCAGCCATACTTACGCTTGATGGTGTTGGCGAATGGGCGACAGCTTCTATATGCTATGGAAAAGATGGCGATATTAAAATTTTAAAAGAACTACATTTTCCGCACTCGTTAGGTTTGCTGTATTCAGCTTTTACATACTTCCTTGGTTTTCGGGTAAATTCTGGCGAATATAAATTAATGGGTTTGGCGCCTTATGGAAATCCAAGTTCCAATAACTTAGAAAAGTTCAAGAAAATAATAAAGGAAAATTTAATTGATATAAAAGAAGACGGTTCGATTTGGCTCGATCAAAAATATTTTAATTATGCTGCGGGCCTTCGTATGGTAAAAGATGATAAATGGGCTGAACTTTTTGGTTTTAAAACGAGGACGCCTGATGAAAGATTGGAACAACATCATTGCGATTTAGCATTGGCCATTCAGCAAATTACGGAAGAAGTTGTTTTTTTAATGGCAAATGAAACCAAGAGATTGACTGGTTCTAATAATTTATGTTTGGCTGGTGGGGTCGCATTAAATTGCGTAGCTAACGGAAAATTAATTAATGAAAAAATATTCGAAAATGTATTCATCCAACCTGCTGCGGGGGATGCGGGTGGCGCATTAGGTGCAGCTTTGGCTGCTAATTATTTATTTTTTAAGGAGGAAAGAAAAGTTAACGGCGTATTTATGGACAATATGAAAGGGTCTTATTTGGGGCCTGAATATTCAAACATGGACGTCGAAAAAATGGCTCGTAAATTCAAAGCCGTTTATAAAAAGTATGATGATTTTGAAAAATTGGCAGAAGCAACAGCTAAACATCTTGCAGATGGAAATGCTATTGGTTGGATGCAGGGCCGGATGGAATTTGGGCCACGAGCCTTGGGCGGACGGAGTATTTTAGGTGACGCCCGGAATAAAGAAATGCAGAAAAAATTGAATCTTAAAATTAAATACCGGGAAAGTTTTCGCCCATTTGCCCCATCTGTTTTAGCGGAAGATTCGCAGGAATATTTTAAATTGGACGACGACTCACCTTACATGTTGGTTGTGGCTCCAGTGCAAGAAGCAAGGTGTGCTAATATTCCAAGTAATTATCACGAGTTGCCTTTAATGGATCGGCTTTATATCAATCGGTCGGATTTGCCTTCCATTACACACATTGATTTTTCTGCGAGGGTGCAATCCGTACATAAAGAGACGAACCCCCGTTATTATGGTCTAATTGACCAATTTAAAAAACAGACTGGTTACGGCGTTGTCGTGAATACAAGTTTTAATGTTAGGGGGGAACCGATTGTTTGTACTCCTGAAGATGCATATCGTTGCTTTATGCGTACGGAAATGGACTATCTCGTAATTGGTGATTTTATTTTTGCTAAAACAGAGCAGCCGGATTGGGACAAAAAAGATAATTGGCAAGAAGAATTTGCTTTAGATTAATTATCGAATAAAATTAATTTTCTTCACAGTCACTCCATGAATTTTTAAAAATAAAATTCATGGAGTAGAATAAACAATTTTAAAATGGATTTTTTAACTGATTTACTACAATTTTTAAAAGAAAGAAAAAAATGGTGGCTGTTCCCAGTGATATTCGTTTTGCTATTGATCGGAATATTGATTGTCATTGGTGGTAGCAGTGCTGTAGCTCCATTTATTTATACACTGTTTTAAAGGAAGGATAGGTTGTTTCCAGTGCCCTCAGTGCTGGAAACAACCATACTATTTATTCATTTCATAGGTTTTATTCTTAAATCAATTTGGAATAAAACTCCCCATTAATTAGACAAATAATTTCATGGAAAATAAAAGACAAATAGAAACGTGTCTGGTCATTGTAACGGGCCTAATAGTCTTCTACTTTATTTTTAATCAACCGCTGTTGTTAAAAATTGCGATTGCCGTTGGCGTCATTGGAGCATTTATTCCTTCCATTGCTAAATGGATAGATTTTGCGTGGTATAAATTGGCAGAGGGAATGGGCTATGTGATGTCCAAAGTATTGCTTTCATTAGTGTTCTTTCTTTTTCTTTTCCCGATAGCGGTATTGTATCGGATGACAAAAAAAGACACCCTACAATTAAAAAAGAAGAAAGACACGTACTGGACGGATCGCTCACATGAATACACTGCAAAAGATTTAGAGAATATATGGTAAAATAAAATAAACATGAAATTCCCTCCATTTAAGTCATCCGTAAAAAATTTATTGGGTCAATCTGGTATTATCGTTCGCAAAATTGATAAAAATGAATTGGGCCACAACCAACTGCGTGATATTGAAAAAATAATTGGTTCTAAAAAATCTCCGGTTATTTTTGACGTTGGTGCGAATATTGGGCAATCTGTGGTTTATTATAAACGTATTTTTCCAGATGCCAAAATTCACTGCTTTGAGCCCTTGCCGCTTGCTTTTGGAAAATTGAAAGTAAATGCCAATAGGTACGACAATGTGGTTTTCAATAATTACGCGTTGGGAAAAGAACTGAGCGAAATGACGCTCAATGAAAATTCTGCTTCAGATATGAGTTCGTTTCTGAAATTGGGCGAAAAAGGGTGGGGGGAAATTGTGGCTACGCATAAAGTAAACATTGACACGGTGGATAATTACTGCCAAAAAAAAGGCATTAATTATATTGATCTGCTCAAAATCGATACGCAAGGCTTTGATTATAACGTGTTACTCGGTGCAAGGAAGACAATGGACGCTAATAAAATTCGGGCTTTATATATGGAATTTACCCTCCAAGATGTTTATGATAATACCCCGCGCATGGACACTGTGCTAAAAGAAATATTTGATCACGGATTTAGATTGGTCTGTTTTTATAATTTCCATCAAGATCCTAAATTGTTTCACACCCGTTGGACAGATGGTTTGTTTATAGCTGACTCCCCACTGAATAATTAAATGATAAAAAATATTCTTTCGGGTTTATTCACTTCTTTTATTTCATTAATAGTTTTATTGCTTTTATTGGAAGGCGGTGTAAGATTGTTTGTTGAAGAAAGTGTCTATATCATTGTGCTTGGAGAAGACACCTGGGCGAAAGATGATGTAACTGGTTGGACTAATAAATCGAATTTTGAAATCACCAGAAAGAGTAGGGGGGAATGGTTAACTTTTAAAACCAATGAAGATGGGATGCGGCCATATACCGCTAAAAGAGAAAAAGAAGAAAATGTTTTCCGTGTGATGTTGATCGGTAACTCTACCGTTGCGGCACTTGATGTTACGGAAAATGTATCTATTCATTATTTACTTGATTCATTATTAAATGTTGATGGTCTAACGGCAGAGGTAATTAATGCAGGTGTTAATGGTTATTCTACCGACCAGACTTTATTGGCACTTAAGAAAAATATTGAGTTGTATCATCCCGACTTAGTAGCTTACGGTTTTTGCATGAACGATTTATTGGCTAATGCTTCGACCTCTGCCTATGGTAAAAATAAGCCTGCCTATAAATTAGAAAATGGAAAATTAATTGCTTTGCCATTACCTGCACCTAATAATGATATTGGTAATAGCATGGACAAAACCAGCATTCGCAGCATTATTGCCAATTCTGCTTTTTATGGCGTTTTACGTCCTTATGTACAAAAAACAAGAATGGCTCTGGCAGATCAGGAAAAAATAAATCAGGGTGGTGATTTTTCTTATTTTGAAAAACCAATTGATGCTCCCGAATTAAAACTGCTTTCTTTATTGCTTCTTGAAATGGAAAACACATGTGAAAAATATGGAGCCAAATTTTTATTTTATTGTCACCCCGAAGTGGCTACTGTTTGGCCTCCATATCGGGAAGCAGTTGGTTATGAAGATTTACCTGTTGATATTCTGGAAAATAAATTAAAGGAAATTGCTGATTCAGACAGTTTGGAATTTGTCCCAATGGTAGATTATTTTTTATCGCAATTAGATCGGGGTCCATTTCATCTATTGCCGGATGATCCGCATTGTAATGGTCAAGGATATCTTTTGCAAGCAGAATGTTTGGGCAAATTTGTTAAGCAGAATATGCGTGAAGAAAAAGATAGCTTAACCGCAGAAAATTAAATGAAAATCCTCCACCTCATACCAACTTATAAGCCTGCTTATGTTTACGGGGGGCCGATTATTTCGGTTAGTAATTTATGTGAAACACAAGCAAAAGCAGGACATCAAGTGGCGATGATAACCACGACCGCTAACGGCGCAAAAGAATTGGATGTAGAAATTGGGAAACCACAAATGGTGGACGGTGTAGAGGTGACTTACCATGCAAGATGGACCAAAGACCATTCACAATTTTCCCCAGGTTTATTAATGCAATTGTGGAGGGACTGCAAAAAATATGAAGTAGTACATATTCATTCTTGGTGGAATATATCGGTTATTTTATCCGTGGTTGTTTGCTGGCTCCGTGGCGTAAAACCGATTTTATCTTTGCGGGGAATGCTGAGCGGTTTTTCTTTTGATAATAATAATGCTTCTCCCAAAAAAATATTCCATCGGTTTTTAGGTAAACCTTTGCTCCAAACCACCAGACTGCATTTTACGGCAGAGGCTGAAAAAATGAACAGCCCTGAATTGGGGGCGGATGGTTTTGTTTTGCCAAATATTGTAAATACAGCAAACGGACAAGTCTTTGAAAATAAAAAAAATGACGTTTTTACTTTAGTAACATTGTCCCGTTTGCATCCTGTCAAAAATATAGAATCACTTTTTGAAGCTATTGCAAAATTGCCTTTTGATGTCCGAATTAAATTAATTGGAGACGGGGAAGTGGAATATGTTGATTCTTTAAAACAATTAGCGTCGCAATTAAATATTCAGAATAAAATAGAGTGGATGGGTAGCTTATACGATGCAGAAAAATTTGCGTGTATGGCATCTGCTGATTTATTTGTACAACCATCGTTTACGGAAAATTTTGCCAACGCTGTGATTGAAAATCTTTCTGTTGGCACCCCTGTTTTGGTATCGGAAAAAGTTGGGCTCGCTCAGTATGTATTGGAAAATAATTTGGGCTGGACTTGTGGTACCGATGCAAGTTCGATAGCAAAAGTTATTGAAGATATATTTTATAAAAAGGAAGAATTAATTAATATCCGAAAAATAGCACCTGCCTTTATCAAAAGAGATTTTTCGCCAAAGGTCGTAGCGGAAAAATATGTGGATGAGTACAAACGCCATTTAGCCAATGCCTGATTTTTCATTTATCATATTGACCTTTAATGAAGAAATTCATTTACCGAGATTATTAAAATCTATTGCGCCATTAAATGCAGAGACATTCATCCTCGATTCAGGTAGTACAGATGCTACATTGGACATTGCCGAAGAATACGGCGCTGAAGTGGTTTATAATAAATTTATCAACCATCCCAAGCAATGGGATTTTGCACTCCACCATTTTTCCATAAATACACCATGGATCATTGGATTGGATGCCGACCAAATTGTGACGCCGGAATTATTTGGATTATTAAAGAAGTTCAGGAACGACGCTGTTCCTAAAAATATTAACGGCATTTATTTTAATCGGAAAAATTATTTTAAAGGACGGTGGATCAAGCATGGTGGATATTTTCCGAAGTATTTATTGAAAATGTTTCGCACCAATATTGGCCATTCCGACCTGAACCAAAATATGGACCACCGTTTTGTTGTGCCCGGAGAAACGATAATTTGGAAAAAGGGCTATTTAATTGAAGAGAATTTAAAAGAAAACAGCATTACTTCGTGGATTGATAAACATAATCGGTACAGTACTTTGCAAGCACAAGAAGAATTAGAAAGAAAAAGAGGGGATAGGCAGCAAGCTGTTTCGGAAAAACTATTGGGCAACCCCGACCAAAAAACAGCATGGTTTAAAAAAATATGGTTCAATGCACCATTATTTGTTAGGCCCATGATTTATTTTATTTATCGGTATTTTTTTCAATTGGGTTTTCTGGATGGAAAGGAAGGGTTCATGTTCCATTTTTTACAAGCATTTTGGTACCGGTTGGTCATTGATATTAAAATTGATGAATTAAATAGGCATTCAAAAATAACTACACTTTCAATTGAAGAAGAGAAATTAGAAACCCCCATCACCAGTAATTCTTGACTGGTATTTTATCTGGATTTTTTAACCAAACAAACTACCTTCGACATAATGACTTACACACTAGGCATAAATGCATACCATGGAGACGCTTCCGCCTGCATTTATAAAAACGGAAAATTAATTGCCGCTACGGAAGAGGAACGAATTCGCCGAATCAAGCATTGGGCAGGGTTGCCGACAGAAGCTGTAAAATTTTGTCTTAACGAAGCAGGCATCAAGCTTGACGAAGTGGATGTGATTACCGTTTCCCGCGATCCAAACGCAAAGTTTTTACGAAAAGTAATTTATACGTTGAAAAACCGCATCTCCGTCGATGCGATCCGAAAAAAAGCGGCACACATTGGTGGAGTGAAAACGATTAAGGAAGATGTAGCGCATGCCCTCGGATATAATGGTACACCTATTAAAGCCGAAGTTAAATTTATTGAGCACCATCGTAGCCACATGGCGAGTTCCTTTTTTGTCTCCCCGTTTGAAGAGGCAGCCATTCTATCTGTTGATGGGATGGGCGATTTTACTTCGACCATGCGGGGCATTGGCAAAGGCAATAAAATTACGGTGATGGACAGCGTTACTTTCCCGCATTCAGTTGGCTTTTTTTATACTTGTTTTACCCAGTTCCTAGGTTTCCCAAATTATGGCGATGAGTACAAGGTAATGGGGCTGTCACCTTACGGCACCCCGGATGAAGCATTGATGAAAAAAATCCGTGATTTTATTAAGGTTAAAAACAACGGTCTTTTTGAATTGAATTTAAAATACCTTAGCCGGATTCGCAAAGGCGATTGGTCTGGGGTGGACGAAAAAGGGAGGCCCGTTATCAAGCCGAAATACAGCGAATATTTCATCAGTAAATTTGGCCAGCCCCGCAAAAAAGGTAGCCCGTTGACACAAGAGCACATGGATATGGCGGCTTCTGTTCAGCGGGTTTGCGAGGAAGTGATTTTCCACATGGCCGAAGACTTGTACAAAAAGACGGGTTTAAAAAACCTTTGCATTACTGGCGGGGTCGCTCAAAACTCGGTGGCCAACGGGAAAATTATTGACAATACCTCGTTCGAGCACTTATTCGTCCCGCCTGCCGGACATGATGGTGGCACGTCGGTTGGCTCAGCATTGTTCTATTACCACAATGAATTGGGCAAGCCCCGTTCTCCTTTTGAACACCAGGCCTACACTGGCAGCAGTTTCACAAATGATGAAATTGAGGCTTATCTGCAAACCCGGGACCTCAAAGGGTTTCATGTGAAAAAATACTCGGAAGACGAATTGTTCGAAGTGGTTTCCGACGGGTTGGTGAATGGTTGTGTTGTGGGTTGGTTTCAAGGAAAGGCAGAATTTGGGCCAAGGGCTTTGGGCAATCGTTCTATCATTGTGGACCCTTCCCGCCCGGATGCCAAAGACTTGTTGAACTCAAAAATCAAACGGCGTGAAAGTTTCCGCCCCTTTGCCCCTTCGATTTTAAAAGAGGCAACTGCCGAATATTTTGAGCGCGTGGATGATGTTCCATACATGGAAAAAGTATTTAAAATAAAAAAAGAAAAAAGGGCTCAAATCCCTGCCGTCACCCATGTGGATGGCACCGGCAGGCTGCAAACGGTGGATAAAAAGGATGCTCCCCGTTACCATCGCTTGATATCTACTTTTTATAAAAAATCTGGCGTGCCGATTTTGTTGAATACTTCTTTCAACGAAAACGAACCGATCGTCAACACGCCTGAGCATGCCCTCGAATGTTTTCTCCGCACCCAAATGGATATGCTGGTGCTGGAAAATTACGTGGTCAGCCGCAGGCCGATAAAGTAGGTATTGGGTATTTGGGGAATGGAGGTATTTATTGCCTAATTCTGAAATACCCTAATATCGCATTTGTATTCCAGTTCTATATTTCCCATTGCTTCTAAATTCACTTAAAACAAACGCACATGACTATTTTAGCAGGGCGGGAGAGCGGATGAAAAAATGAATTTTTTTTTCTTTCCCTTTCTCGCAGAAGGAGGGTGTTTTTAGTGGAATTTTCAATTTTTTACTAAAAATCCCCCTGCTAAATGTCTGAAACGCATTAATTATGGTCCAAGAAGCTTATTACAAAGGCATCTGCCTCCGCTGGGCGAACCATTAGAGATTCCTGTTGATGTTGACAGGACAAACGATCCTTACCGTTCCCTTCGTTCAGATCAGGACATCAAAAATTATTATGATGAAAATGGCTACATCGTAAAACGCAACCTGGTTTCCAATGAGTTGTGCGATGAAATCCTCGGCCATTTCAGGAATGAGGTAAAACCCAACAAAGGGTTTATTTACCGGCAAGCGAGTGCTAATCCTGAGCGGCATAAATTCACGGAGCATGGCTATATGTTGAATTCGATCCTCAACATTCAGTCGGTTAGCAGTACTTCCTTCCCTAATTTTCGTTCCACGGGCATTGACATCCTCACCCAGGACGGAATTCAACAAACGTTGAAAACCCTGATGGGAGAGCCGGGTAAAGCGGTGCAATCCATGTATTTTGAGGGCAACCCAATCACATGGGCGCACCAGGATTGCTACTACCTCGACGCAGAAAAAGACGGCGAGATGATCGGGATGTGGCTGGCGTTGGAAGACATCCATCCGGGCGGTGGCCGTTTTTATATTTATCCGACCAGCCATAAAATTGACATCCGTAAAAACGGGGGCGATTTTGATATTGCCTTCCATCATGACCGCTATAAAACATTGGTTAAAAAGATCATCAAAGATTTTGACCTGAAATGTGTAGCGCCTGCCTTGAAGAAAGGCGATGTTCTGTTTTGGGGTTCAAAAACCATTCACGGGTCTTTGGCTTCATTTGAACCACAGCATTCCCGCAATTCGATTACTTGCCACTACATCCCTGAGTCCAGCAAATTCATGCAGTTCCAAACTATTGTTAAGCCGTTGCAATTGAAAAAGATCAATGGCGTTAACGTCAATTTCCCCAAGGACTTAGACGTGGCAAAAAACCGGGCTATCCTAAAAGTTGAGACTACCTTCCCGAAAGCGTTTCAAATGGCCAAAAAAGTGGCTATTAAATTGTTGACAAAATAGTTTGGTTTTTGACACCTACTTAAGTGATCTAAGTCATTGTCCACAAAGATTGGGACGGTATACCTTGCGGCTTATGTGGAGGGAATTAGATCTACTTTTCTTTTAGCGGTCATTTTACCGGATTTTTAGTGGAAAGAATATATCTTTGCTGGCGTAAGCTCTGTAAGTCTGCTCTTTTAGCACATATCTGCCCTCCCCCTTTTCTGGCTTTCAAATAGCCAGAGACGGCAATCTGGTCTTAGTATTTGTAACAAATCTATACTCAATCAACGTAAAGAGATCAAACGGTTCGTATCGCCTCTTAAATAACTTTGAGCAAACACAAATCCCATTAGTGAGTTATGAAAATCTCCATAATTACTGTTAGCTTCAACAGCTCCAAAACTATCCAGGACACCTTGCAGTGTGTCCAAGAACAAACCTATGGAAACATCGAACACATAGTAGTGGATGGAGCGTCAAAAGACGGGACTCAAGAAATCCTCAAGAAACACAGAAGTGGCATTTCTACCCTGATCATTGAACCCGACTATGGCATCTACGATGCCATGAACAAGGGGATTCGGTCAGCTACTGGGGACGTCATTGGTTTCCTAAATGCAGACGACAGTTACGTTAGTAACAAAGTGTTGGAAAAGGTAGCGGAAGCGTTTACCAAGTATGACACGGATTCTGCCTATGGCGACTTGTGCTATGTTGCCGAGGACGACACCAACGAAGTGCTCCGTTTTTGGAAGGCTGGCAAATGCACGCCGAAAGGTTTCCTAAACGGCTGGATGCCGCCTCACCCGACTTTTTTTGTCAAACGTTCGGTATTGGAAAAATATGGCTTTTTTGACCCGACCTTCCGTTTTGCGGGTGATTATGAGTTGATCCTTCGCCTACTGTACAAGCACCATATTTCCACCCATTACATTCCTTACTGTATGGTAAAGATGCGGATCGGGGGAGCTGGCAACCGTTGGATGGAGAACAGGCTCATTGCCAACCTGGAAGACCGCTTGGCTTGGAAGAAAAACAACCTGAAACCCAAACCATACACGACGTTCCTGAAGCCACTCAGAAAAGTGTTCCAGTTTGTCGGAATGCGGAAAAAAGCAGCTTTCCTTTCCTAAGCCAACTTTCATTTTTATGAAATAAGTACTTACTTCAAGCCTCTATAAAAGAAATAAAAAAGCCCCGTGGCATTCGCCACGGGGCTTTTCTGTTTTGGGCGGATAGCATCTACCACAAGTTACTATTCCCGTTCTGTTCTTGCTCCCGCTCCAGTTTTGTTTTATCAAAAATATCCCGCTCCAGAAAATATTTGCTGTCAAGTGGTTCATTTTCCCAAGAAGCTTTTTGAACTTCCTCGTCCATCTCGATTTGTTCTTTAAACCAGTAGGCAGCGAAAATGCCAACGATGCCACCCAGTAAATGGCTTTCCCAAGAAATGCCTTCCTGATTGGGCAGAATGCCCAAAAAATAACCACTGTAAAGCACCGTTACGATCAGGGCCAAAATGATGGATTTAAGGCTGCGCCTAAAAATGCCCATCCAAAAAACGAAAGAAACCAAACCATAAACAACGCCACTTGCACCGATATGGAATACCCTTCTGCCAAATATCCAAACGGCCAAACCCGTCAGCAAATAAATCATCAACATGCTGCGGTTAGCCACGCGGGGGTAGAAATAAATAATCATCACCGAAAGCACAAACATGGGCGCCGAATTGGAAATCAAGTGCCGTAGGTCGGAATGGATCAATGGGGAAAAAATAACGCCCCGCAGCCCAAAAAACTCCCTGGGGAATATCCCATATTTCCCAAAATCAAACCCGGTGATGATTTGGAAAAAATGAATTGCCCAGATCAATAGGATAAATTGAAGGGGAACGGTTATGCTGTCTAAAATACGTTTTTTTTGTTCTGACATGGCTTTTGATTGGACGGGAGTTTGCGTTTTGCTGAATGTAAAATAAAGGTAGCCACTCTTTTCGTTAACGGCTTATAAAAATGACTGGCCAACTAAAACCTTCTACAAATTGGATCGATTCGCCCTACTTACCAAACAAATTTTATAAAGAAATGGATGGGGCACAAAGTTCTATTTATCTTTCCAGCCAGATTTTTAAAACTCAAAATTATGATACGTTTCCTTACTCATGTTGCCTTGGTTGGTTTGTTGTTTTCTTGCAATAACAGCCAGTCGGCTGACCAACAAAACGACGGGCAAGCGACTACTGCCCAGCCCGCTCCAGCAACTGCTGCCGAACTGCCACCACCATTGCCCAGTGTGCCGCTCGAACTGTTGCAAAAGATTTTTCAGGAAGGCACACAGATTGACTATATCTATCACTACCATCCATTTACCGCCAGTTTGAGCGAAAAACCAGCCATCCAAAATGCTATCAGGCACGTGGCCGAAACACCCGCACCAATCAAACCAGGGTGCAACCCTGCTGGCATCGTTACTTATCAAATTAACGGAGACATTGTGCTGCGGGCAGATTTTTACTTCGATACCAATTGCACCTTTTTTGTTTTTTACGATAAAGACAATAACAAGTACGCCAACTATATGACACAGGAAGGGGTGGACTTTTTCAATGGCCAGATTCAGCAAGCCCTACAGTTGCGCAACAACATGCAGCAGCAGTAAAAAAACGGCTATGTGAACGATTCGGCTTAAAACTCGAATCAGCGTATTTAAAAGCCCTGTTTCAAAAAAACCTTATTTCCAATATGCGCTTAGGAGTTATCGATTGTGGCACAAACACTTTCCATCTGCTGGTAATAGATGTGGATGATGACCAAGGCATCCGCCGGGTTCATAAGGAGCGGCGCTATGTGCGCATCGGGCAAGAAGGGTTGGATACGATTGGGGAAACACCTTTTAGGCGAGGGGTTGATTGTTTGGCCGATTATAAAAAATTGGTCAACGGGTTGGGCGTCCAACGCCTAAAAGTGTTTGGTACAGAAGCCTTGCGGCGTGCCTCCAACAGACAAGATTTTATCAAAGCGGTTGAAGAGGAAACGGGCATTCAGGTGCAAATAATTTCCGGTGAAGAAGAGGCGAGGTTTATTCATTTGGGGGTTTTGCAGGCCGTCCCGCCCTTTGCCGGAAAAGGGCTGATCATGGATATTGGAGGTGGCAGTGTAGAATTCATCATTGCCGACGGAAAAGAAGTGTATTGGTCAAAAAGTTTCCCGATCGGGGTGCAGGTATTGTTTTCTACTTTTCATCAGACAGACCCCTTGTCGGAAGGACAGCTATCCGCATTAGAAGCGTTTTTAGAGGAAACTTTAGCCCCTCTATTCGATGCTTTAACGGAGCACCAAACCCCTGTGTTGATGGGGGCTTCTGGTTCGTTTGAAGTGGTGGAAAGTTTTCATGGGCACGTGGTGACCCCCGATACGTTATTCACAGAAGTGCTAGTAACGGACTATTATAAAATGCACCATCAGGTTGTCCGCTCCTCATTGTCCGAACGATATGCGATGGAACAGCTCCCCAACGAAAGGGCCGAGCTGATCGTCGTGGCCTTTGCTCTGATTCATTTTATTTTGAAAAAAGCCAATATCCATAAAATCATCACCTCCGCCTATGCCATGAAAGAAGGTGTTTTATTTGAAATGATGAACGAGGCGCCAGGTTTCCGTCTGGCCTGATTTGTCTTAAATGCAATGGCTGGCATTTTCGGTCAGCAACTGAACTAAATCGCTGCTCACTAATTTCTATTCACTAACCTAACTTTACAGCTATGAATAAGAACTATTTATCACTCGCAATTGCATTTTTCATTGTACTGGTTTATTCCTGTGGCGGCAACGAAACGCCATCGGAATCGATGGGTGAAGAGACCGTCCAGCCAGCCTTCGGCCACCCGACCATAGATAAACTCACCCAACGGATTGCCGAAACGCCCAACAACGCATCCCTCTACGCAGCACGTGCTGGCGCTTGGTATGAAAATGAAAATTACGACGAAGGCATCGCTGATTTGGAAAAAGCCATCGAACTGGACAGCACCAAAGCGGAATATTACCACGTCTTAGCAGACATGTACATGGATTATTACAAATCCCGCATGGCGCTCAATACGATGAAGCGGGCGGCGGAAGTATTCCCCAAAAGAATCCCCACTCTTCTGAAATTGTCAGAGTTCCAATTGATCTTAGAACGGCACAACGATGCACTTTTCACCCTTGAGCAAATAAGGGCCATTGACCCGCTCAATGCCGAGATGTTTTACATGTTCGGAAGGACGTTCAAAGACATGGGGAGAACTGATGAGGCTTTGGGGGCATTTCAGGCCGCTGTGGAGAACGACCCTAATTTGATCGATGCTTGGGTCAACCTTGCACAGCTATTGTCTGATAAAAATTCCCCTCTGGTGGATAAATATTTCGACAACGCCTTGCGGATCGACTCCAACAACATTGAAGCCTTACATGCCAAGGCTTATTATTTGTCCAACAAAAAAAACGATCTCACCGGGGCGATCAGGATTTATAAAAAGATCAATACCATTGACCCGCAATACGTGGAAGGGTATTATAATACCGGCCTCATTTACCTTGACATGGATTCTGTCCAACAGGCGTACAACTGCTTCGATATTGCTGTGAAATACGCCCCTCAATATCCAGATGCTTACTTCCACCGAGGGTTTGCTGCTGAGAAAAAAGGGGACTTCGCCCAGGCTTTGGCCGATTACAAAACGGTCCTCAATTTCGACCCCAACTTTGCCAGTGCCCAAGCGGGAGTAAAGCGGCTGGAGAAATGACAACCAATCGGCTGCGGTGGGCTTAATGGAAAAGCAAACGAATTTTGATAAATGAAATAATAGAGGAGTCGGTAATCCAGAATGAAGGCGGTCAACTTCAAAACTTTCCAAATATCATATTTCAGAAAGCCCTTTTTATTTTTGTAGGAATAGATTTCTACAAAGGATTTTTAATAAATACTTGACCCTTTGTTAAATTGCCCGTCTAATTTCCCAAAACTAAAAACTGCTTTTGATTAAGGCTCTCAGCAGTTGAGCGGTAACAGCCAACATTCAGCGGTCTTTATTCAAAAGCCAAAAAACAGATACTTATGCCTATCAGAATGGAACAAGACCCGGAACGCCAACAGCCCCGGAGAAATAACCCCCGCAACAACCAAGGTGGCAGTGGCTTAGGCGGCCTACTTCCATTGCTACTTCCGATCCTTTTTAAAAACAAAAAATTGATGATGCTCGCCATTATTGGTGGTGCAATTTGGTTCTTCTTCTTGGGCGGAAGTGATAGCCTTTTAGGGCCCTCGGCAGGCGGTGGCGGCATTGGAGGCGGGGATGATTCCGTAGAACAGTTTTCTTTTGGGGCGGCACTTAGCGAGGAAGAATATTACAAAGCGGACGTTTATGAGCCTTTGTCGACCTCCACCGCATTTGGTGATCCGAAGTTGCCTGCCTCCGTTTCCTTGTTGGATTATGCGCCTAAGCGCATGCACCAAGGGCAACAGGGTTCCTGTGTCGGTTGGGCCAGTTCCTATGGTGCCCGCACGATTTTACAGGCGAGGGCTACTGGCCAAAACCCTAACAATGTGGCGTTTAGTCCCTCCTTTTTGTACAACCACATTGCGTTGGATGGCTGTCAAGGCGCTTACATGAACAACGCCATGGAATTTCTCCAACGAAACGGCGATCTCCCATTTACTGAGTTTAGTTACGATGAGCGCTCTTGCAGCAAGCGGGCTTCGAGTTCGCAGCAGACCGCCGCTTCTCAATACCGCATCAAAGGGTTCAACCGTCTTTCCAACGGTGCCCGTGATTTTGGCATTGACATGAACGGTGTTCGCCAACACCTTGCAGCCGGTGCTCCCGTGGTCATCGGGATGATGGTTGGTGGTACGTTTATGCACCAAATGGTTGGGCAGGAATATTGGCGGCCCACCCAGCGGGACTACCAACAATATGGTTTCAGTGGGCATGCTATGTGCGTGATCGGCTACGACGACAACGAACAAACTGTCCAAATAATGAACTCCTGGGGCCCAGAGTGGGGTAGGAATGGAACAGCGAAAATCACCTACCAAGATTTCCAAAATTTTACCAAAGAAGCTTACGGTCTCTACCCGATGGGCAACGCCGCTAAGTACGATCCGGATAAATTGGCCATCAAGTTTGGTCTTGTTGAAAATAACTCGCAAACACTGATCCCCTTGCGGGAAGTCGGCGACCGCACCTTCCGCACCCGCTCCCCGATGTCGAAGGACACCAAATTCAAAGTGGCCATTACCAATTCCATTGAATGTTATGTCTATGTTTTTGGGCAAGAAACTGACGGGTCGAGCTATGTGCTGTTCCCGTATACAGAAAAGCATTCGCCTTACTGTGGCATCACTGGCACCCGCCTCTTTCCACGAGATCATTCTATGACCCCCGACGACTTGGGTAATCGGGATTACATTGCAGTGGTAGTTTCAAAAGCAGAATTGGACTGGAACGTGCTGAACAGTCGCATCAATGCCAGCCGTCAATCCTCCTACCTCGGAAAAGTACGGGATGCCGTCGCTCAGGAAGAAGTGCCTAATGTGCAGTTTGCTGCCCCGGATGCCGTGGAGTTTAGTTGTGATCTGAATGGGAAAAATGTCGTGGCGACGGTGATTGAGATTGATAAGTAAGCACAGCTCATGATTTTTATCGGCATGCTCACCGTCCTCCTCTGGATCGTCCTTGTCCTCCTCTCTCGATCCATCACTACCTTCTTTCACGAAATGGGGCATGCTATCCCCGCGTTGCTATTTACCGATGGGCCGGTCACTGTTTATGTTGGCAGTTATGGGGATGTTTCAAAGAGTGTAAAATTAAACTTTGGTCGGCTGACGCTTTATTTAAAATTCAATGTGGCGGATTGGAATATTGGTTTGTGCAGCCATAAAAGTTCGGGGTATTTAATACCGGAATTAATCACCATTTTGGGTGGGCCATTGATGAGTATTATTATTTCCGCTTTTTTAATTTTATATATGGTGAAAAATGGGGCAAGTGATGCGACGGCTTCTATTTTCGGCGTATTTATTTTCTCCGCGATATGGGATTTTATCGTCAATATATTTCCAAATAAATCACCGCTTTATTTGCATGATGGGAGTTTTATTTATAGTGATGGGTATCAGTTGAAAAGGCTGTTGCAAGAGACAACTTTTCCAGATGAATATTTTAAAGCAGTCAAAAAACATCATGAAAAAAAATATGGTGAAGCGGCAGCGGAATTAAAAATAGTTTTAAATAATGGTTTTAAAAAAAGGGAAATATACCGACTGTTATGCGAGTGTTTGGAGAAAGCTGGAAACGTTGGTGAAGCGGCGGCATATTTTGAAGAATATTACAACAATTTCAAATTTCAAACAGAAGACTATGCCAACCTCGGTTCGCTGTTTTTAAAAAAAGGCGAGCACGAAAAAGCACTCAACTGTCTGAACACCGCACTGCATAAAGATTACGCAAACGCCCGTACGGTCAATAACAAAGGACTGGTTTTATTGGAAATGGGCGAGGTGGATTTAGCGATTCAGGAATTTTCTTCAGCTATTCATTTTGAACCTAAATTGGCGGACGCCCACCGCAACCGGGGGTACGCAAAATTGAAAAATAACGATATGGAGGCCGCCTATGACGACCTTCAAAAAGCTATCGAAATAGATGCCGCTTCCCCATATAATTATTTTTATTTGGGCAAATATTTTGAAAAAAAATGGCAACATAAGGACGCTCTGGAACATTATGAAAAGGCAAAAGAAATGGGTATCGAACATCATGGAATTGATTTTGAAATAGAGGCAGTAAAAAAGCAGGTGAAATAAATCATTACTCTTATCGCTATACAACATTCCAAAGTCAAGGTTGTCTATTATTCCAAAGAAGGTGCAGCAAAATTTTCATTGATCTAAGCTATCTGGTCTTCTGTCTTAATTCTGACTGAATCCCTTACAGCAATTTCATTAAGAAGCCGCCACCTGCTTATCTTCATGCCCATTTTAATTATTTAAAATATACCCCCAAATTTCCATTCGCCTAATCACTATTTAATAATCACTAATCACTAAACCATGAAAAGTATAAACATTTACGCTCGACTGTGGACGCTCGCTTTAGGGCTCTTCATCGGCAGCATGGCCTTTGCCCAAAGCGCCGACAAGCCCATCAAATTGCCTGATGGCATCGAAAAAATTACCTCCGTCGAAGGTATCACTGAGTATCAGATGAAAAGCAATGGATTGAAGATTCTATTGTTCCCTGATCAGTCCAAACCAACCATTACCGTCAACATCACTTACCTCGTCGGCAGCCGCCACGAAGGCTATGGCGAAACGGGTATGGCGCACCTCCTGGAACACATGGTTTTCAAAGGTACTCCCAACCATCCGGATATTCCACAGGAATTAACGGAGCATGGCGCAAGGCCGAACGGGACAACGTGGTACGACCGCACCAACTACTTCGAAACTTTCAACGCTACCGAAGAAAACCTCCGCTGGGCACTGGACATGGAAGCCGACCGGATGGTCAATTCCTACATCGCCAAAAAAGACCTCGAGAGTGAGATGACCGTCGTACGGAATGAATTTGAAATTGGTGAGAACAGCCCGACCAGCATCCTCATGGAACGGGTATTGGCGACTTCTTATATCTGGCACAACTACGGCAACACCACCATTGGTGCAAGGGCCGATTTGGAAAATGTGCCAATCGAGCGGCTACAAGCTTTTTACAAAAAATATTACCAGCCAGATAATGCCGTGCTGGTCGTAGCAGGCAAAATTGATCAAGAGGAAACACTCGGCATGATCAAAGAATATTTTGGGAAATTGCCAAGGCCAGAGCGGGAACTCATCCCTACCTATACCAAAGAGCCGACGCAAGACGGAGAACGTTTTGTTACCCTCCGGCGGTCAGGCGATGTGCAGGTAGTGTCGGCTGCTTATCATACCCCTCCAGGCCCGCATCCCGACTACGCAGCGATTGCAGTTTTAGATGAAATATTGACCAACGAACCTTCTGGCCGTTTGTACAAAGCCTTGGTTGAAACAAAAAAATCTCCCTCTGTTTGGTCTTTTGCTCCTGGATTGAAAGAGGGCGGATTCCTTTATATCAATGCCGATGTGCGGATGGAGAATTCATTGGAAGAAGCAGAAAAGATTATGCTGGCTACCTTGGACGAAATTCTGACCAACCCACCCAGCGACGAAGAAATTGAACGTGCTCGGAAGCGCATTTTAAAATATTGGGAACAAGGGTTCAAAGACTCGGGCAGCGTTGGTCGCCGGGCCAGCGAATACATTGCCATGGGGGATTGGAGATTGTCTTTCCTTTTCCGCGACAATGTAGAAAAAGTAACGGCCGCCGATGTGCTGAGCGTTGCCCGTAAATACCTCAAATCCTCCAACCGGACTATTGGTAAATTCATTCCGGACAAATCACCAGACCGGGCCGAAATTCCAGATGCGCCTGATGTCCAGAAATTGCTGGAAGGGTATAAAGGGAAAGAAGCAATTGCCGAAGGGGAGGACTTCGATCCTTCCCCTGAAAATATCGAAAAAAGGACTGACCGCATTGAAGACAGCGGAAAGAGGAACAGTATAGAAGTGGCATTATTGCCCAAACAGACCCGCGGCAATTCCGTTGATGCCCGCTTGACTTTGCGTTTTGGGGACATGAACAGTTTGAAAGGAAAAGAAACAGCTGGCCAGTTCGTCGCTTCCATGCTTGATAAAGGTACCAGCGATATGACCCGTCAACAGATCCAAGATGAATTGGATCGGCTGAAGGCAACGGTAAGAATTTTTGGTGGCTCAAGTTCAGCTAGTGTAATGATAACCACGGAGGAAAACTACTTAGTGGAGGTTATCGAACTAGTGGGCAAAATGCTCAAAGACCCAGCTTTTTCTGAGGAAGAATTTGCGAAGCTAAAAGAAGAAGAATTGGCAGGCATTGAATCGCAGCAAAGTGAACCTCAGGCAATTGCCAACAAAAAATTCAGCCGCATCATGAATCCTTACCCTAAAGGCGATGTGCGATATGTAATGACATTTGAAGAAGAAATTGAAGCCGTGAATAACCTGACCCTCGATGAGGTAAAAGATTTTTACAAAAGCTTCTACGGTACAACGGATGCGACGATGGCGGTAGTCGGCGACTTCGATGAAGCGGCAGTGAAAAAGACCATCTTGGAAACTTTTGATGGATGGAAAAGCCCCAAAGGTTACACCCGCATACCCGATCCATACCAAGAAATCAAGCCAGTCAACGAAACCATCAACACACCGGATAAGGCTAACGCTATGTTCTTTGCTGGGATGCCGTTGAACATTCAGGACAGCGACCCGGATTATCCGGCATTGGTCATGGGCAATTTCATGCTGGGTGGCGGCTTTCTCAATTCCCGCTTGGCTACCCGTATCCGCCAGCAGGAAGGGTTGAGTTATGGTGTTGGATCCTTCTTGAATGCCAGCGCTTACGAGCGGTCGGGCATGTTTGGGTCTTACGCTATGTATGCGCCGGAAAATGCTGCCAAATTGGAAGCTGCCTATAAAGAAGAGATCCAGAAAGTTTTGAAAGATGGTTTTACTGCTGAAGAATTGGAGGCTGCTAAATCCGGTTATATTCAAAGCCGTGGCATGAACCGCTCCAACGATCGGTCTATGTCTTCTACTTTGAACAATTACTTGCAGCTTGACCGCAACATGATGTGGGATGCCGATATGGAAAAGAAAATACAGTCGCTTACGCCAGAGCAAGTGAATAAAGTCATGGCGAAATACATTGACATCAATAAATTGGTCTTTGTAAAAGCTGGTGATTTTGAAAAAGCTACCCAGCCATAATTTTTATTATTGCTGATTAATTATTTTAAAATCCCGAATTTTGCATGCTTGCTTAATTCGGGATTTTTTTTAATAAATATTTTGCACAGACAAATGAAATTAACGGAAATAAATATTTACCCCATTAAATCAATGGGGAGTATTTCTTTAAAAGAAGCGACTGTCTTGCCGGCAGGTTTGCAATATGATCGTCGGTGGTTATTGCTGGATGGGGATGGAAAATTCCAGACTCAACGCAACCTTGCAGAAATGGCCAAGGTCAAGTTTGAATGGACAGAAAATGGCTTCGTAGCAAATTATCTGGGCGGAAAAATAGAGCCGATAATAATCCCATTTAGTAAACCAGATGCACCAATTATCACAACGCAAGTATGGGATGATAAAGTCGCTGCCCGGATGCTACCTGAAAATATAAATGATTGGTTTAGTGAAGTGTTTAAGCAAAAATGTCAATTAGTACGGATTGAGGAAAATGCCGTTAGAAAAAGTACAAAAGAGAAGCCCGATAAAATTTCCAGCTTTGCGGACATTACACCTTTTTTAATTATTGGTGAAGCCTCTTTAATTGATTTAAATAATAGGTTGGAAACGCCCATTCCGATGAGTCGCTTTCGGACAAATTTTGTTTTTTCTGGCGGGGATGCTTTTGCAGAGGATGAATGGGATGAATTTAAAATTGGTGCAATTCATTTTAAAAAATATAAAAAATGCGGTCGCTGTAAAGTGACAACTATTGATCAGGAAACGGGAATAAAAATGGGGGAAGAACCTTTGGCCACTTTAAATACATACCGAAAAGAAGATCGAAATTTGAATTTTGGAGTGCGGGCATTTTTGGAAGCAAAACAAGGAGAAGGAATTATTAAATTAAATGATGAAGTAGCGTTTGTTTAAATAAGTGGCACCAGTGCTTCAAATTGAATTATATTTCCAATAAATGAGTAAAAAATACAAAACATATAATATCCTTTGTGGAAAGTGTGAAACCCATGTTTTGACTTATCATAAATATGGTGCCGGGAAAGGTATTTTACGTTTATATCAGGACAATATTGCTGCGCCCGAAAAACTGGTAAATTTGCTGAATGGTCATTTTTCAAAAATAAATGAAGTCCCTAATTTAATTTGCCCAGCCTGTGAAGAAGTATTAGGTGTGCCGGCCATCAGCAAAGGTCAAAAATGGGTGTACCGCATGCGGCAGGGTTATTTTCACCGGAAATTGGTAAAGTGACGACAAGTCATTTTAGTTCTGAAAATCTAAAGCCGTTTCAATGTGTTTATTTTATCACATTTGCAAAAATCATTTCTAATCATTGCTAATGAAAAAATACAAGCTTTTATTTCCATTATTTATTTCGATTTTCTTTTTCAATTGCAAAAGCACCGCACAAAAAGAAAATTCTAAAATGGCATTATATAAAATAAGTGGCAGTGTTGTCAATGCTGAGGAGAATAGCCAAGTCGTATTGTCTTTGTTTGACCCAGTCTCACAGCATAAAACACCCCTTGATACCGCTATAATAAATAAGGACAAAAGTTATCAGCTGGGATTTAGTTTCTCCGAACCTGATCTGTTCCGAGTAGATTTTCCGGGCGGGCAAAATGTCATGTTGGCCATAGATGCTGGGCAGGAAAATATCCAATTAAATGTAGAGGGGAATGGCAGGGGAAATATCGAAATAAATGGATCTCCCGATAGCGAGAAATTATTGGCTTATGATGAATTTCGGGCGGAATCAAATGAACGGTTGATAAAGCCCACTTATGAAGCGATGCGGGCCGCTGGGGAAACAAACAGCAACCCGGCAGAAGAAATAAAAGCGGTAGAAGCTTACGTAAAAGCCAGTGATGAACACCGCAAAGAATTAATTGATTTTACCGAAAAAAATATCGGTACTTCGGTTGCATTATTTGGGACAGTGTTGCGCTGGACAGGTGATGATGAAGTTGCCCGCTTGGAAAAATTAGTGAATAATTTTAAGTCAATCCATCCTGATTTAAAAATGACAAAAGTGATGGAAGGCAAAGTGGAACGATATAAGAAAATCGCTGTAGGCGTCAAGGCGCCGGCCATTAATGAAAATGATCCGAGCGGAAATTCCATTAGTTTATACGATAAAAAAGGTAAGGTCACATTAATTGATTTTTGGGCGTCGTGGTGTGGCCCATGCTTGCGTCAAGTGCCCGATTTATTAGATGCTTACAATATGTACCATGAAAAGGGTTTTGAGATATTTGGTGTTTCTGTTGATTCGAAAGGTGATAGATGGAAAGCATCTATTGAAAAATATCAAATGCCTTGGCCGAACGTTTCTGATTTAAAAGGGTGGGGTTCGGTACCAGCCGCAAATTATAATGTAACGTTTGTCCCTTTTAATGTATTAATTGACGGAGAAGGGAATATTATTGCAAAGAATTTACACAGCAAAGAATTGCAAGGAAAATTATCGGAACTGCTCGATTGAAAATCTAAATAATGATTTTCTCTGCTATTTTTTTAACATTAATTAATTGCCATTTTTTTTCATCGTTCCCAAAATTATTTTCATGAAATATTTACGCTTTATTTTTCTTTTAATCTTAACCGCTAATCATTTAGTGGCCCAGCATCAGGATGTATTTCCCGGAGTCACTGGCGATGAATTATTGGAAAACCTAATTGACGGATATAAATTAGTCGCCTTTCCCGATCAGGCAAAAAATAGGGATACTTTATTTGCTGTGGTGGATAATAAAAATGATAGCCTGGCCTGCGTTTATACGGGCTATAAAATATGGCTCGACCCTAACCAAGATCCGACGCAAGCGGCATTCGACATGGGAATAAATACAGAGCACACATTCCCCAAGAGCCTCGGTGCAGAAGGTTTTGCCGAAGGAGATATGCATCATTTATATCCCGCACGGGAAGATGTAAACAGCGACCGGGGAAATTTGCCATTTAGCGAAATACCCGATAACGAAACCGAAAATTGGTATTACCTCGATCAGGAAATATCTTCTATTCCAATCAATAATATCGATTTATATTCGGAAAGAAAAAATGGTTTTTTTGAACCGCCGGAAGCGCATAAAGGCAATGTTGCCAGAGCCATGATGTATTTTTATACAATGTACAAAGACGTTGCTGATGCTGCCGATCCGACTTTTTTCGAAACCCAAAGAGAAACATTCTGTGCATGGCATTTTTTAGATCCGGTAGATCAAGCGGAATGGGATCGTACCTGGAAAATAGCGGAATACCAAGAGGGTAAACCTAATCCGTTTGTGCTGGATTGCACCTTGCCAGAGCGCTCCTATTGTCAAGATTTTGGTCAGAATTGCACCACTGGTATTTCTTCGAAAAATAACGAAGAGGAAATAATTTCTTTCAATGAAATAATTCCCAACCCCATTTCTGATGCCGCTGATTTTTATTTTAATACAAAATACCCTGGGAATATTTTTTTAGAAATATACAATTTGAACGGCATGCAAATAGATGCTGTGAATATTGGCTATAGAAATGCTGGCGCAAATAGTTTTTATTGGGAAAATAAAAATGAATTGCCCACAGGCATGGTTATTTGTCAATTAATATTAAAAACAAATAAAGAGGAAGTGAGAACTTTGAAAAAAGCTATTATTATTAAATAAAATAATCGTGGGCTATTAAGTACTGTGTAATTTAAGTATGTTTAAAAAATGCGGAGCAGGAAAAGTCGCTCTTTTGGCAACGCCCGAGTGCTCCTCAAGGGATTTAAGGGGCGGCGTCGTCCCGATGCATCGGGACGACGCCGCCCCTTAAATCCCGTTGGGCCGAGCAGTCTCATGCCTCAAGGCGAGGTGAATCGTCCGGCCCACTTGTAGGGGAAAAATTAAAGCAAATTTAAATTACACGGTATTAAGTGAAAATATAAAACGGCGGCGTCCAAAAGACGCCGCCGTTTTTTTATTGAAACACGAAAAGCTGGACCTCGCAAAAAGGCCCAGCTTGACATTACGCTAACTGATAGAGATTACTCTTCTCATCGGGGGATTGATGGTGTGATGTCACTATTTTTCGTATTATTTCAATGTAAAATTACCTTTTCCGGACAAATACCCTTTGTTGTATATTTCAACGTCATATTGACCGCTCTGGAAAGGAACGTCAGGTTTCCAATTAAAACACAATTGCGTTTCATCGTTCGCATAATCATATTCGGCCATTTGCGTAAAGCGCACCTCCTCACCCGTTTTGCTATTAATGATTGAACCGCTGCCCAAGTCTTCAATGGCCAATGTTTCACCCTGTGGGTTGATGATACGGATGAAAAACTTCTCCGTACCTGGTTTTACCAATTCATTCACGACCGTGGTAAAACAGACCTTCAATTGATCCGTTTTTTTAGCTGCTTTTTGATCCGCAGTTTTACCGCCCTTTCTGACTTTTTGTGGCGTTACATTAACTGTCTTCACTTGCACCACCGAGCCGACTGCAACAGACTTTGACAATTCTTCTTTTTCGTTCACCAGTTGTGCCTTGGCTACAGCCAGTTCTTCATTTTCACCGAGTTTGGCCTGTAATGAAGTATTCAGTTGATCCCGCTCGCTTCTGAGCATGGTATTTTCTTGCGTGAGCATTTCTTGTTCAGCTTGCAACTGTTCAATGTCGGCGATATAATTTGCCAATTGAGCTTTTAGATCTCTGATTTCAGCGCGGGCAGCATCAAATTTTCGCTTATCCTTGAGCAGGCCAGAAATTTGGTTTTTCTGCGATTGCAGTTCCATTTTTTGCTGGTCGATAAGCGCATTGATCTGTTGGTTTTCGCCTTTTAAATTGTCGAGTTCTGCAATAGCCTCATTGTACTGGCTTTCCAGTTCGGCATGCAGTTTTTGAACCTCTTGCAACTCAGCAACTTTTTGCTCCAGCGCACGGGTGGTATTCATACTGTTATAAGTGAGCCAAGCCACAGCAACTAGCATCAGGAAACCAATGCTCAATAAGATTGGCAACAAGGCATTGTTCGGTTTTTTCGGAGGGGTGGCACTTGGGATGGCCGTTTTCGTTGTAGGTGGTGTTTGATGAGACCCGCTTACTTGTGGATTGTTGGTAGTATCCATAGTTGTAATTGTTTTAAAGCTCCTGTCCAGCAAAATCAAGGAAGTGCTTGTTCAGAAGTGTTTGGTATTTAAATGTTTAGCGGTTTCGGTTAAAGAATGTGGTTGTCAAAAAAAATGTTCGGTCAATAGAGGGGAGGCATCCGCTTTTTTCACAAGCGGCAAAATTAATCCTTTTATTAAGATATTGAAATTCAGGTTCTTATAAAACATGCAACTGTGTTACATTATTGTTTTTAAAATTTAAAAATAATGGATACGGTGTTGCTAAAGCCGATGTATTCCAGTCGGTTAGCGCATTGCGAAGGCAGGTGTTGAAGCGTAAAAAGGTTCTGTAATTATAGCTGTCTATCAATTGGAAAGGGCAAAAAGCTGTAATTAACTAACCACATGGTTTGAACTTCTACCCTTCATCCTTGAATCCTGTGGGCTACCCAGCCAAATATCTGCATTTTTATTTCGTACTTTTGCAGCCCTAAATTCAAAATAACAACGACTATGTTCACGATAAATATTTACCTGCGTTTTGCACTGATCGCTTTGTTCCTAATCGGGGGGACGATCATGGCCATTTTCCTTGGATTTTGGTACGCTTTTCCATTTTTGCTAGTTGGGGTAGGGTTGCTCATTGGCTATTTTTTGCTGGGTACGGTGCAATCGGCGGCACAGCTGATGCAAAATACGGACTACTTGGGTGCGGAGCAAAGACTCAACCTGACTTGGAAACCCAATTGGCTTTACGTGTCCAACCGGGCCTATTATTATATCATGAAGGGCACGATTGCCCAAGGTTTGGGCAAAAATGAAGAGGCGGAGAAATATCTCAAGTATGCCCAAACGCTTGAATTGCCAACCGACAATGAAAAAGCTGCGGTACAATTACAACTTGCTGGAGCGGCCGCCCAAAAGGAGCGATGGAACCAGGTGAAATTATATTTAAAAGAAATAAAAGCGCTGAATGTGACTGAGCCCACGCTCAAAGATCAGGTTAAACAATTTGAAAAAGCCGTGAAGGATAGAGGGCAATTGAATGCGGCCCGCCGCATGGGGCAAATGCCAAAAGGTGGTATGCCAATGAAACCGGGAGGGAAGCGCAGACGTCCAAAAATGCGGTAAATTATTTCTTGCCAATAAAATAAAAATGCACCCCGAAGTCATTTCGGGGTGCATTTTTATTTATGAGTCAGTAGTTGGGAAATTAAATAAAACGAATCTCGATCGCTTATTTAATTTTCTTCATAAATCCTTCTTAAAACCCTTTCCATTTCCTTTTTTATTGCACTTGTTTTTATTGTAAAATTATTATGCATAAAACTGAATACAAGCAGTTTCCCACTCTTTGTCATTAAATAACCACTCAAGCAATGGTTGTTGCGCAATGTACCCGTTTTGGCAAAAATATATGGCCGATCTCCGTTTTTATAATTTCCTTCAATAGTTCCAGAAACACCTCCCGCCGGAAATATTTCTAACAACTTTTCTTTTGGCATCTGCTGCCGGATTAAATCCAAAATTCTAACGAGGCTACGTGGGGTAATTAAATTATATCTCGACAGGCCAGAACCATCGATCCATTTAGGACTGTCTGGTAGTTTCCCTAATTGATTTTTTAATACAAAATCGATAATCTGTTCCGTTTTCATATTTCCAAATTTTAATTCAGAACATATAAGCAGTAATTGTTCAGCAATAAAATTATCGCTTTGTTGCATCATTAATTGGTACAGACTATCCGATTTAATGCTAAATAAAACACCTGCGTCGGAGGGGGGCATCATTTTTTCATTTATTAAATTAATTGAACGGTGCAGCGTGTCTGATAATATTTTAACGAAAAATTCTGGGGTGACCCGGAAAGGTGCTTGCCAATCAAAATGCCCACCTCCCGCTGCGTAATTATTAAAAGAAAATTGGTTGTCAAATTCGACCCGTCCGATATAGTCATCCTCTTGCAAAGATGGATCGTGGAATAAATAGTCTTTTAAAAAAGAGGGTGATACTTCCAATCCTTTTGTGGTATCATTTTGCACAAAATGAGCGACGTTGCTATAAATTGGGAAAGGTGATTTTTCGGGCTGATACGAATAAGGGTAATCGCTCCACATCCAACCTTCTCCATAGCGGCTATCGTTAAAATTCGCAGGACAAAATAAAAGTGTTTCCGGCCTATTTTTTAAAAAATCATAAACCCTGTTATTAGGGGTTAAATGTGGGTTTAAAAAAGAGGGGTCGCCCGTTCCCCAAAAAACCATAAAATCACCCTGCTTTTTATATTGCAAAGCGGGAATGGAGTCACCCAAAAATTGTAGGCAAGTAAAAAGAGTAAGGATTTTAGTATTGGATGCTGGGGTGAAATATTTATCTGAATTGTATTCATATAGCATGCTGAGCTGCTCAGGATCGTATAAGGCAAAACCTGTAAAACTTTTATTAAAAACATCGGAATCCTCCAATTGCAAGTCGAGCGTTTTGACAAATGGGAGTGCCTGTGGTTGGTTTATTTTTTTTCCTTTTTGAGCATAGATATTTTTGGGAAAAATAAATGCGGCGATTAAAAACAGGTATGGTAAAAATCTCATGGGTCGGTAAAATTGTTTTTGGAATAAAGTGTCAATAAAATTAATGGGTAAATAGTCAAAAAGTTGCATTTAACTAATCGGTTATATCTCCATTTAATTCAATCATAGGTTTGGATTTTAAATTTGCTCAAGTCTGCTTGGTGTTTTCGGGGGCGCTTTTTTTCATGCTCATAAATAACGCTTCCAAGTTTCGATAAAAACGGCAGGCCGATGGAATCGTATTCGTACTTATCATCATTGTAAATACCATCCTCATTTACATGGATAGTGGCTGCAAGAAAAAATTCGATGCCCGCTTCAAAATCTACAATATAAGCGATATCTGTCAGGAAGCCATACGCCCAGCCGACCTTGTTAAAAATACGAATATTGGGTGGTATTTGTTCCTCTTCTTCCCTGTCGCCAAAAATAAAAAATTTTACATAATGATCGGGTTTGTCGTAATGGGGGTGCACACTTTCTTTTGGCCGCTCTGACATGACCTGATATAAAAAACCATAGTCGCTTTCAGCAATATTAAATCGCTGATGCGGAGGCGTGATTTCGGGGAAAATAACAGCTTTTAAGATGTCGTGCTGGTCTTGTAAAGAAATATAATTTTTTTCGGAAAAATCAAATGGGGCTTTCACTAGTTCACCGTCACGATAATAGCCTTTACCGCGCAGCGTTTTATTTAAATCAAATGATTTCCCAACCTGGCTATATACCTCTCCTTGTTGATATAATAATTCATGATTTTCATTGTAAAAATAAATAGGGTTGGTGTGTCGGTTGGCCTCCAGATCGAAACCGCTAATTCCCAGCCGGTGGACAATGCTAAGATTTTTATAACCTTTTTTCCAAAGGGATTTATTGATGTATTCCTGACCTAAAAATTCATACAAGCGATTGTTCGCATCATTGTCGCTTACGAGGAAAATCTTTTTTACATAATGCGACAAGGCCGGCATCCCCGTTGAGGATGTCGTATCTATTTGTGCTGGAGTCTGTGGTTTGTGGCCGGCACCGTTGATCATAGTGCTATGTTTATTCAAGCCGATGATATTTAGTTCATTTATTTTTTCTAGTGCCAAAAAAGCTATCGGCATTTTAATAGTACTGGCAGGGTAATAATATTTTTTTTCATCCAAATTATATTCAAAAGAAGTTAAGTGCGGGACGTTATTTTCGTCCCGGTCAATTTGGGTATAAATAACTTGCACATCGTATTGTTCTGGACGATCCAACACGTCGCCAAACTGGCTTTTATTTTCATTGAGCAGTTTTTGTAAAATGTTTTCCTGTGCTATTGAGATGGAGGAAAGGCATAGCATGAGAAAAAATATTAAAAGGCGCATGATGTTGTTTTTAGCGCTAATATAAGAAAAGAACGACCAGCACTTCCGGAAGGAGGATAGTTTCAACCATGCACACTTTTGGAGGCACTACTGTCCAATATTGAACAATCTTTGTCCGGCTATGCGACGGAAAATCGTCAAACCGAATCAAGTGTTTTTTATAAAAAATTGAAAAACAAGGAGTTGGGGCAATGGCATGCCCATTGATTGAGAAAGGGTGGATAAAAGATTGGAAGGAGCGGGAGCGCTTAGGTTGCTCTTGCTCCTACTTTTTTATCCCTATGGATTGACTTCGGGCTCCGCATGTTTTTTCTTCAGCCATACCACTCCAACAACCCCGGCAATAAATATTAATAAGGAAATGACCTCTGCCTGCGTCGGCTGAAACGGCAGAAAATCGTAGGTTACGTTCACCCGTATTTTTTCAATAAAAAAACGCTCAATACCGTTGAGGATCAAATAGATGAAAAAGATCATCCCAGGTATCTGGTTTTTTTTGCGGATCGCCCATAAGTAGCCACCGATCAAAAACGACATAATGGTTTCATAAAAAGGGGTTGGAAAAACTTTTTCCGGGATAAAGTGACAATAGCGGATACCACATGCCTCGGCGCACCGGTCTTCAATGGGGTAAGTTCTTGAGGCGTTAAAAATTTCTTCATTGCAGCCATCAACCAATCCACCCATCGCGGCCCTAAAGCCATCGGCCGTGTTGGCATTGTTCACATTGTGGGGGAAATCGTACGACCACATCCAGTCCGGCAAAAACCACCAATCAGGCTGTGCCCCTGCTACAATACCCCAGTCGCCGTCGCCCGCCAACTGACACCCGATCCGTCCAACGCCGTAAGCAAAGATGAGTGCCGGAGCTACGGCATCAGCGGTGTGCCAAAAGGGGATATTATGTTTGCGCATGTACCAGGTAACAGCCAAATAGCCGCCGATCAGCCCTCCATAAATCGCCAGTCCGCTTCCTGAGAAAAAAGTGCCAATGGGGTCGCTGAAAAAACCGGAAGGTTCTTCTAAGATGGCAAATATTTTAGCTCCTAAAATCCCACCAACCGCTGCCATCATGGTCAGGTCAGCAATGCGGTCATGTGGGTAGATATCGGTGATTTCCGATTTGGGTTTGGCCAATGCTTTTTTCTTCTTTTCCCAATACATGAGGCCAGCGAATAGCAGTGCCACCGCAATTCCGATCAGCCAATTTCCTTTTGCTGAAAGCAGGACGGCCGCGGGGTCTTTTTGAAAATCTGCAAAATTTTGGGAAATGTAAAAACCTTTAAAACCCAAGATGAAACCGAAAATACCATTGGAGATCAATTCTCCAACTTTGGCAGGCTCTCCATGAATGATCTTTACTTTGGTCGGCTGATAAATACCCAGACCTGCTTTTCGTTTCAATTCGTTGTGAAAGAAAAAAGCTGCCGTTAGAAAGGCAAACATGAGCATAACGCCAAACATTTTGAAAATGGAAGTCCAATTGTCCAGCTCGGTGCCAAAAAGATCGTGGAAGAGGTAGGAAAGGTCCGGGTACATTAATCAGAAGTTGAATGAATGGAGGCCAACAATCGAACGCCGCTCTTGGTCTCCAGCCTTGATTTTTCTCAATGGAAACGCAAAGATAGAAAATGATGGAAGTCATTTGCCTTTCATTAACCGTGGAATGGGTTTGCCATTCACATTATGAAAGAATCCCTTCCATCAAAAATTGGAAATCATCGGCAGGTTGGTAGAGGCGGTCGTGGTAAGCTGTCGCCCTGAATTTCAGGTTAAAGGGGGTGTTGTCCCGATACAGCAGTTCAATAGTGATATTGCCAAACAACTGATTGATTTTCCCTTCGGACGTTTTAGAGGTGCGGGGTTTTAAATAATACCTGTCCAATGTTTGCACCGCTTTTTTATCCGACCAGGTGCGGGTGTCCGATACTTGCGGGCGATAATTCAAGGTGAGCACTTTTTCTTTTAAAAAATCAAACAAGTATGCGGCATGCTGAAGGTCAAGATTCGATTCTATGAAATGCACGGCAAAACCTTTTGAGGAAGGCGTATTTAAAAAAAGAATGGCGTCGTCCACCTCGTTGGGCAGGGCTTGCCAGAGGGCGTATTGGTTATTCAACCAGTCGATGGATCGGCGGTGTTCTAGGGATTCCTTCCACGCTCGGTAGGACTGCAATTCTTTTTCATCCCTTACGATCGATTCATGGATCAAGGGTTTTGAGATAGAGCTTTCTTCTGCCTCCTTAAAATAGGTTCTGAAAAAATCCCAGACGTTCATGAAAGGCTGGTTGTTGAGTTTCATCCAGAGGATGTTGAATCATGGTGATTTATAAAAAAAATAAAACCACCATGATTCAGGTGGCCCTGTTTAACCTGCTGCGGCTTCAGCTGCTGCGGCCTGTTTGTTGATGGCTTCTATCTCTTTATCAATAAAATAAAGGCTCTGCGGACCTTCGCCAATGAGGTTGATCCTGTCAAGGACATTGCGCATCATCGCTTCTTCTTCCCTTTGTTCGTTGACGTACCATTGGAGGAACGTTTGCGTGGAGAAGTCATTTTCCTTGGTTGCCAAGTCAATGAGGCCATTAATGCTCTTAGTCACTTTTTGCTCATGCGCATAAACGGTTTTGAAAATTTCTTGCACCGATTTGAATTGTCGGGGCGGCTCATTCACGCCAGGGGTGAGAGCAAAACCATCTACATCGGCTAAGTACTCAAAAATCTTCATCATGTGCATGCGCTCCTCGTCAGACTGGCGCATCAGAAATTGGTGGCAGCCAGTAAGGCCTTGGTTGTCGCACCAAACTGCCATTGCCAAATAAAGGAACGAAGCATACCCTTCCAGCACTATCTGTTCGTTCAGGGCGGCTTCCATTTTTTTTGAAATCATCATTCTTGTCGCTTGTTTTAAAATAAGATTGCCCAAATTGAGCGGTCATGAATTTGGGCAAAATTACAATAAGCAAACGGACGAGCCATGCAATGGTTGAGTAATTAAGATAGGTTTCTTTCGTTTCTGACAATTTAAAAACAAACAGATAAGGCCGTAAGGTGAAGATGTGGAAAACTCAAATTCAAAAGACCAATAAATTTGACTAAATTTGCCCAAAATACTGCTTTTGTATTTTTAAAAATAATAATCAGGTAAACGAACATAATGGGAATAGTAATCTCACTTTTAAACCACAAGGGAGGAGTCGGAAAAACGACAAGCGTCATCAATATCGGTGCAGGTATGGCCGAAATGGGTAAGAAAGTATTGTTGATTGACCTTGATCCACAAGCTAACCTATCCTTGTCATTGGGAGTGCCCCGCCAGCCCAATACTATTTACGAAGCGCTTAGAGGCGAATCAGAACTGGAGCCTTACAACATCAAGGAAGGTCTGGATATTGTCATGTCAACCCTAGATTTGTCAGGTGCAGAAATGGAGCTCATCAACGAGGCCGGTAGGGAGTACATCCTCCGTGAGTTGTTTGAACCTGTCAAAGAGGATTATGACTTCATCATTATTGACTGTCCACCGTCGCTTGGGCTTCTGACTTTAAACGCGTTGGCCGCCAGCCGATACGTTTACATCCCTTTGCAAACCCAATTTTTGGCTATGCAGGGGTTGGCGAAAATCAAGCAAGTCATTGACAAGGTGCGTTTCCGTCTCAATAAGCAATTGGAGATTGGAGGCGTTATTGCAACAATGTACGATAGTCGTAAAATCTTGAATAGAGATGTAGTGGATACCATCAAAAAATACTTTGGTGAAAAGGTTTTTGAAACCATGATCCGCGACAATGTGGCGTTGGCCGAAGCCCCCGCCCAGCGAAAAGACATCTTTAGCTATAACAGGCGAAGCATAGGGGCAGAGGATTACATGAATTTGTGCAAAGAAATTTTGACAAGGGTGGAAGTCCCCGTTTAATCCATTTCACTTAACGAACCTGAATATACATTGAGCAAGAAGAAATTTACCGATGGCCTTGAAAGCCTTTTCAGTACTGACACCAAAGACGTCAGCGGTAAAGGGACTGCTTTTTTAAGGGCACCAGCCGACGAAGTGGACTCAGCCACCGTTCTGGCTAGGCGGAGTTCTTCCCGTAAAAATTTCACGACTGACCTTGATTCCCTGCTCGAAGAAGCCCTGCAAGAGAGCTTTGACGAGAAAATGGCGCAGCGTGAAAAAGACAAAGGTGTTGACAAGTCCAAATACCAAAACCAAGCCCGCCGCCCCATGACTGGTTTGGACATGTTGATCCGCCGTACCGTCGAATCAAGTGATCTTGAGCAAAGCATCCGGGAGGGCACCAAGCGCCTGACGGTTACTTTTGATAAATCGAAAATCAACAAACTGAAGAAGATCGCCCGCATGGAAAAAGCTTATCTAAAAGACATCCTCGGCGAATTGGTAGAGGAGTACATCCAACGCTACGAGCAAGAGAAAGGCGGGATATAATAAATTTCGGTTTCAGCCGGACGTCGTAACAAACGAAGTTTTTCTTTTCCCTTCAACCAACCACCCCCTCCCACTATCTGCACCTTGTGTGTGATAAACGCTTGATATAACGTCAATTAAAAATCAAATTAGCGTGCATAAATCACCACAATCACCGTATCTTTGCGCCCCTATGAAAAAAAAGCTCATTTTCCCTATTTATTTGATCGTTTTTGTCTTACTGCTCAGCAGTTGCAAATCCGAGTTTGAGAAAATCAGAGCCAGTGGCGACACAGAACTGATCCATAAAAAAGCGTTTGAATTGTACGAGCAAGAGGAGTACATGCGGGCACAGACTTTGTTTGAACTGATTATACCTGCATACAGGGGGCGGCCAGAGTTGGAAAAAATTTATTTCACTTACGCCTATACTTATTACTACATAAATAAGTTTATCCTGGCTAACTACTACTTCAAAACCTTTGCGGGTACTTTTCCTACAAGTTCTTATAAGGAAGAAGCTGAGTTTATGGTAGGTTACTCCAGTTACCGGCTATCCCCTACTTATCGGTTGGATCAGACCTATTCAGGGAAAGCGATAGAAGAGTTCGAAACATTTGTTAATAATTACCCCAATAGTGAACGGGTGAAAGAGTGCAATCGATTAATAGACGAATTGCGCTTAAAGCTGGAACACAAAACCTTTAACGAAGGGCAATTGTATTACGATCTCCGGCAATACCAAGCGGCGATTGTCGTTTTTGAAAATTTGTTGAAAGATTTCCCGGAAACCAATAATGCGGAACAAGTCCGCTTTTTAATTGCGAAATCTTCTTACGACCTTGCCTCTAACAGCGTTTTTACTAAGCAAGAAGAGCGCTATCGGCAGTCTGTTGGTTATGCACAGGACTACCTGTCGAAATTTACCGACAGTAAAAACAAGGATGAAGTTCAATCCATCTATAATAACTCAGTAAAAAAGTTAAAATCACTGACAAATGGCAGATATCAAGACCAAAGCACAAGGGCTGGATCCTAACCTTAAGGCAAGGGACGTAAAGGCGCTGGCTGCAAAGACTGGCAACATTTACGAAACCCTCGCGATCATTACTAAGCGGTCCAGGCAATTGGCGATTGACCTCAAGCACGAACTTCATGGCAAGCTGGAAGAATTTGCTGTGACTTCCGATACCATTGAGGAGATCACTGAAAATAAAGAGCAGATCGAGATCTCTAAATTTTATGAGAAATTGCCGAACCCGACGGTTATCGCAACAGAGGATTTTGTCAATGATGAAATCCACTATCACTATAATGATAATCGTCGCAACAACAATCGGCGGTAGTAAACAATAAGCAGTAGGCTGGTCATTCCTTAGGGTTGCCTGCTGCTTATTGCCCATTATTATGCAAGGCAAAAAAATACTGCTCGCCATCTCTGGCAGCATTGCCGCATACAAAGCAGCCTACCTGACTAGGGCTCTTATCAAAGCGGGGGCCGAAGTGCAAGTCTTAATGACACCTGCCGCCACCGCCTTCATTTCTCCGCTTACCCTTTCCACTCTTTCAAAAAAATCAGTTGTTTCTGAGGTTGTTTCTGAAGAGGCATGGAACAACCATGTAGACATGGGCCTTTGGGCCGATGCAATGGTAGTAGCTCCGGCGACTGCTAATACCTTAGCCAAATTGGCCAATGGCATCTGCGATAATATCATCTCGGCAGTTTATTTGTCAGCCCGATGTCCTGTTTTTTTTGCTCCTGCCATGGATTTGGATATGTGGAAACATGGTTCAACTTTGCGAAACGTTGGTCTACTCAAATCCTATGGAAATCATTTCATTTCAGTGGGACATGGAGAATTGGCAAGTGGGCTGGTCGGGGAAGGGAGGATGGCGGAACCAGATGAGATCGTTTCTTTTTTGGAAAATCATTTTCTGGAAGGCCAACAATTTTTAGGAAAAAAAATCCTTGTAACGGCTGGTCCTACTTACGAACCGATTGATCCGGTAAGGTTCATTGGCAACCGCTCTTCAGGAAAAATGGGGGTGGCTATTGCCGAATCATTTGCTAAAAAGGGGGGCAATGTGAAATTGCTTTTAGGGCCATCAAAGCTAAAACCCGTTGGTGAAAATTTGGAAACCATCCGGGTACAGACGGCTCAGGAAATGTATGAGGCGGCAGTGCAATTGTTCCCCAACGTGGATGTAACGGTTTTTGCTGCTGCCGTTGCTGATTATAGGCCCATTCACATTGCCGATCAAAAGATAAAGAAAAAAGGGGAGGGAATGAATATTGAGTTGGAAAAGACGCCAGACATTGCAGCGGCCTTGGGAAAAATGAAAAAGGAAGGCCAAGTAACGGTTGGTTTTGCATTGGAAACAAATAATGAAATGGCTAACGCAAGCGACAAATTGGAGCGTAAAAATTTCGATATGATAGTCCTCAACTCGCTGCGTGATGAGGGGGCCGGGTTTAATTTTGACACAAATAAAATCACGATACTGAGGAAAGACAATATCCAAAAAGAATTTGAGTTAAAATCAAAAGCAGAAGTGGCGGAAGACATTGTGGCCGAAATTTCAATCATGTTCAATAAATTGTAAAATATGAAAAAGTGGTTTTTACCTGTGTTGGTTCTCTTGTTCTTTTCAAAAATAAATGCACAGGAGTTGGAGGTGACGGTGGAAATATTGACGCCGAAACTACAAACGGTTGACCCCAAAGTGTTCGTGACCCTACAGCAGACGATCGAAGAATTCATGAACAATCAAAAGTGGACGGAAGATGAATTTGAGCAGGAAGAACGTATCCGCTTGGACATGATTATGACTATCACCTCGGAAATCGATCCCACTACTTTTGAGGCGGAAATACAACTGCAATCCACCCGGCCTGTTTTTGGAAGCACCTACGAGACACCTTTGTTTAAACACCTTGATAAAGGTATCACCTTTTCTTATCAACAATTTCAACCTTTAGAATATAGCCAGACTGCTTATATCAATGAGCTTTCTTCCGTTTTGGCCTACTATGCCTACGTTGTTTTGGGAATTGATTATGATTCTTTTTCGCCCTTTGGAGGAGATGTGTATTTTGAAAAAGCCCAAGATATTATCAATCAAGTGCCTCCTGGTATTGCCAGTAGCGTGAAAGGTTGGCGTTCCGTGGATGGGAATAGGAACAGGTATTGGTTGATTGAAAATTTACAGAGTCCCCGAATCCGCCCTTTTCGGCAGGCGTTTTATGATTATCACAGACAAGGGCTTGATGCCATGCACGAGAATTCAGTAACGGCTAGGGCTGTAATGACGCAGGCTTTGTCCTCTTTGATGTCAGTTAATCAAAGTTATCCAAATTCCATGATCATGCAGGTGTTTACCAATACTAAAGCTGATGAAATTATTGAAATATACAAAGGTGCATTCCCGGACGAAAAAAGTGAGATTATTAAAGTGATGGTAAAGGTTGACCCATCCAAAGCGTCAAATTATAGGCAACAAATTGGTAGGTAGTTAACTGTTTCTGCGCCAATAAGATTTGAGTAAAAAATGCAGGCAAAATCAATTTGCCTGCATTTTTTTATTTGCCGAAAGAACTAAAAATAGTTTTTCGGGGTATAGTAAGATCTATCACTAATCAGGAGTAGTCTGTAGATGCTTTCCTTGATTTATTTCCCGTCATACCCTAACTGAATTCTCATGTCTTTAAAAGTCTTCTCACTGTATAGAAAATCCATTTCTGGTTTTTCTCCCCAAATCTGGCTACTGTCATTGGTCACTTTTATCAATCGTAGCGGTACGATGGTCATTCCATTTCTAAGTGTCTATATGACTATAGAACTGGGTTTTTCTATTGTGGAAGCTGGCTGGGTGCTACTTTGTTTTGGATTGGGTTCTCTGGCGGGGTCGTATCTGGGAGGATACCTAACTGATAAGATCGGCTATTATTGGGTCATGTTCTGGTCGCTTTTTGGCGGCGGATTGATGTTCATTATGCTAGGTTTTGTAGATACGATTGTGTTGATGGGGCTGATTGTTTTCCTGACTAGCACTATTGCTGATGCCTTACGGCCAGCCGTCATGACTGCCATCGCTGTCTATAGTAAACCCGAAAATCGGACAAGGGCCTTTTCATTGATCAGAATGGCTATCAATTTCGGGTGGGCAATGGGGCCAGCTATAGGAGGTTGGTTGGTCAGCTATAAAGGTTATTGGACGCTCTTTTGGGCCGATGGCCTTACGTGCATGGCAGCGGCATTGCTATTTGTTTTTTTCATGAAAGCCAAAAAAGTAGAAAAGGAGCAAGAGGTGTCTATAAGTACAGGGCCTTCACAATCACCATACAGGGACAAAGAGTATCTGTTTTTCTTGTTCTTGACGCTGATCGGGGCCATTGTTTTCATGCAATTCCTGTACACTCTTCCAGTGTTTTATAAAGAGAAGTTGGAGTTTTCTGAAATGACAATCGGTAATATATTGGCCTTGAATGGCCTCTTGATTGCTTTCACTGAAATGCCATTAGTCTATACCCTGGAACGCAAGATAAAAGCTATAGATAATATTTGGATTGGGGTTTCAATGTATGGCGTAGCTTATATTATGCTCAATTTGACCGTTGGGTCAAGCTTTTTTATTGCAATAACTTCTATGATCATATTATCTATAGGTGAAATGTTCAACATGCCATTTACCAATACTTTTGCCATTAGCCGCGCTTCGGAAGAGAATAGAGGGGCATACATGGGGCTGTTCACGATGACTTATTCGTTGGCACATGTTATTGGGCCGCCGTTGGGAACGCAGACCGTACACCATTTTGGATTTGAGGCTTTGTGGAATCTGATGGGTGCAATGAGTTTGGTAGCTACAATAGGTTTTTTATACTTGAAGAAAAGGGCCAATAGAAGAGCGGCGTTCCCAAATAGTGTAGAGGTAGAGCTGACTCATTGATAAGCCTCATTTAACAGTCATTATGGGAAAAAATGTACTTTTGTCCACTTTGCAGAAAAATAAGTTGTTCTGAATTAATTGGCCATAGGGCAAACGGGTTTTGAGCAAAACGTTGAATTCCAGAATATGAATAAAAGGACAAAAGTAGGGGTTATTGGGGCAGGTAGTTTTGGTTCGGCTATCGCCAACTTATTGTCGCACAATACCGATGTGTTAATTTATGGGAGGCAGGAAGAACTTGTCCAAGTCATTAACAAAGATCATATCCACCCCGGCTTAAACCTGAAAATGTCTGAAAACGTCAAAGCCACGAACAACCTCCAGGAAGTGGCTGAGAACTGCAGCCTAATTTTTCCAATCATCCCATCTGATAGTTTTAGGGAAGCGATGAAACAGCTCTCCCCATTTTTGCACCCATATCATTTATTGATACATGGCACTAAAGGTTTTGACCTGCATAACTTAGACGAAGAGGATTTACAGCAAGGACGGATAACTCGCAATAGTGTATGTACAATGAGCGAAGTTATCAGACAGGAAACCGTGGTGGCTAGGGTTGGGTGTCTATCCGGTCCAAACCTAGCTAGCGAGATTAATGAAGGGCAACCAACTGCAACTGTTATTGGGAGCAAGTTTGAAGAGGTAGTTGATCTTGGTAAAAAGGTGCTTAGCAGCCGCCACTTTCAAGTGTTTGGAACATACGAAATATTAGGGGCAGAGCTGGCCGGTGCACTAAAAAATATCATAGCCATTGGCAGTGGGATCTTGGGTGGCCTTGGAATGGGTAAAAATATTCAGGCATTATTGATAACAAGGGGGCTGATGGAGATGATTTATTTTGGAAAAGCCTTAGGTGCTTCCCCGAAACCATTTGTGGGCACTGCAGGTATCGGGGATCTTGTTTGCACAGCAACTAGCAATAATAGCCGTAATTACTACTTAGGGTTTCAAATGGGGGAAGGAAAAAAGGTTGAAGAGATATTGGCCAATATGCCGGAAGTGGCTGAAGGTGTCAGGACTTTGAAAATTGCCAAGCATTTAGCTGACCACCTTAAGCTACACGTGCCGATCACTCAAATGCTGTACAAAGCGGTTTATGAAGCTTATGATATGCGACAGGCAATTGAGTATTTGATGCGCTACCCTTATTATGTTGATGTAGATTTTATGTAAAGCGAGTGGAAAGGAAACATGTGGGGGGAGTTGCCGTATCAATTTCATTAAAATAAAAAAAGTCATGCTAACAAGCATGACTTTTAAATAATCCCATGAACATATCCAAAAACGAATTCTTTTAGGGAAATTTGCTACTTTATTTGAAATTTGCAGCGTCCCTTGTATTTTTGCATCAGCCTATTTCTTTTTGCGAAAGATAATTTTTTAATCCCATGAAATATTGTTAGCGAAATTCTGTGTTAGAGTTAGTATCCCATGAACTAATTTTTTAAGGCCGGTCTCTTTTGATCGGCTTTTTTTTTAGGCTGATGCGTATCTTTATTCAGATGGGCTTTGAAAAGTTAGTAATACCCCCTCGATTAGAGGGAGGGGGCTTACTACCAACAAATTATAATCCCATGAACATATTCTATCAAGTGGTTTGAAGCATGGATTAAAAAAAGCAGCCCGTCCCGACGCAGTCGGGACGACTGGCTATTAACAAATTATAATCCCATGAACATTTTCAAACCGTGGCCGATTCTTTTAATCGGCATTTTACACTCTCCACTTCTTCCATCATCTCTTCGTTTTTCAATCATCTCTTGTGTTAATCACTAATCACGATACAAATGTGCAACGATAATTTGCCAAGGCCAAGGACAAAAATCGACCTTTGTGAAATGAAAATTTAGTTTTACTGAAATTGCTATTTAGGTTTAAAAGTTTGATTACTAATTGTTTGTGTATTTTGAGTTATTCGTTTTTGCAAATATTTGTGAGAAAAAACTTTGTAATGTTCAATGATTTTGAGATTTTTTATTGAAAAAAAAATCATTTTGATATTCAAAAATGCTTGCATTTGATAAAAACTACCCAAATGGGTTTGTTTTCTCGGATAAAAGCCTGTGAAGCGGAATGAGGATATTTTTTTCTAAAAACCATTGTTTATACCTTTGGGTCAAATATGGAGAGGCGGGCCAGATGACTTTTTCTCTTCTTTCACTTGACCATTATACATTCACCTACCAGTGCTGACATTTTTTCGGACCAACCAGTTGTTCTCAAGTATATTCCTCATTGTGTATGTGTTGCTCTTGCGATTTTCCGTTTTTATGGCACCGTTTAAATGGAGCCCTTCTGGAGAGGGGTTGATGGGAGGGTTATTGTACGAGTGGATTGGTTCGCAAACCTTGACAGCTCACCTTATTGCTATCCTTTTATTGGTGGCGCAAGGCTTTTTGATTAACTCTATAGTCATTGAAAATAGGTTGTCAAATGAGGTCAACTTATTCCCAGGAGTTTTTTATGTGCTAGTTTGTTGCTTGTTGCCTGACTTTTTGTACCTGTCGCCTGTGCTGATCGGGAATACGTTCATATTGATAGCATTGGTAGAGTTGTTCTCTACCTATAAATCGCCTTCCTGTGCGGATAGAATTTTCAATGTGGGTTTTTGGACAGGAGTGGCCAGTTTGTTCTACGCTCCGTTTATTTTTTATTTCATTTTGATAAATGCTGGTTTGAACATTCTCCGGGCTTTTAATTTAAAGGAACGGCTAATGGTCATTATTGGGCTACTGGTACCATTTTTTTTAGTTGGGCTTTATTTCTTTGCTATTGATCGTTTGGACTTCTTTTGGGAGAATCAATTCGGCAGTAATCTTTCATTTTTGAGCGTTGAAGGCGATATTGGAGGGTGGAACGGATACGTAAAAGCGCTTTTGTTTTTAGCCCTTATTCTTTTTGTAGTAGTGAATAACAGTAGTTACTTAACAAAAAGGAACATTCAAGCGCAAAAGAAAATAAGTATACTTTATTGGGTCATGATATCTGGACTGTTCGGAGCAGCCTTTCAAAAAAATCTTGCTCTTGAGCATTTTATTCTTTTAGCCCCGGCGCTTGGGGTTTTCTTGGCGTTTACTTTCACGGAGCTCAAGAGGCAATGGGCAGAATCGATTCATTTCCTGATCTTCCTGACAGCACTGGCCTTGCAGCTGATTCCATGGCAACTTTAAAGACGAGAGGCAGTGTTGGGAATTGACAGCCTCATTTTTGAAATATTGACAATAGTTTAATTTTGTCAACCCTCGTTAACTAACTTTGAGCATTGAGAACCCACAAGACCTAAACCAAATGCTTCTATTCAGTGAGAAACCTAATTCCACATTTTATTCAGGAACAGTTTGAAGCCGATGCCAGTACAGGGCGCTTGGAGGGCTTTGCATTGTTTGTGGATTTATCTGGATTCACCAAACTAACTGAGACTTTACTAAAAGAGGGTAAGGCTGGGGCAGAAAGGCTTTCCGATATATTAAATGCCATATTTGAGCCGATGGTCTCTTTGGTGTACGACCAAGGTGGTTTCATTCCCCATTTTGCTGGCGATGCCTATTTCGGCATTTTTCCCTCGAGCATGGCCGACCTGACTGCTGAACAAGTCCTCGCAATTGCCTCAAAGCATTTCCAGTTACTGGAAATAGCCTCCCAAAAATTTCAAGAATTTGACATAAAAGTAAAGATTGGTATTTCTCACGGGGCCATAGAGTGGGGGATCGTTGGAAAAGAAAATAAGTCGTTTTATTTCAAAGGCCAAGCAATATTAGGATGTGCTGATAGCCAGTCCTTTGCAGCGTCTCAAGAGATCATAGTGGATGGCCATTTTGCGAAAAGGCTTAAAGATCAAGTTGGGCTAGAGAAGTTGGAAGAAGGTGACTACTATAAAGTCAAGCAAGATAAGTACAGCCAACTACTTGATTCCAAAAACCATAAAGCTGTTCCATCGCCCCCGCTTTCTAGGGCGGTGCTGAGTCGGTTCTTGCCGGAGTCGGTTATCCAATTCAACCAAAAAGGAGAATTTAGAACAGTTGTTTCTGTTTTCCTTTCTTTTGAGGGACTTTCTGATTTTGAATCTTTAAATGAGTTCTCAGGGATCGTACTGGAGCAAGTCGCCAATTTTTCGGGCTATTTCAAAGAAATGGAATTTGCCGATAAAGGAGGGGTAATGGTTGTTTTGTTTGGGGCCCCCGTTTCTTATGAAAATAATTATGAAAGAGCCATTGAGTTTTTAATGTCTCTTAATGAAGAACTGATGCCGTTAGAAAGCAGAACTAAGCTGCGCCGCAGAGCTGGTGTGGCTACTGGGACTGCTTACACAGGAATGGTGGGGGGGCAGCAACGGTGTCAGTATGCTGCTGTTGGAAATAGGGTAAACATTGCCGCTCGGATCATGATGAAGGCGGATTGGGGGGAGATATTGGTGGACGAAGAGGTTCAGAAAGAGCGTCAATTTCTGTTTGAGCACAAAGGCGATATTATATATAAAGGCATAGAAGGCAAAATACCTACTTATCGACTGGTTGGCAGGAATGTAGAGTATCGGCAAGTTTTTTCAGGGGTCATGGTAGGCCGAAGTGCTGAAATAAAAAAACTGATCAAGACAGCTATAGAAGCCATGGAAAAGCCTGCCCCCGCGGTCACTTATGTTTATGGAGAACCTGGGATAGGTAAAACCAGATTGGCTTATGAACTCCAAAATCAACTGAAAAAGAAAAAGCGTTTCCGGTGGGTTACCTGCCAAAGCGATCAGATTCTCCGCAAACCGTTCAACCCGTTTATTTATTTTTTAAAAAACTATTTTGGGCAATCTTCTGATAATCAGCAGAGCGCCAACCTTGACAATTTTGAAAGGCGTTTTGGCACCTTGGTCAATGAGTTTATGTACGTTCAGCACGAGGAAGCTAGCCGCATCAAAAGGGAGGTTATTCGTACCAAACCAGTGCTGGCTGCCCTGACCTCGCTCAAAACGAGCAATTCCCTTTGGGACAATTTAGATGCAAAGGGGCGATACGAAAACACGATGGCTGCCCTTTCCAGCCTTTTTAAGGCAGAAGCGCTTTTGCGGCCCATGGTTATTGAACTAGAGGATGGCCATTGGTTTGACAGAAGCTCCATTGAGTTTCTGAATGATTTGGTGGGGCAGGTGAAAAATTTCCCCATTTTCTTCCTTGTTACATCCCGGTATGATGATGAGGGTAACAAACCACTTCTTTTTCAAAATGCTTTATTGGAAAAAAATGATATTAAGTCTTCAGAAATTGACTTGAATATCCTTGACGGGGAGGCCATTAGGCAGTTCGCAGAGGAAAGGCTCGGGGGCAATATTGGGCAAGAACTTCAAGAATTGTTATTAAAGGCGACCAATGGAAATCCTTTTTATGCAGAACAGGTACTGGAATATTTTTTAGAAAGTGACCAACTCGTTAATGTGAACGATCATTGGACGGTCAAAGACAAAAATGTCCGGGTTTCTGATAGTATTCAAGCTATCCTGACTGCCAGGATAGATCGGCTGTCTGCGTTGGTCAAGGAAACCGTAAAAGCAGCAGCCGTCATAGGCCGTGAATTTGAGCTGCCTATATTGTCGGAAATAATGAGGACCAGTGAGGCATTTGCCCCTCACAACGGCAATTCCAATGTTGTTTTAAAGGAACAGATCAAGTCTGCGGAAAAAGCTCAGATCTGGCAGGCGGTCAACGAATTGCGTTACATCTTTCGCCATGCTTTGTTGAGGGAGGCGGTCTACGACATGCAGTTAAAAACTCGGCTAAAAGAATTGCACAGGTTGATTGGCGAAGCTATTGAAGAGCTCTATGCCTCCAACATTGAGCAACATTATGTGGACCTCGTTTTTCATTACGAACAAGCAGGGGTGCTATCCAAACTCAAGCATTACCTTCTAAAAGCAGCCGACCATTCGAGAGAATTTTATCAAAATGAACAAGCCATTGAATGCTATGATAGGTTGTTGAAATTGCTGGAAAAAGAAGAGGGGAAAGGAGGTAAGAAAATTTCGGAAGAAGCGGACATTTTCCTGAAAAAAGGTAGCATCCTCGAAATGACTGGTAACTGGGAACAAGCTGAAAAGCTTTATAGGAAAGCCCTCGAACTGGCCCGCAAAACTGAAAACGGCAACCTTCTCGGCAATGCCAATAACCAACTCGGTTACCTGATGATGCTTAAGGGCAATTACGATGAGGCAGATTCCTTTCTTGAAACGGCAGCAGCTTTTTTTGGGGCACTGCATGACAATCGGGGGACTTCTAATGTTTATGGAAACTTGGGGACTTTGTATTTCAGGCAGGGGAAATATGAAGATGCCAAATTGTATTTTATCCGCAGTATCCAACTTGCCCAATTATATAAACATACCTCGTCAAATGCGCAGATAGTGGCTACGCTCGGACTTACCTATATGAATTTAGGTAAATATGACGATGGTATCCGCTGGCAACAAAACCAACTCGACCTTTGTAAAAAAGTGAACGACCGCCAAGGCATGGCTACTCTTTATGTAAACATGGGTATCGTTTATTTTGAAAAAGGTGATTTTGATAATGCTTTGGAATGCTATGAGAAAGGGCTGGAACTAAGTGAAGAACTGGGCAACAAGCAACTAACGGCTATTGCCATTGGCTCTATTGGCAATGTATATCAGCGGAAAGGCAATTTTGACATGGCCATGCAAAATTTCCAAAGAGACTTGGTATTGGTAGAAGAACTTGGCGACAAACAGGGCATTGCCATCGCCAACGGCTTGATTGGGGAATTGTACAGTATTATGGGAGAATTCGATAAGGCCATTGAGTATTTACAGACCAATCTAAAGATCAGTATTGAATTAGGTTATCGAAAAGGGGTTGCAAAAGCTTTAAATAGTCTAGGTGACATATATTTTTATAAAAATGATTTCAATACTTCGATCGATTATTACGATAGGTGCATCACCGTGACCAGAAATATTGGAAACAAGTTGGTGCTTGGGCAAAGCCTGTCTGAAAAAGCCACGGTTCTGCTGGCACAAGGAAAAATTAGCAAAGCGACCGAAAATTTAAAAGAAGCTTCGGGCCTGGCTAAAGAGCTGGATCATCCCGATCTTCTTTTTGATACAAAACTTCTTACCGCAAAAATCGATTTGGCGGAAGGCAAATTTGAAAAGGCACGTAAGACGCTGGATGCGCTTCTCTCAACAAATTCTTCAAAAAGAGACAGGGGCGCATTGTATTTTGAACTGAGCAAAATTGACAAGGCCTTTGTGGCCAAGGCGCTCGATGTGTATAAAGAATTGTATGAAAGGACGCCCATGTATGTCTTTAAAATCAGGATCAAAGAATTGATGGGACTGACGGAGTGAATTTCCTAAAAAAAATGCCTAATACCTGTTGTTCCCTTCCACTAACTACAAAATGAATAACTTTTGTTTTTTTTTACCCTTGGGTAAAGAATTAGTATTCTCTTGATAAATAGTTTTACAAAAATGATTTATTTTACCATTCGCAACATGGGTGCGACAATAAAAAGGTACAGATTCCAGAAACTACATATTCTCAATTTTTCGATCCACAATTTTATTAACTCTTAACAATTTCGTTTATGGTCATTAAAATGATAAGCCTTATCCTCGGGGGAGGTGCAGGAACAAGGCTTTACCCACTCACTGAACAAAGATCTAAACCTGCTGTGCCCATTGGTGGTAAATACCGCTTGATTGATATTCCTATTTCAAATTGCCTGAATTCAGGCGTGAAGAGGATGTTCGTGCTGACCCAATTCAATTCAGCATCATTGAACCAGCACATTAAGAACACCTATCATTTCGATGCCTTTAATTCTGGTTTTGTGGACATCTTGGCAGCGGAACAAACTCAGGGAAGCGATAAATGGTATCAGGGGACAGCCGATGCTGTCAGGCAAACTAAGAGGCATTTGACCAATAATGAATATGATTACATTTTGATATTGTCTGGCGATCAGTTGTACCAAATGGATTTTGAAGAACTTGCTCGGTATCACATCCAAAAGAAAGCGGACGTGACCATCGCCACCATACCAGTGACGGCAAAAGATGCCACTTCGTTTGGTATCATGAAGGTGAATAAGGATGGTTTGATCGATTCCTTCGTGGAAAAACCACCCATGAAAGAATTGCCGAAATGGAAGTCCGAAGTATCCGATGCAAACAAAAAGGCGGGAAAGGAATATTTGGCGAGCATGGGCATTTATATTTTCTCAAAAAAAGCTATCTGGGAGCTTTTTGACAAGCATGACCAAGCAGTTGATTTTGGAAAAGAAATAATTCCAGCAGCAATCGCTGAAGAGCGTACCGTAGCAAGTTTTGAATACAATGGTTATTGGACGGACATCGGGAATATATCTTCCTTTTTTGATGCTAACATCGCTTTGACCGACAACCTACCAGACTTCAACCTTTTTGACAATATCAAGCCTATTTATACCCGTCCAAGGATGTTGCCCCCCAGTAAGTTTTTTGGGACCGTATTTAGAAAAGTCGTAGTGGCAGAAGGTTGTATCGTTCATGCAGAACGCATTGAAAGATCTCTGATCGGGATACGGTCAAGGATCGGGCATTACACAGTTATTTCAAATGTGTATATGATGGGTAATGATTATTTCCAACGTTTAGAGGAAGTAACAGAAGAAGATGCCATCCCGATGGGTGTTGGCCGCCACTGCATTATTGAAAATGCTATTCTTGATAAAGACTGCCGCATTGCTAATAATGTTGTGATCCGAGGCGCTGAAGGTCTGCCGGATGAAGAAACGGAAACGTATTGTATAAGGGACGGGATTGTAGTCATTAAGAAAAGGGCCATCATTCCCGCCGGTAGTAGGATTGGTGCGCCACCACCAAAAGACTGGACATTTGTCGGCTCCTAATTAAAACCATTCCTGGGGTGTGAAATCATCTATTTGTCATTGATTGATGATACAATGTCCTTGTTATTTCATTAGTACAAATCCACTTTAAATTTAGTAATCAATAAACTATGGCAACTTTCGTTTGCATCTCATGCGAATTCAAAGGTTCTGACTTTTTAATAAGCTGTAAGAAAGCTGGCAACAAAGTTTTTTTGGTAACAGCAAAAGATACAGAAAATAAACCATGGCCCAGAGAATTTCTCGATGATATATTCTTTATGGATGAAGTCGAACATGGTGTGTGGAATATGGAGCATTTCATCGCCGGACTTGCCTATTTTATGCGTTCAAATAGAGTTGATAAGATCGTAGCTTTAGATGATTTTGACGTAGAAGAAGCTGCTGAACTTCGAGAGCATTTTCGCATCCCCGGTATGGGTCAAACGACTTCCCGCCATTTCAGGGATAAATTGGCAATGAGGATGAAAGCCAAAGAAGCTGGCCTGTTGGTGCCCGGGTTTACTTCGCTTTTTAACGATCAGGAAATCAACGACTTTGCAGAAAAAGTCGCACCTCCTTATATGTTAAAACCTCGGTTTGAGGCCGCTGCGAAGGGAATAATAAAAGTGCATTCAGCCGATGAGCTTTGGCATGCCATTCATGGCCTTGGCGAGAAGCGCCACAATTATTTAGCAGAACAATTCCGTCCCGGAGATATCTATCATGTTGATACGTTGTCTTTTGGAGGGAAGGCTCTCTTTACAAGGGTTTCGCAATACCTGAGCACACCTTGGGATGTGGCACATGGCGGTGGTATTTTTCGGTCAGTCGTAAGCAAATTTGGCTCACACGATGAAGTGGAGTTGACAAAATTAAATACGGAGGTCATGAAAGCATTTGGGATGCAATACAGTGCCTCACATACCGAATTTATTAAATCTAAAGAAGATGGTAAATTCTATTTTCTTGAAACTTCATCAAGAGTTGGCGGGGCTAATCTTGCTGAAATGGTTGAGTTTTCTTCTGGCATTAACCTGTGGGGTGAATGGGCCAAAATAGAAACAGCGGTCGTTAACGGGACAACTTATAAATTGCCAAAAGTTAAAAATGAATATGCGGGGATAATTACTTCTCTCTCACGTTATGAACAGCCTGACTATTCAGCATTTAACGATCCTGAAATTGTTTGGAAAAATAATAAAGAGTTTCATATCGGGCTGATTGTCCAATCCAAAAGCCAAGAGCGGATTTTAGAATTACTAGATAAATATGTAGGTGTTATTCAAGAAAAATTCCATGCGGCATTGCCTAATGTTTAAGTAATATTCAGAACTGGACAAAAAAATATCACCTAAAAATTAGAATGAAGATGTGTTCATCTCATCCTGTGATGAAAGGGAAAGGTTGACTATCTTATAGAAATAGCACGTTGCAATTTCTATTTGAATTTACCCTTGAAGCTGATTTTAGGATGTTGTAGTTCTGGAAGTCCGAGGAAAATATGAAGTAATTAAAGTAAAGGGGAAGTGGTAAAGTTAGAACACGTTTATTTCGTTTTTTTAGGAAGAAGATCAAACGAACTCAAAGTGTATAGTAAGAATCTATCAGTAACAAAGCTTCATTTTCTTTTTGACGCATAACCAATGCTTCTTGGTCCGATTTGTCGCCTAATCCGCAGAGGTGTAAAACACCATGCGCCATGACCCGGTGCAGTTCGTTTGTAAATGAGACTTTGAATTTTTTAGCATTTTCTTTTATACGATCAATACTGATAAAGATATCCCCTTCGATAATTGGCGGAGCGCTATAAGGAAAAGTAATGACATCGGTGAATGTGTCGTGCTCAAGGTATTCAACATTCATGTCGTAAAGATATTCATCGGAGCAAAAAATAAAATTGAGCGACAAGAGTTCTTTCTCTTCTCGCTCAATTATCTCCTTCAACCAATCCCTAATAATTTTTTCATTTTCTAAACAGAAGTCGATTTCTTCCGATGAAAATACTATGTTTCCTTTTTCTTCTGGGGAGGAAGGGAATTTTATAAAAGACATTTAAAGTTGGAAAGTCGAATTGGTTCGATATAGTTATAATTTGAACCGCATTTCAACGGTGCTACCATTATTATAAAAGCGGATATTATCGGCTAATTGGCGCATAAGATAAACGCCACGCCCTCCACATTTACAAATGTTTTCTGGAGCTGTTGGGTCAGGTAAATTGTTAAAATCGAAGCCACAGCCTTCGTCAGATACACGAAGCGCCAAAATGCCTTTTTCTTGCTTCATTTTGACCTGGACAGTCTTGTCTTCTTTTTTGCAATTGCCGTGCACTATGGCATTGGTAACTGCTTCGGTGAGACTGACAAGAATATCACATTCTCTATCTGGGCTTAGGTTATAACGATTAACCAATTTTTGCACGAAAGGTTCTACCTTGGAAACGCTCCCGGCGTTAGATGCGAGTTTTAACATGCTTTTCCTTTTGCTTAAAAAAATGAAGGAATAATTCTCTCATTCAATGTTTAATGAAAGAAAGCCGTGTGTTTCGCTTTTGGATAGTTCTATGGATGGATATTCAAAAAGAAGGTGAGTTTTTGGGGTTTATATTCTCTAAAAGTTCCGCAATTTACGGGGAAAACAAACGATTGTCAAGAAGGGCTAAAAACATTAATGAAAAAATATGTTGTAAACAATTGATAAACATGTGCTTACATGTATTTAAGGGCTTGAAAAAAAACGTATAACTTACACTTATTCCTATAGATGAAACGAATTTAGCCTTAAAATTAGGTTAAACGCACGAAAACATTGTTAGAGAAAAAGTAGGCAAAAGAGCTTATCTTTTGGGATGAAATTAATAGAAATATTTGAGGACATCCCTGATTTTCGGCGGAAAACCCAAGTTAAACATTACCTGCATTCCATTTTAGTGATGTCTCTATGTGCAGTAATCAGCGGGGCGGATGATTTCGAGGAAATAGCAGAATACGGTGCTGAGAAAGAGGATTTTTTGCGCCAATTTGTCCCGCTGCCCAATGGCATCCCTTCCCACGACACTTTCCGCCGTGTATTTCAAAACATAGATGCCGGGGCATTTGAAAAATGCCTTCGGGAACGTACCGGGGAAGTGTTAAAAGCTTTGGAAGAATACCAGGTCAATATTGACGGCAAGGTACTGAGGGCTACCGGGAAGCGTGGCAAAAAGACAGCCGCCATCTGTATAGTAAGCGCTTGGGCATCAGAGCATTGTGTATCGCTGGGGCAAGTGAAGACGGACAAAAAGAGCAATGAAAAAACCGCTATCCCGGAACTGGTTGAAGCGATTGATGTGCGTGGGGCCCTGGTGAGCATAGACGCAATGGGCTGTGACAGAAAGGTGGCAGCCCTTATACGCTCAAACGGGGGCGATTACTTGCTGGCGCTGAAGAAAAACCAAAAAGGCCTTTACGAAGAAGCACAGGATTGGATGGGGAAACACAAGGCCCAGATGGATGTCTATTCGGAAGTGGGTTACTGCGGCGGGAGGGTTGAAAGGCGGACGACTTATGTCTGCGACGACCTGACCTACATTGACGAATCCCTGAAATGGGCGGACAGCAAAAGGGTCATCCTGGTGGAAGCCGAAAGGGGATTTAAGAACGGTGAAGGAAACCCCACGTTACAGGCCCGCTTCTACATCAGCAGCAGGGCGGAAAATGCTGAATACTTTGCGGGATGTACCCGCAAGCATTGGGGTATTGAAAACCAGCTACATTGGCATCTGGATGTCGTTTTTAATGAAGACCGCCAAAGGTTGAGGGAAGGGAATGGCCCTGAAAACATGGCAATTGTGAGAAAGATGGCCTTGCAAACTTTGATGAAGAGCAAGGGGAGAAAGTCCTTGAAGACCATGAGGAAGAAGGTCGCTTGGAATGATTCCCTGCTCTTTGAAGTACTCAAAAATTTCTAACAACGTTTTCGTGCGTTTAACCTAAATAACCTTAAATTCGGATTAATAGGTATGGATGCATATTTGAAGGATATAGTTGGGTGGATGATATTCTAAAATATCAATGCCGTATAAAAAAAAATTGGTTCGATATGGCAATATGCTTTTGGCGGCCGGTGATAATTTAGAAAACATTGGCTGACCCTGGTTCAAACTTTTTATTAATTGCGCACTACGATGGTTTTACGCTGGTTTCAGTTTGGAAACTGGAACCAGCAGGAAAAATATCAGCTCGATCGATATGACAAGAAAATTAGTGATTTTTCTTTAAATTTCGCTGATGTTTGATTTGTTGATTAGCAGGAACCCAATTGAAAGATTTCCCTTTTTTTTCAAAGGAAAAAAAATGAGCGAAATTTACATCCAATTCATCAAACTCCAATGGGGCTATAACATTTCCATTTTTATCAAGCAATCCGTACTTCTCCTCTTTTTTTACCTTAAAATATTGGCCACTGACTATTGGGTATACCCAACTATATTCACATGTTATTAATTTATTTTCCCGGTGGAGATACATGCCTTACAGGCTATTCTTTTTTATCCTTGTAAACCGAACCGATTCTTTTAAATTTCTGTCGTAATATTCGAAAGAATTTAAATCATCATAAACGAAAGGTATAATTTCACTTCCTTCAAAATCAATCATTCCATAATGACCCTCTTTTTTAGCTTTTAAAATTCCATAAGCGACAAACGTTAATTCCTGATATTCAAAGGGCACAACAACGCTGTTCGCTTCATTGATAATTCCATGCAGCTCACCTTTCCTCGCTATGAATAGTCCTTCCTTAATCTTTTTTAAATATTCATAAACATATCTATCATTTAGCACATATTTGTCTTTCTCAAAAATAAATATTTCGTCATTTTCACAAAGGCAAAGAACAGGGTAGTCTACCAAGTCTTTGAACACATACATTTCAATTCTTTTGGGCGGCGGCGGTGGTGGTGGTGGTAATCCATTTTTTCTATCTTCTTCAGTGTATGCAGCAGTGATTTTATATTCATCATATAGGGCGTGATGTTGTATTTTATTGCCTTTATTAACGGAGATTTCGGAAAGCCTTAGCAGTCCAGCTACATATTCAAATTTAATTTCAAGTTGTAAGAGCAGTGTATTTCTTTTTGTCGAATAAATAGTCCTAGTGAAAATCAGGTTGGGTATATCTTCCAAGTCGAAGAAAGCATTGTAATATTTGTGGTGAGCACTACTGTCTTTGTAAAATTTTGAAAATGTTTCTAATTCATTTATTAAAGAATCACTTAGGATTGGCTTTATTGTAAAATTCCGTTTTTTCAAATCCTTCGCACACGAATAAGTTAAACAATTAAGTGTTTTATCGGCCATCCACTTTTCGTATGTATCCCCTCTTCCTGCATCAATATGTTTGTAATCTTGGCCTTGCAACAAGAAAGAGGAGGATGTGATAAAAACAAAAAGGAAAATATACCGATTAGAACAGTTATTCATTTTCATAGCTACTTATATTAGATTGCCCATGATCCACGTATTCGTGGTTTTAAGGCTTAGTAGAATTAAATAAGATTATTCGAAATTAAAAATAAATTTATGTTTTTAGAGGCTGGTATTTTAAAAGTGTTGGACTGTATGGCTTAATTGTTTTTTTATAATTATTAAAATTTTCTTTTGAAGTAGCAGTTGAGCCTTATCCTACCCAAACACCTCCGGCAAAAAATCCCGAAACCGAATCCCCAATCCTTTACAATAAGTAATAATATCTTCCAAACTCGCTTTCCCTTTGTCCTTTTCTATTTGTTGAATAACATCTTTGGCAAGTCCAGTTTTTGATATTTTATCTTCAAGTGGAATGGAAGTGATATCTTGTCCCAAAGCATTTTTCAATGCGGTTAAAGACAATTGTTGGATAAGTTCCACCTCTTTGGTAAAATAATCGGGGGCCGGTTCTTCCACGCCCACAGTGGCCATTTGGAACGTGGCATTAACCTCATATTTTTTCAAGTCCTTCAAAGGAAGGTCAAGGATGAAATCGTTTTCTTCTTCAATATTTTTAAATGGTTTATTCTTCATCGCTTTCGCTATATGCTGTTATGACAATTATGTTAT
>JAWKLX010000046.1:0-72618 GCA_041392505.1 Saprospiraceae bacterium | reverse complement strand
CGGTCTTGGTTTTGATAAACGGAAGCGGGGTCGTTGGTATGATTGACAACGAGGTCAAGGTCGCCGTCATTATCGAGGTCGGCATAGGCAGCACCGGAAGAAAAGGATTTGCTGTCCAGGCCAAACTCAGGCCCCAACTCATCGAAGGTCAAGTTTCCATTATTTCTGAAAAAGTGGTTTGGCACAGGGTTGACTGGGGCTTTTCGACCATAGTCCCTAATCATAGCTTGGTTGTCTACACCTGCGGCTTTTGCCTCTTCAAAAGATTGGGTGTATTTCTTTGTGTGATCCTTGTCCATGTACTCCCGGAGGTAACCGTTGGCCACGAAAAAATCTTTCCAACCATCATTGTCAAAATCAGCAAAAAGGGCCGCCCAGCTCCAATTCGTGCGCTGGATACCCGCCATCTGTCCGATGTCACTAAACGTCCCTCCCCCCATGTTGAGGTGGAGCATATTGCGCATGTACTGGTATTCATAGCCGACTTCCACCATCCGCCAGAAGCGTTCGGGGTTCATAGGGGCCATTTTCGTTTTTTCATTAAAATTATCAGTGGAAAGCATCTCCACAACCCCTAAATCCAACAGGCCATCATTGTTGATGTCGGCAGCATCCACGCCCATAGAGAAGAAGGACATGTGCTTCATTTTTTCATTAGAGACCTCTGAAAAAGTACCATCGCCGTTATTCTGGTAATAACGATCTGGCTCGGTATGGTCAACACTCACGTACAAATCCAACCAACCATCTTGGTTCAGGTCAGCGGCCACGACTCCGAGCGTCCAGCAATAATTCAGAACCCCTGCTTCTTTGGAGACATTGGTAAAAGTGCCATCGCCATTGTTCCTAAACAAGTGGTCACTGGTTTCATCAACCGGGTTTTTCCATTTTTCCAAATGCTCGGAATAGGTCAATACAGAGCGATCGAGTGGGTGGTTTCCGACATAGAGGTCGGCATCACCATCTTTATCATAATCGAAGAAAGTGGCGGTAATGCTATAGCTTGCATCGTCCAAGCCATATTCCTTGCTCTTTTCTGTAAAAGTTAGGTCACCATTATTGATGAAAAGCTGGTTGGATTTCCTGACTTTATCCTTGTAATAAGCTCGGCAAACATAAATATCCAAGAAGCCGTCCCCGTTCACATCGGCCATGGTCACACCGTTGCTCCAACTACCACTGCACGCCACCCCGGCTTTTGCGGTGATGTCTTCAAACTGCATGTTGCCTTTGTTCAAATACAATCTATTATCGGAAATATTCCCCGTAAAATAGATGTCCGGCAAGCCATCATTATTGATGTCGCCAGTCGCTACACCAGCACCATTATAGACATTGACGTATTGCAATGGGCTCAGCACCTCTGCTGGGTCAACCAAGTTGTTGAATGTTACACCCGTTTGTTCAGGCGCTAAAGCTTTGAACAAAGGCGCTTCCTTCCAAGTGGAAGAAGTGGCGGGAACTGTCTCGTTATTTTTTGTGGAATCAGTGCCGACAGAATTGCAGGCAAAGAAGAAAAGTGGTAAAAAGAGGAATCGTTGAATCAGTTGGCAATTCATGGGAATCTTTTAAAAGTAGTTCGCAAATAATGGAAAGGCTCAAGAAGCAATAGCGGAAAAAACCAATCGTAGGGAAGTAATTAAAACGCTAAAAAGATTACAAAGAAAACTAAAATTCAAAAACAAGGGTTTTGACAATCAAGTAGTTACGATTACTTTCTTCTATTATGCCGCCTCTTCCCAAAAACAAGAATGGTTAGACTTATCAGGTTTTGTCGTTTACTCGGCAAATATATAAAAGGAAAAATAATGTCAGGTATATTGCATTTAAAAAATACAAAACATTTAATACATAGGTAATCTTAAGGGAAGAAATAATTCGGCAAACACTGTTTTTACAAAAAGAAAATAAGGGGAAAATGACCGTTAAGCAGATAAAATCAGGAAACGTAAAATCGGATATTTACTCCGCTGACGAGGTAATAAATTTTGATTCAGAGCAATGAAAGTGGCAGATTAATTTAATGAAGATTAAAATTCTTAGTGGTAGTGAAAAATAAAATGAGCAGCCAAAATTTGAAATCTTGACTGCTCATTCATCGCTGTTTGGTTCTCAGCTGAATGGTTGAAAACAGTTAATATTTTTTATAAAAATAAGGAGAAAACCTCCAATTACTGGTTCATTTCATTCTCTTCGATCGCGTCAAACAATTTATCCCACACCGCAAAAATCTCTTTTTCCATCGCTTCTTTGTCTACATCTGGCCGGATGAATTTTTCCCGCAATAACTTATTAGGGTTTTCACCGACCCTTAAGTCCAAACGACGCTGCTGCACTTCAAAGATCTTGTTGTCCTTGAAAAAAACGATCGTTTCTTGCACAAATGGAGCTTCTAAACCCAGCATCATTTCCAAGTGCCGATAAAATTCGTACTGGTTATCTTTGAAATAAAAGTAATGGCGCTCCCGGTCATCTTCTGTAATTTGGGAAATGATCACTGCTTCCATGATTTTATTACCCTCGGTCGTATAGAACATATTATCCTTATTGGAGAATAGCTTTAATGCGATGTCTTTTCTTGGGTAAGTTTTCCCACGTTCACCTTCCACTTTTTTCACATAATTATCAATGACGAAAAGCTGGGCACTGTCCTGCGGCGACAATGGAGCCTGAGGTTTCGGGTTGTGTTTGATGACGGCTTCCGACACCAATTTCCCCTCAGCCTTTTCTGTAGCTTTAGTGGAATCTGTAATGATAGGATCGGCTTTGGTATTGCGGTTGCAGGCGTAAAAAGCCACAAACGTTGCAATCAGCATAATCGGGAATAAATTTCTCATGTTCATTTTCTTTAATTTGTTAATTTCAAAAAGCATGCAAAGTTCTTAAAAATGGCTGTTTATATTTTCAACAATAACAAATCATTAGATTTTGGAAGGAAGACGGTCGAGCGTTAATGGTGGGCAGCTTCTTTGGCGAAACAATGGAAGGGAGTTTATGAACGGAGCTCCGTCCTCGTCGACTCAACCAACATACGTGCCTTGCATCCGTTTTTCAACTTGCTCCATAATCGCCCAGGCAACCCTCAATGCCTCGTGGCCTTCTTCCAAAGAAACAACGGGGGTTTGCCCAGTTCGGACAGCACTTGCAAAGGATTTGAGCTCCTCTTGGATCGCATTGACCTTTTCCGCTGGCGGCATTTCCATGCTCAGGATTTTTGTCCCGCTAGGCGTTTCCAATTCAAAAGAAGTGGGGGGCAATTGCAGCGAACTATCTTGTTCGTGCAAGCGGATCACTTGTGCTTCTTTTTTTAAAAAATCCAGTCCGAGATAGGCGTCTTTTTGGAAAAGGCGCACCTTCCTCATTTGCTTCATGGAGATGCGGCTGGCCGTAAGGTTGGCCACACAGCCGTTTTCGAATTCGATGCGGGCATTGGCTATGTCCGGTGAGTCGCTGACCACGGGCACGCCGCTGGCACTGATAGATTTGATGGGTGATTTCACCAAACTCAAAACGATATCAATGTCGTGGATCATTAGGTCAAGCACAACGGGCACATCGGTACCACGGGGGTTGAAAGTGGCAAGTCGGTGCGCTTCAACAAACATAGGGTCCAGGGCAATGTTTTTTACTGCTAACATGACCGGGTTGAAACGTTCTACATGGCCGACCTGAACCGTCACTTTTTTTTCTTTGGCCAATTTTATCAGCTGTGCAGATTCGTCCGGCGTTTCGGTCACTGGTTTCTCAATAAAAACATGTTTGCCTTGCGCTATCGCCTTTTCGGCCAACTCAAAATGGGTCGTGGTCGGTGTCACTATATCGACCGCTTCGACCGACTGCAACAGCTCATCATAACTCCCAAAAGCCGGCACGGACAGTTGTTCGGCAACTTTGGCAGCCACTTCTGCGTCGGCATCAAAAAAGCCGACCAAATGGAATTCCTCCTTAAGCTCAAGCAGGCATTTGAGGTGAATTTTTCCGAGGTGGCCTGCACCGAGTACACCGATTTTTAGCATGGCAGTTTGCTGATTGTTTGTTATTGATTAAATCTGGATTTTTTGCAAAAGTAGTAGTTGCTTTTTGATTTAAAACCGAAGCCCCTTAAAACAAAAACCCCGGATACCGGCAAAGCCAGCATCCAGGGTTTTTCTTTTTCTATAAAAAACGCTTTTATCAGCGATTTTTTAGCGGACAACATTTACACGCTGAGTAGCCACTTGGCCATCCACGCGGATGTGGAAGAAGTAGACTCCTTCGCTAAGGTCATCATTGTAAGGCAATACTTGGTTGCCAGACAACTCACCGAAGTTCCTTTCAGCCACCAATTGGCCAACAGAATTGAACACCTGCAATGATACTTCAGAAGTTTTTTCCAAGCTCAAGCTGATGTTGGTAGAACCAGCAAAAGGATTTGGAGAAACACTGAGCAAGTCGTGGTTGAACACTTCTTTGGTACCAGTGAAAAGGCCATTGTCAACAGCTTCTTGGAAAGAAGACATCCAAGCATTGGCAACCTGTCCGTTTGGCCCCAGCAGAATAGCTACGATATGGACATTGTCCAAGTTGTAGTCAGCAGGAACAGTGTAAGGATCGAAGAAGTGACCATAGTTGGTACCTGCATCAGCGGCATCAGGCAAGCTGCCAGTTACGCCATTGAAGCCACCCAATAAAGCACGACCTACGTGGTCATAAACCATTATTTCAGCAGGTACAGCGCCAGGCTGAACAGTATAGAAGTCCATTGGACCATTACCACCACCTGAATAAGCATTAATCTGGTCCCAATCAGAACCTGTTCCGGTCAAGCCATCTTCAATGAGAACAGCATTCAGCTTGTAGCCAGCACCAACTGTTTCCAAAAATTCAGCATCGACTGAAACAACCAATTCCCTTGTTGCATCATCAAAGGTTGCACCGATGTTGAGTCTTGCTACAGGCGCTGTAACGACATCGTTGAGGAATGGCGCTTCGATAGCAGAAGGATCCAAGATGTTTGTTCTTTCATATACAACACTAGGGAAACCCTGGAAGCCGGGGAAACCTGTTATTCCACTGTTGTAAGCTGCTAACACCATTGGATCTTGGTTGTGAACTGCAACACCTACGAAATGGCCTGGATACCTTTCAGTCATTCCATCCATGTAAACAGCACCCCTTGGGCACCAAGTACACCAAGTACCAGTCGCTTCTTCTACCAATACGCCACGATCAGGGTGTGGAGTAATACTTGTGACAGAAAATGTTCCTCCAACATCATTGGAAGTATCATCATCAGCACCAGCACCATTCACGTTAGAAACGGAAACCACAAAGTCTACAGTCCCATTGATCATTGTGTAAGCAGTTGACATTTCTATGAATGCTTTTCCGCCAAGACCAATATCAAGACCAGAAATAGTCTCAGTTGTCACGGTTCCATTGATGCTGACATTAAGGTCAACGGAGTTGATCGTTTCAATACCATTATTAGTAATAATACCACCGGGCGTGATATGCGCGCCAACTAAAGCATTGGAGAAAAAGGATTCTTTGTTCAGGTCGTCCATGCTTGCATCACGGATAACGGAAGGATCTTGTATAACTATATCATCAATACACCATCCGTAGTTCCATTGGTTGCCATCGTCATAATCAAAAGCCAAGTGAATGATTTGACCAGTATATGCGTCTGGAAGTACAACCGTAGCCGGAAGCCACTCAAAACCAGAAACCTCCAAGTTTGAAAGTTCAGTCCAAGTAGCACCACTGTCAGTAGAGACACTGATCCGAGCAGTTTCATCCAATCCTTGGAAATCTCCATTCGGGAAATAAGATTCGAATGTAATAACTTTTGTTCCAGTTACTGCTGTAAGGTCGATAGGGCCAGTCATTACGCGGCCGTTTTGTCCAGTACCGTTGACGATTGCATCGTCGTTAAACCCTAAGAACATAGTGTGAGCAGCTGGCTGGAAATATTGGCTGGAAATGCCAGCAGCATCCGTCAATTCCCATTCTCCAGAAATCGTCCAATCGGCAGGAAGGCCGTTTTCAAAATCTTCTGAATAATAAACGTCTTGAGCTGTCATTGATAGGACGCCAAAAAGCAATGCAAAAAGTGTAAAATAATTTTTTTTCATAATGAAAATTTTAATGATTAGTTTTTACCAAGAGTAAATGTGACAGGAATGCATTTTGCCAGATTGTGCTTGGATTAACAAGGATGAGGAAAACGTTGGCAAAGGGAAATAAAATTGAATGTCGTGATTTCATTTCTCTTCAAACCCAGTGGACAAAGGTAGTGAAATACATTCTTTCATAATTAGGATAACTTGCCTTTTTTATTTGTCTGGCTACCGACTTTTCATATTGTCGCAATGCCTATTTTGCAGGTCTTGTGCCTGTTGGGTAAATTCCGCCCATCTTCTCCCACTACTGAGGCATCTGCACAAATTTCATTTTCACTGCCTAAAATAGGTCAACCAATTTGAGAAAATCTCCTTTTTTCCAAGCAGCCAATTTTTCAAAACAACCCTTACCTTTGCCTGCTATTTTTGTTCAAACACATTAGAATGATGAACGGCCCACATTCACCATTCACCAATCTTGCTCCGAATAAACTTCGGGATTTACATCTTGATAAAGAAGCTTTCCATCCGCAACTACGCCATTATTGAGGAACTCAAAATTGACTTCCCCCAAGGGCTGACCATCATCACCGGCGAAACGGGTGCCGGGAAATCCATCCTCCTGGGCGCTTTGGGCCTGATCATGGGCGAACGGGCCGACTCCAAATCATTGTACGACGAGTCGCAGAAGTGCGTCATTGAAGGCACCTTTGAAGTGGACAAATACCGTTTGCAATCTTTTTTTGAAGAAAACGACCTGGACTACGCACCCGAATGCCTCATCCGCCGAGAGTTGTCGCCCGCCGGAAAATCAAGGGCTTTTGTGAACGACACACCCGTCCGGCTCGAAACCCTGAAACAACTCACTGGCGCCCTGATCGACCTCCACGAACAATTCGACACCCTCGATATCCACAACGTTTCCTTCCAGTTGCGGATGATGGATGCCTTGGCCGGCAACAACGACCTGTTGCACGAATACCAAACTCATTACAAAAAATTCACGGCAGACAAAAGGAAGCGTCAGCAATTGACCGAACAGAACGAACGCTCTTCTCAAGAGACCGATTTCCTCCAATTTCAACTGAACGAGTTCAACGAAATAGAGCTCGTCGCCAACGAGCAAGAGCAGCTCGAAGCGGAGCTGAACCAACTAACCAACGCCGAGGAAATCAAAACCTACCTCTCCGCCGCTTTCCACAACCTGACCGACGGGGAAGCCCCCCTGACCGGGCAATTGCAGGAAGTCGTTCGCCAGATCGCCGAGGTGAAAAAATTCCACCCGGATGTGCCTGCTTTGCACCAACGGCTGGAGAGTATTTTATTGGAAATGGAAGACATCGCCGGGGAGTTTGAAAAAATAGCGGAAAGCACAGAATTTGACCCTGAACGCATTGCCGTTATCCAGTCCCGGTTGGATGCAATCTATCGCTTGCAGAACAAACACCGCGTCAAAACCATTGACGAACTGCTTGAAATTCAAGCGGATATAGAAACTAAATTAGCGGCCTTTGGCGACCTTTCCGCTGATATAGAAGCCATCGAAAAAAGCTTGGCCGCACAGGAGAAAAACCTCCGTAGCATCGCCCGGCAGCTGTCCGAACGCCGCATCAAATCTGCCCCATCCTTTACCAAAAAAGTACTCGACCTGCTCAAACAACTGGCCATGCCGCACACCCGTTTTGAAGTGGAATTCAAGGAACTTGACCACCTCTCCCCCACGGGTACCGACGAGGTCGGATTCCTCTTCGCCGCCAATCCGGGCAGCCGTTTGCAGCACATCAAGGATGTGGCTTCCGGTGGTGAGTTGAGCCGTCTCACGTTGGTGACCAAATCGTTGGTCGCCTCCGCTATCCCGCTCCCGACTTTGATTTTTGATGAAATTGATACCGGGATTTCGGGGGATGTTTCGCTGAAAATGGGCAACATTTTGCGGCAGTTGTCCAACCACCACCAAGTCATCAACATCACCCATTCCCCGCAGATCGCTGCCAAGGCCGACGCTCATTATTTTGTTTATAAAAAAGTGGACGCCAACTCCACTTCCACCCGCGTGAAATTGCTCAGCGACGAGGAACGGGTGCGTTCCATTGCCGTTATGTTGAGCCAAAACCCACCGAGTGAGTCAGCTTTGCAGAACGCAAGGGAGTTGATTGGGACGGTGGTGTAATGGGAATCTTTGCCGATTTTCTTTATTTTTACGAGTATTAAATCTTTCAAAATAAATCAAAATGACATGTCAACAGCAGAATTAAAAAACGATTTGCACCGCCTGATTGTGGAAACGGACGACATCAATATTTTGCAAAAAATACAAGCCATTTTCAACAGCTTCATCAAAGGCGAAGAAAACAATGACTGGTGGGACACTATTAGTGATCAAGAAAAATCATCCATTAAAAAAGGGATAGAGCAATTAGAAAGTGGTGAGCGTTTCACCCAACAAGAAGTGCGTTTTTGAAACAAGACAACCTTGCCACCAAACCTATGGAGGTTTTTTCTATTTTTGCACACACCTCTTACCATTGTACGAAACGGATAACTATTTAAGCCAAAATAAATGAACGTCAAAATTGCTGACATCATGCACAAAAGCGTGGTGACTTCCGTACCCCACAAATCCATTGGCCACATCAAAGACATCATGGCCAAAAACCACATCAGCTCTGTCCCCATCGTCAATTCGGACAATGAACCCGTGGGCATCATCACCACCTCCGACCTTGCCAAAGGGCACGACGACGGCACGCCTGTCAGCCACATCATGCCGGACCACGTTTACACCGTGCCTGCCTACAACGATGTTCACATCGCTGCCCGCATCATGCGCAACCACCACATCCACCATGTCGTGGTCACCCACGAACAAGAAATCGTCGGAGTCGTCAGCTCATTCGACCTGCTGAAACTGGTGGAAGACCACCGCTTTACCATGAAAAACCCGCCAACCCAATCGGGTAAGGGGAAGCAAAGGGAGTGAATGAAATTAAGGTATTAGGTTATTGAGGTATTATGGTATTGAGGTATGATAATGTCCAGAAAAGTGTGTCAAGAATAAATTCCTAACTTGAAAAAATTGACACATGAGAAAAGGGCAAAAAAACAGTCAAGACCAAGGGTTTGACTATAAAAAATTCAAGAACGAGCCTTGGCGGGCCTACAATCAGGCAAAGGGCTGATTGGCGAAGACAGGATTTTGCGGGAATTGATGCGCCATTTGGTACAAAGCTCTTTAGAAGGCGAACTACAGCACCATCTAAAGGAAAGCAAATCCAAACTGGAGCTAACCGGCGAAATGGCCATACTTCAAAAACCATCCAAACCCATGTTGAGCCGATGCAAGATCCACCCACCACGGGACCGGAAGGCGACACAGACCGGCTTGTCGGCAAGTGGGACAGGAAACTGAACAGTGGGTTCGATGCCCAGATCATTGAGCTGTACAGTTTGGGCAACAGTTTGGAGGACATCCAGTTCCATTTGAAACGGATGTACGGAAATTGCGAACTGAGCACCAGCCAATTGAGCACGATCACGGAACAGGTCAGGGGATATAGAAAAATGGCAAAAACGCCCGTTGCAAAGTTTCTATATCCTTTTGTACCTGGATGCCATCCATTTTAAGGTCGGGGAAAACAGGGGTCATCACCAAGGCAATTTACACGGTTTATGGGGTGCAGGCCGATGGGTTGTTTTATGCCTTTATGCGGGGCAGGGTGCAGAGGGCGCAAAGGGATGGGGGCGTGTATTCGGAGCATATCAAAGACGGGGTTGAAGACGTACTGTTCTTCTGTGTGGACGGGCTTGGTGGTTTTAAGAGGCCATTTTGGAAGTCTACCCGCAATCGGTTGTCCAGCGGTGCATCGTGCATATGATCAGAAATTCCCTCAAGTTTGTGGATGATGCGGATATCAAACCCTTGATAAAAGATCTAAAGAAGGTCTACCAAGCTGATGGAGCCACAGGGACTGGGGGCTTTGAGCGGCTTTGGTTGGGTTGGGACGGGAAATACCCCGAAATTGCGAAGCATGGCGGAAAAATTGGACAGAGCTCTGCCGCTTTCTTTGGCTTTAATTGGTACAATCACGCCGAATAATGTACACCACCAATGCCGTAGAGGGGCTGTCGGATGCTGAGAAAACAACCAAGGCCAAAAGGGGCTTTCGTTTCTGGCTGCTTTGATGAAGTTGCTGTACCTGACCTTACAGCGAAAAGAAAAGGTCTGGAAAAGGCAGATTATGCTTACAAAGCCATTCAGAGAAACCTGGCCAGAGAGTTTGGGGACAGGTTTAGAAGCATGTCCAAAAACTAATTTTTTTAATGACACACTGGACGTTATCGAGGTGACTCATTCTAACTTGCTAATTTGCAAAGCACTTCAATACCCCAATATCCAATTACCTAATACCTTAATCCCCTCCTCCTCTCCCATCGCCAATTCCTTCCTCGGTTTCCTCAAAAACACGAAGCCGTTCTTCTGCAATACTTTTTTTGCGAAGCCAGCCCATCTTTCCGTATCGGCCATCACCACTTGGACGTCCCTGTTTTCAAATACTAGCGACAGGGCTTGGGTCGCTTCCGTCGCCAGCCCTTGTCCGGCATAGCGGTCATCCACGTAGTAGCCAACAAACACTTCCCCTCGTCCGGCAATCCGCTGACGCCGATGCCGCCGACCAACCGATTTGCCGCTGGCGAATCATCACCCAGTGAGAAAACCACTCAAAGTGGTCGGGATGCTGTGCCACCGAGCAGGCAGATTTTTCGATAGCGTCCGGTCTGCTCCGCCAGAAGCGGTCGACGGTAGTTCGACTTGGGACAGGTTGAGGTGACGAGCCAGCGTTACTGGGCCATCGATGTATAATTGAAGTTGAGGGTTTGTTTAAAGCGAGCAACTGCAAACGTTGCGTGGTTATCTTAGTCATTTTTTTAATGGAAAATTGATAATGGATAATAGAGGGTGTAAGAGAATTTTTTGACGCTGATTTTTATGATTCTTATGATTGATTTATGCCGCCGGAGGCGCTGTTGAGTCATAAAAAACCATAAAACCCAGCGTTATCAGCGTCGAAAAACAAACAAGAATTTCCCTTAACTCTAATGGAGAATTGAAAATGTTTTTGTCATTCCGTAGGAATCTGTTCACGTAAAAACAGCATGTATTACGTGAACAGATTTTACTGACAAAGGCAACAACAAAGCCTTACAGAGGCGGTTCAACCTCTCGGTGACCCGACAATTCCGGCAGGGCCAGCCAGATGGAGATATGTAATTGATTAATTTTCAGCGGCAATATTTGCGGAGCAAAAAGTAAAAAAGGAACAGCTATTCTTCAAACCCCTTAATCTCCGTGCCCCTCTGTGTCTCCTCCGTGTCCCTCTGTGCTATGGCTGCAAGCTATTACGGAGAAACACAAGGAGGCACAGAGAACACGGAGGGAGAATGCTCAAATTCATCTTTGCCCCGTCTTTCATTTCCCCCAAAAACTTTACCTTCACTCCCTCATTTCCATTCAAAAAAACAAGCAAAAAACCATGAGTGAGCTGGCGCTTAAAATAATTGCAAAGAAAAAGAAGAACGCACCGGAAAACTGGACATCGGACGCTGCGGCCTGACGGAACTTTGCGGAGGAATTGTTCGAGTTGGTGTGGCTGGAAGAGTTAGTAGTTAGTAATATGTGGATTGAAACAAAAAAAAATGATTGGGTAAATAGCCAAAATAATGAAGAGGATAATGTAATAAATAATATTCCTATTGAAATAACTAAATTACAAAAATTAAAATCCCTAAAATTAAGTGGAGATTATAATTGTCATTGAAATTAAGATATCGAACATCTTCAAAGCCTAAATATTAATCTTTCATCCTTAAATATTAGCTTTAATGGAATAATAAATATAAACTCACTAAAAAACCTAACCGAGATTGATTCACTGGAATTTAAGTAATAATTTAATCGAAGACATTGAAGGTAGAAGTACAAAATCTTACCCAATCTAAAATTTCTTTCTCTCAGAACGAATCAAGTCACAGATATTAGTGCTTTAGAAGACTCAAACAGCAGAATCTTTGAATTTGCATATCTAATCAAATTAGAGATTTACAGTCCTCCAATCACTTTCAAACCTAAAAAATTGAACTTAGGTTCAAACCAAATCAAAGATATTGACTTTCTCGAAAATCTTACCAACCTCCATTCGCTCAATCTTGGGTATAATCAAATTAGTGACATCGACTTCATTGAAAAACTGCACAGCACTCCATTCGCTCAATCTATGGAGTAATCAAATCAGGAATACAGCTTCATCGAAAAACTAACCAACCTGACTTCGTAGACCTCAGTTCCAACCAAATCAACGACATCAGCTTCATCGAAAAACTGACCAACCTGACTTCGCTTATACCTCGGTTACAACCAAGATCAAGGAATACAGCTTCATCGAAAAGCTTACCAAGCCTGACTTCGTTAGACCTTAATTCCAACCAGATCAACGACATCAGCTTCATCGAAAAACTGACCAATCTGACTTCGCTATACCTCAGTTCCAACCAGATCAACGACATCAGCTTCATCGAAAAACTGACCAACCTGACTTCGCTACACCTCCAGTTCCAACCAGATCAATGACTTCCAGCTTCATCGAAGAACTGACCAACCTGACTTCACTATACCTCAGTTCCAATCAGATTAACGACATCAGCTTCATCGAAAAACTGACCAACCACAGCTTCTTCCAGACCTCAGTTCAACCAGATCAACGACATCAACTGCATCAGAAAACTGACCAATTTGCGAAGGAGTTGCACATTTACAGGGCAACAAGATAAAAGGGGTCACAAAGGCTTTACGGAAAAATACGATTGCCTGAAAGATGTGAAAACATGGTGGGAAGAAACAGCCGATAAAAAAACAACCCAGCTAACCGCACTGCCAAACTCATGCTCTTGGGCAACGGCAATTTCGGGTAAAAGTACACTGGCCCATGCCCTCCAGCATGGCCGATGCCAAGAAGGTAAAAGATTCCACGCACGGAGTCTTGCTGGAGCAATGGACATGCGGTAACGAGCTGCCATCCATTGAATTTCTAATCTGGGATTTTGGGGGACAAGAAATCTACCAAGGCACCCACCGCCTGTTCATGGCTTCCGAGGCGGTGCAGGTGATCCTGATCGATCCAGAAGAGAAAGAAAAAGCCGCTGAAAAAACCAGCCTACCCCCGACCGTATCACCGGGGAAGATGTCGGGGATTGCCGTTGTTGTACTGGATCGACACCGTCCAGCATACCAGTCCCGACAGTGAAATCATCGTCGTCCAAAATAAAAAAGACCTGCACCCCAAGCCCTATAAAAAGGCATATAAAACCGCCGCCAAACGGAACTTGCGCTACGAGCAGGTCAGCGCTTGGGAGAACGCAAACATCCAGCGGTTGCAATCGCTGATCCACGAAAAACGCAGGAACTGCATGAATACAATATGCCCATGCCAAAGTCTTGGGCTGCTGCCCGCCAACATTTCATGGACAACCTGGCCAAGGCAGAGGGCGAACGGGAACGGCTCATCAGCAAGGAGGCATTTTTCAAACGCTGCGAAGAAGATTTCAAAGTAAGGAAAGAAGCCATCCCGTCCCTGTTGACCTTGCTGCACCACAACGGGGTGGTTGCCATCACAATGAGGAATTCCTACAAGACACCATCATCGTAGACCAGCGCTGGGCGTTGGATGCCATTTACGAGCCGCTCAAGCGGGGCGATTAGTTTATGAAAAAATGCGGAAGGACTGGTTTGGCAAGGTGCGGGTGGAAAATATTTTCAATGAGTTTGGCGAAAAATATTCGGACAAGGAAAAACGGTTGTTCCTCAATTTCATGCAAAGCTGCGGTTGTGTTCCATAGAAGAGCATCACCACAATGAGGAAAAATTTTTAGACCGCTATTTTATTTTCTACCTGAATTTTTGGAAACGGAAATACCTGCGATTGCTGACTACTTGTGGAAAAATTTAAGGAGGTGATATTTCGCCTGTGACTTCCTACCTGAATTATTTCCGCATTCAATCCTTCATTGTCAGCCATGGCCCAAACCCGTCAATTGATCTGGAAAAACGGCATCCTGATCCCCACTGACGAAGGTGTTCATGGTGCATGCCGATTACAAGGCGAACGCTATTGTTATCGCCATCGAAGAACGGGCTAATCTTTGGCGCTGGCTGCGTCTCATCACTGACGAACTCACTAACAACCGCTACGGCAAAAGAAAAAGGAAAAAATGGGAAGCTTCGGAGAATGGGGTGAGAAACACAAAAATTTAAAATAAATACTATCCACGTTGGGAGAAAGGGGAGCAAGAGCGACCGAGAATGAATGAGCCAAAAGGGCTGGAGCAACAATTGCCTGACATCGAACAGAAGCAGACAGCCAGCATTTTCCTTTCCTATTCCCACAAGGATGAGGATTTGAAAGAACAGCTCGACATCCATTTGTCCGCATTAAAAAGGGCGGCAAAATCAGACTTGGAAGGCCATTATACCTGGTACAGAGTGGGATGCTACCATCAAAAGAAATCGGCCGAGCAGACATAATTTTGTTATTGGTTAGTGCGAATTTCTTGGCTTCTGATTACATCCACAATGTGAAAATCAAAAGAGCGATGGAACGACATGAGGAGGGAGAAGCGATCGTTATTCCCATTTTTATCAAGACTTGTGATTTTAAGGATATGCAAAGCTGCAAGGGTTACCGAAAAACGCCCAACCAGTGACTTCTTTTACTGACCGGGATGTGGCATTTTTGGAAATCGTCGTTGGCATCCGAAAAGTCATTGAAAAGGTAAATGCGGAAAAGGAGGCTTGATAATTTCTTTGTTTGGCAAGCCGTTGAAACGGCTATTAGTATCACTTGTTTTTTCAACCCACGACTTAAGTCGTGGGTTAATAGTCGGCACTTTGTGCTTTAACCGTTTTAACGGTTTTGCAGATCGTTCAAAATGTCAAATTTTCGCACCAAATAAATATCATCAATGAAACTCATCACCTCGACTATCCTCACCCTGTCCGTTTTCTTTTCCCTGCTCACCAGTTGCGACAAAGACCCCGACATCATTACCGAAACGGTGACCGTCACCGACACCGTCATCGTCACCCAAGTCGATACGGTGTTCATCAGCCTGACCGACACCGTGACCATCACGGAGTTTATGCAGGACACGGCGACTACGTTCATTTTGGTGCGGCATGCCGAAACGACCGGGTCGGGCAGCGACCCCAACCTCAGTGCCGCAGGCCTGACGCGGGCGGATGAACTGGCCCGCATCATGGGGAGCTTGTCACTGGATGCCGTTTATTCTACCAATTTTAACCGCACCATGCAGACGGCCAACCCCGTGGCTACCGACCAAGGGTTGACCATCCAATCTTACAGCGGCTCCAACCTGAGCGCCACGGCTGATGAAATTTTGGGAAATTATCCGGCAGGGAAAATCCTGGTGGTCGGGCATTCGAATACGACACCTGATTTCATCAATGTCCTGACGGGCACCAACGACTATCCGCAATTGCCGGAAACGGAATACGACAACCTATTTATCGTAACCGTTTTGGAAAAAGGGAGGGCGGAAGTGGTGCAGTTGAAATATGGAGGGTGAGCAGTTGGCAATTTTCAGTTCTCAGTTCTCAGTCCTCAGTCCTCGGTTGGCAGTCGGTAGGTCAATAATTATAGGTCGTAAAAAAATGTGGAGCAACTATATGAACGCTTTTCGCAACATCTCAACAGCTTGCCCCGAATTTTAGGGTAGCAAATTGAAAATTGCTAATAATCCCGAAGGGATTGAATAAGAATAACCCCCGATGAAATCGGGGGACGATGCCCAAAAAGCTATCTCAATCCTGAAGGGATTGAATATAACGCTTTGACATTCAACCCCTTCAGGATTGGCCTTCCCATTGTCTTCATGCCCCTGATTTCATCAGGGGTTATTCACATTGAATCACTTCGTGATTCGAGGAATATTACTTTTCAATTTGCGGGGCTATACTACGGGGCAAGAGCTTGGTCGACCATCCGGCCCGCATGAAAAGGGATAAATTAGCAGTCATGCGGGTATTTGAGGCAATTATTTATACATAGAACTTCCTGCTAAATATTCATAAACGGCATCGGGGACGAGGTACTGTACGGATTTTCCGTCTTTGATGCACTGCCGGATGTAGGTCGCAGAAATGTCCAGCAGGGGGGCTTCGAAGTGGTGGATGTGGGGGTGGTTTTCTAATTCGCCCAGCTCATAATTTGGGCGTTTATATAAATATATGTGGTAATCGGAAAGGATGCGCTCGTAATTTTTCCACTTATGTAAGGTAGCCAAGTTGTCGCCGCCCATGATGAGGACAAAGTCGTGGTCGGGGTATTTCTCCTTTAAATAGGTAAGCGTATCAATGGTGTACGATGGCTTGGGCAAATTAAATTCAATGTTGGAAGCCCGCAGGAGCGGGTTGTCGCCAATGGCCAGTTGTACTAAGTGCAAGCGGTCATAATCTTTGGCCAAAGTTGCCTTGGCCTTTAATGGGTTCTGCGGACTGACGACCAGCCACACCTGATCGAGGTCGGTGTGCGTGGCCATGTAGTTGGCAATAATCGCATGCCCCACATGGATGGGATTGAACGAACCGAAGAAGAGGCCTATTTTCATGGATTCACAGTTTCATGGTTTCATTGATGCATGGATTCATTGTTTTATGGTTGCATGGTTTCATGGGTGCATGGGTGTTTCGACTGGCAGTGAAACAATGGAACAATGAATCCATGAAACAGTGAAACAATGAATCTGTGAAACAATGAATCCAAGAAATTCCCACATTTTTTCTACCTTGCCCGCCCAATTCGAACCGCAAGGTATTATTTTTTAAAAAATCCCACTTTTCAGTTTTGTGTTATTGCTTTTGAGTTTTGAGTAAATACACGTACTCAATAACTCAAAACTCAATAATTCAAAACTCAAAACTCATTTTATGACGAAAATCAAAGCCGCTATTACCGGCGTCCAAGGCTATGTACCTGATTTTATTTTGACCAACGAAGACCTCGAAAAGATGGTGGATACCAATAGCGAATGGATTGCCTCCCGCACGGGTATTCAAGAGCGGCATATTTTAAAAGAGCCCGGAAAAGCGACCTCGGACATGGGGGCGGAGGCAGTGAAAGGGCTTTTGGAAAAAACGGGCACCAAACCGGAAGAGATTGATTTGTTGATCTGTGCCACGGTGACGTCGGATATGCAGTTCCCGGATACAGCCAATTTGATTGCTTATAAAACGGGCATCACCAATGCTTTTACCTACGATATCAATGCCGCCTGTTCTGGTTTTTTATTTGCCCTCACGACGGGCGCAAAATTCATTGAAACGGGTACTTATAAAAAAGTCATCATCGTTGGGGCCGACATGATGTCTTCCATCATGGACTATACCGACCGCTCCACCTGCATCCTTTTTGGGGATGGCGCCGGGGCTGTTTTGTTGGAAGCCAACGAGGAAGGCAACGGCATCATGGATTCCATTTTGAAAAGCGACGCTACGGGCATGCAGTACCTGCACCAAAAAGCGGGCGGCTCGCTGAAGCCTGCCTCCCATGAAACGGTGGACGCCAAGGAGCATTACGTGTTCCAGAATGGCCGCCCAGTATTCAAGGCAGCTGTTTCGGGCATGTCCGATGTGGTAATGAAAGTCATGGAACGGAACAACCTCACTGCTGATGATGTGGCTTGGGTAGTGCCGCACCAAGCCAATTTACGGATCATCGAGGCAGTTGCCCGGATGGCCGATTTCCCCATGGAAAAAGTTATGGTGAATATCCACAAATACGGCAACACCACTGCGGGCACCATTCCTTTGTGCCTTTGGGAATGGGAAAACCAACTGAAAAAAGGTGACAATTTGATCCTTACTGCCTTCGGAGGTGGCTATACTTGGGGAGCGACCTGGCTGAAATGGGCGTATTAGATAGTTTCATTGTTTCATGGTTTCATTGTTTCATGGTTTACACTGACGAGTACCTATGACATTTGCAGCTAGGAAACGATGAAACAATGCCCCCCCTTTTATTACCTTTGCGCCGCTTTTTGAAAAACCTGTCATTTAGGTGGGTTGAACCCGTTCAATTTTTAATCATTTAAACCAGAAAAATTTAAAAAATGGCCAATACTTCCGATATCCGCAACGGCATGTGTTTGGAATTCAACAATGACATTTGGTCCGTCGTCGAGTTCCAGCACGTTAAGCCAGGCAAAGGAGCCGCATTTGTAAGAACAAAATTGAAATCATTGACCAAAGGGAAAGTGGTGGACAACACCTTTTCTGCGGGTCATAAAATTGATGAGGTGCGGGTGGAACGCCGCCAGTTTCAATACCTCTACAAAGATGACATGGGTTATCATTTCATGAACTTGGAAACGTATGACCAAATCACTTTGGAAGAAGCGATCATTGACAACCCAAAATTCCTCAAAGCCGAAATGGTTGTGGAGGTGTTATACCATGCTGAAAAAGATACTCCTTTAAACATGGAAATGCCTACATTGGCTGAGTATGAAGTGACCTACACTGAGCCGGGCCTGAAAGGCGACACGGCTACCAATACCTTCAAACCGGCCACTATCGATATAAATGAAGTGGAAGTGCGTGTTCCCCTGTTCATCAACACGGGCGACATCATCAAAATCAATCCACGCACAGGAGAATACCTAGGAAGAGTTTAAAACCGGAGGAGGGGTGAAGGTGGAAATTTACAACTAAGTTATCTTCAAAGCTCCACTTTCATCCCTTTGCCGTCAAAACGATACAACATGACTTTTCAGGAAATCACAGAATTGATCAAAACCATCAGCAGGTCACGGCTGGCTGAGTTCAAATTAAAGGACGGCGATTTTGAATTGTCTATCAAGACCGACAGGTATGGTGACACCAAAGCCACAAAAGTCGTCCAAACCCCTATTCCAGTAGCGGCTCCCCAGCCTATTCCGGCCACCGCTGCTTCGGCTGCCGCCCCAGCGCCCGCCGCTGCTGAATCAGCCCCCAAAGCGGCCACGGAAGCCCCTCCAGCCCCAGCCCCAGCCAAAGGACAGGTTGACGAAAGCAAATACCTGAAAGTCAAATCGCCCATGGTCGGCACTTTCTACCGTTCCGGTTCTCCGGAAAAACCTGCTTACGTAGAAATTGGCCAGTCGATCAAAAAAGGGGACGTCGTCTGCATTATTGAGGCGATGAAGCTGTTCAATGAAATTGAAGCAGAAGTCAGCGGCAAAGTTGTCAAAGTCCTTGTTGACAATGCCAAACCCGTCGAATACGACCAAGTCCTCTTCCTTGTAGAACCGGAGTAAAGAATGATGAATGGTGAATGGTGAATGGTGAATAAGTGCGCTATATATATTCACCATTCACCATTTATCATTCGCCATTAATCAACTATGTTCGAAAAAATACTCATAGCCAACCGCGGTGAAATAGCCCTTCGCATTATCCGTACCTGCCGGGAAATGGGCATAAAAACTGTCGCTGTTTTTTCCACTGCCGATGCGGACAGCTTGCATGTTCGCTTTGCAGATGAGGCCGTTTGCATTGGCCCGCCCTCCTCTACCGATTCCTACCTCAACATCCCCCGGCTTATGGCTGCCTGCGAAATCACTAATGCCGATGCGATCCATCCCGGCTATGGATTTTTGGCAGAGAATGCAGATTTTGCAGAAATATGTACGGAGTACGGCATCAAATTTATTGGCCCAGCTCCCGAGCATATCCGCAAAATGGGTGATAAAATTACTGCCAAAGCGACAATGATCGAGGCGGGCGTACCCGTTGTGCCAGGATCTGGGGGCTTGATCACCGACCCGGAAGAAGCGAAGGGTTTGGCCAAAGAAATTGGCTATCCAGTCATCCTGAAAGCAACAGCCGGAGGTGGTGGTAAAGGTATGCGGATCGTTTGGAAAGACGAAGAGTTTGAAAACCAGTGGACGATGGCCCGCAATGAGGCCAAAGCATCTTTCTCCAACGATGGTATTTATATGGAAAAATACGTGGAAGAACCACGTCACATCGAATTCCAGATCGTCGGCGACCAGTTCGGCAACGTGTGCCACCTTTCGGAAAGGGAATGCACCATCCAGCGGCGCCACCAGAAATTGTTGGAAGAAAGCCCTTCCCCTTTCATGACCCCTGAGTTGCGCCAAAAAATGGGCGAAGCGGCGATCCTTGCAGGCAAGTGCATCAACTACGAAGGGGTCGGCACGGTCGAATTCCTAGTTGATAAGCACCGCAATTTTTATTTCATGGAAATGAACACCCGTATCCAGGTTGAGCACCCCGTTACGGAAGAAGTGATCGACCATGACTTGATCAAAGAACAGATCAAAGTTGCTGCGGGCATCCCCATTTCAGGAGAGAATTACGAGCCCATCATGCACGCCATGGAGTGCCGGATCAATGCAGAAGATGTGTACAAGGGTTTCCGTCCTTCACCGGGCCTGATCACTTCGCTACACACCGCCAAAGGCCACGGCGTGCGGGTCGATACACACGTCTACGCAGGCTACCAGATTTCTCCATATTACGATTCCATGATTGCCAAACTCATTTGCCGGGCACGTACCCGCGAGGAGTGCATCACCAAGATGGAACGGGCTCTTGAAGAATTCATCGTGGAAGGCGTAAAGACGACGATCCCATTTCACAAAAAACTAATGAAAGACCCGAGTTTCCGCGCGGGGGATTTTCATACAGGTTTTTTGAACACATTTGACATGGGGGAAGAGGAGGAGTCTTAGATGGTTAATTTTTACGGGAGCATGCTATAAAGTCAGTCAATGCATTTCCTTGTAAGCCACTGAAAATTAGGAAGGGGAGAAAATTGAAATTTCAATTTTCTCCCCTTCCTAATTTTTACCGTTCTTGGAAATTTTCCATGATCGTATTTTAATGAACCGCCTTGCCAACAAATATCAAAGCCCACCTTTACCTTACCATAGTCGCCTTTATTTATGGTGCCAACTACACCGTAGCGAAAATCGTTTTGGATGACGATTATTTAAGCCCAAATAGCCTGACCCTGCTACGGGTCACCACGGGCGTCCTCTTATTTTCGTTTTTCCATGCCTTTTTTATTAAAGAAAAAATTGACCGCAAAGACCTCCCCCGTTTCGTCCTCTGCTCCCTGACAGGAGTGGTCATCAACCAATTTTTATTCAATGGTGGCCTAAAACTCACCGCACACATCAACGCAGCCCTGTTGTCCACCACCATCCTCGGTGGCCACCTTCGTAGCCAGTTATTTTATATTGAAAGAAAAAATAACACGTAACAAGTTGACTGGAATAGCATTGGGCATGACAGGAGTAGTGATTTTAACACTTTATGGCAAAAATTTTGCATACGAAAAGAGTGGCCTGCTTGGTGATGTCATGATCTTCGTCAACGCTTGTTCCTTCGGGACATTTTTTGTTTTGGTAAAGACTTTGATGCACAAGTACCACCCGATTACGGTAACAAAGTGGATTTTTACTATCGGTTTCTTTTTTGTGTTGCCGTTCGGATTCCATGAACTTAAAAATACGCCCATGAACGACTTCACCCTCCACATCTGGATGGCCATTGGCTACGTACTCATCTGTACCACTTTCCTCGCTTACCTACTGAATACCTCCGCATTGAAACTTGTTGGTGCTTCCACCGTAAGTATCTACGTCTATTTGCAGCCGGTCATTGCTACAGCAATTGCCTTGGCGCTCGGCAAAGACGAACTTACTATCGTGAAGGTAACAGCAGGATTGATGATATTTTCGGGGGTCTTCCTCGTTAGCAAAAAGTAACCCTTGTTTTGCGGGTTTGGTCTTTTAAAAAAAACAAATTTTTAAAGATCAAATGAGTAAGGTGCTGACTTTCACAACGTTTGGGCGTCTTTGGAATGGATGAAATTCAATACGTTTTTTTCATCTATCAAAATTTGTTTTATAAGTACAATTATTGATTAATAATATTTGTAAATTATTCAAATCTAATAACTTATAGAACCGATACCGTTCCCTTCCAAAACCCTACCGTTCCGTAATTCTCCGCCTTTACACGCAACTTTTGCAAGGTTTACCGTTAATTTCACCCAGATTATTCAAACAAATTAAACAAGCTGGCTATGAGGCAGAGAAAATCATTGGACCGCCAAGCCGTTTTTCACCTAATATCCAAATTAGAGGATATGATAGACAAAGGAGGGGTTTTCTTCCCCAGTGAAGGTCAATACCTTGACCTCATCAACTATTACGAAGGTGAATACCTTTTCGATAGGGCGCTCGAAGTCATTGACTTCGCCATTCTTCAGTACAGCCTTTCCCTCGAATTTTATTTGCGCAGAGCAGAATTGCTCTTGCAGGACAGCCAAGCAGAACAGGCTTTGGCGACGCTCGACAAAGTTGACATGCTTGCGCCGGGCTGCTTGACTTCCTCGCTGCTAAGGGCGGAAGGTCTGGCTGCGCTCGATATGCACGAAGAAGCATTCAAATTATTGGATGAGCTGGAAACAGATGCAACCTCCGAGGAATTGAGCAGGATTTACGAACTAAAGGGTTTGATCCATCACCATTTAAAGGAATATGAGCAGGAATTTATCCTGTTGAAAGCCGCCTTGTTGGAAGACCCTACCAACAACGAAGCACTTTCCAGAATGTGGTATTGTGTTGAAACGGCCAGAAAACACGAGGAAAGTGTTAAGCTCCACCAGCACATCATCAATCAGACTCCCTACTCTACTTTGGCCTGGTACAACTTAGGGGCATCCCAACAGTACCTCGCCAATCACGAAGAGGCCATTGAGGCTTATGAATACGCCTTCCTCACCAACCCTAGTTTCACGTTCGCTTACCGGGCCTGTGCGGAAGTTTGCATGGACGTAAAAAATTACCAGAAAGCACTCGAATGCTACCAAGAACTGCTCGAACAATCCGAACCGGACGACGACCTGTTCCTGCAAATCGGCAAGTGCTATCAAAACCTGAAAAACTATCCAGTCGCTCTTACTTTTCTCGAACAGGCCATCGCATTGAACCAGCTGAACGATGAAGCCTTCTACCAGATCGGCGTTTGTTTGGCTGCCCAGAAGAAATGGAAAAAGGCCATTGATGCCTACTTGAAAGCGATCCGCACGAACGAACTCGACGAAACTTATTTTGCAGCCTTGGGCGAAGCATTTTACCAATCAGGGAATTATAAAGATGCTGAAATCCACTTCAAAGCTGCTGCCGATATTGCACCGGAAATGGCCGACTATTGGATCAGGCTGGCCCGCTTTTATATGGACACCCAACGCATTGAAGAAGCACTCAACGTATTGGACGAAGCCGAGGAATACACTTTCGGCTCTGAAATCCTTTACTACCGCAGCGCCTTCCTTTTTAAGATGGGCAAAAAACGGGAAGCTTTATTAGTGCTCGAAGAAGCACTTTGCGAAGATTTTTATGCACACGGCTCTATGTTCAGCTTGCTACCGATGATGGCCAAAGATTCGGAAGTAAAAGCTGTGATCTCTATTTTTCAACCGGACTAAATAGCGTCCGGCTATTTAACTTACTGGTTACCTAGGTATTGAATTGCTCAAAAAATTTGAGTACAAAACATTTTTAAAACGGCGTCCAAGTGATTGGGCGCCGTTTTTTATTTACGAATTAATCGTAGAGCCTACCCCGTCTCCCCTTCCCCCTTTTTTCCTATTTTCGCCAACGACAAGTTAGTAGCCATGAAATCCACCAAGCAAAATATCCTCGAATCGGCCTTGAAGCTGTTCAACCAAAACGGCTTTGTGAACGTCCGTTTGCAGCACATCGCCGACGAGGCTTTTATCAGTGTAGGCAATCTTGCTTATCATTTCCCCAACAAAGAGGCCATCCTGATTGCCGTGTACGATGAACTGACCGGGCAGCAAAAAGAACTGCTGGCCGAGTACCGGGTCGTCCCACTTTTCGACAATTTGGACCGCCTGATCCGCCGCACCTACCAACTGCAACAGCTGTATGTCTTTTTTTATCTGGACACCTTGGAAATTGTCCGGGCCTACCCTTCTGTCAAAACCGCACACCAACAGCACATCGCTTCCCAGATCAGCCAACTCAAAACCATCCTCGATTTCAATGCAGCACGCGGGGCTTTGATCGCCGAACCGATGGAGGACGTGTTTGACCATTTAGCCTCTCAAATATGGATGACCATGGATTTTTGGTTGGCTCAACAATCGGTGAAAAGTGACGACACCACTAAAGAAAAAGATTACCAAAGGGCCGTCTGGAATTTACTGATCCCCTATTTTACCGACATGGGGAAACGGGAATATGAACAAATGCTGCAAATGCCTTACGACTTCTTCTTTTAATCCCTCTTCTATTTATTAGTTTTGTACTTCAAAAAATTAGGTGAGCCTTACTAATCACTTTCACAATGAGTAATTTCCATCTTGATGACACCGCCTACAATGCCTTGTTGGACATGCTGAACAACCAGCATTTTGTCGAGAAATCAGGCCAGGATACCGACATGGATTTTCTGACGGACGACTGGTGGCTGCGCGATACGGCCGTCATTGAGAACATTGTCAAAAGGGAAGGCATGTGGGAAATCCAATTGGTATTCGCCCATTATTTGGAACCACAAAAACTGATCAAGCGGGTCATTTCGAGATATACTTGTAAAAACAAGGCCGAGCTGAGTGCCTGGTACATGAAACGCTTGGCCGCAAAAGATCAAAGGGGGACACTTAAAATAAACATTAGCGATTTCAAACTTTGTGAAAGCTAACTAACCCAAGTTGCGATAAATTATTAATCCTAAAAATGCGGGGCAGCTCAAGTAACATTTCATTGCAACCACCCAAATGCCCCTCTGGGGATTTTAAGGGCAGCGTCGGTTCCGTGAACCGACGCTGCCCTTAAACCCCTTGGAGGGCCGAGCAGTATGATGCAAAGGGCTTAAGCTATGCTTCGGCCCGCATGAGACAATCTTGTTTTATTCACTGCATAACATCAGTTTACTAAACTAAAATGCCTAACCGAAACACCATTCGATGATGTCCGACTTAAGCACCAAACAAAAAATACTCAACGCTTCCATCCAGTTATTCAACGAGAACGGAATGGCCAACGTGCGCTTGCAGCAAATAGCCAGCGAAATCGGTATCAGTCCCGGCAACTTGGCGTACCATTTTAAAAACAAAGAAGCCATCGTTGAATCCGTCCATGAAGACCTCTACCAAGAAGCCGTAGAGGTACTTTCCAATTACCGCATTTTTCCAAACTTGATAGATTTCGACAACCAGTTGTCCAAATATTTTTCATTCGTGCAAAAATATCCTTTCTACTTTTTGGACTTGTTGGACATTGAAAGGCACTATCCAAAAATACGCTCCAAACGCGAAGAACATATTCTAAAAATGATCAGGCAGATCCGCAAGCGGTTTGATTTCAACCAACAGCGGGGCCTCATCATCGCAGAGCCCCGGGCTGGTGTTTATGACAGCGTTGCGAACGCCATCTGGGTGCTGATAACCTTTTGGGTGCCACAAAATATGGTTAGGGGGATTGAGGGGGCAATGGACATTCGACAGTTTAAGGAAATGGTCTGGAACCAAGTTTATCCCTATTTTACAAAAGATGGCATCGCGGAATTTGACCAGTTAATACGGCCAATTTTGCAGCAACACTCATCAGAAAATTAATGGGGCAACACCTTTTGCAGACAATAATACTATGGGTATGGTCAACCTTATTTGGTTAAAAGGAGGGGCATGTAGCGGAAATACCATGTCGTTCCTCAATGCAGAACAGCCCTCTGTCATTGAGCTGGTCACGGATTTTGGTATCCGGATTTTGTACCACCCCTCCATTGGCCTTGAAACGGGTGAGCAGGTCAACGAAGTGCTCAACGATGCCCTTTCCGGCAATACTCCACTCGATATATTTGTATTTGAAGGTTCGGTTATACAAGGCTCAAACAATACCGGCAACATGAATTATTTTGCTGGCCGTCCTATGAAAGAATGGGTAACCGATATGGCAAAAATTGCCAATTACGTGGTAGCCATCGGCGACTGCGCAACGTGGGGAGGCGTCATTGCCGTACCACCCAACCCTACCGAATCGACAGGTGTCCAATTCCATAAAGAAGAAAAGGGGGGGCATTTGGGAAAAGATTTTGTCACTAAAAGTGGCTTGCCTGTTATCAATATCCCCGGCTGTCCAGCACACCCCGATTGGATGACACAGATTTTAGTTGCGATTGCCACGGGAAGGGCGGAGGAAGTGCTTTTAGATAACCTGAACCGCCCAAAAACCTTCTTCACTGATTTTGTCCAAACAGGCTGCACCAATGCCATCTCTTTTGCCGACAAAGTGCCGGGAGGTTTCGGGAAACGTGGCGGATGCCTTTTTTACGAAGTGGGCTGCCGCAGAATGACCCATGCCAGTTGCAACCGCATCCTCTGGAACAGGACCTGCAAGTAAGACCCGGGCCAACCACCCCTGCCTTGGCTGCACCGAGCCGGGCTTTCCTCATCACGACCTCAAAAAAGGGAGCGTCTTCAAGACGATGAAGTACCTTGGTTTTTTGCCAAAAGAAGTCCCCAAAGGCGAAAACAAGCTCATGTATTATCTTAAATCTGGCGTACAAAAAGTGCTTTCTGCTCCTGAAGAATTCCGCCATCCTTCCAAGTAGCTTTCCCCTCCCACCTTTTATTTTACCTTATTTCTCTATTGTATTTGCCAGGCCAATAGCCTTTTTGCCTCCATTAAGTAATGATTAAAAAATAACTTCCTGATTTACCATGAGAGCCGACGTTTTGAACGTCGGAATTAATAGCCGAAAATCAATATTTTAGTCCTGAATTCCGACGTTCAAAACGTCGGCTCTCGGAATAAAATGGCGAAATTATTTTTTGAATGATCCTAAATTCCCCACAAAACACCTTATTAGGCACGACATTCAAAAAATTAGTAATTATTTTCTAAATAAAATTAGAAAATCCTTTCTAATCTCCAATCCGTCACTATATTTGGCCTTCCAAACTTTTTCTAAGATCAAATTTTGATTTCCATCAGAATTCAAAATTTTCCAACTATAACGAATAAACTTCCTTTATTATGGCAAACGTTCTATGGCTACAAGGTGGCGCGTGCAGTGGCAACACCATGTCCTTTTTGGATGCCCAAGAGCCCACGGTGGTTGAGCTGATTGTTGATTTCGGCATCAACATTTTATGGCACCCAACGGTGGGCCTTGAGATTGGACATCAGGTGACCGACCTTCTCAACGACTGTGTTTCCGGGAAAACCCAATTGGACATTTTCGTTTTCGAGGGCTCTGTCGTTCAAGGCCCTAATGGCTCAGGTAAAATGAACTATTTTGCTGACCGACCCATGCAGGATTGGGTAAAAGAATTGTCGAACGCGGCTCAGTTTGTTGTGGCCATAGGCGACTGTGCCACATGGGGCGGCATCCCTGCCGTTCCTCCCAACCCAAGTGAATCAACGGGTATGCAGTTTCACAAAAAAGCCAAAGGCGGATTCTTGGGACAGGGCTTTAAATCCAAAGGTGGGTTGCCCGTCATCAATATCCCTGGCTGTCCCGCCCACCCCGATTGGATCACGCAAATTTTGGTAGCCATAGCGACTGGCCGCATCGGTGATGTTTTATTGGACGACTATCACCGGCCAAAAACCTTCTTCACTGATTTTGTCCAAACGGGCTGCCCGAACGCCATTTCATTTGCCCAAAAAGTGGATGGTGGTTTTGGTAAACGGGGCGGTTGCCTATTTTACGAAGTTGGTTGCCGGGGCCCAATGACCCGTGCAAGCTGTAACCGCATCCTTTGGAACCGACAATCCAGTAAGACCAGGGCCAACCACCCCTGCCTTGGCTGCACGGAGCCGGGTTTCCCACACCACGACCTCAAAAAGGGAAGTGTTTTCAAAACCATGAAGTACCTTGGCTTCTTGCCAAAGGATGTCCCAACTGGCACCAACAAACTGGCATATTACAGCCGGGCTGGGTTTGAAAAAGTCATGGGGGGTATCGAGACGTTGACTGGTGTCAACAAAGAGCACTTTGAAACTTCTAAGTGATGGTTCAATAATTATTTCAATAATTCTACTACACTGTGGAAAAAGTTCATTCACAAAATGCGGGGCAGGATCAATCGTTCTTTTGGCAAATTTCTCCCGAACTTGCTTCGGGGTGCCCCTCAGGGGATTTCAAGGGGAAAACGTGGCTCTGCCACGTTTTCCCCTTGAAATCCCCTTGGGCCGAGCAGTCTGATGCCTTAAAGCGAAGTGAAACTTCCGGCCCACTTGCATGAATGAGAAATTAAAGAAATTTTACACACTGTATTAACACCGATTTTTCGGAAATAAAAACAAACAATAATGGCTTTAAAAGAACTCAATATATCTCCGGTAGGGCGGGTTGAAGGCGATCTGGACGTCAAAGTCTACATGGAGAATGGCGTTGTGACCCGTGCCCATACCCAAGCTGCGATGTTCCGTGGTTTTGAAAAAATATTGGCCGGGAAAGACCCACAATCAGGGCTGATCGTTACGCCCCGTGCTTGTGGCATCTGCGGTGGTTCGCACCTTTACTGCGCTTCATCAGCACTGGACGTTGCTTGGAAAACCAACTTGCCTCCCAATGCCCTTTTGCTGCGGGCTATTGGTCAAGCGACCGAAACCATCCAAAGTATCCCGCGGTGGTTTTACGCCATTTTCGCTACCGACATGGCCAATAAAAAATTCGCCAACAAACCGTTGTACCAAGAAGTGGTCAAACGTTTTGCCGCCTATGTTGGCACCTCTTTTCAACAGGGCGTTACGGCGAGTGGGCGACCAGTGGAAGTGTATGCCCTATTTGGCGGGCAGTGGCCACACTCCAGCTACATGGTTCCCGGTGGTGTCATGTGCGCACCTACTTTAAAGGACATTACCCGTGCCCATTCCATCATGAACCAGTTCCGCAACGACTGGCTGGAGCCCATTTGGTTGGGTTGTTCGATCGAACGTTATATGCAGATCAAGAGCTGGGATGACATGATGGTCTGGCTCGATGAAAACGAATCGCACCGCAACAGCGACCTCGGTTTGTTCCTCCGGGCGGGGCTCGAATTCGGTTTGGATAAATTTGGACAAGGTGTTGGTAAATTCCTCGCATGGGGCACTTACCTGCACAAAGACATGTACAACAAACCGACCATCGAAACCCGTAACGCGGCAGCTATCAGCCCCTCCGGATTCTGGGATGGCAAAAAATATTACGAGGCAGACCAGAAACAAGTGGCCGAACACGTGAAACATGCTTGGTACTTGAACCAAGAAGACGCCTTGCATCCCTTCGAAGAGCCAGTGCCAACTGCTTCTACCGATTCCAAAAACTTGGAAAATTCAAATTTCGGCGGGAAATATAGTTGGGCAAAAGCACCCCGATTTATGGGGCATGCTGCCGAAACTGGCCCGCTTGCCCGGGTTATCATGGCGGCCAACCCCGCCAATAAGGCGCACCAGTTCCGTGATCCACTTTTTGGCGATATTATGGAAAAAATGGGGCCGTCCGTTTACACAAGGGTCTTGGCCCGCATGCACGAAGCCCCCAAATTGTATGTGATGATCGACGAATGGCTCCGTCAAGTCAACCTCGATGGGGAGTTCTACATCAAACCAACGGAGCAAGATGGCATCGGTTGGGGCGCAACTGAAGCGGCCCGTGGCGCTTTGGCGCACTGGATCAAAATCAAGGACGGAGTGATCGAAAATTACCAAATCATTGCGCCAACTACCTGGAACGTCGGGCCAAACGATAAAGACGGCAATCCTGGGCCAATTGAAACTGCTCTTGAAGGCACTGAGATTGAAGATCCGCACGATCCAGTAGAAGTGGGTATGGTTGCCCGCTCGTTTGATTCTTGTCTTGTCTGTACGGTGCATGCCCACGACAATAAGACGGGGAAAGAATTGGCTAAATTTAAATTGTAAAATCCATTTTGCACAATAACAGATGCCCGTCACTTTAAGGTTGACGGGCATTTTTTATGAAAGGATTTTCTCCGCTAAAACGGACACATTGAATTTTTTAACTCATGTTACGCAGAACGCAACTAATCACACATTCCTGCGGGCCGAACGATCTTTCAAGCTTTGTTTTGTCATTCTGCTCGGCCCTCCAAGGGTTCCTAAGGGGCGGTGTCGGTTCTGTGAACGCGCCCATAGAAACCCTTGAGGAGCATCGTTGGGTCGTTTCAAGAAGAGAGGGTTATCCTGTTCCGCATTGAGTGCGTAACATGAGTTATTAACGCTTTAACGGTTAAGCGGAATCTGATGTGCCACTTGCAGCAAAAAACACTACATTAGTCCATGAATTTAAACACCGCAATAGCATTGGAAAAAATAGCCATACTTGGATTTGGCAACCCCGTCCGGGAGGACGACGGCGTGGGGATTTATATTATTGAAAAATTCAAAGAAAATATCGGCCTCGCCGAAAACATCAGCATCTTCGACATGGGCACCTCCGCCTTTGAAGTGTTGTTTAAATTAAAAGGGCATGACCACATTATTTTAGTGGATGCCGTCATTAATTCCGGCGAACCTGTTGGCTCTATTTTTAAATTACCCGCCTCTGAAATAAATGCACAAATACAGGACGATCCGATGGTTTTCCTCCACAGTTTAAAATGGGATCAAGCATTGTCGTACGCTAAAAAAATGCTGGGTGAAGATTACCCCCAAAATATCGAAGTCTATCTCATTGCAATCGATGATACTCGATTTAATGTGGGCATGACCGACGCTGCCATAAAAGGAGGTGATAAAGTTGTCAAGCTGTTATTGGATGAATTGAATAAAAATTAACCGTATGTTCATTCCACCACAAAAATTTACACTTCCAAAAAATGAGGCTGCCGTTAACGAAGCCCTCATTCGTTTACAATCATCGCACTTGCTAATTGATCGAGAAATTGCTTCCCAAGTATTTAAAAATGACCACAATGTTTATGTCGTATATTACCCGAAAAACAATTCGCTCTTAATCGCTCCGATCAGTGATGAACTATTTAAAAAATTGCACAAGGCCAACCAACACATGCTAAAAGACCGCAACCTGAAAGGGGACAAAAGTATTGCCCTGCATGAGTTATTAATTGATAACCAATTGGATGATTCTGACCGATCGTTGGAATTTAAAGTGGAATCGGCTTTGGGTATATTAAACATAAAAATCTAATTACGTGTATTTTCCTGACAACATACCCTATGAAAATACAATCGAAACCCCTGGGCAATTAATTGATCTGTCTTTTTTAGAAAAAGATAATTGGTTGATGAACACTGAAGTACGCTATCATTTACAAAAAAAGAAAGGTCTTTGGGAATTGAACATGGTATACATAGCCATTGAAAACCCAATTAAATTTTTACTCAAAAAAATAGATGTTTATTCATCAGAAAAAAAGGCAATCATTTTTGCAAAAATATTACAACGTGGCATCAGAAAAGATGCCCGTGGTACTTTAAAATCAGACCGAAATGCTTTTAATATATGCGCCAATTAAACACCTTGAACAAATCAACTTATTCATTGCCAAAGAAGACCGACTTGATGAATTGGTGGAAGTCATTGATTATTTAGAAAAACGCCCAATCCCGTCTGCCAATAATTTACTGGTAAAAAAGGAGGAAATTTGGCCACTTATTGATTGGTACAATTTACAGCCTCCATTTTTGTTACCAGAAAATATTCCATTTAATGAGGCTAATTTTTTGGGGATTATTTTTTCCAAATTACAGAATTACGAAAAAGCCCATTTTTATTTATCCAAAAATAATCCGACTTTATTTTTAGAACTCGATTTTATCAATCGCCTGCAACAAGGATTGACCATAAATCCAGACGAACTCGTCTCCCAATATTCCCCTTTTGAAGAATACCGATTGATGCACAACCAAGCTATTTTGCGCCATTATGCATCCACTTCAGCAAATTTTGATTTAGACAAAACAATTTATTTTTATGGAGAGGCATTGCAAAGCGCTCCGAACGAAGAATATCGGGCATTTACACTCCGTCATTTAGCGTTGCTGTTGATGGACATAGGAAAAACGGAAAAAGCGATCCCATTATTAAAAGCCACACTGGAGCACGACATTTCAAAAGAAGCAAAAACAGAAATCAAGCATACATTATGTCAAGCGTGGATGCAAATATTATCCGTGCCTTATGATGTTGAATTGCTCGAAAAATTAAAAATAACGTTGTGGGAGGTTTTACAAGAATATGAAAAACAGGAACGCTCCACTGATGTGGCAATGCTTTTAACTGACGCAGGAATAATTGCGAATTATTCAGAAAGTTGGTCTGAAAGTCTCGGCTATTTTAACCGGGCAATTAGTATTTTTGAAAATGAAAATTTGCCAGAATTGGCAGCAAATGCTCAATATCGAAAAGGGATTCTTTTATTCACTTGGGCAAAAAATGGCAACCCACAATTTTTCCGAACAGCGGCAGAATGTTTTCAAAAAACCACTTCAATATATAATAGAAATAATGCCCTCGAAGTATATGCCGACATCCAGCACCACCTCGGAATGATCTATGCAGAAATTCCTGATGAGATCAAGAAAAAAGGGATTTGGGCGGCTGTTTCTTCTTCCGCATTTCAGGAAGCGCTAGAAATATATTCCAAAGAAACCCACCCATACGAATATGCCGCCGTCTGTAATCATTATGGCAACGCATTGGTAAATTACCCAGAAGCGAAATTGTCCGATAATTATGAAAAAGCCATTTTTTATTATCAAGAAGCACTGGATATTAGGACGCCCGAAAAATATCCCATGGAGCGTTGCCTAACTATTTTAAATTATCTGGAAGCACAATGGCACCTCGGTATGCCGGAAGATAAATTTGATGAAAACCGCTATCTTGATATGATCCAAAAAGCGGAAGAAGTAAAATTTTTGAGCGGCGATGATAATTTAAAAATAGAGGCAGAAAAACAACTTGAAAAATTGGCGCAATTAAAAATGGCTTATGCTTAAATGTAAAAAAATAATAAAATGCGGAGCAGGATAACCATTGCTTTTAGCAACATCACAACTGCCTGCCCCGAATTTACTTCGGGGTGCTCCTCCAAGGGCCGAGCAGATAAATGGCAATGGCTTAAATGAATATTCGGCCCGCATAAAACGATATTAATCTTTTCCCCAAAATAATCAATTTGATATTTACAGGAATAAAAAAAACATGCACGAAATATCTTTAGTCAGAAATATTTTCAACACATTGGAATCTGAATTTTCAAAAGAAGAATTGGATACCATGACAGCTATTGATTTAAAAATAGGGCTGTTATCCAATGTGGAACCTATATTGATGCACAATGCTTTTGAGGCCGTAACCACCGCTGAAGAAAAATACCGAGAAGTGAAATTAAATGTTGAATTAATTCCCATTGAAATTTATTGCAGCGACTGTGATGCTAATTCATTCATCGAGAATTACAAGTTCGCTTGTGCCTCCTGCGGAAAGCCCAATAATAATGTGGTAAAAGGCACAGAATTGCTAATTCATCAGGTGCATTTCGGCGAAACCTGATTTTAGAAAATATTTTCTAAACAGTGGAAATCCTTTTCCAATCCATTTCTCCTTTCTAACTTGCCATCCTGTAATTTTATCACTCAGTTACTTTTAACGATGTGAAATAATCATGTGACCTTGTGGTACACACATGTACATAAAGCAAAAAATAAAAGCAATGGAAAAAATACAAAAATCAACCAAAGCAGCAAGAGGGACGGTTACCTGCGACAATACGACCTTGCACCTGCTCAAAGCCAATGATTTTGTGGCGGAAAGCATTCGTAAGAGAATGGCAGAACAAAATATTTTGATGATAAATATTACCTCCTCGGCAGGCAGTGGTAAAACGACTTTGCTGCAAGAAACAGCCCGACGGATCGGGGATAAAGTGAATATGAAAATATTGGTTGGCGACTTAGAAACGGAACGGGATGCCGACCGCTTAAGGGATGTTGGAGCTGATGCATTGCAAATTGTGACGGGCGGTATTTGCCACCTTGAGGCACAAATGATTTGGCAGGGCATGGAAAGTTTAAATTTGGATGGAGTCGAATTATTGATCGTAGAAAATGTTGGCAATCTCGTTTGCCCCGCCTCTTTCGATTTAGGGGAAGATTACCGGGTGACGCTTATTGCTACAACGGAAGGTGACGACAAACCAAAAAAATATCCACGCATGTTTTTGACGAGTGAAATGATGCTCGTTTCCAAAGTTGATTTGTTGGAATATCTGCCATTCTCTGTTGATGCTGTGGTGGCAGATGCCAGAGATATTAACCCGAATATCAAGGTGCTCGAAATATCAAGTACTAAGAATATCGGCATTGATGAGTGGTGCAATTGGTTGCTCGAAAAAGTCAAAGAAAAACAAGGGGAATTAATTGCCAGTGAGGCATGATGATTTTTATTGTTGACATAGTTTAATCCAATTATGGTTAAAACAAAAAAATGACTTGGCATATCCATATTGAAGGGCAAGTGCAAGGCGTTGGCTTCCGGCCTTTTGTTTATAAATTGGCAAAAGAATATGGATTAAATGGCTGGGTCAATAATGCAACTGACGGGGTGCATATTGAAATAAATGCGACAGAAAATGTGGCGCAAGAATTTTATGGAGATTTAATAATGAAAGCACCAGCATTAGCACAAATTACAAAGCACATTATTTCAATAATTGATAAAAAGTTCTTTGACAATTTTGAAATTATTCACAGCCAACAATCAGGTAAAACCAATTTATTGCTCACGCCCGATTTTGCAATTTGTGAAGATTGTCGACAGGAATTAAATGACCATAAAAACCGTCGGAATAAGTATCCATTTATCACCTGTACCAATTGTGGGCCCCGGTATTCCATCATCCACCAATTGCCCTATGATCGGGTAAACACTAAAATGGATGTTTTTAAAATGTGCAATAATTGCTTGGAGGAATACGAAAACCCGTTAGACCGCCGCTATTATTCACAAACCAATTCTTGTCTGAATTGCTCCGTTGAATTGACTTTATATAATGCCAATAAAAATAAAATAGCATTCAACCAAAATCAGATTATTGAAGCTGTTGTCCAATTTTGGAAAGAAGGTAAAATAGTGGCGATTAAAGGAATTGGTGGTTATATTCTGACGTGTGACGCCGAAAATACAACTGCCCTTTTAGCATTACGGAAAAGAAAGCACCGCCCTTCCAAACCTTTTGCACTGATGTACCCAGACCTTGAGTCTTTGAATGATGTACACCTTGAAAAAGAAGCAGAACAGGAATTAACCAACCATGTTTCACCCATTGTTTTATTGGAGTGGAAAGGAGGAGAAAATAAATTAGCGTTCATTGCCCCCAATTTAAATCAGGTTGGTGTGATGTTGCCATATACGCCTCTGTATGATTTATTGTTAAAAAAATTCGGTAGTCCAATTGTTGCAACGAGCGGAAATATCAGTCATTCACCCATTGTTTTTAAAAATAAAAAAGCGTTAAACGAGTTGTCTGAGATAGCCGATTATATCTTAACAAATAACCGGGAAATTACCGTCCCCCAAGACGATAGTGTGGTAAAATTTTCTTTTTTCAAAAATGAAAAAATAATTATCCGACGTTCACGGGGGTTAGCCCCGACTTACATCAATGCAGAATTAGAATGGCCGGATAAAAGCATTTTGGCAACAGGGGCTATGCTCAAAAGCACATTTAGTTTTTTGCACCAACGAAATGTTTATATCAGCCAATATTTGGGCGACCTTGAACATTTCGATACGCAACAAAATTATACGCAAACAATTGAGCATTTTTTCAAAATATTCAATGCACAACCAGAATTTATTTTATGCGATAAACACCCCGAATATCCGTCCACTATTTTTGGAAATAATTTATCCGAAAAATTAAACACTTCCTTGAAAACCATTCAACATCATATTGCTCACTTCGGGGCGGTGCTGGGCGAGAACAATTTATTGCATACCGAATCACCTGTCTTGGGCGTCATATGGGATGGAACTGGATTAGGCGATGATGGTCAAATTTGGGGTGGCGAATTTTTTAAGTACAACAACTACAATTTCATTCGCTGCAACCATTTTGATTATTTCGATTTTATATTGGGTGATAAAATGCCCAGAGAACCCCGTATTTCAGCGCTTTCAGCATGTTGGGGCATAATGGGTGCGGAAGATTTTTTAAAAGAAAAATTCAATAAAACAGAATGGCAAGTGTATGCTAAAATTTTGGCAAAAAACAATCCATTGCAAACGTCCAGCGTCGGACGTATATTTGATGCAGTGGCTTCCTTGCTTGGCATTTTGGACAAACAAACATTCGAAGGGGAAGCAGCCATGCAATTAGAAGCATTGGCTTCGGATTATTTTAAAAAACATGGACTGGATTTTACGGAAAGTTATTTTACGGAAAACCCACATGATTTTCGCATCCCGACTAAGGCGCTCCTCACGAATTTGATATTGGATTTAAAAAAAGAAAAACCAAAAGATTTTATTGCCGCCAAATTCCATTTTTCACTTGTTCAAATAATTAAAACAGTTGCTGAAAATTCAGCAATAAAAAAATTAGCTTTCAGCGGCGGCGTATTTCAAAACAGCCTATTAGTGGATTTAATTATTCATCATCTTAAACCAGATTATGAACTTTATTTCCACCAGCAATTATCCGCAAATGACGAAAATATTTCTTTTGGGCAACTGGTCTGTCACCAAATAGAACAACTTAATAACTAATGTTATGCAGAGGATAAAAAAACACCATTTCATACGGGCCGAAACATTGCTCAAGCCTTTTGCATCATCCTGCTCGGCCCTCCAAGGGTTTCTAAGGGCGGCGTCGTTGGGTGAACCGACGCCGCTTAAAACCCTTGGAGGAGCACGTTATGGCGTTCCAATAGGCGAGGATCATGCTGCTCCGCATTTTTTACGTAACATGAATTAATAAATCATCATTTCATCATAAGGTTGAAAGTGAATGATTAAAATCATCCATTTTCAACTGTCAATTATTCCAAAATGTGTTTAGCAATTCCCGGTAAAATAAAATCCATTGAATCAAAATTTGATGGTTTAGTCCGAATGGCAAAAGTTTCATTCGGCGGCATAATAAAAGAAGCCAGTCTGGAAATGGTGCCCCAAGCGCAAGTGGATGATTATGTATTGGTGCACGTAGGTGTAGCCATCAGCATTGTTGACGAAGCGGAGGCAAAAAAAACATTTCAATATTTGGAGGAAATGGGAGAAGTGGAAGAAGAATTAAATATTTCAGAATTCTTGCCTGACCGGGAAGAATATACTTCATAATTACGCATAATTTTTAAGCATAAAAAACTTATGCGTTTGTTGAGTAAAAAATAAAATCATGAAATTCTTAACCGAATATAGAAACCCAGAAGTAGCACAGCGCTATTTAGAAGAAATAAAAAAAACCGTCACCCGTTCGTGGACAATTATGGAAGTATGCGGAGGACAAACACATAGCCTTGTCAAAAACGGCATATTAAATATGTTGCCGAAAGAAATAAATATGGTGCACGGCCCCGGTTGCCCCGTATGTGTAACGCCACTGAATTTAATTGATAAAGCGGTATATTTAGCAGAAGAGAAAAACGTCATTCTTTGCTCTTATGGTGACATGCTGCGGGTGCCCGGTTCAGAAAAAAGTTTATTAGAAGCAAAAGCCAACGGCGCTGATATTCGCATTTTATACTCCCCTTTAGAGGCAGTAAAAATTGCGGAGCAAATCCCTGAAAAACAAGTTGTATTTTTTGCTGTCGGCTTTGAAACGACTGCTCCCGCCAATGCACTTTCCGTGGTTCACGCCAACAGACTAGGATTAAAGAATTATTCCATCCTTGCCTCTCACGTATTAGTGCCGCCCGCTATTGAGGCGCTGATGAGCGACGACGAATGTCACATCGAAGGTTTTTTAGCTGCAGGGCATGTTTGCACGATTATGGGCACGCAAGAATATTATCCGTTAGTGGAAAAATATAAAGTCCCGATTGTAATTACGGGCTTCGAGCCAGTTGATATTTTACAAGGTATTTTAATGACAGTCCAACAATTGGAAAATGGCGAAGCTAAATTGGAAAACCAATACGCTCGAATGGTTCGTGAAAATGGTAACCCCAAAGCCATCGAAACCATTTATGAAGTTTTTGATGTGACGGACAGGATGTGGCGGGGTATGGATGTCATTCCAAAAAGTGGCTATCAAGTTAAAAAACAATATGAAACTTTTGATGCGAGGAAAAAATTTTCGGTTAATATTCCCGAAGCTCCTGAAAACAAAGAATGCATTGCAGGAGCAATTATGAAAGGAATTAAAAAGCCTTTTGAATGCCCCAATTTCGGAACGAAATGTAAACCCGAAAATCCGTTGGGCGCACCGATGGTGAGTTCGGAAGGGGCTTGTGCCGCCTATTATCATTTCTCGGATATGGTTAATAAAATTGAAGAAATTGAAGCGTAAATTTTAGTGTGTAAATTCAATTTTGCTTAAATAAAAAATAAAAATGCAAGCATCTAAAAAAATAAAAATGCAATTGTCCTGCCCCATGCCCAAGCTCGATTTTGAGGTAATTACTTTGGGTCATGGAAGCGGTGGACTTTTAACCAACCGATTATTGGACAGTGGTGTTTTTGATTTATTAAGCAACGATTTATTGGATAAAAGGCATGACGGGGCCATATTTAATTTAAATGGAAAAACTGCTTTTTCAACCGACAGTTTTGTTATTTCCCCTATTTTTTTTCCGGGGGGAAATATTGGCGAATTAGCCATTAATGGAACCGTCAATGATTTAGCAATGTGTGGTGCTATTCCGCAATTTCTTTCCCTGGGTTTTATTATTGAAGAGGGATTAACGATGAAAGAATTTTGGGAAATTCTCGTTTCTATAAAATTCGCCTGCGAGCAAGCAGGAGTACAAATTGTAACCGGCGACACCAAAGTGGTAGAGCGGGGAAAAGGTGATAAAATATTTATTAATACCACTGGTGTTGGGCAAGTTCACCCCCAAGCTAATATTGATATTTCCAATGTAAAAATCGGCGATAAAATAATTGTCAGCGATAATTTAGCAACACATGGCATAGCCATTATGTCTGTTCGGGAAGGACTGGAATTTGAAACAACCATTGAAAGCGACACCCGTCATTTAAATCACATCGTAAAAGAATTATTGGATGAATTTGGCAATAATATTCATTTATTAAAAGACCCAACGCGGGGAGGTGTGGCGACGGTTTTAACGGAAATTGCGAGGGACACAAAATTGGGCATCGATATTTCCCAAAAAAATATTCCGGTGGATGAGCAGGTTTATGGTGCTTGTGAAATATTGGGCCTCGACCCATTATATGTTGCCAATGAAGGTATTTTTATCGCTATCGTAAATGGTGAAGTTGCCGATGCATTTCTCCAAAAAATAAAAACATTTGACCATTGCCAAAATGCGGCAATTATTGGCGGGGTAGTGGAAGATCACCCACGCCAAGTAGTATTGACCAGCGGCATTGGTGGCAAGCGGGTTGTCAATATGTTGGTGGGGGAGCAATTACCAAGAATTTGTTGATTTTGAAAAGCGAATTAAAAGGAAATGAAAAATTAAATACCCCGAAAAAGAAATTGAAATTCAATTATTCAAAATGAATCAAACCGAAACAATAGAGCTTGAAAAATTAGTGACCCAGACGCAGGTTTTCAAAGGTGCGGAAGACAGTCCTTTGCTGGCTCCAAGAGGGGTATTTTTAATTAAAAATAAATTATTAGTAGCCGACACCGCGCAAAACCGGTTATTTATCTGGAACAATTTACCCGACACTGAATTTAAAAAACCGGATGTAGTTTTAGGGCAAACAGTAAAAGAAGAAACGGGTAGAAATGCAAGTGGGAAAGTAAGTGCATCGAGCCTTTTTTATCCTTCTGGCATTTGGTCGGATGGAGAAAAATTAATGGTTGCCGATGCGTGGAACCACCGAGTGTTGATTTGGCTGAATATGCCGACTTTAGATGGACAACCCGCCGACGTGGTAGTGGGTCAACCCGATTTCCTCAGCAACAACCCTAACATAAAAGGCATTGGCCATCCTCCCTCGGCCCAATCATTAAACTGGCCCTATGGCGTTTTTTCTGATGGCCAACAACTTTGGATCGCAGATACCGGCAACCGTCGGGTCTTGCATTTTAATAAAATTCCGACCACCAATTTTGCCCCCGCTGACAACGTAATTGGCAAACCCAATTTTACGGAAAGGGATTATGACCACCACGACCCGATCTGGCCCTACTCCGTAAAAATAAGCCCTACCGGAGCCATGACGATTGCTGATACGCAATATTACCGGGTGCTGCTGTGGCACAATTGGGAGGATGCCATCGACCAAAAAGCAGATGTCATCATTGGCCAACCATCTTTTGATGCCAATGGCCAAAACCAGTTTGGTTGGTTCCCAAAAGCCAACACATTGAATTGGTGCTACGATACTTGTTTTTATAAAAATGGGCTTTGGGTAGCCGACACGGGAAGCAGCCGGATTTTATGGTTTAGTAAATTACCCAAAGCAAATAATGTAGCAGCCGAAAACGTGCTTGGTCAAGACAATTTCACGACGGGCAGTGAAAATAAAAATACAATTTGGAGCACGGAGGGCAGTTTGTACTGGCCTTTTCAAATATGCACCGAAGGACAAAAAATGGTGGCAGCCGACACGGGCAACCATCGGGTCGTTATTAATTATTTGAATTTTTAATTAAATTAAATTTCGGTGTATCGGTTCAAAGGTGTATGGATGTACCGGATATGGGTTATTGGCAATCGGAATACCTTAATTCCGAAATACAGTTGAACCGAAACGCCATTAAATGCTATTCATCACAACTTGGATTGTGTAATTAAAACAAATAAAATGGAAGCAACTTTTCCTTTATTATTTTGCGGCAGCCGTCGGTTTTGACATGCCTTTGAAGCGGATCATTTGGTCGCTGTTGGCAATATTGTTACCAAGCGGGACAAATTAAATTTAGCCATAAAAGATGGTATTTATTGGGGGTTGGGACATACCTCAACCATAATTTTTATTGGTGCAATAATTATCCTTGGAAAGGCCACTTTTTTAAATGGTTATTTTAAATATTTCGAAGCCACCGTCGGCTTAATGTTGATTGTGTTGGGCTTATTTCGGCTCGTCCAATTTTTTAATAAAAAAAACTCGGAAATAACGGATTCGAGCAACCACCATCACTTGGCTTATGGGATAGGATTGGTACACGGGCTGGCAGGAAGTGGGGCGATGATATTACTGGTAATGTCGGAAATTCAAAGCAGTTTTAACAGCATGGTTTATTTATTGATTTTTGGGATAGGCTCGGTGATCGGCATGTTGGTGGCTGCTGGAATTTTTAGTTTACCATTTTCAAAAAAAATAACAGCCAACGAAAAACTACAATTGGGATTAATTATTTTATCCTCTTTGCTTTGCGTTGGATATGGCGGATTTATTGTAATGGAAAATTTGACCTGACATGGAAAATGTAAAAAATCGATTATTATCGGCGCTAAAAAATCATGAACTAATTACTAATTCTCAGGAGGGAAAAATAATTAATTTAAATATGGGTTACACTATTGAAATAGAAGGTGAAAATCTTTTTAAATTAATCCACGGCGGTCAAGTCATTGCGCCTTTTGCAGATATAGAGGAGCTTTGCAGTTTTATAAAAATGGACATGCAACTCAATGAAGAAGATTGAACTAAATATCATTGCCTTGGCCAACAGCGAATCCAGTCCCGGCAATTTTTCCCTTATTTTAGAAGAACAAAATGGCTTCCGTCGGCTACCCATTATCATCGGCAGATTCGAAGCACAGGCGATTGCTGTTTCATTGGAAAAGATGAAACCCAGCCGCCCCTTGACGCACGACCTTTTTAAAAACACGCTCGACCAAGCGGGCATCACATTGGAGGAAGTGATCATTTCGGAGTTGGTTGGCGGCGTTTTCCATGCTCAATTAATTGGTAAGAAAGCTGATGGGAGTCCACTGTCCGTTGACGCTCGCACGTCCGACGCCATCGCCATGGCAGTGCGTTTTGGTTGCCCCATTTTCACGACGGAGGAAATCATGCATTCTACGGGCATCGTGCTGGACAGTCCGAGCAAAGCTTTCACCAACAAGCGGGGCAGCTTGTCCGATTATTCCATGGAAGAGCTGGAGCAGCTTTTAGAACAGGTTTTAGCCAAAGAGGACTATGAGAGTGCATCCAAAATCCGGGATGCCATAAAGAAGAAAAATGAATAAAGGTTTTAGCGCTATGTACAGGACAAAACATGATAAAATATTATTATCAATGCGGAGCAGGATATGATGTGTTTCAAGCCAACCTGACCAAGTGCTCCTCAAAAATCCCCTCAGGGGCACCCCGAAGTGAATTCGGGGCAGGCTGTTGGATCGATGTAAGAAGATAGGGTGATGCTGCCCCGCATTGTGTAAATTCAGTTTTGTCCTGTTCACAACTTACGGCGCCAGCCGGGAAATCTCCCATCCCCCATCTCCTTGCAGCTCATACAAAAACCGATCATGCAAGCGGCTTGGCTGGCCTTGCCAAAATTCGATCACATCAGGCACCACGAGGTAACCTCCCCAAAACGGCGGCAATGGCAACACCTCCTGCCCCGCAAAACGCTCTTGCACCTCCCCTACCCTTTTGTCCAAAGACTCCCGGCTATCGATGAAACCACTTTGTGGCGATGCCCAAGCCCCTACTTGGCTACCACGTGGACGGCTCTGAAAATAGGCCAGTGATTCTTCCATCGGCAGCTTTTCCACCTGCCCTTCGATGCGGACTTGGCGGTGCAGTTTTTTCCACAAAAAATTCAGGGAAACAAACGGGTTGTCAGCCATTTCCCGGCCCTTGCGGCTTTCATAATTGGTATAAAAAGAAAACCCATCCTCAGTGTAATCTTTGAGTAAAACAATTCGGGACGACGGGCGGCCATCCACGGTGCAGGTGCTAAGGGTCATGGCGTTCGGGTCGGGGATGTCCGCTTTCAGAACGTCCTGAAACCAGTTGTGGAATTGGTTAAAAGGGTTGGCATCCATGTCGTGGATTTCAAGCCCCTCGGAGTGGTAGTCTTGTCTGATGTGGTGTAACATAAAAAGAGATTTAGGTATTGGGATATTGGGGTATTGAGGTATTACCTAGACCCGAACATTGAAAATTAATATCGGACGATGAATAATTCATCACCCATTCTTGCGGGCCGAATTGAAAGCTTGGCTTTTATGAATCATCCTGCTCGGCCCTTAAAACCTTTGGAGGAGCACCCCGAAGCAAGTTCGGGGCAGGCTGTTGGGGTGTTCTAAAAAGCAAGGGTCATGCTGCTCCGCATTTTGAGTGATATATTAATTTTCAATGTTCTCACCGACCTAATACCTCAATACCATAATACCTTAGTACATAGTACTTTTAATTCCTATTTTCAGTGCAAATGTAAAAGTATATTTCACCACCACCACCCGGCTTTTGCTTTTTTGAAAATTGCTTTGACTCGTACTTGACACATAAAAGCAACGCTACGAGAGTTGGGCAAGGTCGGCGTTCCAACATTGGCCAGGCAGCCTGGAAAGGAACGTCTGACCCTGCAACCAATGGTAGTGGAATAAGGTAGGAAAGGGGTATCAAATGTAAGGTTTGCATGACCAGTCCAGAAAGAGAGCATTCCGTAGCGAGGAATGTGAATCCCATGCAAAATTCAAAGGGATTAAAATACGGGCGATGGGGAATCCCATTTTTACATTGAAAATAAAAACACCTTTTTCCTATCTTTAAAATCTTTTTAATCAAAAATTGCGAAAACATGATAACCTCGTTGGATCAGTTGGATTTGAAAGAACGCTATACTTACAGTGATTACATGTCATGGCAGTTTAAAGAAAGGGTCGAACTATTGAAAGGCTACCTGTTTCCGATGGCCGCCCCTAATGTGCAACATCAAAGAACGGATCGCTGTGACATTTACCATCAAGATTGGTAATTTTCTTGAAAATACAAACTGTCAGCTTTTTTCCGCCCCGTTCGATGTTCGCCTTCCTCTACCAGCGCATAAAATAAAGGGAGACAAAATCGACACAGTCGTACAACCGGATTTATGCGTGGTGTGCGATGAAAGCAAATTGGACAAACAGGTTGTGTCGGGCCGCCAGACTTGATCATTGAAATCCTCTCCCCCGGCAACTCCAAAAAAGAAATGAAAGATAAATTTGAGCTGTACGAAGAGGCCGGCGTTCTGGAATATTGGATCGTTGACCCCGAACATAAGGTCGTCCATGCCTACCACTTGAGCAGAGATACTGGAAAATTTACCGCAGTCATTCCCGCATTGACCGATGAGGATACATTGACCTCGATTGTTTTCGAAGGGCTGCAAATTCCCTTGGCTACTATTTTTACAAATGATGATAATTGAGCTATTATTTTGGAAAACAAAGAAACAACCACCCTGCTCAAGGCTTTCGAGATAGACCTCCCCGAAAATGAAGCCCCCCTCACCGAGGAAGAACTCTTCCAATACTTGTGCGACCGCATCGCCTGGATGATTGAGCACAATATGGAATATCTCCTCAGCTTGCTTTACCGCAACGACGTGCTGGAACATAAAATCCATTTTGCCCTGTCGCCGCACGAACCCGACCCGGCCAATGTCGCCCTCGCCAAACTCGTCATGGAACGGCAAAAACAGCGCATGGAAACCAAGAAAAAATACGGAAAGCAAAATGCGGATGACGTCGAAGAAGAGCTGCGTTGGTGATTGCTATTGAGCGTATTTCAAAATTTCGGTGTGCGCTGCCTTCCCCTACTGTGGATTGAGGGGCAGAGCAGAGGAAAGACCGAATTTTTGAAATACCCCATGCTATTCCTCGAAATAATTTTTATAAATAATCTTACAGACCCGCCCCATGTAAAAGGCAGAAATAAACAGGGTGACACCTTTTGAAAAAGCGCCGAACGGGGTAGCCGCAGCAATAATAATAGAAATGAAAAACATGACCGACTTGGGTGCGGGGGCAAGGGTGAATGAATATTGACTGGTCGTAAAACTGGGAGATGGGAAAAAAGAATTGTTTGTAAGATAGGTTGTTTTTAAACGATAAAGCCAAAGTCCATGCCTGAATTTGATGCCCGTTCCGACAGGCCGGGAATTGAATTCCCGGCCTGTCGGAACGGGCATCAAATCCCCAACAACGCTTTCACTGTTGGCAGCACCGCCGCCCCCCGATCTTCATCAAATTCGCTGGTCGGTATTTCCGCTTGTTCTATTTGCCCCTGTTTGGCCAATGCCATCATGCGCTGCCGTTCGGGTGCGCTGAATTTGGAAAAGGTGCGCCGCAGCACCGTCAGCACTTCGCTGAAATTGTCTTCCTTCAGTTCGGCAACCCACTCGTCGAGCAGGTTCCACAAGGCATGGTTGTGCAAGAGGACGAGGCCGCTCCCGACCAGAAACCCTTCCAACCACTGCGCCGCTTCCAACGGTGCCACCGAACGGGAAAGGGCAAACCGCATCCGGGTAGCTGCCTCCATTTCCGAAAGGATTTTTTTATCAAATAAAATGCGGGTACAGCCTCCCCTGAGCAAGCCATTTACTTGGTTGGCGGCGGCTATTTTCCCCAAAGCCCCATGCCACTGTTGGTTGAATGCCTCCTCGTTGAGCAGCCCCATCGCCCGGTTGACTTGTTGTATTTTTTTAAATGCATCGCCGGAGGCATCTTCATCCAAATTGGCAACGGCGCCGGGCAGCCCGATGCAAACTCTTGGTACAAGGTGCGTCACTACTTTTTCCACTGTCGAAACGTCCGTGCCACGGGTATTGCCATATTTAACGATCTGCACCAGCGGTGGCAACGCTTCCATCAGGTGGTAAATATCGGTAGTCACGGCGGCCAGGTCTTCCAGCTTTTGCAGCAAGTGGTCAAAAGCGGCGGGCAGGTCGGCGTTGAGGGATTTTTTCACCAAAAGAGTAAGCGCAGGCAAGGCATCGGTAGCGTCCGTTTTATGCCGTAAAAAATTGAGAGAGGCCTCCTCCAATGTATTGCCCCACGCCCCCATTTCAATAATGTGGATGGCCAGTTCGGGCGACCAGTTCATTTTCCAATATTCTTTTAAAACACCTGCGGTTTGGTAACGCTCCAACTCCACTTGATTGCCCCACGGTATGTCGAGCAACAGGAGTCGGTGGAGGAGTTGGCTTTTCAGTTTATCCGTATCGTTCCGCAGTTCGATGCCCTTGGGGCGGCCATCTTTATCCACGCCTTTGAGCCACTGCTCCTCGGCGTTTTCCCAATACTCACTCATCCGGGCGGATTTGATGGTTTTTAAAATATCGGTGTGCAAGGGTACGGTCGGTACCGATTCCGGCACGTGGCCGATCTTGTTGCCGGTAATGAGTTGCTGCTCAATGAGTTCCAATTTCTCAGGACTGCCCTCGCAGATGGTCGTGACCGCCGCTTCTTTCAGCTCATCGATGCCTGGCACAGACAGCCCACGGAGCGTTGCCAGTGTGCGGGCCAACCGGATGGCCTCGATCACATGCGCCGAGGACGCATCCAAATCTGCCGCCCGAAACAACCTCGCCACTTGAATCATCCAATGCGTAGCAGCACCATCTCCGCCTTTTTTATTTTTTTGGGAAAACAACAACTCGTACCAAGCAGGCGACACCACGCCCGACCGATAACCACTTGCAAAAGTCAGGCGGTCGTAGCTCCAAGGAATCCAAGTGGCCGTTGTCCTTATTTTTTTGATGCCCTTGAGCAGGGCCGCATCCTGACTGGATTTGTACTTTTTTAAATCAGTCAATGCCGGCACGTGCCAAGCCCCACAGACGACGGCGATTTTTTCAAAACCCTCTTTCTGTACCTGCCGTATGGTTTGCCGCATAAACGCTTCGTTGCAAGGTGCGGGGCGTTTCCTCTTTATCTTCCCGCAGAGCCGTTGTCATTTCATTGATGGTTTCAAATATATCGGCCTCATTATCAGGACTTGAACATCACCTCCCACCAGCGCTCACTATCCGTATAGCCAGCAAGGTGTGCTAAGTAGCCCATCGGGTCTTGTCGGAATTGTTGCTCCTCTTTCGTTATTTTTTCCTCCACCTCCATTTTACGCTGGATAACATTTTTCTCCTGATCGTCCAGCGCAAAGCTGAGCGTCATCGGCAAATCCATGAACCGGATTGGGATGTTTTTTTCTTTGGCATACAACATCGCCTGCCATTCGGGCGAGAATTCAGCAAAAGGCAAATAGATCGCCTGCTTAATGTCCTTAGGGTTGTAAATCAATGCAGAAATCGGAGGGGTTAGAAAGTGCTGAGTGCTGGGTGATGAGTGCTGAGTTTTTCCTTCTTCTCCTCCCCCTTGCTGCCAACTGCCAACTGAAGACTGAGAACTGCCAACTGTCGAACTGACGAAATCCAACAACCCCTCCGCACTGGTAGGTGCTTTGATGACCATGACATCAGGTGGGTTAGCGGCGAGTGCTTTGAGGAGGGCGGAAGTAACCAGGACCGTGGTGGCGGATGCCATAGAATTGGAGCATCTTTTAGAAGGGGCTTTTGCTGGGTGTTGGCGAGCATCGAAGAAGGCCAAAATAGTAAGGGTTTCCTCACCATACATATAATACATCCGGCTATGTTTATCAATCAGCACGTACCTAACATTTTTGAAAATTTTTGTTGGGCGACCGCCTCCAGGGAATATTATAATAGCATCAATTTTCTTATCTACGTTCTCCCTAAAGTTGAGAGCGGCCTGATTCCAGCCATTTTCTAAATAGTAATCCACAATATTGAAAAAGCCTTCTATCGCTTCTGATTTCCATTGGACGGTCAAATTCATTTTGCAATGGATTTAAACTTGTCTTCAATTTTTTGCATCACTTCTTCATGCGGAATCAGATTTTCCCCTCTTTCAGTTTCTTCAATGGATTTTCTCAATTGGCTCTGCTGCTCACCAGACAATTCATCCCACCAATCTTTATCCCCCTCTTTGCGCTGGTTGATAAATTCGATAATAAACTCTCTTATTTTTAGAAGTCCTTCTTTGTCTTTAACCTCTGAAAGTAAATCGAAAAGACTCCCTTTGATTTCCAGTACATTCATGATCCAATATTTTTAAGGACAAATTTTTTATTAGTAAAATTAAAAAAGCTGTTCTTCAAAAACAACCCTCCAATCTAGTACCGATGAAAACTATCCCCCACGAACTTCAACACTTCCGGCAATGCCGTCCGCCAATAAGGCCAGTTATGACCACCATCCCGCACCCGAAACTCATGAGGAATTCCCTGGTCGATCATCAGGGCATGGAGCGCCATGTTTCCCTTGATTAAAAAATCGTCGTCGCCGCAATCAATATAATAACGAACTTTTTTCAATGCTTCTGCATCCGCATTTTTGATCACATCAAGGACATTGTTTTGGCGGTAATGATCAGTCAAACGGGCATTGCCTTCCAGTCCCTTGCCATAAGGCTGTCCGACGACCTCGTCCCAGCGTTGGTTGGGCATGTTGATCGTTTCGTCCTCCACCCACACCGCTGCGCTCAATGGGGCGCAGGCAGCAAACAATTCGGGGTGTTTGGTTGCCATGATGAGACTACCATGACCACCCATCGAGAGGCCAGCAACGGCCCGGAATTCCTTTTTGGAACGGATGCGGAAGCCCCGTTCGATATTGGGGATAAATTCATTGATAAAAAAATCTTCATAGCGTTCTTTGCCGTCGTAACTGTTCACATACCAGGTTACCCCCGCATCCGGCATGACGATAATCATCGGCGGCGCCTCGCCACTCGCAATCGCCCTATCGGCAATATAATTGGCTTCACCGAATTGCACCCAACCCGTTTCGTCGTCGGTATAACCATGCAGCAGGTACAGCACGGGGTAGAAGCGGCTGGAGGTTTCGTAATCGGGCGGCAGGTACACCGAATAATCGACATCATGGCCGAGTGTGGTACTTTTCATTTTGAGGCTTTCCTTCAATGTGCCGGGTTGGGCAAAAAGGCCGATGGAAAACAGTGTCAGAAAAACAGCAAGAAGGGTTCTCATGTTTGTAAATTTTAATTTTTGCCAAATATAGAAACTCTAGTGAAAGTCAGGCGCTCCAACAAATCCTATATTTGCCACGAAGCAAACGTTGACAGGATTCGGACTGCCGAAAATTGAAAATTAATATTTTTTGTAAATAAGCCGGAGGTTGCAAAACCTCCTCTACGTTCGTTTCATGGCTGCAACCCAACGATAGTAAAGGGCCTAGGTAAAGGAGGTTTTGGAACCTCCGGCCTCCCAGCGAAAACGAATTGTTAAAAACTTATTTTCGGCAGTAGAAACCCTGCCGACGTTGACACATCCAATCATTATGCTCAAAACTCAAAACCTTCAATACGCCTACCCCAACAGCGCTCCCATCCGCTTCCCCGACATCCAATGCGGTACGGGCGAACACTGGCTGCTGCTCGGCCAATCAGGTTGCGGCAAAACGACCTTGTTGCATTTGCTCGGCGGCTTGCTGACTCCCAAGTCGGGGTCTGTCAATGTGGGTGATACGGCGCTCAACCAATTGTCTTCCAGTGCTTTGGATAAATTTAGGGGCAAAAAGATCGGGATCATTTTCCAGGTGCCGCACTTCGTCCGCTCCCTGACGGTGGAGGAAAACATGGCACTCGCCCAACAGCTTGCAGGCGTTCCTATTAACCAAGCCCGCATCCAAGCACTGCTCGACCGGCTTGCGATTGGCCATAAGTTGAACAGCAAAACGAGCGACCTCAGCCAAGGCGAACGCCAGCGGGCCGCCATCGCCCGGGCACTCATCAACCAACCAGAAGTGATCTTGGCCGACGAGCCCACTTCTGCATTGGACGATAAAAACACAGGAGAAGTGATTCAATTATTGGAGGATACGGCGAGCGAGGTAAACGCCACGTTGCTGGTAGTGACGCATGACAATCGTCTAAAAGAGCATTTTCCGAAGCGGATAAATTTGCTGCCGCAATAATTTAATAGAAAAAGAGGGTGATTATTTTTTCAAATAAATTAAAAGGGAATAAAAAACGGCCGCTGTTTTTCATTTTTATTTTCATTTTAATTTTCATTTCTCACGAATGAACTTATTAAAACTAAGTTGGAAAAACCTGCTGCACAAGCCATTGAATCTGGCGCTGACCCTGATTCTGTTTGCGCTCGGTGTCGGGCTGATTTCTTTGTTGTTAAATTTGAATACGCAACTCGAAGAAAATTTCAATAAAAACCTCGCTGGAATCGACCTCGTGTTGGGCGCAAAGGGCAGCCCCCTGCAACTCATCCTTTGCAGCATGTATCATGTGGATAACCCAACGGGCAACATCAACATCGGTAAGGCCAAGGCATTTTTAAACCCGAAACACCCTTTGATCAAAGACGCCGTACCGCTCTCGCTCGGCGACAGCTACCGCAACTACCGCATCGTCGGGACGACCTATGATATTTTGGAGCTTTACAATGCAAAGTTGGCGGAAGGCGATTTATGGGCAAACAATATGGAAGTGACCATTGGCGCTGCCGTAGCCGATGTGCTGCACCTGCACATCGGCGATACGTTTAAAAGTTCACACGGGCTGGTGGAGGGTATCGAGGAGCATGAACATGATTTTAAAGTAGTGGGCATTCTACAACCAGCTGGTTCGGTCATCGACCAATTGATCCTTTGCAATACACAGAGTATATGGGATTCACATGAGCATCAGTCGGCAGTTGGAAGTGGGCATTCGGCAGAAGAAGCAGAAGATGAGCATGACCACGAGGGGCACGATCATTCACATGATAAAGTGCCGCCAACGTCTTACGATTCGCTCACGCTCCGCAATGCGGCCACCGCCGACCGGATGGAATTACTGAACAATGAGGACAAGGACATCACCGCCATTCTGATAAAATATAAATCCCGCACCAATATCCAAGCGCTCAACATGGGCCGCAACATCAACGAAAATACAGAACTGCTGGCCGCTGCCCCACCCATCGAAGTGGCCCGTCTGCAAACCAATCTGGGTGGCGGCACCAAGGTGCTGACGCAGTTGGCCGGGGTCATCGTCTTTGTGTCGGGACTGAGCATTTTTATTTCCCTGTTCTCCTCGCTGCGGGAACGTAAATACGAATTGGCCCTCATGCGGGTGATGGGCGGCACGCCCGCTACGCTGTTTTGGGTGATTTTATTGGAAGGGCTGATATTGGCTGTTTTGGGTTATGTGTTTGGCATACTCATGAGCCACCTCGGCATGGTAGTATTAGCCAATTTTATGGAAGATTCTTACCGTTATTCTTTTTCTGGTTTTAAATTTTTAGCTGCGGAAGGATGGTTGTTTTTGGGTGCTTTGCTGGTCGGTTTTGTGGCGGCCTTGGTACCAGCGTTACAAGCAAGGGGAACGGATATTTCGGAGACGCTGGGGAAGGGGTGAGTTTTTAATTAATATCATCAATAATTAGAGGGATATAGCTTTACTAAATTTTAAAATTTAGTAAAGCTTAACTTTTTAAACTGCCTCGTCATATTTATAACTGCAACAAGGAGGAAAATTATTTTTACCAAAACCAGCAACGTTACAGCTCCATTTAATGACGCAGTTCCTGATTTATAATTTATAGAATTCATTTTTAGAAATGGCGGAAAAAACATTGTTAAGGCAAATTAAATTGAATAAAATAATAAATACTCTCAGATGGATTCAAACAAAATAATGCTCGCAAATCCAAATATTCATATAATCGCTAAATTAAGAAAGATGCTTTTTTACGCTGCATACAAAATGTTAAACATTTAAGAATTCAAAATTTCCATTTAGATTTATTCAAGCGAAGAACGTGAATATTCACTTTGACTGATCTATACCACTTAATAAATAACGGAGATTTCAACACCAGACTCTGAAATGGGAATGGTCAGGTTTTGAATACAAATTAGTAAAGCATATTATAATTGGTTTAGGAACAATGAATTAAGAAAACAAATTTTAAATTGGATTACAGCAACCTATCTTCACAATAAAAACAATAGAATTAATAAGACACAGACTATTCCCATTGATTTTTCAAGAAATTGAAAAAATTATTTTCAACCATTACAGAGATCACTTTGACATCTATTTTGACAATGAAAAAGACAGCTTCGATTACTCAGAATACGTCGACGAGTACACTAAAGTCTTTATCATATATTGGCACTTCTATTTTTCCGAAATTCCTGCCTAACCCATTTAAAACAAATTACAGGTTTGACCATATGGGAATAGCAAATTTCCAAAAATAGTCATTGAACTGGGATATTCAACTGAAAATGATTGGGTTGGAATTGTAGAAAGAGATTTCCAAAAATTGAAAGAACTAAACGAATCAATGCTTAAAGGCGGAAGACTATCTGAGAAAGATATAAAAGAACTTTAAGGAGTTATGAAATAGACACGTTAGACAGAGCAGAGAGAAATGACATTTTTTCTGAAAAATGGAAACTCACTTATTTAAATTTTGAAAAGACAAATAATTTCATCTACAACATTGTTTCTGACGATAATACCTCTACAAATATTTATGTAATTCAAGAAGGCGATTCTAACAGGTATAAAAATTGGTCGCACAAATGAAGAAGACCCAATTAATAGAGTTAAGAGTATGCAAACTGGCAATTCACAAAAAATTAAAGCTGTTAGGCATTTTAGAGTTACTAAGCGTCAAAACCGAAAAAGTTATCCATGATTTTTTTAGCAACTAAAAGAGTTGCTGATAGGGAATTTTTGAATTAACGGATGTAGATGTTTTAAACATTTAGATGAAATTGGAGAAGGAGAAAATCGATATTTTGAAACATAATATTTAAGATAAAAATATCTTCTGTTTGATTCAATGATCGGATTGGATTTTCATTTCTATGGAGTTTTTTTTTTTCAACAAAAACTAATCAACTAAAAAATGAAAATGCAACTTCCCCTCTCAGATATAGAAATAGAAAAACACAATAGAGGGCAGAAAAGGAACGAAGAATAAAAAATACTGAAGCCGGGCATTTAAACATGATCAACTGTTGAAACGGACAGAAGATTAAATTGAATAAACCGTGAATTACTTATTCAACTCAACTTGTCAAAAACCAATAATTTTTTCCTACAAATCCAGAGCGGAATACTTCTTATCTTTGGCTAAACAATTCCCAATTCAACATGAAAAATATAATTGCGCAGGCCTTTGTCTCTTTTTACATTTTTCTGCCCTACCCATTTCCTTTTGCACAAAATGAATTGATCACTGGGCTGGAAAAGAACTCGCTGATTTGGAGGGCATACCTTATTGTGAGACAGCCATTTTATTATCCGATCTATATTTTATGAAAAAGGATTTTGCAAAAGCCGCTGAAGAAAGTCCGTTGGCCAAAACCGCCGACCAGATTGGGTGTAGACTACATGGCTACCGCCCTCAATAAGCAAGCAAAGGCAAACCTAAAAAACAAGCAATTAAAAAAAGGGGAGCGACTCGCATCTTTAAAGCAGTTGGCCAAAAGCCTCGAACTGATGACAACCTATGAAATTGACAATGTGGAATTGGAATCGGATAATATCGAATCCCTCATTAATGTGGGAAAAGAGTTCATTGGGGAAATTGACAAAAGCGATGTCGAAGAGTTATTGGTTGTCACCTTTGACTCCATCAAACAGGATTTGGCTAAGATGCCCAAGCCGACCGTCCACATCGGAAAAAACGAGGAGGAAATTTCGAACCAACCAGTCCCAGAACATATTTTGCACAAGCGGCAACAACAATTGGATTATCAGCAAAAAATAATGGTGATGAACTTGGAGAAAGTGGAAAATGAAATGAAAAAAACAAAAGTCGTTTCACAACCAACCGAGGAAGCAGTCTCAGCAATTGAGGATTTTGCTTTTTTTCCGAAATTAAAAGAAAAATGGATGCCCCAAAAAGAAGAACTGGAAAAAGCATTTGAAAAAGAAGCCCAACGGATTAAAAAAATGGATGAACTGGAAGCAAGGGAAGAATTGCTATTGGCTGAATATAAATACAAATACGATTCGCTTTCCTACGTACATTCAGTTGACTCCATTAATTTGGAAAAAAAGGAAATAGCCCTGCAGCAACAAGAGGCTGAAGCGGCCCGTCAAAAAATCCAGCAATCGCTGATGATGGTCGGCTCGGGCGGGTCGGTTATTTTATCTTTATTATTTCTTTTCGGTTTTATCCAGCAACGAAAAAACAACCGTTTGCTCCAACAAAAAAATGGAGAGATACAGCACGAACAAGAACGCTCCCAAGAATTATTATTAAATATATTACCAGCAGAAGTAGCCAATGAATTAAAAGAATACGGCGCTGCCAAAGCCCATCGGTACGACGAGGTAACGGTACTTTTCAGCGACTTCCAAAATTTCTCAGGAATTGCTGAAAAATTATCACCGGAAAAATTAATTCAGGAATTAGATTATTGTTTCAAAGCTTTTGACCGAATTATTGAAAAAAATAAATTGGAAAAAATAAAGACGATCGGCGATGCTTATTTGTGTGCCGGTGGTGTGCCTTCCCCCCATTCCGATCATGCTATCCGCACTGTTAATGCAGCTTTGGAAATGCAGCAATTTTTGGAAAAATGGAAAAAAGAAAAAAAGGAAAAAGGGGAGGTCTTTTTTGAAGCCCGGATCGGCATCCATACCGGGCCGATCATTGCAGGCGTGGTGGGCGTAAAAAAATTCGCTTATGATATTTGGGGGGACACGGTTAATATTGCTTCCCGCATGGAATCGTCCGGCGAAGTGGGCAAAGTCAACATTTCAGAAAATACTTATCAATTGGTAAAAAACCAATTTAATTTTGAGGAACGGGGAAAAATGGCCATTAAAAACAAGGGGGAAATAAATATGTATTTTGTGGAAAATGAATTAGCGTGATTTTGTTTTAACAAATAAAACTGTCTATTTTATTTTTTTTTAAACACATAGGAACATAGGACACGTAGAAATGCGGATAGAGATTTTATGAAATAAAATCTCTATCCGCATTTTTTTATTTTTATTTCCATTTTTATTTTAATTTAATTAAAAGTTTATATTGGATATGCACCCCCATTTGCATGCAGCGTAATACCATTGATGAACCCTGCTTCTTTGGACGCCAAAAAAAGGTAGGCATGCCCCATATCCTCGGGTGTTCCGATCCGGCCAACGGGGATCATTTGTATGCCCGCAGCGATTACCTCCTCCGGCATACTGTCTGTCATTTCGGTTTTGATGAATCCCGGCGCTACACAATTAACCGTGATGCCATATCGCCCGACTTCTTTGCACAACGAACGGGTGAAACCCTGGATGGCCGCCTTGGAGGCTGCATAGTTGGTTTGCCCGAAAGCTCCGGCCATGGCGTTGATGGATGATGCCGAAATAATCCGCCCGTAATTCGCCTCCCGCATGTGCGGGATTACCGCCTTGGTAGTCACGAACAGGCTGTTCACATTCACATTGATGACCGTGTTCCATTCTTGTTGTGTCATTTTCATAAAAGAACGGTCACGGATAACGCCCGCATTATTGATCAATATATCAATACGGCCATGCTTTTCCATAATTTCGGCCACGGCGTTTTCGACTGATTCGGCTGCGGTCACATCCACTTTTTGGAAAAAAATAGACCCGCCATCGGCAGCGATGGCATCAGCAGTTTCTTGTCCTGCATCCAGTACATCCCACAGCGCGACCGTAGCCCCAGCCTCACAAAACACTTTGCAAATTCCTTCGCCGATGCCCCTCGCACCACCTGTGATGATGGCTACTTGGCCTTCCAATTTTTTCATATTTTTTTGATTTATTGTTTTGATTCAGCCCTATAAAAAATTCAATAGCTTTTACGACTACCATAGCTGTCTTATAAAAATTGGCGGTCGGCTGTTTCAAAAGCCAAGATTGGCTGAATTTTAAAAAATTTAGAAAATTTGGTTCTTTGACAAATCCCGCTGAGCAGAAAAAACAAGAAGAGAGGGAGTTGAAAAAATAAAAAAATGAAAATTTTTTATTTTTTCAGCTCCCTCTCTATCAAGGTTTTAATCAATTAACCTCTGGCGTTTTATTGGTATTTTCTTTATCTTCTTCTTTTTCAAAAACTTTTCGGAAACGGTTTGGCAGCAAACTAATCTTGTTGCCCAAATATTTTTCCAACGTGATGGCCAACAGCACATATCCCTGCGTCATGCCTGGCATGGGGACGATCACAAAAACAAAAAACGGCAATATTCGGGGGATGTCTTTCAATTGTTTCATGGCCTCCTTCATCTCCTCCTCCGAAGGTTTTTCGGACACATCTTTCATCAGCAAATACCCTTGCCCCTGTTTTACAAACGTATTGACCATGCGTCGGGTGTCGACACCTTCCATATAAATCGCCCACAGTATCCGCTTGGGATATTTGATAACTTTGTTGAAACGTTTGCTGGGTCTGATCCGCATACTGAAGTGTTTTCACTGCAAAGTAACAGGAATAATGTCACAAAGCGAATTACTTCATTTCAACCCCTAACCCATTTTTTTCAGGAAAAACAACCGATCCATCCGGCAAGACTTCAACGCCCGTCGCTGGGTCATCGGCCAAAAACAGGGCGCCGTCCATATCCACATAATCCAATAATGGTAGCAACTGTGCGATGGCCGAACAGCCCACGCTGCTTTCGACCATGCAGCCGACCATTACTTTGAGGTTCCGTTCTTTGGCCTGTTCGATCATCCGGAGGGCGGGGGTCAGGCCGCCGCATTTCATCAGTTTGATATTGATCCCGTGGAAATGTTTGGAACAGATGGAGATCATGTCCTCGCCCACACAGGCTTCATCAGCAATTATTGGCAGGGCCGAATTTTTAAAAACCTCTTTCATCCCATCCCAATCGTCGGCGGGCAAGGGCTGTTCGATAAATTCTACCCCCAAGGCTTTCATTTCATGGGAAAAACGGATCGTCTCGTCCGCTGTCCAAGCGCAATTCGCATCAATGCGAAACACCGCATCCGTATGTTGGCGGAGCGCCCGGAGGATGGCCAGGTCGTTGTCGGTGCCGAGTTTTATTTTGTAAATATCAAAATTGGTGGCTTTGAGTTTCTCCACCATTTTCTCAATGGGAGCAATGCTCAATGTGAAGCTCGTCTTGATCAGGTCTTTGTTTGACAATCCCCAAAGTTGGTGGCAGGGCTGTTTGCAGATTTTCCCGTATAGGTCGTGGGCAGCATTATCGATGGCGCATTGCAGGAAAGAATTATTGCCGACGTGCGGCTTCATGTAGCGCCAAAAATTGGTCGGGTTGTCGAAAGAATAACTTTCAACCATCGGGACAATCGCTTGGGCCTGCCGCAACATTTCATCCCTATCTATGCCGTAATAGCTGTGTTCAGACGCCTCCCCATACCCTGTTTTCCCAGCGGCTGACAGCTCAACGATGAGCGCCCGGCGCTCGGAGTAGGAATCCCGGGAGATCGTGAAAGCCTCTTTCAAATAGAGGGTAATAGGATAAAGGTTGATTTTCACTCGTCTTGGTTTTGTGGGCAATATACGGTGAATGGTTAAAAGTAGTTACCTCTATTAATGCAACCTCACCTCTTGTCCCAGCTCCGGAATCTCTATCACTCCGTGGAAACCCCGCTCGCTGAGGTATTCCCGAAAGCTCTTTTGCCGATCGATTTCCCCATGCACCAAAAACAGCTTTTTAACGGACTTGCGCTGGTTGCGGATAAATTCGAGCATCTCTTTGCGGTCGCCGTGTGCGGAAAAAGAGTCCATCGTGACGACTTCGGCTTTTACTTTTTTCTTCACACCGTAAACCTTGATCTCCTCCATGCCATCACGGAGGCGGCGGCCCAACGTTCCCGGGGCGCAAAAACCAACAATCAGGATGGTCGTTCGGGGGTTGCTGATATTGTTGAAAATGTGATGCTTCACCCGGCCAGCGTTGGCCATCCCAGAAGCACTGATGATGATGCAAGGCGTACGGCGGGTATTGAGCTGTTTGCTCCGGGCCACTTCCTTGATATATGTCAAATTGTTGAAACCAAACGGGTTGGGATCTTTTAAAATGTAAGAGCACAGCTCAGCATCATAACATTCGGGGTGCGACCCAAAAATAGTAGTCGCATTGACGGCCAATGGGCTGTCCACAAAGACAGGGATTTTGGGTAAACGGCCCGCATTTTCCAACTGATCCATGATGTAAACGATCTCTTGCGTGCGGCCAACACTGAAAGCTGGAATGATGAGTTTCCCCTTTTTCTCAATGCAGGTATGGTGGATAATTTCGAGCAGCCTATCAGTTTCATTGGGTGCGGACTCGTGCTCTTTGTCGCCATAAGTAGATTCACAAATGAGGTAATCCACGGGATCCATGAGTTGGGGGTCGCGGAGAATGGGGCGGTCAGGCCGTCCAATATCACCAGTGAAACCGAAATTGATCACCTCGCCATTTTTCTCTTTGATCCGCATATGCACACTCGCACTACCAAGGATGTGGCCAGCATCCCGATAAGTGACATGTACCCCCGGATAAATCTCAAATGTTTTCCCATAACTATAACTGACAAATAGGTCCATCGTCGCCTTCACATCCTCTTGATCGTAGAGTGCTTCCCGGTGTTTACTTTCATCATCGTGTTTTTTATTATAATATTCTGCATCCCGTTCCTGAATAAAAGCGCTATCGAGCAACATGATAGTGCACAGGCTACGGGTAGCGTGGGTGCTATAAATAGGCCCTTTGAATCCATCTTTTACTAATTTTGGCAAACGACCGCTGTGATCGATATGTGCATGCGAGAGAACCACACAGTTGATTTCGCTGGGGTCGAAAAGCCACGTCGAGTTGAAGTCGTCCATCTCTTCGTCGTTGCCTTGGTAGAGGCCACAGTCCAACAATATTTTGAACCCGTCGTCCAGCGTGATGAGGTGGGCGCTCCCAGTGACTTGGCGGGCTGCGCCGCAAAATTTAACCTTCATAGTATTGTTTTGAGTTGTCGAGTTTTGGTTTAGAGTGCGGCAAGTTACGAACCACCTCGGACACCGCGAAACGCTGAAAAGAAACACAAGGATTTTCGTTAAAAAAAAGAACCCGTCGAAACCGGGCGGCCAAGACGGGATACGTTAGCGACATTGGGTAGGCGAGAAAGAATGAATAAATAAAGTCAGCAACAAAATGATGGCGCAAAGGTGGAAAAGGGACGTGAAGAGTGGATGAAGGGAAGTTTAAGTGTTGGTTAAAAGAAGAGGGGGATAGATGGTTGGAAAGTTGGAGGGTTGGAGGGTTATTTGAAATCGAAAGTGTAGGAATGCTGGACACCGGGTTGACCGTTCCATTTTGGGCCTTCTTGGAGGAGTCGGATGGCTTCTTCATCGCAGCCGAAGCCGAGGGAGCGGAGGGTTTGAATTTTTGTAGGTTGGCCCGAGGCATCAATAGTAAATCCAAGAATTACTGCCCCACTAATGCCTGCATCAATGGCAAGTTGAGGTTTTTGGAGGTTTTCCTTGATGTATTTCTCAAATTTTTTAAAACCTCCTTTGGGCTCAAAGGGGCTTTCCGCAGCAGCTTTGTTCTTTTTTAAAATGCCCAAATTCCGTTTGGTGACGACCACTTCACTGAGCGACGACGCACTATCGTCCAATTGAATATTCAAAAACTCATCGCCTTTTACCTGAATTTTTTGATTTTGAAATCCAGTATAGGACACTTCCAAAACCGGGTTTTCAATAGGAGAATCAATGGAAAAATTACCATCAAGGTCGGTAACAGTCCCCTTCGAAGAGTTCTGGATAACAATGCTCACGCCAATGAGCGGATAGCCATTATCATCAGTCACTTGGCCTTTTATGGTTTGGGAAATGACTGTTTCGGCTGCAGCCACATCGTCAAAGGTGTTGAACGTCACTGGCGCATCTTCCATTTTCGGGGCTGGAGGAGGAGCGGCTTCTGGTTGAACAATGGCGAATTCATCAGCTTGAGGGGCGGACTCCGCTTCTTCGACTAAAGCATCTTCGGTTTTTTTAGGCAATTCAGACTCCTTAGCCCTTGATACCTTTTCTTTGGCTTTATCACTTTCGGCCAACCTCTGTTTAGCCACCGTTTCCATTCTTTTTTGGGCTTCCTCTTCGGCAAGGGCGGGCTGTACTTTTTCGCTTTGGCCTGCAAACCCATCCTGTTTCAATTGAGGGACATTCTCATTTATGGTTGGTGGAGGGACAGCCCTCACCGCAGAAGGGGTGTTTTCTGAAGCGACATCATTATAATTTCCCGCAGTCGTATTTTGAGAAAACTCCAAAGCATTGTTGCCAAATGTAGAATCGTCATGAACCATTTCCTCGTTGGCCGCCAACCCCTGATTCGTTGCAGCAGATTGATCTTTGCGCATATTGTCCTCAACCACTTCTTCTCTTAGGTCTAAATTCATCGCTGTTTTTTCGGAATCATCAAACGACCGGAATACGAGCCATGCCCCCAGCAGCACCACTCCCACGGCCGCTATTCTTGTTAAATAAAATACGATCGCCCGATCCTTTTTTTCAGTCCGCTTCCGCAAATTAGCCTTCAACCTCGTCACCGAACGGGCATGGTCGGCCTCGGGCAAAGAGCGGTAACCCTCCAACGCATCCGCCAGAAAATGGTCATCCTTTGCCATCGCCTCCAACGAACGTTCGTCGGACCGGTCAGCCTCTCCGCTGATCCAGCGGTTGAGGAGGGTTCGCCAATTTGATGATTCTTGCTTCATTCCTTATTTTACATTCTGTATTTTACATTTTACATTTTCAATCTACGTTCTTCACTTCGTTTTCCATACAAATCCGCAAATTCCGCCTGCCGTTTTGGATGTTCGACCGCACCCGGCCCAACTCCTCCCCACTCTCTTCCGAAATTTGTTTGTAGGATTTCCCACTATAATAAAAATCCTTAACACACTGCAATTGTTGAGGCGGGAGTTTTTTCAAACAATCGTTCAACGCCTGCTCTTGCCCGTCTGGCTCAAATTCGTCAATGGGATGCACGACGCCAGCGGATTGCACAACGGCCGCTTGTGCTGCCGGACTCAAATCATCGTAAGAATCTGTTAAATCCTTTTTGCGCAACTGCATCAAGCAATGGTTTTTGGCCATAACATACAGCCAAGGTCGGAATTGACGGATGTCGTGCGTTTTGGCTTTTTTCGCCAATGTTTCAAAAATATCCATCACGGCATCTTCTGCCAAAGTGCTGTTTTTAAAATATTTCAAACAAACACCGTAAACCAATTCGGAGTAGCGCTCAAACGCCTGACCAAGGTGCGAGAGGTCACCAGTGGATTGGTACAATGCGACCAGTTCCTCGTCCGTTTGGTTGGTGGTATGTCGGCGAAAACGCTTGAGCATTTTAAAAAGAATGGGAAAATGATTTTACCCTCGCCGCTTTTTGTCATTCTGAAAGAATCTGTTCTCGCAAAAAGTGAGGCCTAATGTTTAGCGAACAAAATTTTTCAAAATGACAAAAAGCCTATCAAATTCAAACATAAAGAAAAAAAACAGTTCGGTTTGTGTAAACGCATTTCCTCGTTGCATCCATTGCCTGTTACAATATTAATTCATTAAAAAAATCATTAGACCTATGAAAGCTTTGTTCAGTTCGTTGGCCGTTTTAATCATGGCCTATTTCATCCCCGGAGAAACCGAAACGTTTACCCTGAAAGGAAAAGTGATGGATGAGAATGGTGCTCCTTTGGCCTATGTAAACGTGGCCGTAGAGGACACCTGGGCCGTTACCAATACCGACCTTGACGGCACGTTCTCCTTAGAAGTTAAAAGCAAGTGCAAAAATTTGGAATTTTCCTATGTGGGTTATGAAACAGTGACCCGAAAGGTATGCGAAGGTGACTTTTTGAAACTAAAGATGCAACCAAGTCCAGCCCAATTAAGTGAAGTAGTTATTGAAAGAAAAAAACGGAAAACAAAGGGCGAATCGGAAAGCAGGGCTATGGAGGCAGCCCCTAACATAGCTATGGACATGGGTAGCATTGGCTTCGCCCCCTCTGGCATTGTCACCTACAACGATGCTGCCATAGAACACAACACTGAAGACTACGACCACATCCAAGAAAACCGTTTTTACAAAGTGACCGAAACGCCGCTCTCCACCTTCTCCATTGATGTGGATGCCGCTTCCTACAGCAACCTCCGCCGTTTTATAAAAAATGGACAAATGCCTCCTGCCGACGCCGTTCGTATTGAAGAGATGGTCAATTATTTCGACTATGAATACCAGCAGCCACAAGGAAAACACCCATTTGAAGTGGTGACAGAATTGGCACCTTGCCCTTGGAACAGCGACAACCAATTACTCTTGGTTGGCATGCAAGGCAAAAAAATAGCAACAGAAAACCTCCCGCCTTCCAATCTGGTTTTTCTCCTTGATGTCTCTGGCAGCATGCAATCCATGGATAAATTACCCTTGCTAAAATCTTCTTTGAAAATGCTCGTCAACAACCTCCGGGAAGAAGACCGGGTAGCCATTACGGTTTATGCAGGCGCAGCGGGTTTGGTATTGCCTCCTACCTCTGGGAACAACCGCCAAAAAATTTACGAAGCCATCGACAACCTCGAAGCAGGTGGTTCGACCGCAGGCGCAGCGGGCATCGAACTGGCCTACCAGACTGCCCGTGAGCATTTTGTAAAAAATGGCAACAATCGGGTCATTTTGGCTACGGACGGCGACTTCAATGTGGGTACCAGCAGCGACGGTGAACTGGTCAGCTTGATTGAAAAAGAAAGGGAAGGTGGGGTGTTTCTCACTGTGCTTGGGTTTGGCACGGGCAATTACAAAGACAATAAAATGCAAAAATTGGCCGATAGCGGAAATGGCAACCATTATTATATCGACAACATCAACGAAGGCAGCAAAGTGTTGGTCAATGAATTTGGCGGCACGCTGTTTACCATCGCCAAGGATGTAAAAATTCAGATAGAATTTAACCCGACGAAAGTGCAGGGCTATCGCCTGATCGGTTATGAAAACCGACTGCTGGACAAAGAAGACTTCAACGATGACAAAAAGGACGCTGGCGAACTGGGCAGCGGTCACCGGGTGACTGCATTATACGAGATCATCCCCGCTGGCGTCCATAGCGAGTTTCTTGGTTCTGTTGATGATTTAAAATATCAAAAACAAGAAGTCTTGAAATCGGCCAGCAATTCGGATGAGTGGCTAACCATCAAATTGCGATACAAGCAGCCCGACGGCGATGTGAGCCAATTGATTGAAAGAACGGTCAAAGGGGATGTTGTTTATAAAAACGGGCCGAGCGATAATTTCAACTTCGCAGCCGCCGTCGCTGAATTCGGCATGCTGTTGCGGGATTCCGAATTTAAAAAAGATGCTTCCTTCACGCATGCCGCTACGCTCGCAAAAAGTGCAATCGGAAAAGATGAAAACGGCTACCGCCGGGAATTGGTGGATATGATCGAAACGATGGGTGCGCTGCAAGGGATTAGTGCTGAACGATGAATTCCGAGAGCTGGGTGCGTTTTCATGATGCACTCAGCTCTTGTCCCTATTCTCTATTTTCACCGACCGCCACGCCGCTAATTTCCATTGCCGTTTTTGCTTCACATACACATCGGTAAAACCAAGCCGGAGGCCGAATGAACTACCTTTGTACAAGCCTATCACGTTGATGATCCCAGTAGTGACCACTGTTTTTTTAAAAACCTGCGTATTGCTTTCTTCCACTTTAATTTTCTGGTAAGTGATCTTTCCGGTACGGATATTTTCAAGGTGTTGGGCCTTGTTTTCCACCAAGCCATTTGAATGGGCGTAGGTCACATTTTCTGCTAAAACACTTTCTAAAAAGGGGATGTCTTGCTGCGTCATGGCTGCGAAGCGGCGCTGTTCGAGATCAGCTATTTGCCGTATCACTTTGTTATTTTGAGAAAACAAGACGGGGTACGCCCCCAATACTGTAAATATGACTATATAGATTAAACGTTTTTGCACCATAGGTAAAAGTTTTTACAATATTCCTAAAAACAAGAGGTTTTGCACGATCGGTGCAAAACCTCTTGTAACTAAGCTTTATCGTTTCATACTGGAGAAGATGCTATGGCTCGGCGCCAAACTCCCTTTATGATTATTTCACTTTAATAGAGCAGCCAACAGCCTTTGTAAAATCAGGGTCAGGATTCGTCCCTGCCTCCACTGCTGCTATAGCATCCTCGAGATAGTGTTTTGTTACCGCATCAGCGTCTTGAGGATTGTTGTCAATAGCGCCGATGTAGCGAACTTTACGGGTATTGTCCAGTAAGAAAACGTGCGGCGTTTTAGTAGCGCCATATTGAGGATATACATTTTGCCCTTCATCAAACAGGTAGAGAAAAGGAAACCCTTTTTCTTTAACCCTTTCTTTCATGGCATCAAAGCTATCGCCCGGTTTAACGTCAGGGTCGTTCGGGTTGATGGCAACCACTGGATAGCCTTGCGAAGCATATTTATTATGCAAGGCAATCAACCGATCTTCATACATGACTGCATAGGGGCAGGTATTGCAAGTGAAGGTAACAATGTAGCCTTTAGGGGCAGTTCCATCATCATTGGCGATGCTAGCCAGCGAGACCATTTCTCCATTTACATTTTTGAGATGGAAGTCAGGTGCCACATCACCAACCGCAATCCCAACCTCAGTTTTGTTGGCTACAGGGATTGCCTTTGGGGTTGGGTTCTCTGCATTTGTCTGATCAGCAGTTTCAGAACAGGCTACAAAGATGGACATGGTCAGAAAAGCAATAAGTCCGAGTACGTTTTTCATAATCAAATTATTTTGATGAATGTTGGAAGGTTAGATTCATACTACAAGACAGAAAAAATAGTAGAAGGTTTCGTCGAGTAAGGAATTTTAGATTAGGGTTCTTCCTCTTTCTTTCCAAGCACTAAGTGTTTCAGGCACGTTGCCTTCTCGGAGAAAGTAAAACACTAATTTTTTAAGTACCCACCTCTAATACAACTGTCACACTATCACATAGAAGGTATTTTTAATAAAGTAACAATTTTAGGCATTTTAAAAAATACTTATTATTTTTAGAACAATGTGATACAAGGTTACAAAGTCACATAACCAGTTGATTATCATAATAAAATGCTCACATTTAAGCGTTTTTTGCTGGGTAAATACCGTTCAAAAACGATTGAATCTCCGAAAGAAAATCTTCCTTCGTAGCATCTGTTTGGCATACTTATTGGAAATATATGAAAAAGATTAAATTATCAATCGGCTGGTAAAAAGTATCGGCGAACAGATTAAAAAAAATCTAAAATAATCAATTTGACATTGCAACCAAGGATCAAATTCTCCCGTTAAATCCGGGGCTTTTATCCTACAAGATATAGGGTGAGTGTTTGTTCATAGTTTTTGTTTTTTATGTAGCCCCCGCATCAAACCGGGGGACTTTTTCACCCTTTCGACCCTAAGATGACTAAAGATTAGTGTTTGTTCATAGTGTTTGTTTTTTGTTTTGTCCCTGTCAAGTCAATTGGCAGGGTTTTTTTTTGCCCCTACTTCAGTAAATCCCCGACCTTTCTCCTAAATAAATTATTAAAAATAGCTCCCCTGTGGCTTTCTCCTTCTAGCTTTATCAGTTGTGTTATTTCTGGCTTTATCTTTTGTAAGATTTCTGATGACTCGAATGGGATAACACGGTCATTGGTGCCATGAAACAGAGTAACGGGGCAATGCATCTGCGAGAGGTGAAGATCGTTTCGGAATTTGTATTTCAGCAAAAAATCAGGGACGATAGGAATGTGCCGATCCTTCATATCAACCAAGCTAATAAACGGTGCCAATAGCAGTAGTTGTTGAGGGTTGTTGTTGGCCGCAAGGTAGGATGCCATGCCCGAGCCCAGAGAATAACCGACTATTACAATTTTTCCCTCGGCATAATGACCCTTCAAAAAATCATACACTTTTTGCATGTCGGAGTAAAGCTGTTCGTCGCTTAGTGTAGCTCCATCGCTTTTACCGTATCCCCGATAATCGGGCATGAAAATATCATATCCATGGCCGCTCATGTTTTCTGCTTGATGCAGACATCGGCGATTGCTCCCTTTATTGCCATGCAAATACAAAATCACTCCTTTTGAGGGAGGCTCTTTGAGCCAAAGACAATTTAGGTAAATATCCGGTGACACCTCAATTTCCACTTCTTGACCTTGCCGAAATACATGATCTTCCGGAAGCTTATCCGGGTACATGAATATTTTTTCTTGGAATAAGAACAAGGCCGAACAGAACAGGGAGTAAAGGATTGCAATGGAATAAAAAAGACGCTTGATCCACTTCATTCTAACAAATGGTAAGATGTATAAAATTTACAATGGGGCACGACATCTTTAAATCACTCATTTTCAATAATTTATAAAAACTAAAAATGGCTCACCTAAAGAATCCCTTGCTTTAAACCATTAAAGCTGAACAAATGTTTGACCAAGATCAAATATGAAAATTTATCCAAACCAATCAACCATTTATATAAACCCAGATTTGAAACGGCAATTCCTACAAAAATAATTACATACCTGCTTTCTATTTTCGATTCGATTTCCATACCTTTGCGCTCCATTTCTGAAATGGAAGTTGTTTACTCATCAAAACAGTGTTAAAAATCTTGTTTTGTTAACAACAATAGATTCAACAAAAAATTTTTTAAGATAAATGGCACATCATAAATCATCAAAAAAGCGCATCAGACAAGACGCAAAGAAACGCTTACGCAACCGTTTCAACAAGAAAACTGCTCGTACTGCGATCAAGAATTTGCGTGAAATAACTGACAAGGCTGAAGCCGAAAAGTTTTTCCCTAAGGTCATCAGCCTAATAGATAAGTTGGCTAAGAAAAACACTTGGCATCCTAATAAAGCTGCCAACCTTAAAAGTAAATTGGCCAAGCATGTAGCCAGTCTTTAATTTGCCCTCAAGGCGAAACGAAAATTAAAAGGGCATTCCTCAAAACGAGGAGTGCCCTTTTCGCATTTCATTAAACTCTCAATTTATTGCCTTGCCCATTAGCCAATTATGCACTTCGGATGTTAAATTATCTTGGCATATTTATTGGACTTGTACATTCCTCTTAATAGACTTAATAACTTCCACCTCATTTTTTTCCCCCTTTTCATGCTTTTTTAAATTCGGCCATTATTATATGGCTCAAATTTATCATTTGGAACTACACATCATTTTTAATAACTAAAAACTCGTACTATGAAAAAAATGACAAGCATTATTGACAAGCTCGCCGGGTATCAAATTGATGCCGACGATACAAAAAATATCAAGGGCGGTAACAACGACTTGTCGACCCTTCTAGGTATAGGATGGGGGGGCGGTGATCCACCTCCATTTGGATAACTATAGACAAATGTAAATGCTGCCCTAAAACGGTAGCATTTACATTATTTGTCCATAAATTACAAAGACTGATTTCAAAGTAATCTCTAATTAAAATGCCCCATTTGATTTTTAATCGGCATAAAACAAAATTACAAATCCTCATTATTTTGAAATCCTACACCTTATGCTATCTATTTTCAAAAAACCCAATATAATTTTCCTCTTCTTAATAGCTGTTCAATACTCAACAGCTTCCAATCTTGATAGTCTTACCCAGCTTCTTCAACACGAACAACAACAATCCAACCAGCAAAAAGAGGTTGAATTATTAATCGAAATAAGTCAATTTCATTTAAAAAAAAACGAATTTGAAACTGCTCTAACGGTCTTCGAAAAAGCCCTGCCTAAAGCAAAAAAAATACAGAACTGGGAAAATTATCGCGTGTTGTCCGTCGATAAAGCAAAAGCATATTTATCGTTAAATCAATTTACAAAAGCGATAGAAACCCTGACTAAATTAATTGAAGATTTAAAACCATTACAAGACAATAACCTGGCAACTGCTTATTCTGAATTAGCAGAAACTTATCGAAGAATCGGCAACAATGAATTAGCATACGAATTCCACCTTTCAGGCCTACATATCTACGAGGAAAAAAAAGATTCTGTTAATATTGGTCGGACGCTCTATAACATCGGGTCCATTTTCTTTTATCAAGATAATTATGAAATGGCTTTGGAATATTACCAAAAAACACTTGACTTATGCACCAGGGCAAAGTTAGAACGCCATATATTTTCTTGTTTAAGCGCCATTGGGGGAACATATAACCGAATTCACCAAACTGAAAAATCAATTGAATATAACTTACGGGCTTACGAGTTAGGAAAACAATTGGATGTTAAATCAGGGTTAGCCTATGCCGCTATGAATTTAGGGGCAAATTACGCCGCTATAGATCAAATGGACAGTGCACTTTTATATTATGAAGAAGCACTGGCCCTTAACCGAGAGACGAATGATGCATGGGGAGAATGTGGTACTTTGAGAGTAATCGGTGAAGCTCTAATAAAAAAGGGCGAATTAGACAAGAGTATTGAATATTTAACGGCTGCATTGGAAATAGGGGAAAAAATGGGTTTCCGACCAAGGTTGATAGAACTGCACCGTACCATTGCCATGTATTATGAAAAAAAGGGTGATTATAAATTAACTTCGGAGCATTTAGAGAAATACGCCAACTTAAAAGATTCCTTGGCAAATGAAGCTTCCTTGCAAAAAATGAGCGACAGCAAAACCCGTTTTGAAATTTTACAAAAGGAAAAAGAATTAGCATTAAAAGACGCAGAGTTTTATACTCAACAAAGGACATTTTTGCTACTTGGGATGGGTATTCTCTCTATCATATTATGGCTGCTTTACAAACAAAACCAGTTAAAAGCAAAAAATAATTTAATCTTAGAAGAAAAAAATAAACAGATTAAAAAGCAAAATGAAGAATTGGCTCAAGCCTATTCTCAGCAAAAAGAAACCAACCAAAAAATTAAAGAACAAAATAAACAATTAGAACAATCGAATATTGAACTTAAAAGATTTGCCTACATCGCTTCCCACGATTTAAAAGAACCACTTCGCAGTATTGGCTCTTATGCCAATTTGTTACAAAGGCGATATAACAATAAACTCGACAGCGATGCCGACGAATTCTTAAACTATATAACAGCTAGTACAAAAAGGCTATATGATCTACTAAATGATGTACTGCATTATTCTAAATTAGATTTCGACCACGCAGATGTTGACCTAACAGATGCAAAAGAAGCTCTGGAAATTGCCAATGAAAACCTAAAAAATAAAATCATTGAAAAAAATGCAAAAATATCTTTTGGAGAATTGCCGAAAATAACTGCTGACAAATTACACTTGGTTCAGCTTTTCCAAAATTTAATTGACAATAGCATTAAATACTCTGAAAAAACTAACCCAACAGTTGAAATAGAAAGCAGTAGAAAAGATGGTTTTTATGAATTTTCCATAAAAGACAATGGTATAGGCATAGAGCCGCCTTATCAGCAAAAGATATTTGAAATGTTCAAACGCCTGCACAACCGGGATAAATATGACGGTAATGGTATTGGCTTAGCCATTTGTAAAAAAATAGTACAACAGTATGGCGGTGATATTTGGGTAGAATCAATGGCTGGTGAAGGGAGCACTTTTTATTTTACTTTTCCTATACCAGAAAATTCATAATTTAAATATTTACAGAAACAATAAATCCTGCCGAATTATTTTATTTAATAAGAGCCCGTCCATTTCTTCAAATAATTACCTCATTCAATTTTTCCTTACCCATTGTTGTTTTTTCATACGTCGAATCATAATCATCCCGCAGTGTTCCCATTATCCGATCCCAGAAAAGAAAATACAAACCATAATTCCCATTAAATCCTTTATGGTGTAAATTATGGGCAACGGAAGTATTTATCCAGCGGCCCAACCAATTTTTATGAAAACCTTTTGGGTACAGTTCAAAACCCAAATGACCATAAACATTATAAATTATTTGAAAAAGAAAAAACCAGCCAATCGCATGTTGGTGAACGGGTAAAGTAAAAGCGATTAAAGGCAATATCCCCACTTCCAACAATGCTTCCAACGGGTGAAAAGCATAGGCCGTCCACGGCGAAGGGTTGGTTGACTTGTGGTGGACAAGGTGGATATATTTAAACAAAAATGGATGGTGCATCAAGCGGTGAATCCAATAGAAATAAGCGTCGTGCAAAAACAGCATCCATACCCAGGTAAAAATATAATAGGGCATACCCCTTTCCTCTATGGTTTCGTACATATTCGTATAGGGCCGAAACGTCACAAAAACCATTAACGCCACCGTTGCGAAAATGGAAACGGTAATTAAAGAAAACAAAATGTCCCGTCCATAATCACTCAGCTTCGGCATGCGCTGCTGTACCTTTCGAAACCACATCGGCCGTTTTAAAATAATATAAAACAGGATAAATGCGGTGCCGGCAAATTTGAAATACCGGGAGACAATACCGAAGGCTTCGTGGAGCCACCAATCAAGCGTAGAAGACATAAAAAACTATTTTAATTTTGATTACAAAAAACAAGCCAATAGTTGTAATGTAAGATGGAGTATTTAAGTAAGTCCCCCTAAATAAGGTTATCATTAAATTATATGGTTCTTTGACAAATCCCGTGGAGCAGAAAAAACAAGGAGAGATGGAGGTGAAAAAAAATAAAAAAATTGAAAATTCTCCATCTCTATCAGGGTTTTAAGTGAGTGGAAAATTTTGAAAAAATTTTCCACTCACTTAAAACCCTGATTATTTGATCCGTTCCACGGGATTTGTCAAAGAACGAATTATATTGTAAACAATCAACCTTTAGGGGTTAAATCAATATCGATAATATCGTCCTAAAGACTTACCTTAGTAATGCATTTTGAATTGAATGACTCCAACGCCGACAAGGTAAACAATTTTGCTCTTAAAATACTTTGAATTCCCTTCGTCCATTAATTCGTATCTTTTTGGCAAATATGCATTTTGATAAAAAAACGTCCAATAAGTATGTCCAAACAAATTTTTCTCTCTGCCCTTATTTCTATTTCATTATTTCTAATTACTGATTGCAATAAAACCACATCTATAAATAAGATCGAACATTCTAAACCTGCAATAATTTATTCGGATACTTCTATCTCAAATGGAATTGTTGTCATTGCGGAATCTAAAAAGTTAAAAAAAGGTGACACATTGAACATGTTGATTGGCTTGGAAAAAAGGGAATTGGTGGACAGTCTATTGTTTGTGATTAATGGGCGTAAATTATCCCCTAACAACGATGGCTGGCTGGAACATTATGAAAGGTATTTTAACACCTTTGAAGAAAAAACTATTCATATACAGGCTAAATTTAAAGATGTAAAAAATAAAAACAAAGTTGAATTGACTCGGCCGTATAATATGTGGGTGGAAATGGAGCTACACATAATAAATGAAAAAGGAGATATAGTCTATAGAAATGAGCGGAACAAAGTTTCACTGCAAATGCCAAAGGTAAGTTCTTCAACAGGGCCAACATTAAATATTAAAAATGGAACATTAGATAAAACAGGAGCCAATAAGTGGGTCATCATTCCTGATCCCATCAGTGACACTTGCTTTTTAAATGCAACTTTTCGGGGTTGTGAAATGAAATATGCATATAAAATTATAGATAGGGAATAATAATCATTTTTAAAACACCGCCCCAACCTGTAAATAGCCGGCATTTATCAATGACAAATATTTGCTTTACCAGAACCAATCATTCCCCCTAAAAGACCTTGACTTACCTCGTTGACAACAGTTTCCCCACACCCAAACCTATCGTCCAAGTGTCAAACGCGGCAATCCGCGTATCATAGAACAAGGTGGGGAAAACATCCCACCCATTGGGAAGGTGGAACTCATATTCTACACCAAAGCGCAGCACCGTATAGTTCTTTTCTTTCTCGTGCTCAAAGCCCGGCCCAGTTTGAAGGACCAACCCTTTCCAAGGATTATACAATAATTCAAGGGTGGTAACAAGTGGGTATTCCCGCTCGATTACTTCCTCATCGTGCGACTGAACCATATAGGACTCCACTTCGATGTCGTTGTGATTACCGATACCCCATTTATCATTGAACCAATATTCGATATCCAAACCCCAAGACGGGATGAAAATACGATCAGGTTGCTCACCGGACGGAATCGAAGTATGCCCCATCATCACAGCAATGCGGAACGGCTGGAAGGGCTCGTGAACAACTTTACCCTCAGACAAATGATGATGCTGCGAGAAAGTAAAAGTAGAAATCGTAAAAAGGGTAAGTAGGAGTAAAAGTATTTTCTGCATGACGGTTGGATTTATTTCGAAATACGCAATGTGGGTTTT
>JAWKLX010000045.1:0-74999 GCA_041392505.1 Saprospiraceae bacterium | reverse complement strand
ACGAAGAATAGACAATTATTTTTCCATTTATCTCATAGAAGAGAAATACATGACTGAGGGTAGTTTAAAAGAGATGATTCGGGGAGCTTTGAAAGAAAATTCTGACTTAACTAAACCTGCCATGATAAAGGAAGCAAAAGAACTGGGAATTGACGAAGGATATGCAGATAAAGCATTAACTGATGAAGCTGTTGAACAGTTAGCATTACATTCATACGGACAGAGATTTTTCAACGAAAAGCTTCTCAATATTGATTACTTTTTGACACATCCATATTTGTATTTTTCAGATTTGGATTCGTATGAATATCATATTTCGTTTTCACTAAAAAATAATCAAAATGTAATAAATCAAAAGGGTGTTTTCATGTGGAATTCATCACCATATTTACCGCTTGAACATATTGGAAAAAAACAAGCCGAATCAATTAATCCCAACGGCAATTATAGATTCTGCAAGTGTATTAATATTAATAAATCGTTGGCAGGTTACGTCAGAAAAAAACTTGATGAAAAAGGAATAAATGATGAATTTATTTATCCATTAGGGAATAAAGTAGAATTTGAAAATTTGGCAAAAAATGCTTTTGAGGATGTTGTAAATGGAATAAATAAATAAATAAATGAAACTATGCCTGTAACAATGCATCCCTGCCCATAGCCAGCAAAAGCTGGCTACGTCAGGGATGCGGGACGTTGTGCCTCATTAGAAAAAAACAAAAATGTGGAATTCAAAAATAGAATAAAGTGTTAATCGATTGTCAAAACTATAAATCATGTACGATAGCAGATTAGCAAGAAATATCTTAGAAGCTACTAATGAAGCATCAGACGAGGCAACGAAAGCCGAAGGATATAATATAATGAAGAACAACTATCATTTACTAAGTGAAAGAGGTAAATATGTAATGGGAGTTTTCAGATATTATAACCGAATATTATCAGTAGCAGAAGACTTAGATAAGGTACAAGTCTTCCTAAGAAGATTTCCAAATACTAAGTATCTCAAAGAAAATGGAATAAATCAACTAAGCTACACTCAATATCACATAGAAGTCGCCATACATAAGGTGCATACAATATTAGAATTGAAGAAATTAATGATAAATGAAGTATTTGAATTGGGATTAAGTGAAAGAGACTGCTCATGGGATTTGATAAAAGATAAACCAGAAATAAAAGGTGGTAAAATTTATGGAATCCTAAATTCGTATTATACAACTTTTAAGCAAATGATAAATGCAAGACATCTAAACACTCATAGAGGAATTTTCAAAGATTCAGAGAAAGATAATTTAGAGGTCAAAGTAAGTATCTACGAGGGATTTGAAAAATACGATATAGAAATAGATGATGAAATGAAAAGAGCAATTCCGAAATTTATTCTTGATTGGAAGGTAAAGGAATTCAGAAAAGGCAAAATAAATCTTGTCATAGAAAGTAAAAAAATAATTGAAGTTTATGTGAAGACTTTTTTTGATGAGATAAATACTGAGTTTGAAAAAAGAAGAAAAGAGAAAACGAGGCACAACAAGGTGTAGCTGTCCATAGCGGGCAAAAGCCCGCTACGTCAGCTACACAAAACGTCACAAGAAAAAAATAAAAACAATCCAAAATGAACTTTAACCAAATTGAACTATGTATGCTTGTAATTGATGTATCTGGTTCAATGGATAAAATAGAAAGAATTGGTGAGGTCAATAAAGCTTTAGAGAAGTTCAAAAAGTTTGCAAAAAGCAACCAGAAGATTAGTAATAAGCTTTATTTATCAATTATTGAATTTTCAGGAAAGGTAAATATTAGAGAGCCAAAACTGTTAAAGGAATTTTCTTTTCAAGAGTTAAAAGCTGACGGTAAAACCGATATTGATAAAGGAATTTTAACTTCCTTTGATGAATTGAAAAAATGGAAAAGAAAACATAATCCAACTTCAATAATTTCCGATATATACTTTGTGTTGATAACTGATTTAGATGCTGATAAAATTAGTAACTCGATAAAAAAATCAGACTGGCTAAAAAGGCTTCAAAAATTTGGGAGAAGTTCAAATTTTTCATTTTTTGGATATGGAGTTGACGGAGGTAATTTAGATTCAATTCGGAGTTCAAATTATCCTAATTTTATAATCAATGAAGAATTGAATATCGATTCACTCTTTGAAAGGATAAGAAGTAAGATAAAACAAGATTTTGAGAAACCCTTTCTTTCAAAATTCTGGGATAAATTATCAAGTCTTGGTTCTCCTATTGACTGGAAGATTAATAATTTTCTTGGAAAGCAACTTAAAAAAGAATTTAAGCTAAAGGGAATTGGAATATCAATATTAGCTTTTTCCATAATTGGAGGAATTCAGTTCTTGAAAGTGAATATCAATTTCTATCTTAACCATAACCATCTTGAAAGAACTTTTGACCACGAGACTGGAGAAGCAATACAAGAACTTCAAGATTTAAAAGATGAAAATATAATCTCAAAAAATACGGATATTGAATATAAACTTGAAATTGACAGGGAGGGCTATATATTTCCTAATTTAAGAGGAATTTTGACTTATGCATATGTCGATTCTCTTGAAAATTTTTCAAAAGGGAAATATTCAATGAACTCTTCTGAAAGCCTATTTGAGTCAGGTCTTTTAATTCAAAGGCACCTAAGAAATGTCATAAAAACTAATTTTAGGCAGGCTAAAGAAATAAGAGCAACAATTCAAGGAGAGACAGATGCTTTTGTTATTTCAAGTCCAATTACATATAACGGTGAATTTGGAGATATTGAAGTTTTTGCGAATGGAAATCAACGTTTAAGTTTAAAAAAAGGAAATAAATTCAAAAATAATGAAGCACTTGGTGTATTACGGGGGATTTCGTTTTGGACTTTTCTAAGAGGAAGAATAGATTTGTTTTCAGAAGCAAAAACAAGTCATCATTACTGGTACAAGACGAATGATTTTGATTATGGAGGAAGGTATAGAAAAGTAATTATTGAAATAAGAATAAAATGAATGCGACACACAACAATGCATCTATGTCCATTGCCAGCAAAAGCTGGCAACGCCGCCGATGCGGGACATAGCATACAAGTAAAAAGAAAAAATATGAGTACACCTAAAAGCGAAATAGAAGACGTTCATAGAAGTGAGTTGTATCTATATTTTTATGAATCAGCATTGAGTGAGCATAGAACGAATCGAGAGTGTGATTATATAGAACGGCATTGTGAGCTTAAAGGGAAAGGGAAAATATTAGATTTAGCCTGCGGTCATGGAAGGCATTCTATTGAATTTGCTAAAAGGGGATATAGCGTTGAGGGAGTTGATATAAATAAAGAATTTATTCAAATAGCCAAGAATAATTCACAAGAAAAAGGACTAAAAGTAAAATTTGTTGAAGAGGATATTTTAGAGAGTGAGCATGAAGAAGACTTTGACATCGTATTGTTTTTGTTTAATTCTTTAGGATTCTTTAATAGACAGGATTCGGAAAGAATTTTTAAAAAAATAAACCAATGCCTGGTAGAAGGAGGCAGGGTATTTTTAGATATAAAAAATAGAGACCACATTGTAAATGAGCTAAAACCGTATGAAATTTATGAAAAAGGTGAAGACTTAATGATAGATAGACTAAGTTTTAATCCGATAAAAGGGACAACTACAAATAATCGAACTTACATAAAAGATGGAAAAAGATACGAAGCGTCATTTACTATGTATAGTTACAATTATTCGGATTTAGAGCAGTTCGTACAAGGAACAGAATTAAAAATAAAGAAAGTATTAGGAGGATGGAAGGATGAACGATTTGATAGCGAATCAAGAAGAATTGTTGTAATTTTAGAGAAGAAAAAATAAACCTGCATGCAACAAAGCACACAGCGGTCATGCCCAGCAAAAGCTGGCTAAGTCACCGATGCGAGCCCGTCGCTGCCAATCCAGTAGCCAAACAAAACAAATCTCACAAACATTTAAAATCAATATACTCAATGAAAAAAACAGACAATCCACCCTCGAATTCATCGCCCAATTCCCACCAGAATGGGAAAGCCAAGTCCCATCCATTTTGGCAATGGTTCTGGCTCACTTTTCTTGTGGGTTCTCTTGCTTATGCATGGTATTCATTTTATGTACCCTCCAATGATGTGGTCTGGGCTGACAATGTGGCCTCGGCTCAGGAATTGGCCAACGATTCTGGCAAAAACATGCTGCTATTTTTTACCGGGGAGTGGTGCGTACCATGCCGAATTATGAAGCGAGAAGTTTTTGCAGATAAGGAAGTCATGAAGGTTATCAATTCGCAAGTTGTACCAGTCATGATTAATATTGATGACCCCAATGCGGAAGAGTTCGTAAAGCAATATCAAGTTGGCGGTACACCAGTGACAATTTTTACTGATCCTCAGGGAATAGTAATTGATTACGCGGTTGGAAAGATTGGAAAAACGGAATTCCTCGAAATGCTTGGAAATTTGGGTGCGGCGGGTTCCTAAATACAGATGGATCGGTCAAAAGAATAGGGATGAAATAAGTGTTGACCAATTGAGGCCGTATGTTATTGATAAGATCAAAGGACTATCAGAAGATGAATTTAGGAACAAATGGATTGCTTATCTGAGAAAGGCAAAAACACATGAAGAAATAATAGACGGTCAAAGTGAATAAAAACTGATAAAAATGGAAAATACAGAGACAAAAAAGAATCCAGCATTTCTGGAAGAGGTTTATAAATTAAATGAGGGCACTGAACTAACGGAGGCGCTCAATTTAAGTTTGACAGCAATCAATGACATTGATATTGCTCAATTAAACAGGATTGGTTTAAAAACCTACGAAAAAGGCAAATGGACAATTCATAAAATATTACAACATCTTATTGATTGGGAAAGAATCTGGTGTTTTAGAGCCATAATTTTTGCCCGTGGGGAAGGAACCATCCCAGATGCGCACGACCAAGAAATAATGGGAAGTAATTCAAATGCAGATGAACTTTCCATTGAGCAGTTGGTAAACGAGCTTCGAATGGTACGCCAATCAACAATCATGATGTTTAATTCTTTTAATAAGAAAATACTTAACACCAACTGCATATTTTTTGAATACGAAATGCCACTTTTTGCAATTGGTCTCACTATTACTGCACATCAAATACATCATTTAAATATCATAAAAGAAAGGTATCTACCTTTGGACAAATAAATAGCGAATTAACTTTAAAGCTTTTATTATTTTTCCAACAAGGAAGTAACAGTAACTCCTGAAAATTATCCAGAATTTATTTTGATGAGAATCAATGGAAACAATGTTAAAATATTTTAGAATTAGAAAATAAACTAAATACTCTGTAACAAAAATTTCTTTCTGCACCGGGCCGACAACGTCGGCCCGGTGCAGAAAGGTTTTTAGGTGGCGAGCGGCTTAAAGCCGCTCGCCACCTAAAAAAACTTTTGTTACACAGCACTTAATATGTACACAGGAAATTTGTTAAAAATTTGAAATAAGTCAGAGGGGCAATACGCCCTCCCTACCCTTAAAATCTTTACCAGTGAATGCGTTTAAAATGCTTAAAATCGGAAGTCTTAATCCACTACCAATTTCTGTACGATCACCCCACGGGCATCCTTCCAGACTAGGAAGAAAAGCCCCGGACGTAATTCGTCGGGATGTGTCAATCTGATCGTGGTCCCTGTATCTGCCAATTTGTTTTCCCAAATCACCCGGTGTGAAATGTCCAATAGTTGCATAGTTCCACTGTCAGATATGTTTTCAACCACAATATTGAATGCGCCAGAAGTGGGGTTGGGGAATACTTTTAAACGTGTAGGAAATTCTTCTGCCTTTGCTGTTTTTGACCTATCAACTGAAGAGATGGCAGCTATGGAGTTGTAAGAAGTAGTATGCTGGGTCACCAGATTGTTTCCTCCGGCACAAGCAGTGTTGATAGCAGAAACACTGTTGCAATTCATAGTGTTAAAGAAAACAACTTTCGCCCCGGCAATGCCCCCTTCATTGATCAAATCAAAAATAGGGCAGCAATCAGTCAATGAGAAATTGTAGTACATAGACAAAGACCCATCAACAGTGGTAAGGCTGTCCAAGCCCTGGAGAGTCACCAATGAACTGTTAAAATAAATGGTGAGCGTACCCCCGATGTCCCGCAGGCTGTCCAGCCCATTCATATTTTGCAATGTTGTAGTTTGGATGTTCACGTTGCCGGTAACTTCTCGGAGGCCAAGCAGTTGGTTCAGGTTGTTAATTCCAAAACCAGAAATAGTGAGAGAACCATCAATAATTGAATAACAACCACTTAGCCAAGCATCGACAGTAGCCTGTGAATTAAAATAAACATTCCCTGTCCATGTTTCACCACCTATTGTCCCTTCGTCAATTTCACTATCACAATTGTCATCGATCCCGTTGCAGATTTCATTAGCTCCGGGGTGGACAGCATTGTTATTGTCATTGCAGTCAGCCATCATTCCGAGTAACTGGGATTGAGCTTTATAGCCAGTCGGTGCGGTGCAACTAATGGTAGACACCCCATTGCTATATCCATCATTATCGGTGTCTTTGAACCATGTTTGACCAGGGAAGGCATTCGCATCATAGTCATTGCAGTCTCCACTAATTGCAATTAGGTCAGCAGAGAGTTTAAACCCGGTTGGTTGGTAGCAAGATTGTTGGGTAATGCCATCAGAATAGCCGTCATTGTCCACATCCTTATACCAATTCAGGAGATTGCTTGCTGGTGCAGGATCGATCGTTGCGGTTGAGGTTAAGAAGCACGACAGGTTACCAGTCGCTTGCATTTTTATATTGAAATTGCCTGGTGTCAGGTTGTTGAAAATACTTGATGACTGATAAGAAGCACCACCATTGATAGAATACGAGAGTGGCCCGTTGATACAGCTTGCTTCTATTTGAATGCTTCCATTACCCGTGTTGGGGCAAGTTTCGTCCATTTCAGTAATGTTGGTAAGTTCAATCTGACAGTTGGAACAGGCCCAAGGGGCAATTCCTGCATTTGTTTTTGTAAATGAGCAAGTTGAGAATAGGCTAAAGGACGCGGTTAGATTGATTGGGGCCCCATTAGCTGTCATCAATACATCTTCGAATGTGTGCATGGTTGTTCCATCAAGCTGGGCAACTGGCGTTTCCGCTGAGCCTGCACCACTGATTTGCAATGTTCCTACAGGAGGTATATTGTCAAAATGAACGGTAACATCTGCCGTGAAATAATCATCAGCGTTGCTGCTCGAAGTGCCATTATTGTTACAGCTACTTATGTTGCTGACGGTGATCGAAGTGATGATTTCATCTATTTGGCCATCACAATCATCATCTATCCCATTACATTTTTCGACACCGTTAGGGTTAACTTCCCCATCCGAGTCGTCACAATCAAGGCTGTTAAAGACATAGTTTTCAGGCTGATAACAGGAGTTGATCATAAAATTTGGGTCCCCAAATCCATCGCCATCACTATCTAGGAAATAAGTGGTTAATGGGAGACCCTCATCTATGCTTAGGTTGCAGTTGTCATCGTACCCATTGCACAGCTCCGTCATCCCAGGGTTGATATTGGGATCGGCATCATTGCAATCTCCATTGTTGTTTACAAAACCGGGAGGAGGGGAGCACGCTTCCACAGCGTTGCTTGGGTTTCCATAGCCATCCATATCTGCATCGCCGTACCAAGTGATAAATGAACCAATACCTTCATCAATTTCCCCATTGCAGTTATCGTCTTTCCCGTTGCATGTTTCTGGTGCTAATGGATTAATAGAGCCATCGCCATCATTGCAGTCTAAATTATTGGAAACGTAAGAAAACGGTTGGTCACAGGCTACTAGCGAATTGTCGGCATCCCCATATCCGTCCATATCAAAATCAGCGTACCAGGTTTCAGGCGTATCTGGTCCCTCATCTATTTGGCCATTGCAATTGTCATCGAAACCATTGCAATATTCAAAAGCGAGTGGGTTGATTTCTGAGGCAGAGTCATTGCAATCCAGGTCATTATCCACGTATCCGTTGGACTGTACGCAGGCATAAATGAAGTCATTTGGATCGCCGAAACTATCCGCGTCGTCGTCCTTGTACCAGATGGAGGGTGCTGCATCATCTTCGTCAACTTCCCCGTCGCAATCATCATCTACTTCGTTGCAAATTTCGGTGGCGTTAATATTGATATTCGAGTCACTGTCGTCGCAGTCCTCGTCATTGTCCACGTACCCGTTGGGTTGGTTACAACTTTTTACTGGATTGTTGGGGTCACCTGCCCCGTCATTGTCAGCATCTGCATACCAAGTAGGCGTGTCAAAAGTGACCTCATCGATTTCTTCATCGCAATCGTCATCAAGATCGTTGCAGATTTCATCCGCTTCTGGGTTTACGTTGGGATTGTTGTCGTCACAATCGGTGTTGTCGGAAACATAGCCATTGGGTTGGGTGAATGCGTTTAGTTTTGTTGCATAGTCACCAAAGCCGTCTTCGTCATTATCTGCATACCACGCTGGGCCTTCAAAAGACAGGGTGTAAAGTCCTTCGTTTTCGGAAAATAGTCCATCAACAAATAAATAGTAGATGCCGGGAGGAAGGTCAATGTCAATCTGCTCATCTTGTAAATCAGACAAAATACTCCACGCCAGCACACTTTCCGGATCGCAGCTACTGGCTAATATCAGGTCCAGGTCCATGTTAAGTGCGCTCATTTTTATGGAAACGGGGCCTCCCGGAAAATCAAAAGAGTGGACTTTTTCCTTGGCAAAATAAATGAGGTAGGGAGGTATATTGCTGCCCTCATATTCTAAGATAGAACAAGTGCCAAGGCCATCGTTGGTTGCTCCCAAATAAGGCTCATTAATGTTTAATTCAGTTATAAATTCGCAAGGGTCAGCGAATTGTAGTGCAGACAAATCAGTAAAAGACCTTCGAGGGCTATTGGCTATTATCGTATGCATTCTTTCTTTCTGACATTCTGTAAATCTCGTTCGACACTTATCATCGGAATAATCCATGAAATTTTGGAATTGATCCCTTGTTTTACAGGAACAAGGTTCATCAAGTGGACATCCATTGGTGTACCCATTTGTCTTTGGTGTATCCGTACACCCATCATCATAGTTATCTCCCTCCTCACAACTTGCATTGTTATCCTCGTTACCCCATAGATGATTTAACCCAAACCAATGCCCTACCTCGTGTACCATTGCCCGTCCAAATTTATATGACGTCGTAGGATTATGAGGGTTAGGATTGGAACAACTACCAACCGAGATATAATTGAGTACAACACCATCCTTGTCTTCAAGTGGGTAATTTATTCCCCCAAGTATGTTGAACGTAGGCGTTGTTGCAAATCCATATAAAGTTTTACCTGCAACTGGAGATTCCAAATCGACAATCCAGACATTAAAGTATTTATTGGGATTCCAGAATGATTCGGGCTGTATGGTATCCTGCATATAGTTTATACTATATCCGGGAGCTTTCCATCCCATATGATTTCTATTAATTCTGTCAATGCCAGTTTCGATAAGGATGCAACCATTCGGATCAACTTTAGCCGCAAGAAATTCTACTTCAACATCAACTCCATCGGACGGGCTACAATTTCCATTGCCTCCATAGGTCCCTCGGAAATCATCATTTAACTGCTCCAATTGCGAGTAAATAAGATCGGGGATAAGGTTTTCTTCAGTTCCGACATTTTTCCCATCGTGAACAATATGGAAAATGACAGGGATGGTAATAATTGATCCGCTTTTATTTGCATGTTCAGTTGAAGCAAGCCATTTTTCAAAATCTTGTAAGCTTTCTAATTCGGGATATTGCATTCTTAGTCTTGTGTTTGCTGCATTTGTAGCGCAAGGAAGACCTATAGAAGAATCATTAGATTTTTCGCTATATCCACCTGTAAACGATATGGCTTTATCCTCCAACACCGTAATCTCCATTGACTGCGTAGCCGTACATCCATCTTCATCAGTGCACGTCAGGGTGTAAGTATAAGTGCCGGCGGCACTGAAACTGAGCGGCTCCGTATATGGCGGGTCCCAAACACAAGTAACCACGTTTCCTCCCCCTGAATAGCTATATGTCATATCTAATTCCTCCCCAATGCACAAAGTTGTATCATTCAGCTCTTCTATTTCTAGGTCACAGCAATCCTCAACTGTAATAATCATGTAATCCTCATCGGCACATCCTTCCTCATCCAGACAAAATAAAGTATAAGTGTAATTACCTGACTGGGTTGGTGTAAATGGCCCTGCATTGGGAAACCAGGTACACTCAACCATGTTTCCCCCACCTGTATGTCCCCCAAAAAGTTCGACAGTTTCCCCAACGCAAACGGTCGTATTTTGTAGGCCAGTCACTTCTAGGTTGCAGCCCAAACAATTTTCAAAAGCTACCTTTGAACCATTGCTGTAGCAGCAATTAACACCTGAATAAGGGTTTAATATCGTTCCATTGATTTGGGTGCCGTTGGGCAGAATGGTTCCAGCAAAATGTGAGGCAAGTACAATATTGAAATTAACTTCTTCGACATCGTAGACGGAAAATTCATCTTCATGATAAACCGTCAGCAATGTCCCGACATGGAATGAACCGGAGCTAAAAGGAAAAGGAGAAGTTAATGTAAGATTATTTAAAATAATAGATGCTGACTGAGCACATTCCTGACTTTTGGAACTATGACCAAAAAACATCAGTCCAAATACAAGCGCAATAGATCCTTTCATAATAAGGTGTTTTTATGTTTTGAAGATTTGGTTTGTTTTATTTTTTTAACCTTAAAAAATTTACATAGAAAACCCTCCATTTTGCTAAGTGCAAATGCAAAACATGCTGAGTTTTCCTAGTAAAAGTTTTCGGCCAAAATCCGTAATTGGGAATTTTTAGGATGAAGATTTGGGGATGCTTGAATGAATTTGAATCTATTCAAAATTTCAAGAAAGTAACCTGTTGTAAGTTCTTTTCAAACTCTTGTATTTGTTTTAGAGAAAACGGTTGTCTTAAATGGCGTAGATAGATTCGAGAATGTAAAAGTGTTTTTTGGGATTAAATTTTAAGTAATAAATCTAACTAGTAGTAGGTCTTAAGGAGCAAATATAGAGAGCGTATTCAATACCGAAATCGACTTCCTCCACTGTTGTCCAAATTACTTCACATTGGCCGTGAAAATTTTCATCAAAGGATAATGTATTTTTCCAAAAATGCTTTTTTACGCTGTTTGCTCACGCTTAATTCTTCCCCGTTGCTCAGCACTACAAGTCCATTGTTTTCTTTGACAAATTTTACCACATGCTGTAAATTGACAATATGGGAATGATGGATGCGCAGAAACTGCTCCGGTAGTATATCTGCCAAATCCCCCAGCTTTTTGGCCAGCGTGATCCGCTTCTTTTCCCTCATCACCAGATGGGTGTAACTCCCCTCAGCTATCAGACAAATTATATCTTCCACCAAGCAAAAAAGTAGGCCGTACACCGTCGGAATCCCGATTGTCGGTCGGTTCATTTGATTGAGCATTTAGCCGAAATTATAGAAAGATGGTTAGTTGGGTGTTGGCCTTTAAAGTAACTTTTCCCGAAAATAGAAGAAGGTTGGGACTGACGGAAAGACAATAATTGCCAATTGCCATATATTGTTTCCCTCTACTTGTTTTTTTTTAATTTTTTAAAAAATTGTATATCAGTAGTTTAGGTGAGTTTTTGGGGTGCATATTTGCCATGATGAAATGAGCAGGAAAATGACTGGAATTATTTTGACAATCCGTTCTTGAGTGCATATTTGACCAGCCCTGCCACATTTTTTACCCCCAGTTTCGCAATGATGTTTTTCCGGTGCCGCTCGACCGTGTGGAAGGAAATAAACAGCTTTTCCCCGATCTCCCGACTGGTGTATTCTTCTGCGATGAGCCGGACAATTTCTATTTCCCGCTGGGTCAATTCCGGTGTATCTTCTTTGTTGGATTGACCCTGTCGGAAGCTGTCCATCATGATTTCAGTTACCTCTGGTGCATAAAAAGGACGTCCCGAAACGACTGAGTTAATAGCCTGTAACAAATCATTTTTCCGTGAATTTTTTAAGATATAACCATCTACTCCATGTCTTAATAAATTGGCAATAAAATCGGGGGAGTTGTACATGGTAAGCACCAATATTTTTAATTCAGGGTATATTGTTTTTAATTTTTCTGTCACTTCAACACCGTTCATTTCAGGCATTTCAATATCGAGGATAATTAAATCAACAGGTTTATTTTTTATTATTTCCAATAATTGTTTCCCATTATTGGCCCGGCCAACGATTTGCAGATTTTTTTCAGTTGAAAGCAAAGCGGTTAGCCCATCAATAATTACATCGTGGTCGTCCGCAATAATTATTTTAATTGGAGTTAAATTTATCATGTTGTTTAAATTAAAAATTCCATTTAGCTAAATTGTCAATTGTCCATTATTCAAACTGGCAAATCAATCATCACCGTCGTGCCGTTCCCTTTTCCAGAGTCGATAAAAAAAGAACCATCCAAAGCTTGTACCCTCGCTTCAATATTTTTAATGCCCATCCCGTATTTTATTTTTTCTGTATCAAAGCCTTTTCCATTGTCTTCTACGGAAATATTTAATTCGCCATTTAACCGGGTCAATTGGATAATTGCTTCGGTGGCGTTTGCATGCTTCAGAATATTACTCAATAGTTCCTGAATGACCCTATATAATGTGATTTCAACCTTATTTTCCAAACGGTCACCCAATCCGGAGGACATTACTTTTATCTGCATTTTTCCACTTGTTGAAATAGTACGGGCCAGTTCCTCTAAAGCGGGCACCAAACCGAATTTTGTCAACACTCCGGAAATCATATCATGGGCAATGCGGCGCACTTCCTGATAGGCGTCATCCAGCATACTACCGGCTTTAATTAATGGATCAGTACCTTGCTTGGGGGCTTGTTTTTCCAGATATGCATCGAAGCTCCATTTGACAGTGGTCAGGATGCTGCCCAACCGGTCGTGCAAATCTTTGGCAATGCGGATGCGCTCGTTTTCCTGTCCTTCGAGCATAGAATTGATGGCGGTGAGTTCTTGGGTTTTTAGGAGTTCCTGGATTTCTTGTTGATGAATTTTTTGATTTTGTTGGGTGATGGTGCGGGTGGCTTTTTGTTTTTGTTGGAAATAATAATAACCAAAAATAGAAAGACTTAAAATTGCCAAAAACAGCACAATGAATAGGTTGCGTTGGGTGCTCAGTTGTTCGGCTTTTAATTTGGCCTGAATTATTTCATTTTCCTTTTTTTCGGTTTCGTATTTTTCTTTCATTTCGGCAATGGCATCTGCACGTCCTTTAGCCTCTAAGGTGTCTAGCCAAATAAATGCTTCTTTATTCATAAGTAAAGCACTATCTAACTGACCTGTTAATTCATAGGCATCCGTAAATCCACGGGCGAGGCGCAAGCGATTGTCTGGCTCATTCCTATCGGCTAATAAAAATTTGGCCTTTCGCAAATCTGCTAATGCTTGCTCTCCTTTCTTCATTTCAATAAATAAACCTCCACGGTTTAAATAAAGCATAAATAATCGAGGATCATTTGGTTCTGCATTTTCTAGGTATAATTGGATGGCAGATTGATATAGGTTTTCTGCTTTTGGAAAATCGTTATGCTCCCGTGCGATTTGCGCTAAAATATCTTGGGCATCAGCCTCGCCGTCCCAAAGACCTAAATCGTAATAATATTTAATTGAATTTTCAGCATAAATAAGGGAGGAGTCCAATTGGTTATTTAATAAATAGTCTGCGGCAAGGCTGTATTTTGCATCAGCAATTTTAATAGAGTCACCGTGTTTTAAAAATAAACTGTGACTTAGATGGTGAAATTTAATTGCATTTATGAGATCGTTATCTTTTTGGAAGGTATTCGCAATATTTAAGTTAGTGTTAGCTAATTTTGGATTGATATTTTTCGATTCATATATTTTAGCTGCTTTAAATAAATAAAAAAGCGCTTTTTCAAAATCGCCTCGCATTTTTTCCAATACACCATAATTGTTGAGAACATCTGCTATCCCAACACTGTCGGGAATTTTACTGTAGGCATTCAATGCTTTTTCAAAAAAATCAGATGCATTTTTAAAATCACCATTGTTTCGATATAGAATGCCAATGATCTTTGAAGATTCGCCCAAAGAGTTAAACCATTTGTTTTCCTTTGATATTGCATAAACCTTTTCAGCAACTTCCAAAGCCATTTCAGGATTAGAATAGCGCTCCTTCCGGGCGATACTTAATAAACTGTCTGCATTTTGAGCATTTAAAAAACCTGTGCACAAAATGTTTAATAGAATAAATATTTGAAAGTACTTATTCATTTTTTGGCAAGAAAGTATCGGCATTTCGATTTCGGACTGTCGTGCGACGTTTGGGGTCGTTAATGATTGGAGAGTTATGTTCTAATTTTTCGACATAAAAGCATCCACGACTGTCAATGTCTAATATATTAAATTTATTTGCCTCAAAATCATGGTGGTTGATTGTTGAATTTTCTCCGCCATCGAAATTTAAATCAACCACGCAAAATCCAAATGGAGTTACAATTTTTGATATCTCAAAGTTGATGTGTCTTTTTGAAGGAAGTAGTACGTTGGGTTGGTAATTGTTTATTTGTGTACTCTCCTGTAAATACATGTAAGGAGCATTGAGTATCTTCTGATTATTTGCATTAACTTCAGTATAATAATCGTCTGCATCTTCGTATTCTATTTTCATTTTGTATTCTTGTTGCCCTTGCAGAATTATCACCTCAACACCTATTTCGTTTACAATACCAATTGTTATTGGTTCCGCCTTTTCTGATAAGGCATAAGATGTGCTTTGTTGTGAAGATTGAACCTCAAATTTATATTGCCTCCACCTATGGCTATTGATTTGGCCAAATGGTGAAGCAGCAACGAGTGAGTCATGATTGCCTATTTCAGCTAAAATGAATAGCGAATAGTTATTATCATTACTTTTGGTTAAATATAAGTATGGCGCATAACGGACGATGGCTCTTGGATTCATTTTATATTTGTTTAGGTTAAATGTTGTTTTCACATATGTTGTTTCAATTCGAGTTTAACTCCAAAATTAGCCCATGATCTAATTCTTCCTTTGCCCTCACCAAAGTCTCCACCGCCTCATCAATTTCTGCAAAACTCATTAACGGCGACAACAAAAACCGGAAAAGGGACCGTCCTTTTTGAACAACAGGGAATTCTATTAAATTCACCAACAGTCCATTTTTTAATAAATGTGGAAATATTTCCCTTGATTTTCTTTCATCGCCAATGATCACTGGTAAAATGGCACTTGAATCGCCGTCAATTTCAAAACCATATTTGGTAAATTGTTGACGGGCATAGGAACTTATTGCATTTAGTTTGTTGCGCAATATATCACCTTCTGGTGAAAATGCAATATCGAGGCTCTTTAGAATAATGGCACATTGCAAAGGCGACATGGCAGAACTATAAACATACGTAGGGCTGAAGAAAAGAAACTGGTTTCTGATGCAAGCTGGCCCAGCTACAAAACCACCATTTGTCCCAAACACTTTGCTGTACGACCCTGCAATAATAATGTTGTCGGCAGAGGTGTCTATATCTTCCAAAATGCCAAATCCATGACTGCCTCTTGTGCCTAGTTCATGTGCGACATCAATCACGACAATGGCTTCATATTGATTGGCTAATTCCATCACTTTTGGCAAATCAGGTGAAGTGGCATTCATAGAATATAAAGATTCCAGAACTATAAGTAGGCAATTCTCTGCGTTTTTAGTTCTTGATTTTTCTAATAATTCTTTGAGGTGGTTTGAATCGTTGTGCCTGAATTTTAATAAATCATTTGTAACGGATTTGGCTGCCGTGGCGAGGCAATTATGAGCCAGTTGGTCAATAATAATTGTATCACGTGCATTAGCAATACCGGTAATGGCTCCATAACAAGCTGCCCATCCGGAAGGATATAATAGACACGTTTCTTTATTTAGTAACTGGGCAGTTTTATTTTCTAATTGTTGTGAAATTTCTGTTCTGCCATTTAATGAAGGCGAACTGGAGGAGGATATGCCATATTCGGAAATCACCTGCTGGGCAGCTTTTAAAACTTCAGGATGTTTACTCAAACCTATGTAGTCAAACAGTGAAAAATTTAGATGAATGCTGGAGCTTTCCTTTTTATAGTTCAGCATTCCAAATGGCCATGTCCCTAATTCTTCTCTTTGTTTTACCCAATTATTAGATTGATAAAATTTTTGTTCCAATTTTTTTCCTCTTGGGTTGTATAATTGAAGAATACTTCCCGTCCAAGGGTCAACATTTTTCATCTCGTTGTTATTTATTGTAGCAAACATAATTATTTGATTTAAAAATTAATGATGCTGCAAATTTGAATGGGTATTACTTGCTAAAAATCCCTGTTTAAGGTATTTCGGTATAACCGAAAATGGTTAGTTTTTATTTTTCACTTTTTTCTTTTGGTTCAATCAAATCTATTAGTTTATCCAATTTTAGAGTATTCAATTGAGTTGTTATGAGTTCAATTTTTTTAGCTTTAAAATCTCTTATGTCTGAAGTGATAGTATGAGCAAGTTCTATAGTTCCTGTTACATCTCCAAGTGAAGGACCAGATAGTGTACTGGAATACGTATTAATCATAAAGACTTCAAAATTCTTGTCAATTTCGATAATTGCTTTTTCGTAATGAGAAAGGTTAGCCGGTAACGAACTGAGATTCCCTTTGATAAATGCATTTATTTTTTTGAAATATTTAGGCTTGTTGGCTAAATAAAGGTCAGAAGATAATTGATTGATAAATATTTCAACAGATAATCTAAGTAAATTATATTCAGATATAAACTCTTGGGCTTTTTCTGTTTTTGTTTTAAACATTGAATCCTTAGCTAAGCTGATCATCTTGAATTCTGCAAGTATTTTTACAGTGGTTAAATGTGATACTAATCCCAGTTTTTTTGCTTCCAAATTTTCTATCTGAGAAAAAGTTAGACTTGAATTCATAAACATGAAAGTCAACAAAAGAAGTAAATGTCTCATTGGTATTATTTTTAATTTATTTAGTCTAGTAGATAGTGAAGCCTATCTATCTAATTTCCCCAAATTTCATATCATTAAAATTAGTAAACAAAGACAAAATCCCATCATTGCCACAAAAAACATTTTCCATACATTTGCTTATAACCTAATCCAACTCATTATATAACAAGCCCTTACAGAACCTTTTTTGCCACAATGAAAACCCACCTTCATCCTTCAAAATTAACCCAATCTCTCCAGCTGCTCACTGCTGAAGAGTTTAAGTTGTTTAATAAATGGCTGCAATCTCCTTGGGCCAATGCCAACAAAAAGCTCGTTGAGTTGTATGTTTTTTTGCAAAAACACTATCCAGGGTTCGATGCCAAATCATTGACCAAAGAAGACTTATTCGCTAAACTTTACCCTGGCAAGAAATACGACGACAAATGGATGCGCAACATCATGGGCGGGCTATCCAAACAGGTCGAGAACTTCTTGGTACACCAGCGGTTGGAAAAGGATGAACTCTTGACCAAACAGCTTTTAGCCAAAGAATACTTGGAGCGGCATCGGAATGATTGGTTTGAAAAGCAGGCTAATCAGTTGATAAATATTTTAGAGGAAAAGGACGTGAAAGAAACGGAGGACTATTTGACGTTGATGTTAACACACGATGAACTGTACCGGCAAACCAATGTTGGATCATCGAAATCTTCCTTGCAAATTGCAGATTTATATTTAGACACTTTTTACAGCATCACGAAATGGCGGCACCTCACAGAACTACGAGAGCGGCAAATGATTTTGCCAGAGGAAGGGCTATGGTTTGAAAAGCTCGAACGGTTATCTGATTTGACTAAAGATTTGGATATTCCAATTATTGATATTTACCGGGATAGAATAAAAAAGGGGGATGCTCTTCAAAAGGAGGATTATTTCCAATTAAAAGAGAAATACTTTTCCCATTATAATCGGTTGCCCAATTGGGATCGGAAACTCCTCTATTTCTATTTTATAAATATGGTTATCCGTTTTTGGATGAAAGGGGATTTGGAAATTATTCATGAACTCCATCAATTGTATAAAACTGGGATAGAAAATGGATTGCTTTTTCATTATGGAAAGTTGACCGTAAATACTTACGTCAATATTGTTACGACTGCCAATAGTGTGGACGATTTTGATTACAGTAAAATGTTTATTGAAAAATACACTTGTTTTTTACCACCCGAAAAGATGGATGATGGAAGGGCCTGGGCTTTGGGCAATTGGCACTATAAACAAGGTCAATATGAGAAAAGCGTAGAATTTTTATCCAATCATCATTTTGAGGATAATACCTTTATTAGAAGTAGCAAGTTTTTATTGATACAAAGTTATTTTGATGCCTGTCTGGTAGATGATTCTTATTACTTGTTTTTCAGAGATTATTGTGAAGCCGTCAAAAAGTATTTTAGAAGAAGTAAAGTATTGTCTAAAGAACGAAATCTGGCATATATCAATTTTGTCAATTTTTCTTTTAAAGTAATTAAATTAATAAATGAAAATAATTATGCCTTGAATAATTTTAAATATTTGGTTAAAGAAATAAATACTGAAAATAATATGCAGGGTAAAAAGTGGTTGTTGGCAAAGATAGAATATATAATCGATGGGCTGCCACAAAGGCAGCCCGTTCGATAGGTTAATTGGAAATAGTCTCTTCAATTATAATAAATGAACTTGCCTGCCCATCGCAAACCGTTGCAAAGTAAAAATCATACGTCCCATCAGGTAAATTAGAAAAGGAAAATGCCGAACTGGAAGTTAAATAAGTTCCGCTTGAATAACTGTCTTCATAGCGATAAAATTTTACTTTATATTCCGTGCATCCTCCAGTGCAATTATCCCAATCGAAAGAAATATCTCCTCCGTTGATGGAAGTGATTGCTACATTTTGTGGAGCAGTACAGGTGGTTAAGTAATTAGGGGTGAACGAAAATCCAATCGTAATGGAAACGGTCAGGAGAAGGGCTGAAAATAATTTTTTCATAAGGCATAAAAATATTGTTCCGATACCGGGCAGTTTAGCCCGTTCAGAAGGGGTGAAAAAATATTCGGCAAAATGTCCCGGTAGGTCAGGTAGGTTTCAAGTAGTGAAAAAAGCGGCTTATGACTTTAGCAATTGTTTTTTTTAAAACCTGAAAGCATTTTATTTGCTCGAATTGTCAGGACAAAGGTGAAGGTATTAGGTAGGCAAGAACAGACCGTTTTCCGTAATTTTTTATAACCGAAAATGGTTATATTGAATTGTTTTATTGTAAATAAAAAGCCCTGTAAAACACTTATTTTACAGGGCTTTCGTGATATTTTATTTTAAATCAAACTTTAATAAACCTCTTCCAATAAATGCCATAGATCAGCAGTCTGTGTGGCAGATTTTCCACGTGGGTGAGAAACCATTAAGTTGAAACTGTCGGGGACCTGGGCGGCTTCATATTTAAGCGAAGCGGAATCTGCCGAAGCGACAATAGCTTCTTCGTTTTTCCAAGGGCTGGATTTGGATGTTGGTTTTACATTAATTCGGGACGGTGGCTTAGTTGCTGGGTTTTCTGTAGTTGGTACCGGCATGGAGACTTCTTTATAGATCGTGTCCGTCGAATGCACATAAACCGTTTCTGGCTTTTCAATTATAATAGGATCTTTTTGTACCCAAAAATGAACGCTCAACAACAATGCGATGACTGCAGCTGCCTGCCATGCTGGAATGCGGTGCCGCATTAGTCGCACAATAGCTGGTTGTCGCTTGTGTGTATTATTTATATGTTGCTGGCGGAAAGCAGTCAATAAATTGTTTTTTAATGCAGTATTTATTGCTGGCGTATTTTGTAACGATTTTTTACTTTCTTTTAAAAATAAATGCAGTCGATCATATTCGGCTTCCTCTATTTTTTCCGTTACATAATATTTTTCTTCGGCGGTGAGCGCTTGGAATTTTTTTTCCAATAATAATTGCTCTAATTTTTTTTCCATAATTATTTAGGTCTATCGCTGTATTGGTTTATAGGCGTACCGATATACGGATATACCTATAAACCAATACATCGTTAAAATACCCCAGCGAATACCCGGAGATTATTTGCCAGTTTTTTTACGGTATAAAATAACCTTGATTTTACGGTGCCTTCGGGGCAGCCGATAATATCAGCAATTTCTTTCATACTCATTTCTTCCTGATAACGTAAAATGAAACATTGTTTTTGGACGTCATCCAAATTGTCAAGTGCTTTATTTAATTGGTTTTCAAATACAACATTATCGATGTTTTCGGAAAAATTTTCTTCCAAAATATCTTTCATTTCAGGCAACGGTTTTTTGCGGCTGACCCTGCGGTATTCATTTTTTACCATATTGCCCGCAACGGTATATATCCAAGTTGAAAAGCGTTTTTCGGGGTCGTAATAGGCACGCTTTTCAATTATTTTCAAGAATAAATCTTGCGTAAAATCTTCTGCAATTCTTACATCCTGCCAAAGCATGCGGTAAAAATAATTATGCATACGTTGGCCATAACGGTCATATAGTTCGCTGAACGACCGCTCGCAACCATCTGCTGTGCGGCGCATCAATTCTTCGTCGTGTATTTGATTTATCTGTTTGATAATTTTTTGTTCTATTGATTCATGGTTTCATTGATTCATGGTTTCATGGTTTCATTGTTTCACTGATTCATGGTTTCATTGTTTCATATTCAGTGTTTTGTTTCAATCCATGTAACCATGTAACCATGTAACCATGAATCAACTATTTCACCTCCATAAACACCCTAAAACCGATTGCAGGACTTGGCTCCACATAATTTTTCTTTGAGTAAATAGTGGCATCTTGGGGTAGGTCTTCCCAACTTCCTCCTTTAGCTATGCCTTTAACGGAAATCATTTCCGCTACATTGCCACTGCAATTGTACAATCCATAATCATTTGGAAAATAGGCAGCGGCATGGACAGGGAAGAAGCCACCATCGTTGTGTGCTTGCATCTTTGCCTTATCAGCGCAATCGCCACAAGGCTCTTCCTCTGATACATTGGAATTAAACAGGAAGCATCCTTTTTCATTGCGAACATAATAGCCTCCATACGGATAGGGGGCGTCGTTGCGGCCTCCATGCGCAGCGTATTCCCATTCCTCTTCAGTTGGCAGGCGAAATTCAACCTTGCCGTATTCCTTCTTCTTGTCGGTGGAATTGTTATAAACCTTCGTAATCCATTTGCAATACTCCTGCGCAGCTTCGTGGCTGATATTTTGCACGGGAGCCAAGCCATCGTCGGGGTGGCCATGATCAAAAACTTTACTGTCGGGGAGGGACTGGTATTTTGCGGGCAACAAGTTCCGCCAATCGGTTTTGGGCGCTTTGCATTTTTCCAACAGTTCAAATTCCCGGTTTTTTACCAAATCCATTAAAAAGGCTTCATAGTCTTCGTTGGTTACTTCTGTTGTGCCTGCATAAAGGTTGCCCTTTATTTTGGCCACACCTTTTTGCAGTTTTTTGATAGAAATGGCAGAGACAAAATTCTTGTCGAACTCAGTTGGGGAGTCTAAATATTGGACGATGAACTCCTCTTTTCCCGCTTTCATGGCAATGTTGCGGATCATAGATTCCATTTCACTCGCTTTGGCCTGTTCACCACTATCTTGGAAATGGTTTCTCAAAAGGATGATCGCAGGCAGGTAGTGCATGTTCATGTTGGCGATCACGTTGGAGCCGGTATCAGGTTCTAATTGGATATAGAGATGGTCTTTGAGGAATTTATTTTCGTAGTTGTTTTTCAAAAAAGCGAGGTTATCGAATGGCTCACTGGAATATTTAAACGCCAGCCCCACTAAATAAAGGCTATCACCCAATGCTTTTCGGATGTATTCAGGCACCGAGGTCGCAACGTAAACGGGGTGTGAAGACTGCTGTATAATTTGCCGGGTGATGGCCAAGTACATGTCTTGGTAATCGTGATAATCAGCGGCGGAAATAGGGGAGAGGCCCATTTCCTCAAATACTCGCTGGCGATATGAATCATGCATCAAAAGGTTGACATTCAAGACTTTGACGTCTTTACGAGTGTTTTTAACATACTGAATAACCCATGCCGGATAAGTATCGTTATCGCCATGGGTAAGTAAAATGCCATCCTTTTCGATGGAAGCCAGCATGTTGTAATTCCATGCCATTATCGATGGCATAAACTCGCCAGCCTCAAACGACGCCTTACAGTAGTAAGCCATTTTTTCACTATTGCCTTCCGACAAATAATAGTTGATAAGTGCCATGTAGGCCTCCGTTCTTTCAGGAGCCAACTCATGCGCCTTCAGCAAATGGTTGTAGCGCTTGTCCCAATTGTTTTCATGGATAAAACGGATGTAATTGAACTCAAATGTATTGGCCAGCGCCGTTGGCATGCTACCGACGATGCCATCCATATCATATTTTTGGCAGCCCTTATACCTCCGACGAACATATTAGCGTAGCGGGCTGCTCCGGTAATAGTTGATCCAAGCCTCTGCATTTTATTTGTTGTTTTTGTTTCCTGTCGCCAAAGTTCGGCCTGCTCGGCATAAAAAGCATGGTCGTAAGTGGCTTTGTAATCCGGCTCAATCTTGATCGGTTCCGACGCCGCTTTTGGTGCGGCAAAAGCGTTGGTCGGAGAAAAATAACAAGGATGATAATGGATAACAAATATTTCATATTGCTTCCTTTTTTTGGTGAAATATGTGGGGTTGTACACCGCTTAGAGGGAAGGGTTCACGTGCAGGAAAAAAAAATTAAATCAATTTGATAGATTTATTCTGTGCTAACAATAGGTGGGTGAAGGTTTGAAGCGATTAATACCTTTCTCAGATTGACAACATTTTTTCGGTTTAATTGAAGTTTATCTATGGTAGCCCTCCCAATAGGTGAAAGGCCAATAATTATTAGGTAGTCGTCCGCCCATTTAAAATGATCTGACCAAACATCCTTTCTTGGATTATATAAAGGAAATATATTGCCTGATAAAGGGTCAGCCCATTCAATAAATGTATATTTTCTATTGTTACAACCTTGACATGAAAAAGCAAGGTTTTGAAAAACGGTTTGGCCACTTTTAGAAATAGGGTTTATATGCTCCAAGGAAAAAGAATCAGGTGAGTAATCCTCCTGAGAAAGACAATATTCACAACAGCCAAAGGCATTGCTCCTTACTTTTTCCTTCAAATTCATACAGGAGTTTTTATTGATCGATTGGGACTGGTTGAATGCCCAAGTCTTTCATTAAAACGGGTAGGGTGGTCTTTTTAATTCTGGCAAGCTCGCTTAGGTAGGTTAGTCTTTCTACGTTGGACGATTCTAATTTATCTGTCATTCCTATTAATTCTTCCATTTCAGAAGGAGTTAATTCTTCTCGTTGTCTTTTTCGGACTAAACTTTTGTAGCGGCTCCAAAACTCATTTGAAAAGCCTTCATTAATTTTTTGGAGCAGGTCGGATTCTTTGGCAGACAGCCTGCTTTTATTTTTTTTATTTAAAAAACTGTTTTCTAAAAATTTTGACAGAAAGGAATCCAACTGCATTCCTTTCTTACTTGCTTCTTTTTGAAGCAGTTCTTCCAGTTCTTTTGATATCTGAAGATTAATTGACATGAACTTTTTGCATTTGATAGAAGACAAATATATAGTATTTAAAAAAAGCCCCCAACCTTTTGTAACAGGAAGCTTGGGGGCTTAAAGAAAATTTTTCTTAATCAAAACTACCATCCCGGTACGATATTCAACCCAAATACCCCTTTCGTTTCCGACATCAATGGGAAGGCATAATACGGTTCCAAAATCAGCGCACCGAACATGTTGATCCGCAGGGAGGCTCCAGCACTGAACAAGGGGTTGAAATCAAACTCCCGCAAGTTGCTGTCGCTGCCGCTGTCAAATGTATCCCACGTCAAACCGCCGTCCACGAATAAAGCCAGTTCGGTAAACATCCAGTTGGATTTGATGGCCGACAATCCTTCCGGTCCGGTAAACGGCATCCGTATTTCAAAATTGGTGATCAGGGCTTTGCTCCCGAACAGCTCATCGATCGATCTTTTGTTTTGTTGCAAAATGTCGTTCGCAGCATTGAACTCGTACCCACGCATGTACCAAGGATAGCCAATAAATATATCCGAAAAGCGGTTGGCATCGCTGCCGTATCGGCCAATGTGCATGGCACGGGCGGCCAAGGTCACTGGTTTCAAATGGACATATTTTCGACCATCAATGGTCAAACTGGTAAAGTCAAAATCGCCGATGTACCGTTCCACCCCGATCCGGTACCGATAGCCCTTGATGGGCGAGGCAATGCCAAAATAAGAGTTGTCGCCCACGAGCGCCATGTTGGCCGATGCGAGTTGGCCAGCGAACAGATTCAGGCCAACATCCGCTGGATCAACTTTTTCCCGCTCTTGATAAATAAGCCGGCCCAATGCATCATAATATTGGTCGTAGCGGTCTACCCGGTTTGAATAGGAGGCGAGCGAAAGGCCGCCCTCCAAACGGGTAGTTTTGGAAAACGGATACTGCGCAAAAACGCTCAATTTTTCCTCAAACGTCCGGACTCGGTCGAGAATATAGTGGTCGAACTGCAGGTCTGGGTTGTCGCTGCCTGGCAGCGGGCCGATGCCAGCATAGCCAAACCGGCCGCTGGAGAAGGGGAGGTGCGAAAACCCAACGCCCCAATTAAACCGTTTCTTTCTGTTCAAATAAGCGACCGAAGCGCCGAAGTCATAAATTTCCCCGTTGAGGAAAACACTCGAATACAATTGGTGGTCGCCGAGCATGTCACCAAAAAGCATGTCCACGCCACCAGCCAATCCAGTTGTGGTGCCGCCATAGGCTTGGCTCGTGCCAATTCCCACGCCGGCGCTACCACCAATGTAGTCCAATTTGAATTTTGGCTGGTAAGTTTTGCTTTTCAGTTCAGCGGCTGGGATGGTTGCCAGCTTGTCTATTTTTGGTAAATTGATAGCAATCACATCCGTGGCTTCCGGATCCACTTTCGGCAAGGTTGCCGCTGCCAAATCCACACTATCAGCTGATACTTCTTCATTTAAAAATTGCTCAGACTTGGCCCGGTAGATGTTGTATTTTCCCTGTGAGTAATGGGTAAATAAAATCCGATCCTTACTCTCCTTGACAGAAGCGGTGATCGCTGGAGCATACGGTGTGATGCCCGTGATGCCAGTCAGGAATTTGGTTTGTTGGAAAACTTTGCCCGTCTCCAGATCATATTTGTACAAATTGCGGAAGCCGTCCCGGTCGCTCAGGAAAAGCAGGTTGCCCTCGTTGTCGAAAATAGGGTTGAGGTTGTCCGCTCCCTGGAAAACATCAATTTGACGGACGTCCGGCAGGTCATTGACGGATACGGAAAAATCCATCAGGGCGAGGTTGAACGTCCAGCGGCTATCATCTCTTTGCATGCTCAACTGATCGGTTGCAAAAGCCAGGAACCTGCCATCTTCACTCCATGCCGGCAACATTTCAGCATATTTGTCATTGGTGAGTTGCACTACTTTTTTATTTCGCAAAATGACTTGGTACAAATCCACCTGCCCATTTTTCAAACCAGCCACCACAATGCTTTTACCATCTGGCGACCAGGTGGGGTTGCTGAAAGCAGGTAGGCCCGGTATGTCAAACGACTCAATTAGTTTGCCCTTTAAATTTTTGATGACAAGGACATTCGATCCTTTTTTGACCCCTACAAAAGCAAGCTGGTCGCTTTTGGGTGACCAGGTGCCGGCGCTTTCAATAAAATTCAGGTCGTCCAAATGGCCACTTTTGGTAGCACTGTGAATATTTCCAATTACCTCACCTGTGATGGCATCGGCAATGTAAAGGTCAATGCTAAACAATCCTCTTTCCGAAAGGAAAGCGACATACTTGCCGTTTGGGCTAAGTGCAGGCCCGATATTGATGCGGCCCCCATCATTCTCTTTTGTGATCAGAGGTTTGCCAACAAGATCTTCTTTTTTATCCCCTAAAAATGGGGAATAATGATTCTTGATCGCGTTGACCCAGAGCTCGGACAGGGCTTTTTGATCCATGCCCAACTCTTTTTTGATGGCTACGTCTAGCCCATATTTAGCAGTCGAACGGAACAGCGGGGCAATAATTTCATCCCCTTTTAAACCTGTAATAAAAGCCCAAAATGCTTGCCCCCAGCGGTAGGGGAAATATTTCGGGTTACTCAAATCTTTGATGGAAGGGACTTGGTCGTGGAGCACGGCATCCCGCATCCATAAAGAAGTATTGGCATCCACTCGCCCGATAGACATGTACTCGGCCAATCCCTCGATCATCCAGAGCGGCAAGTTGCCCAGGTTGCGAATGTTGGTGCTATCGCCGTTGATGACGATGTCATATTGGAAGGCGTGTACCAGCTCGTGCCCCAGCACGTGCTTCGTCTGCGCATTGGACATGGCTATCGGCATGATAACCCTGTTTTTGAGCCCTTCGGTCACACCGCCAGTACCCACACCGATACTCCCGCCTACCGTATTGGTCTGCTGAAAATCTGCGTGGTCGTTATAAAGGATCAGCGGGTTTTTACTGGAAAAAGTATCGATGAGTGCAGCCTGGTGTACTTGGTACCAATGTTCCGTTTGGTTGGCCAGGTATTCGACCAATTCAGGATTATCGAGGTAGTAATAAATTTCGAAATGAGGTGTCTGTAGGACTTTGAAATCAAAGTTCTCGTAGCGGGGTTTGTTGCGGCCAAAATATTGTGCTTGTATAGGGTTTATCCAAATGACCAGCATGAATAAACTGGACAGTAAAAAAGCTATTCTTCGCATGTTAACTTAGGTTTTAGTGAAAATAGCGGAAAAGTTTTATCATATATATAAATGGATTAAGCGTTGAATGTTCAAGTTATTGTGCCTACTGTTGACACCTATATAAACTGATGGCCCCTCGTTATTGGTTTGTTTGCAATGGTTAAAGTTTGCTTAAAACCATTGTTATAAATAATTCTATGGAAAAAATAAAGGAAGCTGAGATAACTAATGATGGGTTTTATAAAAAGATAGGATGAGAAAAATCATATTTTACGGGCCAAAGTATAAACTGCTCTTGTCAATATTTCCCAACTATATTTTTCTTTTTCGCCGATAATATTTTCGGTCATCTCCACCCGGTCGGTGTCCGTGAAAAATTTCAGGATAGCATCGGCAATTGCTTTGGGTTGAGGTTCGGTGACATACCCGACCTTTCCATCGGGGCACATTTCTTTTAACCCGCCCACATCGGTAACGATCATGGGTTTGTTGAAATGGTAGGCAATCTGAGTTACCCCGCTTTGAGTGGCGGATTTATAAGGCTGAACGACCAGGTCGCAGGCGTTGAAATAATTAGCCACTTCTGAGTCAGGAATAAAATGATCGACTTGGATGACTTTTTCAGAAATACCTTTGTCTTTAATTAATTGCTGGTATTTTTCTTTTTGGTCATAATATTCTCCCGCAATAATCAATTTTATTTTTTGCGTTTTAATCCGCTCATCAGCAAATGCTTGTATCAAAAGGTCCAACCCTTTATAAGCCCTAATTAGCCCAAAAAATAAAATGTATTGAAAATCTTTGTCCAGCCCCAATTGGTCAAGCGCTTTTTCCCTCGGCTCTATTTCCCCAAAATTATCATATAAGGGGTGCGGCGAAATTGCCCGTGGTTTTGTTTTGTCAAATTGCCCTACATCTTCCAGTACCGAATTGGACATGGCTAAAAAAGCATCCACGGGTTTGACAAAATATTTGGAAAAAAGGCGGTCGCCCGGCCTTTTTTCGTGGGGGATCATATTGTGCACAAAACTGATGATGCGGGAATGCCGGTTGCGCTTTACGATTCTCAAAATCGTCCCAAAACACGGCCCCATAAAAGGCAACCAAAATTTTACGATTACCAAATCAGGGCTTGCTTTTCTAATTTTATTCCCTACCCAAAGCCAATTAAATGGATTAATAGAATTAATACATTGTTCAATTTTTAAATGCTTCGGTGGTGGGTCTTCAGAATACTGGGATTTTCCCGGAAATAAAAAATTAGGGTATTGGAGGGTAAAAGTATAGATCGTTACTTCTTCCCCTTCCTCTTGAAACGCCTTTGCCAAACGGTCGGTAAAATTAGCGATGCCGCCACGAAAGGGATATGCAGAACCAATGATGGCTATTTTCATTATTTATTTAGTAAAAGGCAAAAATAAAAAATGGAGGTTGCCCAATTTATACTTTTATCTTCTACTATTTATTCATTCATTTTTTTTAATTCTAACGCAAATTGAAAATGCAATAAATTCTTTTCGGACTTAAGCCTGACCAAATCATTCGAATTGGTCAATGCCAATAATTCCTGCGTCCTGCCTGCAAAATATTCGCCATTAATCCCACTGGGAGCTTTTTTCTTAGCATCCTCTAAATCCCCTTTTCCTAAATGCACAATTATTTCCGTGGACAAACCCATATTTTCATCTTTCCCATAAACAGTTGGGCGGAAATCCAATCGCCGGTTGATCATTTTCGTAATTATTTCAGCGCTTTCGCCCCCATTGCCGTAAAGGTTGCAATTCGTATAATCAGGAAAAGAAATTTTATTATTGTTTAAATTTTCAATGGCTTTTTTTCTCCATTTATTCAGGAATATATCGAATAATTTATTGGCGTTGGCCAATTTAGTTTTTAAGTCAACTTCTGCCCTGGCCTTAGAATGTTCCTTCCAAAATTTTCTGGTTTTTTTCAGATCTTCGGCCTCCTCTTCTGGTGCCCATTTTTTGTCGTTTTGCCAGATCAATATGGGGTTTCTAATCGGTACAGGTTTTTTGCCTTTTCTTTTTTCATTGGCTAATTTACAAACATGTTCAAAAAGTCTTGGGGCCATAAAAATAACGGGAAAATGACAGGAAAGGTGGTCAGGGTCAAACCCAAATGATTTTTCAAATTTGTCATATTGGGCATACAATTCCATTTTAAATTGATCGATTGAAATGGCACTTGGGTTGAATCTATTGACGGTTTTAAAAAGTGGCTGGCCATTCACCATAACGGGTGTATCCTTGGTCACCCTTTTGGTCTTTTTTTCCCCTTTGGAATTAATTTTGGGCTGCCCTTTAAATTTTCCGTTCTTTTTTAATTTGAATTCTTCATGATCAAATTCCAACAGATCGCTCACCTCTTTTGGATCGGAAACAGGGCTGCCTGCATGGAAATTCAAATGTAAACCAATTCGGACATTTCTGCTTTTTTCATATTCTGGGCTGTTTTTTAGATCGTGGAGCAGGCTCTTAATGGCCGCAACACTGCCCTCATATTCCCCATAATCATGGTCCTTATCCCTTGGTTCGAAATTGATCAGGGCAGAAACACTGCTTACAACCCCTTTTTTAAGGGCCTCCCGGATACCGTCGTCAATAAATTTGCAGGCGCCAAAGTCATCGGCGGTTACAATTACTCTGTGTTCCATATTTTATTGTTTTAATTTGGTGGATAAATAAAAATGCAAGATAATCTAAATGTTTTTATTAAGTACGACGTGTTAATTAAACGGGTAATTTTAGGTGTAAGATTTTTTCGATAGTTTTTGCCAAAAAATCCATGCATAGCAGTGCTACGGATTTATTTTTTGGTGAAAAATAGCGGAAAAAGATACACATAAAATACCTGTTTAATTAGCACGTCGTACTTATTAGAAAAAGCAAAATCAAAATCGAGCGGTGGGATCGGGACTGTTGCCTCATTCTCTATATTTATTTGTCCACCAAAGAATTAAATCAGCGTTTTTGAAATTTAATTAGGAATTATTTTTTATTCCGATAAAACGCACCACCTTTCCTGTTCCGATATGAAACATTCCTTCATTCAATTCAACTTCCTGTTCCTCCAATTTGATAATTTTAAAATTTGAAAAATCCTTCTTTATTTCCTCTATAGAAAAAAGCATATCTATATTGGGAGGGCCGCCTATTTTTGGGTTGGCTTCCCTCAGCGGCAAATTATTTTTACTAAACCCTTCTAAAATGACGATGCCATTTGGTTTAATCAATTCCCCAATTTTTTTATGATAGGCGGATAAAATGTTTGGAGGGAAATGTGCATAAATTAAAGCTGCGACATCAAACGATAATTTGCTCAATTCCAGGTTGGGAAAATCGCCAATTTCATAATTAATTTTTACATTCCTTTTTTGGGCTAATTTTTCTGCTTTGTTTTTTCCTTCTATACTTATATCAAAAGCATGAACATTCAAACCCTTTTCGGCAGCATAAATGGCATTTCTGCCTTCACCTTCGGCTGGTAATAAAATATTTCCTTTTAAAGGATAGCTGTCCAAGACTTCTTTAAAGAAATTGTTTGGAGCTGTGCCGTAAGCATATTTTTCATCCTTGAAACGTTCATCCCAAAATTCTTTCATAATAATAATTTATTTATTGTCTGTGTTCCGGTGATGTTTGAAAGCAAAATAACCCGTAATTAAAAATGGTAGGGTTGAAAGGGCTATTTTGTAATTCAATCCTATTATTCCTATTGCAAACATAAATAATAACAAAATGCCAATCCCACCTAAACCAAGATAGGTCAACAACTTACTCGTTTTTTTTTGAAACAATGTAATCGCCAATAATATTTGCCCGAAAAGTGGGAGTATAGTAAATGGATGAAAAGCCGAAATTGGGTCGGAAATAAGTTTTTTAAATATTTCAAATTCGGTTTGAAATAAGAACGAGCTATTATCTTTCCCCCATTCTAAATAACCGATGAGCGAGGTAAGAATTAAACCAAGGTTTAGGATTTTGCCTTTCATTTGAACGATTTATTTTTTATGATTTCTGGAAAATAAAAAACGTGTCGACACTGCTGTCCGACACGTTTTTTATTCACCATTCAACACTTATCATTCATCATTAAACAATAGCTGCACTCTTGCCAACCCTCGGCACTGTCGCATCTGGGAAACTCAAATGCTTCAATATCTTATAATGCTTTTTCAGGGCCGTCCAGAAATCCGGGTTTTCTTGGTATTCGATGCCATAATCATCACAGGTTTGCTTTAATATTTTGGTCAAGGCTGGATAATGTACATGACAGACTTGAGGAAGAATATGATGGATCACGTGGATATTGATGCCGCCCATCAGCCAAGAACCAAGGCGGTTGTGGCGAGAGAAGTCTGCTGTCGTTTCCAATACGTGCAATGCGTAATTGTTGTCGATATTGCCATCTTCGTCAGGAAGGGGATAGGTCGTCCCGTCATAAACGTGCGTCACCTGAAAAATCAGGGCAAACGTCAGTCCGGGAATGATGTGCATAAATACCCATGCCCCCAAAATAGTATACCAAGCAGCGGACAAGAAGATCATCGGCAATATTAAAGTAAGGCCATAGAAAACCGTTTTGCCAATAAACAAGGCGACAAATTCTTCCATTGGGTGCTTGATATTTTTTTGGTTGCCGATGTGTGCCTCCCCAAAAAACCATTTAAAATCCTTCAAAGTAACCCATTGCAGCATGGCCAGGGCATAAAGGACGAAGGTGTAAAAATGCTGGTATTTGTGTTTTGGCTGCCAAGGCTCGTCTGGGGAAAACCGGAATAAGCCGTGCGTTTCCAAAGTCACATCTATGCCGTGGATGTTCACATAGCCATGGTGGGCGCCATGCATCCGTCGGAACAGATATTGGTTGCCGCCGACGAAATCCATGCTATAACCCAGTATTTTATTGACCCTTTTGCTGGGCGAATAGGCATCGTGACAGGCATCATGCATGATGTTGAACGCAATGAAAATGTGCACAAAACCCAATAACAGATATACCGCGTAAAGTGCCAACGGGCTGCTGCTGACGGTGTCAGACATGATCCAGAGCCAGGTGCCGACCCATGCCACTATGGCAAATGCTGTTTTCAAATACATCTCAGTATTGGCGTATTGGCTGATGTTGTTTTCTGCAAAATAGGCATCCACCCGACTACGTAAGTCTTTGATAAACTGTTCTTTACGAGGGTTTCCTTTGAATCGTACCCTCTTAGCGCTCGTTGTTGCTTTTATCATTTTAAATCGTATTTATGACGGGGTTTAAGGTCTGGTTGATTAATCATTGAAATAGAAAATTGTTTTTGGACAGAAGGAAACTAAAGTTCCCAACCATCGAAACAAAGACCTTAAATCCCTACTTCTTTTTTTGAAGCCGCTAATTTAGGACTTTCGGCACAAGCGGTTAAATTTTAATTGTGCTTTTACGCAAAATTGATGTTTATCATTGTCCTAAATCTATATAGTTGGGTAGAATCAGTACTTGGAGCATTTATTTAGGCCACTGTTGTCCTGATTCTATTGTCTTTTTTGAATTGTACAGAAATCAGAAAAAAGCTGCCATGATTGTTTATAAAAATAAGGCTGTGAGCGAGTTACAAAATTTTTACGGTGCTTTGTTGTTTCCTCAAAACAAAAGCACCCTACTTCAGTATTTGGAACCGATGGCCAATCGGTTATGGGAGGGCATTCAATCAAATAGCCCAGTGGTGGGCGTTGAAATCAGTAATTATGATCCCGTTCTAAAGGGGAAAAGATTGGAAATACCGCTGCGTGAATTGACCGAGGAAGTGGCCTACCGTACCATTGCCTGCGAATACGGGTTTACCAATTGGCAAGAAGTGATGGACTTGGGTGAAGAACCGTTGGATCTCGTTTTTGAAAAAACGGTCAACTTCATTTTGGCAGGTAACCTGGAGGCGTTGCAAAGAGAGATAATCAGCTTTCCCAAGTTGCTTACTCAAAGGTCGCAATTTGGCCACCAAGCTACCTTGCTACATTATACTGCATCAAATGGGGTTGAACTTTGGCGCCAGGCCGTGCCACTAAATCTGCATGAAATCACAAAATTTTTAGTGGAAAAAGGAGTTGACAAATATGCTAAGATGAGAGTATATGGCGGGCAGTTCGATACCCTTTCTCTGCTTACCTCCAGCGCACACCCTTATGAGGCCGGAATCGGTAAGGAATTGGAAAGGGTCCTTTCATAGAAAAGTAACGAGCTTGATTTCAATGGTATAGTTCACCTAATTTTAATTCTTTTTTATGGTGAAATGAAAATGGGTGCCTTTCCCTTCTTCCGATTCAAACCAAATTTTGCCCTCGTGCTGTTCCACTATTTTTTTGCACAATGCCAGCCCAATGCCTGTTCCTTCATATTCGGTGGAATTATGGAGGCGCTTGAAAAGCAGGAACACTTTTTCTTTATATTCTTCGGAAATACCGATTCCATTATCCTTTACAGAAAAATGCCAATTATTTTCCAATTCTTTTGCCGAAATCTCAACTTTTGGTTGCTTATTTTTTTCAGTGAATTTAATGGCATTGGAAATTAGGTTTTGTAAAAGTTGATTGAATTTTGTTTTGTCAGCATTTATATGAGAAGGTATTTTATCGGTAATTATTGCAGCATTTTTCTCTTCAATATCAGCCGATAATTCATCAGTTATTTTTTTGATTAATAATGAAAGGTCAATCCGTTCAAGGTTGATGTCGGCTGAATTAATTCTGGAAAATGACAATAAATCATCCACGAGGTTTTGCATGTTTCGGCCAGCATCAATAATAAAATCCATGTATTCTATTTCGGATGCTGTTAGTTTATTTTGTGAGCTCCTTTTTAACAACTGCGTAAAACTAATGATGGAGCGCAATGGCGTACGCAAGTCATGCGAGGCGAAATAAGCGAAGTTCTCTAACTGCAAATTGGATTCAATGTATTTTTTCAGTTCATTATTTCGCTCGTTTATTTCTTCCTTCGCCGCTACCAACGCAGCTATTAATTTATTTTTTTCCTTTTCAGCATTTAGAACATCTTTTGCGTCTCTTGAAAACGAGAGTATTTTCGGGTTTTTTGGGTCACTAAAATCCGAAACAAATACGCCATCATAAATGAAGGGAACGCCATTTAATTTTTTGGCTTCAAAGGAAACATACGCTTTGCCTTGGTCTAAAGCTTCGGTAATTTTTGACCTTATATAATTTTCAGTTTCTAATTTTTTTGTAATAAAATTTTGATGGAAATTTTCTTTTGGTAGGTTTATTAAATCCCTCTTGGAAGCTACACCGTACAATCTAAGTGCATTGTTATTACAGTCAATCATCTTGCCTGTCTTCACATCCAAAAAGGTCACTGCTTCATGTGAGTTTTCAAAAATATTCCGGTACTTTTTTTCACTGGATTGTAATTCTATTTTTCGCTGTACTTCTTTGGTTATATCATGAAATATGGCAAATCCTTCCCCTTTTTTATAAAAAGTTGGAATGACATTTATTTTGGCCAATACTTCTTTATTGTTTTTCCCATTAAAAATTCCCAAGGTTGAAACCGATTGGTGGTTTACAATCATTCTTCCATGTTTTCGGATTTCGTCATGGATATCAACGCCAGGGAAATAATGAGAGGTTTTCGGAAATATATCGTACCGAGTTAATTTGACAAATTCTTCTTTTGTCTCAAACCCCAACATTTTATAAGCAGATTCATTGCAGTCGATTACTTTTTCGCCAACGTAATCATATATGACGATTCCGGCCATCATGTTTTTATAAAGCGCTTCAAATTTCCCTTTGGCCTTTTCTAACTCAATACTTGCGAGAACCCGTTCCGTTGAATCTCTGGAGGCACCTATTATTTTGACTTTATTATTTGGAAGTTTTTCTGCTAATTTGAGGTGGAGCGAAAAGTATTTGATTTTTCTTCGATGTACTTTGACTTTAAAATTATCACTAGCTGTAGTTATAATTCCATCAGCCATTTTATGTAAAATGTCCTTTAATTTTGCTTGGTCTTTAAGTGGCATCCTTTCCAAAATGGAGCTGCCTACAACGGCCTCTGTCTTTTTTTCCAAAATGGCACAAAATGCGGAATTGGCATAAGTGACTATATCATTTTCCAACGTAAACAGACCAGCTACATTGAGTTCTACCATTTCCTGAAAATCAAGGATAGGGGAGGTCGCCTCACGAGGGTTCACCGCTTTTTCGATATAATCAAGTGCGTTTTTTGAACTGTCTATCATGCAGTATCTAAGGGTATCGATAAGGTAATATTCAATTATCGGGGAGAAAAGAAAGGAGGGATGTTTGCAATGAAGCAAATTTAATACCGTACCCCGAAGCCCTAATTGCTTATCATAGTTTCATTAAGCCAATAATGCCTGATTGATGTTTTTCACCAAAGCGGGGCCGGCGTACACCAACCCGGAATAGACTTGTACCAATGTCGCACCTGCCTCCAATTTTTCCAAAGCATCCTTTGCTGATTCGATTCCACCAACTCCGATGATTACGACTTTTCCATTTGATTTTTGGTGCAAATAACGGATCACTTCCGTAGATCGATTGGTCAAGGGGGCGCCGCTCAATCCGCCGCTCCCGATTTTTTCAATTTCTAAATTGCTGGTTGTCAGTCCGCTGCGGTCAATCGTGGTGTTCGTGGCAATGATGCCAGCCAACCCGGTGTCCTGCACGATGTCGAGGATGTCATCGAGTTGTTCGATAGTGAGGTCGGGCGCTATTTTTAGTAATATTGGTTTTGGAGCTGGTTTTGCTTATTCAAATTTTGCAAATGGGTGAGCAGAGCCGTGAGTGGCGCTTTCTCCTGCAATTCCCGCAGGCCCGGTGTGTTTGGCGAACTGACATTCACCACAAAATAGTCCACGTATGGAAACAGTGCTTCAAAGCAGATGGAGTAATCACGGGTAGCTTCTTCGTTGGGGGTTACCTTGTTTTTGCCAATATTTCCACCGACAATCAGGTTTTTGGGCCGTCCTTTTTTCAACCTTTTGACCATTGCGTCTACCCCCTCATTATTGAATCCCATACGGTTGATTAGCCCCTTGTCTTTTGGCAAGCGGAACAGCCTCGGCTGAGGGTTGCCTTCCTGACCAACTGGCGTTACCGTCCCTATTTCAATAAACCCAAAACCGAGCGCCGACATGGCTTTGTAATATTTCCCGTCCTTATCAAAACCTGCTGCCAATCCAACTGGGTTGGGGAAGGTCAGGCCAAAGACTTTGCGTTCCAGACGCTTGTCTTTCACCTCGTATATTTTCCGAAATAGCCAACCTACCAGCGGAATGCCCAGCGTTATTTTTAACAAAAAGACTGTGAGGTGGTGAGCCTTTTCAGGCTGGAAAAAGAAAAGAATGGGTTTGAGAATGAGTTTGTACATAATAAATGGTTGGATGGTTGGATGGTTGGATGGTTGGATGGTTTTTTGTTAACCATCCAACCATCCAGCTATCTATCCATTTAAAAAACTCCGAACAATTTGAGAATGGCCACTACGACGATTACCACCAGCAACCGGTGTGCCCAGAGGTTTGCATTTTTATATTTGGAACCATAAACCGCTGTTAGCCAGCCGCCTATCGTTTGGCCAATGGCCATGAGTAGGCCCATTTTCCAGTCGATTAATCCTTTGTACTGGAAAACAACGATAACGACCAAGGTGTAAATAGTAACCATGATGGACTTGACCGCATTGGAGTGCATGATACTGTAGCGTGCGACCAAAACCATCAAAGCCAGAAAAAAAATACCCATGCCCATTTGGATAAATCCACCGTAAAAACCGAGTGCCAAAAATGCAGGGACGGTGATCCACGGGCTTGGCTGAAAATCTACATCTGTTTCCCGCAACCAACGTTTTGGTTTTATCAAAATAACAAACAGCATCACGACCATCAAATAGCTGAAAACGGTCTTGAACTGCTCGTTGCTTACTTCGGTGGCCACCCATACGCCAGCGATTGCCCCTATGACCGTCAAAATGATCAGCAACTTGTCCCGCTTCAGGTCGAGCATTTTGTTTTTATGAAAAACCCACGACGAGGCAATCCCCTGCGAGGCAATCCCGATGCGGTTTGTGCCGTTGGCGACATTGGGGGGAAGCCCCAGCACCTCGGTCAAAATGGTCAAGGTGATGGCCGAGCCATTCCCCGCCAAGGTGTTGATACACCCGGCAATGAAACTTCCGATAATGGCGATTAGGTAAATCAAAATCTAAATGGTGAAGGGTGAATGGTGAGAGGTGAATGTAGAAAGGGCATTAACCATTTACCTCTCCTCATTCACCATTATATACTTTGACAAAGTTCGACCAGCACCCCGTTGGCTGATTTGGGGTGGATGAAACAGACCAGTTTGTTGTCTGCGCCCCGCTTGGGTTCTTTGTTCAGGATGACAAACCCTTCTTTTTCAAGGCGTTGCATTTCGGCTACAATGTCTTCCACCTCGAAGGCAACATGGTGGATGCCTTCGCCTTTTTTTTCGATAAATTTGGAAATGGCACTTTCTGGCGATGTACCTACCAACAATTCTACTTTCGATTGGCCTGTTTTGAAAAAGGAGGTCAGCACGTTTTCCGAGGCGACTTCCTCTATTTTATAAGGTTCTTGGCCCAAGAGTTTGGCGAACAATTCATTGCTGGCCTGCAAGTCTTTTACGGCAATGCCGATATGTTCCAGTCGTTTCATCTATGTCAATTTTTTAAAGGGCCAAAAGTGGGAAGAAAAATGGAATTCGGCGTGACAATCAACAGCTTGGTTTATTTTTGTTTTATTTGAGAATAAAGTCTTGCTGAAAATCAATGAAAATTAGCCGATATAAAACACTGACCATTTACCAAAAGGCAGCCCTGCTGGAGCTTTGGGACAATGAGTACCCCGCACAATTAGGATACTCAGATATGGCAGCCTTCGACGGATATTTAGATAAATTAATCAACGTTGAACATTTCCTGGTAGAAGCTAATGATGGAACCATTATGGGCTGGTATTTTCATTTCCTCCGGGACAATGCCAAGTGGTTTGTCATTATTTTATCCAGTGAAATACAGGGTAAAGGCGTTGGTTCAGCGCTGTTGGCAAAGGCTAAAAAAACGGAAACGGAACTGTTTGGTTGGTTGACGGATCACGACCGCTACAAGAAAAGAAACGGGGACGTTTACCGCTCTCCATTGGGGTTTTATAAAAAAAATGGTTTTGAAGTGTTGGCTGATGAACGGTTGGAGTTGGATAAATTATCGGCAGTAAAAATTAGGTGGGTTAAGGACGACTGATAATTTTTTTCGCCATTGATTACAGGTCTACTGTTGAAGGCGATTAGAAGGGCATTTTGGGACGACCTGATGAACGTCTAATTTTATAAACGACAAACGGGGCGATTCGCCCCGTTTGTCGTTTATAGTCTTCTTTGAAAAGGTCAGTTTACTCTACTTCTTTTTCCCATACGCCACCGCCAATACATCCTCAAAATAATCGGCAAAATGGACATGCAGCCCCTCCTTGATATATTCTGGCAATTCCTCGAAATCCTTTTTATTGTCGATTGGGAAAATCAGCGTTTTGATGCCGACCCGACGGGCGCCGATGGTTTTTTCCTTAACCCCACCGATGGGTAGCACTTTACCCGTGAGGGTCAGTTCTCCCGTCATGGCGAGGTTGTTTTTGACCGCTTTTCCAGTAGCCAAAGAATACAGCGCCAGTGCCATCGTGATGCCTGCCGATGGGCCATCTTTGGGGGTCGCCCCCGCAGGCACATGGAGGTGGATGGCATTTTCATCAAAAAACGTGTTGGGCGGATCTTGCTTCATCAAGAGTGAACGGACGTAGCTGTGGGCGATTTGGGCACTTTCTTTCATCACATCGCCGAGTTGTCCGGTCTGCTTGAATCCCCCGCCTTTACTGGTAACGGCCGCTGCTTCGATATACAAAGTGGCTCCACCATAAGCGGTATAAGCGAGCCCGAGCACTATGCCGGGGATCGGTTTGGGATATAATTTTTCGGTAGAAAAAATGGGTTTGCCCAAGTAGGTTTCTATATCCTTGGCGTTGATGGTAAAGGTTTTTTGCCCATTTTCCGCTGATTTCATGGTCACTTTGCGGACGATCTTTCGGATCTGTTTTTCCAAATTCCGCACCCCCGCCTCGCGGGCATATTTATCGGCAATCATTTTGACCGCAGCGTCTTTGAATTTCACATCATTAGCCTTGAAGCCGTGCTCTTTTAATTGGCGGGGAATCAGGTACTTTTTGGCAATCTGTACTTTTTCTTCCAAAATATAGCCGCTCAGTCGGATCACCTCCATCCGGTCGAGTAGAGGAGGGGGGATCGTATCCAATTGGTTGGCCGTCGTCACAAATAGCACTTTTGACAAATCGAACGGGATGTCGAGGTAGTGGTCGAGGAAGGCAGAATTTTGTGCCGGATCAAGCACTTCCAACAGGGCACTTGCCGGATCACCCCGAAAGCTGGTCCCGATCTTGTCGATTTCGTCGAGCATGATCACAGGATTGGAGGTTTCCATCCGTTTCAGGGCTTGGATCAGTTTACCCGCCATCGCACCAATGTAGGTGCGTCGGTGCCCTTTGATCTCTGCTTCGTCCCGCATACCACCGACCGAAAAGCGGAAAAACTTGCGCCCAAGTGCATCCGCAATGCTTTGCCCGATGGATGTTTTGCCAACCCCCGGAGGGCCGACCAAGCAAATGATCGAACCACCGATGCTGCCCCGTTTGATGATCGCACTGAGGAATTCGAGGATCAGTTCCTTCACATCAGTTAGGCCATAATGGTCGGCGTCGAGGATGGCCCTGGCCTTCTTGATGTCATGATTGTCTTCCGAATAGATGCCCCAGGGAAGTTCGGCGATCAGTTCGAGGTAGTTTCGAGTGACGGCGAATTCTGGCGACTGGGCATTGAGCGTTTTCAATTTTTCCAACTCTTCGCTCACCACCTTTTGGGCTTCCTCCGAGAGTTGTTTGCCAGCCAGCCTTTTCTGAATTTTTTCGATCTCGGTTTCGCTCTCTTCCTTTTCCATGCCGAGCTCTTTTTTGATGGCACTCAATTGTTCCCGCAGGAAAAATTCCTTTTGCTGTTTATTGACCTGCGTATCGATCTCCTTTTGGATTTTTTCCTGAATCTGAGCAACTTCCAGTTCTTCCTTGATCAATCGCAAAAGGATATTGGCCCTGGCGTAGAGGTCGAATGTTTCGAGGAGTTCTTGCAACTTTTCGGGGCTTGCCGTCAGCAAGCTGGAAATGACGTCCATGGTCAGGCCCGGTTCTTCGTAGTTGAGTTGGGAGACCACCAAGTTGAGCTGTTCTTTGAAAATGGGGTTTAGCTGCAGCAGGGATTTCAGATCTGACCCGATCGACAGCATGTAGGCTTTCAATTCCGGCGTTACTGGCTTGGTAGAATCATAGTGGTAGTCCACTTCCCATTTGATGTAGGGCTGCACAAACAGCACTTTCTTTTTGGTAAAACGGGTAATCCCTTGGCCAACCACTTGAATAATCTGTGGTGCCACCGGTGCGACTCGCAGGATTTGAAAGGCTGTTCCTGTTTGATGAAATTCCAGCTCGCCGGGCGTTCCCGATTCGTTGGCCAGTACCACCCCCAGGTAACCATTGTTTTTTTCAATGGCCTCCTTGATCGCTTTGATGGTCGCTTCCCCGGAAAAAGTCAGTGGGGTAGGGATACCTGGGAAAACTGGTTTTTGGAAAACGGGCAGTATCGTCAGGTTGGCAGGTAAGGTTCGTTTTAACGGCTGTACTTCTTTGCTAAAAGCTGATTCTTCGATCACGTCTTCGCCGTTGGTTTCTTCTATAAAATCTTCGTTTTCAATGATTTCAGGTTGTTCGTAGTCCTTGTTGGGTGGCGTCATATTTTTGAGATCTTGTAGTTCAGATTCGCTAATCCGAGCGGTTTCATTCAATCTTTGCGGATTGGAAAATCCGAGTTAAAGGTTAGGTTTTGCAGGAATAACGCTTGAGAAGGGAAGGGGTTTAATCCAACTATAATTACACTTCCTGCTTTTGCAAAAAATACCTAAAAACTGGCACCAGCGAATAATACAGCACCACCCCCACCGGCAACATCACCACCAGCCAACCTGCCGCAGCACAAAGGTTGGCCGTCCAGAAATGGTTGATGGCCCCGAGGAAACTGGCCTCAAATGCCGCCTGCATTTTTTCCAAAGTGAGCGGAAAAGGCGGCATTTCCCAAAGCCATTCCCCAAACCGTAGGAAAGGGATGATAAGCAAAATCTGCAACGGCCAAGCCAGATAGCTCAGTGCCAGCATCAAAGCGATGTTCAGGCGTAGGCGAAGGGCGATGATCGGGATGAGCCAGGTCGTGAAGCCCAAAACGGGGAACAGGCCGAGCAATACGCCAATGGTCGTGCTCAGTGCCAGCGCCTTTGGCTATGTCCCTTGTTGGAACAAGCCTTTTATTTTGTGGAAATATTTTTTCATGTACCTACAATTAATTAGGCTTTCAGTTAACATTTTTGCAGTTCAACTGTTTTACCGTCTTGTTGGAATTTTTCCAATAAATTTCTCATCATTTTTCTCAACTAAATCAATTCACAACTTTAATGAAAAAGTTATTTTTTCTTTTGACTTTACTCTCCGGTATGTTCATCGCTTGTCAGAGCGGCTCTTCCAACGAAGCAGCCACCACTACCGAGACAACTGAAGCTCCTGCGGAGGCAACTGCCACTGCTATTCCTTATACTGTTAACACTTCTTCCAGTGTTATCAATTGGGAAGGATATAAGCCTGGTAAGTATGGGCACGTAGGTACAATCAAATTGCAAGGTGGCACTATCAATGCCAAAGACGGCATGCCTGAAAGTGGCAATTTCGTCATTGACGTTACTTCTTTGGAAAGCACTGATTTGGCTGAAACACCAGACAAAAAGTTGAAATTAGAAGGCCACCTGAAATCAGGTGATTTCTTTGAAGTAGAGAAATACCCTACTGGTAAATTTGAAATGACCGGCATTGCCCCGTTGGCTGATAATGCTGAGGCTAACTACATGGTGAAAGGTAACTTGACTCTGAAAGAAACAACGAAGGGCATTGAGATTCCTGCACAAATTAACGTTAATGAAGGCAGTATAGTGATAACAACGCCTGAGTTCACCATCAACCGTACTGAATGGGGTGTGAACTTCGGATCAGGTGTAATCGGCACTATTCAAGATCAATTGATCGCTGACGACGTGAAGCTGAAAATCAACTTGGTGGCTAACGCGCAAGTGGCTGAACAGTAGCCTTTTCAGTTCGCAGTAGGCAGTTCGCAGTTCTCAGTCGGCAGCTGCCATCTAAAAATAAAACGGCCATCCATTTAAATATGGATGGCCGTTTTATCTTTTTGGTTCTTTGACAAATCCCGTGGAGCAGAAAAAACAAGGAGAGAGGGAGGTGAAAAAATAAAAAATTTTCAATTTTTTATTTTTTCACCTCCCTCTCTATCAGGGTTTTAAGTGAGTGGAAAATTTTGAAAAAATTTTCCACTCACTTAAAACCCTGATTACTTGATCCGTTCCACAGGATTTGTCAAAGAACGATCTTTTTTAAAATCCTTGCTAAATACCGACTGGTGTCAACAACTGCCAACCGTGGACTGCGAACTGCCGACTGAGAACTGAGGACTGCCGTCCCGAAGCAAGTTCGGGATTTCGCTACGCTCAAACTGAAAACTAATACTGGTATTCAAAACACCCCAAATCCGGATTGATAGGGTCTCGGGTGTTGCCTTCCAGATCAAACAAAATTCCGTTTAGCGGGACTGCTTTTTGCTCGGCCACGGATAAGGTGTCGAGGTGGTAATCATCCTCGTTGATGCTGACAAAAATAGCGTCGCTGGGTTGGGCAATGAAACAATCGCAGTAATCATAAAAATCGGGGTACCCCCTTTCTGCATCATTAATATCCCTCGCCCGAATGATGCATTTTTCAAAATTATAATTCAAAGCTACCCGGTCAGCACCTTGTGAGCCGGTGAAATCCAACAGGAAAATTTCATCGGCCAATGAGCCGTAAATGATGCTGTTGCGGAAATAGGCATTGAGGCGATAGGCAGCAGCATTGACACAGTCCGGGTCGTAACAGGTGCCATTGGTCATGCTGAGTGCGGAGGCGTCTGTGCCATAATTGGCAAGGGTACAGTAGTCGAAATTATAATCACCGCCAAAAGTGAGTTGCACGGCGTTGGTGTTGTTGTTGTAAAAAAGGCAATTTTCCGCATTTACCTTAGCGTGATAGGCAAAAATACCCGGGCCAGAAGTATTATAAATCTGCACATTTTTCAGGGAAACCTCCGCCGAGGAGTCTACATACATGCCAAAGAGCGAATTTTTTACAATGGCATTTTCCATCACATTGCCCTGACTACCAGCCGAAAAGATGATCCCAGTCCACTGGCCGTCTGCATCTTTAAAATCAAAGCCCAGGTCGTCTTCCGTACGGTCTCCCTCAAAAATGACGGGGTTTTCGACCGTACCCTGCACATTGAGTTTTGCATTTTCCCCCATCACCAAACGGCCAGAATTGTAAATGACTGGTTTGCCCATTTCATCGATAACCTTCGACAAACCTCCGTGTACATGGATGCGGGCGCCCGCCGGTATGTTTAGCTGACAGTCCACGAAGGCAACGATGCCGTACAGCACATAAGGTTTTGGGTCGTCCCAAGTGAGGTCGCCCGTGCAGGTGAAAACAGCTACGCTGTCTTTGTGGAAACGGCTGGGGAAATAATTAGCGTTTTGTCCCCAAGCGCCGAGGATGACCGACTGGGTATTGCCGTTGGTTTCAAAAACCACCTCGTCAAACACGAAATAAGGGCTTTCAGAAAGCGGTTCGTCCGGGTTGATTTTAACCTCTGCAAAAACGTAAATACTGTCGTTTGGGTAAATAACAACCTCCTCATGTGTGTCGCCGGGGATGCCGTCCACATTCAAATTGAACTTGGATTGATTGTTCCCTTTAAGAGAAATTTTGTTGATGCGGATGCTTTGGTCGGCCCGGTTGTACACCCGGAAAAAGCGGGTGGCAGAACCTATCTCCGTGAAAATGGTATCAAAGAAAAGCGTATCCACCGAAAATTCAAGCTTGTCGCTGCTGGACGTGGTGAAGGTTTCGTCCTTGTTGCAGGAAAAGAAAAGAAAGTATATCGGTATGGCGAGCAAGAGGTATTTCATTGATTCACGATGCGATTGTTTCCTCGTTTCAGCAGTGTAGAAATGGGGAAACAATGGATGTAATTTTTATGGGGCAAAAGTAGGGTAAAAAGGAAAACATTTTTGTTGCGGACAGTACGGAGTGGCATTTAGGGTTGTTGCGCTAATGCGAGGCTTTTCATTGACCAAGAAAAGAAATAGATTAAGGTTTATGCTTTTTAACAATACTTTATGGAAACACTAAAACACGTTAGAAACTGTTCCGTCGTTATTTGTTCAAATTTGCAGCAATCGATAACCAATTTAATAATCAATCTAAAAAATAGCATAATGAAATTAACACACCTTCTTTTTGTCCTGTCCATTTTTTCCTTAGCCGCCTGTGGCGATGATGATGGTTCATCTGGTAATTTGGACATGCTCAGTTATGACGGGGACAATGCCTCCGCCCCAGAGTTGGCTCCGGGCATCCATCAATTGGCCGTTCGTTTTCCTGCTTCCTATTTGAAGGATGCCGTCGGAAAGAAATTATACGAGGTTGAAGCATTTTTAGCTCCTGGGGCCGTGTCCTATAAACTGTTGGTTCGTGACCGTGGCACCAGTTCATCACCCGGTGTTGTGCTTTTTGAAAAAGACATTACCGCCAACGTGGATGTGCAAAAATGGGTCATAACTAAAGTAGATCCGCCGCTGGAAATTACAGGCGAAGATTTATGGATCGCCATTGAAGTCGACCATAATGCCACCGCTCAAACGATCGGTTGCGACAGTGGGCCACGGAAAGAAGGTGGGGATTGGATTTGGGATAGTATCACTCAAAATTGGGAAACTTTTTTGGGGAGGACTGGCACCGAATCGGTCAATTGGAACATCCGGGGGCATTTGCAAGATTAGGAGCTAACGCTTATTTGCTTATCTAAACCTGATAGTTTTTCAAAACTATCAGGTTTTTTGTGCCCCAGATCAACCTGTTTCGGTTCTTGCTGTTTGGTGGGGGAAATTTGACATACTAAACACAACTTAAATTTTATGAAAAAAATATTGGCGTTTGGAGCAAGTAATAGCAGTCGGTCCATCAATCAAAAACTGGCAACCTGGGCTGCTTCACAAGTTGCCAACTCCACTCCAACGATACTCGATTTGAATGATTTTGAAATGCCGATTTTCAGCATTGACCGGGAAAGGGAAAACGGCGTGCCCGAGGAGGCCAAACGTTTCAAATCTTTAGTGGAATCGCATGACGGCATCCTGATATCATTTGCCGAGCACAATGGTGCTTATGCTGCAGCCTTCAAAAATATTTTCGATTGGGCATCCAGATTGGAAGGGGATGCTTGGGCCGACAAACCCATGTTTCTCATGGCCACCTCCCCGGGCGGACGTGGGGGAGCTTCGGTGTTGGGCATCGCTATGCAGCGGTTTCCCTTCAATGGAGGAAGGATTGCTGCTGTCTTTTCCCTGCCCTTTTTTAAAACCAACTTTTCTGAAGAAAATGGAATTTTAGACGAGGAATTGCTCCATCAATTCTCGGAACAGAAAGCCAAGTTTGAAAATGAACTGCATGGCTAAAAAGTTAATTTCGAATCTACAGCAATCAAAAAGCGCTTCCATGGTCAATCCATAAAAGCGCTTTTCTCATCCAAATTTATTGGATTTCTATTGCCTGTTTTGATTGCGTTTTCTGGAATCCGCCCTTGCCTCTTCGCCTTTCATTTGCCAATTTTCTAAAGCGTTCAGCCGTTTTGCCAATTCATTATTGGTGGATTTTAATTCGTCTTTCAACGATTTTTTCTTTGCCTTCAATTGGAGTAAGGCACGTTCTATTTGTTCGACTTCCCGGAACAAGGCGGCGAGGTCAGGATGAACTTTATGGAAGTTCTCGTCGTGTTTGTAGTTATGATTTCCCAAGACTAGGTGTATTTAAAATGTGGTGTAGTTAGGTACGGTCTAAAAAATGATGATTACAAAGTTATCAAAATTAACAGAAAGTTAATGTTAAATTTTCATGCCATTCCAATTGCGAGCAGTCCGAATGGCCGTAAATCGAGAAAATTTTGGTCAAATCCTCAGCTCCATCATCAGGTCCGATTGGTCGTCGTTGCCCATGGTGAAGATGTGCCTGCCAAATTCAACAAACCCCATTTTTTTATAAAAATTTATAGCTGTTGGATTCTCTTCCCAAACACCCAACCATACCCTTGATTTGTTTTTTTCCATCGCCAACTGGATGGCGTGGTTGAGCATGGTTTTACCGTATCCTTTTCCTTGAAATTGTTGGTATAAATAAATGCGCTCTATTTCGAGCGAGTGGTGATCCTGATCTTCGGTCTGGGCATCTCCCTCATTTATTTTTAAATAACCAATTAATTCATCGTTTAAATAAAATAAATAAAATTCGCTATTAGGATTTTGTAATTCATTTTTTATTCTTTTTTCACTAAACGCCTGCTTGATATATTGATTAAAATTTTCGGGTGTATTTTTTTGCTGAAAAGTGTCACTATATGTACGAATGCCAATTTCTTGTAAAATAGGCCAGTCTTTTATTCCGCATAAATGGATAAATAAATTATTCATTTTTTAATTAAAAAATAATTGCAAATTATTGAAGATGAGTTATTTGTAATTTAAGTGGCCATTTATTTTTTTGCGATAAAATTAATTCCAAAAAAGAAATACTCCTTTAATAAAGGGTGTTTTTTCCAAAGGTATTGTTCCTTATTTATGACATCATTTAATTTTTTATTTTGATAAAATGAGGGAGGGAATAAACGCACAAAATGATTCTTTTTATCATCCATTTTAAACCCCGCTTTTTCAAATTCTTTTTTCCATGTCTTATAAGGTCGAATATTTTCATTGCCCATCAGCACCTTGCGTCCAAGGCCCTCGTCGTAATATTCAATGATGCGGTTGTTGCCCCGTTGGTGGTACAATTTAATCCGCTGCATAATATTGTTGCCATTTTCTTCGACGGCCAATAAAAAACCGCCTGATCGCAAGGTTTTGTAAAAAATGCCCAAACTATCCTGCAAAGGTTCGAGGTGGTGAAGGGTGTCCTGAACGATAATAATATCTTCGGAATTTTCCCGGATGGGGGCATCAAAAATATTTTCATAACTCACTTTTATCTTGTCCATGTCTCCATATTTCGACCAATAGGAAAACCGCTTGGGGAGGTGTTCGTAATAAAATTCCAAGGTTGACCCGTGGGAGGCGATGCCATTTAGGGCCAAGAATATTTGCGTGGTTGAATAGCCGCTACCTACATCCCAGATGTTCAGTTGGCCATTGGCAACTGCCTGCTGCTGACCACTTATTTGGTCGTACACGTATTGGAGACGTTGGGTGAAATAGGCTTTACGAAACGGCAATTTGGCGGGGTCGTCGTGGTATTTATAATACTCCCGAAGCTTGTCGTGTTGTTTGAGTTCTTCCAAAAAAAGATCGAAAAATTCGTTGACTGTCATTTTTTAGCAATAAAGTTGAAGAAATGGAAACCCCGTGCCCTCAGCGGAAAATAGCATTAAGCTACGCCAAAATTTTATGGCAAAGTGTGCAAAAGCATCGCCGCCAAACTGGTAGTCAAGCGTGTTTTTGCTTTAGCCCTGCGAAAATACCAAGTTCGGTTACTTTGACCCAGAATTGATTCAGGCAAATGATTAGAAACCCTATCTTTCCTCCTTAAATAGACAAACACCTCAAAAGTGAATCAAAATTCAAATGAAAATAAACATCAAAACCTGTTGCTGCAAAGCACTTGATTGTCAATATATTAGCCCAAATAATTCCCATTTATCATTTTGATTTCATTTTAATTTGTCCAAGAATTTACGAATGAAACTGACCACATTTTATTATCTCCTATTTATGCTGCCATTTTACCTATCCGCTCAGGAAAGCGATAACCCCTATTTGAAAACCAATGAAGAGGGCAAACTAACACTGACCCCGGCAGGAGCGTCCCATTTTGCCAATTTGGCGCTTACTTGCCTGCAGCAGGAATACCCCAACAAACTCAACCAATCGCTGCAAGATGGCTCGATGCTCAAAGCGCCGCGTGTCTTGCATCCGGCTTTTTATGGGTGTTTTGATTGGCATTCGTCGGTGCATGGGCATTGGATGCTGATTAGATTGTTGAAACAGTTTCCCAACCTCCCAGAAAAAGAAGAGATTCGGCGGCAAGTGGGGCAGAACCTTACCGCAGAAAATATACTTGCCGAAGTGGATTATTTGAAGCAAGAGGGCAAGTCTTGGGAAAGGATGTATGGCTGGTCTTGGCTGATGAAGCTGGCAGAAGAATTGTACACTTGGCCCGACCCAGATGGGCAGCAGTGGTCAAAAAACCTGCAACCCTTGACTGATCTGATCATCGAACGCTATTTGGCTTTCCTCCCTGTCCAGCATTACCCGGTTCGGACAGGCGTTCATCCAAACACGGCATTTGGGCTGTCGTTTGCTTGGGACTATGCCAATTCGACGGGGCATAATGCCCTAAAATCGATGATTGAAAAACGGGCCAGGGATTATTATTTATTAGATAAGGACTGCCCTTCGGAATATGAGCCAAGTGGCGAGGACTTTTTGTCGGCCTGCTTGGAGGAAGCCAATTTGATGAGACGGATTTTGCCCAAAGAAATGTTCAACCAATGGTTCAGTCGTTTCCTGCCCAAAAAGAAATTATCCTTCTTAACTACGCCTGCTGATGTGTCCGACCGCTCTGATCCTAAAATCGTCCACCTCGATGGGCTAAACCTGAGCAGGGCTTCCTGTTTTTATGGCATTTATCCAGCTATTAAAAACAAAAAACTACAGAGAAAAATGTTGGAAGCAGCTCGGCGTCATTTGGATGCAACCATTCCCAATGTGGCCAGTGAGCATTACGAAGGCACTCACTGGTTGGCTTCTTTTGCCGTTTACGCCTTATCGGTTGAAAAGTAAATAAGTAGAATATGTAGTGTTTTGTTTCAAAACTTTTGGTATGCTGAAACACAACCCTTGATAGCCTGTTTATACTGTTCAGTTTTTAACAAAACCTTTTGATGGGCTTGGATAATTTGGCCACATTGTTGAAACATCTATTAAAAATTTAATGCGTTCCCTTTGTGGAATAAAATCAAAGATTATCAGAACCTTGCAGCCTTTTAAACATTTGCACCATCCTTCCAATCCATGAGCCAACCTGCACATCTTGGTACTGCCCCCATCGGCCAACTCCTTCGCCAACAAGCGATACCTGCTTCCATTGGGATTTTGGTGCTGTCCATTTATGGCATTGTCGATACCATTTTTGTAGGTCAGTATGTGGGGGCGATTGCCATCGGTGCTATCACGGTCGTGCTACCAATCACCTACCTGATCTCCAGCATTGGGATGGCCATTGGGGTAGGTGGGGGTTCCATGATTTCGAGGGCTTTTGGGGCAAAAGACGAGGCCCGGGCGCATCAGACGTTTGGAAATCAGGTAACATTGGTACTCATCATTTCCTTGTTGGCCATTACCTTGTTCACGATTTTTCAGCAAGAAGTGTTGGAACTGTTTGGAGGTAAAGGTGAAACCTTGCCCGCAGCGGAGGAATATTTCCGCATCCTGCTTCCGGGCATTCCGTTCTTGGCGTGGGCAATGATGTCGAACAACGTGTTCCGGGCAGAGGGCAAGCCCAAAATGGCCATGACGGTGCTCATTGTGCCTGCTATTATCAACCTTATACTCGATCCTATTTTCATTATTTGGTTTGAAATGGGGCTGACTGGAGCGGCGCTTGCGACAACTATTTCGTATATCTGCTCAGCGGCTTTTTGCCTTTGGAATTTTGCTTTTGGAAAATCCATCATGCAAATCAAATTGCCAGACATGCGGTTGCAAGGGCCGATTGTCAAAGAGATATTTTCGCTTGGCATCGTTACCTTTTCCCGCCAATCGGTGGTCGCACTATTGATGATTGTGCTGAACAATACGCTTTTTGTTTACGGTGGTGCAATGGCCTTATCAGTTTATGGGATCATCCAACGGGTGATGATGTTTGCCAACTTTCCAGTGCTCGGAATTACACAGGGTTTTATTCCGATCACAGGTTATAATTATGGCGCCGAAAATTGGGAACGGGTGCAAAAAGTAATCAGTTTGGCACTTAAGGTAGGGACGATGATAGCGGTTGCTATTTTCCTGAGCATCTTGATTTTTGCGGAGCCTTTGGTACGGCTTTTTACTACCGAACAAGAATTGATCGCACTAACTGTCCCCGCCATCCGCATTGCTTTTTTAGCGACACCTTGCATTCTCTTCCAATTGGTCGGCTCTGCCTATTTTCAAGCCATAGGAAAAGCCCGCCCCGCCCTTTTCCTTACTTTGACCAAACAGGGTTTTTGTTTGATCCCTTTATTATTCATCCTGCCCCCTATTTTTAAATTGGACGGCGTTTGGATGGCGTTTCCTATTGCCGATGTGTTGTCAGCGAGCATTTGCTATTACTTTTTACACGGACAATTGGAGAAGTTGGGAGCTGGCATCGTGGAGGCAAAAGCAGTTGTTGAACAATCTGAAGTAGTCGCTAAATAATTTTTGAAAACACCCTGTTTTTCAGCCCATCTTTAAGTCGCAACCTTCCTCATTACATATTCGAGGTAACCTTTATCCCTACGTAAAGGAAAAAACTGAATTTATAAAATGCGGGGCAGCATCACCCCAACTTCTTACAACGTTCCAACGTGCCCCTAAGGGGATTTAAAGGGGGAAAACGAATTTTCAATTCGTTTTCCCCCTTTAAACCCCTTGAGGAGCACTTGGGCAAGTTGGTTTGAAACACGTCGCATCCTGCTCCGCATTGAAAAATAGGTTTTAACATATTTTGTCTTGTACTCTGCTTTTACCCATTAAAACAAGTGGTTCATCAAGCCAATCACCCGTTTCGCAAAAAACATGGCAATTATGGTTTATGTGATTCGGTAATCCCTAATTTTGGAATAATTTTGACGCCTTAAAAAAGTCCAGCTCTCGGCATTTTTACAGAATTTTTATCAATTGCGTTTTAGCACTTCCCACAAAAGCTACCGTTTTACTTCTACCAATTTGACAATCCTCGGAAGTGAAAAGTATAAAACTCTGACTGTTTAAATTTGCTTTTTGTTTCCTATTAATCACTGATAATCAATCTCATAGACGCATGAAGAAAACCGTTACCTTACTTTTTTCAGTCATTTCCCTTTCGTTCAATGTAGCTCAAGCCCAGCATTCTGTTGCCCGACAGTGGAACGAAGTGACTTTGGATGCCATCCGCGGTGATTTCGCCCGGCCTACCGTGCATGCCCGCAACCTGTTTCACACTTCGATTGCCATGTACGATGCATGGGCGGCTTACAATGCCTCCGCAGAAACCTATTTATTAGGGAAAACCCGACATGGATATACCAGCCCCTTTGCTGGGGTGACTACCCCCGCTGATATTCAAGCTGCACAGGAAGAGGCGATGAGCTATGCGATGTACCGCATACTAAGACATCGTTTTTTGAATTCTCCTGACGCCTTTGAAATTTATCAAAGCACAGATTTATTGATGGCAAGCCTAGGGTATACCACAAGTATCACCTCTGTTGATTATTTGTCAGGAGATCCTGCTGCTCTTGGTAATTATATTGCCCAACAGATCATCAATTATGGTCTGCAAGATGGTTCGAACGAACAGTTTGGGTATCAAAACTTATATTACGAGCCTGTCAACCCACCTTTGGTCATGAAACAACCGGGGAATCCAGATATTCTGGATATGAACCGTTGGCAGCCACTTTCTTTAGATGTGTTCATTGACCAAAGTGGTAATCCAATCCCTGGTGCTACCATTCCTTTCCTCAGCCCTGAATGGGGGCAGGTGGCGCCTTTTTCCCTGAAAAGTGAAGATGCAACGACTTATAACAGAGACTTTTTCGATTACATCGTTTACCACGATCCGGGGCCGCCAGCCTATTTAGATACGATGACTGTTGGAGGCGTTTCAGAAGAATACAAGTGGAATCATTCCTTGGTAGCGGTCTGGTCTTCTCACCTCGATCCAAGTGATAATGTGATGATAGATATTTCTCCTGCATCAATTGGGAATATCCAAAACTATCCTACGGACTTGGCTGGATTACGTGATTTTTACAATCTGGAGGATGGGGGTGATCCAAGTTTAGGTCATGCCGTAAATCCAAAGACAGGAACTTTTTACGAGCCGCAGATGGTGCCAAGAGGAGATTATGCACGGGTATTGGCTGAATTTTGGGCCGATGGCCCAAATTCCGAAACACCACCCGGTCACTGGTTTACGATACTAAATTACGTTAATGACCATCCAGACCTTGTCAAAAAATTCAAAGGTGAAGGCCCAGTCTTAAGTGATTTGGAATGGGATGTAAAATCATACCTGATGCTTGGAGGGGGAATGCACGATGTGGCCATTACGGCTTGGGGCATTAAGGGTTGGTATGACTATATCCGCCCAGTCTCCGCTATCCGGGGCATGGCCGAATTTGGCCAAAGCTCTGATCCGAACCAGCCTTCCTACCACCCCGGTGGTATCCTTTTGGTGCCTGGTTATATCGAAGTGGTGCTGGCAGGTGATCCATTGGCAGGTGTTGCAGATGAAAATGTTGGAAAAATTAAAATCCGTGGTTGGAGAGGCCCTGATTATGTTAATGACCCTGCGGTAGACGAAGCGGGTGTTGGTTGGATTTTAGCAGAAAACTGGTGGCCTTACCAGCGGCCTTCTTTTGTCACACCTCCTTTTGCAGGCTATATTTCAGGACACTCTACTTACAGCCGGGCTGCGGCAGAATTGTTGACAGCCTTGACTGGCGACGAGTATTTCCCTGGTGGTATGGGGGAATTTCACTGCCCTAAAAATGAATTCCTAGTCTTCGAAGAAGGGCCAAGTGTTGATCTCACGCTGCAATGGGCGACTTACCGGGATGCTTCTGACCAATGCAGTCTTTCTCGTATTTGGGGCGGCATCCATCCACCTGTGGACGATATGCCAGGTCGACATATTGGGATTGAAATAGCCGCTGAGGCATTTGATTTTGCAGAAAGCCTATTTTACAAAGATGAAGATGGAGATGGTTTTTTGAATTATGTGGACTGTGATGACAACAATGGAGACATCAATCCAAATGCAGATGAAATCTGTGATGAAATTGACAATAACTGTGATGGCCAAATCGATGAAAACCTTGACCTAAATACTTACTTCTTGGATTTTGACAACGATGGCTATGGCGACATCAACAATATTTATTTTACTTGTTTTGCAACTGCCCCCACAGGTTATGTGACAAATCCAGAAGACTGTGACGATACCAACGAAAATGTGCACCCCGGCATGACTGAAATCTGCGATGGTCTTGATAATGATTGCAACGGTCAGTCTGATGATGGGCTTACGATTAGTACTTATTATTTAGATAATGATAATGACGGGTTTGGTAGCTCCGCAATTTCACTCGACACTTGTTTGGCCATTGCCCCAAGTGGTTTTGTGGGTAATGCTATGGATTGCGACGATTCCGATCCTAACATCAATCCCGGTGTTGCTGAGATCTGTGACGGCATCGATAATGACTGCAATGGTGCAGCTGACGATGGTCTCACTATATTTACCTATTATAGAGATGCCGATGGCGACTTGTTTGGGGACCCCAATGTCACTATTGATACTTGCGGGGCACTCGACCCAAATCTCGGTTATATCCAAACTGGTTTTGATTGCGACGATACCAATCCCAATATCAACCCGTTGATGATGGAGGTATTTGACAGCTTGGATAACGATTGTAACGGCCTCATTGATGACGGGGTAACTTCAGTAAGTGAGGATTTACAAATCCCAGTCAAAATTTACCCGAACCCAACGGAAGGGCTGTTGAATATTGAATACGATTATGCTGGTCAATTGACTGCCAAGATATTCCATGCCGATGGCCGATTGGTTGGCAAACAAGTGATTGATTTTTCCAGTAAAACGTCCGTTCTGGATTTAAGTGAAATGGCGCCCGGCGTTTATTACGTCATGGCACTAGATAACATTGGGTTGAACCATTTTGTACAAAAGGTGGTCAGGATGTAAATAACGTGAGGTATGGATTTAAATGGCAAGGCAGGATTGGCGAACGCCAATCCTGCCTTGCCAAAGGAGTTTCAGGGGGAAGAAAATCGGCTATGCCGATTTTCTTCCCCCTGAGTTTTTTTGGACGGCGGTGGCAGCTTTGCTGCCACCGCCGTCCAAAAAATGTAATAATCTGATTACCAGCTTGATAGGGTGGGTTCTAATCCATGCCTCACGTTAAATACTGATTTTTTCTTTTTCATTAAAAATCCCGAATAACGGAGTCTTCCTTTTATTCGGGATTTTTTATTTGCAATAACCAGAAATGCCCACGTTTCAGTATTCTTGACATTAAAAAAGGTGCTGTCAGGTTTTATTGAAACCTCTAAAAAACTTGCTCAACCTGAAAATGACTTTATTCAGCAATTTTTCCTCGAAGTGGATAACCGCAAACAGTAACTTTGTCCTATCCAAAAGAAAACCATTCAAGTATCATAAATATCAAAACGGCTTGCTGTCCATCGTTTGCCGTCTTAAGCATTCACTGAAAAAATGTCTCCCGTAGTTCACCGCATATACATAACCACCCTTGTCAGTATCGTTGTACTGACCACGTTTTTTTTATTTTTTAAAGGCATTCCCTATTACTCTACGCCTTTGGAAGAACGATTTTACCATCCCGACCATCAGTGGTTCAAGCCGAGCGGGCTGTTTGGACAAGGATTGGGCATCATTGGCACTTTGCTGATTTTATTCGGGGTCACGATGTACATCATCCGCAAGCGCTACCATTTTCTGAACAAATTTGGTCGGTTGAAATATTGGTTGGAGTTCCACATTTTCCTGTGCAGCTTAGGGCCAGTGATGATTCTGTTTCACACCGCCTTTAAATTTGGGGGAATAGTTTCCATAGCCTTTTGGAGCATGGTGGCAGTGGTGGCCAGTGGGGTCATCGGGCGGTTCATTTATATTCAAATACCGCGTACGATCGAAGGCCGGGAACTCAGCCTGGGGGAATTGCAGGAGATGAAAGGCGATATTGACAAAATGCTCCAAAACTCCTACGCACTCAATGACCTGGATTATCAAACCCTGATAGATTCAACAAAATCGGGCAGAAAGAAAAAACATGCTGGCAACCTTTTGATGCGGATTGTGCGGAAATATTTTGAAGACAAGCATACGTTGCGGACCGTCAAGAAAATGCTCCAAAAGAATAATGTAAAAAAGGAGAACATCCGAAAAGTCGCCAATCTGATCGAGCGGGAACTGGCCCTTGGCAACCGGATTGAACGGCTACAGATCATGCGGAAACTGTTCAAATACTGGCATGTGGTGCACATGCCTTTTGCGCTGATAATGTTGATCATTGTTATTATCCACGTTGCGGTAACGGTGGCGCTGGGGTACCGATGGATTTTTTAAATAACAGAAGAATTTTAAGTAGAATAAGCCAATAGGAAACAACTATTTTCAAAATAATCTTAGACACTCTAATAGCTATGATACTCGAACAAATAATCATATATTCTGGTGTGCTCGCCTTCTGTGCAGTGGTTGTTTTCCTCTATTTGAGAAATCAAAAAAAGGGGGACAAAGCCGTTGAGGCGAAAATCGTAAAGGCCAAAGAGGAAGGGCTCTTCGAACCGGTGTCGCTTTATCCAAAGATTGATTTGAACCTGTGCATCAAAAGCGGTGCATGTGTGGATGCCTGCCCGGAGAAGGACATCCTTGGTATTTTGCGGGGCGGTGGCACTTTGATCAATGCGTCCAATTGCGTCGGGCACGGGGCATGTTTTCATTCTTGCCCGGTGGAGGCCATTTCTTTGGTGATCGGAACGGAAAAAAGAGGGGTGGATTTGCCGCATGTCAATGAAAAATACGAAAGCAATGTGGAGGGCATCTACATCGCCGGGGAGCTCGGTGGCATGGGGTTGATCAAAAACAGCGTAGAACAAGGGGCGTTGGCAGTGGAAAATATTGTGAAATCGGGACTCAAAAAAGACGCATCTGCTTTCGACTTGATTATTATTGGGGCAGGTCCGGCGGGCATAGCCGCCTCATTGACCGCCAAAAAACATGGCCTCAATTTTCTGACGCTGGAACAGGATTCATTGGGCGGGACGGTTTTCAATTTCCCCCGTTCTAAAATCGTCATGACAGCCCCGGTCGATCTTCCTCTACATGGTAAGGTAAAATTGTTTGACACCAGCAAACAGGAACTGCTTGACTTGTGGACGAGCGTTTTAGAAAAAAATAATATCCAAATACGGGAGCGGACAAAAGTGGAAGCCATCCACCCCGACGGCAATTTTTTTAAGCTCCGAACCAACCGTGACGAAGAGTTTAGAACACAAACCGTCTTGTTGGCAATTGGACGACGGGGCAGCCCTCGGAAGTTGGGTGTGCCGGGCGAACAATCCGAAAAGGTGGCTTACCGTTTATTGGAACCGGAAAGGATCGAGGGCAAAAAGGTCGTCGTAGTAGGTGGGGGAGACTCTGCAGTGGAAGCAGCGATGTCGTTAGCCGACCAGAACGAGGTGATCCTTTCTTACCGGAAAGATGCATTTGGCCGGATCAAACCCAAAAACCGGGAACGGTTGACCTATTATTTGGGGATGGACAAAATGCAGGTCATTTACAATTCCAATTTGACCAAAATTGAAAAGGACCAAGTGCACCTTAAAATAGGGGAGGGGCCGGAAAAAATATTGGAAAACGATCTGGTTTATATATTTGCCGGAGGCGAATTGCCGACGCAGTTTTTGCAGAAGGCAGGTGTGATGATCACGAAACGTTTTGGCTACACGATGCGGAAACATGCCTAAATTTATAGATGTTGTTAACCCATGTTTCGCAAAAATGCGGAGCAGCGGTCTCGTCTTTTAAAACCCTTGGAAGGCCGAGCAGAATGATGCGAAAGGACTTTATGATGTTCGGCCCGCATGGAACGGAGTTTTTCAATTTCCTTTCATAATATGAGTTATTAATTGAGTATAACTTGAAACAACGAATTCTACCCATAGCTGTTTTTTGCCTGCTTTTCATCACAAAAGCAGCTGGCCAAATCTCCCCCGGAGATCTGGCCAGCCCGCATGCCCACCTCGAAGGTATTTCCAACTGCACCCAATGCCACGAGCTTGGCCATAAAGTAGCCAATGACAAATGCCTCGATTGCCACAAAGAAATTCAGTCCCGACTCGACCAGCGAACTGGTTTTCATTATTCCCAAGAAGTACGGGGGAAGGATTGCGCCTCCTGCCACAGCGACCACCACGGTAGAAAGTTTGACATGATCCGGTTCGATGAATCTAATTTCGATCATAACCTGACTGGCTATAAATTGACGGGTGCACATACAAAGGTGGATTGCCGAGAGTGCCACGTTGCGGAAAACATTGTGGAACCGGATTTAAAAAAACGGATCGAAACCTACCTCGGCGTTGGCACAGCCTGTATCAACTGCCATGAAGACTACCACCAAAAGACGCTCGATAATGATTGTGCGAAATGCCATGTTACCGATGCTTTTTCGCCAGCCGAAAAATTCAACCATGATAAAACCGATTATCCGCTCGTCGGCCAGCACAAAAATGTGGATTGTAAGGAATGCCACCAGATGGAAACCCGTGGCGGAAAAGACTTTCAGCACTTTGCGGATGTGCCGTTTGCCAATTGCAACGCGTGCCACGATGATGTGCATAATAACAACCTCGGCACTGATTGCAAGCAATGTCATACCGAGCAGTCATTCAATTCGCATAGTGGCCTTAAACGGTTCAATCACAGCCGTACCTCCTTCCCGTTAAAAGGCCAACACAAACGGGTGGACTGTGCCTCTTGCCATAAAATGGATACTTCCCCAGCCAATCTTTTTCAAGACAATTTGGGCATTCCAACCAGCAATTGTGTGGCGTGCCATGCGGACGTGCATGAGGGGAAATTTGGGGCTAACTGTGCGGAGTGTCATACCGAGGAGACCTTTAAAGTGGCAGGTAATCTGGATAATTTTAACCATGACCTGACGGGGTTTGCGTTGGAGGGAAAACACGAGGTGGTGGATTGCCGGAAATGCCACGTCTCGGAAAATATTACCGATCCGTTGCCTCACAACACTTGTGCTACTTGTCATGACGACTATCATGGCGGTGAATTTGCCGAGGCTACGGTCAGCCCTGACTGTGCGGAGTGCCACACTGTTGCGGGGTTTTCACCGAGCCTTTTTACGTTTGAAGACCATGCCACGAGCAATTTCCCGTTGGACGGGGCACACTTGGCGACCCCCTGTTTTGCCTGTCATTTGCAGGAGGATAAATGGCATTTTAAAAATATCGGAAATCGCTGTGTGGACTGCCACGATGATGTGCACGTAAAGGAGATTGCCACAGAATTTTATCCAAACCAAAGTTGCGAAACCTGCCACACGACCAATATCTGGAAAAAGGAAAATCGCTTCGATCACGGTCTTACTGCGTTTGCATTGGAAGGTGGCCACCAGAGAGCGACCTGCGCAGCTTGCCACGTGCCGGATCAAGAAAACCCTGTCCGCCAGTTCAAGGGCATTTCACAGACCTGTGCAACTTGCCACGATAATGTACACGGAACGCAGTTTGAGCTGGAAGGAGTCACGGACTGCAGTCGGTGCCATGGCTTTGAGGGCTGGGATGCCAGCCATTTTGACCACAACATAACGGCCTTTCCATTGGAAGGGAAACACAGAGAAGTGGCCTGCGAAAAATGTCATAAGGAGACGGTTGAGGAAGGGGAAATATTCGTGGAATATAAAATGGTGAGCTTTGAGTGTGTGGATTGCCATCAGTAGGGAAAATGCGACGGTAAGGTTAAAAGGATTGATTTTATAATACATTCTTTTCTTTTGAAAATTCCAAAACTATTTATGATAGAATTTTCAAATGGCAACAAACCCTATTAAAGTAGGTCAATAAACTATTGATTTTCAGGGGGTATCAAACGATTTGCTCAAATAAAATCACCCATACTTCTTCATCGTATATCCAAATCTTTTAGTAACAATCACCCCAGTCTTTTTCAAAAACTGCACGGGTAATTCCCCGCCGACAAAAATATAAACGAGGTCATTTTCCAGGGTTTCCTGCTTGCTGTCGCCAATGAGTAACTCTACTTTTCCTTCTTCAATTTTCGCCAAATTCGAATCATAAACCACCTTGATTTTGTCCATACCAGATAGGTAATTCAAACGTTCCCGGTTTTCATTTTTGATCCGCCAAAACCTGTCCTTCCGGTAAGAAAGCGTTACTTCGTTGTGTTCGGCTAAGGCAGCGGCCGCTTCCACGGCAGAGTCGCCACCTCCAACAATTATTATTTTTTTGCCCGTAACCCGCTCAGGTTCCAGCAGGCGGTAGTAGACCTTTTCCATTTCCTCACCTGGGATGCCCAATTTCTTGGGGCTTCCTCGACGGCCAATGGCCAACAAAACTTTTTGGGTGCGGTATTCTTTTTCGTGACTGGTTCGGACGATGAAGCCATTGCCATCCGGGCGGATACTTTCCACTTTGGTGTGCTCTTTTACGTCGATGTCATTTTTGGATAAAACGGCATACCATAAATCCAAAAGCTCGGTTTTTGAAGTGCCGTATAATTTGGCTTTTCCGTGTAGGGGTAGATTCATCGGGGCGGTCATTACCACTTTGGAGCGGGGGTAATTGAAAACCGAACCACCAAGTGTATCTTGTTCCAGGGTAAGGGCATTGAGGCCCAGTTTTTTGGCCATGAGGGAGGCAGAAATGCCCGCAGGCCCGGCGCCAATTATAATCAGGTCATATCCCTGATTGTTCTTTTTGAACCCTGCCTTTACCATGTTCTCCACTGCCATCTGGCCTTGTTCCACGCTGTTTTTGATCAGTCCCATTCCGCCGAGTTCCCCGGCAATATAAATCCCTTGAATATTGGATTCGTAATTTTCATTGATGTGTGGCAATTCAGCACCGCGTTTCTCTGTCCCAATCACCAGGGAAATAGCTTCCACCGGGCAGCCGTGGAAACAAGCGCCATGCCCGACGCAATTGGACGCTTCAATCAAAGTGCCGCCACCATCTAAAATACCGAGGATGTCCTGTTCTGGGCAAGATTTGACACATGAGGCAGATTTGATACATTTGTTCAAATCAATAAGTGGGTGCAAGGACACGGGTTCGTGGAGCCCTTCCTCCTTTGCCTGTTCGATTTTTGCTTGGACGATCTTGGAGGCATCCTTCTCTCCTTTGACATAAAAGTAGACCACTCCGGCGCAGAACAACAGGACGCTTGAATAGATAATTATTTGTTCTAACAACATGGTCTTAAGCGAATTACTCTGTAACAAAAATTTAATTGTAAAATGCGGGGCAGGAAAACTCCTCCTTTTGGCTACTGTCCAATGTGCCCCTCTAGGGATTGTCAAGGGTGAAACGTGGCACAGCCACGTTTCACCCTTGACAATCCCTTTGGGCCGAGCACTTGGATGCCTCATAGAAAGTCAAAATTTTCGGCCCAAATGCGTCAAAGAAAATTCAAAGAAATTTTCGTTACACTGTACGAATGGCTGAGAAACAAAAATTTCACGGCACAGCACTCGTCAAAATAGTTTGTCTAGATATGGTTCAAAGTTAGTGCTCGTTCGTTGAATGCGACAATTATGGTTGCTGAATCAGGAAATTGTAGTGCTGATCTGGAGGGGGGCGCACCTAAAGTGGCAATTTGCCAAACATTTCCCTTTAAAAGAGTGGTCGATTTTTTCGGACACGGGTATTTGGTTAAATTTGTTGGGCAGGTTCGTTTGCTCATTCAGGGCTATATTTTTCTCATTGCCCTGCTCTCATTGTTGCTATTTTTTTTGAAAATATACCTTTGTTGTTGGGTTTGGTTAAGAGAATAAAAATGTTCAAAATCTATCTCATTTTATCGAGTTTTTTAGGTGCTTGGTGCATATCCGCCCAAGAAATAAATCCATATATCACCCAGAACGGGGCGGTCAATTTTGTTTCCAATGCGCCATTGGAAATCATAAAGGCCAGTTCGGACAAATTGCAGGGCGTCATTGACCCAGGCAATAATACGTTTGCGTTCCGAATGGAGATCCGCAGTTTTAATGGTTTCAACAGTTCCATGCAGCAGGACCATTTCATCGAAAACTATATGGAGGGCGAACGGTTTCCGACAGCCTCGTTCATCGGGAAAATAATTGAGGATGTAGACCTAAATGTAGATGGGGAATATTCAATAAGGGCCAAGGGTAGGTTGGATTTGCACGGGGTGACCCGGGAGCGGATCATCAAGAGCACCGTCAAGGTAGCGAATGGTAAAATCCAAGTATCTTCCAAATTCTCGGTTTTATTGGAAGAGCATGACATCTCGGTACCTAAAATAGTTTATCAAAAAATAGCGGAGGAAATTGTCGTGAGTATTGAAGCGGAATTAACAAAACAGCATAAGTGAAGGGGGTTACCATAATATCCTTGGTTTTATTTTGCCTGTCGACAGCCCTGGCACAGACCCCTTTTTTTAAAATCCACGAGTTGGGCGAGCTGTACCAAAAAGCAAAGCCAAAAATAATGTACGAGGACCGGAACAGCGCTTTGTGGTTTGGCACCACAGAGGGGCTTTTCCTTTATGATGGCATTGAATTTTACCCTTTTTTAAAAGAAGATTCAACCAGTAATCACGTTTGCGCTATTTTTCGGGACAGCCAAAACCGCCTTTGGATTGGCTACGAAGACGGATCAATTTATCATTTTGAAAAACAGCAATTTATGCCCTGGCAACCGGAAGAAGGCCTTCCCAAGATGCCTGTCAATGGATTTGCTGAAGATGGTCAGGGGCATATCTGGATTTCAACCTATGGGGAGGGGGCTTATTTTTTTGACGAAAAAAGACTCTACAATTTCAACCGGGAGGATGGCTTACCCAGTAACGACATTTATACGATGGTCACCTGTCAGGAAGGGACAGTTTGGTTGGGAACTGACCGGGGCATTGCCGCTTGTACGTTTTCCAACGGCCTAAAATCTATTGAAAACTACACCAGTGAAAATGGCTTGCCAGATGAGATCGTCAGATCGATTCTTCCCAATGGAGAGGGCCAACTCTGGATAGGGACGTATGATGGTGGAGTCTGTTTGTTTGACCCAAAGGCAAAGTCATTTAGTTTTCCGCTGAAAGACCAGCCCATAGGTGTGGTGAATTGCCTAGAATTATTTGAAGGCACTGATCTATGGATAGGTACGATGGGAAATGGGGTCTGGCGCTACTCGTTGACCCAAAAAGAATTAGAGCACTTGCCCCAACTCGAAGATGTCAAGGTCGCAGACCTTCACAAGGACATCGAGGGGAACATTTGGGCAGTCACCAACAATAGTGGAATTTTCAGCGCCAACCGCCAATTTGAATTGATACCGACGAATTTCGAAAACGTTCAAGCGGTGTTTAGCGACTCCAAAAACCGCTTATGGATCGGTACGGCTGGGGGGCTTTTTGCCCACCGCCTAGATAAACAGGGGAAAAGTAGTTTTGATGAACAATTGCCTGCTTTGGGGTTGAATACCGTTAGCTTGTATGAAGATGAGTTTGGAAATATTTGGATCGGGACTTTTGGAATGGGTGTTTATGTCTATCAACCAGCTAATGGCGGCCTATTCCACCTTTCTAAAAATAATGGCCTAAAAGATGGGAACATCTTTTCCATGGACGGGGCGAATGGGGTAGTTTGGTTAGCCACCTTGAGCGGGGCGATGGAAGTCAAATACGATCAGGACCTGCTGAAAGGCGGAAAAATGACTTTCCGGAATTGGGAACAAAAAGATGGGCTCGGCTCCAATTTTATCTATAAAGTCTTGATTGACAGCCAAAAACGGGTTTGGTTTGGGACGGATGGGAAAGGGGTCAGTATGTTGGAAAATGGTGTTGTCAAAAATTTCCCCACTGCTTCGCATGCCCATCCCGGGGGACAAATGGACGAAGACTCCCGCCTACATGCTGTTTATTCCATTACCGAGGATCAAGAAGGACATATATGGCTGAGCACGGATAAGGCCGGCATTTTTGAATTCGATGGTGAAAATTTTAACCACTTAACCGTAAAAGAGGGAATCAGGGACCTGCAAATCACCAGTTTAGCCACCGACGCCAATGGGCAAATTATCATCGTCCACCCAACGGGGCTGGATTTGTTGACCCCCGCAACCAGACACCTTATTTATTATGATAACGAGGTCGGTGTGCATGAACTTGACCCAAACTTGAACGCTGTCTGTACAGATCGGTTCGGCAATATATGGATTGGTGGCAAAAATAAAGTGGTCAAATACACGGCATTAAAAGAGAAGCTTGAAATACACCCCCGCACCTTGTTGAACAATGTCTTTGTCTTTTTGGAGCCCATTGATTTTCAGAAAACTACCTCGTTTTCCAACCACCAAAACCACCTCGTTTTCAGTTATATGGGCTTGTGGTACACCGACCCGCAGATTGTAAAATATCGGTATCAGATGAAGGGTTACGATTTGCAGTGGATCGAATCGAAAGACCGCCGGGCAACCTACTCCAACCTGCCTCCGGGTGAGTACACCTTCCAGGTGACCAGTACAGAAAACGATGCCTGGTCGGATGAGCCGATTGTCACGTACAGTTTTGACATCAGTTCACCCATTTGGATGCGCTGGTGGTTCGTGATGTTGGTGCTGGCTATTATTGGGAGCTTATTTTATTGGTATCAAAAAAACCGGGACAAACGGATTCAATTGGTCAACCTGCTGGAAAAGGATAAAGCAGAAAGCAAACTGGCCGCTCTGAAAGCGCAGATCAACCCCCATTTTTTATTCAATAGTTTCAACACCCTCGTTTCGGTCATCGAAGAGAACCCCAAGTTGGCCGTTGAATACGTCGATAACCTCTCTGATTTTTACCGGAAAATCATGCAGTTGCGGGATAAAGAAATCATCCCAATTCAGGAGGAAATAGAGTTGGTGAACAATTATTATTTTCTGCTGCAAAAGCGTTACGGGAAAAATTTCCACCTCAACATTAGCCTCAACGGTGGACAATTTTACATCGTCCCTTTCACCTTGCAGATTTTGGTGGAAAATGCCGTCAAGCACAATGTCATTTCCAAAAGCAAACCCCTGACCGTCAATATTGACATGGAAGATGATCGGCACATCGTGGTGACCAATGAAATCCAACCCAAGTTGACCAAAGAAAAATCGACCCATTTTGGCTTGCATAGCATCATCCAAGGCTATAAGTTATTGGGCAATAAAAAAGTGAAAGTAGAAGACGGGGAAGGGGTATTTAAAGTGAGTATCCCGGTTATTGATTAAAAGAATTTTGAAGCACGTTTTTGCAGAAAATATTAATCACCCAACTATAAAGCGAATTATGAAAATCCTTATCATCGAAGACGAAACCGCAGCCTTGCGCAGGCTGTCCAATCTTTTGCAAGAAATCGACCCGACGATCGAAATTGTCGAGGACTTGGATAGCATCGAATCCACTATCAATTGGTTGGAAAACAATCCAATGCCCGACCTGCTGTTTTTTGACATTCATTTGGCGGATGGTTCCAGTTTTGAAATCTTCAAACACGTGGAGATCAAAAAACCGGTCATTTTTATCACGGCCTACGATGAGTACGCATTGGAGGCGTTTAAAGTGAATGCGATTGACTACCTCTTGAAGCCCATCAAAAAACAGGAACTGGAAAAGGCTATCGATAAATACCGACAAAGGTCGGTTTCTTCGAAAGTTGATTACCAAAAATTGGCGGAGGCGATGACGGACAACTCGCCCGTCAAGCGGTTTTTGATCCGTTTTGGTCAGACGCTCAAAGTGATCGACTTGACGCAGGTGGCCTATTTTTATACCAGTGATAAGATCACTTTTTTGGTCAACAAAGAAGGAAAGCGATATCCGATCGACTATTCTTTGGAGCAACTGGATGAGATTGCCGATCCACGGAAATTTTTCCGCATCAACCGCCAATTCATCATCAATATTGAAGCGATCAAAGAAATGTATGCGTTTTCCAAATCAAGGGTTAAGCTCATGCTCGATCCGACCTGTGAGTTTGACATAATTGTTAGCACCGATCGCTCCCCGATATTTAAAAAATGGTTGGTTGGGGAAAATTGACAGGGGGGATTGGAAATTGAGAAATTGGAAATTGGAAATTGAGAAATTAGACATTGAAAATCAATCGATTAATAATTTCCTAATTTCCTAATTTCAGAATAAACTTTAATAGCCGCCAAATTGAGTGGTTTACTGCCCCAATATTTTCTTTTGGGTTAGAATTAAATTGGCCGATTGTTGAGGAAAATTTTTGAAATGAATAAAATCCCGCTCCTTGTTTTTATTGTTGGGATAGCCGTTCAGGCATATTCCCAAAATCCACATGATGCTGACTTGCGCATCAATTGTGCTGCCTGTCATTCCCCGGATAGCTGGGAAATACCTGCATCAGCTTGGGAGGCCGGAACATTGGTCAACCCCAAAACGGAAGAGGTTTTTAGCCACGACCAAACCAATTTCCCTTTGCAAAATCGGCATGCCGAGGTGGATTGCCGGAGTTGTCACGCAACACTCGAGTTTACCACTGAACAAAATACTTGCATCTCTTGTCACCGATTTGCACCAGATGACGGTCGGTGACGATTGTACCGTTGCCACAGTACGGAGCATTGGTTGGTGGACGATATCAATGAAATTCACTTGGAAAATGGTTTTCCCTTGCTCGGCAACCACGCACTGGCGATTTGTACCGATTGCCATTTTTCGGAAACAGTCCTTCGTTTTGACCGGATTGGGAACGATTGCATCAACTGCCACCGCCCTGATTATGAGGCTACCACCACGCCCGATCACCGGGCGGCGGGTTTTCCGACTGAATGTTTGGATTGTCACGACATGGCCAGTCCGAATTGGCAGTGGTCAGCAGGAGGTTCCGGCCACCTGTTTTTTCCGCTGACCGAGGGGCATGCGATCAATGACTGTGCGGCATGCCATCAGAACAGTGATTTTTCCAATACGCCAACGGATTGTTTTGCCTGTCATGAAAGCGACTTCCGGGCAACGACCAGCCCCGACCACGAGTCAGGGAATTTTCCAATGGATTGCACCATCTGCCATACCACTGCGGTTGGTTGGCCAGCATCGGCATTTACCCAACATGACGATTTATACTTTCCGATTTTCAGTGGAAAACACAAAGGGGAGTGGAATGAATGCACTGATTGCCACACGGTAGCGGGCAATTTTTCCTCGTTTAGCTGCATCGATTGCCACGAACATAACAATGCCAATAGCCTGGCCAACGAGCATGATGAAGTGTCAAATTATACCTATTCCAAGCAAGGCATGTTATGACTGCCATCCGAGAGGGGAGGAGTGAATAATGTAGCTCCGGATTTCCCAATCCGAGTAAAAAAAACTCGGATTGGGAAATCCGAGCTACGAAAAATCCCCGTTCAGCCCTAGAATTTTCCAGTTCAGTAAATGCCACCCATTAATGCAAAGTATAAATTATGGTCGCTTTTTGAAATGTCATAGATTTGTCGAAGCATCTACTGGAAAGGTGTTCTTTATGTTTAGGATCATTCAAAAAATAACTTCACCATTTGGACGGATTCTTTTGCCCTTATTTTTTCTTTAAAATCAGTCATAGTATCAACAATACTCCTTCTTTTAAAGAAAATCTAAGACCAAAACAACCTCGTCGAAATGTCGAACTTATTCTTTGAATGATCCTTAGAATAAAAATCCGAAACCCATATTCAATAAAATTTTACACAGAATTACTTGCACAGACTGGTATCCATATTACTACTGATCGGAATTGCTGAGGCGTTGTTCTCCCAGAACCCGCACGGCGAATCGCTACAAATCAACTGTGCTGCTTGCCACTCTCCAGAAGGCTGGGAAATTTCCCAAAAACATTGGGAAGAAATAGAGTTGGTAAAACCTACCAAGTCAAAGACGACTGGGATGCCACTGCCCATTGATACTTCCAAATTTCATCACAACAAAACAAATTTTGCCTTAGAAGGACAGCACGCAACAGTGGATTGCCGGGGCTGTCACGAGTCGTTGGTATTTGCGGAAGCGCAAACGGAATGTATTTCTTGCCATACAGATTTGCACCAAATGACGGTTGGATCCGACTGCGCCCGTTGCCATAATTCCGAAAATTGGTTGGTGGATAATATTACCGAACTCCACTTTGAAAATGGGTTTCCGTTGCTTGGGGTGCATGCCACGGCCACTTGTTTTGAATGCCATACTTCAGAAACGGCAGTTCGTTTTGACCGCATCGGGAATGATTGCATCAATTGCCACTTAGATGAATTTCAGGCTACGACGAACCCGGACCACCAAGCGGCAGGTTTTTCCACCAATTGCATCGAATGCCATGATCTGGAAAATCCGGATTGGGGAACGGAAACCCTTGACCATAGTTTTTTCCCTTTAACGAAGGGGCATGAAGTAAATGAATGTGCGCAGTGCCACGTCGGCGGTGATTTTGCCAACACTTCCGCTGATTGTTTTTCTTGCCACCAAGCAGATTTTACGGCTACTACCAGCCCCGACCACGAGCTGGCCAACTTTGTGACCGACTGTGCTGCCTGCCACACGACCGATATTGGCTGGATGCCGGCTGAATATTTGGCCCACGACACAGAGTATTTCCCCATTTATAGTGGTGCGCATCAGGGCACTTGGGATGAATGCGCTTCCTGTCACACTGATGCTTCGGACTATGCCGTTTTCAGTTGTACAATTTGCCATACTAACCCGGAAACAGACGATGCCCACAATGGTGTAAGTGGTTATGCCTACGAAAATTCGGCCTGCCTTGCTTGTCACCCGACGGGGACGGAAGATGGAAGTTTCGACCATAATGCGACCAATTTCCCATTGACAGGGGCGCACATCGGCGTCGATTGTATTGCCTGCCACGCTAATGGCTATGCCGGAACTCCAACGGATTGCGCAGCTTGCCATACTGTTGATTTTCAAAACACTACCAATCCTGACCACGAGAATTTAACCTTTTCAACGGATTGCGCTACCTGCCATACGACGGAGCCAGATTGGATGCCAGCGACTTTTGCCAATCACGACGATTATTACATTTTGAAAGGTGCGCACGTTGCGATCGCCAATGACTGTGCAGCCTGCCATAATGGGGACTACAACAACACCCCAAATGATTGCGTTGGTTGCCATCAATTGGATTACGATAACTCGACCAATCCGAGTCACACCGCTGTTCAGTTTCCAACCGATTGTGCTGTTTGCCATACCGAGGATGACTGGGGAATCACGACCTACGATCATGATGGGGAATATTTCCCGATCTACAGTGGGTCACATTTGGGTGTTTGGGATGAGTGTGTAGAATGTCATACGAACCCTTCCAATTATGCGGAGCACACCTGTGTGACTTGTCATGAAAATCCCGAAACGGACAATCAACATGTTGGGGTAAACGGTTATTCCTACAATACCACTGCTTGTTTGGCCTGCCACCCAACGGGCGAGGCCGATGATATTTTTGATCATAATTTGACGGCTTTCCCATTGACGGGAGCGCATTTGACAACTGAATGTTTGGAATGCCACGCAGCAGGATTTGCTGGGACTCCGACCGATTGTGCGGCCTGCCACCAGATGGATTTTGATGGAACGATGAACCCAAACCATAATAGTCTGGGGCTGTCAACGGATTGTGCTTCCTGCCATACGACGGAGCCTGATTGGATGCCGGCGACCTTTGCCAATCATAATGATTATTACCAATTGAATGGTGCGCATGCCACGTTTGCCAATGATTGTGCAACCTGCCACAACGGCGATTATAACAATACCCCGAACGATTGCTTTGGCTGCCACGCAGCGGATTACAACGGGACGACTGACCCATCTCATGTGGATTTGCAATTCTCCATGGATTGTCTAGAATGTCATACGGAAAATGCATGGGACCCTGCCACTTTCGACCACGACACCCAGCATTTTCCCATCTATAGCGGGGCTCATAATGGTGAGTGGAACGCTTGTGTTGACTGCCATACCAATCCAAGCAATTACAAAGAATATACCTGTGTCGCTTGCCATCTTAACCCAGAAACGGACGATGCGCACGTGAGCGTGGGCGGATATATTTATGAAAATACGGCTTGTTTGGCTTGCCACCCAACAGGTGATGCAACGAATGTTTTTGACCACAACAACACCAACTTTCCATTAACAGGTGAGCACCTACAAGTGGACTGTATCGACTGTCACTCAGGTGGTTATGTGGGCACGCCAACCGATTGCGCAGCGTGCCACCAGATGGATTACACGCAAACGATCAACCCGAACCACGTCGCCATTGGTATTTCAAATGATTGTGCAACCTGTAATACAACCGAGCCGGATTGGAACCCTGCTACTTTTGCCAATCACGATGATTATTATCAATTGAATGGTGCGCACGCTGCGTTTGCCAATGATTGTGCAACCTGTCACAACGGCAATTACAACAATACGCCGAACACTTGCGTGGGATGCCATCAAGACGATTTCAACGGAACGACCAACCCTGACCACCAAGCTGCACAATTCGGCAGCGATTGTACGGAGTGCCATTCGGAAGATGCGTGGTCGCCGTCTTCGTTTGACCATGACAATATTTATCCGCTAAACGGTGTGCACGGGCTCATTGTCAACGATTGTGCGCAATGCCATGCGAATAACAATTTCGCCAACACGCCAACGGAGTGTATTGGCTGCCACCAGGTAGATTTTGACAATACGTCCAATCCAAATCATACCTCGGCGCAATTCTCAACAGATTGTACGATTTGCCATTCGGAAAATGAGTGGGTGCCTGCCAACTTTGATCACGATGCGCAGTATTTCCCAATTTACAGTGGAGCGCATGAAGGCGAATGGGATCAGTGTTTGGATTGCCATACCAATCCGAACAATTATATGGAGGTGACGTGTATTGTTTGCCACGCCAACCCCGAAACGGATAATGCACACACCAGTGTGAATGGCTATGTTTATGAAAATACCGCTTGTCTCGCCTGCCATCCGACGGGTGATGCGGACAATATTTTTGATCACAATACGACCAATTTCCCACTGACGGGTGAGCACGTGGTTACTGATTGTATTGATTGTCACTCAGCGGGTTATGCAGGGACACCAACCGAATGTTCGGCTTGTCACCAAATGGATTATGACGGGACGACCAATCCGAATCACGTGGCGCTTGGCCTGCCGACCGATTGTGCCTCCTGCCACACCACTGACCCAGATTGGATGCCTGCGGTTTTCCCGGATCACGACAATTATTATCAACTAAACGGAGCGCACCTTTCTATCGCAAATTATTGTGCGGCTTGCCATAACGGCAATTACAACAACACGCCAAATACTTGCGTCGGTTGTCACCAAGACGATTACAACAATACAACCAACCCGAACCACGCTGCTGCGCAATTTTCTACTGATTGCGTTAGCTGTCACTCAGAAGAGGAATGGATGCCTGCGACTTTCGATCATGATGCTCAATATTTCCCCATCTACAGTGGCGCTCATAATGGAGAGTGGGATCAATGTGTTGATTGCCACACCAACCCTAATAACTATGCGGAGTTCAGTTGTATTACTTGCCACATGAACCCCGAAACGGACAATGCGCACGCGGGTGTCAACGGCTATTCCTACAACAGTTCTGCATGTTTTGCTTGCCACCCAACGGGCAGCGCCGATGATAATTTCGACCACAACATGACAGGTTTCCCACTAACGGGAGCGCACATTACGGCGGAATGTATTGAATGTCATGCTAATGGTTATCAAGGCACCCCGACTGATTGCGCAGCATGCCACCAAACGGATTATAACCAAACTACCAACCCCGACCACGACGGCATTGGCATTTCAACGGATTGCATTGCCTGCCATACAACTGACCCAGGATGGAGTCCTGCCACATTTGCTATTCATGATAATTACTTTGTATTAGATGGTGCACATTTAACGGTAGCGAATGATTGTGCAGCGTGTCATAATGGTAATTACAACAATACCCCGAATACTTGTGCGGGCTGCCACACCCCCGATTATAATGCTAGCACGAACCCTGACCATCAGGCGTTGGGCATCCCGACCGATTGTGCTACCTGCCATACCACTGAGCCGGATTGGGAGCCAGCTACGTTTGCTATTCACAACAACTATTATATGCTAAATGGGGCACATGCCGCTATCGCAAATGACTGCGCTGCGTGCCACAACGGTAACTACAACAATACGCCGAACACTTGTTTTGGCTGTCACGCCGACGATTACAACCAAACGACCAACCCCGACCACCAAGCTGCGCAGTTCCCGACCGATTGTGTGCAATGCCACAATGAGGATGAATGGACGCCGGCTACCTTTGACCACAATAGTGTTTACCCATTGACGGGTGCGCACCAAACAATTGAAAACGACTGTGTGCTCTGCCATGTGGGCGGTAATTACAACAATACGCCGAATACCTGTGTGGGCTGTCACCAAGGGGATTTTGACCAAACGACTAACCCCAACCACCCTGCGTTGGGTCTGCCGACAGATTGTAACACTTGTCATACGACCGAGCCGGATTGGATGCCAGCGACTTTTGCGATCCACGATAATTATTATCAATTAAATGGTGCGCACGCTACCATCGCCAACGACTGTGCGGCTTGCCACAACGGCAACTATAACAATACTCCGAACACCTGCTTTGGCTGTCATGCCGATGATTATAACAATACCACGAACCCCAACCACCAGACCTTGCAGTTTTCCAATGATTGCACGGAGTGCCATAATGAGAATGCTTGGTCACCAGCGAATTTTGACCACAACTCCATTTATCCGCTAACTGGTGCACACGCGGTTATTGCCAATGATTGTGCGCTGTGCCATATCAACGGCAATTACAGCAATACCCCGAATACCTGTGTCGGTTGTCACCAGTCTGATTACGACCAGAGCGCTAATCCAAACCACGTCGCCTTAGGTCTACCTACCGATTGCGAAAGCTGCCATACAACCGATCCGGGTTGGGACCCGGCCTTGTTCCCGAACCATGACAATTACTGGGTATTGGATGGAGCGCATTTGGCGGTAGCCAATGATTGTGCCGGCTGTCATAATGGAAATTACAACAATACGCCAACGACTTGCGTCGGCTGTCATCAAGCGGACTATGACCAAAGTGTTGATCCGAACCACGTTGCTTTGGGTCTGCCTACCGATTGTGAAAGCTGCCATACGACCCAGGCCGATTGGATGCCTGCGACCTTTGCTATCCACGACAATTATTGGGTTATTGATGGGGCGCATTTAACTATTGCAAATGATTGTGTAGAGTGCCACAATGGTAGCTATAACAATACGCCGAACACCTGCATCGGCTGCCATCAAGCGGATTATAATGCGAGTATCAACCCGAACCATTCGGCATTGGGCATTCCAACTGATTGCGAAACTTGTCACACTACCCAAGCGGATTGGATGCCGGCGACTTTCCCGATCCATGATAATTACTGGGTCATTGATGGGGCGCATTCAGCCATTGCCAGTGATTGTTTTGAATGCCACAACGGCAATTACAACAATACACCTAATACTTGTGTGGGCTGCCACCAATCGGATTACGATCAAACGACTAACCCCAACCATCAGGCGATCGGCATTCCAACGGATTGTATGAATTGCCATACCACTGATCCCGATTGGATGCCAGCGACGTTCCCAATCCACGATAATTATTGGCAGTTAAACGGAGCGCACGCACTGATTGCAAATGATTGCGCCATGTGCCACAACGGTAACTACAACAATACTCCGAACACTTGCTTCGGTTGCCATGCAGACGATTACAACCAGACGACCAACCCGAACCACGCAGCAGCCTCTTTCCCAACCGATTGTCAAAGCTGCCATGATGAGAGTGCCTGGGTGCCAGCTTCATTTGACCATACAGTTTTTTACCCATTGACAGGGGCACATGCGACTATCGCCAATGATTGTGCGCTTTGCCACATTGGCGGCAATTACAGTAACACACCTAATACCTGCGAGGGCTGCCACCAGCCTGATTATAATGCGAGCACCAATCCAAACCATGTGGCGTTGGCCATACCAATGGATTGTGCGATGTGCCATACGACCGACCCCGATTGGATGCCTGCGACCTTCCCGATCCACAATAATTATTACCAATTGAATGGGGCTCACGCAATCATCCAAAACGACTGTGCGGCTTGCCACAATGGCAACTATAACAATACACCCAACACCTGTTTTGGCTGCCACGAAAATGATTATAACAGTGCGAACAACCCGAACCACTCGTCTGCCGGTTTCCCAACGACTTGCGAAGACTGCCATTCCGAGACAGCTTGGTCGCCAGCAACCTTTGATCATGATGGCATGTATTTCCCAATTTATTCAGGAAAACATAAGGATGAGTGGAACCTCTGCACGGACTGCCATTTGGGCGGGAATTTCTCCACCTTCAGCTGCATAGATTGCCATGAACATGATGATCCTGTTGAAGTAGCAGATGACCATCAGGGGGTTTCAGGGTATTCTTATTCCAGTCCAGCATGTTATTCTTGCCATCCAACAGGAGAAGACTAATATTTGCAGGGAAATTAGCGTTGCAATTTTTATTTAGTACAAGACAAAAATACACTTTGAAATGCGGGGCAGGATATCTCCATCTTCTTGCGACACACCAACGGCTTGTCCCGAACATGCTTCGGGATGCCCCTACGGGGATTTTAAGGGGGGAAACGGATTTTAATCCGTTTCCCCCCTTAAAATCCTTTTGAGGAGCACTTGGCGAGGTTCAATTGAAAATATTCCCAACCTGCTCCGCATTTGTAAAAATGCCTATTCCATTTTTGTCATGCACTCAGATTTTTTATCAATCTACTGAAATCGAGTAACAGTTTTTTTTATGAAAAACGTTATCACTACATTCCTGTTTACCCTCTTTTCCCTGTCCATCTCCGCACAGGTAAAATCCAATATTGAAACCGGAAAAGTATCTTATGTTTCTTCCCAAAATATTTATGTCAAATTCGACAACACGGAAAATATTAATGTAGGTGACACATTAATGCTGTTGAAAAATAACCAATTTATTCCCGCCTTATTAGTTGAAAATAAATCATCCATTTCTTGTGTTTGCAAACCTATTATTGAAAATGTAGAAATATTAGTTGCGGATGAAGTCCGTTCCGTGAAATTTGAAAAAATAATTGAACCGGAAATAAAAGAACCTGAAAAAACGGAGGAAAAAACCAAGCCTGCACCACCCGCTGCGGTTATCCCCGTGACACCCGATAAAGAAGAAGAGGAGGAATCATTTAAGCAAAATATAAAAGGGCGATTATCGGCTGCATCCTATAGTAATATATCGAATGGAATTGAGCGGCATCGTATGCGCTACGCTTTTTCTTTTCGGGGGAATAATTTAAAAAATTCCCGTTTTTCGACTGATAATTATATTACGTTCCGCCACACCATTGGGGAATGGGACCGGGTAAAAAACAATTTAAGCGACGCTCTAAAAATTTATTCCCTTTCCGCTAAATATGATTTTAATAAAACGTCAAGTCTAACGGTAGGCCGAAAAATTAATCCCCGAATTTCTAATATGGGGGCTATTGATGGACTACAATATGAACACGGTGCTGGGCAAATAAAATTAGGTGCAATTGCCGGATCAAGGCCCAATTTTGCTGACTATGGCGTTGATTTTAGTTTG
>JAWKLX010000044.1:0-75027 GCA_041392505.1 Saprospiraceae bacterium | reverse complement strand
ACTCTCAGAGCTTCCATTCCGCACCCACCCCCAATATCCCTTGCAACCTCAGCGTCCCAAATGCTCCCGTCTTCATCTACAAAAAATTTAATGACTACGACTCCTTCAATCCCATCTTCTCTGGCTTCGTCTGGATATTTGATATTTCCGTAAAGGAATTGCATCATTTTTTGCTCAGCGCATTTCCTACGTTCTTTTATATTATCCATTTCCTCACAACCAGAAAACATCGGTTGATGCCCTTTAACACCTGCACCATCAAAATTAGGTTCAACATTTTGGGCTACAGCAATGGAAACTGACAGGCAAGAGAATAATAAAAACATTAGAGGAGTCTTCATGATAAGGTTAGATTTTAGGTTATTAATAATTGCCAAAAGTAAATAAAAAAGCCCGTCCAAATAGGACGGGCCAGCATGCTTATAGGATTTAACTATTAATATCTTTATTTCAGTTGGCGTTCGTTGGAGTAGATTTCTACTTTTTCTGAGGTCAGTTTTTTCAGTGGGATAATGATGATTTTCCCATCGGCCTGCAAAGTTAAGGAAATACTATCCATTGCAATAACTTTTCCCGTAGAACCATCGAGGCTGACCATGTCTCCGATTTTCACTTTGTTTTTGCTGTAAAATGAAGCGATGAAATTGGCCATTGTATCCCTAGATGCAAAGCCATAACCAATGGAGAATGCCAATATGACACCACCTAAAATGACGGTCAGGTTGGAAGTAATCAGGGCTGTATCAATACTGGCCTGGGCCATGGCGCTGATAGTCAACGTGAGGAAAATCAGGTAAAAGACAAAGGTGGAAATAACTTTAGCAGATGGAATGGCCAATGCTGTACAAGTAGCCTGCACGATGTTTTTGACAAATTCGGCTAAATAAATCCCTAAAATAAAAAGCACCAATGCTGATAACAATCGGGGTAAATAAGTGATTAAGTCGCTCACCATGCCGGACACAACAGCCATTCCCAACACGTCGGTAGCCATCATGATAAACACCAGCATCAGTAAATAGTAGACCAACCTTGATAAAAATATGCTGACCCTAATCTTGAAATTTGCTTTAGTTGCAAATTCCGTGTCGTTGATTTTATCGCCAAGGGCATCTATTTTGATGGCGCCCAATATTTTTTCTAAAGTTTTAGAAATAATTTTCGCCAGTAGCCAGCCTACCAATAAAATAGCAAGAGCACCCACAATATTGGGGAGCGCTGAAGCAAATTTTAACAACACCTCTTCTACGATTTGAAGAATGGACATATTAAAGTTGAATTTTATTTGGTTGACAAATGGAATGTAAGAAAGGACAAAGTTAAAAAAGTCAACCAGTTAATTAACTGGTTGACTTTTTTACTTCAAACTAATGTGGGTGTGCTTATAAAAATATGTCAGGCAATTTATGGCTTAGAATTCATCGCCAGGGTTGATCCCGCCGATGCCCGGTGTATCATCATCCACATCTTTGCTGGGGACGCCGCTGGGTAATTCATCAGAGGCCATTCCATCAATCTCTTGAACGGTGCCGCCCAAGGTTAGGACAAACATCTCCAACGCTTTTGGAATAAACATTTCCATAGCATGCCCCATCATGGTCAGGACTTGCAGGCTTCCGATGATGTTTTCTTCAATGTCCGGCGGCACGGGGAAATTGAGTTCGTCCTCCTCCTGCATTTGTAAGAAACTGTTGTTAGCTGTATTCATGACAAATCAATTTTAAATGGGCTGTTGGGGGTGGCTTCAGGGAAGGGAAAACGTTTTCCTTTTTGTTCCCATGAAGTACTAAATAAGCCTTTTAAATTTCAGGGTACATCTTATTGTATACGTCTTGAGCTTTGTGTTTAGCTCGTTTTATTTTCATCTTGATAGCACTTTCGGTTTTGTCCAGGATAACTGCAATGTCTTTTATCTGCATCCCATCTTGATATTTCATAAGCAGGATGGCTTTGTCGCCTACAGGTATTTCATTCAACACTTCCCTCAATCTATTCACCTCCATGGTCAGCAATGCCTCATCATGTACTTCTTCCTCCATGTCAGGCACTTTTTCCATCTCATCGGAAAAGATGTTGGACATTTTTTTCTTTTTCCTGATCACGTCTATACAGTAATTATACGTGATAGAATAAACCCATGTAGAAAATTTGGACTGTGCCCCAAATTGACTGAGGTTCAAAAAAATCTTCATAAAAATATCCTGCGTGGCATCCTTGGCCAAGTGCTCTTCCCGCAAAAGGGATATGCATTTACCATACACTTTACCTGAATATTTTCGGTAAAGGGTTGTAAAATGCCGGGAATCTTTTGTCCGAAGGTATTCCTGGATCAAGTCTATGTCTTTGACTTTCGAATCTACGTCCGTCCCCATTCGTTTTGTAATAGAATGAATGCCCTTGGCCTGTTATTCAAAGGGCTTAACAAGGTCAAGGAAAATAAGTATGTAGCTTGCTAACTTTTCTATTGGTAGGTTGGCCAGCAAAAGTCCACGAAAAGCAAATTTAATAAAATATGGAGTTGGGACGGATAAAATATGAAAAGGGTACACGTTTGTGGTTGGTTTTTCCAATTTTTGCCTAAAAAAAAGAGGCAGCGCTTGTGCACTACCTCAGCCCTAACCAAATAAAACCAAATTATTTATCTTGAATAACCTCTGTAGAAAGAGGTTGTATTTTTTAGTTGAAACACTTGGTGTAAATTTTACATTTACTTTCGTTTGACAAATTTAGGGTGAAAGTTTTAAAAATTATAGCTTCGGCCTTGATTTTTTTCGTTGGCCCTGAAAAAAGTGTAGAATCGACAGTTTTATCCCACCTCAAAAACAATTGATCTTTTTTGAAATGTCGAAATTATATTCCGTATTCCCGGCAATCTTGGAAGATAGTTCTAAAATTAGCGATTTTTAACGCCTTCAAAAGAAGAGTGTTTTCCTAACAATAAAAACAAAACATGACTAATCTATTGCTTCAAATCAACAAAGATTTTTTTATCAAAACTGCTGTTTTACCCCTTTGCCTTAGTGTAATAACTACTTTTAGCGTCTTTGCTCAAGACAACGCAACAGATGAAGATGCTTTGTTTATCCGAAAAATTCATGATACCGCATTGACCCAAGGCCAATGCTACCCATGGCTTCACTATCTCACAAAAAAAATTGGGGCAAGGTTAAGCGGCTCGCCCCAAGCCAGCGCGGCAGTAGAATATGTTCATCAGATGCTGGATACGATAGGGCTTGATAGTGTATGGTTGCAGCCTTGTATGGTACCACATTGGGTCAGAGGCGAAAAAGAAGTGGTGCGCATAGCTGAATCAGTCATGGGTTCGCTTGAATTAGATGCCTTAGCGCTTGGCAACTCCATTGGAACAGGCCAACATGGGGTCTCTTCAGCGGTCATTGAAGTGAAAAATTTTGAAGAGTTGAAAGCCCTTGGTTCAGCCGTAAAGGGTAAGATCGTTTTTTTCAACCGTGCATTTGATGCTACGCAGATCAATACTTTCGCTGCTTACAGTGGCGCAGTCGACCAAAGGGGGAGCGGTGCATCCGAAGCCGCTCAGTACGGGGCCATTGGGGTGCTTGTCCGTTCTATGGCCTCCAATTTGGATGACATCCCCCATACAGGCGGTTTGATATATAAAGATGGTGTTGAAAAAATTCCGGCAGTGGCTATCAGCACCAACCATGCAGAATTGTTGAGTGGCTTATTGAAAGAAGGGCCCGTGAAAGTTTACATGAAAACCAATTGCGAGTTATTTGAAGACAAACTTTCATACAATGTAATTGGTGAAATAAAAGGCAGCGAAAAACCGGAAGAGATCATCCTCATCGGTGGCCACCTCGATTCATGGGATGTTGGGGAGGGGGCCCATGATGACGGTGCGGGCTGTGTCCAATCAATGGATGTACTGCGCATCTTGAAAAAAACAGGCTACCAACCCAAGCGAACTATTCGTTGCGTACTTTTTATGAACGAAGAAAACGGACTTCAAGGAGGCAAAACCTACGGGCAAGAGGCTGAAAAAAAAGGAGAGTTTCATTTAGCAGCGATTGAAAGCGACCGGGGTGGCTTCACGCCAAGGGGTTTTACCGTGGACGGAGAGAAAGAAGTCTTTGCCGAAAAATTCCCCCTCATCCAGCCTTGGCTAACCGTCTTGGAGCCGTATGGCCTGCGCATCAAAAAAGGTGGTGGCGGTGCTGATATTTCGCCTTTGAAAAAGCAGAAAACATTGCTCATCGGTTTCGAGCCGGATTCGCAACGTTATTTCAACTACCACCACACCCATGCCGATACTTTTGAAACCGTGGACAAAAGGGAATTGGAATTGGGTACGGCTGCTATAACAAGTTTGGTTTATTTAATGGATAAGTATGGATTGGGCGAGACGAATTGATATTGATAACGTCCAGAAAAGTGTGTCATTAAAAAATTAGTTTTTGACATGCTTTTCAAACCTGTCCCCAAACTCTCTGGCCAGGTTTCTCTGAATGGCTTTGTAAGCATGGACCCGCCTTTTCCAGACCTTTTCTTTTCGCTGTAAGGTCAGGTACAGCAACTTCATCAAAGCGTTTTCAGAAACGAAAGCCCCTTTGGCCTTGGTTGTTTTTCTCAGCATCCGATGGAGCCCCTCTACGGCATTGGTGGTGTACATTATTCGGCGGACAGCCCAATTAAAGCCAAAGAAAGCGGTGAGCTCTGTCCAATTTTTCCGCCATGCCTTTGCAATTTCGGGGTATTTCCCGTCCCAAACCTGCCCAAAGCCGCTCAAAGCCCCCAGTCCCTGTGGCTCTGTATCAGCTTGGTAGACCTTCTTTAGATCTTTTATCAAGGGTTTGATATCCGCATCATCCACAAACTTGAGGGAATTTCTGATCATATGCACGATGCACCGCTGGACAACCGATTGCGGGTAGACTTCCAAAATGGCCTCTTTAAAACCACCAAGCCCGTCCACACAGAAGAACAGTACGTCTTCAACCCCCCGGTCTTTGATATGCTCCAATACACGCCCCCATCCCTTTGCGCCCTCTGCACCCTGCCCCGCATAAAGGCATAAAACATCACGGAACCCATCGGCCTGCACCCCATAAACCGTGTAAATTGCCTTGGTGATGACCCTGCCGTTTTCCCGGACCTTAAAATGGATGGCATCCAGGTACAAAAGGATATAGAAACTTTGCAACGGGCGTTTTTGCCATTTTTCTATATCCCCCCTGACCTGTTCCGTGATCGTGCTCAATTGGCTGGTGCTCAGTTCGGCCCCGTACATCCGTTTCAAATGGAACTGGATGTCCTCCAAACTGTTGCCCAAACTGTACAGCTCAATGATCTGGGCATCGAACCCACTGTTCAGTTTCCTGTCCCACTTGCCGACAAGCCGGGGTTCAAAGTCGCCTTCCCGGTCCCGTGGTGGGTGGATCTGTATCGGCCCAACATGGGTTTGGATGGTTTTTGAAGTATGGCCATTTCGCCGGTTAGCCCCGCCTTTGGATTTGCTTTCCTTTAGATGGTGCTGTAGTTCGCCTTCTAAAGAGCTTTGTACCAAATGGCGCATCAATTCCCGCAAAATCCCGTCTTCGCCAATCAGCCCTTTGCCTGATTGTAGGCCCGCCAAGGCTTCCGTTTCGAATTTTTTATAGTCAAACCCTTGGTCTTGACTGTTTTTTTGCCCTTTTCTCATGTGTCAATTTTTTTTCTAAGTTAGGAATTTATTCTTGACACACTTTTCTGGACATTATCTTGATATTCCCCAATCCCTACAAACTCCCACATTTCTTCTCTAACCATTCTTTTTCTGCTTTATCCAAATGAGGTGACAATTTTTCAAACACCTCCTCATGGTAAGCATTCAACCAAGCCTTCTCTTCTTTAGTCATAAGCCCCTTGGACACTAAAGACAAATCTATAGGGAAAAGAGTGATCGTTTCAAAGCGCAGGAATTCACCAAATTCGCCCTCCCCGTCTTTCACGCAAAGTACCAAGTTCTCAGTGCGGATACCATATTTCCCAGCTTTATACAATCCCGGTTCATTAGAAGTAAGCATACCTGGTTCAAATGTTACATTAGCTCTTGGCGTATGCGGCACCGGTGAAAAACCCTGTGGTGGCTCATGCACATTGAGGAAAAAACCGACGCCATGTCCGGTGCCGTGACCATAGTTATATTGATGCTGCCAGAGGTGCATACGGGCGAGGGTATCCAATTGCACACCCGTAGTACCAACCGGGAATTTGGCTAAGGCCAATGCGATGTGCCCTTTCAACACGAGGGTAAAGTCAGTTTTCTGCTCTTGCGTGGGACGACTAAAAGAGACGGTACGGGTAATGTCAGTGGTGCCATCAAGATACTGTCCCCCGCAATCGAGTAGGAGCATGCCTTTGTTTTCGATATCGGCGCATTTACCTGCTTCAGGGCGATAATGGACGATGGCGCCGTTCCCCTCATATCCGACTATCGCATGAAAACTTTCGCCAAAATAATTGCCCTGGGCACGGCGGAATTCGATGAGTTGATCCGCTACTTCGATTTCAGGCACAGGGCGCTTTTCCAATGTATTTTCTAACCAACGGAAAAGCTTCACTAGTGCTACCCCATCCTTGACCATTACCTGCTTGCAATGTTCAATCTCTGTTTTATTTTTAATGGCTTTCAGGGGCGCAACGATGTTGGTCCCATTTTTAATCAGGTCTTTGTCGATCGCATTAAACACCTGGTTGCTGGTTGAGCCTTTATCGATGAGCACAGTGCTGTTCTTCGGCAATTTACTAAGCATACCTTCGAGACTTGTGTAAGGCTTCAAAATCACTCCGTCCTTGTTGAGCTTTTGCGCAAGTTTGTCTGGCACTTTTGATTTATCAATAAATAGCCAAGCCTTATCCTTCCCTATAACTGCATACGCATAAAAAACGGGGTTGCATTCTACATCTCCGCCTCGGAGGTTAAACAACCAAGCAATATCATCCAATGTGGAAATGAGATAGTGAGAAGCGCTTTTCATTTCAGCCCGCACAGCTTGTAGTTTTTTCGCCCGGTTGGCACCGCTATACTTTACTGCATGCTCAAAAACAGATTCTTTAGGTAGAGTGGGTCGATTCTTCCATATATCCTTGATCAGATCGGTTTCCGTTTCGAGGACAAATTTTTTATCATAAAAAAATTGGGCGAGTGCCCGTACTGTCCCCACAGCGAACAGCCGGCCATCCATTGCGATCTTGCTACCGTCAGGGAGCTGTTGCTTTAGCCACTCCCGATGTTCCGGAGTGTGAGGGACATTCAGTTTATGCAGGGCTACACAAGTCCCTTTCAGTTGTTCTTCTGCCTGAATGAAATAGCGGCTATCTGTCCAAAGTCCTGCATGGTCGGCAGTAACGACTACCGTGCCGGCCGAGCCTGTAAAGCCAGAAATCCATTCCCTCGTTTTCCAATGATCGGCGACATATTCACTCTGGTGGGGGTCAGAGGAAGGGATGATATAAGCGTCTATTTTATGGGCTTTCATGGCTGCCTGAAGAGCTGCTACCCGTTCGTTGATCGTCATGCTGAATAATTTTATTTTTGAAAAAAGCAAATCTCGTTTTCCATTTCCACCCAACCAAAAAAAAGGGCGGTTTTCAGCATGCATGCTGAAAACCGCCCTTTTTTAATTCAAATTTCTATGAATAATAGAATACTTATTCAAGTCTAAAATTTACCCACAAAGAGTCCTTCACCCTAACAGCTTGGCCATCTATTATGGCTGGTGAAAAAACAACTCCTTGCGTACAAGCTTTTAAGGCTTCAATCAATGCTTCTTCACATCCACTGCCAATATTAGTGATAGGAACAATATTTTCGATCTCGCCAGTAGCGGAAATTTCATATTCTACCTCTACCTTACCCTCCACACCATTTTCTCTTGCTTCAGTAGGATATTTTATATTTTCTCCAATGCAATTATAGAGTCCTTCCTCCCCTTCATCATTATATTCAGGGGCATTATCAATTTCCATAAGTACAAAATCTCCGTTGACTTCAACAAGGTATTCTATTTTTCCTGCTGTATCATCATCCTTTTTGCATCCAAAAAATAAGATTGAGCAAAATAAAAAAACACTAAATGATTTCATCATGACTTAGAGAGTTAAAGAGTATAAAACATCATCCATTCATGGACATCAAAAATTCATCATTGTTTTTGGTGCTTACCATGTGCTTACGCATAAACTCCATGGCCTCCTCTGGCTTCATGTCCGCAATGTGCTTACGTAGGATGATCATGCGCTGCTGAGTATCCCTGTCGAGGAGGAGGTCGTCCCGGCGAGTGCTCGACCTAGTGAGATCAACGGCTGGGTACATGCGACGGTTAGCCAAGCCACGATCTAATTGAAGTTCCATGTTGCCTGTACCTTTGAATTCTTCAAAGATAACACCATCCATTTTCGACCCGGTGTCGATCAGTGCAGTGGCCAAAATAGTCATGGAGCCACCGTCTTCAATATTACGGGCTGCACCGAAGAATTTTTTCGGTTTGTGGAGCGCATTTGCTTCCACACCACCTGACAACACTTTACCACTCGCTGGCGCTACAGTGTTATAAGCCCTTGCCAAACGAGTGATCGAGTCCAAGAGGATGACCACATCATGGCCACACTCAACCAAGCGTTTTGCCTTTTCCAAGACAATACCAGCAACCCTAACGTGATTATCAGCAGGCTCATCGAAAGTCGAGGATACAACTTCTGCATTTACGTTGCGCTTGAAATCCGTTACCTCCTCTGGGCGCTCATCCACTAACAGCACGATGATATAAGCATCGGGGTGGTTTTTGGCAATAGCATTGGCCACATCTTTTAGCAAAAAGGTTTTACCAGTTTTTGGTTGGGCTACGATCAATCCGCGCTGACCTTTTCCGATAGGTGTGAACAAATCAATCGTCCTGGTGCTGATATCCCTACCAGTTGGTGAAGTGCACAGGTTAAACTTTTCATCCGGGAACATAGCCGTGAGGTAGTCAAAGGGCACCCGGTCACGAATGTCTTTAGGGTCCAGGCCATTGATCTTTGAAACCCGAAGCAAAGCAAAATATTTCTCGCCTTCTTTTGGAGGGCGGATTGCCCCCTTGACGGTATCACCTGTACGCAAACCGAACAATTTGATCTGGGAAGGCGAAACATAGATGTCGTCAGGAGAGGTCAGGTAATTGTAATCAGAAGAACGAAGGAATCCATATCCATCTGGCATCATTTCCAGAATGCCTTCCCCCTCGATAATGCCATCTAATTCAATATCGAATTTTTCTTGAACAGGCTCCCTTTCCCTTTCCCTTTCGCTATAAGGTTGTTGTTCAGGATAATCCCGCTGCATGTTTCTACTATCACGGTTGTCCCGTCCGTAGGGCCCATCTCCATAATCGCCGTCCCTCCCTCTTCGGGAGCGGCCCTGGTCATCATCACGGCGGCCGTATTCTCTTCTTCCGCCATCGCTTGGGCCATTGCCATTGCGCTGATAAGTCCTTCTTGGCGCTTCACTTTCTCCAGTTATCGCCTCAGCTTTTTTTTCCACTACGGCAGGAGTTGCCTCTTCAGGTGCTTTTTCTTCCCCTTTGTTTTCGACGGCCTGCGTATCAAGTATCTTATAGATGAGGTCTTGTTTTGCGAGCCTCCGAAAGCCATTTATTTCCATGCGCTGGGCAATATCCCTCAATTCGGGAACCAGCATGTCATTCAGTTGCAAAATGTCGTACATGATAAAATGTTCTTTTAAAAAAAAATGTATTCAGTGTGTGATGATAGGATTTGCCTGCAAATCCAAATCTTTAAGAGTAGGTATATGAATTAGAAAATATTCTTAATCTTAGAAATGGCCTCCAAATTGGATTCAGATGGAGTAGGCTTGGGGCAATATTGATCGTTTAAACTTATCGTGAACAGGATTTTTTACCTAAATGGTCATGATTCATTTAACCCAATGAAAAGCATTACCATAGTTGATTGGGACCTCGGTGGAAAGTAAAACCGCCCCTTTATCCTTCTCGTTGCCCAGACGTGCAATGCACTGATATAAAATTGCGCTGCATTCTTCTTTTTATCAAACTTAACACTTATGTGATAGTGGGAAAAAGTTGAAGGAGTCGTAGATCTGAAATTCTATGCAAGGATATCAAATCTAAACAGGTGGCATGATTGACGTTGCAGCGCAAAAATACATTTTACTTTCTAATTTCAAATACTACCTTTGCCAAAATTTTTAATAAAATTATTTTTTTTAACCGTAACTACCTGATATAGCATAAATTACAATTAAAAAAATAATGCTATCATCTGTTTATGGGGTAAAAATAGAGGACGGTTTACACGGCATTAATTTGTTGAAATGAAACAGTTTGGAAAAATCTGAGTTTCTTTTTCACCCTAAAAGGGAACTTGGCCATTTATTTTACTTTTCCTAAACGTATTCGTTAAACCTAAATTGTAAAACTGTAATTTATCAATGCTTGAACTCAACTACATCCGGACCAATAAGGAAAAAGTCTTACAAGGTTTGAAAATCAGGAACTTCTCTGAGGAAAGTCTTCATATTGTCGACAACATTCTGTCCCTGGACGAAGCACGAAGGAATGCTCAGACCCAATTGGACAACAACCTTGCCGAATCTAACCGATTAGCAGCAGAAATTGGTGGCCTCTACAAGCAAGGGAGAGGGGACGAAGCCAATGCCTTGAAAGCTAAAGTCGCCACCTTGAAAGAAGCCATAAAGGGACTGGAGGGCCAGAAAAATGAATCTTCTGCCAAATTGGAGGAACTACTGCTAGCTGTGCCAAATATCCCTCACGAATCTGTGCCTGCTGGTACTTCAAGTGAGGACAACGAAGTTTTTCGGGCATGGCCCGAACCATTACCCGATTTAGGTGAACAAGCCAAGCCGCACTGGGAGTTGGCTACTGAGTACAATATTTTTGACCTTGAGCTAGGCGTAAAGATCACAGGCGCTGGGTTTCCGGTTTTCCGTGGCAAAGGCGCAAGGCTCGAAAGAGCACTCATCAATTTCTTTTTGGACGAAGCGGCTAAGGCTGGTTATGAAGAAATCATCCCCCCGCTCATGGTCAACGAAGACACGGCAAAGGCAACAGGCCAGCTTCCCGACAAAGAAGGCCAAATGTATTATGTCGAAAAGGATGATTTTTACCTCATCCCTACGGCAGAGGTACCAGTAACTAATATTTTCAGGAATGTCATTGTCGAGGAAAAAGATTTTCCAATCAAATTGACAGGGTACACACCATGCTTTCGGCGGGAGGCCGGTTCTTACGGGGCGCATGTACGTGGCCTCAACCGGGTTCACCAGTTCGACAAAGTAGAGATTGTACAGATTGCCCATCCTGATACTTCTTATCAACAACTGGACGGAATGTTGGAGCACGTATCCTCTTTGCTGGATAAGCTGGAACTGCCCTATCGCATCCTTCGCCTGTGCGGTGGAGATATGAGCTTTACTTCTGCCTTGACGTTTGATTTTGAAGTGTGGTCAGCTGCACAAAAACGCTGGCTGGAGGTCAGTTCTGTATCGAATTTTGAAACCTACCAAAGCAACCGTTTGAAGGTGCGCTTTAAGGATGAAAACAACAAAAGCCGTTTGGCCCATACCTTAAATGGGAGTGCCTTGGCCCTCGCTCGGATTGTTGCTGCTTTGTTGGAAAACAACCAAGATGAGAACGGCATTAACATACCTGCCGTGCTTCATCCCTACACTGGCTTCAAAAGAATTGAAAAATAAAGGAGGCCTCATAAGTCTTTAAAAACAGAATATATAATTTAGCTCAAACCAGAAATTATATTCTATCGATTTATTTCTGACTTACAATAAAATTGAACGTTCTGTTTGTTTTATTTTTTAAATTCAAAAAAGGCCCATTCAAATATTTGATTGGGCCTTTTTATTTAAGCACATTTTATAACTGAATATTCTCCGCTATTTTCCAAGGGTTCCATTTATACAAATCAAGCGTAAAAGAAATCCGCTTAAAAAAATTATCCTGCCCACTTTGATTTAATAAATCTTTTAAATGTTTTGAATTGACAGCAGGAAAATGAACACCAACGGCCCCATCCAACATCTCAAGAGTAAACCCGAATTGATACCATAATTGTTTTGATTTTTTGAAGTCAGGATCATTGGCTGAGATAGGGCGACTATCTTTATAATACCCTAAGTCAAAATAAGGTTTGATTGGTAAATTTAATGGGAGGTTTTGTGGGAGATCAGATTTTAAATTTACCGCAAAAATAAAATTGTTGCTACGCCCTTCTGAATAAGGACTACCCAGTGCCGCTTTCATCCCCCCTTCTCTTTGAGTTACTTGCCTTGAAAGAAAACCTGACGTTTCGGTACGACCAAAATAAAGTTCATCCCATCGGTAATCATTAAATCCTTGGCCAGTCAGGTTATAGCCTCCATTGGCAATAAATCCTCTGTCCCTGTAATCATTTTTCAAAAAGCCTCCAATAAAAATACGGAAATCAAATCGACGTTTTTGGTCAAAATAATAGGCGCTTTTCCATTCCAAATTAGCACGTATATAACTCTGGTCAATCGCCGGATCAAATATATCTTCAAAGCTTGATTGCTCTAATGTAAGCTTCAGACTAAAAGGGTTAATCGCTCGCCTATTTCCTATTTCCCAAGTCAATTCATTAATGATTTTTTCTTGATAACTATTCCCCACATATACAGCACCCAACGAATCCTTTAATTCAAAATCAGTCTGCTCTTCCTCGCCTAAAATACTCCTCAATTGAATAATTTGGTAAAAATGGCTGGTCGGTGAACGTTGTAATTCTATTTTAATAGAAGGAACGATTCTTTGATATTGTAAATGGGTGGAAGAAAAACCTGTTTCCATTCGCAACGAATCAAGCGACTGATAATTAAATGCCTTTGAAGAAACGCCAAGCGTTATTTTTTTTATTTTCTCTTTTTTTGGGAAAATATTGTATTGCAAATTCGCCACGCCTACCAGATCTTTAGCATTGACGCCATACATCGTAGCCAATTGATATTCCCATTTCTTTGGAGGTACGATCCCATTATGAACCGCAAGGCCAACCATAAAACCATCGTATTCATTATAGCCTAATGCTGGCCATAAATTAATCGTATTTTTTCGGCTATTTTCTACCGCACCCAAAACGCCAACTTGCAATGGCTCTATTTTTTTCAAAACACCCGACGTTTTAATATTATTATTTTTTCGGTTGACATCAAGTGTAATATTTTCCGCATCAATAATTAATTGGTCGTAGTCACCTTTCGGAAAATCAATTTCTGTTATATTGGAAAAACCTTCGTACCAAACCGTTTCAACTACTTCTCCATTTTTTATTCCCGAAATTGGGAAAGGCGCAGCTATCTCCCCCCTGTTTTTTAAAGACACAGTATAGCCGTATACACTTGTCCCAATACTATTGATCGAATAATCCAATTTTTTATTGGAAAAAATATATCCATCAAAAAACCAGTCTAAATTTTTTCCACTTTCTTTTTCAAATAATTTCCGAAAATCTTCTGGATACGGGTGTTTGAATTTCCAGGTATTATAATACAAATGCATAATACGGTCAAATTCTGCTGTGCCTAAATAATTTTCCAAATGACCTAAAACAGTGCCTGGCTTCATATATGCACCCAGCCCATAATTAAGCATGTCAAATTCGTTGGAATGCGTGTCTGGCGCTTGATCCAAATTCCTGCGGGCATTATATAAATAACCTATTTCATAAATATCCTCATGGGTATGGTTCATTAAAAATGCGGGGATATTCACATCTGCTCGTGCGCCATAATATTTCCGCATATAACGATATTCATAATAACTGTTCATGCCTTCGTCCATCCAAGCATGATCACGTTCATTGGAAGCCAAAATCCCATAAAACCAATTGTGCCCAACTTCGTGCGTAATCACATCATCCAATGCCCTCGCATTTCCTGAATTTCCAATAACGGTAATCATCGGGTATTCCATCCCCCCACCCGCACTTAACGCACTGTGTACAGCTGTCGCTTGTGGCCAAGGATATTCGCCGACCATTTCTGAATAAAATTCCACAGCCCTTGTCACATACTCTGCACCTCTTTGCCAAATGTCTGCCTCCTCATTTATAAACATAGCCCATGTATCCACTTTTTTTCCGGAAGCCAATTTTGCCTCGCTTTTTAATACGTGAAAACGTTTGTCCGCAAACCATGCAAAGTCGTGAACATTTTCTGCTATGTATCGAATGGTTTTCAAATTGTTACTCGACTCCGGGAATTCATCTCCTGTTGGGAATATTCCCTTTTTTACAAAAGCTTCTGTTTCTAATACTTTATTTTTTAAAAATGCTTTCTCACTTTCTGTTTGTAAAATGCCGGAAGCACCCACGACATAATTTTCCGGCAAGGTGATCGTCACGTCAAAATTTCCAAATTCAGAATAAAATTCACCCATATCTAAATATGGCATCGGATGCCATCCTTTGTGGTCAAGCACCGCTGGTTTTGGATACCACTGCGTCATTTGGTAGGAAGTGCCAACATGGCCAAGACGGGAAAAGGAAGCAGGTATTTTTAAAGTGAATGGACTTTTAATATTTATGGTTTTGCCAGAATTTATTTTTTTAGGTAATATTAAAACAGCTATGTCAGGATTTTTTTTGTCAAATTTTAATTCTGCTTTTTGTCCATCCACCATAAAATTAAGATCGGAATAAAAACCCTTGTCACTGTCAGACGAGAAATAAAATTTAGTGCTCTTCGTCCGCAATTTTTGCTCAGCAAAAGCGGTCGTATTATTTTTAAATGCATTGCCCCAAAAATGAAAATAAATGCTGTCCAGCCCATCTGGGGAATTATTAGTGTATGTCATTTCTATTTCACCTGAAATCTGATGCTTTTCATCGTCCAAGGAAACATTTATTTTATAATCGACCTTTTGTTGAAAATAATTATTTTGGGAAAAAATATTTATGGTGAAAAAACAAAAGAGTGTAAATAAAAAGCACTTCATATATTTCTATGATTTAAAATGATTGGATGGCTAAATGGCTCGATGGTTTACATTCATAGTATTGAAACCATCTAAACATTCAACCATTTATTTCTTTTCCTTGCCTTCCAAAAATGGAACAAAACGGAAACCTCCCCAATCTTCCTCTATATATTCCGTTTCTGATTTTTTAATAATTCGTTTCATGACCTGTGTTTCTACACCAACTGGAATGACCAGTATACCACCAATTTTTAATTGCTCCAATAATGCTTCTGGAACTTTATCAGCCCCAGCCGTGGCAATAATCCGGTCATAGGGTGCAAATTCTTTTAGCCCCTTTGTGCCGTCCCGAAAATAACAGCGGATATTTCCGAATATTTTAGTTTCCAAAATTTCTTTGGCTTTCAAATATAATTCTTCCTGCCGCTCTACTGTAAAAACCCTTGCCCCCAATACTCCTAAAATGGCTGCCTGATAACCAGACCCAGTGCCTATCTCCAGGACGCGCATACGTTTTTCCACTTCCAATAATTGCGTCTGAAATGCGACCGTATATGGCTGAGATATAGTCTGTCCTTTCCCAATGCCAACTGGCTGGTCTTTATAGGCTAAATGAGCAAATGTACTGTCCAAAAAAAAATGGCGTGGCACCGCCATCATAGCCGAAAGAACATTTTTATCTTCTATTCCCATGCGGCGTATTTTGTCAACCAATTTTCGCCGCAGGCCTTTATGCTGATAAGTATCTTCCAATGTTATTCAATAATTACGGGTTCGTTTTCAATGGTGAATTCTTCTCCATTATCTAAAGTGATTTTTATTTCCACCTCAAAGAGGGAATCTAATTGAGGTGCATTTTTTAAAAATAATTCAAAGCCATCAAATTGCAGCAAGTTATCATCTCTCCCTACAAATGCTTGTAGCGATTCTTTTTCACCAAAAAAATAATCGAGTATTTCCATTTGTTGATTAATGGTGTCTCCAGCTAATAAATCATTGGAGAAATCATTTTTGGTAATGACCACTATTTCCTCTATTTTTTCTTTTGCTCCATATATACCATCGTATATGCAGGAGCAAGCCAATGCTGAATTTATTAATGAAAAACCTTTATTTATATCAGGTTTTGTACATGCATAAAATTCGTAGCCAATATTAATCCTAAGTAAAAAATCTACGTGAGAGATGGTAGAGTTTTGTGTCGGTTTAAAGCCAAATATACTATAGTTGGTTAAATCCAAATCAAGGATACGAAAATATCCACCTGTAATCGGAGGGCAATTACAATCTATATCGTCATCTATGATACAAGATGGAAAGGTGACACCAATAACAAGAAATAATACTAAAAGAAAGAGAACAAATTTTTTCATATTTTTTTATTTTAATTAAAAAATTTCAATCGTCCAGCTCTTCTATTTCTTTTTCCGAAAAACTATCCACCTGTCCTTGGTTTTTTAAGAAACGGCACCATTGGCAATTATCCTCACCACAACCATCATAAAATTCTTGCCGCATAATTTTGCCATAAGTTTCTTTGATCAATGTTTTTACCGTATTTACATCCTCCACTTCAAAAGTAATTTTATGCTCTGGGAAATCCCCTTTTTTTAAATCAGGTTCGAGATAGGAAATTTCGGCGCTCATAACACGACGGGGGTTATTTCGCCAATTTTCAAACAGTAATTTATAAAATACCAATTGCCGCCAATAAATGCCGCCATGCGGATCTTTTTCAGTAGGGCGTTTTACTTTTTCCGTTTTGTGGCTACCCGTTTTATAGTCAACAATATGCACCGTTTGTTGATCCAAAAAATCAATGCGGTCGATGACACCGGTGACGGGTACGCCTTCTATTTCCACGTTTTTGAATTCTTTCTCCACCCATACATTTTTTGTCCAGTTTTTAAAATTCGACCGTACATATTCTTCCATATATTGACTCCCCAAATCCATGCGGCGCTCATATTCTTTTTTGCTGAAAAATGCCTGGTGCTTTTCCAGCTCTGTTTTAAATATTTTTACAAAACCTCGTTCCGTCGGAAATGCCTTTGGTTTGGAGGTCAACATTTTTTCAAAACCTAGGCAAAGTGCATCGTGAAAAGCGATCCCAAAATAAGCGGCCTCGCTTGCCATAACAGGCACACGCAAAATATTTTCATAATAAAAACTCAAAGGGCACCTCAAGAATTTATTTAATGAAGAAACACTCAACGTAAAATTTTCCAATATTTCTTGGATGGCTTCCGAATCATGTGGTTGCACACTTGGCTTATTTTCCAGGAGCAATATTTTTTGCGCCTCGAATAAATCTGCTGCCGTCGCTTCTTTTTGTTTTATCTCAATTACTTTTTGGGTATTATTTTTTGGAAATAATATTTCATCCAAAAAAACAGCACGTTGCAATTCTTTGTCATTGTCGTTTTTAGCCGCATAAGAAATATGTAACGTTTCTTTTGCCCGGGTCATCGCTACATAAAATAAACGGCGACGAGCCTCCTCTGCATCTTCTTCTCCACTCAACGTCAGTGTGTCTGGAAATGAAAATTGAAAATTTCCACCACGTCCTCCCGGCTCCCAATTATCTTTTACACAGTCCAATAAAAACACTATTCTAAACTCTAATCCCTTCGAAGAATGCGCCGTCAATAAATTAACTGCCGCCGTCCCATTTATCCCTGTAGACTGACCACTGCTTACCGGCAACTGAATCCGATTGGCGTCCATACTTTTAAATAAATCTAATAATCGATTCAATGATAAACGGGGATTTCGATCCGCTTCCTTTTTAATGAAATTGGTGAATGTAAATAAGACTTCAATTGCCGTGGAAGACGGATTGGGGATAGCCAGTCCAGCATTATTATCGGAAGTAGTCTGTTCAATCATATTTCTCAATAGGCCACTGCGATTAATTGTTTTTTCCACAAATGCCGACACAGAGCAATTAATATAAGCCCCAATCATCATTTCTATAAATGCAGAAAAATGCAGGAATGATTCAGTATTTTCTAAATCGCATTTTTTTAAAAAACTGCTGTCTTTTAATTTGTCCCTCCAATAAAAAGATTCTTTATTATTGTTCTGCTTAGCGAGGGCGGTTGAAAACTTTGCTAAATCGTGCGGAATTATTTTAAAAAAATCAAAATGCATGATGCGGAACAATAAATGTTCCCCACTATATGCTTTATGAAATTCAGCATTAAAATATTCCAATAAAAGGCGAAGGTTCTGAATGAGCGGGAGGTCTAAAATATTAACGGAACGGCGGGTGGCATAAGGGATATTTTTTTTGCCCAGCAATTCCACCAATCGCTCCGACTGGCGGTGTTTGGAAAAAATAATGGCCACCTCATCCATCGGGAATTTTTCTGCAATTAATTTTTCCAGTTGCCCAACAATGTCGACTTCTTCGTGCAAACGATCGGGATATTCAACGACCTCTGGTAATATTGCACTTTTTGCGACCGCTATATTTTTAGCATTTAATATTTTCTCCAGCCCTAAACTTTTTATCGTATTAATGGCCCTTATTTTATTCTGGCCAATAAGCGAACGAGAAGTGTCCAATATATTTTGCGAAGAACGGTAATTATCTTCTAAAATAACCAGTTTAATATCTTGCTGATATTTAGCATAAAACTCCGTGATATTTTTTAACCGGGCGCCCTGAAATTCGTAAATTGACTGGTCGTCATCACCGACAATAAACACGTTTGGGTTGTCCCAATATTCCACTAATTTATTTAATACTTCATTTTGTGCACCATTGGTATCCTGGTATTCATCCACCAAAAAATATAAATATTGTTCTTGGTATTGCCGGAGTAAGGCCGGGTGTTTTTCAAATGCATCTAACACCCATAAAATCATATCGGAATAATCATAGCGCCGCATTTCCTGCATCAATTCTTTGTAGCGGGAAAATAATTTTACGGCCTGCCGCAATTTTTCCATGCGGTGTTCCTCTTCTTCTATCTTGGCTTTTTTTAAATCGCCTTTTTTAAACTCCCCCTGTTTTCTTTTATAAATAAACTCCTCCCGATTGGGTAGGTCAGCGAGGTATTCCTCTATTTTTTTAATAATAAAATCCGCTGACCAATTTTCCTTTTTCATCGTCTGAAACAAACCGTCCAAATGCCCTTCATAAAAATAGGCATCGCCCCTTATTTGTTTCAAAATATGCCGGTGCGGCAATTCGTCAATGATGCGCCGGATAATGTCCACGCGTTCAAGATCGCTGAGGGGTTCGAGGTCACGGCGGCCAAACCGTTCTAAATTGCTTTGAATGATATTATTGCAAAAAGAATGAAAAGTATAAACGTGTACCCGGTGCGCCTCCGGCCCGATGAGTTGCAGCAACCGCTTGCGCATCGCCTGCACGCCCGCATCCGTAAAAGTGAGGCAAAGGATGTTGTGCGGCTGGGTGTCCGTGGCCATCAGAATGCGACCGATACGACTGGCCAGAATATGTGTTTTGCCCGTGCCCGGCCCGGCAATGACCAGCACCGGCCCTTCAATCTGCTCAACGGCTTCCCGCTGGGCAGGGTTGAGGCGCTCCAGTTCTTGCTGAAAAGCTTCGTTGTAGTGCTGGATGGTGGTGGACATGAGGAGTTTGGTATTTATTAGCTGCAAATGTACGGGCTGTCCTGCTTTTGTTTTCCAATTTATAAAGGTCGAAAATATTGAAGGTAAGGTGGGAGCGATTTTGGGAAAAGTCATTGCCAATGCTCCATGTCAGGTTTAAAGCCCTGTTAAATTTACACGGCATATTTTTATCAAGGACTTCCCTTCCTATCCAAATTTCCCGATCGTTTGTCATTCTGAAAGGAACTGTTCCCGTCAAACGGGAAGTCTCGTATGGGCAGCCCTTTTACCGTGAACAGTTCCTTTCAGGATGACAAACGACCGAAGCTTTTTGTCAAAGCTATCCGTTCTATTTCGGTCCTTTAATTATGCCTACATTTATCAGGGATCAACTCTCAGATCAGGACAGGTGCCCCCTGTCCATATTATTCACTTTTACCTCCATCAACAGGGCGATGGACTTTGCCCGGTCTTTCATCAGCTGCGCTTTCTCGCCCTCGAACGATTCGTCGATGGACAAATTCAAAAATGCCAGCCATCTTTTAAAATGCTCTTTTTTTAATGGGAACTTATCATGCAGCACCAAATGTGGCGTCATGGCATTGCCTTTATATTTTGCTGTAAAAAAAAGGACGGAATCCCAAAAATCAACGAGGATGGGCAGGTGTTCTTCCAGGTCAATTTTAGCTACTTCTAAAAATATCGGTGCCATCACGGGGTCGGCCAATAGCCTTGCGTAAAATGCCTCCATGATGTGGAGGATGTCCGATCTGGTTTGGATGTCAGGTTTCATAAGGCAAGGTTACGTCAATCTTTCAAATCCTTCGTCATGTTCGACTTGATGCGGCCTTCGATGGCCCGTATCCGCCATTTGGTAAAATCCTTGTTCGAGTCGAAACCATGCCCGTAGATGATCTCGTCCGGGCGGCGCACGATGACAAATTTATTGGTGTGGACCTTATCGTTTTCCTCTTCCCAAATTAATTCCTCGGTTTCCAATTTCTCGCCTTTTTCGCCATACCACACGACGCTGTCCCGCACGATGAATTTAGATTCGTTATCGAAACGCTGGGCATAATTGGCGGTCATCCGGCCCGTCACCTCTTTTCCATTTTTGCTGTAAAACTCGATTTCGAGGCCATCGGGAAATTCCTGCCACGGGTCTTTGTCGGCGATGTGCCGCACCAGTTTGGGGGTGACGATGCGGAGGTTTAAAATGGCCGAATCGCTATATAGCATTTCCACGCCAAGGGCTGTTTCGACCTGCGTTTCTTCATTGGAAAAAAGGCGATTGACTTCGCTGAGGTCGTTTTCGCAGGCGGTGAGGAGGGCTATTGTGGTTGATATGTAAAAAAAAAATTTCATATTATTTTAATTCCGTCATTTCAATTCTCTTTCCATTTCTAAAGTAATAGGTGTTTCAGCTAATTGAAAAATCATTTTATCCATTTCCTTTTTAATATCAATCACCATCAGCAAATTGCCATCGCTATCTTTATCCTTCCATTCCTGTATCACAACAGAGTTTTCTGAAGCAATTTTCCAATGGACATCCTGCATCTCTATTTCTTCCATTCCTATATTAAAGGAAAAATTTTTATCTTCTTTAAATTCAAACTCAGCTTTTAAAAAAACAGTTTTCAAAAATTCTAACTGCTGCTCTTGACCTTCTGGAACTTCATCTAAAAGTTTGTTAATTTTTGAGACTTTCCAAGTCCCTATAAGTTCTGTTTCAGATAGGGTTTGCCCATAAAGTTGAGCTCCTATGATTAAAGTAAAAAAGAAAAATCCAATTGTTGTTTTTTTCATGTTTCTATTATTCGGAATTGAAACAATAGCAATATTAATTGCTATTTATAGGTGATATTATCCCCAGTTTTTTCCTCATAGCGATTAGTTATAAATCAAAATTTTGGGAAGTTTATTAGCAAAGCAAAACTCAGTATTGTTTCAACATTTCGATAAAAAATATTGAGCTCACTCGTGTCGCATTTTCTCTTGGTTATCAAACCACACCCGCCCCTGCAAATGCGCCTCCCCATTATAATTTACCAAAATCTCTTCCCCCGGTTCAATGTTTTTGATCGCATAAAAATCAATCGTCTGGTGGTCATAATCCAATAAATATTTCGCATTCGGCTCATAAGAATGGTTGTACAACGATCCGTAGCCGAGTGCAATGGCACATTGCTTTTGGTCGTCGCCCCAAAGGAAATAATAATCGTGCAGCGTCGTGCCGTGGATGATCGGCAGCTCCTTTTCTGGCAGGACGATAACTGGACAGATTTCGATCAAGGCCCCTTCTTCGATGGGTTCGCCAGTAAAAACACCCCGGCCACTGATGTCGCTGGGAGCGGTGAAAAGGGAAGGGATGCGTTGCATGGAATGAAGGAATGAGTTGAAGGAAGGAATGAGTGAATAAAGGAACGAGCTGAATATTCTCTCATTCCTTCATTCTATCATTCTCTCATTCATTTAGAAGACAGCCTAATAATCGGGCAGATCATTTCCTCCATGGAAATGCCGCCGTGCTGAAAGGTATTTTTGTAATAATTATGGTAGTGGTTATAATTATTAGGATACAAGAAAAAGATGTCGTCTTTGGCAAAAATGAACGTGGAGCTCACGTTCGGGCGGGGCAGCCCTGCATCGATGGGGTCCCGGAAATCGAGGACATCTTTCTTTTCGTATTGCAGATTGCGACCTACTTTGTAGCGCAGGTTCGTGGTCGTGTCCCGGTCGCCGACAACCCTGGACGGGGTGTTCACCCGGATGGTGCCATGATCGGTCGTGATGAAGAGTTGGGCATCCCTCTCGGCGACTTTTTGCAGGGTCGTCCAAAGGGGCGAATTCAAAAACCACGAACGGGTCAGGGAGCGGTAAGCTTTTTCGTCGCCAGCCAATTCTTTCAGCACTTCCATCTCGGTACGGGCATGGGAGAGCATGTCGATGAAATTGTAGACGATGACGGTCAGGTCGTTGTTGAGGTAATTCAGGATGTTGTCCTGTAGGTCTTTGGCAGCGGCGACGTTGGTGATTTTGGTATAATCAAATTTTAACGGCTTGCGCACCGAACGCCGAATCTGCTCAGTCAGGAATTCCTTCTCATAGTTGTTTTTCCCGCCCTCGTCTGTATCGTTTTTCCAGAGTTTGGGAAATGTTTTGGCAATGTCGGCGGGCATCATGCCAGCGAAGATGGCGTTGCGGCTGTACTGGGTAGCCGTGGGCAAAATGCTAAAGAAAAAATCTTCTTCCTCCACCCGGAACAACTCGGTAACGATCGGTTCGATGGCCTTCCACTGGTCGTACCGGAGGTTGTCGAGCAGGAGCATCACGGTCGGCCTTTCATCTTCCATTTTGGTCAGAATCCGGTTGCGCATCAGGTTGTGGGACATGATAGGCGCTTGGGAAGTTTCATTCACCCATTTCTCATAATTTTTCACCACATATCGGCTGAACTCCGAATTGGCTTCCTTCTTTTGGGTAGACAAAATATCCCCCATGTCGGTCGATTGCGAGTCGTCCATTTTAATTTCCCAACCAATGAGCTTTTTGTACACATCGACCCAGCCGTTGAAATCGGGGCCGCTGTTGATTTCCATGGAAAGCATCCGGAACTCTTGCTGGTAGTCGGAGGTGGTTTTTTCCCGCACCAGTCGTTTGTTGTCGATGATCTTTTTCAGGGTCAACAATATCTGATTGGGGTTCACAGGCTTGATGAGGTAGTCGGAAATCTGCGAGCCGATGGCCTCTTCCATGATGTCCTCTGCCTCATTTTTGGTAATCATCACGACGGGTAGTGTCGGGTTTTTTTCTTTTATTTTAGCCAACGTTTCGAGGCCGGTGAGGCCCGGCATGCTCTCGTCGAGAAACACCACGTCAAAGTCATTGTGGGACTCACATTCATCGAGCGCATCGTGGCCATTGGTGACGGTCGTTACGTCGTACCCTTTTTTTTCCAAGAACAGCATTTGGGGTTTCAACAAATCTATTTCATCGTCAGCCCAGAGGATTTTGATTTTATCCATAAAAATTTTGTGGTTGTGTATGGTTTAAGAAATATGGCAAATGTAAGTGATTGAACCCTATCTGTCGGAACGGTCGCCTTGCATTTACTTTATTTTAAATGGTTTAATACTGTGTAATTTAAGTATGTTTAAAAAATGCGGAGCAGGAAAAGTCGCTCTTTTGGCAACGCCCGACAGCGTGCCCCGAACTTGCTTCGGGGTGCTCCTCAAGGGATTTTAGGGGGCGGCGTCGGTTCACGCAACCGACGCCGCCCTTAAAATCCCGTTGGGCCGAGCAGTCTCATGCCTCAAGGCGAGGTGAATCGTCCGGCCCACTTGCAGGGAAAAAATTAATGCAAATTTAAATTACACGGTATTTAATTTTTTTCTTTGAAAATGGAGTGACTTTCCCAGGCAGCCCCGTCAAAACCCCAGAACCTGTATTTCCCAAACAACTACTATTTCCAACTTCCCCCTCACGCAGGTAAACACAAAACATCCCAACGTATCCAAGGACTACTTTTCTTTTTGCGAAATTTTGTTAGAGACAACAACTATGAACATGGAAGCCCGGCAACCTCTTTTAGTGCCGGGCTTCTTTATTGTAACGGTTGCCACTTCCGTATTATTTCAAACGAACCGAGTATGTGGCTGAAAAGCTGGTTTCAATTATTTTTCACTAATTTTCCCTTCTGATATTTTTCAACTATTAAAACTGAAGACAATGAAATTTCAATCCACCCTTAGCATATCGTTGTTGTTGCTTTTGGCCATGGCTTTTGGCTGCAAGGGCGACCAATCCAAAACCAATCACGGCAGCATTTTGCCACGCGGCCAAATTGAGCACCTCGACCGCTTCGAACAGGAGATCCAGGCTTTTGAAAAAGCCGACGAAGCAGAAATGCCGGCAGTAGGCAGCATCTTGTTTGTGGGCAGTTCGAGCATCCGCATGTGGTCTACGCTAAAAGAAGATTTTGCGCCAATGCCCGTCATCAACCGTGGTTTTGGCGGTTCGACCATTCCTGAGGTCAATTATTACGCAGACCGGATCGTGTATAAATACAAGCCCAGCCTCATCGTTTTTTATGCCGGCGAAAATGATATCATTGAAGAACACCCGCCTGCCATCGTATTTCAGGATTTTAAAAAATTCATCGGTGAAACGGAAAAGAACTTGGTAGGCGTGCCAGTGGTCTATATTTCGGCGAAGCCCTCACCTGCTCGTTGGGAACATTGGCGTAAATACGAAACACTGAACGAGATGATCGAACGGTTTGCCAAGGGCCGTCCAACCGTTCATTACGTGGACATCAGCAAAACGTTATTAGGGGAAAACGGCCAGCCAGACCCAGCCCTGTTTATTGAGGACCGACTGCACATGAATAGTAGCGGATATGCTAAATGGACGGCAGTGCTGCGGCCAATTGCGGAGGGATTGTATGAGGAGAAGGTGGCTCAATAATTTGGTACACCGTCTTTCATTCTTTGAGAGTGAGCATAAAAAAAAAGGCCTGAGCAATGCTCAAGCCTTTTTAATTTTTAGATAAATCTTTGAAAACAACTGCTGGCTACTGCCAGTTAGTCATGTCTTTTTGAAATATCAAAAGCTGTGAGGTCGGTGGCGGATTCGAACCGCCGTACGAGGTTTTGCAGACCTCTGCCTAGCCACTCGGCCAACCGACCATTATTTTGAATTATACGCCACTTTTGGCGAAGCGGGTGCAAATGTAAAGAACTTTTTTGCAGGTTGTCAACCTCTTTTTGAAATATCACTTTAAAAAATATTTTATTTTGAGAAATCCGCCTACTCCTTCCTCACCTCAAAAGGAGCACATGCCCTTTCTTCTCTGCTTCTTTGCCATTTTCCAGTTTTAAATAAATCCGAAAAATATAAACTCCCTGTGGCAACTTTTTACCATCCCTTTTACCTTTCCAGGCCTCACTGGGGCTATCGGCAGAAAAAACAATGCTGCCATATCGGTCAAAAATCTGCATCTCGTATTGGGCAATGTTTCCGGAAAGGATAACTGGCTTGAATTCTTGGTTGAAACCATCGGGGGCGAGGGCATTGGGTGTAAAAATGCGGATAGCCTGATCAAGGCATGCGATATTGGATCGGCTGACGAAATTGATGGACGTTCCATTTGGGAAGGCAATATCCCCCCTCGCTTGAATGAAATAACAAATGGTGCCGCTCCCTATGGCGTTCAAATCAAAGGCATCCTCAAAGCTCAGTTGACTGCCAGGAACGGACCCGATGACTGTTTCGGAGCCATTGACGAAGCGAATGATTTTGTATTCATCCACAAATCCATTGTCAATCAAAAAAGGCGTCCAGTTGAGTTGGCTGGTGCTGAGGTCCAGTGAATTTCCGGTTAGAAAAATGGTGGTAGCGGGTGCGGTGGCCAATTCATTCCCGCAACTGTCCAAGGCATGTACTTGATAAGTGAGAGGCCCATTTCCCGCATCTGCATTGACATCTAAAAATTGATTGGAAACGGGCAACGGAGAAGTTGGCAATTCAGTGTTGGCTATTTCCAAAAAACCAGATGTATCGTTTCGGAAAATTTCCAATAATTCCAAATCTGCATTTGCATTAATGCCCCAGTCCACGGTGACGCTATTGTTTGCTCCAACGCTTACATTGCTTATGTAGAGTTCATTGACGGGTTGTGAAAAGGGCAGTGTAGCGAAACAAATTTCATTGGAACGGGAGGTTTCCCCGCTCCCGTTTTCAATGGCTTGCAGGAAAAAACAATAAGAATCCCCATCGTTCACGTCTCTAAAATCAAAAGAAGAAACGCTCCCTCCCAACGATTTGAACATAAAAGGGGCATTGCCATTCACGCTTACCCAAACCTCTTGCGAAGCAGTGCCGGCGTTCCAGCCTTGGTATAGGTTCCAATTTAGTTCCACACTACAGTTGGTTGGGGTTCCTTCCAGGAAAATAGTTTTATGCTCTTGGTCAAAGATGCTGGTACTGCCACACCTATCCAGTGCATTGACAAAATAGCCCTCTGATTCCATGTCGGGTTCAGCGTTGGGGTCGGTGTAGGTTGTTACCATACCAAACACTGTATCAATCGGGATGACCCCAATGGGGTCGCGCCGGTAAATGATATGAGCAAACACTTCAGGGGATGGACTGGCCTGCCAATTAAGCAATATGTCTGTTCCTTGTACCGTAATACTTTTTAAAGGGGATACCTCTGGTGGGCGGCTGTCCAGCGTGTCAGAAGCAAGTTGCACTTGGCCTGGACAGTCGAAATTGCTGACCAAATAATAATACTGCTGCAAGCCAGCGGGGTTGGGGTGGTGGAAAAAATCTATGAGTGGGTCGGTAATGCTTGTTAGCAAGGTATAGGGCCCGTTGGAGTTATCGCTTGTGAAAATGTCATAACTCAAAAAAGGGCCACAGGAATTTGCAGGTAAATCCCAGAAAAGGGTATCCCCTTTTACGCAAAGAAAATCGGGAGGTATGATCTGTGCTTTTGAAAAACAAGGAAAAGAACCAACCAGTATAATGGCAAACAGAAATTTTTTCATGTACCCTTAAAGGTTTCAATCAGGTGGATAGTTTAAAAAAACATTGGGTTTTGCTCCTACAACGGATTTATGCCGAATTCATTTTAAATACTACGCCAACATCCACCGTTTGGTTGTCAGCAAACCATTTTTTTATATCTTGCCCTTTTAATCAGTAAAGGGCAAAAGGCAAAAGTAAGCCTACTTTTTTGCCCTAATCACTTTTCAACAAATCACTTTAAAGTATGAATCGAAAAATACGCATGGGCATGGTTGGTGGTGGACGGGGCGCATTCATTGGCGCAGTACACCGCATGGCTGCGGCGCTCGACGGACAGATAGAACTGGTCTGTGGGGCATTCAGTGCGGATCCAAAAAAATCCAAACTATCGGGCAAAGACTTATTCATTCCAGCTGACCGCACGTACGGCAGCTACGCTGAAATGATCGAAAAGGAAAAGCAGTTGCCAGAAGGGGAGCGGATGGATTTTGTGTCCATCGTCACCCCCAATCACGTCCACTATGGCCCGGCTAAAATGGCTTTGGAAAATGGCTTTCACGTCGTGTGCGACAAACCCCTCAGTTTCGATATGAAGGAGGCAAAGACCCTGCAAAAGTTGGTTGAACAGACAGGGCTCCTCTTTGCCCTGACCCACAATTATACTGGTTATCCTATGGTGAAACAGGCCCGGGCGATGGTCAAAAAAGGGGACATCGGCACCATTCGGAAAGTGGTCGTTGAATACCCACAGGGCTGGCTTTCTACCAAAGTGGAGGCCTCTGGCCAAAAACAGGCAGATTGGCGCACCGATCCCAAGCGATCTGGAATCGCAGGTGCCATGGGTGACATCGGCACTCACGCCGAGAACCTAGCAGAGTACATAACTGGCTTGCAGATCACGGAGCTGTGTGCCGATATCAGCACTTTTGTGGAAGGGCGTCAGCTCGACGACGATGGTAATGTGCTTTTGCATTTCGACAATGGGGCGAAGGGTATCCTTCATGCCAGTCAGATTTGTGCAGGCGAAGAAAACAACCTCAACATCCGTATCTATGGCACCAAAGCAGGCCTGCAGTGGTTTCAGATGGAGCCCAACACATTGTACGTGAAATGGCTTGACAAACCCATGGAGGTTTTCCGTACTGGTGGCAGCAATTTGTATCCTGAGTCACAAGAAAACACCCGCATCCCCGCTGGCCACCCAGAAGGTTATTTGGAAGCATTCGCCAGTATTTATCGAAATTTTGCTTACTGCGTGCAAGCTCATTTGGCAGGAAAACAACCAAAGAAAATCTATCAGGACTTCCCGACCGTGCATGACGGCGTGCGCGGCATGCAATTCATCGAGGCGGTCATCAAATCGGGAAAGAGCAAATCGAAGTGGGTTAAGTTCTAATGGTCTCATCGCTTCATGGTTTTGCGGATGTCGCTCTCAACCATGAAACCATGAATCAATGAATCAATGAATCAATGAATCAAAAAATAGAATCCAAATCCGCCCCTAAGCCTGTTGGGCTTTACCCACATGCCCGTCGGGTAGGCAACTTGTTGTTTCTTTCTGGTATCGGCCCACGCGACCCTGAAACAAATGGGGTGCCGGGACTAAAGCAGAGCGCTAGTGGCAATTTTATTGAATTTGACTTTGAAGCACAGTGTCATTCTGTTTTCCAAAATGTTAGAAGGGTGCTGGAAGACAGCGGGGCCACTTGGGATTCGCTGGTGGATGTGACTGTGTTTTTGGTCAATATGGAAAGAGATTTCCATACCTACAACCGCATCTATGCCGACTACTTCAAAGACAACCAACCTTGTCGGACGACTGTGGGCATTACCGCTTTGCCAACACCTATTGCGATTGAGTTGAAATGCATAGCGGTAATGGATGATTGATGTAGCAGTAGCACATTTTGTTTTTGGGAAAAATAAAGCCCAGCCCTGATTTGCAAGGCTGGGCTTCATTTTTTAACGAAATCAAATTTACATCCGGATCAAACGGCCAACGACCATTTTTTCTCCGTCAGAAATGCTTACATGGTAAACACCCCTTTGAACTTGGCTAAGTGGCAGATCAAATTGGAATGTGTCCACTGATTTCTCGATAATCATTTCACTAACGACTTGGCCTGATATATTGGAAATGCGGACTTGGAGCTCGCCATTCCAATCATTGTCCAAAGTGGCCTTGGTTGAGTTGCCTCTTACAGGGTTTGGTGAAACGGTAAACATGCCATTATTTTCAATCAAAGCCTCCTTCACATCGGTGACATCTTGATTTTCGAACGCACCTATGTCTGGTAAATTGACGCGGGGGTTGCCCAATATGTCAAACTCGGGCGCACCGACCGAGATGCCGGCGTCGATGCCCGGGCTGTTGGATGTCAGGGTATAGTCTAAGTCCCCAGGGTTGACATAAGTTGGTTCGGTTAAATTCATGTCATTCGTTTGAGTGAGCGCAAAAGCCAGCGACTCATCATCCGACATATTCCCACCATTTGAAATCAAAGCGGGCGTCCCACCTTCCACAGCATAGTTTAGACCTCCAGCTTGTTGGAAAATATTGTTTTGGATGGTCGTGTTGAGGAAACCCTCAAACTCCCCCGTCCACTGGGCTATGCCCGCTGCCAGTTCTCCTTGATTTTCGGAAAATGTGCAATGAAGAACACTCATATTCACTATGTTAGAATCAGCGTTCAGGGAAAGTGCGCCACCGGTACCACTGCCGTCGGCAATATTTTGCGCAAAAAGGCTACTGACGATGGATGCGTCTGCATTGACGATACTGACTGCACCGCCTTGGTTGGCAGCCATATTGACAAAGAAGATACTGTTTAGTATATCCAACGAGCTGCCGTCTAGGTCTCCTTCACTAAGGCTAACGCCGCCGCCGAACCCTCCGCTCGTGTTCAAGATAAATTCACAGTTTTCGATGTTTGTAGCTTGTGTACCTCCAACACCAATAGCACCGCCGTTGCCGGTGCATGAATTATTTTCGAAATAAGAATTGAGAACAGTGAGGGCAGTACCATCATTTTGAACATAAAGCGCACCACCGGAAGCGGACAGCGAATTGTTTTCTACAAATTTGCAGCCATCGAAAGTCACACTATTAGCACTGAGCCCGCTATTGACCGCACCCCCGAGGTTTGCGCAGGTATTATTGTTGTATTCACAATTCGTAATAGTATAAGTCCCCGCACCATAACAAGTATGGGCACCTCCCCAGCCTCCAGAAGACAGGCCATCTTCAAAGAGGCAATTTTTATAGACCACTTCATCGCCATTCGTGTCATTTCTAAGCTGGCCACCTGAACCTGTAGCAGTATTGCCGGAAAAGATGCAATCATCCAAGGTGTAGCTACCCTGCCTGTTTCGGAGAGCACCGCCAATACCACTTGTGGCTTCATTGTCATTAAAAATACAGCTAGTCAGTACAAAGTTACTGGCGTCATTCATGGTCAGCCCTGCACCATGATAGTAGACAGCCCCTGAGCTAGGTGCTTTATTGCCACTAAAGGTGGAGTTGGAAATAGTCATATTGGTACAATTAAAGTTGGTAAGTGCTCCGCCTCTGCCCACTGTATTGGTATTATTGTTAAAAGTGCAATCATCCATGCTGATATTGGATGAATTTGTCGCTTGGAAAATTCCGCCTCCGCCATTGGTGTTGTCGTCAACCCCATTTGTAGTGGTGTTGTTTTCAAAAGTACATCCAGAGACAGTCAAGCCATCAACTGAACTGATCGCCATGCCGGCTCCTTCCACGTTGCCTGAATTCCAACTGAAGTTGCAATTTGTTACAGTAGAACCACTAGCGGAACTTGCTAAGTGAATCCCACCACCTGACCGGCCAAAATTATTGCGGAACGTACATTGATTCACCGTAACAGGGCTGAGTGCATAAATCCCACCACCGGAACCATTTGCGCCCGCAACGTTACTGGTGTGTCCGCCAATGATGGAAAAACCATCAATAATGACATTGGTCAATGAGCTTTCCACGCTGATAACATGGATGGTATTGTCCGATTTGTTTGACGTGAAATTCGCTTGGATATCGTCGCCATTAAGGTCGCCTGAAAGGATGGTGACATTTGTGGCTGGGTCTCGTTCGGAAAGGCTGCTTTCGGTCCCATTGAAACCGCCGTACATAGCGATGTCGTTGGAAAGGGCAAAAACGGAATTGTTGTTAGGGGTTGCGCCTCCGGGCAAATAAGTGCCCGCCGCTACCCAAATTTCGCCAGAAGTGATATTGGCCAAAGCCTTATCGACTGATTCGTAGGCGTTGGCCCAAGAGGTGCCGTCGCTATTGCCAGTGGCATCGTGCTTGACAAAAACCTGGGCTTGTGTGCTGGTAACAGCTAAAACCAGGGACATTAAAATGAAATAAGAGGAAAGGTAAAGTTTCTTCATAATGAATAGTTTTTATTAAGGATAAGAAATTAAAGGACAAGGTAAGGAAAAGTTTCTAGCTATTACTTCCCTCCATTGGTCTGCAAGCAGTCATTTTTTAACTGTAATTTTAAGGGTAAAACAAAAGCGGTACAGGGTCGAACCCTGTGCCGCTTTTGTTTTATGACAAATTCGGGCAATGCCCAAATTGCCTTACTTTTGAAATACCTCGATCTCATGATTTCGGACGACGAGGTCGGTAAACTTTCCTTTAAACCGGGTGGCTTTTACGATGTGGTTATCGATCCAATGGTAGTTACCGCCGCGTGGTTTCCCAAATAAGATGCCGTGGTAATTGAAGCCATGTTTTTCCAGCCATTCCTCGGTCACTTGGCGGTGCTCCTCGGTGCGGGAGGTGAAAAAAGTAATCACATGCCCATCGTCAAACCACTTGTTGATGATCTTCAATGCATCAGGATAAGGAGGGATAATGGCCATGCGCTCGGGTTCTTCATTGGGGACGTCATCGCAGATGGTGCCATCAATATCGATCATGAAATTTTTTTGATCTTCGGGCAAGAGCGGGCTCAGTTTTTCTCCTTTCTCGTTAAATTTCTCAACGAGCTCAAACGCTTTCTGTTCTTTCATACGAATATGATTTTATGTGGGCCTTCTTTTCCGTATTTGGTGGAAATTGAATCAGCCCATCGTTTTATGCAACTAAAAAAAACTTAGTGTAATCAAGACGTAAAGGTAAAGCATTTTTAAATGAGAGAAAATAGGGTCTTTTAAAACAAATTATTCTTTGTTTGGAAAACACATGGTTTCCTTAATCAAGGAGCCAATGGTTAGGGTTTCAAAGAAGGAAGTTTTGGTTTAATATTTTGTTGAGTGCGACTCCTGGAATCGGCACATCGTTAAACCTTTTGGCGTTGTATCAACACATCGGCCCAATAAAAAAAGGAATGTGTATTTTCGCCTTTGGCTTGCGAGTCGTTTCTGTGCGAGCCAATCTGAAATACCCATCTAATCCATCCATGCGAGAAACATCATTTATCCGTCAAAATGAGGCAAAATGGAAAGAGTTTGAGCAAATTCTGGCTGGGGAGCGCCATGCCCCTGAGAAGCTCAATGACCTCTTCATCCAAGTCACTGACGACCTCTCCTATGCTCGCACTTTTTACCCCAACCGCTCCGTTCGGGTATATCTGAACGGCTTGGCCCAGCGTATTTTTTTCAAAATATATCAAGGAAAAAAATCTAAACGGAGCCACTTAGCTGCCTTTTGGCTGGACGAGTTGCCGCTGCTGTTGTACCAAGCCCGGTACGACCTGCTTTTTGCTTTTCTCTTATTCGTTGGGGCAATGGCTATCGGGATGTTGTCATGCGCCGCAGAACCAGAATTTTTGCGAACCATTCTGGGAGATGCTTATGTGGAAATGACAAATGAAAACATTGCTTCCGGTGATCCCATGGCTGTTTATAAGGAGCGGGGCGAATTCAATATGTTCTTAGGGATTACGCTCAACAACATGCTGGTGGCGCTGATCACCTTCCTGTTCGGTGTTTTTTATGGCATTGGTACGATCGGCAGTTTGTTGTTCAATGGCGTAATGCTCGGTACGTTTCAATATTTTTTTATAGACAAGGGACTGTTTCAGGAATCATTCCTAGCTGTTTGGATGCACGGGGCTTTTGAAATTTCCTCCATTGTCATTGCTGGTGCAGCGGGCATCACCATGGGGCGGGGGTTGGTTTTTCCCGGCACTTTATCGCGATTGCGTTCATTCCAATTGTCTGCCCGGCGTGGTATGAGCATTTTGATCGGGACATTGCCCTTGTTCTTGATGGCAGGTTTTATCGAAAGTTTTATGACCCGTTATACAGACGCCCCCGATCTGTTGCGGGCCTTTTTCATTTTTCTGTGTTTTGGGTTTGTGATCTTTTATTTTGTCATTTTTCCAAGAGTACGGGTACTGAAGGCCGGAGAGGATTTGTTGAAAAACCAAAAACTAAACCCAGATCATTTCCGGGAAATCGACTTCACCAACTCTAAAACCACGGGCGAGTTATTTACCGATACCTTTCTTTTTTTCAGCAATAACTTCCGGCCCATTGCCTGGATGGCTGTCATCGGTTCGGCTCTTTTTTGCTTGGGGGCTTTTGCTTTGTCCAAAGTGGGCGTTACCGAGTTGTTCGAGTTCAAAGATTTTATGTTTGGGACACTGAGGACGTTGCCGCAGTTTTTTGTCAATGAAAACCATGACTGGTTAATGGCGATCACGACGCTCGTTTTTTCCTTAATAGCTTTTGTCGCACATACCCTTGTGGAACGGCATGCTCCAAAATTTGAAGGGGAAGGTGGTCGGCCCACTAATCCCGCAGTAATCTACACGGCCAATTTTTTAAAAGTATTGTTCGTGGTCGTGCTACTCAACCTACTGCTACAGGTTGGGAATGGCTTGGTCGTGCTCCTGCTATTTGTAGCCCTTTCCTATTTGCTCATGTGGTCACAGGTTATGGTATCGGAAGGATCAGGTATTCTTATGGGGCTGGCACGGACGAACAGGTTGGCCAGCGGTAACTATGGGCCAATGATCGGCCTGACATTTTCCTTAGTGCTCTGTGGGGTATTGTTTTTTTTCATATTGGATTCCAGTTTTCTGCTCTTTGGGAACAATTTGATTTTCATGCTGCTAGATTACCTAAGCATGAATTTCTTACTGGACGAAACACAATCTGCAATCTTTTTTAGTATGACTCTCACGTTCATTGCCATGTTTATCCTGTTGCTGGTTTTTGCCTTGTTGGTCATTGGTGGCGGGCTGCAATACTTTTCCAATCTTGAAGTGAACGAAGCTAATTTTTTACGGGAAAAAATTCAAAACATACATACCAAAGATAGGATCAAGGGGCTGGAACGGGAGTGAATAAGAGCTGGAAGGCATTTTTAAAAAGCCTATAAAAATGTAGAAACTGCAAAAAACATATTGATCGAAACCTTGCATCCCTTTGCCAGTCCGAACAGAACCCATACCTTTGCGCCCCGAAAAACAATAGAAGAGAGACTTCCCAAGCCCCCTCTGCTTTGGAAGTCTTTTTTTGAGTAAAATAACCTGGCACAGTAAGCAATAGGTTTTGTGCAGCAAAAGCCTTTCACCTTGCCCTCAGCTGACTGCAACTGCCAACTGCCAACTGCCAACCGAAATAAAAGATGCCTAAAGACACTTCCATCCAGTCAGTCCTCATTATTGGTTCCGGTCCCATCATTATTGGTCAAGCGTGCGAGTTTGATTATTCAGGCACACAAGCCAGCCGCTCGTTGCAGGAAGAAGGGATTGAGGTAACGCTCATCAATTCCAACCCGGCAACGATCATGACCGATCCCATGACTGCCGACCATGTTTATCTGCTCCCGCTGACGACCCAAAGCATTGAACAGATTTTACAAGAACAAAAAATTGACGCAGTCTTGCCAACAATGGGCGGACAGACAGCGCTTAATCTTGCCATTGAAGCGGGCAAGGTGGGGTTGTGGGAAAAGTACAATGTCAAACTGATTGGGGTCGACCTGGACGCCATTGAACTAACGGAAAACAGGGAAGCTTTTCGCCTCCACATGCTCAATCAAGGGTTAGGTGTAGCTCCTTCTAAAATCGCCAATTCCTTTTTGGAAGGAAAAGAGGCGGCACAGGAAATCGGTTTTCCATTAGTCATCCGGCCTTCCTATACGTTGGGTGGTACGGGCGCAGCTTTTGTGCACAAAGAAGAAGATTATGACGAATTGCTTCGGCATGGTTTAAATATGTCGCCAACGCATGAGGTGTTGATTGACAAAGCTGTCTTGGGTTGGAAGGAGTTCGAATTGGAATTGTTACGGGATTCTGCCGATAATGTGGTCATCATCTGCGTGGTGGAAAACCTCGACCCAATGGGCATCCATACAGGGGACAGTATCACTGTTGCCCCGGCCATGACCCTGAGTGATACAGCCTATCAAAAGATGCGGGATCAAGCCATTCAGGCGATGCGCTCGCTCGGCAATTTTGCGGGCGGCTGCAATATCCAGTTTGCTCTAAACCCGGACACGGAAGATCTGATCGTGATCGAGATCAACCCCCGGGTAAGCCGTTCTTCCGCCTTGGCTAGTAAAGCAACCGGATACCCAATTGCTAAGATTGCTGCTAAGCTTGCACTTGGCTACAACCTTGATGAGCTGAAAAACCAGATCACCAAAACAACTTCTGCTTATTTCGAGCCGACCCTCGATTATGTGATCGTAAAAATGCCGCGCTGGAATTTTGCCAAATTCCCCGGTGCCGATACCACACTAGGTTTGCAGATGAAATCAGTTGGTGAGGTGATGGCCATTGGCCGCAATTTTTTGGAAGCCCTGCAAAAGGCATGTCAAGGTTTGGAAAACAACCGCCAAGGCTTGGGCGCCGATATGAAAGAGTGGATTCGCACCGAAGATATTTTGCAGCGCCTCGAAACGGTCAGCGAAGACCGTATCTTCCGTCTCAAAGATGCCTTGCGTTTGGGGGTGCCCGAAAGGACAATCCACAAGCTCACCAAAATAGACCCGTGGTTCATCAAACAGATCAAGCGGCTTGTGGACATGGAGCATGAGCTGATGCGCTACAATGTGCCGGACGACATTCCCGCAGAGTTTTTCCGACAGCTCAAAGAGGTCGGCTACTCTGATGCCCAGATCGCTTGGGTGATGAGGGTGACCGAGGATGAGGTTCGCAGGGTTCGGAAAAAATTGGGCATTACCCGTACCTACAAAATGGTAGATACCTGCGCTGCTGAATTTGAAGCACAAACACCTTATTTCTATTCCACCTTCGACAAAGAAAACGAGAGCATCCCATCAGAAGGAAAGAAAAAAGTCATAGTGTTGGGCTCTGGCCCCAACCGCATTGGGCAGGGGATCGAATTCGATTATTGCTGTGTGCACGGCATTTTGGCCATCAAGGAAGTTGGCTACGAAGCCATTATGGTCAATTGTAACCCAGAAACCGTCTCCACTGATTTTGATATTGCCGACAAACTCTATTTTGAACCTGTCTTCTGGGAGCATTTGGAGGAAATCATCGAACTGGAAAAACCAGAGGGCATCATCGTCCAATTAGGTGGGCAGACGGCTCTGAAATTAGCCGAAACCTTTCACAAAAAAGGTATTAAGATAATCGGCACCGACTTCAATAGCATGGACTTGGCCGAAGACCGTGGCCGTTTCTCCGACCTGTTGCGTGACCTTGGAATTCCTTATCCTAAATACGGCGTGTCCAGCGATGCGACAGAAGCCCTCCGCATTGCTAATGAAATCAAATACCCCGTACTGGTCCGGCCCAGCTATGTACTCGGTGGGCAGGATATGCGGATCGTCATCAACGACAATGAGCTGGAGCGCCACGTGCTTTCCATTTTCAAAAAAATGCCCGATAACAAAGTCCTGATCGACCACTTTCTCGACCGGGCTAAAGAGGCAGAAGTCGATGCGATTTGCGACGGCGAACAGGTACACATCATGGGCATCATGGAGCACATTGAACCAGCGGGTGTCCATTCCGGCGACAGTTCCGCAGTGCTGCCAACTTACAGCCTTTCCGTCGCAGCAGTGAATACCATGGTGGAATACACCGAAAAACTGGCCAAAGCACTGAACATCAAAGGGCTCATCAATGTCCAATTTGCCATTAAAAATGAACAGGTCTATGTGATCGAAGCGAACCCTCGGGCGAGCCGTACCACGCCTTTCATCGCTAAAGCGTATGGCGTTCCTTATTTAAAAATAGCGACCAAGGTGATGCTCGGCACCCATAAATTATCGGACTTCAACATCAATCCGCAACCCAAAGGTTTTGCCATAAAAGTTCCGGTCTTTTCTTTTGATAAATTCCCAGGCGTGGACAAAAACCTCGGGCCGGAAATGAAATCTACTGGTGAGGCCATCCGCTTTATCGTCGATTTGACCGACCCGTTTTTTAGAGAACTGGACCGCAACCGGAATATGTACCTTACCCGGTAGACGGAGGACGGAGAACGGTAGACTGGGAAGCGGCGAAGGTGTTATGACACCTTCGCCGCTTTTTTTGTTGAAAAATAAACACTGGGAGCTTACTGCAAAATTTTTACCTTGTGAGGGCTGGACAAACCTTAATGAACCTTCTTTATTAATTAAGCCCATTTTTAAACATGAAAAGAAGAACCTTCATCAAAGAAACATCCGTTGCTGGAGCAGGTCTATTGTTTTCCCATCAAGCATTTGCAAAAAAAAGAATTGCAGCCAACGACAAATTACAGATCGGGGTGATCGGCTGCAATGGCATGGGTTGGGCGAACACGAATTCCCTTTTAAAAATGGCGGATATTGATTTGATCGGGATTTGTGATGTGGATCAAAATGTCATTGAAAAGCGGTTAAAAGATTATGCAGACCTTCGGAAAAACAAGCCGAATACTTACGGTGATTACCAAGAATTATTGAACGATAAAAGTATCGATGCGGTCGTCATCGGCACGCCGGATCACTGGCATTGTAAAATCATGGTGGATGCGGTAAATGCAGGCAAACACGTCTATGTCGAGAAACCCATTGCCAACACCATCCAAGAATGCAATATAATGGTGGCTGCTGCCAAGAAGACCAGCAAAGTGGTACAAGTAGGCCAATGGCAACGTAGTGGCCCACATTATCGGGATGCCATAGATATAGTTCGATCTGGCAAATTGGGCAATATCCGCTTGGTAAAAGTATGGGCTTATCAGGGCTGGATGAAGCCTGTCAATAAAGTGCCGGACGGCCCTGTGCCAGCAGGCGTTGACTATAAAATCTGGCTTGGCCCCGCTCCCGAGCGCCCGTTTAATGAAAACCGCTTTCATTTCAATTTCCGTTGGTTTTGGGATTATGCAGGTGGCCTCATGACCGATTGGGGCGTGCACGAAATCGACATCGCATTGTACGCGATGCAGGCCAAGGCGCCGATTTCCGTGATGGCCTCTGGCGGCAAGTTGGCCTACCCCGATGATGCTTCGGAAACGCCCGATACTTTGCAGGCCGTTTTTCAGTATGAAAATTTCAATATGCTGTGGGAGCACGCAACGGGTATTGACCAAGGGCCTTATGGGCGTAGAGAGGGAATTGCGTTTATTGGCAATAACGGGACACTCGTGGTGGATCGCAGCGGCTACGAATTATATGTTGAAAAAGTAGCAAAAGGTTATAGCGGGTGGGGCGATCCCAAAATGGAATTGATCGATACTTATGTAAAACCGAAGGAATTAAATTACTTGGATCTGCATACGCAAAACTTTGTGGAGGCCATTAAGTCAAATGATGTTTCCAAATTGCATACCCCCATCGATTCGGGCAGTGTTGCTGCCATAAATGCGCAGATGGGAAACATTGCCTATAAAACAGGTGAAAAGGTTTACTGGGACGCAGCAAAAGGGAATTTTGGGGAAAACGAAAATGCGAATGGGTTGATAAATGCGGAGTATCATAATGGGTGGGAGATGCCGAAGATTGGCGAGTAGATGTTTTAGTTCTTAAAACTTGCTAACCCAATTGAGGCGTGAAAAGGTAGCTTTCAGTCTTGGCTCGAACAAATAAGTGGCAATTTGGGTATCAGGTGAACCACTGGCTATCCCATTGGTTTTTTGAGAGTTGTCTTCAATGTTTTTTAGTTTAATCATTAATGCCGAAGCGCTGAATTCGGTTATAAAAATCTGAACATGAAATTTTTTTCGATTGTATTATCCTTGGTTTTGCCACTCACAGCGTGCAATGTTTTCCAACCCAAATCGGAACACACATCAAGTGAAAGTGTCCAATCTAATACCGAAGCTAATTATGAAGGGCTTTCACGGGCCTATTTTGCCAGTGGTTGTTTTTGGTGTGTGGAAGCTGTTTACGAAAGTGTGCGGGGAGTAAAGGAATCTATTTCAGGTTATTCTGGTGGGCACACCCAAAACCCAACTTATGAAGATAGCAATACTGGCCGAACCGGACATGCCGAAGCGGTGGAAGTCATATATGACCCTAATGTGGTTTCGTTTGCCACACTAGTAGACGTTTATTTTGGCTCGCAAAACCCCACTCAGGTAAATGGCCAGGGGCCCGACCATGGCTCCCAATACCGCTCCATCATTTTTTACCAAAATGAGGAAGAGAAAAAAATAATCGAGGAGAAAAAAGCGGCACTAGCGAAAGAATTGGGTGCGGAAATAGCAGCAGAAGTTAAGCCTTTTGAAAAATTCTGGGTGGCGGAGGCGTACCATCAAGATTACGAAAAATTGCACCCGAATCAGGGCTATATTCGGAGTGTCAGTGTGCCGCGGCTCAAGCGTTTCCAAGCGAAGTTTCCAGAATTATTGAAGGAAGGGACTCATTAAAAGTTAGGCTGAAATAAACCTCTTCTGGCAGCCATGAGGATTTTATTTAATCAAAATAACATCCCCTTCGTACAAAACCACCACCTGATCCAGAAATCTGATTTTAGCTAAATAGGCATAGGTACCAGTGTCCAATGATTTTTTACGTTTTGTCCCATCCCATCCAGCGCTTTCATCATTTGGCAAAAATCCTTTTTGCTCAAATACCACCCCACCCCAACGGTCGAAAATAATTAATTCCTCAATTTGCTGAACATTAGGTATAGCGCCATAAATGGTAAAAAAATCATTGATGCCATCAAAATTGGGCGAGAAAGAATTGGGGATATAAACTTGCCTGACCGTTGCCACTTCCACAAAAATGGAATCCGTTGCCAAACAGCCGCTGAGGGAGGTAGCGGTCAGGGAATAAAGGGCTGATTGGGTCGGCGTGAAGTCCAATGTTTCGCAGTCCAGATCGCAATCGATCAAGTCGGCTGGCGACCAGAGATAGTTGTCGGCAGGTTCGGAAAAAAACGGGTTGAGTGAAATGGATTCGCCCAGGTTGATTTGCCAATCATCCCCTAACTCTATGGTAAAAGGGTTGGGGGTTTGCAAACTGATGGTCTCCTCAAAACTACATCTAAAGTGGTCGATAATACGGTAGGTGTAGGTTGCTTCTCCTAAATTAAATAAACTCCCCGGGTTAGGCCAGTTCTTCGTTGATGTAAATCAAATAAGGCCTGTTCCATTTATATCAGTATCAATCGGATGCTTCAGTCCAACAAGTCGGAACAGTTCGGATCCGATATGTTAAAAGCGGCTTCCAAATCCCCCGGCGGGCACTATGGTTAAATCCAATGTTACGATGCTATCAAACCAATGGATGAGTAAGCTATCCACATAAATGCCGGTATTGGAGTACAGGTTGTTTCCCAAAGAGAAAGCCAGGCCTTGGCAGAGTGTATCCACGATCGTATAAAATTTCGGGACGACGTTGACAATTTTGATATTGGAGACCACCCGGCATTTTGAATTCAACAGGTTGGAAGGGTCGTTGGCCAATAAATAACGGTAATAAAACCCACCCGACAGGTCGGTATGGGTATAAGTCATGCCCGTTTCCCCCGCAATGTCTACCCAAGTCATGCCCTCGTCAAAACTCTGCTGCCATTGGAAATTGGGCGTATTGTACTGGCTGCCGACAACGGTGGCTTCCAATTGGATGGGCGAGCCATCTTCGCAAATGTTGGCGATGTCGGTTGGGAGGATGAGTGCCTCTGGACCGCAGGGGCGAAAGGTGATATTGTCCAGTGCCAAATCATTTCCAATACCGCCCGGGGCGTTATTTTGGAGGGCGAGCGTGATAGAAGTTTGCCCAGGGGAGGTGGTGAAGGTAAAGCCGTACGTATTCCATTTTTGATTATTGGAAATATCCCCTGTTTGATAAACGACTAAACCATCCAACAGAAAAGATATATTGGGTCTGATCCCATTGGCCAACATCAGGTTGTAAACATCGACTGAAAAAACATACAAGGTGTTCTCACAAAGCCCTTCGACTTCCTGTTCATAAAACAAACCGGGGGTATAGCTGGCATTGACTACCATCATGTAGCCATTTGGGTCGGAGCTGTTATCGGCAATATCGGCCCAGTTGGAGGCAAAGGAACCCCATTGGCTCGTGTTGTTGGTGATGGTATAATACCCGTCATCGGGAGGAGGGTTGGTCTGGTAATTATAGCCGGGTGCAATCTGCGGGTTGGGCAAAAGCACATTGGCAGGGCCAGACCCAAAATCACCTTCGGTGAAAATATTTTCGCCTAAATTGCCATCGCAGATTTGCGCAGGGGCCAAGCAGAAAATGGCTGATAGCAACAAAAAGGTGAGTAGTGTTTTTTTCATTTTTTAGATTGGATAGACTGTATTTTACAAATATGAGGCTTTTTGGGGAAAGGAGGTAGCAATGGAGAGGGATAAGAAATAGAGAAGAACTGCATGTTGAAAAACTGTTTTACCTTGCAACTCAAAAAGAAATATTAACATGCAAACGATACAGCAGCCATTGACCAATGCCCAGCTTGAAATACTCAAGGTCTTTTCTCATCAATTAAGCGAAAAAGACTTAATTGAATTACGAAAAATATTGGCGATTTTTTTCGCCAAAAAAGCCGTCGAAGCAGCCATAATAAAGTTTGGGATGAGAAAGGCTGGACTGATCAAGATGTCGATAGGCTGTTGAATAAGAAATTCTGTAAACGCAGTAAATAACCAACATGGAAAAGTCGTCCTTTGATACCAATGTATTCTTGGTTTGTATTTCTGAACGATCAAGGTTGCATTGGATTTTAAAAACTAAAGGGTGGCGAATACATACTTTGCGTCACCACAGAAATATTGGCTGAATATGCAGAAATCATTGGTCAACACATGGGTGAAACACAAAAAACGTCTGGGTGTTTTAGAGGCAACCCACCAAACGTAGAATTTATTACAACCTACTTTAAATTTCAATTATTAAGGGATGAGGACGATAATAAGTTTGTGGATTGCGCTGTAGCTGCGAATGCCAGTTTCATCGTTAGTCACGACCGAGATTTTAAAATTCTTGATAAGATTGATTTTCCAAAAGTGAGGGTGATAGATACAAAAGAGTTTCAAAAAATAATAGAAAGGTGATAAATTACATAAATTGTATCAAGTGAATTGAAAGACATGAATACCCACAAATCCATAATTGTAATTGAGTCTTTGTTTAATGAAAGAAGAACAGGTAAAGAGCTTTATGAAGATGTAATAAGTCAATTTGAATTATATCATTTATAAGGGGCATTCAAAATTCGGTGAGTTCTCGTTGTGTTATGCTTGTTGGACATTAGGTTCAATATTCACGTGCCAAAGTAGGATTTGAAACTCTACCTAAAAATTAGCGGCTCATCCTTTTTACTTTTGCAAAAACAACTAACAAACAAAATGTACAAGCCATTGATACTCCCGCTATTGTTTTTGCTTTCGCAGCTATCCTTCTCGCAAGAGGTCCCCATCGAATCTATTATTGAGGACATCCGTGCCTTGATACAAGCAGGTAGGTTGGCCGAGGCCGAGAACCTCACCAACCGCTATATTGTGGATGACCCGATCAACATTGATCTGTTGATGATGAAAGGTAATGTGGTGCTCAATAAATACATCGTGGAAGAGCAGGCACAGTTGTCATTGCGACCCAATTACGAAGAGGATATTTATAAATTGGGGCAGTTGGAAAAAGGGCCACACCCTGTAACGGTTGACCGCACTACGGCTGAGAAAGTCGCCAGACTTTGGCGCGCCGCCGCTACCCTCGACCCCTCCCGGAAGGATTTGCAATTGGGGATCTGCCAAGTCTACGCAATTTCGGGGATGAAGGAAGAACTGCTGGCTTATTTGCCAACGGCAAAAGAAAAAGCAGCGGGCCTTGACGAGCTCCACATCCAGTTGGCGCGCTATGCCCGCAACCTTCAGGAACGGGGCGACTTCGACGGGGCGATGGAAGTTTATGAAAAAGTTGCTGAATTATTTCCTGAATACCCGGGGCTACTGAGCGATATGGCTGGCGAATATTTTTACGCAGGCCAATTGGAGAAGGCAAAGGAATACCTCCGGCGCTCACTCGCGGTGCTGAACGCAGATGAGGCCACCTTGGGCAATGCTTTTTTCCTCAGCTCAATGATGGGTGATTACGACACAGCGCTGGAGGCTATTAGGCGATTGCCGGGGAATGGGAGCCTGCTTTATGAAGGCGTTTTGAAGTTTTATAGAAATGAAAAAAAATGGGAAAAACCCATTGAAAAATTCCTCTCGGAAAATCCTGATTCCTCCGATGCCAAAGCTGCAAACATTTTGGTGGCCAAAGATTTTAAATTGGACATGGACAACTACATCGGCATCATCGAGAACGATCTCGGCGACCCAACGAAAATATTGATCCACGAAAAATTCCGGGAAACGAAAACATTTTTGCCTGCCTTTAATGCTGCCGAGGCGTACTGTTACAACCGTCGTTACGACGCTGCCGTGGCTATCTTTTCTGAAATAGAAAACGGCGATTTTGACCTCGACGCCGACGACCGGGAGCAGTTCCTTTTTTACAATGCGTGGTCGCTACATCAAGACGGCCAGTTATCGGCATCCGTCAAAATATGGGAACAGCTACTGGACTCAGAAGATTTTTACAAAAAAAGTGCTGCGCACTGGTTTGTTGGAAAATACTATTTTGACCAAGGGGATAAGGCCAAAGGGCGGGCGTATTTTTCAAAAATGGCAGTTGACCCATCGGCTTCCAAATACGCCACTATGTGCTGGAATTATATGGGGGAATGATGCCAGTTTGCAGTCGGCAGTTCTCAGTTGGCAGTTCTCAGTTGGCAGTTCTCAGTCGGCAGTCAGCAGGTGTGTGGGGATACTGAAGTTCAAAAATTTCCAATTTCCCAATTTCCCAATTTCCCAATTTAATTCCTAATCACCTTTCTCACTGCCTTTCTTCCATTGCTTGCTTCGAAATGGAGGATATAAATACCGGGAGGTAATTCCCTTCCGTCCAAGGTGATGGCGTGCGCCCCTTTGGCCAATTTTTCATCTGTTACAAAACGCATAACGACTTGGCCGTTCAAGTTGAACAGCGTCAAGTTGGCGGTCATTGGGTCGGGTAGGTTGAGGTGTACATGCAAATCATCGATAAATGGATTGGGGGTGATGGACAGCTCAATTGTGCGTACTGGATCAGCTGGTATTTCGGACTGGCTATTGGTGAAAAAACGGGGTGAGCCAATCAATTCAACCTTAGTGGCTGACACATATTTAGTAATTCCGATCTGCGAATAATTCCATTCCCGTTGGTGGAGGTTTTGTAAATTAAAGGAAGCCGGAAAACTGTAACTGGCCTTGGCCTCTTCCGAGCGGTCAATGGAAGTAATTGCCCACAGGGCATAGGTATAGTCGCCAGAAGCATCCCTAAATGCAGCACCTCTAACACCGCTCGGCAATTCCAACAAAGACGTTTGCCAACTATCGAACACTTTGTCTTTTAGTAAGTCAGCAGTTGTTTTATAGGCAAAAGCAACGTCATGCGGGCGCTGCTCATATTGGGGCACGCTGTCCAACGGGTGGTGCACCCCCATTGAATGGAACTCGCTAAAAGGGCCATTCGGCAACCGGACATCGCCCAACTGATAAATGTGGAACTGGTCGATTTCGTTTTGCTGGCAAGCGATTAATGCCTTCATAATGTAATTGCACTGAGCCGTGTTCGAGCCTAGGTATTCGTCCACCTGTACCCGTGGAATATTGCTTTCAGTAATGATCCACCGCTTGGGGGGAAAGAGCGAACCGTCGTATCCATATTTTTCCAAAACACCCCTCATCTGCGCTTGCCTACCCAGCATGCCATCCAAGCATTTATCGGAATGGCGGAAATAAACAAACCCGTTCACTTCGTTTGACCAAGCCCGCAAGCTATTATCGATATGGGGGTAAGAATGAAAACTGACCACATCGAAATAGGCACCGCCCTGCAAAGGGTAAAGACTGTCGATCGTCCCCCCTTCAGGGTTGTCGGTTTTTCTCAAAATCAAATCCAGAAAACTGGGGGCACCGATTCCGCCAAGGGCAACATAATCATCGGGCGCAATGGATTTGATGACTTCATAGCTGATGCGCAGTAAGCGTACATAATGCTCGATGGGGGCCCTAATGCCATAGTGGCAAGGGTCAGGATCGTATTCCCACCAATTGCCCTCCTCACCGGGCTGGCGGTTCGAGCCCCCGACAAAATCAGGTTCGTTCCAGATTTCCCAATACCTCACATATTCATGGTAGCGGCGGACCATTTCCCACATATAAAGGGCGTAATAATTTTCGTCGTTGACGGGCGTGCCGTTTTCTCCATCGTCCCAAATGGGTTCGTACATGTTGGCAAATAATTCGGACGGGCCGTCGGGGCAGTAGTTTGTTAGGTCGCGGTGCTCCTCGGCAGGGTAGCCAACAAAGACAACATTGTCCTTCATGCCCAATTTTGCATAATGTTTAAATGCGTCAATACGGATATCATAACCCCAAAAATGAAGGAAGCTTTCGGATAGCAGCGGCCGAAAAGCATCCACTCCGATGCCTTCCACGCCGAGCTCGGGGTTGCCGGCGGCAATGTCGGCGAGCTGCTCATCCCGCCAATAATAGTAGGCCCCGACATTGGAGCCATATCTGAACTGGCCTTTGAATTCAGCAATGGTATCGTTGGCCGTATAACTGACTTGGGCCTTTAGAGGGGCATTTTGGAAAAAGAGGAATAGCAGTCCGAGGGGGAGATATTTGCTCATGGTGTTTGTTTTTTTAGTCAGCCAGTTTATTGAGCTGTAGAAAAAAGGGCGGTGCATCAAATGTAATGCTGGCAAAAATCAATGAGGGTGTCGATCCATTATATCTGTTAGATTTTAAATCTGTAGATTTGGACTGTATACATTTGGGCCACCACCTGCGTTTTAAATGCAGGGCTGAAAATTTTCAAACAGAGGTTAAGGCATGGAAAAAACGATTGGAAGGCTAATGGGAAATACAGTAGGCAAATTTAGTCAAATGTTAACAAAACACCTTAACATGATGCACATTTGCAGGGCAACAGAACAAAATCACTTTATGACTTCCAACCTACACAGAACCCGTGCCCAGGAATCAAGGGCAGCCATCCAACGCCTATATATTGCCATGCGCCACCTTTTTATTAGGGGGGGCTACAAGCCACTTGGGGTAAGTGGCGAAGCGATGATCGATGCCATGATGGACTTACGACCAGAGATCTATGGCGACGTTGCCGATCCAGAAAGGCTGGAACTGGAGGGACTGTTGTACGTATTTCAGCGTTTGCCGATAGGCATTGAAGAGTGCCGCTACATCAGGTTGGTCAGCCGGGAAGGTTTTGAAAATTCAGGTTTTGAACCGATCATACCCTCTAAGAGGCGCCGCAACTGTTACCGCATTGATGAAGAACAAATGCTGATCGAAGTGACCAAGGGACGTAGCGATATTTACGATGTGTTGACGCATTTGACTTTTTTATACATCGAGGCTGAGAAGATCCGCCGCAACAGCCTCGACAGCAAAAACCGCAAAAAAAGGGATTTCCTCAACCTCCAAGACATTATAGCTTTGGAGCAAAATGGGGAAAAATTCAGTCGGGAAGTGGCCAGCACTTACCTCTCCAATTTGATTGGCCGGACGTTTGAGGAAACCTATGATGCCGTGAAGAAATTTCAGGAAGCATCGCAGGTCAACAGCCTTTTCCACATCATTTATTTTTTAGGGAAATTGGCCATCGAAGAGGCGGTGGACGAAAACGACCGGGAAATCACTTTTTCCTCGGCCCTGCGGGAAAAAATTGGGCACCACATTTACGGGGAACTTTGGGCCAACAACATCAAATCGTTTATCTATAAAAAGGACTGGCTCGATCGGCCGCTGCACATCATCAGCTCAAACCCCCATAGTGTCATGAACTCGTTGTATGCCCATGCAGCCATTGAAGAAGCTGCGGACATGACCTTGGGCGAACTGGCGGCAGAACTGAGCCTTCCCGAAAAGAAGCAATGGCGCAAACGGGTAGAAGCCCATGCATTGGAAAACGGTATGTACCAATTGGACGATGACAGTGGTACCAACCTGACTATCCAAATATTTGACACCACCAAAATAGATTCGCAAGCCCTGCCGAAGGACATTCATTGGAACCAAGATTTTATCGAAAAAGAGAAGCCAATCCTTATCGTTATGGACTACGCGTTTGGTGAGCAGGCATACGAGGTGATGGATGAGCTGCTCAAGCCTTTTGAACCCAATCCGGATGAAAAGATTCCTCTGGAGTTTGTCTCCATTTCCATCATGGGCAAGGCAGGGATTCTGATGGGTGGCAAGGGGGACATCATGGTGCCGACTGCCCATGTTTTTGAAGGCACGGCCGATAATTACCCGTTGGAAAATGATTTTTCAAAAAATGATTTTGAAGAAAATGGGCTGGGCGTGTATGAAGGCCCCATGATTACCGTATTGGGCACTTCTTTGCAAAACAAGGACATCCTCCGTTATTTCCTCAAATCATCATGGAAAGCAATCGGCCTTGAAATGGAAGGGGCGCACTACCAAAAGGCCATTCAGGCTGCCTCCAAAATCCGCAAAAGCATCAACAGTGACGTGCGGGTACGATATGCCTATTACGCTTCGGACAACCCCCTTGTCACTGGGCATACCCTCGCATCAGGGGCACTCGGCGTGGAGGGGGTAAAACCGACCTATCTGATCACGGTGAAAATTTTGAATAAGATCATGGAAGGATAGGTGCAAAGGCTTGGCCTTCCCATCTTTTCTACATATTTCCTGTTTTTTCGTTGGAAATAAATTGGTTGTTATATATTTGGTTTTCCTCTCAGCAAGTAACACACAAAGTGCTTTTTAGACCCTTAGAATTTTTCATCAAACCATTTTAATATCTACTTTATGAAAAAAATTTTTAATCTCTTATTGTTTGTGCTGTGTTTTTCCAGCATCAACGCTGCGGTGGAAACCAAAAACACCTTGGTTAGCGACTTCGACAACGAGCCCGAAGTTCAAACCCTTTCCCCCGACATGGCCCAGATGGGACTGGATGTATTTCTTAGCCTAACTCCTAAAAAATACCAGGAGATGACGGGGAAGAAATTGGGCGTAGCAAACACTTTGAAGCTCAAAGCTGCCCAAAAGATCATTAAAAAAAGAACCAAGAAAGGTGGAGACATGCCAAAAGGGGCATACATCGTTTTGGCCATTTTTGGTTTAGCTTTTATCCCAATGGGGGTCATGGACGACTGGGAAGGCAACAACTGGTGGGTCAACTTATTGTTGTCTGTACTTTGCTGGTTGCCAGGTGTCATCCATGCGTTTGTAAAGATGGACGAGTACTATTAATGTACTGCCACAACCCTTTAAACAAGCTGGAAGCCTAACCTTGGCTTTCAGCTTGTTTTTTTTAAACGAGTTTGCAAAATGGCCTCATGCCTTTTTGTACAATCAATGTTTTAATTCAGCTATGTTTAAAAGTAAATATGTCCAGTGGCCTTGGCTCGTATTGTTGTTGCTTACCCCCTTCGTGTTGTGGATTTTGCCTTCCGATTTTTTCGATGGCGAAGGAGGGGTGATCCTATGCCCATCCCGCCTGTTTTTTGATTTTGAATGCTGGAGTTGCGGTATGACCCGGGCCATCATGCACCTGCACCATTTCGAACTCTCAGATGCTATTTATTATAATGCGGGGGTAGTGCTGGCCTACCCTGCTCTGATCGTTGTTTGGTTTTTGTGGGTCAAAAGCGCATGGGGGGAAATCAAAAAAATCAAGGCGAATGAATCAGGGCAAGCTGCTACTTGATAGTAGTTTAAACAATTATTTTTTCTTGCTCGGCTTGTGATGTCGGTGTATGCACGGTGCGAAAAGACGCAACAGGCATTTTTATTTTTTCTAAAAATGCCTTTTTTTCGGTTATCTTTTTTGTTTCCCTATTTTTGGCGCTTCATCCTTTTTGCCTAAAAAATATAAGTGTGGAATAAGAGCAGGTTGGCATTAACTGAAAGAAGCGACAGCTGCAAACTGCCCACTGCAAACTGCCCACTGCAAATGGCCTGCTGCCTACTGCAAACTGACCATGACTAATCCTCTTTTACCTAAAATAAAAATCATCAGCCACGAAGTGGAACCGCCGCCGCTCGGACGGGAACGTCGCATCGCTGTTATGCTGCCGCACGACTATGATATGAGCAGAAAGCGCTATCCTGTCCTTTACCTTCAAGATGGGCAAAACCTCTTTCAGTATCGCTCTCCTTTTGGCAATTGGCATGTGGACCAGCGCTTGGCCGAATTAGCGGAGCAAGGCATGGGAGATATCATCGTGGTGGCCATTGACCATGCAAATGAAGAACGCATCCGGGAGTTCTCCCCGCCGGAGGTCACAAAATTCGGGGCCAGCTATGGTCGGCAGTACGCCCGCTTCATGACCGAAGAATTAAAGCCTTATGTTGACCAGAATTTCCGCACCCGCCCCGACCGACAAAACACGGCCATTGGTGGCAGCAGTATGGGGGGGCTCATTAGCATTTACAGTGGTCTCATTTACCCAGAGGTGTATGGCAAAATGATGATCTTCTCTCCTTCGCTCTGGCTGACACCAAAAATTTATTTTCAGGCCATTGATTTTTTCAACCCTTTTTATACAAAAATATACCTTTATGCAGGCGGCAAAGAAAGCAAGACGATGGTGCCGAATATCCAGAGGCTAAAAGAGGCCCTCGAACGCAAAGGGCTGAACAGTTCCAAAATAGAATTCAATATGTCCATCGACCCAGAAGGCAGCCATGAAGAAAGCCGTTGGGGAGAGGAGTTTCCCAAAGCGGTGAAATGGTTGTTTTTTGAAAAATGAATTTTTTAAAGAAATCAGAGCGCAGCGTTCTGACCTCTGATTTCTGATTTCTTATAAAACATGAAAGTACTACACATCAGCATGGAATGTTACCCCGCTGCCAAATATGGCGGCTTGGGCGACGTGGTGGGCGCACTGCCCATCTACCTCAACCGGGCAGGGGTTAGCACCTCGGTCATTATGCCAAAATTCGGGACAAAATGGCTCAACCAACAGCAGTACCGGGAGGTGTTTTCACAACACATCAAATTGGGCAATGAATATGTCTGGTTTTCCATTGAGGAAGTGACTTCTGCCAATCTCGGTTTCCCGTTGTATGTAGCGAACATCCCTGGCAAATTTGACCGCCCCGGTGTTTATGGCGATCCCGGTGGCGGTTGGTATGGAGATGAAGTGGAGCGCTACCTTTGTTTCCAACAAGCAGTACTGAAATGGGTAGTGGACATGCAGTGGAAACCCGAAATCCTTCACTGCCATGACCACCACGTAGGGCTGATCCCGTTCATGGTCAAGCACTGCATCGAGTTTCAATCGCTGCGGCACATGCCGACCGTTTTCACTATTCACAATGGTGCCTACAACGGCGCATTCAGCTGGAATAATTATCATTTACTACCGATGTTCGATGCCGCTGCAAGGTCGCTGTTGGATTGGGGGAATACCATTTGCCCGTTGGCTGCGGGCATCAAATGTTGTTGGCAGTTGACTACCGTTTCGCCCGGCTACCTCGATGAAATGAAATACGATGCCAATGGTTTGGAGCCACTCATCAACAGTGAAATGCACAAGGCCCGTGGCATCATCAACGGCATTGACGCCGAAATCTGGGATCCGGCGAACGACCCCATGATCGCCCACCACTATGAAGGCGGAGATGTCAAGTCTTATAAAGCTAAAAACAAAGAACGTTTGCTGGATCGGTTCCGCATTATTCCCGATTTGCCCATTGTCACGTTCATCGGCCGATTGGTGCGGGAAAAAGGGGCGGACTTGATACCCGATACTATTCGCAGGGTATTGGATAGCGGCATTAAAGCTGGGTTCATCATTTTAGGAACGGGGGAAAAGGACTTAATGAACACGTTTGCCAGCATGAGAAACTATCACTCTGGCTATCTCGATGTATCGCTGGAATACAACGAAGCACTTGCCCACCAGCTCTATGCCGGCTCGGATTTCCTCCTCCCGTATCGAACCCTTGCGGCCTCAATCAGATGTATGCTTGCCGCTATGGTACAGTGCCGATCGTGCGGAGCGTTGGCGGCCTCCGAAATACCATTCCTGATATTGGTGAGAAAAATGGTTTGTGGCATCCGCTTCGACCACTTCACCGTGGACGGATAAGCAATGGCCATTTACCGCTACTCAGTATATGCCAACGAAGAGGTGATGGATGGTTTGCGGGAAACGGATCATGGCGGTTGACTTTTCCTGGGAACGGTCGGCGAAGGGAGTACGAGGAGATGTATAATTGGTTGACGTGAAATAGCATCAACTACTCACACAGTTCTCAGCCATTAAATGAAAAAGATATTAGTTTTTACATTCTTAATGATAGCTGCAATTTCATGTCAACCACAAGATTTATATTATGGGAATAAATACTATAGAAGTAATATTAATCCGACAGAATGGTTTGATGGCATGAATCCACGAAGGCTAATAAATCTCAAAGGGAAATATTGAGTCAATTACGCATTTAGCATATGTTCCTTTAGGAAGTGATCATGATAGTTTAAAATTAAATTCAGGAACAAGCAGTTATTTTCTGAAATTTGATGAGAAAGGAAAAATAGTAATCGCTCAATTTTATCATGACAACGGCAATATTAAAAAAGCGAGAGTGAGTATTTGGATTTCTATTCAGGGACAGTCAAGTCAACTAAATGGTTTACAAAAGAAGGTGAATTCGGAAATTCAGAAGAAAATATTTATTCAAATCAATTAATACCGTTGGGGATAAAGAAATATCTAATGACAAAGAAGAAACAATAAATTTCGTTGTTGAAGATGGAGATAGAACTGTTGTAGAAACTAAATTTTTGAACAAGAATATCTTAATGGCAATTTGATGAGTCAGGTTTCACTTAAAGGGAAATTTAATCTAAAATACAATTATCATAAAAATGGTAAAATGAAGTATAAATGTAGCTTCAATGATGCCTTCCCGAATTAGAAGAAAATTTAATGAAGATGGATTACTTATTGAGAGAACTCGATATGAATATGACATTATAGGAAAGCTATCGGAATACTCGAGATATATCAACATCTATGATGGCCAAATAAAAAAAAGAACGGACGAAGAATCTTTTTCTAATGGAATTTTGCACAAGCAGTCAATTCATTTTGAATACGATGAACACAATAAATTAGTAAAAGAAATAAGGAGTCGTTATGGAGAAAAAACTCAAATTGCTGCCATTGATTACAATAAAAAAGGAGATATACAAAATAGAGTCTACGAAGGAGAAAAACTGAATACCGAAACTACAAATATGATTCAATGAACAATTGGATAGAAAGAGAAGAATGGATTAATGGAAAAATGTATTTTAAATTTATTCGGGAAATTAAATATCGAAATTGAAAACAGCTGAGAACAGTTTACATGATAATCCTGGCAACTAAACGTCGCTGTGCTGCATGTGCCAGCCATTTTTTCGTTTTCATAAAAATCACTTTAATTCCAAATGAAAGAGGCAGTATAATGTGGGGCACTAATCTCATCAGCAGCCACCTTTCAAATCTTACGGTCGCCTGACATTTCCGTTTTCAAATCTTGTTAATTTAGCGGTGCTCAATTAATTATTTGCAAACCATAAATCACCTTTATGAAACAGGCATTACCCTTCGTTTTTACCCTTCTGGCCATCTCCTTTTTGTACAGGAATACCCGGAAGTTTCCTATTCCAACAGTTACACCCAACAGGCGTTTTACCGCTTGTCCGACAACGCAACGACCAATATTGACAACGATAGTTGGGAAGTTGCCTTTTCCATTTTTGAACGGGGATTTTTATCAATGAAACGGCTAAAGTATTTGGCGCTGAAAATGCCCTTTACTCGCCCCAACCAACGACTTCTGATGATGTGGTCAATGAGAATGACCTGACCGGACGCCTGTCTTAATGTTGAAAAAACTTTTTGGGATTATACATACTTTAATGAACCTCGGGATGAAAACAACTCTAACGATATTGGCTGGGGTATGTACGACCCCATAACGGATGTAGTCACAGGTGACCGGGTATTTGTGATTAAGTTTAAAATGAGACTCTATCAAAAATTGCAAATTACCTCCCTCGACCAAGGCATTTATACCGTCAAACATGCCGACCTTGATGGCGGCAACGAAACGGTGCTAACAGTCAACAAAGCCGACTTCCCCGGACAGCCAACTGGCATTTCTCTCATTGGCCTCCGGTCAAACTTTGGACAATGTGCCTAAAGGATTGGGATTTGCTGTTCACCCGTTATTCCGCCCCCGTAGATGATGGCGCAGGCGGTTTTTTCGACCTCGTTACAAGTGGCGTTCTCTCTGCACCGGGCATTGAGGTGGCCGAAGCGAGGGGTGTCGATCCGTTTTACGTTGAATACACAGATTATGTGACTCGCTCAGTACGGATATCGATGTTATCGGTTGGGATTGGAAAGAGTTCGATAATGTTTCATGGACACTCCGCAACTGACCGTGCCTATTTTGTAAAAGACCGAACGGCCAGGTTTGAAAATCATCTTTTTTAACTTTTGGTATTCCAGCACAGGTAATGTTGCTTTTGAAAAACAACCATCGTTGTGAATGCTGTCACAGACAAGAATGCATTTGAGAGTTTTGGCGTTTCCCCCAACCCATTAAATGAAACCTCGACTGCTGCTTTTTTCTAAAAATTCAGTCAGTCCGTCAAAATTGGGTTGTCCAATATGTTAGCAAAGGGTTTGGTCTGGCAGCTTTCATGCGACCACTGGTTTAAATGCTATTCAATTGCCAGATTTTGCCATTCCTTCTGGCGCTTATTTTTTATCCTTATATTTTAATGGCGAAGTCGTTACGGAAAAGTTTATAAATAAAATTTTTTGATAAATTTATTGTGTATAAAACACAAAAGTAATTAGGCATTTCAAAATTTCCGGTAAACGTACTGGAGATCTCCTGATCGCCAGCCGCCGAACTGGAGTTCGGCGATACAATGACCAAAATTTTGAAATACACCCAGCAATTGCCATTTTTTGTGTTTTATATTAAATGATAAACGGTAAGAATATTTCCGCTCATGTTCTCTGGTGCTGAAATGATTTCCGAACTCCCGTTCGGAAAGGATACAGGCTTCCGAACGGGAGTTCGAAGTACATTCAGCGCAGGCAGAACATGGAGCGAAAATTTTTAGCATGGCGAGTAGATGAAGGCTGCTCTCGCCATGCTAAAAAAATATTACACGGAAATAATGATGGAGAAATATTTTCATTCATTAATTAATGAGCTTACAACCGGTTTTTATTTTTCTATAATTTTTTCTCTCAAACATATTTCGCCAAAAGCCCATGAAAATGATGGACTCTCTTGTTCCCTGTTCGGCGAAAACCTGCCAGCCTTATAAAACCTTGATTGCAATCCTTTATGTACACTCTTCCACCACAAATTCATCTTCCCGTTCTACCTTGTCCAATAAAGCGCCAGCACCGCTGTGGCGTTTGGTTTCGTCGTATGATGTAAGTGAGGAACGAGACTTTGGTTTTATTTAAATTAATTGGTTTGACAATATTGATGGACAATCCCCAAGGATAAAAATTAAACATGATGTTGGGGAATATCCAATAATAATATGCCGCCACATTTTTGCCATAATCTATATGGCCTTCCGGTAAATTAAATACTTCTTCCGCATTATTTGAATAGCCAATTTGCAGATTTAAATGGTCATAAATTACAGTCGTATAATTACTGTAATCCAATACGCTGTTCAGGTCAGCATGTACAAACGGGATGTGAAAACCTTCTAAATAATTATCGCAATACAATGCCCAATGACAATTTACGATGTATTCTTTATTTGAATTTAGGTCGTGCCTGAATTCGTGTAAAGGCAAAAAGCCAACCCTTTCCTTCATAATATTTAATGCTTCGGAAAAATCAAAAATAGGGTCGAGTCCGGCGAATATAAAAGGGCCCCATTTTTTAATTGGAAATTCATGCAAATGATCGCAGGGTCGGGGAAAATTTTCTGCGTCTTTAAATTCCGGCATGGATATAAATTGCCCATCCAGTCCGAACCTCCTACCGTGGTACAGGCAAGTCAGGGATTTGGCTTTTCCGGGATGATGAGCTACAATGTTCCCCCGGTGTGTACAGACATTGCTCAAGCATTTTATCTGATCCATTTTATCCCGCACAAGCAATATGGGTTCATTTAAAAAACCATCCAATAATACAAATGGATAAATGCTTTCTGAAAATGGGACTAAGCGATCATCGCCAATCCATTGCCAGGTTTTTGCATAAATATTTTCTTTTATTCTTTCAAAAACATCGGCGTCTTGATAAAAAGAAGCAGGTAGTGTTTCTGCTTGTCTGATGTCTGGGTTTATATAAAATTGTTGAGCCATATAATAGAGGTGAATTTTAAAAATCAGTTAGAGGATGGTTTGTTTTAAAATAATTAAAGTGTTCAAAAATTAAAAAATAAAATCCGTATCTCTTCGTGTAACAAATTGTGTTGTTCTACAAAGAGACACAGAGGAGACACAGAGTTGGATATGATTTTAAAAAAAAAATTAATGGTTATAGTTAATTTCCGAACTAATCACTAATCACTAATCACTAATCACTAATCACTAATCACTTTTTTTTCAACCAAACAAAAAACGGGATGCCGGCCATCAATAAAATAAACCCATAAAAGACAACTTCTTGCCCGCACCCAACGATAACCCATAAGGAAAAACAAAAGGCCAGCAAAGCAGTAATCAGTTTCCCGTTTATATTTTTTTCTTTTTTCCGTAAAGATAAAATTGCATAGCTGGCAGTCGAAAATAAATAGGGGGTCAACACGGAAAGGGTGGACAACAGCATCATAAAAGTAAAGGCGTCCACTAATTTTTTTGAATAATTGAGTAACATTAAAATGGAGACCAGTAAACTGGATAAAATGATCCCGGATGTTGGCGATCCGTGTTGATTTATTTTTCCAAATATTTTGGGGAACAATTTGTCCTGCGCAGCGGCCATTGGTATTTGTCCTTGAATTAATATCCATCCGTTCAATGCCCCTAATGTAGAAATGACGGCACCAGCAGCAACAATGTACTTTGCGGGTTCGCCCCAAAAAATAGCTGCTGCATCTGCAAACGGTGCGTTGGAATTTGCCAAAGTCTCAGGAGGAATAAGGCCCATTACGGCTGCCGAACTGAGCACATAAACCAGCACGGTAATAATGGTGCCGGTCATAGTTGCTTTTTTGATGGTTGTTTCTGGGGCCTCAGTGCCGGTGCTTGGAATGGTAGCGCTTTCCATTCCCAAAAAAGCAAATAGTGTCATCGTAACCGTAGCGGTGATGGCTGAAAAATCAGATTGGTCACTTAAATTAAATGGAATAAAATGATCGGTATTTAAATAAAATATGCCGAACAATCCGATCAAAATAATGGGTGTTATTTTTAGGATAGTGGTAATTAATTGAATAATGCCGACAGTTTTAATGGGCTTGGTATTGAGCCATGAAAAGAACCAGATAAATGATAATCCGGCTAAAATGGCTGCCAATGGATTGTTGCCCAAAAAAGGAAAGAAAACAGACAAGTACCCAACCAAGGCAACGGCGATCGCAGCGTTGGTACACCAAACGGAAATCCAGTAACCCCAAGCCACCAAGAAAGCGGGGAATTCCCCCAAACCAATTTTTGTATACGCATAAGGTCCTCCATTTGCATGGGGAGCAAGGCGGCTTAGGTTTCCAAAAACGATGGCTAACAATAAAGCGCCAATGGAAGAAAAGATCCACCCTACCAAGCTTATCCCGCCAAAAACTGCCAAGGAGGCAGGCAACAGGAATATGCCGGAGCCGATCATATTTCCGACTACCAACGCAGTGCTCTCCCAAAACCCTAATTTTTTGCTGGACATATTAGTGTTGTTTGGTTCGGCTGTCATCATGTAATAGGTATCTCGCTGCCTTTGTGATTGGCAGCGGCAAGATATGCTAAGCAACCGATCCTTTTCCTAATTTTGCTTGCAGATAAAAATTGCCGTCTCATTATTTTTTTAAATCAAAATGTATGAAACTTAACACACGACTTACCCAAGTAGCTTTGATTTTTTCCTTTGTGATTCTATTTTTCTCCTTAAATGCCCAAGACGCGTGGCATGTCCAAGCCAAAAATATTGATCCGGCCAATTATTACGGCGTCACCGTTGCCAACGGCATGGTTGGCCTCGTTTCCTCTCCTGAGCCGATGAAGGTCAGCGATGTTGTGTTAAATGGGGTTTACGATTACTATCAGCGGGGAAGGGTCTCAAATATTCTAAAAACATTTAACCATGTCAACATGGAAATGGACGTTGACGGCAGGCGTATCAATAGGGGCAGTGTTTCCAACTATGCCCAGACGTTAGATATGAAAGGTGCAGCGCTGACCACCACGTTTGATGTTGGCGATAAGTTGTCCGTCAAGCACACCATGATGGCACTGCGGCATTTGCCCTATTCTGCTTTGTCCGTGGTGGAATTGACGGCTAAAAAAGACATTACCGTCACGCCCATGAGCGTCATTGAGGCGCCGGTTCATTTGGCGGACGTGAGAAATTATTACGCAGAAATAGACCGTCCGCATGTGCTGATTCCGTTGATGACCTCGGTGGGGAAAAGCCCTTCTGGGAAATTGACCGTGGCCGCTTCCAATAGTTTTGTTTTTGATGAGCCACATGGCTCAGAACCTGATCTGATCCACGAAGATTGGGATTACAACCGGCACCTCACAAAATTTCACAAAAAACTAAAAGCAGGCGAAACGTATCGTTTTTCTTTGGTGGCTTCTACGGTTGCCTCCAGTCAATACAACGACCCGCACAATGAGGCTGAGCGACTGACCATTTTTGCCGCTTTGGAGGGGCGGGAACGTTTGCTAAAAAAACACCAAGAGGCTTGGGATGAACTGTGGGAAAGCGACATCATCGTCGAGGGCGACGTGCACATTCAACGGGATATCCGGTTTGCACTTTATCATTTGTATTCTTTTGCAAGGGCAGGTACAGCTTATAGCCTTTCTCCCATGGGGCTTTCTGGTTTGGGGTACAATGGCCACGTTTTTTGGGATACAGAATTATGGATGTACCCTCCGCTTTTGATGCTTCAGCCGGAAATAGCCAAGTCGCTGTTGGAATATCGCTTCGAACGCTTGGAAGCCGCCAAACAGAATGCTTTTTCCCACGGTTATAAGGGCGCCATGTACCCTTGGGAATCGAGTGCCGATGGCTCGGAGGACACACCCGTCTGGGCATTGACTGGTCCCTTTCAGCACCACATCTCTGGTTGTATAGGTTGGGCGGTCTGGAAATATTATCAAGTGACGAAAGACAAGCAATGGTTGACCGATCGTGGTTATCCCATCCTGAAAGAAGTGGCCGACTTCTGGACTAGTCGGGTGGAGCGCAATGGCCCTGGGCATTACGACATTGTTAATGTAATTGGTGCCAACGAGTGGGAGGAAAACATCGACAATAATGCGTTTACCAATGGTATGGCTATTACGGCCTTGCGCTATGCTGCTCAGGCAGCACGAGAACTTGGGCTGACGCCGAACCCAGATTGGGAACATGTTGCAGAGAATATCCCTATTTTAAAATTTCCTGATGGCACGACCAAAGAGAATGCTACTTATAATGGACAAACGATCAAACAAGCCGATGTGAATTTGTTGGCCTATCCTTTAAATATTATTTCCGATCCGGCCCAGGTTAAAAAGGACTTGGACTATTACGAAAAAAGAATGTCACCAGAAGGGCCTGCTATGGGCACGGCGATTTTATGTGTGCTCGCTTCCCGCTTGGGCAACCCGGAAAAAGCGGCTTCCATTTTTTCTAAAAGTTATAAACCGAACGAAGTGCCACCGTTTGGTGTGTTATCAGAAACGGCAGGAGGCACCAACCCTTATTTTGCGACAGGTGCCGGCGGCATGCTTCAGGCAGTGCTGTCTGGTTTTGGCGGTTTGGAGATTACGGATAAAGGAATTGAGCAACGCAAAACTGTTTTACCAAAAGGATGGGGGACATTGAAAATAACAGGTGTAGGCAAAGAGGAAAATACATTTGAGGTGAAAAACTAATTCGTGCTTTTCAATATTTTTTTGAATGCTAATTTCTTAACCTTACACCTATCGATCAATTTAAATTCATATCCTTAGCTACAAAAAATGCGATTGTGTATTTTTTGCTCGCCATGACTGGCTTGGCTACACTGGGCTATTTGCTCTTTACCTATAGCGCAGAAGAAATTATCCAGTCATCTGAACAACAGGTAGTACATGCCTGCGAATTGGTGGATATTAAATTTAATGCCTTTTTACAAAATGTGCAGCGGGATATTACCTACCTATCTCATAGTCCACATTTAAATGATTATTTACAATCAATTGGAGGGGGATCAGAAAACCTAAAAAAAGAACTGCTTTCTCAAGAATATTTAGCATTAATAAATAGCAAGCCGGATTATGCCCAAATTCGATTGATTGGAATTGAACAAAATGGCAAAGAAGTTATTCGGGCAGAAAGGCTTAATGCGGAGGTTTTTTTAGTTCCTGAAAATTCGCTTCAGGAAAAAGGAGACAGGAATTATTTTTATGAAACTGTTGAATTGCCGCCGGACAGTATTTATTTTTCCCCTATTGATTTAAATAAAGAATATGGCAAAATTAGTAACCCTCCAATGTCTACTATTCGTGTGGCCAGTCCGATATATGTTGGAGGAAATATTTTTGGGATTGTAGTCATCAATATTGATTTACACAATTTTTTTAAAGAATTAAAAATTACAGCAGGGCCTAAATTTGATTTAAAATTATTAAACCAAGACGGTCATTTTTTGATCCATCCAGATACAAGCAAGATTTTTACTTTTGAATATGGAAAAAATGCTTTTTTTAAAAATGATTTTGGTGTTTCGGTGGATAGTGTTAAAAAGGCATTTGATAAAAACAATAAATTAATATTTAGAACAAAAGATTATTTATACGCATTTCGAGGTATTCCTTACCCAAGAAGAAATTATACTTTATACGTGGGGATAGGTTCAGGGGAAAAGCAAATGCTCCAATCTTTTTACGACTGGAGAAAAAAAAGCATGTCCATTACTTTTGGTTTGGCTTTATTGATATTTGTATTGGCCTTTATTTATATGAGACGGCAGGCAAAAGAATTAAAAGGCATTACGGATACGATGACTTCTTTTCCCCAAAATATGACACCTACTAAGCTTCCTATTTCCAGAAAGGACGAAATCGGTCAATTGGCAAAAAGCTTTGAAGAAATGTCAGAGATTATTTCAAGGAATCTCACTGATTTAAAAAGAGCGAAAGAGGAGGTAGAACAAGCTATTAAAGAGAAGGATACTTTTTTAGAAAACATGAGTCATGAGATACGCAATCCTATCCACTCCATTATTGGCATGACTCATTTGTTGGAAAAAAATAATCCGGGCCGACACCAAAAAGCATTTATAGAGGCGCTTAAATTTAATTCAAAAAATCTACTCTCACTAGTCAATGATATTCTGGATTTTAAAAAGTTAAATACAGGGGAAATACACTTGAAAAACGAATGGCTCTCACTTCCTCAATTGATACAAGAAATAATTAATAGTCATAAATTTAACGCCGTTGCCAAAAAAATAACCTTGACAACTAATATTGATCCTGTATTAAATCAGTACCTCGTTTTTTTTGACCCAGTTCGGCTGACACAAATTGTGAATAACCTATTAATTAATGCCATAAAATTTACAGGCGAACATGGGACCGTGCAATTAAATGCAAGCGTTGGCGAGAGGGCAAACGATAATATATCTATCCGGTTTTCCATAAAAGATAATGGGATTGGTATAGAGGAAAAAAGGGTCAATAAAATAGTGGAAAGGTATTATACGGAAAATGAAATGCAGGGGCAAGGTTTGCCGGAAGGTGCGGGGTTGGGGCTTCCTATTGTTGTGCAATTGTTAAAACTTTATGATTCAACTTTGCAAATCCAATCAAAACTGGGGGAGGGGTCTAATTTTTATTTTGATTTGACCAGCGACGTTAAACCTCAAGTGAATTCATCCATCCATATAGATGAATTTATTTTTACTGACCTATTGAGCGATGCCCGTTTATTGGCCATAGACGATGATGAGCAAATACTATTATTGTACAAGCATATTTTTGAAAAATGTACAAACAGTCTTGTTTTAATATCCAATATTGAAGATGTAAAGAATTTAAAAGACAATTCATTTGATATAATTATTTCCGACATTAATTTTAATGATAAAAGCCTATCTGTTTTTGGTGAAGAGATTGGGCGGATTTTAAATAAAAGTGGTTTTTTCTACATTGTGTCTGGATTGAAAATTGGACAAGTAGAGCAAAAGGAGTTGCCAATTCCAAAAAATATTTTTGAGAAGCCTATTAGTCCAGATAGCTTATTAAGTAATATAGCCTTCGATTTCGCTGTGCATAATTTTGGGGAACCAAACACGAGTAATATTTTAAAAGATTATGACCATGATCCTTTTAAATTTCAAAAAGCGATTAACCTTTTGATTGATGACTGGGAAAAAATGTTACAACAAATCGAGGCAGTAGCAGCCAATAATGATGGAGAAAAATTTATAGCATTGCGCCACAAATTAATTACTTCTGTACGTTGGCTACGCCTTTCAATTTTTGAAGAGTTGTTGGATTCGGCAATTGATCAAAAAGATAATGGGATAAAAAGGCCAGTTATGGAGAAAGTTAAAAAAATGATGAGTTTTTATATATGGAGCTTAAAAAGAATTAATAATTAAATGTTTGGCTATAACTTCTTTATTACAATTCAGTAACCTTATCCATTAAATCGGATTTATATTTTGAACCTATGGGCAAATTGTGATTGTTCACGCCTACTGTTTCAGCGGTAATGAAATCTATTTTGTGAATATTGACGATGTAGGATCGGTGGATGCGCACAAAATTCGAAGGTAGTTTTGAAACCAATTCTTTTAAAGAAATGAGGGACATAATCTGCTTATCCTGCACATTAAAAATAACATAATTGGACTCTGATTTAATAAAATTAATTTTTTCAAACTGAATGCGAATGAGTTTATTCCCGTCTTTGACAAAAAGAGTTTTGTCTGCTTGATGTGTCTCTGGTGAGGTCGCTGGCTTGGCGTACAATTCCAGCACTCGTTCTATGGATCGATAAAAACGGTCGAAAGCAATGGGTTTGACAATGAAGTCAACCACGTCCCGGTAATTGTACGACTCAGCAGCAAAGGATGCATGAGAGGTGACCATGACCACTGGTGTATCGGCTTGCTTCATTTCGAGCAATGATTTTCCACTTAGGTCGGGCAGGTTGTAATCCAGGAACAGTAAATCAAAAGGCTGGGATGTCAGTAGGTTCAGACCATCTAGGGCGTTATCAGCCGCCAAACAAAAGTCAATCTGGCTGACTTTGGAGCAGAAATGTTGGACGAGGTCGCAAATCAACGGGTCGTCATCTATTACCAAGCATTTCAATTTCATTGTCATCAGTTGCTGATAGGTTGGTTAAGAACTGGTTGGTTGCAACGGTAAATGTAACTCATTTCAATGGAATATAATTGGTTCATTACTAACCGGAATAGACTTCTGAACGGACTTTTTGAGCTATAGTTCCTTGTATTACTACCGATATTTTTTTTATCAATTAAAAGCGCTGGTTCGCCCATCTATCAGCCAGATTTACATATTTCCAATTAAAACTTGAAACATTGACGCTATTCTTGCACTCTCAAAACACATTTAAAAAATTAGCCTTTATCGGTGTCTCAAAACCGAAGTCATTTGAAGAAACACACTGTATTTTTTGTAAAGCATCAAATAGATGGGCTTCAATGGATAGAAAGGAATAATGAAAATCTTCAAAAACTGGTCTAACAGCCTTCAAAACTTAAAAAATAAACCCATGTACAGATTTACTTTAATTTTATTTCTATCGATAGGTCTATTGGTCGGATGCGGCACTTCCAACGAGCAAAATTCCGAAGCAGCGGGTATTTCAGACGAAACTAACCAACCTCGTGGGGCAGAGAACATAGCTTATAAATGGGGGGAGATGGCCCTGACAGCGACGGCTAACGATACGGAAACATTTAAGCCCCGACCCACCGTTACTTCCCGTTTTCTCGGATTGATTTTTACAGCTGTTTTTGATGCTTGGACTAGGTATGATGCAGTAGCTACTCCTGTTTACTTGACTGGCATAGATAGAAGACCTAATAGTGAACAAACTCTCAAGAACAAAGAAATTGCGATTAGCTATGCTGCTTTCCGTGCGATGAGCGAATATTATTATACGGATACTACCCTGTTTAGAGAATTTATGGTCTCGTTGGGGCTTGATCCAAACAATGGATCATTGGATCCAAGTACACCTGAAGGCATTGGCAATTTGGCTGCAAAGGCTGTTATCGAGGCGAGAAAGCATGATGGTGCCAACCAATATGGAGAGGAGGAAGGTTCGAACGGAGAGCCTTATTTCAATTATGTCAACTATACACCAAAAAACTCACCTGATGAAAACGTTGACCCCAACCGCTGGCAACCTAAATATTTTTCCGATGGAAAGGGCGGTTTTTTTGCACCGGGTTGTTTAACGCCATTTTGGGACAAAGTAAAACCAATCGCTCTGAAGTCTGGCGATCAGTTTAGACCAGGCCCACCACCGATGATAGGTTCGGACCAGCTTAAGAAAGAAGTGCAGGAAGTCATTGAGCTGCAATCCAATTTGACCAACAAGCAAAAGGCACTGGTAGAGTTTATGCGCGATGGCCCCAAATCTGTCCAGCAGGCTGGCCACTGGTTGAAATTTGCGCAAGATGTTTCCCGTAGGGACAATCATACACTTGATGAAGATGTAAAAATGTATTTCCTCAACCAAGTAACAGCTATGGATGCATTCATCGCTTCTTGGGACTCAAAGATGTTTTATGATTTCGCAAGGCCCTACGCTTTGGTACACCAATATTATGAAGACCAAATCATTAAAGCATGGGGAGGCCCTGAAAAAGGGATGGTTGAAATGAAAGGCCACCAATGGAGGCCCTATTCGCCCGAAACATTTTTGTGCCCGCCGTTTCCAAGTTATGTGTCTGGACACAGCACTATTAGCGGAGGATGTGGAGAGGCTTTGAAATTGTTTACAGGAAGTGATGAATTCGGGGAGAAAGTAGAATTGGTGCCAGGCGCCCTGACCGAACCCGATAACCTAGGTGATCCAGTGACCATTGTCTTCCCAACATTTACTGAGACGGCTAATATGGCGGGTATGTCAAGGGTGCTGGGCGGATACCATATCCAAGCTGATAATGTGGCTGGGTTGGAATTGGGAAGAAATGTAGCGAAGGAAGTTTATCAATTCTACCTCAGACATGTCAACGGGAAAGAGATGTGATCGGCAAAATAGTAGCGCATTGCCCATCTAAATAGGATGTTTAAAAAATCGATTTTCAAATTTATAATTCTTGTGAAAATGCAACTCAATAAATTCCCAAAGTTCTGCAAACAAATATTTGCTGCCCTTGTGCTCGGTGCCATTATTTACACGGCAACGGCACTAACAGACCGTCCAACAACCATTCAAGAATCAGGGGAAACCACCACGGCCCTGAATGTTTTCGACTCCTTTAATGCTGGCCCTAATAATGGAGATCCCAAAGATGTCTCTGAGTTTTATTCCACAAATTATACGGATGAACTGATGCCATATCCTAAGGTTGGTAAAGGTGATTTAACGCCTTTCGACCTTTGGCGCTACTATGGTAAGGCTGGTTCTTCATTTGGCTCGCCTACCTTGCCGATGGAAACATTTGCGGAATGGGCTAAAATGAATATGGATAGAAAGCCATCCTTGATGAAAAAGGTCGATGAATACATGGCTGCCCGTTTCGATTTTAGTGGAAAGGCGATCAAAGGAGTCATGATGTCCGGCAACCGCAAACCAGTCATGGCAGGCCCGGTCGCCCGGTTGCCCAAAGCTGTTGCCTCTTTCGATGATTTCAATAACATGACACCAGAGGAAATCCGTGAAAAGGATTTGTTCCCTTACAAACCATTGGCACATCCGATTTCTACTACTGCTCACATGGTTTTCCCCGATGAGTGGAATAAAGTGCATCCCGAGCATGTCAGGATAGATATGGATCATGACATCCCAGATCAGTATTTGCCTGAATTTCCACCCCCGATGTACCTGACCACCCACAAAGAATTGGGTGACGTGACGAATGGTCAAGAAATTACACTGGATAATTTCTATGAAATTTTTGACGGCTTGCTCACACCAGAGCAGATGGAAGGGTTGAAAGAATTACTGCGCCCAACCCCGACCACTTGGTTCAACCACACCAATCACAGGATTACCGAAAAGCCAACAACTGGTGTAGCCTGCTTTTCATGCCATGTGAATGGCCACACCAACGGAGCGTTTGAACTAGCGCCTGATTCCAGACCAAATTTGGCTAGGTTGAGAGTAGAAACGCCAACCATGAGGGGCAATTACAACCTTATGCAGCTATCCTCCAAGCGCTCTGTCAGGAGCATGGATCACTTTGCTGAAATCGAAGAATACTTTGATGGCGATCCAGGGATGATGCAGGCCATCGGCCCACGTGCTCACCAAAAAACGGTATCTAACCGCATGGGCGACTTCAATGCCATTTTGGATTTCCCTCCAGCTCCAAAGCTCGGTCCATTGGGTAAGTTGCTTGCCTCTAAAGCGACGGCTCAAGAATTAAGGGGTGAGGAGTTGTTTTGGGGAAAAGCACAATGCAGTCAATGCCACAACGGTCCTGCATTTGCCGATGATTACATGCACGACCTTCAGGTGGAGCGTTTCTATGTCGGACGTCCAGAAGGCCCCATCAAAACATTTCCACTCAGGGGTATCAAAGATTCACCTCCATACCTACACGACGGGCGGTGTCCGACCCTTGCCGACGCGATTGAATTTTTCAATATAACCTTAGAACTAAAACTAACAAAGGAGGAAAAAGCGGACCTCGAAGCATTCATGCTCTGCATCTGATTTTGAAAATTATACTCTGACTTATTAAACTTACAATCATGCAAAAATTTACATTCTTAACTATGTTGCTCTTGTTGCTGCTTCAAAATAAAGAAGCGGATGCACAGGGCTGCGTAGCCATTCGGGGAGGCGCCTCTTGTAGCTTAGGGGCTTACTCAGGACAGAGTAATACGCTTTCCAAAGGCGAATTTGCCTTTGGGACGGGGTTCCGGTATTTTAAATCATTCCGTCATTTCAGAGGTCATGAAGAAGAGGCAAACCGGGTAGCGGATGGCACGGAAGTTATCAACCATTCTTTTTTCTTAGACTTATCACTTCAATATGGGATTTCGGAAAGGTTCTACGCCAACGCCGTTCTTCCATTTGTTTATCATAACCGTTCTTCCATGTACGAGCATGGTGGCAACCCACCAAACGGTTTGGGCGAAAGGCATGAGACCTCTTCCAAGGGGTTATCGGATGTTCGCTTAGGTATTGGGTACTGGCTGTTTGACCCCAAAAAACACCACTCTTTTAATTATGGTATCGGCCTTGGTGTGAAGTTGCCCACTGGCCAATACGACTACACGGACACCTTTTACAACCAAGGTCAAGACAAGAACGAGAACTTGGACCGGGTAGTGGATCAGTCCATCCAACCGGGTGATGGGGGGACGGGCGTCACTGTCGACATTCAAGGGTTCCATGTGATTTCACCGTCATTTGTAGTGAGCACCAATTTGTTCTACTTGTTTAATGTGCAAGAAACAAATGGTGTGCTCACCCGCAATGGCAACAGTGAGTTTTCTTGCCCTGACCAGTTTGCTGCTCGGATTGGCGCTTATTACAATACTAAAGTCCAAGGTGTCAATACCTATCTTGGTGGAAGGATCGAGGGTGTACCTGCGGAAGACCTCATCGGCGGTAGTGCCGGGTACAGAAGGCCCGGATATGCTATTTCTGTCGAGCCAGGGGTAGGGTACAACAAAGACCAATATTCGTTAAACCTCAGTGTGCCGATTGCTTTGGTGCGGAACAGGACGCAAAGCTATGAGGACAAGCAAAGGACTCTTGAAACAGGCGTTTACAGGCACGGAGACGCCGCATTTGCTGATTATTTAGTAAATCTAAGTTTCTCTTATCGGTTCGGGGGAAACTATGATATGGCGGACATGCCACATTAAAAGCATTTGAAATAGAGAAATTTAACTTCTTGATTCATCTCTGAAAAAAGCAATCTCATGGAAATGATATGCAAAAACCTCAACAAGGATAGATTATTGGCGATCAGCATTGGACTCGTCTACTTATGGTTTGGTGCGTTAAAGTTTTTTCCAGGCCTCAGCCCCGCTGATGCGCTGGCAAAAGATACGATCCACCACCTTACGTTTGGGCTTATCCCTTCTGATGTCAGCATCATCCTATTGGCGATCATGGAGGTTTTGATCGGGGCGTGTTTGGTTTTTTGTGTGCAAATCAAAAAAACAATTGTTTTGGCTTTGGCACACATCACCATGACTTTTACGCCTCTGCTATTTTTTCCTGAGCTTTCTTTTAACAGTGCCCCGTTTACGCTTACGTTAGTTGGGCAGTACATCATGAAGAATATTATCATCATCAGCGCATTGTTGATGTTATATCCAGTCGATAAAAAGACCTATACTGACCCCGCTGTCAGCGTTTAAAAATAGCCGTTTCTAAAATTTGGTACGGCACAGGGAGGGCAACATCTTTAGAAAAGGTGTTGCCCTTTTCTATTTTCTGATTAGTATTAAAACTACTTTTGCCGATGGCCAATAAGTTTTCATAAGTTGAAATCACGATGGGTGCGGCGAACGCAACCGTTTCCTTTTTTCCAATCAAAAAGAAGGGTTTCAATAAAATCATTGCCTGGCAAATCAATGGATTACATCACTACCATCGGCATCACCGCCGCCTTGCTGACTACCAGTGCTTTTCTACCACAAGTCATCAAAACCTGGAAGACCCGTTCTACGGGCGACTTGTCTTTTCCCATGTACCTAATGATGGTCACTGGCATCTTCCTTTGGTTGATTTATGGTCTTTTTAGAAAAGATTGGCCGATCATTTTAGCTAATGGGGTCAGTTTTTGCCTGACACTCGTCATTTTAGTTTTTAAAATAAAAGAAAATATGCTTGCGAAAAAAGCAGGTAAATGACGGGAAACGTCAGTACAAGGAAGCAGATTCTGAGGGCAAAAACCTATCTTTGATTTGCCTTTGAAAGAAGTATTTATCAACCGTCATAAGCGCACATTTTACAGACCCCCTTTCGTCATCCTGGTTTGGTAGCAGGGTAAAGTATTTTGAAAAATTGCATCAAATACGATTGTCCGGCCTCCATTTCCTTTTACCAAAATTCTAAAAATTCGACCATGAAAAAATCATTACTCTTTTTTTCGCTGCTCTTGATGGCTGGCTGGCTTTCCGCTCAGATCACCGTCACCAACGCTACTTTCCCCGCTACCGGGGACACGCTGAGAACGGCAACAGACTTTGCCCCGTCGGGTATTGAAATTACCGCTGCAGGTGGCCCTTTTAATTGGGACTTTACTGGTTTGAGTGTCGGTATCCAATCGGAGACTGTTTTTCTGGATGCAAGTGAGGGGTCGGCTTTTGACCAACTACCCAACGCCACCCATGTCGTCATTGATGACCTAACTGGGGGCGAAGCCTATTTTCGGGTGACAGCTGACAAAGTGGACTTGCTCGGTGCCAATGGCAATGACCCAACGGGGTTTGGGGTAAACGCGTTGTTCAAATTTTCCCCACCTCTCAACCAGCGCCGGGCGCCCATGGCCTTTCCCAGCAATAGTTTGACTGAAGCTTCTGTTAAATTGACGTTGGCGTGGACCGATTTGCCGCAGGCTTTGCAAGATGCGATTCCTATCCAATTGGCAGATTCGATCCGTCTGAACGTCCAACTCGACCAAAATGATTTTGTGGATGCCTACGGTACGCTCGCCATCCCCGGTGGCAGTTATGAAGTCCTTCGGCAAAAGCACACCCAATTGACGGAGACTTTAGTTGAAGTGCTGGTTTTTGGTTTTTGGATTGACGCAACCAATCAAATTCCACCGCCTTTTAATGAGTTTTTAAAAGACACCACCATTACTTATGATTATTACAGTGCCACAGAAAAAGAAGTGATCGCCTCCGTCACAGTTGATGCGGACGACAATCCGATGTCGGTGACGTTTAAAGATAACGGCATGTTGACTGCGGATGAGGAAGTGGTTGGCGAACAGCCCACTGCCGGCTTAATGCCAAACCCCGTCCATGATTGGGCGAATTTTAAATTCCAACATTTTCCAAATGGGGAGTATTCAATGGATATTTTTGATTTAAATGGCAAGCATGTTTTTAATAAAATTTGCTTGATAAATAATGATCAAAATTTATCTTTTAATTTATCGAGATTACCCGCTGCGAATTATTTCTTTTTATTAAAAAATAAAAAAGGGGAAATTATTTCGAGTGGAAAATTAATAAAGAAGTGATTTAAACTTTTTTCATTGAGGAAGATTTGGCTCAAAAACGTGTCGGACACTTTCCTCTGCAATAGACTACGTTGCTTAATTTCCTCTAAGGAGGCTATTTAACGAAGTGTCCGACACGTTTTCCCTTTAAAAAATAAAAGTTTAAATCGCTTCAAAACAATAATTCGAAAAAGTAAAAACCAAAATAGAATGAGTGTCTCTTTTATTTTGGTTTTTATTTCCATTTTTATTTTCATTTCCGATGGCCTTCCGTCCTCCACATGTAAAAAGAACCCGCACGGCTGCCCTCCGCCAAACGGCAGTCCAATTGGGCATGGAATTTCTTGAAACGGACGAGTGGGGATTGCGTGCCTTATTGCGTGATTTTGAATTGTTCAATAAAGGTGGCCGCCGACGCTTGACCAATATTATGAGCAAAACAATTGGGCTGTTGGATGAAAAAATAAATATCTGCGATTATCAATATACCGTCAGTACGGGCCAATCTTCAACCACTTATTACCAAACCATTTTTTTTATTCAGTCCAAAAATTTGGGGCTTCCGGAAATGCTTATTTATCCAGAAAATTTTTTCCATAAAATAGGCAGCTTGTTTGGCATGCAAGACATTGACTTTGAAGAGTGGCCAGAGTTTTCCAATAAATTTCTGGTACAGGGCGACGAGTGGGGAATCCGGCGACTGATGAAGGAAGACCTCGCTAAATTCTTTTTGGTGGAAAAACGTTGGTGCCTGGAAAGCCTCGGATATTATTTGGTTTTTTACCAAAGAAAAACACTCGTCAACCCTGAATCCATAAAAGCGTTATTTAACAAAGGCATGACGCTTTATGAACATTTAAAAGAAAGCAATTAGCCATTGATTATTGGTGTTTAGCTAATAATCAATGGCTTATTTCTAACGAAAAAAAATGTGTACTGTAACTTATATTCCTCAACCGGACAATAATTTTATCCTTACTTCCAACCGCGACGAAGCGGCTCACCGTTCCCCACAAAATTTGACGACCACTAACATACACGGCATGGAATTGATTTTTCCAAAAGATGCAGGCGCAGGTGGTACTTGGGTAGCAGCTGCCAATGATAGCCGGGTTGTCTGTCTACTCAATGGTGCTTTTGAAAAACATAAACATCAACCTCCGTACCGTCGGAGTCGGGGCGTCATGGTGCTCGATTATTTTGGCTATAAATCCACGGTGGATTTTTATGAACAATATGACTTCGAAGGCATGGAGCCGTTCACGTTTATATTAGTCGGAAAAAATGAATTGCATGAGTTGCGATGGGATGAAAAAAAAGCGCATTTAAAAGAATTAAACACGGAGGGCAAATATATCTGGTCGTCCGCCACTTTATATACGGAAGAAATCAGATTAAAAAGGGAAGCTTGGTTTCATGACTGGTTGGAAAATAGGACAGATTTTGGATTAAAAGCAATTCAGGATTTTCATTTGCACGGAGGCGAAAGGGATGATTGGAACGGCTTTATCATGAACCGCCTAAATTTAGTGCAAACGGTGAGCATCACCAATGTCATCAAAAAAGATAACCGCATGGAAATGGTTTACAATGATTTATTGCGGAAGAAAATTTTGAACGATTATATTTTCCGAAAAAGACAACCTATGCATTCATAAAAAAAGCCCTGTATTAAATTCAATACAGGGCTTTTTTTATTTAATATTTTACCTTCTACATCTTTTTTATTTCCTCCAATAACGCATCTGTAGAAGAATGATCTTCTCCCGTTTCCTTGGCCATAGCAATGGCGGCATTAGCCGTTTTTAATGCCTTGCCTTTTTTACCGAGGCGGTAATACAAAGCGGCCAAAGTGTCATTATTATAATAATTGCTTTCCATGGCGACGGATTTTTTTGCCCAATTAACTGCTGATTTCAACAGCTTTTTATTTTGTACTTCTTCATAAAAGATCCATGCATATTCGTTTAGTTCGTCCCAGCTTTGGGCAGGGTGTTTTTTGTAAAAAGCGTCAGTTGCTTTGGCGAAACCTGACCAATCTTCTTTTTGTGCATAATAACCCATTTTTAGGCGACCTGCCATTTCCTCACCTTTGGCGGGGTACATTTTACTGTAAAGGGTTTCGATGCTTTTCAGGTCGGCTTCACTTTGGGCTTTGGCAACTTGATTTTGTACCAGTTCATTTATTTTTCCGGCGACGGCCCGTTCCCCTAAGTGTTCTTCATAATCTTTTTTATGATCTACGATATGCTTGGCCATATCGGAGTCGAGGCTGTTCACCATCCGGTAAATAAATTCCCTGTTTTCTTTGGTGTTCCAGTCGCTTTGCGTTTTTAGGTATTCCTCCGCCACTTCCTCGTAGGTGCCATCCATCGCATCGAGTTTGGCAAAGGCAAGGTTGTAGAGCAGTTCAGGTGAGCGGTCGCCTGCTTCATATTTAGTGGCGATGCTGCCCATGTTGCGGCTGGGGTCGAGTGCTGCCTCGCCAAGTTCGAGTAACTGGTCGGTGTTGTGATACCCAACTGCCCGGTGAACGACCTCACCGCTGCTGTTGACGAAGATCAGGGTCGGATAGGCCATCACGCCAAAGTCGCGGGCAAGGCCGATGCCTTCCCCTTTTTCCATATCGACTTTTGCATTGACAAATTTGGCGTTGAAATAATCGCCTGCTTCCTTTTGTGAAAACACATCGCGTTCCATCATTTTGCAGGGGCCGCACCAAGTGGCATAGGCATCCACAAAAACGAGTTTGTTTTCTTTTTTAGCCTTGGCCAATATTTCTTTCCATTCATCCTTGTTAAATTGGATGCCCTGCGAATAAGTATTGCTGCCGAGCAGAAAAGTGAAGGCGATAATAAAGAGGATATTTTTCATGGTATTTATTGATCATGGCTTCATGGTTTCATGGCTTCACGGTTTCATTGTAAGAACAGCAATGTAACCGTGAAGCCATGAAACCATGGAGCCATGAAATTAACTTTCTAAACTTTGGATAAAATTCTGCACCGTTTGTTCGGCAGCGCCGCCTGCTTCTTTGGCCAGTTCGAGGGCTGACTTAGCGACCTTTTTGGCTTGTTTTGTTTTACCGTTTTTTTCAAGGACGATGGCATAGTTCAAATGGTAGTTATAGTCCTTGCTTTTGTCGGAGGCTTCTTTGGCAAATTTCTCGGCCATTTTCATACATGCTTCATGGTCGGGGAAATTGGCCAGCATATCCTTTACAAGCTTGTCCAATTCTTTCGCACTGCCATTGGCCACGTGGTTGGCATAATCCGCACAAGCTTGGCCATATTTTTCGGGGTTGTTCATTTTTTTATAAAAATCAAGGTCAGCTTTGGCGGCGAATGCATCGGCTTTGGAAGGGTAGTTTTTACGCATTTTTGTCTTTGCCTCCCCCAACAGTTCTTCAAATTCAAATTCAATCGCTTTGTTGGCAGTGTTCTGACAGGCCAGTTCGATCCGCTCACGCAGGGCATCGAGGCCGACCAATTGGCCAATGGCCGTCTGGTGTTCGATCATCATATTAAAAATGCGGGAGTCGGCCTCCACTGCCGCCTCATGGATAAACCGCAGGTTGAATTCGGTGGTCAGGTCTTCTTGCGAGCGCAGGTACTCATTGGAGACCTTGAGGCTTGGCTTGTTGGATTTATTGAGCGACTTTACATATTCATACAAGAACTCCGGGTCGCGTTCACCCTCCTCATATTTCTTGGCGTATTCGCGGCTGTAGTCCACTTTTCGGAGCGCCAATTCTGCATTGCTGATCAGTCCTTTTACATCTTGTCCCCCTACGACCTTGTGCAGCACCTCGCCTTTTTCATCAATAAAAAACAAGGTTGGGTAAGCTGAAACAGGGTATTTTTTGCGGAAATTTTTGCCCTCGCCTTCCTCCGCATCAATTTTCATATTGATAAAATTATTGTTGAAATAATCACCGACTTCTTTGTCCATAAAAGTGGTGGCAGCCATGCGTTTACAGGGGCCGCACCATTTAGCGTAAGTATCCACAAAAATGGGTTTGCCCGTTTTTGCGGCTTCGGCCAAAGCTTCTTTCCAAGTGCCGTGGAAAAAATCGATGCCTTGGGCATTCATTTGCGAAGCGAAAACAAGGGGTAAAAGGAAAGAAAATAAAAGTCTCATTGTTGATGTGTTTTTTATCGTTCAAAGGAAGGAACAAAATAAAGACCTAAAAAGATGAAATGTCCATAATTACCAGTGATAAAAGGACATTTGAATTGACTTTAACGGTTTATTTAGGGTTTTCCAAAAGCGGGGGAATTCAATTCCCCCGCTTTTGGAAAACCGCTCACTGATTTTTTTCAAATTGTTTCACCAAATCGGTTGGTGACATCTCAACGACCTGCAACAATTCTTTCACCTGTGTGGCCAACGAATCGTTGGGGTAGGTTTTCAAAAAATCCTGATAATACTTGCGGGCCATTTTAGCGTCCTGCAGCTCACTATCGAAAGTGAAGCCTTGCAGAAAGAGTGCCATAGGCGCTTGCGGGTGTTCGCCATACTGGCGCCAGACTTGTCCCCATAACTGCACAGCTTTCCCATATTCTTTGGCACCCCGGGCTACGTCCGCTGCTTTGAAGAGCAGGCCGGGTGTGGCGGGGTCATCTGCGTAAGCTTTGGCATATTCGCTGCACTTTCCAACCAATGCCAGTGCTGCTTCTTTTTCCTTCGATGCATCCCCCGTTTTTAAAAGCTGTTTTTCCAATGAATGGATTTCTTCAATCATCGCTTGTTTGGTGTCTGCCTCTTTTACGCCTTGTTGGCAAGCCGCCGCCAGACACAGGATCGTTCCTAAAAATAATAGTCCTTTCTTCATGCTTTGTATTTTTTTGTATTCTACTGAACAATAGATTTTTCTAATATGATACTTTCCAAAAA
>JAWKLX010000043.1:0-77785 GCA_041392505.1 Saprospiraceae bacterium | reverse complement strand
TTGGGAACAGCATTACTGGACTTTAAAATAAAAGTAAATGGGCCCGGCAGGTTTTTTTTCAATAGTTTAAATATAGGGTCATCCATTTGCCAAGCGTATTCCGCTATTTGGCTAATGTCTTTGCAAATGAAAGTCAACATCGCTTTTGCTGGGTCGAGCTGCCGGATGCGGCAGATTTTTTCTACAGCCTGTTTATTAGCAATGTCGCAACCCAAGCCATACACCGTATCTGTCGGGTAAATAATGACCCCGCCCTCTTCCAGGATATTGGCGACTTGTTGGATTTTACGATGTTCCGGGTTTTCCGGATGGATGGATATCAGCATAGCTTGATTTTAGTTGTTTAATCCTTTTGTTCAGTATGAAGGTTTTGGTCTAAACACAAATGATTTATATTAGCCGCAAGAAACAATTAACATCCCATTTTTCAAAAAGGAAAGAGGGATGTTGTACAAAAAAAAATGACTATGCGGTACTTTCTTATTTTATTGCCCCTGTTGTTCTTACAGTGTAAAAGCGGCAACAAAAACACTTCTGATTTAAATGCAGAGATCACTGCTTTGGAAGCAGAGATCGGCGCTAATCCCGGTTCTGCTCAGGACAAAATCACGGGACTGTTGGCAAAGTACGAAGAATTTGCGGCCAGCCCAGAAAATGACCAGAATCAAGTTGTCGATTACCTTTTACGGGCAGGCGAAATGGCTTCTTTGATCAACCAACCTCACAAGTCCTTGGTCTATTATGAAAAGATTCTCACCGAACATGCAGGCCATCCAAAGGCTTCTACAGCCCTATTTATGAAGGCATATACGTTGGATGATAAATTGAAAAAATACGATGAAGCTAAGGTGGTTTATGAAGATTTTTTGGCAAAATACCCAAATGATGATTTTGCTGACGACACCCAATTTTTGTTGGATAATTTAGGAAAATCGGAAGAGGAGATCATCAAATTATTTGAGGAAAAAGCGGCAGCCCAAAATGTCAATCAATAGTGGTCTTGGATGTCTTGATTAGGGCAAAAAAAAAACAGGGAACAAACAAGTTTGAACCCTGTATAACCCCAAAAAACCAAATGAAAACAATCTACATATATTTTGAAGTTGAAACGATCGCCTTTGTTTTTCAATCTCCGCAATTCAGCCGATCAACTTTTATTTTTTATTACTTGCGACACTTTTAAGACTTTCGGTTTTCAATTAAGTCACTCTTTTTATTCATTTTTTTTCAGATTCCGATAAAAAACTTAAATAGCTGATAAACAAGTTTTTATAAAAAAAGAGACAGGGTCACAACTTAGTTGAACCCTGTTTACCTAAAAAACCAAATGAAAACAATCTACATATCTTGGAGTAGTTGGTTGTCCTAGCTAAAAATTCACATTTATCACACAACCGCCTACTATTCAATTTCAAATACGTGTCTTAAGACTTAAGCTATCGACCTAAGTCACACAAAAAATCAAAAAAAATATCATTTTTTTTAACAGGCTCTAAAAGCGTCCAAACCTATCTATTTAGAATACGATTTACTTACAGTGGATTGAAAAAAGAGGTTTTGGATGCAAGGCCCAGAAAACTATTATAATCTGATGGATCGGTTTACTTTTGTTGTCGAAAAATTATAAACGAAAATCCTGATTTTCGCATTTGGTTTATCCCCAGCGTTAAAAAATTCAAGAAAAGAGTTGAACCAAATCAAGACTCTTTCATAAAAAACAAAACATTGGCAAAAGTTAAAAAAATATTCGCCTGCTCCAGTTGTGGCTCTACCTTTCCGAAATGGATGGGCAGGTGCAATGCCTGCGGGGAATGGAACACCATCCAAGAAGAAATAATCCACAAAGAAACCCAGCCTGAGGAGCGAAGTCGGCTATGGAAAGGTAAAGGTGGAATCGTAAAAGATGTAAAACCTATTTCATTGCCAGAAGTACGAACGGGGACGACCCGTCGGATGGTCACCCCTGATGGGGAGCTGAATAGGGTATTAGGTGGCGGTATCGTCAGTGGGTCTTTAGTGCTGGTCGGTGGCCAACCGGGGATCGGCAAATCCACCCTGATGCTACAGTTGGCACTTAGGGTGCAAGCCAAAATTTTGTATGTCAGTGGGGAGGAGAGTGAAGAACAGATCAAAATGCGGGCTGACCGTTTGGGCAATTTGCAATCGGATTGCTACCTGCTCACCGAAACAAATTCTTCCAAAATCCTCAATCACGCCCAAGAGCTTTCGCCCGATCTCATTATTATCGATTCGATCCAAACCCTTTCCTCACCACATATTGATTCCACGCCGGGCAGTATTTCCCAAGTGCGGGAATGTGCCGGGGAACTGCAGCGTTTCGCCAAAGAATCCAATATCCCCGTATTTGTCATTGGCCATATCACCAAGGATGGTTCGATTGCTGGACCGAAATTATTGGAACATATCGTAGATGCGGTACTCCAATTTGAAGGTGACCGCAACTATACCTATCGCATCCTCCGCACCCTGAAAAACCGCTTTGGCTCAACGGATGAACTGGGCATTTATGAAATGCAGGCGGATGGTCTGCGGGAAGTTTCCAATCCTTCCGAACTCCTGCTTTCCCAAACCGATGAAGACCTCAGCGGCAGCACGGTTGCTGCTACCATTGAAGGGATGCGGCCTATGTTGATCGAAACGCAAGCGCTGGTCAGCACGGCCGTTTATGGCAACCCACAGCGGACGGCGACCGGTTTTGACCTACGTCGTTTGAGCATGTTGCTGGCGGTTTTGGAAAAAAGGGGCGGCTTCCCATTTTCCCAAAATGATGTATTCCTCAACCTCGCTGGCGGCATCCGGGTGGATGATCCTGCCCTTGACCTCGGCATCGTTGCTGCCCTGATTTCTTCCTTGCAGGACATCGCCGTGCCGAGCGAAGTCTGCTTTGCCGGTGAGGTCGGCCTGAGCGGGGAAATCCGTGCTGTCAACCGCATCGAACAGCGCATCCAAGAAGCCGACAGGCTTGGCTTCAAGCAGATCTTTTTTTCAAAATACAACACCAAAGGCCTTGATCCCAAGCGGTATTCCATTGAATTGAAAACGATTGGCAAGATCGAAGAGCTTTATAAGATTTTGTTTGAATAGGGGGGGGCATGGTTTCATTGATTCATTGATGCATGATTTCACAGTTAAATGGTTTCATGGCTACCTGTATGACATGTACTCGTATTAAGGGCAACCATGAAACCATATAACCATGAAACCATGCATCAATGAAACCATGCACCAATGAAACCATGCATCTAATTTTGTAACCAATTCAAGCAACTATCAGTCCTACCATTTGTCATTAAATCCATCATCTTCAAAAAAATAAGACAATGAAAACCATCCAAATTTTTGCACTCATTTTTGTAGCCAACCTAATTTTTACGGGTTCAGGTTTTAGCCAAAGCTGGTTCGGCGACGGTATAAAAGGCGAAGGCAGTTTGGTCACCGAAAACCTAAACCTGTCGAGATTCGATGCCATCGGGCTTTCCATCAATGCCGAAGTTTATTTGACGCAGGGCAGCCAGTCAGTCAAGATTGAGGCTCAAAAGAACATCATCGACAACATTGAAACAGAGGTGGATGGTAAATACTGGAAAATCAAGTTTAAGGAAAACGTGAAAAAACACGAACCCATCAAGATCTGGATTTCGATACCTGAACTTACCTCCGTTGCCGTGAGTGGTTCCGGAGATGTCGTTGGAAAATCGACGTTCAAAACCGACGATTTAAAATTGACGGTCAGTGGTTCTGGAAATATTAGTCTGGATGCCAATTCCTCCTCGTTGCGAGCTGCCATCAGTGGTTCAGGTGATATGAATTTGGGTGGAAGCACGGGTGATTGCGACCTCAAAATCAGCGGTTCCGGGGATATGGAAGCGGGTGAACTGGAGACCAAGACTTGTAACATCAAAATTTCCGGTTCCGGCGATGCTTCAGTCCATGTCAATGACAGCCTGGAAGTTTCTATTGCGGGGAGCGGAGGGGTAGTCTACAGTGGCAACCCAAAGGTTCGTTCCAAGATTTCGGGAAGCGGGGATGTCACTGCTAAAAGGTAAGCAGCCTTTGAGCTGAGTGCAATAAGAGAGTACAAATGCACCAGCGAACAATTCGATAATAGTCCAAATTTTTCATAACTAATGTTTTAGAGAGTGTGTATGCCATCGCCTGCTGGGTGATGGCTTTTTTTTGTAAAATTATTTCATGAGAGTAGATAGAATTATTTTGGATACGTACTAATTTTGCCGCATCAGCCACCCTAGCTCAGTTGGTAGAGCAACGCATTCGTAATGCGTGGGTCGGGAGTTCGAGTCTCCTGGGTGGCTCACTTTAATTTTCAGTGGCAATTACTGTAACCCTTCTCATTTCTCGCTATTCCAGAATAAAATTGTTTCCGCTCAAAAGATAAACATTCACCAAAACAATCCCACAATCGCAACCTCCAAGACGCTCCAGCCTATTGATTAATTTGTTGGATTCTCCAAATTTTCACTTCCTTTGCCCCAACAAAAAGAGTCACGGGATTTTTTCCAAAACCAAAAAGAGAAAACCGTGTTCCCCATTTCATTTTTGATAAAATCTAAACAAAATTAGCATGTTGAGAACGTCCCTTTTTGCAGCAATTGCCTTGCTATTGGCAACGGGTTTCACCTTCTTTTCCAATCCTTGGAACGGCGAAACACCGATTCCAGACAATGCGATTTTTTACGCTATTGAAAACAACCCAAATTGGTTAAAAGTCAAAGATGGGGTGCAAATCAAAGCAGAGGCTTTGGTCAATCGGCATCGGGTCGAATTGAGTCTGGGCACGGGCGATGAATTGAAGCTGCTCCGGCAGGAAGAGGACAATCTTGGCTTTACCCATTATCGTTATCAGCATTATTTCAAAGGAATAAAAGTACAGGGCAGCCAAATGTTGGTGCATGAAAAGGATGGGTACGTAAAAACGGTAAATGGGCGTTTGGCAACCCGCCTACAAACGGTTAGTTCACCTAAGATTTCGAGTGCAAAAGCGGTGGAAAAGGCGCTTGCCTATTTGCCAGCGGAACGTTATATGTGGGAAAGCGACGAGGAAGAACGGTTATTGAAAAGGGTCACCAACGATCCAACAGCTACACATTTCCCAAAACCAGAATTGGTCTTGTTAGATCCTACTTTCGACCTTTTGTCTGAAAATATGCGACTGGCTTACAGCCTAACCGTTTATGCCATGCAACCGCATGCGCAAAAATGGCTGTTTGTGGATGCATTGACTGGGGAAGTTTTCCATGAAATTGACATGCTGCACACCCAAGTGCAAAACACCCCCGGCGTGGCAGAGACCAAATACCATGGCCAGCATGAAATCATTACGGATTCGGTAGGTGTCGATTCTTTTCGTTTGGTGGAAACAACCCGTGGCCGAGGTATCGAAACGTACAACCTTAGGGGAAGCACCCAAATCAATGATGCGGTAGACTTTTGGGATGACGACAATTATTGGAACAATGTGAACGCCGAACAAGACGAAGCCGCTACAGATGCGCACTGGAGTGCGGAAATGACTTTCGACTATTATTTCCAAAAATTTAATCATGTGGGTATTGATGGGGACAGTTTCCCTTTGGTCAGTTACGTGCATTATGATCAAAACGTGACCAATGCTTTTTGGAATGGAACCCATGCCCGATTCGGTGACGGGGGCGGATCAAGTACGGCACTTACGTCATTGGATGTGGTCGGGCATGAGTTTACCCACGGCGTGACAAGGTTCAGTGCTAATCTCATTTATCAGGATGAAAGCGGGGCGTTGAATGAATCATTTAGCGACATCTTCGGTGCTGCCGTTGAATTTTTTGCCGACTCGGCCAATGGAGATTGGTTGGTAGGGGAGGACTTTTTAGACGAGCCTTTCCGGAACATGGCCGATCCGAATGAATATGGTGATCCCGATACTTATTTCGGTACCAGTTGGTTTTTAAGTAGTGCAGACAACGGAGGGGTGCATACCAATAGTGGCGTGCAGAATTTTTGGTTTTATCTGTTGACAGAGGGAAAAACGGACATCAACGATTTTGACAACAATTATGAGGTTATCGGATTAGGGATTGACTCGGCAGCGCAAATTGCCTTTCGCAATTTACAATATTACCTCATGGAAACTTCCCGCTATCCCGATGCCCGGATGGGGGCCATCTTAGCGGCACAGGATCTTTACGGGGAGTGCTCCTTTGCGGAAACCCAAACGAGGAATGCCTGGTATGCGGTTGGGGTAGGGTCGTTAACCCCATCTTTGGATATGGGGATAACCAAGATTATTGGCCTGCCTCCTTTCAGGTGTGGTGTTACGGATAAAGAGCCTTTGACCATTGAGGTGGTGTACAATGACTGTGATTCGGTTTTATTGGTGGGAACTAAAATTCCGGTTTATTACCAGATCAACGGGGCGGCTCCAGTCTGGGATTCCATCCAATTGTCCAATGACCTGCAAAGTGGGGATACGCTTGTGTTCACTTTTGGGCAAACACTGGGAGAATTGGCCTTGGCTGGTTATTTTGAAATTGAAACTGGAGTACTATTTCCCAACGACAATACCTCAGGAAACAATAAACAAAAGATCATCGTGGAACGCATTTTTGACCAAAATGTGGATTTCAGTGTGCCATCCGTCCCTCTTCCGAGGCCCGGCTGTTTTTTGGAAAATGAAACAGTGGCGGTGGAAATCGGATTTTATGGCTGCGACTCGATAGCGGCGGGCGAGGTCATGGATGTTTACTACCAAGTGAATGGTGGGGCCACGGTCAGTGAAACCATTACTAACCCAACTACCTTGTTTTACGGAGAATCTTTCTTTCATACCTTTAGCCAACAGGTCGATCTTTCTTCCATTTTTAACCATGATATTGATGCGTGGGTCGTTTACCAACCAGATACCCTCAATGGAAATGATATTTATGTTGACCAAATGGTCGTAAAGCCAGTCAGGATGGTGCTGGCGGATACGGTGACTTTCGATGCAGGACTTTTATCGCAAGATTCATTTTTCGTCATTACTGCTGACCAAAGTCAGGCTTTCGTCTCCAATGAATCGGCCCGCGATGGCGAATTCGGATTGCAGGTTATGGGCGGAGATTTATTTAAGGCTATGGCAGATGGCAATTTTGTTTTGCCCACGCCTGAAAATGTCTGGGATGTAAATCCGACCTTCCAAACCACGGTTTGTTTTTGTGCTGATTTGACTAACCTTCAGAGCGCCACCTTTAAATACCGTATCAAACAGTTTTATTCTCTTTATTACGAGCGGGAATTAGGGGAAATTTTACCGCAAGCGGCTGCGGCGAGACTGACTGTGGATGGTGTTCAGTTGGGGGCGAATATCTACCCACTGGATAATACGAATAGCCTTTATTTCAACAAAACGGCTAACCTGAGCGACTACCTTGGAAATGTGGTTGAAATATGTATTGAAACTTCCACCTTAATGGATCGGAATCTCGATCCATACGGTATTGGAGATGTGGTATATTTGGACAACGTTACTATCGTTGGAGAGTTGGTGAATCCGACTTCCGAACTGACGTTTGTGGAGAACCTACTGGTTTTTCCTAACCCTAACAGTGGCCGGTTTAGCGTCGGTCTTACGGCCTTATCCAATCGGAATGTCGATTTACAAGTGGTGGATCTTTTGGGCAGACCAGTTTTTGCTACGAATGTAGACTTGACGGTTGGGGATAACCAATTCGACCTGGTGCTCACAGATGTTCCGGGTGGTGTTTATTTCTTGCAAGTCATTTCCGAAGGGGAGAAAATGGTGAAAGAATTAGTGGTTTTTTAAGGGGGCAGGAGTATTTTGTGAAATGACCAAAATGCAGTTCTTTTGTGAAAAGTGAAATTGGAAGTAAAGGGGTAGAACATTTGAGCATTTCATCCTTTATACTTACTAACTTTTAACATTAAAATCAATGATTGTGAAAAGACCAGCGAAAATCTTACTTCTCTTTGTGGCATTCCTGTCCATAACTTCTTGTGTCAGTAAAAAACAATACAATGCACTGACCAGTGAATTGAGCTCCGCAAACGAACAACTCGGCAAATGCGGCGAAAGCCTCAACGACTACATGAACCGGCTGCAACTTTGCCAGCAAGAAAATCGGCAGTTGGAAAGCCAAATACAAAACGGCGAAAACACCCTGAAGCTCCGCAAAGAGCAAATCGAAGATTTAAAAGACCAATTGGCTGATTGTAAAAAGACCCGTGACAAGCAGCTCAACCAAGTTGATGACCTGACAACTTTGTCGAAATCGGCCAGCGATAACATCAAGGAGACACTTTCTCAGTTGGAACGGAAAGACAAGTACATTCACTTATTACAGGCTGCCAAATCAAGGGCTGACTCGATCAATTTAGCATTGGCCGTCAACTTGAAAAGTGTCTTGAAAGATGGAATCGAAGATAATGACGTAGAAGTAAAAGTTGATAAGACCGTTGTTTTCATCAACTTATCTGATAAAATGTTGTACGAAAGTGGCAGTTACAAACTGACCACCCGGGCAAACGAAGTATTGGCAAAAATTGCTCAGATCGTCCAGTCCCGTCAAGAATTTGAAGTTATGGTGGAAGGTTATACCGATAATGTTCCGATCAAGAACGATTGCCTCTCCGACAACTGGGACTTGAGTGTGAAACGTTCTACTTCTGTTGTTAGGGCCTTACAGACCCAACACAACGTAGACCCAAACCGTTTGATCGCTGCCGGACGTGGAGAGTACAACGCTCTCGCCAGCAACGACACGGCAGAAGGCCGTTCTACTAACCGCAGAACCCGGATCATCATTTTGCCAAAACTGGATCAGTTTTACGATTTGTTGAATCCTTCGAAAGTACCTGATTGATTTTTTTTTTCCGAAAGCGGGGGAATTAAATTCCCCCGCTTTTGAAAGAAAAAAGCCCCCTGGTGGAATTCCATCAGGGGGCTTTTATTTTTACGATTTATACTTGGCTGCTTGACAATTTTAGTGGTGACCTGTTTTATCGGTTTCGCTTCACCACGAGATTTGTCAAAGAACCCTTTCCTCAATTAAAATTCAGCATAAAAGGGAGGCGGGCTTGTACACCTTTGGTGTTGATCATTTCTTTTAAATGTTGGTACATCTCATAGTGTACACCCAATTCTTTTTGTAAAATCTGGCTTCGAATGGCGTCGTCGTCATTCTGACCAGTAATTTCATTAATGAACTCTTGCATCGGATCAGGTTGGGTCGGGTACGAGGAAACGCGGTACTCATCCAACGAAGCCAATTCAGCAGCGGCTGCAAGGGCATCGTCAATGTCTCCGATTTCATCAACGAGGCCGATCTCTTTGGCCTTTGGCCCAATCCAAACTCTGCCCTGGGCAACTTCATGAACGGCATCCCGCTCCATTTTTCGGCCCTCACCAACCCTGCTCAAAAAGATTTCATACATTTTGTCCGTGTTGGCCTGCCAGTGATTTTTCTCAAAATCGTCCATGTCAAAAACAGTATTTAGGCCAACTGAATATTTGGCAGTGAGCACCGTGTCGAAGTGAATCCCCAACTTATCGTTGTACAATTCGGCCATGTTGGGGATCATGCTGAATACCCCGATGGAACCAGTTAGGGTGTTGGGCTCGGCAAAAATTTTATCCGCCATGCAGGCGATATAATAGCCACCAGAAGCGGCATAGTCGCCCATAGAAACGACGATGGGTTTGCCCGCTTCTTTGGCCAGTTTGAATTCTCTCCAGATGTTTTCGGAAGCGATGGCACTTCCACCGGGCGAGTTGACGCGCAGCACAATGGCTTTCACTTTGTCATCCTCCCGCAACTTGCGAATGATTTTTATATAGTCGTTGTCAACAATAGTTCCCCGGTCGCCTTGATCGGCATAGATTGCCCCTTCCGCGTAGACTACTGCAATTTTGTCCTTTATCTTGAAGTTCGTTTTTTTAGTAAAAGTATTGGCGTAATCCTCCAGCGATATGGTTTTTATTTTGGCCTTTTCTCCCAGGTCTAACCGCTCTCTTAAATCTGCCAGCACATTGTCGATGTACCCAAGTTGATCCACCATGCCAAGCCGCAACGCCTCATCGGCATTGCTGAGCGTCAGGTTATTGGCCATTTCTTTCAATTGATCGACCGATTTGTTTCTGGATTCGCCAATGGAGGTCAAATAGTTGTCATACAACGGATCAAGGAATTCCCGGAGCTGTTGGCGGTTTTGATCGCTCATGTCATTGCGGCGATAAGGTTCGGTAGCGCTTTTAAATTGACCAGCATAGAAGACCTGCATTTTGACGCCAACTTTGTCCAATAATTCTTTGAAAAAAGGAATGGTGGCTGCCAGCCCATGAAAATCAATTCCCCCAAGTGGACTGACATAAACTTTGTCGGCCACCGATGCGAGGTAATAAGTGCCTTGGCTATAGTTCTTAGCGTAGGCGGTAATGAATTTTCCACTTTCTTTGAAATCCTCCAAAGCCGTGCGAAGCGTTGCGGCGGTTGCAAAACCTGAATTGACCGATTCGCCGAGGTCTAAAAGGATTCCTTCTATTTTGGGGTCATCTTTGGCATGCACCAAGCTGGCTACGATGTCATTCAAACCGAGCACTTCTTGGTGGGCAAAGTCAAAAGGGTTCATTTCCAAATTGTTCGTTTGTTCAGGGATGGGGCTATCCAACTTTATTTGGAGAATGGTATTGAAACTTAAATTAACTTGCTCTTTACCGCTGGCTCCAGCAATGCCGGCCATGATCAAAAAGCCTACGGCAAATAAAGCAATGGTGGCCAAAAAGACACCAAGGCAAGAGGCAAAAACAAATTTAAAAAACTGACTCATGTAATGTTATTTATTGTTTGGAGAATGAGTAGGGCTAAGCAATAAAAAAAGCTAAAGTAGATTGACAGGGATGGATGCCATTTTTTTTTAGATAAACGAAAGTAAAAGTAAGATAGCCAATGTTACGGAACTAAAATATTGTCTTTTATACACCCACTGAACATAAGTGTAACATGGGAAGCAAAATCTCAAATATCAATTCATTTTCTTTTAAGAAATGGCTAACAAGCCTACTTTTATCACTCGATATTGGGCTTTCCCCATAAACCTTTTTTTTTCCCGATCGGATTGGCTCAGCCTATCCGATCGGGAAGATTGAAAGCTACATACGTGGCAATTTCATTTTGATAAAAAAGCCCTTTCTCTTGATGTTCAATTGTACATTTTGTAAAAAAATGTCTTTAGAAATTTACCGAAAGTCATTTGTTACCCTTTGATGAAAAATTTGACCCAGCCTTTAATCCTTCTTTTATCCGCCTGTTTATCGACCGGGCTGTTCGCCCAAATGGACGTGACAGATGCGGCCACCGCTCCCTTTACGCCAGAAAATTTGATTTCCAATATCTTTCTTGGCGACGGTGTTTCCATCATTGACATTACCTACGAGGGTGATCCTTTGGCAGTTGGCTACTTCAAAGACGGGACAAATGCCATCGGGCTGGACCGGGGCATATTGCTGACCAGTGGTAGGGCCGCTTCGCAAAATTGTGGTGGTGGGCCTTATGGTGCCGATTGTACAGGCAATGTTTTTTCCAGCAATCAAATGAACGGTAATGCCAGTGATGTCGATCTTAATAGTATCGCAAACGGGACGCCTGAGGATGTCGCCAAATATACCATCACTTTCCAACCGTTTGCCGATACCCTCCGGTTTAGGTACGTTTTTGCTTCGGAAGAATACCCAGAATACTCTTGTTCGCCGTTCAATGATGTTTTTGGTTTTTTTATCAGTACCGGTATTACGGGTACGTTTCAGAATAGTGGTCAAAACATCGCACTGATTCGGGGACGAACACCCCTGTTTCCATTAATAATATCCATCCCCAAGATGGAATACAATTGCCAAGCTGTAAATGACCAATACTATAATAGCAATAATGGCATTGCATTACAGCCGGTGTATGATGGATACCTGGATGTTTTTACCGCCGAAGCGGTGGTCATCCCCTGTGAGACTTATACGATAAAGCTGGTGATTGCGGATGTGAGCGACAATTTCTATGACTCAGGTGTTTTTCTCGAAGCTAAGAGCTTTGGAACGGGGACAATAGACGTGGATGCGGTAACGCTGAGTTTGGATGGCGTAATCGCTGAAGGATGTGTCAATGGCGCTTTTAGCTTTTCTCTGCCAACCGAAGCTGAACAAGATTTGCCGTTGGATTACACCATCATCGGTACTGCTGAAAATGGGGTAGACTATGGGTTTATCCCTTCTGATTTGTTTATTCCACAGGGCAGTAGCTCCATTACTGTCGACATCTATGCTATCTATGATGGATTGGCGGAGGGCCTCGAAAGTATCGGGATCGATATCCAACGTGACATTTGCAATCGAGATACTTTTTGGATTTATATCCGCGACAATGAAATTGTACCGCCAGAATTGGGGCCTGACACTACTATTTGCCAAGGCGACTCAATTGCGTTGGATGGCAATTTGCCGCTGACCCTGCCGGAGCCTCCTTCATTTACCAACGATACCGATTATTTTATTGATGAAAGTGGCCCTGTTTATTCGCCCATTGAGGTCATTGGAGTGCAACCTGCGTTCTTAGGCCCGGGGGTTATACAATCGGTTTGTGTAAATATTGAGCACAGTTTTGTGGACGACCTTGACCTTTATTTGATCTCTCCGGGCGGCCAATTCATTGAGCTGAGCACCATGAACGGGGCGGATTGCGACAATTACAATAATGTCTGTTTTGCCCCCTCCGCAACCACACCGATCAATTATGTTTTCCCGTGGCCCACTTGTGCTTTTGGTCAAGAGCCGGGTTTTTCTAATGGCGTATTCCAGCCCGAAGGGGTTTGGTCGGACTTCTGGACTGGGGAATATCCAACCAACGGCACGTGGCAGCTATTAGTTTTGGACGAATCAAATGGGTTTGATGGTCTGCTGCTTGATTGGACCATCACCTTCGAACCATTGTACCAATTGTATTATAGCTGGGAACCAACTACGGGATTGAGTTGTGCTGACTGTCCAGATCCCCTTGCAGCGCCAGACGAGACAACCACCTACGTCCTGACAGCTTGGGATTCTTACGGCTGTGAGGTTTATGATACGATTACCATAGTAGTAAATGAGGTATTAGAGGCACCGGTCGTCAATTGTGTTTCAGTTTCCGGAAATAGCATTGATTTTGAGTGGAGTGAAATAATAGGGGCAACTGGCTATGAAGTAAGTATTAATGGAGGGCCTTTTATGCCTCCAAATAATGGCCAATTTTCACATACCGTTACTGGGCTAAATTTGAATGAAGCAGTAACCATTGAAGTCTTCGCTACGGGAGTCTGCGGTGGTGAGATTGGAACAACAACCTGCACAACGCCCAATTGCGACGCCCCCGCATTAACTATTGAAAATATTAATGACGTAAAATGTTTTGGTGATGGAAATGGCTTAATCAACGCCACCGCATCAGGTGGTGCAGGCGATTATTCATTCACCCTCGACAATTCGCCCCCCTCAACAGAAGGCATTTTTACGGGTCTTTCCGGTGGGACTTACACCTTGACTGTCATTGATTCTTGGGGATGCCCCAATTCAATAGAGGTGACAGTTATTGAGCCAGACAGTATGTTTGCCGTTTTGGAAATAATCAATAACGTGTCCTGTTTCAATGAAGGGGACGCCTCGGCCACCGTACATATTATGGGTGGGACGGAACCTTATATGGTGGATTGGAGCAATGGCCAACAGCAGGATACCGCCGTTAATTTATTGCCTGGTTCCTCGTTTGTTTTCATCGTAGATGCTAATAATTGCACGGATTTTTTCAATTTTCCAATTACCCAACCCGACCTATTGGAGCTGAGTATGTCAACCGTTGGTATTGGTTGCAACGGGACAAATACAGGCTCGGCAACAGTTGAAATTGAGGGTGGGGTAGAACCCTATTTTATCCAATGGGACAGTGGTGCCGGCAATGCAAATACCGCCACCGTTTCAAATCTCGCCTCTGGTGTATATTCGGTAGCAGTCATTGATGCGAATGGTTGCATTGCCGTGGCTGATGCTATTATCAACCAACCCGCAGGTATGATGTCCTCCCTGACGAGCACTGATGTCAAATGTTTTGGGGAAAGCAGCGGAACTGCCTCTGCAATGGTCACAGGGGGGAATAGTCCCTATCAATACCAGTGGAGCAACGGTGCGACCACTCCTGATATTACGGGCTTGCCGATTGGTACTGTCACGGTGACCATTACCGATGCAACAGGTTGTAGCCGCACCGATTCGGTCGTAGTGGAAACGCCTGCCGAGCTGGTCATTAATCTTTCCCCATCAGAGACATTGTGTATAAATGACCCTTCGGGAAATGTCGTTGCCAATGTCACGGGAGGTGTTCCTCTATGCTATCCAACTGGGATAATGGTCAAACTACTGCCGACCTCAATAATGTATTAGCTGGCACTTATTGCCTTACAATTAGCGATGCTAATGACTGTATGGCAATGGCCTGCACGGATGTTGGCGAGCCCCCCGCTATGGTATTGACCACCGTTCCGACCAACGCTGCCTGCAATAGCCCAGAAGGAATGATCGATTTGGAGGTAGCTGGTGGCAATGCGCCTTACCAATTTATTTGGAGCAATGGCCAGACAACCGAAGATGCGACGAATTTATTACCTGGTGATTACTCTGTGACGGTAACGGACGCTAATAATTGTATGGCCGAAATTGCAGCTTCCATCAGTGAAATGACTGCCATCGAAGTTGATTTTTCCACTGATGCAATTTTGTGCAAAGGAGATAGCACAGGCAGCATTTCAATCAATGCTTCTGGAGGTTTGGGGGGGTATTCTTATCAATGGACAGGGCCTAATAATTTTTCAAGTGACGAGCCTGATTTGGACCATCTTTTTGCTGGCATTTATTCCTTGCAAATAGAAGATATAGCAGGTTGTTCTTTTGAAACAGCGATTGAAGTAACGGAGCCAGAAGATTCATTGGCGTTGGATGTCATTGCCGAAGATGTCTCTTGTCCCGGTTCCAGGGATGGAGCGATTAGCTTGGTTGCTACGGGCGGTACGCCACCTTATTTGTACAATCTAAATGGGAATGGCTTTTTCGGCAACCCCAATTATATCGCCCTGCAGACGGGCATTTATGATGCAATTGTCCAAGACAATTATGGCTGCTTTTATGACTTGCCAGATATTTTAATCGGAGAACCCGAACCTTTTGGCGTTGATTTAGGCGATGACCGCATTGTGAGCTATGGGCAAAAGATTTTTATCCACCCCAATCTTATCAACATCGATACCGCAGATTTTGAAAACTACTCCTATTCGTGGACTTCCAACAATCCTAATGTTGAACCCAATGACCCTATTTGGCGAGTCAGTTCATTTGATGTGTTCAGTCCAACTACGGTCACGTTGGTTGTAACGAGTGAAAGTGGCTGTGTGGAAGAAGACTTGCTCAATATTTTTGTCACAACAGAGCGGGCCATCAATGTACCAACTGGTTTCACACCTAATAACGGTGGGCCAGCTGAGAACAACCTATTGCGGGTACACGGAAAATCAAAAATGGTAGCAAACATTGCGTCCTTTCAGGTTTTTGACCGCTGGGGTGAATTGCTTTATGAGGCGTTTGATTTCCAAGTAAACGACCCGGACATCGGCTGGGATGGGACTTTCAAAGGGAAAAATATGCCGCCAGGGGTTTATGTTTGGTATGCCAATGTGAACTATGTGGATGGTATTTCAGAAAACTATAAAGGGCACACAACTTTAATTAGATAGTTGGATGGTTAGATGGTTAGGCAAACAAAACCATCCAGCCATTCAACCACCTATCAACAAAAATTCATGCACTTGAAATTTTACCTCACTTCTCTATTGTTTTCCATAACCACCTTATTGACTTCGCAAGTGGTTATCAATGAATATTCGGCGGCCAACATGGACGACAAAATCGACAACTTTTTTGAGTATGAAGATTGGGTGGAGTTGTATAATGTAGGTACCCAGACGGTCAACCTCGACGGCTATTTCCTCAGCGACAATATCAATAATCCGGATAAATGGATGTTTCCTGCAGGGATAAATATCGGAGCTGGCCAACACCTTTTGATCTATTGTTCTGACCGGGATCTTGTGGTCAACAACAACATCCATGCTGGCTTCAAACTGACCCAGACCAAACAAGAGTACGTCGTTTTGTCCGACCCAAACCTAAACTTGGTCGATGCCATTCAGATTTCTTCCCCCAACCAAGTAAACCATTCTACCGGGCGGATTACCGACGGCGCTTTGAACTGGGGGATATTTAATGATCCAACACCAGGTGCCGCTAATACTAATGGTTTTGTCAAATACGAGGAGCGGCCCGTTTTTTCCTTAGATGCTGGCTTTTATAATGGAAGTATCGCAGTGGCTATAACTGCTGCACCGGGCACAACCATTCGTTACACCTTGAATGGGGCCGAACCAACAGCGACCTCCACGCTCTATTCCAACCCGATCAGCATCAACCAAACAACGGTTGTGAAAGCTAAAGTTTTTGGCTCTGATCCGAACAACCTGCCAAGTTTCACCGAGGCCAATACCTATTTTATTGATGTAAACCACTCTTTGACAGTACTTTCCATCGCTGGTTCGGATTTGCAACAGCTGCTTAGTGGGACGCAATTTGACCCTCGTGGCTCTTTTGAATATTTTGAAAACGGCGCATTGATCGACGAAGCGTACGGAGAATACAACAAACACGGCAATGATTCTTGGGCCTATCCCCAGCGAGGCATTGATTACATCACCCGAGATCAAATGGGCTATACGAGTTCCATTGATCATAAAATTTTTCCCAGAAAAGACCGGAAGCGGTACCAACGGCTGATCCTCAAACCCGCCGCCAATGATAATTACCCTTTTGAAAATGGCGCCCATATCCGGGATGCCTATGTGCACACCCTATCCCAACGGGCAGATATGGAGTTGGATGAGCGCACTAATAAAGCCTGTGTGCTCTATCTAAATGGGGAGTATTGGGGATTGTACGAAATGCGGGAAAAAGTGGATGATCCAGATTTTACCAACGAATATTATAACCAAGGGGAGAAATGGCTGGATTATATTAAAACGTGGGGCGGCACCTGGGAGGAGTACGGTAGCCGGGCCGATTGGGATGTGCTGACCGCTTTTGTCAACAATAACGACATGTCCATCGAATCCAACTACGCCACCGTCAAGGAACAGTTGAACGTCCTGAGTCTGATCGATTATATGATTTTAAATACCCATGTTGTCTGCATGGATTGGCTCAACTGGAACACTTCCTGGTGGCGGGGCCGAAACCCCAACGGGGAGGCCCGCCAATGGCGCTACGCCCTGTGGGATATGGATGCTACTTTCGGCCATTACATCAATTACACCGGTATCCCCAATACGACACCAAACGCTGACCCTTGTTATGGAGAAGACCTTCAAGCAGATTTTGAAGGCCATGGCGAATTAATCAGTTCTTTGATGGAAAATGAAGAATTTCATTCGCTTTACGTTAATCGGTATGCGGACATGAATAATAGCTTTTTTACGTGCGACTACATGTTCGGGCTGCTCGATTCCATGATTGCGGAAATTGAACCGGAAATGCAGCGACAAATTGACCGCTGGGGCGGGAACATAAATGATTGGCATGCCAATGTTCAAACTTTAAAAGACTTTATTTCAACCCGTTGCACGGAAATAAATACGGGTATTGAGGACTGCTACGATGTGCAGGGGCCGTATCCTGTTACGGTTAATGTTGAACCAGCCAACATCCCAAATAAGGTGCGGGTCAATACTTTTGTCCCCAGCGCTTTCCCCTTCATCGGCGATTACTTTGTGGGTACGACTTTGGATTTTACGGCCGTCCCTGCCACCGGGTGGGCATTCGATTACTGGGAGGTGGATAATAATGTTTTCACACCAGATCAGTTTTCTGATTTTATCCAATTGGCACTGAGCGATACGTTGGGCGACGTGGTTACCGCCTACTTCGTTCCCGAAGCACCCTGTGCCCCTGCTTATGATTTCGAGTTTGAGAAAACATTATCCTCGATCTCAGCGAATTGGTTTGGCCCGCCTAATTTCATCAGTTATGAAGTGGGCTACCGACCTGCGGGTAGCTCCGATGACTTTGAAACGATTTCCGTTACTGAACCCAACCATACGTTTTTTGGATTGGAAATTTGTACGGACTACGAAATCCGGGTTCGTTCCATTTGCGATTTTGCAGTGGGCGATTACAAGGAATTTACGGTTAAAACAGATTGCCTGTCGGATGCTGATGAGGCCGTTGCTGGCATTTATGAATGGAATGTTTTCCCCAACCCATTCCGTGATCAGCTGACCACCGATGTCATTTTGGCCAATTCCACGGATTTGTCAATCCAAGTTTTTGCCATGAACGGCCAAACGCTTTTGCAACAACAATTTGACTACCTGCCTGCTGGCCAACACCAGATCAAACTGGAAACGGACGCCAATTGGCCGGATGGGATTTACATGATCCGTGTCGTTACTTCTGAAGGAAGTGTGGTTCGGAGATTGGTGAAACAATGATTTTTTTTAATGGTGAATGGTGAGCGGTGAATGGTAAATGAAGGTCCTTTCCAATTGAATTGTTTTGAAAAAATAAGCGCCCTGATTTTAATGTATTTATTTAGCGCTAATCGTGCGGGCCGGGGCATGCACATGCCTTCTTGCATAAGTCTGCTCGTCCCTCCAAGGGTTTTAAAGGGCGGCGTCGTCCCGATGCATCGGGACGACGCCGCCCTTTAAAACCCTTGGAGGGGCACACTGAGAAGTTGCAAAAGGCGAAAATTTGCTGCCCCGCATTTTTCAAACGCTATAAAGATTACCAAAAAAAATCAGGGCGCTTATTGTTTTGGATTAATTTTCATTTCCCATAAACAACCCTCTGTATATCCTTTTCACTTTATTAATGGATATTTTCCTTTTCCAAAATCGCCCCTTACTTTCACTGGTAAAAAATCAAAATCATCCTACGCTATCGAACCGCCCCACAAAGGATGGTCGATCGAAAGTGCTTGCATTTCCTGAATCATTAAAGGCTAAATGGATGAGCAGAATATTTACGCTTGAGAAAAGATTTGTGTATCAATGTATTTTCAATAATTGGCCAAGCTCGAGGCAAAGTCATCGGGATTTAGCCGTTGTAGGATTTTTTCATTACTAATATTCAGGTTGGATTAAATTTTTGAATGCCGGGATATGGTTGCTTTGCAGAAAAAAAAACCGACCCACCATGACGGGGATATTATACTCCCTTCCCAGATTTAAATACACCCCAAATATTTCTGGAGAATTAATATAAACCAAAATATCCCGCCGTGGGAACCATTATAAATGTGCTAATGGAATCCCATTTTATAGGCCTGTTCATTTGCGCCTGCAGTCAATTTGCCTTCTTCCAGCTAAGGTAGATTTTTCCCAAAATCGGTATAATTGTCGTAAAAAAGCCAAGGTCGTTGAGCAGGCTTTTCACCTCTCCCTTTGGTGCGACTGGCCCCCATTTAATATGCTTCCATTCGCTGGTCAATGTCAGGTGCAACCCCAAATCGGCAGTCGGGTTTTCCTTGGCAAAATCAGCTACTTCAGGCACCCAAGGGCAGGGCATCATGATGCTGGCCGAATTGACCATGCCTATTTTCATGGCCAAAAAGCTGGCCTTGTTTTCCGAATGTGCGACTCCCAAATCATCAGCATGGATGATCAATAATTTTGCGTCGGCATCATAGCCGAGTTTTTCCGCCAATGATTTTTGGGCATTTATGTTTAAAATGGAAAGCAGAAAAAAGAATGAAATAGTGGAAAAAAATTTAGTGGGTGCCATACTGAGTTTTTGATTGAGTGATGGCAGTAAAGGTAATTCACCAGAAATAATTTTGGCCACTAAATCCAAAAGAAAAGGGGCGGCTTGATCCGCCCCTTTTCTTTTGGATTCATAAAATTTATTCGCTCCTCAACGAGTCCACCGGATTGGCCAGCGCCGCCCGGATACTCTGCACGCTCATCGTCAAAAAAGCGACCAACACAGCTGCAGAACCTGCAACCGCAAAATGCCACCACTGCAAATCAATCCGATTGGCGAAATCTTCCAACCAATTGTTCATCAAATACCAGGATATGGGCGTAGCAATCAATAGGGCAAAAACGACCAGTTTCAGAAAATCCTTTGACAACAATCCAACAATCCCTGATACCGAAGCGCCGAGCACTTTGCGGATGCCGATCTCTTTCGACCGCTGCTGCACCGTGAGGGAAATGAGGCCAAAGAGGCCAAAACAGGAGAGGAAAATGGCGATGCCCGCAAAGCTGGAACCGAGCGAGGCCAAACGGCTTTCGTCTTGGTAAGCTTCGGCCAGCGACTCGTCCAAAAATCGGTATTCGAAGGCTTTGTTGGGGAAGAATTCCAGCCATGTTTTTTCCAAAAACGCCAGCGTGGTGGGCAATTCGCCGTTTTTCATCCTGATCCCAAAGGTGGAAAAAACACCTGGTCTAACATCCAGCACCAGGGGCTCCAAAGCCAGTTGCATGCCGGAAGTAGCGTAGTCTTTTACAACACCTACTATTTGCCCTTCTTTGCCTCCGTAGGAAATATTTTGGCCGATGGCTTCCTCTGGACTCTCCCATTGTAATTGCTTGACTGCCAATTCGTTGACCATGAATCCGGTGAGGTGGTCGGTGCCAAATTCCTCCGCAAAATCACGGCCTGCTACGATTTCCAAACCAAACGTTTCGGCATAGTCATAATCGACAGAAACGGCAGGCAGCACAACATTGTCCTTGATCGAAATCTTATCGGTAGTGATCGGATGGTAAACCCTGCCCAAGCCGGGCATGGCAGATCCCAAGGTGACCGCTTCGATATTTGGGTTTTGTAAAAGCCGCTCTTCAAAAGCATTCATTTTGGCCCGCATGGTCGAATCGCCGGGCGCAAACAACGAATTCATATTTTGACTTTGCAGGGGGACTGAAATGACTTGGTCGTGGTTGAAGCCAAGCGGCAGGTTTCTCATGTAATTGATTTGGGAAAGGATGACCATGGTGCCGCAGATCAACAAGATGCCGACCGCAAATTGGACAGTGATCAGCGATTTCCGCAACCAGCCAGAAGACGTGCCTCCATTATGCTCAATTTTATCCTGAAATATTTCAACTGGACGGAAACGACTGGCGACCAAAGAAGGGTAGGTGCCAGCCAAAGCCCCGGCCAGCAGGAATACTCCGACAAATGTTGCAGTCAAAGGCCAGTTTCCCAAAAGGCTGAACGAGAGCCGTTGGTCTACCAATGAACCCATATAGGGAAGGAGCCAATCAATGGCCACCAACGCAATCAGAAAGGCCAAAAAACTGACCATCATGGTTTCGCCCATAAACTGCCCGATCAGGCTTTTCCTCCCTGCACCCAGCACTTTTCGTACGCCTACTTCTTTGGTCCGGTTGAGGTACATGGCGGTGGACAGGTTGATGAAATTGATACAGGCGATCAGCAAAATCAGGAAGCCAATGGCCATGAAAAACCGCAGGTAAATGACTGGAGATGTTTCCCCGGTTGCGGGGGCAGCCAAGTGGACATCTTTAATCGGGAACAGCTTAAACCGTTGATTCTTGATGATGTCTTTGTGTCCGTAGCGCTCCATGAAGGGAATCATTCCTTCATCAATGTCGGTGGGATCTGTACCTTCTTTCAGCCGTACATAAGTGGCTGAGTGCGAAGCGATAAAATTTCTTTGTGTTACGTATTCGATGGCAGGGCGTACATACGCTTCCTCGACATCTGCCATGTTTCGATAGGGGACGATCAGGTCAATGTCCAAATGTGTATTGGGCGGCATATCCTTAATTACTCCAGAAACTGTAAATGGCCCTTTGTCAGCCAACAAAAGTTGTTGGCCGATAGCTTCTTTTTCGCCAAAAATTCTATGAGCTGTTTCGTCCGTAAGCACAATCGAAAATGGTTGGTGCAGCGGTTCGTTTTGGTCACCTTTAATAAAATCAAACCTAAAAACTTCTTGGATGGTGCTGTCCGCAAACACGGCATTTTCAATTTCATAAGACTCCTCAGAATTGGCCGCCCGGACGGAAATGCCACGACCATAAAGCCTTGCAATCTGCTCAATTTGCGGAAAATCTTGTTGCATCAACGGAGCAATCGGGGCAGGGATAGTTCCCATTACCATGTCAGAACCTCCAAAGGATGCGTGGTAATTTACCCGGTACAGACGGTCCACGTCGGGGTGGTACTCGTCGTAATGCATTTCGTGGTTCACATAAATGAGCAGCAAAAAACAGCAGGCCATACCAACGGCCATTCCCGCTAAATTGATAAAGGTGAAACCCTTTTGTTTCCAAAGGTTGCGGACGGCGATCTTGAAGTAGTTTTTTAACATTTTTTCTAATGGTAAATGATGATTGGTGAATGGTAAATTTTTGTTCGGCAGTAATATAGAAGAATGAAAAACAAGGGATGTGCCAGCACTCTAATTAGTTGGAATACAAAAAGTTATGGGTTTTTTACAAATGGAAAAGTGTGCGGGAATGGACAAATGTTTACTGTTATCGGACAGAAAATAGTTGGTTGGGAAATCAAATATTTATCAATCAAGCACATAAAAAAACAGCATCTTTGGTTGACAAATCAACAACTCTTTCCAATGAAAAAAACAATTACGCTTTGTCTTTTTACTCTTGCATGGCTTTATCTAAATGCACAGCAATCAGAATCTTTTTATCATAAAAACAACCTGCAATTGGAGCTCGGTGGCCACGGGCTTTTCTATTCTTTAAACTACGAAAGGATTCTTGTCAATGACATAAAAATGAAAATGACCGCCAAGGTTGGCGCTTCTTATTACAGCCCTGGTTCAGGTAATATCGGCTTTTGGTTGCCGTTTTCAGTGAATGGATTGTTGTCATTTGATATGCACCATGTTGAATTCGGAATTGGACAAGTATTGACAAAGGATAGAATTGGCAGTTCGCAAGGCAGGTCCCTTGATAGTTGGGATATGTTGGGTTCGATGACGTTGGGCTATCGGTGGCAGAAACCAGAAAGTAGGTTTTTGTTCCGGGCTGTTTTCACGCCTTTTTTGGTAATCGATTTTAACCAAAGGCAGGAGGCGGCATTTAGTGGGAATGATCCAATATTTGATACTTGGCTGATCCCATCAGGGGCCGTTTCGTTTGGGTATGCGTTTTAAAAAAGGAGTTTGAAAAGAACATTTTTACTGATTGTAAAACAAAAAGAGGCCGTTTCACGGGATGTGGAATTTAATTTTGACGCTGATTATTATGATTGTTATGATTTGTTATGACTAAAAAATGAAATTTTTAAAGATCATAAATGATCTTAATTGTCATAATAATCAGCGTCAAAAAGTCTTGTAAAACAACCTCTTTTTAGACCAGATCGTTTTTCAAACTCACTTCAATTCAAACGTACTCGTCCCTGCTAAATGCCCTTTGTTGTAAACTTCCACTTGGTATTTCCCATTCTGGAAATTGCCCGCCGAGGGGTTCCAATCGTAACAGATTTCCGTAGCATCGTTGCTGTAATCGTACTCTTGGATGGAAGTGTAACGGATTTCTTCTCCCGAGCTTTTATCGAACAATACACCTGATCCGAGATCATCGATGGCCATCGTCTCACCGATCGGGCTGATGATGCGGACGAAGAATTTTTCCACACCGGGGTTGGCGACTTCATTGGCTTCCGTGGAAAAGCAGATGCGGAGCTGATCCACGTTTTTAGCGTATTTCTTTTTTACCATTTTTCCATTGTCCCTTTGTTTCATCCCGACCACGGAAATGTCCTTCACCTTGATGACTGATGCAAGGTTGACCTTGTCCGATAATTTCTCATTTTCTTTGGACAAATTCGATTTTACGGTTTCCAATTGCTCCTTTTCGCCTGCTAATTCTTGGGTTTTGGTGCGCTCATTTTCCAAATTTTCGGCGAGCTGCTCCGCCCGGGCAACCAGCTCTTGGTTTTCTCCTTTTATCGCTTCGTTCTCAGCATTTAATTGTTCGATGCGGCTGATGTATTCACTGACCTGAGTAGTCAGGTTTTTGATTTCCATTCTTGCCCGGTCGAGGTTGCCGCCGTCTTTCAGGAGTTGGTTAATTTTTTCCCGCTGTGTCTTCAATTCAGCTTTTTGTTGATCGATAATGGAATTCAGCTCTTCGTTGGTGGTGCGCATTTCTTCCAATTCAGCCAGTGCCTCATGGTACTGTTTTTCCATTTCGATCTTCAACTTGTCGGACTCCATTATTTCCGTTTTCTGGGCCTCGATCACTTGGCTTTGGTTGTATTTATTGTATAGCAAAAAGGCATTGACTATCAGGAGAGCCATTACCACAATGGCAGCAATGGCCAGTAAACGCTGTTTGGAAGTGTCATTTGTAATCATGTGAAAATGTGTTAATGAGATTTAATTGCTCTGCATTAAAAGTTTTGTTACAGAGTATTAATTGCAAATTTATGGGATTGTAATATTGAATGATCTGAAAATCTTATAAGCAAAATTTCGATCATTCATTTACCTCCGGTTTTTATTCAAGTTGTCAAAAGGATTCCATTACTTTGGCCTTCGTTGTTCCGAGAAAAATCTTTCACTAAAATCAAAACCTCCTCATGCTGCACAACATTGATATTACCAAAATATTGTTTTTAGATGTTGAATGTGTTTCTGGTCAGCCTGTTTACGGTGATTTGGACGAAACGTTCCAAGAATTATGGGCTCATAAAAGCAAAGGCATACTCCGTAAAACCATTCCAGAACCTACCGAAGAAGACATTGCCCACTGTTATCAAGAAAAAGCAGGCATTTATGCCGAGTTTGGAAAAATCATCTGCATCTCGGTCGGCTTGCTGGCCAGGGACGCCAACAAGAACCCGGTGGTGAGGCTAAAATCGTTTGCCAGCGATGATGAAAAATTATTGTTAACCGAGTTTTGCGACCTCCTTAACCAGTACTACAACAACCCCAGCTATCACTTTTTATGTGGCCATAACATCCGGGAATTTGACATACCTTATATCTGTCGGAGGCTGGTCGTCCATCAATTACCCTTTCCGACCTTACTGCAGTTGCACGGCAAAAAGCCATGGGAAACGAAACATCTGTTGGACACGCTGGAGCTGTGGAAATTCGGTGATTATAAAAATTATACGTCGCTGAAATTGCTGGCCGCTACCCTTGGGTTTCCTTCTCCCAAAGATGATATTGATGGGAGTGATGTGGGTCGGGTTTATTGGGAAGATAAGGAATTGGACCGGATCGCCATTTATTGTGAGAAAGACGTTTTGGCTACGATCCAGTTGCTCATGCGTTTTTTGATGAAGCCATTGATCGAAGAAAATCAAGTGGTTTTTGTGGGTAGGGACTGAATGGGAAATCAATCCGTTTCGAGCGCATGGACCAAAAAGTAGTTGTCGCTTTTTTCAAAAAAAATATCATACGTTTGGTGAAAGCCATTTTTGGAAACGGTGCCGCTCGTTTTACCTGATTCTTGGTAGGCAAATGGCTCAACTAAAATGTGCTGTTTGAAATCCAGCTGCCGCCGGCCATAACATTTATAAAGGGCTTCTTTTGCCCCCCAGTAAATATGTAAATGTTCCAAACGGGACATTTTTCCCAAACTGACACTTTCTTCCTCCCGCATAAATTTCCGCTCTAAAGCCGTGATTTTGGGGACAAATTTTTGGATGTCGATGCCCACCGTCATCCTTCCTAAAATCACCGCCACAAAATCATACGAATGGGAAAAGGAAACGTACAACTCGTGGTCGTCGAGGTGCGGCTTGCCAAATTCATCTTTCAGCAAGGGGATGCGGTCCCAATCAGGTTCGTCCGATACCATCAAATGGACCAAGTACCGACTGGCCAGCCACTCCAACCGCCGCCTGCCTTTTAGTTGGGCCACCTCTGCCGATTCGGACTCATGCAGCACCAAGTGGTCGAAGAAAAATTTTTCGTCCTCTTCAATTTTCCATACCGCCCATTGGTGGCCATGCTCCCATTCCTGTTCTTTCCAAAGTGGCATTTTTTTTTGATTAGAAGATTAGTGACAATTGATTGTAGGTTAACGGTTTTTAGTAGCTGATCCAGTAGGCCTTTAAACCGAAACACCTTCCACGTTTATTTCCTTTTTTCCTTCCTTTGCAACAAAGCTACGATGGCAAAGTACATTTTTTGAAAATGGACGACTGCTATTGATTTTTCACTACTCAAATAGAGTGTTCAAAAATTAAAAAATAAACCTTGTGAAACTCAGTGTTTCCGCTGTGTCTCTCTGTGTAACAATACCAGTTATTACTCGGAGTTTCACAAGGTCAGATATGACATTCTTATTTTTGAACAACATTTATGATTATCAAAAAAACAGCCCAGCTAACTGGCCACAATGCGGGGATTTATGCGCTCGCAGAAGGCCTAACTGACCATACCTTCCTTTCCGCTGCGGGGGATGGTTGGATCGTTCAGTGGGATTTGAACGACCCGGATTTGGGCCAACTTTTGGCAAAAGTCGAAACCCAGGTTTTTTCTTTGTGTACTTTAATAAAAGAAAAAAAAGTGGTCGCAGGTAACATGAATGGGGGGATTCATTGGGTGGACTTGGAAAACCCTGCCCTGACTAAAAACGTCGCCCATCACGAGAAAGGGGTATATGATATTTTAAGGGTAGGAGAGCACTTGTTTACGGCTGGTGGTGAGGGGAAATTGACTCGCTGGTCGATTCCTGAAATGAAAACCATTGAGTCGTACCACCTTGCCAATCAGTCGCTTAGGTGTATTGCCTTTTCAAAAAAAAGAAATGAACTCGCTATCGGGGCCACTGACCATAGCATCTATTTATTGGATGCTGATACGTTGGAGCTGAAATGTCGGGCAGAAAAGGCACACGAAAACTCCGTGTTTTGTCTCCGTTATTCACCGGATGAAAAACGCCTTATCAGTGGCGGAAGAGATGCGCATTTGAACGTTTGGGATTTGGAAAATGGTTTGGTGAAAATCAATTCCTTGCCAGGTCATTGGTTTACCATCAACAGCATTGATTTCCATCCCAAGGGTCATATTTTTGCCACAGGAAGCCGGGACAAAACCATCAAAATCTGGGATGCAGAAAGCTATGAGTTATTGAAAGTTTTGGAGCTGAACCGGGATGGCGGGCACCTCAATTCCGTCAATCGTCTCCTTTGGCATGAACACGAAAAAACGCTTGTTTCTTGTAGCGATGACCGGACCATTATTTTGTGGAATATTTCCTGAAGGGAAAAAACCGGCAGCATGCCAACGACGAAGAGAGTCTGGGTAATCACTTTTAACTAACCAAGGTTGCCGTTGTCTGCTACCGGATAAGGTTGTTAAGGTGTTTGGTAAATTTTTAGTGGGCAAACATCTTATGGTGTGAAAGAGAGTGTTAATTGGTTTTTCGTGGTGAGAGTCTGAATATTTTTGGTTTAGTGGGGTTCGGAATTTTGAGAGCGTTACCCGATTGTAAAAGTTTAGAGGATGGAAATTTTTAATAGATTACAACAGCTATTTTCCCCATCCAAACTGTTGACTGCCATCCCGAAGCGAGTTCGGGATTTCGCTGCGCTCAAACTGCGAACTACTGACTGCCAACTTATTATATCACTGCTTTAGATTTTTGCTTTTAAAAAGTAGCACGGTCTGAATGCCGTGCTACATGTATGAAAAAAGTATTGCCTGTTCACGAGGACAAAGAAAGGGAGGGGAGTTTGGAGGCGCAACTTTTTGACCACCGACAGGGGATGGTTTAATTGGACTTTAACCACTTTTGGTGTGACCCTGCGAAATGTTAATTTTGGAAGATTTTTATAAAACGCTAAATGCCAGAACTTTATAAGTATTGTTAAAATGGTAATTTGTGCCTGTTAAAATGCATTAACAGTTTTTGCAGCGAAAAATCACATCTTTTTGAAGAGGAAATAAGGAATTGGACGCATATAGAAAGGATTGAACAGATGCTCGTAGATTTTTATAGGCGTAATTATAATCTGTGTAAATCTGTTCAATCCGTTCAATCTGCGTTCAATCTTATTATTAAAGTATCTGACCCATCCACATGGCCTTGCGAAAAAAACAGCCTGCTACATCTGAATTTACCGAGGGCATCCTCGGGCGACGAGTTTTGCTCAGCCGGGCCATTACCCTGATTGAAAGCAAGCGACCAGAACATCAAGCCCTGGCACAAGAGATCATCGAAAAATGCCTGCCACACATCGGACACTCCTTACGGATAGGGATCACGGGCTCGCCGGGGGTAGGCAAGAGCAGTTTCATTGAAGCGTTTGGGTGTCATTTGATTGAACATGAAAATCGCAAACCCGCCGTGTTAGCCATTGACCCCTCCAGTCAGATGAGCAGGGGCAGTATCCTCGGTGATAAAACGAGGATGGAAAAATTGTCCGTCCACCCACAGGCATTCATTCGCCCAAGTCCGGCGGGCGATTCGCTTGGCGGTGTGGCAGCAAAAACCCGAGAGTCCATGTTGCTGTGTGAGGCGGCAGGTTTCGATACCATTTTGATCGAAACGGTTGGGGTGGGGCAGTCCGAAATAACGGTGGCGGGCATGGTCGATTTTTTTCTGTTGTTGCTCCTGCCCGGTGCGGGTGATGAATTGCAGGGCATCAAGCGAGGCATCGTAGAAATGGCCGATCTGATCGCCATCAATAAGGCCGACGGCGACCGCTTGGAATTGGCAAAATCCGCAAGGAAAGACTATGCGATGGCCTTGCATTTATTTCCCCCAAAAGAAAATGGCTGGACGCCGAAGGCGGTGACCTGTTCCGCTTTGGAGCAAAAGGGAATGGCCGATATTTGGGCTTTGATAAACGAATTCCAATCCATGACCCAACAAAATGGCTGGTTTGAAAACAACCGGAAACAGCAGGCTAAAAACTGGTTTTATGAACTGTTGGAGCAGGGGCTGAAGCGGTTATTTTTTTCGAATGAAAAAGTGAAAAAACAACTACAACAATTTGAAAAGGAGGTAGTTACAGGAAAAATTTCCTCTGCAAATGCAGCTGGGCAATTGCTCGGTTTATTGCCGACAATCACCCCCCATACGCCGGCAAGCGAAACATAAAAGCCGTCCCCTCATTAATCTTACTCTGCACTTTTATAGTAGCATCATGTAGTTCCAATATCATCCGGGCAATAGCCAGCCCAAGGCCAGCACCCTTTGCCTTTTTATCCGAAGGGGCACTTTGGCGGTAGCGCTCAAAGATAGCGGCTTGGTCTTTTTCAGAAATGCCCGGCCCAGTATCCGCCACCCGGACTTCGACACATTTCCCAGCAGGAAGGAGAGCCAGAGTCACACTCCCACCTTCTTGCGTGAATTTCAGTGCATTGTCCATCAGGTTCTGAATAACCCGCTCGACCAAGGACACATCAGCAAATACCATCGGCAAATTATCGGCAGTTTCAACTTTTAGGTTAATTCCTTTTTCACGGGCGAGCAATTGATAATTCTGCAAAACATCGTGCGCTAATTCTTGCAGGTAAAAAGGCTCTTTATTGGGTTGGATTTGCTTGGCTTCCAGTTTGGAGTATTCAAATAACTGGGCAATCAAGTGGGACAATTTTTCGGAGCTATCGAGGACAATCTGTAAATATTTTTGCCGCTCTTCCGAAGAAAGATTATCGTTTTTGATAAGCAATGTTTCAGCGTACCCTTGCATGATGGCCAACGGTGTACGGAGGTCGTGCGACACGTTGGCTATGAGCTCCCGGCGAAGATTTTCCACCGATTTTAATTCTTCAATATTCGCTTCGATCGTATCGGCCATGTCGTTAAATGTCGTGGAGAGCATGGCCAAATCTTTATCGCTTGCTTTGGCGATGCGTGCCTTGTGGTCGCCTTCTTTGAAACGGCGAACAGTAGCTATAATGTCTTGCAAGTTTCTGGTAATCAGCCAAATAGCTAATAGTCCAATTAGCAATGAACCGATCAAAGTAGCTAAAAACAGAGTCGTTCCTGATTTCAAAAAATAACTGTTGAGAAGTGCATGAGAGACTTCTTGTTGTGCAGCCCCATTCAGGACGATGTAGGCATACCCTTCCAATTGCTCATTATTGTAAATAGGCGCAGCGGAAAAAACATTACAAGCCGTATGGCTTTTTGGGTCACAGCCTTCGATGAAAATATGGCCATCATTTTCAATAAATTTTTTGACTGGTTGCAGGTTGACCTTTTTCAAAACTACCGTTTGATTGGGCACCACATAATCAATGATATTCCCGACGGTATCCAATAAATAAACCTCAATGCTCGGGTTGACGACCATCATGGAATGCATGATATCGTGCATGGCCGAATCCCTCGCACCCGTCATTTTAACCTTTGATTCCCTCACCAAATGTTTAGCCACATCACCATACAATTGTTGATTGACTTCTTTGAAATAATTATCGGCCGTGTACGCTGAAATCAGCACATAAACGACCCCCAAGACCGCCATCAAGGCAAGGAGGGTAGAGGATATTTTCCAGTATAATCTATTCATCTTTTTTAACGGTAAATGGTAAATGATGAGTGGTGAATGGCTTATAAAATTTGCCATTTACCGTTCACCATTTACCATTAATTAAAGCTCTTCATTAAACCGGTAGCCTACCCCCCAAGTCGTCAAAATATAGGTCGGATTGGCGATGTCTGGTTCTATTTTTCCACGTAAACGGTTGATGTGGGAATTGACGGTGTGTTCATAGCCCTCGAATTCGTAACCCCAAACCAGATCCAGCAAGCGGCTGCGGTCATAGCTTTTGCCGGGGTTGGAAGCCATGAGGCTCAGGAGGTCAAATTCTTTAGGGGACAGTTCGACCCGTTTATCATGGATCGTAACTTTTCGTTTGTCCATATCGATGGCCAGGTCACCAAATTGGAGAGCAGCTCCTGTGGTTGTTTGGGACGTTGTTTTTTGCCATAAATCTATCCTTCTGAAAATGGCTTTCACCCGTGCAATGAACTCCCGGACGCTGAATGGCTTGGTCAAATAATCGTCGGCACCCATCTCCAGGCCCAAAACTTTGTCGATCTCTTCCGACCTGGCCGTCAACATCAAGATGGGGGTGCGGACTTCCTTCCCCCGCAGGCGGCGAAGGACTTCGAGGCCATCCATTTCTGGCAACATCACATCCAATACGATGAGGTCAAATTCTCCGCTCGACGCTTTGTCAAATCCCGTCTGGCCATCCATTGCTTTTTCCAAATCGCATTGCAAATCATTTAAATGGATTTCCAATAAGTCAATCAGGTTTGGGTCGTCCTCGATTATCAATACTTTTTTTGCAGACATTAATTAATGGTGAATGGTGAACGGTAATTGGTGAATAAATAAACAATTTGACACCTTTCCCTTCCTATTGTTTTTTGTATTTCACAAAATTACTTTTTAAATATCACAGAAGTATCACACCATTATAATGAAAGAAAAACCAACTATTTAATTCTGTGATAATATTTCAAATGATTTGTCTGATTTCAAATTTTTTCTCTTCTTAAAAATATTTTTTTACTTACCTAAGTGATTGATTTTCAGCTTGTAAAAATTTACCATTCACCATTCACCACCCACCATTAAATACGTGATTTTCTTGTAAACATTCTGTGATGTTTGGCGGCAGTTCGAGCCTACATCTTTGTGCCGACAATTAAGTCAAGTTATTTCTTGTAAAAAAATAATTAAAAATATGAATACCGCCACATCATTTCGCCCAGCAATTAGGACCGAAAACTCTCAATGGGATTTAACGGAAATATTGGTTTCTTTTCCTGAAAAAACCTACCAAAAAGGGGCCCTCATTTTCCGGCAAGGGCAGGCAGAAAACAATATTTATTTTATTGTAAAAGGAAAGGCGCTGCTCTTTCAGCACAACTACATTTTTGATAAAGAAATGACGGTTGGGTTGTTTCTCAATGGTGAATTTATCAACCCCGAAATCGTTTCTGGCGACCTCGGTACCAATCGCTATGCGGTGGCTAAGGCCGAAACCATTATCAAGGAAATCCCAAAATTGGGCTTCCTCAATTTGATGTCGCAGCACCCGTTTCTTTCCCGCATGGTGATGCAAGGATTGGTAAAACGGCAAATGGAAACGCACCGCCACCTACTTAATATGGAATTGATGAGCACCCGGCAACGGATTCTCCATTTTTTGGTGGAATACACAGAGAAGGCTGGGCGCAATGCCGGCTTTGAAAAAGTGGTCCGCAACATCCTGACACATCAGGAATTGGGCAGCTTGTGCCAAGCTTCCCGGCAAAGCATGACCACTGTTTTGAATGACCTCCGCCAACAGAATATTATCCATTTTAATCGGCGGTACCTGCTCGTAAGGGATTTGGAAAAACTACGGGAAATGGCTCTGACGGAGCATATCACCTGCTAAATGTGGGGTGTAATCAATTGACTTTCAACACTTTTTGTCAATAACCAGACTGCACCAGCAAAGCCATCATTGGTTTTGGTGGAAAGTCTGTCAAACAAACTAATTGTATCATGACTATCTTTAAAAACCTGACTTTACTTGCTTTTTTGTTTTTGGCGTTTACCGCTTGCAACAATGATGATGATCCAGAAATTATCGATTCCAGCGTGCCTACCGGACAATTCACAGTGGCCAATTCTGGTACTTTCGTTGCGGAAAACGGGACACCCACAGCGAGCACCGTTGAGGTAGGGACAGATGAGGACGGGAAAATTTTCGCTTTGGGAGCAATTTCACAACCGAATTAGCTGTATAGTATCTATTTACCTATCTACCTCACAAACTTTTACCCCTGATCCGGCGAACGGTAATCAAACCTTCGGGTGGTAGGGTCGGTTGGTCGAATGGTGAGCAATACATCAAATTGGCATCAGCTGTTGACAGCAAATTCACGCACATCATTCTTTGGTGTGGGACAGCAAATATCCCTTTAGGCTGTGCCGCTTTGAACTAATACGAAGACAGCCATTGAAACACTAAAGCCATTGAGGCCGTGTCATAAGTCCCTCGGACTTATAGATTTACTAAATTTAAAAAATTTAGCAAATCAGGACTTATGAGACAGCCTCTTTTAAAGAACAAAAAATGGAGACCAAGCAGAAAGGGTTTTTCTTGATGGCATTGCTTTTTATTTGGGGAAATGTAGTACTCGCACAAAGCGGTTGGGTTCAGGAAAAAGGCGGGCTGTATGCACAGGTCAGCGGCGTTCATTTTTCTTCCGATAAATATTTCGGCGTTAATGGAGATGCGAACCCATTTTCTTCGGAATACCGACAGCAAGCGTTGAACCTCTATGGGGAATATGGCTTTAGTCCCCGATTTACGGCCATCTTGAATTCTTCCGCCCTGCGTTTCAACAGCTTCCCGACCACCAATGTGGTAGCTGCGCCCGGCGATTTAAGGCTTGGTTTGAAATATGCGATTTCTAAAAAAATCCCAATATCGCTTGCAGTGGCACCAGAAATCCCTTTAGGAAAGAAAGATAATTTCGCTGTTGCCAAAAAAGCCAATGACCTTGGTTTTAAAGAAAAAATAAATCTGGCAACTACCGACGGGGAACTGAACGTTTGGACAACATTGGCCATTAGCACCCCTCTTCCGCAGGGAAAAGGTTGGGTCAATTTGCACGGTAGCCACAATTTGCGCACAAAAGGTTTTTCCGATCAGCTGCAAACAGGGCTTGAAATTGGTTTCAAACCAATAGAAAAATTTTACCTGAAAGGCAGTTTGGCGACGTTGATCAGTCTCGGCTCTCCAAAAGAAAATGTGCCGTTTTTTAGAGGGGAAGGAACGGAGTTCACTGCGGCGGCATTGGGGGCTGGTTGGCAATTTGGCCAACGTTTGGGGCTGATTGTTGAATATTGGCGCAGCTTTGATTTTTTCGTTGATCCCAAAAATGTTTACTTAGGTGCTGTTTTGAATATTGGCATTTCTTATCAAATAAAACCGGGATGATGATTTCCCAAAACTAAAATTTCACATGAGACATTTCTTATTCTTCTTATTGGCCATCACCTCAGCACTTGGGTGCATTGGGGATGACATTATCATGGACGAAACGCCGGAGGCTGTCCGCATCCTAAATCGTTTGGATACCATCGCAGTGGGGGAGAGCTACCAATTCGAAGCCATGTTTACCAACAATATTGGGGTAGAAGAAGACCGCACAGTTGTCTGGAGCAGCACCGATCCGGCCGTCCTTTCCATCAATGACAGCGGCCTTGCCACGGCACTTGAGAAAGGAATGACGGTAGTTTCGGCCACTGTTGAATTGGAAGGAAAACCAGCAGTTACGGACCAGTTTACCCTGATTGTTGATGAAGAAACCGTCGTTTCCAACCCAACCAAAATGGGGGTTCTGAAAACAACCAGCAGCTACAACCTGAAGGGGAGTTTTACGGTTGAGGAGATCAACGGCAAGCTTACTATCTCTTTATCAGATGATTATGAAGCGTCGACAGCACTGCCTGGGCTGTATATTTATTTAGGAAACAACCCGTCATCCATCAGCAATGCCCTGGAAATTGGGGCAGTCACGGTCTTTGATGGGGCACATACTTACGAAGTGCCGGGAGTTGGGATCAATGACTATCAATATTTGCTTTATTGGTGCAAACCATTTGGTGTGAAAGTAGGGGAGGGGGAGATCCAATAATTTGTAAATCTCGCATGCCGCTGTCGAATAAATTAATTCCAAATTTAATGATCATGAAAAATAGAATTTTCAACATATCCATTTTGCTCGTTTTATTTACTGCCAATGTTTTTGCCGGAGGCGGATGGCCGCAGCCCAAGGGGTGGGGCTATTTTAAATTGTCGCAGTGGTGGTTGATTTCCGACCAACATTATACCGATGTCGGACAAATTGACCCAAACACAACGAATGGCTTGTTCAACACCTCGCTTTATGCCGAATATGGGTTTACGAATCGGCTGACTGGTGTGGCATACATTCCTTTTTTCAGCAGGGCCTATTTCAATAATACGGTTTCTGGTACAACGGGTGAAGTGCAAATTCCGGGGGAAGCCATCAATTCGTTTGGCGATACCGATCTGGGGTTGAAATACGCTTTGACTTTGAATAAACCGGTTGCGCTCAGTGCGACCCTCACATTTGGGCTTCCGTTGGGAAATGACAATGGCGGAATGGCTGGGGCCTTGCAAACTGGCGACGGGGAATTCAACCAATTATTGCAAATAGACGCTGGTAGTGGTTTTCAATTAGGGAAAATTTCCGCTTACGCAAATGTCTATGCAGGATTGAATAATCGGACAAATGGTTTCTCGGACGAGTTTAGATATGGCATAGAGGGCGGCGTCACCTTTGCAAAAAACCGTTTTACAGCGATCGGTCGTTTGTACGGCATCAAGTCTTTCAAAAATGGAGACCTACCCGCTGAGCGATCCAACAGCACCAGTGTTTTTGCGAACAACAGCGAACACCTGACTTTTTCCCCAGAGTTGGCTTACAACATCAATGATAAATGGGGTGTTTCTGCTACCTACGGTATTGCGCTCAGTGGCAGTTTGATCTTCGCCAGCCCATCCTATTCATTTGGTGTTTTTTATAAATTGCAAAAGGGATAAAAAGCTACTAAATCAAAACCATCAAACGATCAAACCATATAACTATCTAACATCCAACCAATGAAAATCTTTGCATTGATTATCCGCCTATTAGTAGCCGTCATTTTATTACAAACCCTGTATTTCAAGTTCACTGCATCCCCGGAAAGCGTTTATATTTTTGAACAAACTGGGTTAGGGGCAGCTGGTCGCATTGGGAGCGGCATTGCAGAATTGATTGCCGCCATATTGATTCTCGTACCAAGTACGTCCTGGCTGCTGCCTATAATGGCATTGGGCATTATTTCTGGTGCTATATTTTTCCATTTAACCAAGCTTGGAATCGAAGTGCAAGGGGATGGAGGAACACTGTTTTACCTGGCGTTGGTTGTTTTTTGGGGAAGCGCTATTACGCTGTTTTTGGAGAAAGAAAAATTGCTGACACAAGTACAAAAGTGGCGTGAGTAAATAGGCGGTAATTTCAGTTTCTCAAGTATTTGAATGCCCTAATCGAGAGGGTTGAGTATCGCTATTGCTCCCTAATTTTTTTGAAACTATCAAACACATGCCCTCCCTTTCCTACCTTTGCGGCCAATTGTCATCAAATTACAAACAACTATAAATCAAGAACCAAACATGAAATTTTTCATTGATACTGCTAACCTCGACCAAATCAAAGAAGCCAAAGACCTGGGTATTCTCGACGGCGTAACCACCAACCCCAGCCTGATGGCCAAAGAAGGTATTTCCGGAAAAGATAATGTGGAAAAACATTACAAGGACATTTGTGAAATTGTCGGATTAGGGGATGTTAGTGCCGAAGTTATTGCTACTGACTTTAAAGGCATTGTGGAAGAGGGAAAACGTTTGGCCGGACTGCACGAGAACATCGTCGTGAAAGTGCCGATGATCAAAGAGGGGGTGAAAGCCATTTCTTGGTTTACAGAAAATGAAATCCGCACCAATTGCACTTTGGTTTTCTCTTCTGGGCAAGCCATCTTGGCCGCCAAAGCTGGTGCTACCTACTTGTCCCCTTTCATTGGCCGCATTGATGATACCAACTGGGACGGCATCGCTTTGATCCGGGAAATCGCCGAGATTTATGCCGTGCAGGGTTTTGATACGGAAATATTGGCAGCTTCTATCCGCAATGCCCGGCACATCGTTCAGGCTGCACTCAATGGTGCGGATGTGGTAACTTGCCCATTGGATTCTATTCTCGGATTGTTGAACCATCCTTTGACGGATATTGGTTTGGCGAAATTCCTGGCAGACCATCAAAAGGCAAATGGATAATAGGGGAACAGTGAATTTGAGGGGATTGATTTAGGGTCTTTAACAGTAAAAAGAAAAGGCGTTCCGAGGTAAAATCGGGACGCCTTTCCTTTTTGGTGTCTTCGTAAACTTTGGTTCATTTTTTTAAAACAATCCCCTTTTCCGCAAATTCCTTTTGTAAATTTCGATGTTCTTATTGTGTCCGTGTAACGACTTTGAGAAATTATGGAGGCCCGTTTCATCCCCTCTTGCACACATAAAAATGTACTCGTGTTTTTCCCTGTTTAGCACTGCATCAATACTCGGGATGGATGCCATGCTGATCGGGCCCGGAGGTAGGCCGGGGTACATATAGGTGTTGTAGGGCGAATCGAGTGTTTTGTATTTGGCAAGGCTACGAGTCTCCCAGTCACGGGAAGCAAATACGAGTGTTGGGTCGGCTTGCAGGAGCATCCCCTTTTTTATCCGGTTGTAATACAAACCCGCAACTCTTGGTTTTTCACTTTTTTGGTTGGTTTCCCTTTCTACAATAGAGGCTAAAGTGTACACTTCTTTTTTGGTCAAATTCAGTTCCTTCGCTTTTTCCAATCGGTTCTCTTTTTCCCAAAAATTATTATTTTCCTTGATCATCCGTTCAATGAATTGGCGGGGCGAAGTATTCCAAAAGAATTCATAAGTATTAGGTATGAACAGGGTCATGATAGATTGTGGCGTGTAGCCGATGCTGTCCAAAAATACTTCGTTGTTTAATAACTGGATAATGCCCAGCGAATCTGCTTCGATGAACCTGGCCGCTTTGGCAGCCACATGTTCTGGCAATCGTTCATTGACCAAAACCAATTTGACCGGTTCCTGCTTTCCTCCCCGAAGGTGTCTGATCAGTTCCCGGTTCGTCCAACCCGGTGTGATCTTGAATTGGCCTGCCCGGCCCGTGTATTTCATCTGCTCGGCCATGACCCGGAAAGAATGTTCCTGAATTAAAAATCCGCCTTCTTTGAGCAACGAAACGACCTTTTCAAAATCGGAACCAGTCGGTATCTGGATCAGATTATTGCTCAGAGCAGTCGGCACATTTGACTCGTATAAAAAATGGTAAACCTTGATCCCAGCATAAGCAACGGCCAAAAATGCCAAGGTGGCCAAGATTGGGATCAAGCGCTTATTTTTTTTCGGTTGCTCTGGATTATTTTCCATAAAAATAATTAGTGCAAAGGGTAATAGTGCTAAGAACTAAATAATTCAAAACTCAGGCCTCACCACTAGTCATTCGACACTCCTTAATACTGTTCGTTTTCGTTCGGGAAATCTTTGCTTTTCACATCGGCGCAATATTGTTCTACCGCCCCTTTGATGACATCGAATAATTCGAGGTAACGCCGCAAAAATCTCGGATGGAAATCTTTGGTGATGCCCAGCATGTCATGGGTGACCAACACCTGTCCGTCTGCATGCATGCCACCACCAATGCCAATGGTTGGGATGACCAAGCTCTCCGAAACTACTTTGGTCAGAGCAGCTGGTATCTTTTCTAAAACGATGGCGAAACAGCCCATTTTTTGCAAAAGCTTGGCATCTTTCTTCAACCGGGCCGCTTCGTCTTCTTCCTTTGCTCGAACTTGATAAGTGCCAAATTTATAGATAGACTGAGGCGTCAACCCTAAATGCCCCATAACGGGAATTCCAGCTGACAGTATCCTACGAACTGATTCTTCGATTTCAACCCCACCTTCTAATTTTACAGCGTGAGCCCCTGATTCTTTCATGATGCGGATGGCACTTTCCAAGGCGATCCTCGAACTTCCCTGGTAATAACCAAATGGTAAATCCACAACAATGAGTGCCCTTTTCACCGCTCTCACGACAGATGATGCATGATAAATCATTTGATCGAGTGTGATTGGGAGGGTCGTCTCGTGTCCAGCCATCACATTGGATGCGCTATCCCCTACGAGGATGACATCGACGCCTGCATCGTCAAGTATCCGGGCCATGGAAAAATCATAGCCTGTCAACATGGTGATCTTTTCGCCACGGGCTTTCATAGCCTGTAAAACATGGACGGTTACCCTTTTGACCTCTTTATGTACTGACATTTTTTGAGTTTAGTTGTAACTTTTCAACAAGGGGGGGGTGGTAAAAATTGATTCCGAATTAACTTCGGGGTTACCAAAAACACCGCCCTTTCGGGATAGTTACGTTTAGGTTTTGATATGCTGCAACAAATTCTTTGAGGAGAACCTACTAAGCTGAAAATCGTTCGTCCAGCTTAAAAAGTGGTTCTTAGCACTTTAATATAACAAGTCACATTTGGTCTTTGGAGGGGGTTAATAAAGAAAAGGCCAAACATAAGGATTTCAAGTGAAATGAGATAAAGCAGTTGAAGGCTGGGGTATTAAAAATTAATGCCCATTTCCTTTTGACAGCTACTGAACGATAGTTCTGAAAATAATGATCGACCATTTGAAAATGCAGGAGACTCAGTTTTTTTTATGGTATCGAAAATAATAAATGGTAAGAATTACGAAAAGCATAAGGCCAACTATGATGATTGCTGGTAAATAGTTGTTTTCAACAATAGGTGAAGGGTTGCCAACATTCACAAACGCTGCCCAAAAAAATGGATGTTTTTGATGAGACGAGTGTCCTAAATAATCCAATTTGGCCTGCCTAAGAGCCTCATTTTTTGCCATGCCTTCGTTCAGTTTGCCATAATATTTACCCATAATATACGCTGTAGAACCATCCTGTGCTTCCCATAAACTCATGGTAACAGCCTGAGAACCAGCCTGTAAAAAACCTTGAGCCAAACTGACAATGCCTTCACCATGTACGAATTTTCCGAATCCAGATTGGCAGGAACTTAGAACGACCAACTTTGCTTTTAGCATCAACCCATAGATTTCATAAGCATGCAAAACATTGTCTTCTGTAGTATCCTCATTGTTATTGAAGATCAACTTGGAATATAAAGTTGATTCTTGGTTAGCCACTCCGTGCATGGCTAAATGTATAAGGTTATAGTTTTCTGAAATAGCTTTAAAATTGGCTTCCGAGGCATTTTTCCCATAAAAATAATCGCCGGGAAAATATTTGGAAAGTAGTTCTACCTCCCGTTCCGCACCCGGCAACGAAGTTAAATTTTTACGATTGTCTAACTGATTAGATTGGTTCAACGTGTAGCTGGGGACAAATGCAGCGCATTTAATATCTTTTTGATCGGCTGGATTTTCAGCAATCGACTTCATTAGCATTCCTGCCGAGGAATTGTAATTGATGGAGTACTTTTTTATCAAATATGGAAGTTGGCCAAAATTTACAATGGCAGTTGAAGGGACGGATTCAGACAGTAAAATTTCAAAAGGTAAAAAACTTAGTTGACCATGGGGTACGATTATCAAACTTGAAAAATTGGGGGATTCTTTGATGGCTGGTTCGATCAACTGTTGATAAAGACGGTGCGCAGATTGAGAAAATTGTAAAAAGAGATCATTGATATTTCCGATTGGCATAGTCGATACCTGTGTGATGATTGCCGTCAGGTCATTTTGAAATGCTTCGCCATTTTTCAAATCAACAACTTCAATCCCCTTATCGGATACAACAAAAATATATAAAGTGCTATCTCCCATGAAATATTCAAGGTACAACTCATTTTTTTGGAGACCATTTTTAAACAGTTCGGCGGTACTTGGTAAGGTAGGCCGATATTTCAAGTTATAATATTGAGGAAACTTTTTTTCAAGGTAGGAATTCAATTCCTCAAGAGACCTATTCAAATTAAATACTTTTTCATCCCAAACTTCTAATTTCAGCGTATCGGCATCATCTCCATATTGCAGTTCATCAAAAATATGTTTCTGATAAAATGCCAGGTCTCGTTTCAATATTTTTTCTTTTTGTAGTATGCTGTCAGGGATATTTGAAAATACTTTTGCTTCTGCATCATTTAACCTGTCTAATAATAAAATTGCTTTGCCTTTTTGGTTTAAAACAAATGCCTTTTCCAAATATTCAGGGTCACCTGTAACTCTATTTATTTCCAAGGCAATGGCGATAGAGTTTTCGTAAAATGGAATGGCTTTTTTTAATAAAAATTGTTTGGAGCCGGTAGAAACATGATCATTTCGTAAAAGGTCAATTACATGGGTGCCCAACTCGTAAGTTTCGAAGGCGTGATTAAGATATTGTTCTTCTTTATTTTTTTGATATAATTTATTAAGAATGAGTGCCTTTAAAAACAATAATTTTAGGAGAGCACCTTTATGTTGAGTAATGGTAGGCAAAGGATTAGTAAATTTATTTACTAAATTGGAATCTCGGGAAATTTCAAGTAATCCATTTTGAACGATTTCTAATGCTTCTTCAAATTTGCCAGCATCGTAATAGTATTGTGATAAATAATTAAATATTTCATTTCTGCCTTCTTTTATTTTTTTTTGGTTTTTTCGAAAAAACAGATAGGCCTTTTCAAAATAATTTCCTGCAGCTTGAAAATCCGATTTAATTGAGTAGGCACGTCCTAAATGTAGATTGGCTAAGTAAAAGAAAACTGGAATATTAGATGCTTTCGACATCAATTCCTTAGCGTAGGCAATTGTCTCTTCTGGATTAGAAGTGTCATTGGAAATATAACAAGCAACATTTAGAAAGTCTGGATAAATAGTGGACTGTTTAATTGATTTGTGCTTGTTAATAATCTCTTTTGCTTTGTATAAGTATTCTATTGCTTTTGTATAATCTTCTTTTCTACTGTAACCCAAAATGATGTTTATGTAGCTTCTAAGAAGTGCATCTTGTTTCGCCCCTGTTTTATTGTCCAGTAAAATTGATTTTTCTAAATATTCGTTGGCCAAGTCGTAATCTCCTTTAATCAAATAAGCTGCACCTAAATTATTGTATTCGGTAGAAATACTTAAGGAATCCATTTTGGAGTCTACTGTTCTTGTGTTTATTGCATTTTTATAAAGGTTGATGGCTTTATCGAAATCACCCAAAGCGTCAAATAAAACTCCGGATAATTGAAAACAAAGCCCCGTAAGTGTTTCGTCCTTATTTTCTAAAGTGTTTGAAATAAACGTAGCTTCACTTAATGGTGTTTCCATTTCCTTTATTTGTCCTAAATAATAATGAGACACAACTTTTCCGATTAAAGCGAAAGCATATTTTAATTGAACTCTGTTTTCTTTAAAGTTGTCAATGGCAAGATTATAATATAAAAGTGCACTGTCTGCTATCCCTTTTTGGATAAAATTGTTTCCAAGGAAATCGTATGCCAAGCCAATAATTGTGTCTTTTTCGCTTATATATTTTTTTGTGATTTCAATGTTTTTTTTTGAAATATAAATAGATGCGTCAAGTCTTTTATCAGAATTTAATTGGTATGCTAAGTCATTTAAATATAAGGCTAATTCATTTAATCGGTTGTTTTTTTTGTAGTCTAAAAATAATGTGTTAAGCGATTCTTCTGCAATTTGATATTTCTCGTGTACTAAACTATTTGAGAGATTTTCTTTTGTCCTTTCTACAGTATTGATGGTTTGCCCCAATATATTTGTATGGATATTGAAAACAGAAATAATAGTTAATAACAAAACGGAGTTAGTTTTCATGAAAATTTTAAGGTGTATGCTTTTTGTATTTTAAAATAGAATAGTGTTGAGGGTTTACAAAAAACGGAAAAAACCAATTGGTTTTTTCCGTTTTTTGATGGTAATTTATTTTTAAATAAATAAGAGTACGAAAAAAATATCGACCGCTAAAAAAAGAGGTGCAACATTACGGAGTACAATTGCTAAAAGTCTATTTTAGGAAAAATTGTGTCAGTTAAAATTTGACTATCCTAAAATTTAGCTTCCGCAGAGACTTATTGATGATGCTCCTTCATCATTTATATTGACAGATACGGATGTTATAGGGCCACTAATATTGGTCTTGTTCGTAGTATAGGGAGCTGACGATTTTCCAACTGGAACATTGGGGATATTTAATGATACGGTATCAGTTTGATTGATTACAAAAATTACATTGGCAGGTTCAGGGTTTGTCGAAATGTTGTTAGTGCAAAACTGTACTTCGACAACCTGATCGTTATCGGTACCTGAAACGCTATAACAATTTAGATTTCCCGAACAATCTACGGTCTCAGTTACCTCGTCTCTCGTCTTCCTTACAACTTTGACGTTCAAAGCTGAGACGTCACCATTCGCATCAGAGTGAGATTCTTCCACACTTTTCGTATCTTCCACAGTATTAGCTCCATTATTTTCTGTGCTGTTATTGCAGTTGATAAAAGTGAAAACAGAAATGGCCATGCAGGCGAATAAAAGGAATTTGATTTGTTTGTTCATTGTTTTCTGATTTTAAGTGTTTATGATTAAAAAATAGTTTATAAGTTGTGTTAAGTAAATCTAGTAAAATTCTATTTAACAAGGAATTTAGTATGTACAAGGGGACTAATGACAATCAATATGAGATGGAATGGGATATAAGAATGATGAATTGAGAATTGAATTTTATCTACAATTTACTCTGGCAAATATATCTTTTCTCTGCTTTAATTAAGAGGCTGTAGCTAAATTATTCAGAAAGCGTGTATAAAAGGTTTATTATGAGCTTTATTTGGTTGAAGAAATTCATGAAAAATAGATCAAAAAATAATATCAAGTATGTAATGAGTTGTGATAATTGTTATTTAGGGGGTGACGAAAATTCATCCTTAAACGAAAATGTAATTTTAAATAAGAGTTTTTGGGGAAATACCTTAAAAGTAAAACCCCCGAGCCACCGAGTTTCGGTAGCCGGGGGCATCTTGCGGTTGGCTTTAGGTGGCTAAATGATTTGTTTTCATTTGAGTTTTCTATTTATACTGATAAGGAAGGATGGTTACCATCGTGTTTGGATTTTTTTTTTACCGTTTGTGGCAAGTGATAAAATGTAAGGCTGCCGCATAGTCTTCACAAAGAGAAGGTCTCCTATGGCAAGGGGTTTAATCTGCATACATTTTGCGATGGATTCACATCCCTTGTTAGGGGATGAACTCCTTCCGGGACTGGTCATTATTAAGGTGAGGTATGGATTGAACCCACTCTATCAAACTGGTAATCAGATTATTACATTTTTTCGACGGCGGTGGCAGCGAAGCTGCCACTGTTCTTTATTCAGGGAAGAAAATCGGCTTTGCCGATTTTCTTCCCCCTGAAACTCCTTTGGCAAGGCAGGATTAGTGAAAGACAATCCTGCTTTGCCATTTAAATCCATACCTCACGTTACATTAGATATATTGCTCTGATTGTAAGCAAATTTTGCATATGCCCATTTCTGTTGAACAAAATAGTAGGTTAAACGCACGAAAACATTGTTAGAGAAAAAGTAGGCAAAAGAGCTTATCTTTTGGGATGAAATTAATAGAAATATTTGAGGACATCCCTGATTTTCGGCGGAAAACCCAAGTTAAACATTACCTGCATTCCATTTTAGTGATGTCTCTATGTGCAGTAATCAGCGGGGCGGATGATTTCGAGGAAATAGCAGAATACGGTGCTGAGAAAGAGGATTTTTGCGCCAATTTGTCCCGCTGCCCAATGGCATCCCTTCCCACGACACTTTCCGCCGTGTATTTCAAAACATAGATGCCGGGGGCATTTGAAAAATGCCTTCGGGAACGTACCAGGAAGTGTTAAAAGCTTTGGAAGAATACCAGGTCAATATTGACGGCAAGGTACTGAGGGCTACCGGGAAGCGTGGCAAAAAGACAGCCGCCATCTGTATAGTAAGCGCTTGGGCATCAGAGCATTGTGTATCGCTGGGGCAAGTGAAGACGGACAAAAAGAGCAATGAAAAAACCGCTATCCGGAACTGGTTGAAGCGATTGATGTGCGTGGGGCACATGGTGAGCATAGACGCAATGGGCTGTGACAGAAGGTGGCAGCCCTTATACGCTCAAACGGGGGCGATTACTTGCTGGCGCTGAAGAAAAACCAAAAAGGCCTTTACGAAGAAGCACAGGATTGGATGGGGAAACACAAGGCCCAGATGGATGTCTATTCGGAAGTGGGTTACTGCGGCGGGAGGGTTGAAAGGCGGATGACTTATGTCTGCGACGACCTGACCTACATTGACGAATCCCCTGAAATGGGCGGACAGCAAAAGGGTCATCCTGGTGGAAGCCGAAAGGGGATTTAAGAACAGTGAAGGAAACCCCACGTTACAGGCCCGCTTCTACATCAGCAGCAGGGCGGAAAATGCTGAATACTTTGCAGGATGTACCCGCAAGCATTGGGGTATTGAAAACCAGCTACATTGGCATCTGGATGTCGTTTTTAATGAAGACCGCCAAAGGTTGAGGGAAGGGAATGGCCCTGAAAACATGGCAATTGTGAGAAAGATGGCCTTGCAAACTTTGATGAAGAGCAAGGGGAGAAAGTCCTTGAAGACCATGAGGAAGAAGGTCGCTTGGAATGATTCCCTGCTCTTTGAAGTACTCAAAAATTTCTAACAAAGTTTTCGTGCGTTTAACCTAACAAAATAGTGACAATTCGATTTGGTCTTATTTTATTTGCCATTGATTTTCAATTTGAACCCAAAAGGCTTTGGAGTCTTAATTTTTGTAGAAAATAAGGATAGATAGTCAAGACTTTTTCACATTTCAATAGAAATTGACAAAATGTATTTTATGCCATATTCTTGCATGCGTTAGCAATAGCCCTTGATCCAAAATATGACTGTTAAATTTTTAAAAACACCTTCCCCTAAATGGAGAAAAAAGAAAAACAAAATTGGTTAGCGATCCTTGGTTCAGGCAACAGTGCGGGTATTAGGCTTTTATACCAAGAATTTTTACCGAGTATCGTAAGTCTCGTAACATCAAACAGTGGCACTGAAGAAGAGGCGATGGATGTCTTTCAAGAGGCTATTTTAGTCGTCTATAAAAAAAGTAAGGAAGGTAGCTTCGAACTAAGTTCCTCGTTTTTCACTTACCTCTATGCCGTTAGTAAAAATATTTGGTTGAAAAGATTGACAAAAAAGGGAAAACCAACGGTAACCTTTTCAGAGCTGCCTGAATTAATGGATGTAGATGATTTTAACAACATAATATTGGAAGAAGAACGATACCGGTTATTTAGATCTAAGTTTCGGAATTTGAGTAGCAATTGCCAAAAACTCCTTTCCCTATTTTTTAACAAAACTCCAATGAAGGAAATTGTAGAATTGATGGGTTTTGGGAGTGTTCAATATGCTAAAAAGCGAAAATTTCAATGCAAGGAAAACCTAGTCAAACTGGTAAAAGATGATCCTAATTTTAAAGATTTAATGTAATGACTGAATTAGAATTAGCCCAATTAATTGAATCCTATTTAGAAGGTCGACTTGATGAAAAGGAGATCGCTTTGCTAAAAGAAAAAGCAAAAGCTGATCCAGGTATAGCAGCCGAAATTTCGCTTCGTAAGGAGCTGGAAATAGCTATTGCAGAGGAAGATGTACTCAAGTTGGAATCCAAGTTGATAGAAGAAAGAAAAAAAGGGTGGGCGAACAATAATAGTAGTCAACAAGGGGCTAAGGCTGTGCCGATACTATTAAAGTATAGAGCTTTAGCAGCTGGTTTGGCAGTAATAATTGTTTGCGCTCTTGTTTTTTTTCTCAAGAATCAAGACCCGAAAGATCTTTACGAGGCTTATTATCAGCCTTACCCAATGTACCTAACGACCCGTTCTGTCATTTCGCCTGACGAAAAATTGAATCAAGCAATACAGGCTTATGAACAAGAAAATTATGAGGCCGCGTGGTCTTCATTTTTAAATATTTTGGTAGATGATCCTGATAATATGGGCATTATGTTTTACACTGCCATGTCCGCTCTTCATATTGACAGGTATCCGGATGCAGTGGCAGGGTTAAAAAAAGTTGCAAATCAAGGCAATAGCATTTATTCTAATCCTGCCGAGTGGTATTTAGGATTAGCTCTATTTAAATCTGGAGATGTAAGAAATGCAAGAAAAGTTTTTGAAAATATTGTGGAGAGCAAAACCGATTTTAGCGAGGATGCAAAGTCGATTTTAAAATCTATTAGTACGACCAAGTAAGACTTTCTGAAAATAATTAAGATAGATGTAAAAAGTTTGGGGCATTAAAAGCTTAATTATCTCCTTAAGAATAATGAAATACCTACCAACTATCCGCTTAAATTAGATGCTCAAAACAGGTCTATGACCATTATCCTTCCTTTCACTAATGCATAAGATAAATTAAAATGTTTTAGTGCAGATCGAAACTTTGGTACCTAACGACCGTTCTAAGTTTCGTTGTTCATTCAAATTTAGATGCTTAATGAATTAGGATTGGAGGCACTGTTTCACTCCAAGTTTAAACTTTTGAGTTTAATCACAATTAGAGGGAGAATATTTTTTTACCTTTTAAAGTGCTGAATTTCAAAGTCTTATTAAGATTTATTCATTAAGGGCGCAAAAAAATGTTAAAAATATTTTAATTTTTAAGATATGTAAAATACATTTGCAGCGTCAGCAATGACAATCTCGGCGGTCTTCCTTACTTAGTTCAGGAAAATTGGCCATACAAAGTAGCAAAAGGAATCAAACGTACAACAGGTTAATCAGGATTTACACTACCGAAACACTATACATCTGACATCTACTACCGCATAAATGGCAATCCTCAGTTGTCATTGTATTTTTTACCCACCTTTGAGTGGCAGCAGCAAAGCAGAAACATTCCATTCAACACTTGAAAGATTCTCCAAACACAGCTCCATTGAACGGAGCATGAACAAAGACTTCGACACCACCTTATCTACTATCGTCATTTTTTTTGGAGAAAAAATTATTGGTCAAGTTATAATCCACAAGTTATTGGTCTATCAAAAAGTTAAGAGAACTACGTCCTGTTGAGACTGGGTATTTCGTCATCTTAATTACCGGCTATCAACAAATTGTAGTTTCTGCTAAAGACTCGACGAACTAGCAATTCGTAAATGTTATAATCCTTATTTTTTCACTTAAGCAACCCATGAACTATTATGCTTAATAACGTTACTTCTCACACTACTATACACTATTCAAATGACGGTTCAACACTTCGTAAGAAGAGTACGGCCGAATCATTCATGCCTATCATTATGATTGCCGTTGGCATCGTTGGAATTTATTTACTGATGTATGCCTCATAACCCGGCAGGCATTTAAGTTTGGCATTAGAAAAAAGGTTTTAGATTGCAAAGCCCACGGGTGTGAAAGCCCGTGGGCTTTTTTTTTTAAAGATCATTTAAAATGTTATATTAAAAGGCCTTGTCTAACCTGTTGCTCTAACTATTCAAAATTCGGAAAAGGCTTTTGCTTTCCAATTGTATATCACCTTCCGTCCTTCTTAAATTTGCACTTCCTATTAAATTTAATGCATGGAACTCCCTTCCGAATTTCTAAAAATAATACAGGAAAAATTGGGTAATAAAACCCTAAGATTTCAACAAGCACTGCAAGAGCCTGTACCTGTCAGCATTCGACTGAATCCAATTAAACCAAACGATGTTTTTGCTAATTTTGAAAAAGTGCCCTGGCATCCACAAGGGCGCTATTTGCCAGAAAGGCCCCTTTTTACCCTTGATCCATTATTTCATGCGGGTACGTACTACGTTCAGGAAGCCTCTTCCATGGCGATCCATCAAGCTTTAATTCAATGCGTTGATTTGGAGAAAAAAATAAATGTATTGGATTTGTGTGCCGCTCCGGGCGGAAAAAGCACTTTGTTGCTTTCAGCCATTTCACCAGAAAGTTTTTTGTTGGCGAATGAAGTCATCAAGTCACGCGTTGCTCCATTGCGGCAAAACTTGATAAAATGGGGGCATACCAATTTTATGGTTAGTAATCATGATCCTATTGATTTTGCAGGATTGAATGGGTTTTTCGATGTGGTATTAATAGACGCTCCTTGCTCAGGAGAAGGGCTTTTTAGAAAAGACCCAAATGCAATGAAGGAATGGTCATTGGATCAGGTTGGTCTGTGCTCAGCCCGCCAAAAGCGGATTTTGAGCACAGCGCACCAATTAGTAAAAAACGGAGGACTTTTAGTTTATTCCACCTGTACTTACAACGATTTTGAAAATGACCAAAATGTTGATTGGCTATTGGCACAGGACAAGTTTGAATTGTGTCCTCTAGAGTTTCCTGAAGATTGGGGTATTGAGAAAACGAGATTTGGTTACCAGTTCTTTCCAAATCGACTAAAAGGGGAGGGTTTTTATTTAAGTGTATTAAAATATAGGAATGGGCCAAGTCAATCAAATGGAAAGCAAAAGCTAAAAAGTGAATGGCCATTTTTATCTAAACAGGAATTAAAAGCCGTTGAACCGTGGATTGAAAACCCCGCACGTTTTAAATTTTTTCAAAAACCCAACTTCGAAATTGTGGCTGTCCCCAATGATTTAGAAGACAATTTCCTAAAAGTGGCCTCCCAACTAAATCGACGTTCCTTTGGACTAAATATTGGCCAATTAAAGCAAAAAAAATTAATCCCCTCTCACGAATTAACCCTTAGCCAAGCAGTCAATAAAAACCTTCCCTCCATTGAACTCGATCTGGAAGCTGCCCTAAATTTTTTGAGGAAGGAGAATTTTAGCGCAAACACTAATGATACTGGATGGCATTTGGTCAAGTATCAAGGGAATAATTTGGGTTGGGTCAAACTTTTGGGCAACCGCTTCAACAACTACCTGCCCAATGAATGGCGGATTAAAAATCTTTAAAGATTTTGGGTGATTTTTGCAAGGGGCAGGTTATTATCACAACTTCAATCAATTAGTTAGATTTGCCAACTAATCCATCAATTTCAATGAAAAGACTCTACATCGCCGCCACCAATCAACATGTTGGAAAAACAACGACTACTCTTGGACTGGTAGAAGCATTTCGACAAAAAGGGATTCGCGTCGGATACTGTAAACCAGTCGGACAGGAAACAGTCGATTATGAATCATTGCAAGTTGATAAGGATGCACTTTTGTTTGCCAAAATGATGAGGTTTGATCTAGTCGCAGGTGTACATAGCCCGGTTATTTTAGGAAAAGGGGCAACCCAAGCTTTTTTGGACAACCCTCAAAAATTTACTTACGGACAAAATATTTCGAATGCGGCTGAAATATTGGAGAATGAATATGAGATGGTGGTGTATGAAGGGACAGGTCACCCAGGGGTCGGAAGTGTGGTCGGGCTTTCCAATGCGCACGTAGCCAAACAATTAGACGCACCAGTTATCCTGATTGTGGAAGGCGGCATAGGTTATACTGTTGACCGACTTTTCTTGTGTCTTTCCCCATTTCAACAGCTGGGTGTTCCGATTGCTGGGGTGATAATTAATAAAGTATTGCCTAGCAAAATTGAAAAAGTTAGACACTACGTAGGCATGAAGTTAAAAGAATGGGATATTCCATTGTTGGGTGTAATGCCCTATGATAAAACCTTGCTTTATCCTTTGCTTGATGCCATTCGCCATTCTATTGGAGGGAAAATCCTTTTCAATCCAAAAGGTTTGAACAATATTGTTGAAAATGTGGTTGCGGCCTCCTTGCTTGGTGCGCATGATTTTGACGAACAAAGAGGCGTCTTGTTGGTGGTCAGTCAAAATAGGTTGAATGTATCTTTGGGAACTGTGCGCAGGATTTGCGCCGAAAAAAAATATGAAAATATCCCTTTAGCTGGTGTGATTTTGACCGGCGATGGAAAGAACCAAGTTGACCTTGGTGAATTTGAACATCAAGAATTTATTGATAAATATGGAATCCCTGTGATTACTACTGCCCTTGATACTTATGGAACGGCGGTGAAAATTAGCCACATGGAAGTAAAAATTAATGTGCAAACGTTGGGCAAAGCCAGGCGGGCTGTTGAGTTGGTAAACGAATATGTAGACCTGCAAAAAATTAGGTGGTAAATTCAGATAGGGTAGAAGCAAAATTTTTCATTACTGAATTCCATTGATAATATTCGCCGTATTCTTTTCTTCAAACCATTTGATCACTTTAATCAGTATGCCGCCAATGATGCCCGGATCAGTGATGAATTTATTGAGCAACGCAACATAATTGTCCAACTCTTCAACTTGTGATTCTTCTTCTTTTTTGTTAGATATTTTTGTCAACCTCGTCGCAACGCTCCATGCATGTGCCCTTGCTTTCCTCAATGAAAATGCCATCAAATGTTCATCACTTTTTTTTCCAACCCAATCAAGGAGAAATAATAATGGGGAAAGTTTGTTCAAGTTTTCCTGCATTGATTCAATGTTCTGAACCAATAAAGTATTTATCAGGTCAAAATCATTTTTTAGTAACGGAAGTTCGCTCGGTAGTCCCGTTTTAAAAGCAGCTATTCCCAAGTCAAGATTTATGTGTGCATTCATGCCCATAAAAAGGTGTTGAATGACCAATAATTTGTCATTTTTAGCTGCCTCAAAAGCTGTCAACCAAGCTTGGGTTACTTCCCCATTTCCAGATTTGTAATTTTGCAGAGCAGTTAAATACCGGGAAGCAAAAATAACATCTAAGGTTTTCATTCGATCCCCATTTTCAAAAATTCCATTTTCGATACCTTCTTTTACTTGGCGGGTAAAACCGAGGTATAGTTGGGCAAAAATGCCCGTCCGGTCATTTTTTTCAAGCGCTTCCGAAACAATAGTTTCAAGCAAAACGATTACTTCCTCTATAGTATTTGCTTGCATTTGGTAGTACGCATTTATAAATAATTTAAACCATCGGCTAAGATAAAAAGAAATTCAATTTGGGGTGCAGCTCAGATATAATCTCCAATTAAACGTCACGGGTTTAAGCTGGCATAAAATTTTCTATCTTTCATAACGTTTTAAAAAATAATTAATGTCCACACAGCTTATATTCTCCAAGTGGACAATTGAAAGTTCAAATTCCTTCACACAACCTCTGAGTTATCCCTGATTTTGCCGCAATACGGTAAACTTCCCAACTAATACCAGTTCATAAATAACCTTTTCAGTTTTTGAAAAGGGCAATGTCCCCTCTCTGTTAAATTTAATAAAAACAAATGCTATGAAAGTTTTGTGCAAAGAATATATTCAATCCACCATCTTGGGAACGGTCTGTTTTTTGGTTTTAGTGAGCCCCATTAATGCCTTTACTCCTGTATCGAAAAGCGGTACAGTCGAACCATATAGTACCAAATTTGATTTGGTCCGAGGGATTATTTTAGTGGAAGCAGAAATGGATGGGGTGGTTTCTAATTTCATTCTTGATACAGGCTCACCAATGATGATTTTAAATGAGAAGTCAACGGAAGGCTCTGATTTGCAAGCAAATACACTACAAGGTGGACTTTCAGGCGAATGGAGGAAAATCGAAACCTTCACTTGGGCCGGCGTTCATAAATTCAATATGAATGCATTGAGCCTTGACATTAGCCACTTGGAATATGTCACTGAAAAACCTATCAGGGGGCTGATCGGCTATGATTTTTTTGGCGACTTTGACCTGATGCTCGATTTTGAAAATAAAATCGTAACCCTTGTCCCTCAGCATTACGCCACCCGAATCGAAAACTGGAATTTAAAGGCAGAACTGCCTTTTGTTTTAGAAGGCCATATTCCTGTCATAGAGGCAAATATCGGTGACGTACAATTACGGCTGGGCTTGGATACCGGAGCGGGGACTAACCTTTTAGATATAAATAGGAAAGATGAAATTGCTCCTGAACTATTGGCGCCAATTATGAACGCTTCCGTCGTTGGATTAAGCGCTGGAGCTAATTCAATATTCGCCGCAGATGTTTTGGAAACGACGATTGCTGGGACGAATTATTGGAATATGAGGTACGTATTTTCCGATATTTCTACTTTAAAAAATTTAGCTGAAAATAACGTTGATGGGCTGCTCGGTTTCCCATTTTTTGAATCAGGAAAATTTACCATTAATTATGGTCGGAAAGTCATTTGCTTTTGGGAGTAATTGAGTTTTTCAGTTTTCAAAAATAAAAATGCAGCAAGGAAAAACTTGCTGCATTTTTTTATCGAAAATTAAAACCAAACTTGTTGAGTACCGTGTAATTTAAATTTGCTTTAATTTTTCCCCTGCAAGTGGGCCGGACGATTCACCTTGCCTTGAGGCATGAGACTGCTCGGCCCAACGGGATCGCAGGCGGCGTCGTGCCGATGCATCGGGACGACGCCGCCCCTTAAAATCCCTTGAGGAGCACCCCGAAGCAAGTTCGGGGCACGCTGTCCGGTGGTTGCCAAAAGAGCGACTTTTCCTGCTCCGCATTTTTTAAACATACTTAAATTACACAGTATTGAGTTTCATATGCTGGCAACGATCAAGCCTTCCATTCTAATCCTTGTCTTCGTCTTCATCTGTGTTTTTCTTTTCATTGTCAATAATTATTTCGTCACCATCTTCGAGCTTTCTGGAAACGGCAGAATAGGGGCCAGAAACAACCTCCTCGCCATCTTTGATCCCAGAAATTATTTGGATGTAATCGTCGTCTTGGATACCTGTTTTGACCTCCCTGATTTCTACTTTATTGCCGTCAACTATCACAAAGGCAATTTCCACGAGTTCATCATCCTTGCTGTTTTGACTGACCTTTTTGGCTTCGCCATCCTCTTTATCTTTCTCTAAATCTGCCCGATCACGGGCACTCACAGCCTGAATAGGTACACTCACTACACTTTCCACCGTGTTCGTGAAAATAGAAACTGAGGCGGACATGCCGGGGCGGAAAGGATAAGGTTTGGTTGGTTTTACCAAGTCTTGGTAGGAGCTCGGATCGATGTCGATCGTTACCACAAAATTGGTGACTTGATCACTGGTCAAAACCACGGTCGTTCCAGTATTACCAACCAGGTTGTTAGCTGTATGGGCTATTTCAACAATTGCCCCTTTAAATTTTCTATCAATGTAGGCATCGATTTCAATATCAACTTTTTGACCGAGCGCAATCCTCGGCAAATCGTTTTCGGTCACCTCTACCTGTACTTCCATTTCATTCAAATCGGCAATTCGCATGATTTCCGTTCCAGTCATCATGGCCGTTCCGACTACTCTTTCCCCTTTCTCCACGTTCAGTTTTGAAACAATCCCATTCATGGTTGCATAAATAGTCGTCCGCTTCAAACTGGTACTGATTTCTCTCAAAGATGCTTCTGCACTTTTGATCTGAAATTCCGCCCCTTTTGCACTCTCTCTGGCCGACCGGATGTTGGCTTCCGCTGCCCGCAGGTTGGCTTCTAAGGCCAACAAGTTGGAGCGAGATGATTCAAAATCTTGTTCTGAAATGACGCCTTCTTTAAACAATTTTTCATTGCGCTGATGAACGTCTTTGGCGTTCGTCAGTTGTGCTTCGATTTGCTCCTTTTGCGCAATGAAAGTTTCAATTTGAGCATATGAGTTAGCCAATGAAGCTTTCGCTCCATTTACTCCTGCTGCGGCCCTTTCAACTTGAGAGTTATAGGCCTCCGGGTCGACCCGGGCTAAGACTTGGCCAATCTTGACACTGTCTCCTTCGTTCACATACAGTTCTACTATTTCGCCAGAAACATCGGAACTGATCTTAACTTCTGTCTTAGGAAAAACCTTACCGCTGGCTTCAACCGTTTCCGTGATGGTCCGCAGTTCGGCCAATTCTGTCTGTACTTTTTCCCCTTTTTCCCGGTTTTTGCCTTTATAGACAGCTACAGCTATCAATACGACCAATAGGCCAATCAATGCGTAAACCCAGGTGTTGTTTTTTTTCTTTGCCATAATGGATAAAAAATTGGATGGTTAGTTGGTTGGAAGATTTAGTAAAAGTCATCCAACCAACCAGCTATTTAATCTATCTTAATTTCTTTTCCTAAATAGAAATCGATGATTTTTGTCCTGAAAATGTAATCGTATTTAGCGACGACGAGATCAATTTCCGCCATATCTTTTGTGTTCCGTGCAGTTGTAAACTGAAAAGTATTGATCGCTCCCAGCTCATATTGTTTTTCTGCATTTTGGTAGGCGGCGCTCGTTGCATCTACTGTCTTTTGAGCAGCTTGGTAAGACAGTTGCGCAGCCCGTGCGCTGGCGATGGCGTTTTGTACGTCCACTTTTAACTGTTGCTTGGTCAGGTCAGATTGCAATTTGGAATTGAGAATGCCGATCTTGGCACGTTCTACGCCGATGGCATTTTGGTTATTATTGTAAATAGGGACGCGCAGTTGAACACCTACATTTTGGCCAAAATTTTCCTTCAATTGATCAAAATAAGGTTGGTTCTTCAAGGTGAAGTCTACATCATCATAGCCAACTACGATTGGGTCATCCCCAAAATAAAAAGTTTGGGTATTTCTAAATTCAGTGATTTGATCCACAATTTTCGCAGCACTAGACCAACGAGTATCCATCCCCCCAAACAAAAACAGCGAAGGCAGCATTTGACTCCTTGCCAGATCAACAGCTATCTCGGCACTTTTCAAGTTCATCTCGTCCCTTTTTACTTGTGGCTGGTTGTTGACTGCAGTGTTATACACCATTTTGAAACTATTAGCATTGGGTTCAACAGGTGAGTCAATTGCTGGTTTTTCAATTTCCATTTCGGTGTTAGGGTCCAGCTGCATGAATTCTTTTAAGTTCAAATAATTGATGTCAATCAGATTTTGCGACGTAACGATGGTTTGTTCGTCCCTCGCAATTTGCGCCAATACTTCCAAGCGGTCATTTTCTGGTAAAGTACCCGCTTGGATTAACTTATCTGTTTGGGCCAATTGCTCTTCAGAAAGCGCCTTTCTCTTTTCCGCATTGTCCAACTGCTCCTCTGCCATAAGAATTTGCAAATAAGCATTGGCAATGTTTAATGCCAAGTTGTTGAAAGTAAATTCCGCATCGGATTTGGCTGCGCTCAAATCATATTCACTTTGTTTGATAGAGTTGTTGATTTGGCCGCCATTGTACAGTGGAAGGCTTCCGTTGATACCAAAACTATTGAATCCAATGCGCTGGTTTCGCAAAGTATTGGTAGTGGGATCGACGTTCAAACCAAATTGAAACCCTGCCGAACTGGAGCCATTAACGGTTGGCAACCGGTTCAATTTGTTTTGTTTGGCAGTCAGTGCCGCCAATTGAATACCATATTCCGCTTGTTTGAGAGAAAGGCTATTGTCTTTGGCGTGCTGTATGCATTTTTGGAGCGACCATTTTGATTGTGCAGAGGTTGAAACGGAGAGCAGCCCCACGCATAAAAGGAAGGCTGTCCATTTAAATACTTGCTTAAAATTCGAGTTGGAATTTTTCATGATCCAGTAATTTTTAAATTGTGAAACAATAATAGAGAAGCCCTGCACCGCCGGGTGAAATAATTCTATCAAAGGCTACTTCTTTTGGATAAAAGATGGAAGGATGGGAGGGTTGTTACAGGTAGGTTGTCGATTGTTGGTTTTTCATTTTTAGATAACTGCAAACTGACAGCAAAAGTGAAAGGCAACCACCAACAACTGTGTTCTTTAATTTTATTGTTTTTTCATCCAAGCAATGATCTCCGTGTCTTTTTTGTTGGCCACATCTGCTGGGATTTCATATTTCTTCATCGCTTTCATATCAACGCCAATGGGCCTGCTTTCGTTGCCACCGAGGAGTTCCTTCAACACCAAGTACTGGTTATTTCTGAAACTGCGGTTAAGGTTCGTTTCGATATTTAACGGCTTTTCAAACAACGGATCAACTTTAAAATTCCCAGTATTCTGATCATAGCTTGGTAGGATGGCTTGATGGGTGTCTCCTTTCGATTTTAGGAAAAATAAGGAATGATAGTCGCTCCCAACTTCAATAGTCAATTCCGCCGTCGGAAGGACGGGTTTGGCATCCATCGGGTTACTTAAATCGAAAACAAAAGCACCTTCGCCCAAGGCATAGCCGACCATATAATCTTCCCAAATTTCAATGCGTTGGATCATCCCCGATTGGGCATCCTCTGCAAACCTTTCATTTAAGAAACTGGGTTCCATTGGCTTGGATAATTGTTTTTTGACCAAATCAAAAATGTAAATTTTGTCAAACCCGCGGATGGCCAATACTTGGCTCACATTGTTGTAAGTAATATCAGACAAGTAATATGGAAAATCCGGGCTGAAATTGACGGGCAGCACGTTCTTGAAAATCTGGTCGCAATTTTCATCATAAACTTCCAATATCCGATGGCTTTCGCCAAGCTCAGGGTCGGCAGTTTCCTCTCCGGCGACGATAGCCACAAGCAAGTTCTCATTTTTTGCCCAAAACAGGTTTTCTTCCAAAACTGATCCCGCTATTTGGCAATCAGGTTTGGTTGGCGGTGACGCCACATCTGTGGGATTCGTTTCCCCACTGTCGTTTGGGGGATTATCTGTACCGGTAGGATTGCTGGTGGAGCCATTTTGATTGGTTGTTCCATCTTCGCAGGACAGGAAAGAAACGAGCAAGAATAAAAAGAGTAATTTCGACAATTTAAGCATGCTGAAATTTTTTGCCGAAGGTAGGGATTTTTGGCAGTTGGTTGTTAATTGTTGGTGGTTTGTTGTTGGTAGAATCTAAATAAGGGGCGTAAAACGAGTAGATTGAGCAGGGGAATAATATCGGATTGAGCTGCCTAAATAATTAGCAATCAACAACTAACCGTCATTTTTACCTTCTCTTTTTTTGCCTGATCCTCGGCTGGTTCCATTCCTCTCGCTGAGCAAATTCCACGATTTTCCTCATAAAACCGATCATTGAAAGAAACAGTAAATAACCGAATGTCAAAACGATATAAATCCATTTATAAGAGCCTGCCTCATTGATTGTGAGCGAGGAAAACCCCCAAGCCAATAAGGCCACTGCGCCAGCCAATGCAACATAGCTCAAGATGCTCCTTGTCCAATAGCGGTCCATGTTGTCCGTCATCAAGCTGATGAGGGAATTGAAAATTGCAAAAAATAAAATGAACGTCCCAGCCAAAGTCCAAGGTAGTCGTTGTTCCACCTCAACGCCCGCTGAGGAGAAAAACATGACAATAACATTTAAAACTAAAACGAGGGAAAAAACTAAGATTGCCTGTAAAAAAGGACTTTTAATTTTATCAAGAAATGTTGATTGGCTCATGACTGCTATTTTGAGATGAAAGAAGTCGTTTGATTAAATCACAACTTCTCCGATAAGATCATAATCTTCCGCATCGGTGATTTTTACATTGGCAAAATCACCAATTCTCACATATTGATTCTCCGCATCTACCAACACTTCATTGTCCACTTCAGGAGAGTCAAACTCCGTGCGGCCAACAAAGTAACCGCCTTCTTTCCGGTCGAACAGCACTTTCAGTGTTTGGTTGACTTTTTCTTGGTTTTTCTTAAAAGAAATAGCCTGTTGTATTTCCATGAGCCGGTTGGCACGGTCGGCTTTTACTTCGGCAGGTACGTCGTCTGGCAATTCGTAGGCACTGGTATTTTCTTCGTGTGAATATTGGAAAACGCCGAGCCGTTCAAATTCCATGCGTTCGACAAAATCGCATAGCTCCTGAAATTCTTCCTCTGTCTCTCCCGGAAAACCAACGAGCATGGTAGTTCGGATGGCGATGCCGGGAACTTTTTCCTTGGCCAATTTTACCAAAGCCTCCGTTTCCTCCCGGGTGATTTGGCGGCGCATACGTTGCAAAACGCCGTTGGCGGCATGTTGCAGTGGCATATCGAGGTAATTGCAAACTTTTGGTTGGGCCGCAATCACCTCAAAAATCTCCGTTGGGAACTTGCTCGGATAAGCATAATGCAGGCGGATCCACTCAATTCCGTCCACGTCGGCCAAAGCTTCTAACAATTCAGGCAAAGACCTTTTTTTGTAAATATCGAGGCCGTAATAAGTCAGTTCCTGCGCGATAAGCATCAGTTCTTTGACACCTCTTTTCGCCAAACTTTTGGCTTCATTTACCAACGATTCAATAGAGCGGGAAACGTGCTTGCCCCGCATCAAAGGGATAGCACAAAAGGAACAGGTGCGGTTGCAACCTTCGGAAATTTTCAAGTAGGCGTAATGCGGCGGCGTCATGATGATCCGTTCCCCGATCAGGTCGTGCTGGTAATCAGCATTCAGCCGGGAAAGCAAGCCCGGCAATTCCATCGTCCCAAACCAGGCATCTACTTCTGGTATTTCCAGAGCCAAATCTTCCTTGTAGCGGTGTGAAAGACAACCCGTTACATACAATTTGTCAATGCCGCCATCCGATTTCACATCTGCATATTGCAAAATGGTATCAATGCTCTCCTGCTTCGCCAAATCAATAAACCCGCAAGTATTGACAATCACAATATTGGCGTCCTCCTCGTTGCTGTCGTGCGCCACTTCGTAGTCATTGGCCCGGAGCTGGGTGATGAGGTTTTCGCTGTCCACCAAATTCTTGGAGCAGCCGAGGGTGATGACATTTATTTTGTCTGGTTTGAGTGACTTTGTTTTCATGTTTTACTTACTTCTTGTTCCTCTTTTATGCTTTCGCTCAATTTATTTACCACTTCCAGCCCCAACTCTTCCCCTTTTTCCAGCACAAACCGATACCCCTCTTCAAACGTATTTTTCACCTCTCCATCCAAGATCGCTTCCCGCAGGGCATTTTTGATAATGCCCACATTTCTGGAAGGGTGGATGCCAAAAGTCTCCATGATGTCGGTGCCGTTGACGGGTGGTTGCCAGTTGCGGAGGCGGTCCGTTTCTTCCACTTCGGCGAGGCGGACTTTGAGCGTTTCGTAATTTCTCAAATACCGTTTGACCTTCTTTTCGTTTTTGGAAGTAATGTCCGCTTGCGCCAACAACATCAACGAATCAATATCGTCGCCCGCATCGAACAATAGGCGGCGAACGGCGCTGTCGGTTATTTCTTCTTTCGTCAGGGCGATGGGGCGTAGATGCAACTGCACCATTTTTTGGACGAATTTCATTTTATGATCCAAGGGCAGCTTTAACCGCTTAAAAATGCGGGGCACCATTGCAGCACCAAGGGTTTCGTGCCCATGGAAAGTCCAGCCATCTTGAGGGTGGAAGCGCTTGGTGGGCGGTTTGGCAATGTCGTGCATGATCGCCGCCCAACGTAGCCACAAATCATTAGTGTTGGCGCTCAGGTTGTCCAGCACCTCCAACGTATGGTAAAAATTGTCTTTGTGGCCGATCCCGTTTTTAAACTGAACCCCAAATAACGCTACCATTTCTGGCAGGATAATGTGCAAGAGACCCGTTTTAAATAATAACTTAAAGCCCCTCGAAGGCTGATCGGCAAGGATGATTTTGTTGAGTTCAGTAGCAATGCGTTCTTTGGAAACAATGTGGATGCGGTTGCGGTATTTGGCAATTCCCTCCAAAGTTTTTTCTTCTATCCTAAAATCCAGTTGCGTGGAAAAGCGCACTGCCCTCATCATTCGGAGCGGGTCGTCGGAGAAAGTACGGCCAGGGTCGGTTGGGGTTTTGATCATTTTCATTTCCAGATGCTCCATGCCATCAAAAGGATCGACGATAGTCCCAAAATCGGGCTCGTTCAAACTCACCGCCAACGCATTGATGGTAAAGTCCCGGCGGAGCTGATCATCCTCCAGTGTCCCTAATTCAACGTCGGGTTTGCGGCTGTCAGCCCGGTAGCTTTCCTTTCGGGCGCCGACAAATTCCAATTCTATGTCATCGTGTTTCAGCATGGCCGTGCCAAATCGGCTGTACACGGTCACTCGCGGTCTGGGGGTCATCATGGAGGCGACTGCATGCGCCAATTTTATCCCATCCCCCACACAAACGATGTCGATGTCTTTGGTCGGGCGGGCCAGCAATCGGTCGCGCACGTAACCACCCACCACATAAGCAGGTACATCAATCTTTCGTGCTGCCTCAGCGACGATGTCAAAAATTTCTTTTTCGTGCGGTTGTATGTTGAAAACCAAATCTAATTAATGGTAAACGGTGAATGGTGAATGCAGAATGGATCAAACCATTTCAAATTCTCCATAAACTTCTTCTATTTGATCTAAAATATCGAAAAGTATGGCCGGGTCATCGTTAGTCACCAACTCCGACCTATATTTTTTGATATGGGGAAATCCACGGAAATAATTCGTGTAATGCCTGCGCATTTCCAAAATACCCAAGACTTGGCCTTTCCAATCAATGGAATGCCGCAAGTGCTGACGGGCAGCGCCAACCCGTTCGGAAGTAGTTGGAGGGGCCATCATTTCCCCGGTTGCGAAGTAATGTTTGATTTCTCGAAAAATCCAAGGATAACCGATGCTGGCCCTGCCGATCATGATACCATCAACCCCATAACGGTTGCGGTATTCCTCCGCTTTTTGCGGGGTATCAATATCGCCATTGCCAAATATGGGGATTTGGATGCGGGGGTTATTTTTCACCTTGGCGATCAGTGTCCAATCGGCCTCGCCTTTGTACATCTGCTTGCGGGTTCGGCCATGAATGCTCAACGCTTTGATGCCGACATCTTGCAGCCTTTCCGCTACTTCCTCAATGTATTTGGTATTGTCATCCCAGCCAAGGCGGGTTTTAACGGTGACGGGGAGTTTGGTCGAATCAACCACCGCTTTGGTGAGGCTCACCATTTTGGGGATGTCTTGCAGAATTCCAGCTCCACATAGTTTGTCAGTAACTTTCTTTACCGGGCAACCATAATTGATATCCAAAACTTCTGGTTTGGCTTCTTCCACAATTTCGGCAGCCCGCATCATGGAGTCCAATTCTGAACCAAAAATCTGGATGCCGATGGGCCGCTCTTCGTCGTAGATGTCCAATTTTTGGACACTTTTCGTGGCATCCCGAATCAAGCCTTCCACGCTAATGAACTCGGTGTACATCATGTCGCACCCCTGTTCCTTGCACAAAGCCCGGAAAGGCGGGTCGCTCACATCCTCCATGGGGGCCAGCAGCAGCGGGAATTCCCCTAATTCTATGTTGGCTATTTTAACCATAATGAAATAAAAAGATGAGCATTTGGACAAAAAAGGAAGATTACTCGAATCAATTTTTCTCTTTTGAAAATGCTTTTTCTCAAAAAAAATGCAAAGTTAGCAAATAGCGTTTGGATAAACAGTTTTCAAATGATTGCTTGTTGTATTGCTCCAAGATATTTGAAATCAACATTACCGGGCAAACCTGAAAGGCAATTTTGATTAGATCGGTTCCAACATTTCCATAAATTTGGTAAAATGACATTTGGAATGAAAGCGGTTTTGAAACTCAAAGTGCCGATCAGGGATTCATAATTTTATTACATAAATTATTAAGACGTTCTATCTTTGCGCCCTTTATCCAAAATTGAACTTTGGCATGATACAAATTGAGCATATCGCTATTTGGGTGAAGGACTTAGAAAAAATGCAGTTGTTCTATGAAAAATATTTTGGGGCTACGGCAAACGATATTTACGTGAACCCGACGAAGAACTTCAGCTCTTATTTTTTGAGTTTTGGCACTGGGCCTCGGTTGGAGATCATGCATAGGCCAGAAATTCCAGACGACCAAAATAATGTCGCTCTCCAACATATCGGTCTGATCCATTTTGCCATTTCAATTGGCAATGAAAAAAAGGTGGATGAAATGACGGAACGACTGAGGTCTGACGGGTTTGAAATTCTCGGTGAACCGAGATGGACAGGGGATGGCTACTACGAAAGTGTCGTCCTCGATCCTGAAGGAAATCGCATTGAAATCACAGCTTAATCATTAAATTTATTTTTAGATGAAAATCACAGACAACCGTTATCAGCTCACTGGCGGCATCGACCCGCTCGAACTTATCGAACAATATGGCTCACCACTTTATGTGTATGATGCTGCCATTATTGAGCGCCAGTATAAACGGATGTCCTCTGCTTTTGATGTGGCCGATCTCCGCATCAATTATGCCTGCAAAGCAAATACGAATATCAATATTTTGCGGCTATTGCAGAGATTGGGAGCAGGTTTGGATGCCGTTTCCATTCAAGAGGTTCAGTTGGGGTTAAAGGCTGGTTTTCAAGCTGATAGGATTATGTACACTCCCAATTGCGTAGCGCTGGATGAAGTGGCGGCTGCGATAAAATTAGGGGTACGCATCAATATTGACAATATCTCTATGTTGGAGCAGTTGGGGCACGAGTTCCCCGACCAGCCAGTAGGCATCCGGATCAACCCGCACATCATGGCGGGTGGCAATTCTAAAATTTCGACTGGTCATATTGATTCTAAATTTGGTATTTCTATCCACCAATTGCCGCATATTCTGAAAGTGGTTGAGGCGACCGACATCAAGATCGAGGGGTTGCACATGCACACGGGGTCGGATATTTTGGATGCCAATTCCTTTTTATTAGCCGCCGATATTTTAATGAACACAGCCGTTCATTTTCCCGATTTAGAATACGTTGATTTTGGAAGCGGATTTAAAGTCCCTTATAAACATGACGATATTGAAACAGATATTGAAGAAGTGGGAATGCGCATCTCTGAGCGATTCAATCAATTTACTAAAGATTACGGAAAAGAGGTTTCCCTCATTTTCGAACCGGGTAAGTTTTTGGTCAGCCAGGCGGGCTACTTTTTTGTGAAAGTGAATGTGGTAAAACCAACCCCTTCTACGGTATTCTTGGGTGTAGATTCAGGGCTTAACCACTTGATCCGCCCTATGTTTTACAACTCCTACCATCGCATCGAAAATATTTCCAACCCCAATGGTAAGCCACGGATATACAGCGTAGTTGGGTATATCTGCGAGACGGATACGTTTGGTAACAATAGGAAAATTGCAGAAGCCCACGAGGGGGATGTCCTCTGTATGTTCAATGCTGGTGCGTATGCTTTTTCCATGGCTTCCAATTACAACTCCCGGTTCCGTCCAGCTGAAGTGTTGGTGCACGAAAATAAGGTGCATCTAATCCGTCAGCGTGAAACGATGGAGGATATTCTACGTAATCAGGTGGAAGTAAAATTTGAGAAAGAAAAAGTTGAGGCATGAACCCAACAGGTTTAAACCCCGGCTTTTATAATAATTCAAAAATCATTGTATGAGTAAGTTTTTCAAAAATACTTTTTGTTTTTTGTTGGTTATCAACTTGTTGGCTTGCAAAAACGAGCCATCTGGAGAACAGCAATCCAGTTTGAGAGGGCCAGAGGATTTGTCTCATTCGGCCACATCAACGCCTGATGGGAAACTGTTGGGCTACCGCGACAACATCATGACCATCGAAGGTCAAGCCGCCAAGAAATTTGAACCTGATTCAAATGTAGTGACAGTGATCTTGCTTCGTCCTGCTGAAACTTTGCCTACCCGCCCATCGCTTTCCCCGGCTGGACAGATGCGTGCTGACCTCTTGGCAAAAGTTTTTGTGCTGAGTGGTATTGAACAAATTTACACGGAGGGTAACCCCGGTATGCAGACTGGGAATATGACCAGTCGCAGTAATTATTGCAGCCTTGGGATAGTTAAAGACGATGGCACGGATCAATTGTCCAAAATCCTTTTGGGCAGTTGGAAAGGGAAAACGGTCATGGTGATTGGTAACCCAAAAATGATGACCAATATGCTCGACCAATTGGCTGGCCCAGGTAAGTATGTCATGCCGGAAAATGAATACGATCATGTTTTCATAGTTAAAGCAAAGGCAATGGGCGATGCCAATGTTTACCACTTTACCTACTAGTTGCGCATGCCAACCGCTGGTTATTCAAAAACACCTTTATGGAAAAAATTGGGGTATAAAGAAGGCGTACAAGCTCGCCTGCTTGGAGCTCCTGAAAATTATTCCGAACTGCTTTTGGGTTGTCCGGAAGGGATCGTTTTTGAAAATAAGCAAGAGCGGGCAAAAGACCTGATCCATTTTTTTTGCAAAGACGCCAAGGAACTTTTTGAAAGGCTGCCGGATTTAAAAAAAGAGCTAAAGCAAAACGGGATGATTTGGGTTTCGTGGCCCAAAAAAGCGTCTAAAGTGCAGACTGATATAACCGAAGATGTGATTCGGGATTTCGCCCTGAAAATAGGTTTGGTAGACGTAAAAGTATGCGCCGTGGATTTAGTCTGGTCAGGCTTGAAATTAGTCATACCCGTAAAAGACAGAAAATAGTTAAAATGAAATTAGAAATGCTTTCGATTCATTTTTCATTTTCATTTTAATTTTAATTATTAAAAATGTCCCTATCAACTCACTACAATCCAAAAGAGACTGAATCAAAATGGTACGCCCATTGGGAAAGTAAAAATTATTTCCATTCAGAGCCCGACGACAGGGAGCCCTTTACCATTGTGATTCCACCTCCCAATGTTACTGGTGTTTTGCACATGGGGCACATGCTCAATAATACCATTCAAGACATCCTCATTCGCCATGCGAGGTTAAAGGGGAAAAACGCCTGTTGGGTGCCGGGAACCGACCATGCTTCTATTGCAACGGAAGCCAAGGTTGTAAAAAAACTGAGGGAACAAGGCATCAAAAAGAGCGACCTGACCAGGGAGGAATTTTTGAAACATGCCTTTGCTTGGAAAGACGAGTACGGCGGGATCATTCTGGATCAGCTAAAAAAATTGGGTGCTTCCTGTGATTGGCAGCGTACCCGGTTTACGATGGAGGAGAGTTTGTCAAAAGCAGTTATCCAGGTATTTGTTGATTTGTATAAAAAAGGAAAAATCTATCGCAAGTTGCGCATGACCAATTGGGACGTAGAGGCATTGACAGCGCTGTCTAATGAAGAGGTTATCCACAACGATGAAACGATCCCGCTCTATCACCTTCGTTATAAGATTGAAGGAACGGAGGATGAATATATTAATATAGCTACGGTGCGCCCCGAAACCATCATGGCGGATACAGCCATTGCGGTTCATCCAGACGATCCAAGGTTTAAACATTTGGTGGGGAAAAAAGCGCTAATACCACTGATAAACAGGCCGATACCTATTATTCAAGATGAATATGTTGACATGGAATTTGGCCAGGGCGCATTAAAAATCACACCTGCTCACGATCCGAATGATTATGAAATTGGGATGCGGCACGGGTTGGAAGTCATCGATAGCCTCAATGCCAATGGAACGCTCAATGAAAAAGCGCAAATCTTGGTTGGCGAGGACCGTTTCGTAGCTCGTAAAAAGATAAAAAAGCTGTTAGAGGAAAGTGGGAACTTAATCGAAGTTGAGAATTATACCACGAGTATTGGACGCTCGGAACGTACCGATGCAGTAGTTGAGCCACGTTTGACTATGCAGTGGTATGTTAGCATGAGTGAATTCGCCGCTACAGGTTTGGAAGCAGTTAAGTCTGGTGATGTGAAATTTTACCCTGAGCACATGTGGAACATGTACTACCAGTGGCTGAACGAGGATAACATTCGGGATTGGTGTATTAGCCGGCAATTGTGGTGGGGACAGCAAATCCCTGCATGGTACATCAAAACGGCAGACGGAGGAAGGCTCAAATCGGATGGGGAAGAATTGGTGTTTGTCGGAGCCACTATAGAAGAAGCTTTAGCCGATGCAAAAAAGGAAACTGGTAACAATAGCTTGACGATCAATGATTTGGAGCGAGACGAGGATGTGGTTGACACTTGGTTTTCCTCTTGGCTCTGGCCGATTTCTGTTTTCGATGGTTTTGAAAAACAAGATGAATTGAAATATTATTACCCAACCAATACGCTGGTTACTGGTTGGGACATCATTTTCTTTTGGGTTGCCAGGATGATTATGGCCGGGTACGAGTGGTCGGAAGAATTGTTGGGAAAAGATTTAAAAGGCAAGCAGCCATTCAACGATGTTTATTTCACTGGAATGGTTCGGGATAACAAGCGCAGGAAAATGTCCAAATCGCTGGGAAATTCACCCGACGCTTTGAAACTTATCGAAAATTATGGAGCAGATGGCGTTCGTTTCGGAATGCTTTCCTGTGCTTCAGCTGGTAATGACATTATTTTCGATGCACCATTTGACCCAGAGACAAAGCAAACCAAGAACGAAAGTAAACTCTGTGAGCAGGGCCGCAATTTCTGCAATAAAATGTGGAACGCCTTGAAGCTGATTAAAGGTTGGGAAATTGCCGATACAGAACAGCCCAAGATAAACGAATTGGCCGTTCGGTGGATCAAGGACAAGACGGATATGGTCATGGCCGATATTGAGAAAAATTTTGAAAGTTATCGCTTGTCAGATGCCTTGATGAACTTGTACCAATTGATCTGGGGTGACTTCTGTTCCTGGTATTTGGAAATGATCAAGCCTGCTTTTATTTCCGAGGGGAAAAGTGAGCCTTTGGACAGAAAGACTTACGAGGCGACTATTGAGGTTTATGAAAAACTCATGATTGCTTTGCATCCATTTATGCCTTTTGTTACCGAGGAAATATGGCACCAGTTGCGAAATAGAAAAGAAGGAAATGATTGTATTATTCAACATTTTCCACAGGCGGGTAGGGTAGATCAGTCTTTAATTTCCAAGGTGGAAAAGGCAAAAGATGCTATTTCCAAAATCAGGGAGAGCCGTAGCAGCAATGGTATTTCCCCCAGGGAATCACTCAATCTATTTGTAGAAAATACCCAGGGGGCCACTGCATTGTTTAAAATAGATGGTATTAAAGAGATGCTGATCAAATTGGGCAACCTAAGCTGTCTTACCTTGACCGACTCTGAACCTGCAAATACAGTGGCTTTCCTTTCTGGTACAGAAAAATATTTTTTAGAACTGAATATTGAAATTGATGTGGAGGCAGAAATCAAGCGATTAGAAGAAGAGAAAAAATACCTTGAAGGTTTCATCAACAGCGTTCAAAAAAAGTTAGGTAATGAAAGATTCGTCAGTGGTGCGCCGGCTGCGGTTGTTGAAAAGGAACGTCAGAAATTGGCAGATGGACTGGAACGTCTGAGATTAATTGATGAAACATTAAAGCAGTTAAAATGAGGGAAATTATAAAATTCCAAATAGCCCCATTCTGAATTTTGAATAAGATTTTAATTCAGAGTGTCTTGTTTTTCCTTAAAACGAAGTAAAATTTAATTACGTGAAACAAGTATTTAGCCTTTTTCTAATTTGTTGTCTTTTTGCTCAGTATTCCTGTATGGATGATGAGGTCGCTGCCTCGTCCTCCAATTGCATCTTAATGATGGATGACAATGGAAACCCTGTTGGTACGTATGGTGATTGCGATGATTTGTCTGAGCAGTGGGGTAATTCCGTATTGAATGATGAAGAATGTAGCCTCCTTGATATTGGAAATCCATTACCTGGAGCAGATACAGGTACAGTTAATATTGAAAAAATTCGTGTATTCCCCAACCCAATATCAGCAAATACACCACTTTATATGAACGTAATTGCGGATGAAGATTTGATCGTCACTATCAAATTGGTTATAATCGATAAGGCAAAAAACGTTTTATCGGAAATCCGATATTTGACACCGACCAATTATTCGGAAGAAATTATTCCTTCCGAGTTTTTTGATTTTTATAAAGGAGGGGAGTATTATGAGATCTATTACAAAATTTTTACGGAGGGTAACGGTACGGCCGTTTTTTCGGGACATGGCACCATTCTATATTGCGATGTTCCAAATGTTGCAAATGTAGAAACGGACTGTTTTTGAGAAGTCTTGTAAGCATTTTTGCATGCTATTTATTGCAATGGTCTTTACTTTTAGAATGTTAGTTATACTAGCTACCCGCAATCATCTTAGCCGCCTCATTACCGATCTGTGAGCCAATCGCCACCCCCATCCCACCTAATCTCACTGCCACTCCTACCGATGGGCTGACCATTTTCACAATGGGCTGTTTCCGTTCCCCAACCCCTAAAATTCCGCTCCACCAGCCATCTATTTTAATTGTTGATTTTGGAAAAATCACCGTTTTCAATAAGGTTTGCAAAGCGTTTTGAATCAGCTCCGTCTGGCCAAATTGATCCGTTTGTTCAACATTAGGAGCCAAATTTCTCCCTCCGCCTAACAGGATTCGATGCCGCATTGGCTGCCCTTTTTCCTCTACACTTCTAAAATAAAAATACCCCCGGTCATAATGAAATGCCCCTTTAAATGGCAGATTATCAATAGGTTCGGTGATGAGCACTTGGTTGCGGGCAGGCTCTAAAGGTAGGTTGGGCAGTAATTGTTTGGCAAAACCATTTGTCGCAACGAGGGCTTTTTTTGCCCTTATTTCCCAGCCATTTTCAGTAATGAGCATTACATTATTTTGGTGGTCTTCTATTGATCGGATCGGTATACCGAAGAACATATCTATTGAAAGATCTTGCGCTTTTTTGATTAGTGCTCGCATCATTTCCCCGGTGTTTAATTGCCCCTCTGCATTGTTGTGAATGATGTGTTTAATCCCTTCAAAACCAAAAGGCTTAATTTTTTCATCAGCCATTTTAAATACAGATTGCCTACCTATGACCTGTGCCAGGATTTTATTGATGTGCGTCATTTTATCTGCACATTTTTCAAACAGTTCTTGGTCTTCTTTTTTAAAAATTTCAAACCCTCCGAAAGGTTTATAACATAAAATTTTGTCCCCGATCAAATTCCGCAAATTTTTCAAACCTTCCCAGCGGGCTTTTACCAAGTCAAATACTTCCTCTTCCGTCCTTGAAGTCAGGTCATCGAGCAACTCAGTCATACTACCAAAGCAAGCAAAGCCAGCGTTTCGAGTGCTGGCACCTATTGGTAACGTGCCACGTTCAAAAATAACAACGTGGAGTAGCGGGTTTTCTCTTTTTAAATAAATAGCGGTTGTCAAACCCACGATGCCACTTCCGATTATGGCAATATCTATGTTTTTGAAAAAGGATTCTTTTTCCCAATAGCTTAAGGAGATCATTAAAATTGAATTCTGGTTTGAAAATAATATCTGCTACGCACTATTGACCATTCCCCATTGATTTATATTTGCCCAAATGTAAATCAAATAGAGTGGAGGACGACCAAGTGAGGGCTCAAACAACTTTACTTGCTGCACTCCGCCTCATTAAAAAAATGATACAACGAATACAGAGCATTTATTTATTATTGGCTGCGGTATCGGGATTTGGCCTCTTGGCTTTACCATTCGCAACTACCACCTCTTCAGTTGATTCTTCTGCGCTTTTTGCAGATGCGGCTTATAACGTAAATGATAATATTGGGTTATTGGTGCTGTTTGCTGTTGCAGGGGCATTGGCACTTGCTGCTATATTCTTATACAATAACCGCCCGACTCAATTGAAATTGGCGCAAATTGCCATTGTCGCAAATGTTGTTGGTTTGGCCTTAGCAGTAATCCTATTTTGGCAGGATGGCCTCATTGGCAATAATGAAGTAGCCGTAAATGATGGGATTGGAGCATACCTCCCTTTCGGCTTTTTATTATTTGGCATTTTGGCTCTAAGAGCAATTGGCAAAGATGAAAAGTTGGTGAAATCGATGGACAGGTTGAGGTGATTAAATTTTGTCAATAAATCAACCTAATAAAAAAGGTCGCTAAGCAAAATGCTTGACGACCTTTTTTGTTTATCAAGAGAGAATTAGGAAGTTTTACTTCTTTTTATCCACTCTCTTTGTTGCAGCATAGTTCAGCTTTAGCTGACCAATTTTGCGCAATTGAGTTTTTACGTCTTGCACAATTCCCATCGTAATTTTACCATCGACCCTCAAAGAAGAAGTGGTTCTACCTCGCAGGTTTATAGGGACAGTTTGTTTGTGGTTTTCCACAAAAATTGGGAGATCAGCTACAGTAGCAAATTTATCATCCAATTGAATCCTTGGAGCTGTTCCATATATTTCTTGGAAACGAGCATGTGGCCTTCCAATATAGATATAGTGAACTAATGACTTCTGCTCCAATTTTTCCAACTCTGTCGCTTTTGGCACCTGAACAGAGACCTTCAATTCTGTTTCCCTCATTTTGGTAATAACCATGAAGAAGAACAGGAGGATGAAAACGATATCCGGGAGAGAAGCCGTTGAGATAGTAGGGTTCGCTTTCCCGCGTTTTTTCTGAAATTTAGACATAGCTCTTATGATTGAAGGTTAAGTTAAAAACTTATCCTAAGATTTTTAATTAGCTTCCTCACCAAACGCTGTGGGTTCAGCCTCGGAAATTACAAAAGGGATTTTTGCCTTGATCTTGTCCTTTTCAGGTTTAGGCAGGTCATCGCTGTAGTGAACGCCGAGCGTAGCCATGGCCTCTTCGTCCCATAGTTCATTATAGGCCGCCTTCAATTCATTATAAACTTCAATGTAGGTCTCATAACTGGTACCTCTATCGTTTTTCAAGGAAATGATCGCAGCGTTAGGTGATTCAGAAAGTTCGGGATTCCCGGTCGGGTTCATTATAAACTCCTTAGTGGATTCACGAAGGTCTGATACATCAGCTATCTGGTTTTCAACCAACAACTGATTTTGTGCATTGACCAATACATTGAAAACATTCCTTTGTTTTAATTGCAAGTCTTCAGGTGGTTCTTCCGACCATTCAGGGAGACGAACTGTGATACCCCTTTCTACATCAATTGTAGTAGTGACTAAAAAGAATACCAAGAGAAGGAAGGCGATATCCGCCATCGAACTTGCATTAATTTCGGGAGCAACTTTTGCCATAGTTATGAGTTTTTAAAGAAGTTCCAGATTTCCATCAATATCATTGCAGCAAAGGCAATTCCCATCAAGATGATTGATCCATTGATTCCAGCACTTATCAATTTATAAATCCCCAAATCCCCATTCACTGCATATTCTGGGTTGTTGAGAATTTCTGTCATAGATGGAGTGAGGTCTGTACTAGCTGTAGCATTAAGGATGATGAAAAGCACAGCTAAAACCGCAAAAGAAATCAATGCTACCTTTGAAGACTTTAAATTTGTCAAAGTGCCGATTATGCCAAATACAATGGCCAATCCAAAAGCGACAATACCTAAAACATAACTTACATAAATGCCCCCTTTGAAAATGTCACTTTCTTTTGACATGGACAATTTGGTAATATCATCACTTAAAGTATCGGCTAATTCATTGAAAGGGCCCAACCCGGCGAATACAGGGATAAGGGTTGCAGCAATTCCGAGAAGACCAAGGACGAAGGCCAAGGTCAGCCCGTTTTTTGCTAAAAATTTATAATTCATAGCAGGTTATTTTTTAAGATTATTTACTGAAAGTGTTGTTGCTCACCATGATGTCAACCAAAGCAACAGAAGCTTCTTCCATTTTATTGGTGATACCATCAATTTTTGCAACAATGTAGTTGTAGAGCAACTGCATGATCATCGCAACGATCAAACCGAATACAGTTGTCAAAAGGGCCACCTTGATACCACCTGCTACGATGGTTGGGGAAATATCACCCACAGCTTCAATTTTATCAAAAGCTGCGATCATACCGATTACTGTTCCACAGAATCCAAGCATTGGGGCAAGTGCAATGACCAGCGAAATCCAAACCAAGCCTTTTTCCAATAAACCCATCTGGACACTACCATAAGACACAATTGCTTTTTCTACGGCATCTGGTCCGTTACCTACATTGCGAAGACCTTCATACAACACGCTTGCTGCTGGTCCAGCAGTAGAACGACATACTTCCATGGCGCCATTGACATCACCATTTTTCAAATTGTCATCTATCGAAGTCAATAACTTTTCGGTATTGACGGAAGCAATGTTGAGGGTGATAATCCGCTCGATGCAAAGAGCCAACCCAACAATCAGGCAGATAAGGATAAGCATCATGAACTGCCAGCCCCCCTGGACGAATTTTTCCTTCAATATTTGAGAAATTCCAGCGTCCTGAGCCATAAGTGGATCTCCAGCAATAGCTACCAAGCCGAAGACAAGCATAAGTGCTAATAATTTGCGCATAGTCGTAAGATTTTACGTTTAAAATTAGTTGTTCGTGAATGCCTGTTTACACAGACATATAGTGAAAAAAAAGAATGATTCCGTTTTCTAACATGTTTGTTTAAAACGATGAAAAACCCGGGCGGAGAGTGAGGGATTCGAACCCTCGATACCCTTTTGGAGTATACACACTTTCCAGGCGTGCGCCTTCGACCACTCGGCCAACTCTCCGGATACTTATCATATTAAGGACTAAATGCAGTTTTGAATAAATTAGATTTTACCAAAATGCTTTTATATCCTGATAAATTTGAAAATCAATAAATTAAGAACGTTCTTTTTTTGTGTAGCCGCAAAAATTGCAAAAAGATATTACAATTCAAAAATTTTTACGGAGCTAAAAAATAATACTTTTAAAAGCACTATTTCGCTTTGAGCTTAAGCATCGGAAAGGGCTCTGTTAGGTTCTCTCAGTAGTAGAAGATGGGGCAAGTTTAGTAAACAGTTGTGTAAGTCAAAGAATTTTATCCAAAAATTTTTTCAGCGTTCGCAGTTGTCACGACAGCAATTTCTTCTATATCCAAATTTTTCACCTCAGATAATTTGTTCGCAATGTATTTGATATACGCACTTTCATTCCTTTTCCCTCTAAATGGGACCGGTGTTAAATAGGGGGAATCTGTTTCTAGTACCAATGATTCTAGTGGGATGTTTTTGACAACTTCATCAAGCCCTGAATTTTTATAAGTCAAAACGCCACCAATACCTAAATAAAATCCCAAATCAATAATGGATTGAGCTTGTTCCAATGTCCCTGTAAAACAATGGAAAATGCCAGAAAGCCGATCATCTTTTTCCTTTTTTACGAGGTCGATCAAAATATCGAGGGAATCACGGGCATGAATTATAATTGGAATTCCTAACTCTTTTGCCCAACCTGTTTGGGTGATAAATGCTGTTTTCTGTTCTTCAAAAAAAGTCTTGTCCCAATAAAGATCAATACCTATTTCTCCGACTGCACAGAATGGACGATTATCTAACCATTGCTTAACAATGCTCAATTCATTTTCGAAATCTGCTTTTACCGAGCAAGGGTGGAGGCCCATCATCGGAATACATTTTCCAGGGTATTTTTTTTCTAATTCCAACATGGAATCGATAGATGAACTGTCAATATTGGGCAGGTAAAATTGATGTATTCCTTCGGATTCAGCCCGATTAATTGTCTCGCCGATGTCATCAGCAAAATGGGAAAGGTATAAATGAGTATGGGTGTCGACCAACATAATTGTTTATTAGAAAAGGGTTCGGTAAAATAAACTCCTTTGAAAAATGGAAGCTTATTTTTGAAAGGATGCAAAAGTAATCTATTGAAACAGTTATCGGGCAGTCCGATTTTTTCAGATTCAATGTTAACCCCCGATACATTGCATTCTGATTAATTAACCACAATTTGTCGGCAGTATTAATATTGTTGAGCAAGACAGGCAACTAATCATGCTTTCATTTTTTTTTAAAACTAATTAAATTATATTTGCAACTTGAATTTACCCTCCACACACACGCAATACCTTTTAACCTTGCTTACTCACTCATATCCGACCCGTACCAAAGGGATGCGGTATTAGAACTAAAGTTCTTTGGTCTTATTTAATTGGTCGGCATTTCTATCAGGATTCTACACAAAAGGTAATGGAGTGACGATGCGTGTGTCCTACCTTTCTTAATTTTCAATAACTGGTTTCGGAGAACATCTGCTCACATTTTTTGCATTCAAAACACTATTTTATAACCAAAACTGGGAGGCGGCACTATAAACCCTGCTGATTTTTCTATGAGCAAAATCTGTCATAATCCTCCTTGCATGAACAAACATCAGCTTTCTGAGCAAACGACAACTATGCAACCCAAAACTTACTTGCCCAAAATGCTGGCGCTATGGACGTCAGCCCTACTTTTTTCAGCAATGCCAATTTCTCTATTGGCAAACTCTTTTTCTGTTGATCCATTTCATTGGAATTGGTGGACGGTAGATGCAGGTGTCGACCAAAATATCTGTGTTGGTGAAAGTGCCCAATTAATGGCAACTGGTGCCAACTCCTATATTTGGTCGCCTGCTACCGGATTAAGTTGCACAGCTTGTCCCGACCCCGTTGCTTCGCCTGTATCCACAACAACGTATTTTGCAATGGGGGATGACGGTACGGTGGATTCGGTAACCGTTACCGTTTTTTCGCCTCCGCAAATTGTTTCCGTTGCATCAGGTGACCCTACGGATTGTAATCTACCCAATGGTACTATTTCTGTGAATGCCCAAGGCAATGGGCCATTGGAATACAGTATCGACGGTGGTGTGATTTGGCAAAACAATGGAATTTTTACGGCTATGCCTTCGGGAAATTATTCAGTCGTGATTAGAAATGTTGGTGGAGCTTGTGTCGTCCAAGGCCCAACTGTAACCTTGCAAGCCCCCAATGCTCCAGATATATTAAGTGTCATTAAAACCGACCCTACTTTTTGTGATACGCCAAATGGTGCTATCATCGTCTCCGCCGTCGGAGGTATATCACCGCTTCAATTCAGTATTGACGGAGGTATGTCCTGGCAAAATTCCAATACCTTCCAGCTACTTCCGTCTGGGATTTATGATACAAGAATCAGGAATGCTGATGGCTCCTGCGAAATAATGGGAGGCACGGTCACTCTCAGTGGATCACCTGATGAACCGGATATTACGGCGGTTTTACCGTTTGGCCCAAGTGATTGTGTTGCTCCAGATGGCCTGATTACCATAATCGTTAGCAATGATACTGGCAACTTTGAATACAGTATTGATGGCGGAAACTCGTTCCAACTAGGCAACAGTTTTACAGGGTTGACAGAAGGGATTTATGAAATCGTAGTGCGTAAAAATGATGGCACTTGTTCCAAAACAGGTGGTTTTGTTAATTTAGTAAGTACGCTGCATCCAACCCTTTTTGGGACTTCGGTTATTCAACCTTCTGACTGTGGATCAAATGACGGAAATATCACCATTTTGGCTTTTGGGCAAAGCTCTTTGGAGTATAGCATCAATGGCGGAACGACTTACCAAACTTCCAATATTTTTAACAACTTGTCGGGAGGAAATTACCAAGTGGCGATCCGCAATTCAAACGGAACCTGCCCAACACTTGGTGACATTATCCAACTTGTCGAACCCACCAATCCAGATATCCAAAGTGTAAATCTCACGAATCCAACAAATTGCAGCGCTCCTAATGGAGTCATCAACATCGCCGCAACTGGCAGCGGTACTTTAGAGTACAGTTTGGATGGGGGGGCAAATTGGAACCCCAATTCAATTTTTAGTGGCCTTCCCGCAGGGAATTATACAGTTGTCGTCAGGGGAGTTGGCACGAGTTGTTCGACTGCCTATCAAAACAATCCTGTACAACTGACAAGCTCTGGAAACGCACCAAGCATTGATAACATCCTTATCACAAGCCCTACTGATTGTGATGCAAATAATGGGTCTCTAACCATCCAAACATCGGGTAATTCTAATTTTATTTATAGTATTAACAACGGTGTCACCTTTCAATCCTCAAATGTTTTTACAGGGTTATTTGCGGGCGCTTATGCCGTTGTAGTAGCGCTTCCGGGTAACCAGTGTCCTGTGTTTGCCACAGTTAATGTGACCCATCAACAAAGTTGTATAGACACAGTAGGATTTATCATTCCGCCAAACCCCACGACAACCGTTTGCATCGATCAAAGTGTTTTCAGCTATCCTGGCCAGTTTACCAGTTTTGATTTTTGTGGACAAGGAAACATTGCTACTGTTTTTGCTACTTCCATCACTGGGGAATGCATCACAGTGCAGCCTGCAAATGGATTCTCTGGACAATCCCCTGATTTGATCTGTACGATACATTGTTTCGATAATAGCCCATTGCAATGCGATACGACCTATATCCAAATAACAATTGAATCGCCTGTGGGCTGCGATCCTGTTTTCCCTGTCGATTCCGTTGATGTGCCATTTACAGGAAATCCAACGCCTTATTGTGTGCCGATTCCGTTGTCCAGCATCCCAACTTATGATCTTGAATTTCAAGGAGTTCCACTCAATAATCCCTTTATCTGCGACCCAGATCAGACGGTGGCTTATTCGTATGGATTTTTACCTGGAGGAGGGGCGGCTGGGCCATACACCCTAAGTTCTTGGATAATAAATGGAACTCCTTTTAGTGGCACTTTCAATGATCCGCAGGGCCTGACCGATTTGATGAACAGCCTTGATCCAACAGGGTTTTGGCAAAATGATTCGCAAGGCAGCTTCATATTTGGAGGGAATTCCAATCTTCAATATGGCAACATGGAAATCACCCAAAATTCCTCGGGCATTCCTACTGTTTTGATGACCAACTTTACGGTTCAGCCTCAGGGGTTCACTATTCAAATGACCAACCCCGGAGAGCATATTTTGATCGCTACTGATTCGAATACGGGATGCGCCGATACGCTGATTATCAATGCGATGTTTGATTTTCCTGAAACAGAAACAGTTGTACTAAACACGCCCGTCAATACGCCGACCAATCCGTATTGCTTGGATGGACTGGAGCTGCCAAACGGGGTGATCGATATTATTGGTTATTGTAGCATTCCAGCCAACGGTGCAGCACCCATTACGAGCGACTCGTGTATAACCTATATCCCCAATTTTGGCTTTGCCGGACAAGACCAGTTTTGCGTGGTTGTTTGCGATAACAGTTTCCCATTAGTTTGCGATACGACTTTCTTTATTGTAAATGTTTTACCTGAAATGGATACGGTATTTTTGAACATCCCCACCGGGGAAAATAGCGTAGATACTTGCTTGTCCAACTTTATCATTGAATTGCCGGGAGCCATTGACCAATCTTCCTTTTGTTCTATAAACAATAATCAATTAACAGGAACGATTAATACTAACTGCCTTACTTTCAATACGGTAGGTAATTTTAGCGGCGCCTCCGAAGTATGCTTGGTGACCTGTAGTGGAGGTGTGTGTGATGCGACGATCCTTT
>JAWKLX010000042.1:0-78060 GCA_041392505.1 Saprospiraceae bacterium | reverse complement strand
TCGGTTTTGTTGGAAAAATCGGGCTTTAAGGCCACCGCAGACGGGAGTTCATACTTCTGGTTAATGATGGTGTCGGCAAGAACGATTTCCTGCTCAAGGGGCATGGACATCAGGTTCTTCATGACATCGAGCAGTTGCCCATACTGAAGCTGTAGGTTTTCGATTTGGGTTTCGAGGTTTGTTTTGGTGACCCGCAGCCTGTCCACATCCGTTTTGGTCGCAAACCCGTTTCGGTACTGGGTGTCTGTTAGGGAGAGCAATTTTTCGATTTGCTTTAGGTTGGCTGTGAGTATATCCCCTTGTTTCTTAGTCACCAATGCCTGGTAGTAAAGTTTTCCCACTTCGTAGGCGATGGCTTCCTTGCTCTTTTCATGGGCCACACCGTTGAGTTCCACCACCTTCCTCGCACCTTCCAGCCCTATCGAATACCGTTTGTCGAATATGGCCTGCGAAACGGACAAGCCTGTCCCGGTGTTCAGGTTCGTGCCGAACTGGACAGGCACGAGTTCCCCGGGTGCGCCAATAATTTCACCCGGTAGTTGTTGGGTGGGCAACTCTATGTTCCAACGAAAGTCAATATCGGCATTCACGCTTGGGAGCGCAGTGCTGATGTATTCTTTAATCTTGCGTTTGGATTTCTCTACTTCCAGTCTGGCTTTTTCCACTCTTGCGTTGTTTTCAATCGCGTAGGAAACGCAATCCTTCAGTTTCATGGCATTGCCTGCATCCTGTGAAAAAAGCCCGATTGAAAAAATACTGAAAAGAGAGAACAACAGTCGGATTTTAAATTGCTGCATTATTTCAAATTCTTATGTGAGATGTTGACCTGGGAGGGGTTTCCTGCCAAGATGTTTTTCGTATATTTTGCTCCCTTTCGTGCTGGTCATACCCTTCAGGTGCATGTCCAAGAACAAATCCAATACATCATGAGAATTGCCAAAGGGATATTCCTTTTTCAAGATGGAGGATAAGGACGCCAAGTACAATTTAGCTGCAAACTCCGGCTGTAATGATGCCCGGTATTCCCCGGCCTCTATTCCCCGTTCGATGTTGCTCCGTACTTTGTCGAAGAGGAAGCCGTCACAAAACACCAATAACCGGTGATGGTTTTCTGGAAAATATTTTTTCAGGTCATGCATCATGGACTCCGATAATCTTCCCGACACTCCTGAAATGTGCCTTGTCAGGTCAAATAGTTCCTGGATAGGGCTTGTAGCCTGCCGGCAGATTCCTTCAATGGCTGACCGTTGTTCCTCAAAAAAGGCTGTGATGACCAATTCGACCAGGCTTTCCTTGTTGCTGACCATTTCGTAAAGTGTTTTCTTCGAAATCCCCAACTGATGGGCAATTTCGTCCATGCTCAGGCTCTTTATGCCGAAGCGGAAGAACTGCTCTTGTACACGCTTTATGATATGGTTCTTGTCTTTCATTGTACAGCCCATTGGTGATTCCGTATCCCCTCACGTTTATTCTTTTGCAGATGATGTACTCTCCAAAGCAGTTTTGCCGCTGGCCTTAATCTCTTTCCACCCTTCCTCTGTCAGGAAGGGATACCACAGGCTGGCCATAGAATTCGTGAACGTTTCTATGTCCTTGCAATCCTTCTGGAGGACTTCCATTTGCACCAGCCAGAAAGCTCCTTTCATCCAGGCTGTGTGGGCCAAATTATCGTAGGCGCCGGGGAAGGGTTCTGGCAGGAAAACCCCCCTTCCGACACAGTAATCGAAGCTCGCCCGGATGTGCTGGATGGAGCTTAAGGAGTATTCCTTGTGGGCTTCGGCAATCTCCGGATAGTCCCTGAGGATTTCCAAAATATCGAGGTAAAAGAATTTGTACTTGAGTTGGAAATGGTAGAAAATGTTGGTCTGTTCGATGATGTCGTTCAGGGACGGAAAGCTTTTGGAGCGCCTAATCACAACTTCCAGCTCTTCGTCCATTGCCCTTACGATGCCCAGCATCAGGTCGTCCTTCTTATTAAAATGATAGGTGATGTTCCCCTTGCTGATGCCCAATTCGGATGCAATCTGGCTCAATGCTATGTTTTTGAAGCCGCTTTCATTGAACAGCCTGACGGCAGTTTCCATTATTTGATGCTTGGTATCGCTCATGACGGCGCAAAAATAGCACAACCGTACTATTTTTCAAAAAGATTGCTGTACGTTTGTCCTAAATTACGAAAATATTTGACCTTAATTCGTTCTGGATGAGTCAGCAAACACCAAATATTGATTTTGGCAAGGCTGATGGAAGTTCATGCCTTGCCTTTCAAAAATTTCTTAACATTAGCCACTTGAACAACAGAATTCTGCATTTGGTCCTCCTCATGCTTGGCTGCTTCCCCAGCCTGTTGTTTTCCCAAAAAATGACCAGTGTGAAGGGCATAGTCACCGATGCCGAAACACAAGAAAAGCTCCCGTTCGTCAATGTGGCCTTCGTGGGCACCACCATCGGTACCACGACCGACCTCGATGGTACTTACTCTCTCGACAGCCGATGGGCTTCGGACTCGATTCAGGTTTCGTACGTGGGTTATCAGACGCTTACGCTTCCCGTCAAACCCGGCGTCAGCCAAAAAATTGACGTGGCACTGAGCAGCGAAGCCCTCAACCTCGGCGAGGTGGTCATAAAAGATAAACGGGGGGGCTACAAACGGAAAAACAACCCCGCCGTGGAATTGATAAAAAAAGTGATAGACCACAAAGACGACAACCGGCTTGAAGGGCAGCGTTTTTACGAGTACGAGAAGTATGAAAAAATAGAATTTGCCCTCAACGGCATCACGGACGAGTTCAGGAAAAAAAAGTCGCTCCGAAAGTTCCAGTTTATCTTCGATTATGTGGACACTTCCAGCCTCAACGGAAAGCCCTACCTGCCCATCTTTATCCGTGAAACAGCCTCGCAGGTGTTTTACCGCAAAACCCCCGAATCGAAAAAGGAGTACCGCAGGGGTATCCAACTCACCGGAGTGGAGGAATATTTCGACTCGGACAATCTCGCTACGCTGACGGACATCCTCTACCAAAACGTGGACATCTACGACAACAACGTCACTATGCTGGGCTTACAGTTCATCAGTCCCCTCAGCCCGGCGAGCAATGCTTTTTACCGTTTTTACATCATCGACACCATCGAGTATAATGGCATGGAAGTGATTGACCTGGCCTTCATGCCCGTCAATAAGCAGGACATCGGTTTCAAAGGTGACTTGTACATCCTCAATGACTCTACCTATGCCGTAGTCAAGGCTGACTTTGGCATTTCCGAAAAAATAAACCTCAACTTCGTCCAAGACCTCAAACTGGTGCAGGAGTTCAGCCAGCAGGACAGCGCCTGGATTCTTGCGAAAGACCAAGTGGTGGCGGACATCGCCTTATCGAAGGGTTCGACCGGATTCTTCGGTACCCGCACCGTGATGTACCGTAATTACATCTTTAACCAAGCAAGGGAAGATGCCGTGTACAACGGCACGGAAAACATCATCGAAGACAAAGGCATCTACCAGCGGGACAGTGTTTTTTGGGCAAAAGTCCGCCACGAAAGACTTTCTAAAGAGGAGGAGGGCGTTTACAAGATGATAGATACCCTGCAACGAGTGCCCGCCTTCCGTCGCACGCTTGACATTGTCACGCTGTTGCTTGCAGGATACAAGAACTTCGGCAAATGGGAGATGGGGCCCGTCGGTGCCTTTTATAGCTTCAACCCTGTCGAAGGATTTCGCCTGCGCTTTGGCGGCATGACTACCATTGACCTGCTGCCCAAATTAAAAATAGAGGGCTATGCCGCCTACGGCTTCAAAGACCATAGGTGGAAATACTCCGGGGCTGTCCTGTATTCCTTCCAGGACGATTTCAAAAAGAACCCAAAGCATTATTTCCGCCTCTCGCACCAGCACGAAACCAGTTTTGTCGGCCAAAACCTCGACTTCGTGGTGGAAGACAATTTTTTCCTTTCCTTCAAACGGGGCGACTCTGACAAAATGCTCTTCTATGACTTGTGGAAGGGGGAATATTTTTTTGAGACAAGGAGCAAGCTTTCCTTCGGATTCAATTATGAGCACAAAAAACAGCGGCCCCTCGGCAGCCTCCGCTTCGATTTCACCAACCCCGAGAACAACGAACAGTCATCACTTGCCAGCCTCACGACCAGCGAGGTCAGCGCTATGCTTCGCTTCGCCCCCAACGAGCAGTTTGTACAGGGCAAGCAATTCCGTCTCCCTATGTTCAACAAATACCCTGTGTTTACCCTCCGGTTCGCCGCCGGTTTCGATGGCCTGCTGGGCGGCGATTACGACTATCAGCGCCTGTCGCTCAACATCTTCAAGCGCTTCTACCTCTCCATCTTCGGCATCACGGACGTAGAACTGGAGGGAGGCAAAATCTTTGGCAACGGCATACCCTACTTCCTGCTCGACCTGCCCCGTGCCAACCAGACCTTCGCCTACCAAAAGCGCTCCTACAACCTGATGAACTTCCTCGAATTCGCCAACGATGCATACGTCAGTTGGAAAACCGAGCATTTTTTCAATGGCTTTATTTTCAATAAAATCCCGCTGCTCAGAAAACTGAAACTACGGGAGGTTATCACATTCAAGGGTGTTTGGGGCACCCTCAGCGACAAGAATAGCCCGCAGAAAAACCCGGAACTTATCCAGTTCATCCTCGACGATGAGGGAAAGCAACAGACCTTCACCCTCGCCAACAAACCTTACATGGAGGCGAGCATCGGGGTGATGAACATCTTCAAGTTCGGCCGCATTGACTTGATGAAACGCCTGACTTATCTCGACAACCCCAACATGCCCGTGCTGTTTGGGGTGAAAGGGCTGAGTATCCGGGGAATGGTGAAGTTTGAGTTTTAGACCCCTCAAAACGCCTCCCTCACCGTCAAATACGGCAACACCTCGTCAAGCCCCCAGCGCTCGTAAAAAACTCGATGGCCTCCCGAAGCGGTTTTTTCTCCTCTTGAAACAGGGAAAGCTGGCCGCCCGAGAAGCTGGTCCCAAGCTTGGTTTGGACATATAAGACGTTTTTGGACAATGGCTGATGAGAAAATGAGAATTTTGAGAAAACCGAGAAAATTCTCAACTTTCTCAAAATTCTCACTTTCTCACCGCTTGGAATACACGCCGTGCTGGGCGCAGTCGAAATAGCTGCCAGTCAGCGTTTCCAGCATCCTGTCCACCGTCGCACGGCTCAAGCCGTAGCCTTCGCCAATCTCCACGGCATCTTTCCTGCGAAATTCGGTCGGCAGGTTTTCGATGAACAGACGCTTGTTGTTCGGCATGGTATTGAAGAATGACACCGCCTCCCTCGGCAATTTCTCAAATAAAAACATTGCATGTCGCAGATAGGCCTCCACCAGTAGCGAGGCAGCCTGAAAGTCGGCTTCGTCACAGGTGACGATGGTCGAGCCATCGGCATTCTCAAAGCGGCGGCAGGCGGTGAGCGTCATGGCGATGCGGAAGAGGATGGCGCCGAGCCGCTTGATGCTCGATAGGCTTTCTGTGCCGAAGAAGGCATTGGTTTCTTGTAGCAGCCGGGTGAAGTGTTCGTTGAGTCGCTGCCACTGGTCAGTGGTGAGGTGGAACAGCACGGGGTTTTCGGAGGTAAAGCAGGTGATTTCAAGAGTACGCTCGGAGAGCTGGGCAAAGTGTTCCGTGAGGTTGATGCCGCCCGGGGCAGGCGAAACGTCCCGCCAGTTGGGTTGAACGGCGTAGCAGTAGAACAGGAAGCGGCTGAAAAGGCCGTCCTCGACCGAGGGGATGAGCTTGAGTATCTGGTTGGGCGTACCGCTGATGGCCACGCTGAGCCGGGGCTGGTCAATTTCAAAAAACTCGTTGCTGCCTTTGCGGCTGTAGCTGATTTTTTCAAAATGAAAAGCTTTGCGGAGCAGGTCGGAGTAGCCGCCCCAGTCCTGTTTGAGGACGTTTCCCAGGGTGTCGGCTTCTGTCTCGCACATAATGCCTGTGCCGCCGCCGTCCCGCAGGTGCTTGATGACCATGGCGGAGGAGGAGTTGGCGGGGATGAACAGGACTTTGAAAGGTGGTTTTTCGGGTTCCTGGGGAAGGGTCTTGCCCAGTTTGTAATTGGACATGAGGAGTTTGTAGTCGGCGAGTTCCTGGCGGTACTGCTGGATGGCGAGCTCGTTTTCCTGAAGGAGGGATTTGTGGACGGCGTCGCCCAATTGCTTGGCAAAGGTGAGGGCAGACTTGCCACTGGCAGCGGGGGCGATGATGAAGGCGAAGAGGTTCGGGTAGGTGGTGCGTCGGTCGTACACGCCCTCGATGCCGGTCAGGCAACCGGAAAGGACAGCGAGGGCGCCGGTGAGGAAAACGTCACGTTCCCGTGGGTCATCGAATGCCTGACAACCTTCGAGTAGTGGGGAAGGGAGGTTGAGGAAGATTTGGTCGTCGAGGAGCGGGGTGGTTAATAGGAGGTCATTGAGGTCGGTCGATACAGGAATGAGGGATGAGGAATCAGGGATGAGGGCAGTGGTCATTGTTAGTTCCCTTGACGGGGATGACGAATTGTTGTTCGTTTGAGACGTTGCAGGTCCTCTGCGAGGATGGCAAGCAGCGGTGGCATGTTCGGCGGTGTGATTCTTGTAGGCGCTGGTGATGGTTTGGCGGATTTCCCGGTCATCGAGGTCAGTGAATTGGCTTTGGGCGAAGGTGAGCGTGTCGGCTTCGAAAATGCCGGCACGGTTGGCGTTGCTGGCGAACAGGTAAAGGAAGTTGTTGCGGTTGCCGGGGGTGTAAGTGGTTTGGGATTGGGTGAGTTTTAGTAGTTCGTTGAGCGTTGTTGGTTGCTCGTTCGCCTGCGGGATTTGAGTAGGTTCTTTGCGAGGAGGACAAGCCGACGAGACGTGAGCAGGTTCCCTCCGGGAATGACAACCTGCGGCAGATGACAAGGCGGTGAGCACAGGAAAAATTTCTTTGCTGGGGTTGAACCAGGCTTTGGGGTCGTGGGATAGGAAGCAGAGGCGGGTGATGTCTTTTCCGGAGCGGTCAATTTCAAGACTGTGATTTTCACGAAACCAAGAACGGACTTGCTGGAAAGCTTCGATATGATTTTCGGCTTCGCTGTCCACCTGTACGGCAATTTTGTAACCGTTGCCGCTGGGTGACGTGAATCCGGCCATAGAGAAACGGTCTTGTCGGGATTCGGATTTCAGCTTCTCTAATTGGGTGGGTTCGAGTTTGTCAAAATCGAGGACGATGAAATGGGTATATTCCACCAAGTGTTCGAGGGTGCGACCGCGGTTGAAATGACCGGAAACTGTGAATGCTGGTAGTTGCTTTTTAAGGTTGCTGGCCTGCTGGCTCTTGCCTTTAGCAGCTAAATGGCGGATTCGGGCAACCTGGTCCTTGAAGTGGTTGCCCTGAATCGCCTGAATGAGTTGTTCGAGGGTGCGATGCCCGGCGACTTTGTTGAAGTGGTAAAAGAGGGTCAGTTTGCGGTCTTGAGACATTGTGCATCGGTCGTTAGTTGAAAGTGGACATGGGAATGCGGACGGAAGGCAGCTCCGGGAATCCTGGATTTAGGACAGGTGCCCGATTTGATTCTGGCTTGACCGTCACAAGCCTTTCTTTACGAACGGGTGGCCTTGGCGGCGGCGTAGAAAGCGTAGCAGGGAAATTCGAAGCTCCGGGATTGTAGTAGGCAAGTGGGTCGAATGACATGCTGCAAAGCCGGAATGGATAGTCAGGCTCTTTGTTCAAGGACACTGGCAACAATGGTTCAAAGTATTCCAAAAGTTGGTAAAACTGTTGCCGGTAATTTTCAATCGTGCCGCCATTGTGGACGATGATTTCAAGCCTGTCACCCTGGACGTTCTGAAAACATGCCATTATATAAGGGTTGCATTCGAGAATTTGGCGGACTTCCGTTAGAAGGTCGTTTGGAATACTCTCTGTTTCGAGCAAAATACAACCACTGTAACTCACGAGGCCTTCCCGGCGCAACAAACCTTTGAAATGACCAGCGGGGGAAAAGCAGGGAATGTATCCGAGTGCCTCCCAGTAGCGTCTTCCTTCAATTTTACGGTAAAACTCTCGTGCTTTTGCAACAGCTTCTTTGTAGGTTCCGTTCTTGATGTGCCGGATGATGTTGGGCAGGGCAGGCAATAAGATGCCCGCTCTCCAAATGGAAAGATTGAAATAATCATGATTTGAAAATTTTAAAAGTGAAAAATGGATGTATGTGCCGGTTGAGTGAGCATAGATCCTTGCAGGATGACAATTGGCTCAGAGCTTCTCCGTTTTGAATGCCTTTTTATGGTGCTTTTCGATAAACGCCTCGATGTCGGCAATCTTGTAGTAAATTTTCTTGCCGATTTGGGAGAAGGAGATGAGGCCTTCGTCCCGCCATGTTTGGGCGGTGCGGGGGGAGATTTTCATCATACGGATGAAATCGGAGTTGTCGAGGTACTGCTCCGAAAATGTCTTCTGTGGGTCGTTGAGCTTTTGCTTGATGTCTTCAAGGTGGTTGACCAAGTCCTCGTACTGCGTTTGGGTCAGGATTACAGCATTCATGGATTTTAAGTTTTTACAGAGTATGTTTCACTTAGCGTGTTGTGGAGCCAAAGGTAAGGGAAAGAAATAAATAAAAACAAATTGTTTTAATAATTGCATTATTTTGCTTCTTTTTGAAGTTTGTTGCATATTAAACACAATTTGTTTTATTTTTCAATACTGCCAAAAAAGGCCTTACCATATAGGTTGAAAGCCGTTAAAATGGTAATGGGCAGGTGTGAGTAGTCACCGCATGATTATTTTTTTGACGATAAATTTAATTACAGGAATCCTTATTTAAATTTTCGGCTGAAAACTTAAATAAGGATTCCTGCGCAATTGATAGCTCTCGTTTTTTACTCAGTCATTGAAAATGTCCATCGCTTTATCCAGTTCAGAGTTGACGATTTTGGCGTAAACCTGGGTGGTTTTGATAGCCGTATGCCCCAGCAGTTTTGAAACATACTCAATGCGCATACCCTTCCGCAAGGCACGGGTGGCGAAGGTGTGGCGGGAAGTGTGGAAGCTGATATGCTTCTCGATGCCTGCTTTTTCAGCGATGATTTTCAGGTTCTTGTTGGCGTAAGCTGTGTTGGAGGAAATGGCATTGAAGAGACTGGCGCCTTTGGAATAATCAATGTCATTTTTCAGGAAAGGGAAAATGTAGTCGGTGGGCTTGGCATCCGCTCGCTGATATTTTTGGATGTAATCCAGTGCCTTGTTCGGCAGCTTTATAGAAACCTGCTCTTTGGTCTTCTGCGTGGTGATGGTGACGTGCGTACCGTTGAAATTTTGCCATTTCAATTGCAGCACATCTGAAATGCGCAAGCCGCCTGCATAGGCCGCAAAGATGTACATGTTGCGATGGTGGTTGATGACCTGGTCTTCCGGTAGCTGAAGGCTCTCAATCTGTTGGATTTCCTCATCTGTCAGGTACTCTTTGCTTGTTTTCTCCCAAGCAAGTTTGTATCGTGGAAATGGATTTGCGTAAGGTTCGATGATTTCTTCCCTAACGGCATCGTTCAGCAGTTTACGGAAAATCTTGAGGTTGGAGTAAACGGTGTTGGTGGTGTTACCCAATTTGTTCCGGAGGTAGTTTTCATACTGTTTGAGATAGTGGTAATTGACTTCTTCGAAGGTCAAGTCACGGCCTTTCAGGTAGGTTTTGAGTTTCAGGTAAACTGAATAGGATTTGTCATGCGTGCCCAGTTTTTTGGTGTCTTTCAACAACTCCAGATAGTCCTGGAAGTATTTCAGGAAACTGGGCGAAGTCTTGCCTTTGATGTTCTCCTTGATGGCCAGGCTGGAAACGCTTTTCTTTTCGGTCTCCAATCTGAAAGCGATGCCTTCGGCTTCGGCGATTTTTTGAGCGAGGAAATTGTTGAGGCGGACGGAGTTGGGATGGGATTTTCGGATGCGTTGCTTCACTTCATCCCATTGTTCGGGGACAAGGTAGATGCTCAATCCAAGGTACTTGGGTTTGCGGTCTTTGATGATTCGAAGGAAAAGCGGCGCTTCTCCTTTTTTGTTGATTTTTTCTTTGACGAGGACAACTTTTACGGATGCCATTTTTCGAGGGTTTGCACTGTTAGTAATGATACCAAAGTTACAAAATCCCGTCGAGTTGGTTAAACAATTGGTTAAACATTTTTCGCTTTTTCTTGCAACTATTTGCTTTAAAATGAAGAATAAATATTTTTAATTGTGTTGATTATCAATAATTTATAGTAAAAACAAATTATTTCAAAGTAAGAGTTACAGTCCCGTCCGGACCGCCAACATAAAAGCCTGAAAGTCAATGATTTAGAATCGACTTTCGGGCTTTTTTATTTTAGGTTGGTTTGTGGTTTGCGTTTTTTCTTTGTCTCCGAACATTTATTCTCTGCCAAGTTCACATTTTTCCATTCCTTCCAATTTACAGCGCCAAGCTAAAGTTGCCAAGAAAGCCACACCTTCCATTTTCTTCGATACATCCGTGCAACATTTTTAGCAGAGAGGGGAATGTCCAAATTTCGGGGAAGCTTACAAATAATGAACTATCGTTTTCACAGCAGAAAATTATAAATACCATAAGGCTAAAAACAAGTTTCTTATATTCTTCCTTTCTACTGATTCTCTAAAAATTGCTTGTATTGCTCTACCAGCCTTTCGGAGATATACAGAACTTCGTGGGGGTTATTCCTAACAGCCACACGGTCATTAATGAAAAAAGTGGCTTCTCCTGTAACATGCGTAGGTTTTCCGTATTTTGACTTGAAATGTTGAATGAAAAATGCCTCTTCATCTGCCTCAGTCAATATCCAAGCGATGTCCAAAACATTGTCAGCAAAAATGAGCTCCACTATTCGTTTCTTTCCGGCATACTCATAACCATACACATCCAATTGCGATTGTTCTTTTTTGGCAGTAGGCACCTGTATGCGTTGATTTCGTTTCACGATGATAGAATCTGAATGCGCTTCCAAAAGGGCTTTAGTTTCTTCCATGGAACTTCCAAATTCAAAAATGGGTCTTACCAGAGTTGTGGTTTTCTTTTGAACGGCACAGGACGCCAAAAGAAGTATTGCTAAAGTAAAACTGAACAAAGGTTTCATTGCAAAAAGTATTGATTGAAAGTGAATATATACAAATTGTCTACATAGCTCGTTGGCATGAGATTTTTTTTAGTTTTACAACAACCGAATTGATTTTTCCTCCAAGATTTTGTGTTGTAATGGCTACAATGGCTTGCATTTGTAACTTTGCCAGTTTTTGCTGGCATTGGGCATAGATGCTTTATTCGCTGCCCACCTTTTTGCTTAAATCATGTCAGAATATTCACTATCCGAGCTTACGCTACGACTCTCCTTTCGCAAACCCCACCATTCTTCGAAAGGCAACGGGGGAAATTGCCGTATTCTTTTTGAAAAAACGACTGAAGTAATGCTCGTCCGCATAGCCCAACTCGAAAGCGATTTCCTTGGCCGTTTTCGAAGTTAGATATAGTTCTCTTTTTGCTTCAACAATAATCCTTTCCGAAATCAAGGTGGTCAGGCTTTTGTTGAAATGTTTTTTCGCAATTTTACCCAAAGATTTAGGTGTCATATGTAGTAAACCTGCATAATCTTTTGCGCTGTGGTACCTTTTAAAATGTAGTTCAATTAAATCCTTTAATTTTTGTGGAATAAAGGCTTCGTCCCGATCATTTGCCCCTAATTTTAATTGCGCTTCCTTTCGTAGGCGGGAGGCATGTATCAAGAATAATTTCAGGTAGGACAGAACTAACTCATTCATCGCCATTGCATTTTGGTCAATGCCTTTATTGATTTCTCCAATAATCATTTCAAATGATTCAGCGGTTGGTTGGTCCACTTCTACAAATGGCTTGCTGTAAATATTATTGAACAAAACACCATTACAAGCGACTTCTTCTTGGTGCTTGTGGATACAAAAAAAGTCAGAGTGAAAGTGGATGATATAACCATTGGAAGGTTTTTCCTCTTTCACTAAAAAAGGTTGGTATGGGGTAAAAGAAAACAACTGATCCGCCTGATAATTGTAATTATTAAAATCCGCTACTATTTCCCCTCCACCCTCTTGAATCCAAATTAAGGTATAATAGTTAAGGCGTTGGATATTGGAGAAATGTTCTAAGTCGGTGAATTTTGACAGTTTAAATGCCAATTTATCGGACCCCTTACTGACAAGTATGTATTGACCGTGATGAATCATTGCGCTTGTTTTATATCTAATGCTATTTTGCCCAAATATGGTTTGATTTCTTCGAGGGTATATCGTGGTTGAATATGCTGCGGACAGTTCGCATCCCATGCGGTTATTTTAATTTTTATGACTCTTTCAATTGGCACTTTGTAGTTCTCGTCCTTCAACAGTTTTATTAAATCTTCATCACCTGTGATAATACTGGCCATTCCCCAAATCTTTATTCTTTTACGATTTGGATAATCCACTAAAAACAGGTGGACCTTATTGTTCTCATCAAAATTTCCAATGGAAATATATTGACGATTTCCAGAAAAATCAGCAAAAGCCAAATGTTCATCGTCCAGCACCTTCAAAAAACCCTTGGGACCTCCTCTGTGCTGAATATATGGTTGCCCCTCAGCATTGGAAGAGGCCATATAAAAAGAATCTCTTTGGCTGATAAAATAGCGAAGTTGTTCGGTAATTTTAGTTTGCCAATCCTGTTTCTCTGCCATTTTTTGATAAGCTTCTCTCGACCCCATTTCCGCCTGTCGTTTTTTAACTGCTGTCGTGAATGCAATATCACTAACAAATTTTGAACTCATGATTATCTGATTTTTAAATTCTGATAGTCGTCAATTATAAACGTCGCTCTGACTCCTCTATGGCTAAATCATTGATACTGGCATATCTCTTTTTCATTAAACCATTTTCGTCAAATTCCCAATTTTCATTGCCGTAGGCCCTAAACCATTGTCCTCGTGGATTGCGGTATTCATACTCAAAACGAACGGCAATTCGGTTGTCTTGAAAAGCCCAAAGTTCCTTTTTCAGTTTATAATCCAATTCCTCATCCCATTTTCCTGTTAGGAATTCAACTACTTCCTCTCTGCCATTGATAAATTGATTGCGATTACGCCATTCTGTATCCACAGAATATGCTTTAGAAACCTTGACAGGGTCTTGGCTATTCCAAGCATCTTCTGCCATCTGGATTTTTTGTTTTGCCGTTTCTTCATTAAAAGGCGGCAAAGGATATTTCTTTTCCATGGTTCGATATTTCTTTTGAAAAAAGTAGTGCAGTTAAATTCGCACTACTTTTTTAAATGGTTTATAAATTAGGATCGACTCACTTTCACCCAATTTCTATGGGCAGCGTCCCGTAATTCAGTTGTCTCCGCATTCCAAGGCAAAAGGGTATTGAAGGTTTTGCCATCAAAAGGCCCATTAAAAAACAGATACAATTTTCCGTCAATAATATCAAATGTCTCTGGATTGATAGGAAACTTCGTCTCTTTCGCACCAACACCCCAAGCACAATAGCCATCAAACTGAGGAAGGTAATTTGTAGGGGCTGTTTCAAAGGCAGCTAAATTTTCCTTAGATGTAAAATGGTAGGTAACACCGTTATATTCGGCAGCATGAGTTGCTGAACCGACTTGAGCTGCTCCAGAAAAATAGGCAACCACATCATAGCCCCCAATGGCTAACCCATTATCATCCACAGGTGCAATTTGGGCTTGAATTAAAGTGCTAAAAGCGATAGCAAAAAGAACAAAAGCTAATTTTATACTTTTCATGATTTTAATCTTTAATGGTTATTCAATAGAAAGATTTGGTTTTTATTAAGCCGCTTGTAGGACGGGAAAATCAATTGTTGTATTAGCGGTATTATTGAAGTAATTGGTGAGCATATTCAATGCGACATGCGCAACAATTTCGCTAATTTCGCCTTCCGAATAGCCCGCATCTTTCACTAATTGTACATCCTCGTCAATGATGCGACCTGCTTTTTCCACTAATGTTAGGGCAAAAAGAAGTGCAGCCTGAATTTTAGGATTTTGATTTCTCGCCTCCCTTGCAGCCTCTAATTCAGCAGGGTGAATTTTGACTAATTTCTCCCCTATAAATGCGTGGGCAGCAAGACAGTAGCCACATTCATTGGCTTCAGATACGGTAAGCGCAATTAATTCGCCCAATTTCACTCCCAGTTTACCTTTTGACAAAGCCCCACTCAAGTTGAGGTAGCCTTCTAAAACTGCGGGTGAATTTCCCATCGTACGCATCATGTTAGGGACCATTCCCAAGTTGGCTTGAACACCATTAAACAATTCTTTCGATTTTCCAGTAGTTGTGGATGGATTTAATGCTTGTAAACGATTCATCTTTTTAAGTTTAAAATGTTTTATCAAAATTGATAGTGCAAAGATGAAGCGAATACAAGCCCTTAAAAATGGAGGATTTACGTAAGAGGATGGACAATTTTCCCTTTTGGGCTTTTTCTCAGGGTTTGATTCTTTCTTACTGGTGCAACGCCTCCTTTGATTGACGTCCTCCCTTAAAACCGCTACCCAACCCCAGTTGACGGGCAACCTTATAGTAGAATGATGGCTGGAAATTCTGAAACAGTTAGGATGACCTAAATGCCAACTTTGCTAAGAATAATTGTAGGCATTTTCTTTTGAAACCAACAGATTGCTATTCGGGTGCCAGAAAGCCTCTCTTGGTTTTTCACGAAATGTGTCAACGATAAACAGAAGCATTACACATTCTTTAGAACATATTTGTAAATTTGAGCCTCTACGAGTTGTTCGCAATTACCAGACAAATAATCGACCTAAATCTTAAACATCACACCCTAATGAAAAACGACATCTGGTACCTTGAAGAGTTCAACTTCTATAAAATCCTTTGTCCGTTCAAGTTGGAAGACCACGTGAAGAAAAACCCACAAAAGGTTTATCACAAAAATGAATTTCTTTTTATGGAGGAAGACCCATGTAATGACATTATCCTTATAGACAAAGGCAAGGTAAAAGTGGGGCAGTACGATGAGGAAGGAAATGAGCGGGTAATTACTTTTTTGGGCAAAGGAGAAATTTTAGGGCAAATGGGGCTGCTTGATGAAAGCCGCCACCGTGCATTTGCCGAAGTGATGGAAGAAGGTACGCAAGTTTGTAGAATGAGCGTGAGCAAAGCTCAAGAACTTACGAGGGACTATGTCCCTTTCGCTATGGAGATGAACCGCCGCATCAACGGTCATATAAGAAAACTCGAACGCCGCATTGAAATTTTGCTCTGTAAAAACGTGAAGAACCGATTGGTCGAATTCCTCAAAGATCTGACGTCAGAATATGGACGCCAGCGAGACGGTGGTGTCTGGGTTTCTCATAACCTCACGCAAAGCGACATTGCTGCCATTATCGGTACTTCCCGCAAATCTGCCTCCTTGCTGCTGAACGAACTGGAAGACGAAGGGCTAATTGAATTTGACCGTAATCATATATTCATACCCAATCCTAAAAGTTTTAAAATGGACATTTCGCATCAAAAAACTGCGAATATTTAATCACCTGCCCCATTATGGAAACAGCACAACAACAGGCGTTGCAAAAAATCCTATTAGTAAATGAGGACCAAGAAACAGGACTTGATTTATGTTCAATGGGACTGTCTACTCTTCCAACTGAAATCAGGGATTTACGTCAGTTGGAGTACCTTCACTTGACTGATAATAATTTGACAGATTTGCCCAATTGGTTCTGGGAAATGACGAATCTCAAAGAGCTATATATTAGCGATAATCAACTTGTTCGGTTAGCTAGTGGAATTGGAAATTTAACCAAACTCGAAAAATTGGTTATTACCAATAATCAACTCGACTCCCTTCCAAACGAAATTGGTAATCTGTCAAACTTGGAACACCTTAGCCTCCGTAATAACAACCTCAAAGAATTGCCAGAAAATATTGTAAACCTGAAAAACCTTCGCTACTTATTTCTTTCCTCCAACCAATTGAAAAAACTGCCAAAAAACTTCACTCGTCTGGAAAACTTGGTCGAACTATATTTTACTGGAAACAACCTATCTGAGGTAGAAGATGATTTTTGGCATTTTGACCAGATGACTGATTTATGTTTTTCATTGAACCCCACTTTTAATACGTTGCCAAAAGAATGCAGTAATTTGAAAAATTTGAAACGCCTATTTCTCAATGGTTGTAGTATGAAGCAGCTTCCCGAAAGTTTAACCCAATTGCATGGATTGGAATGGCTATATATAAAAGACAACAACCTCGAAAAACTTCCTGCCGGATTTGAAAACATGAGCGACCTTATTCGGATAGACATCCGAAATAATCCACTTACCAACCTTGAATCAACTCTTGATAAAATGCCTATCCCACCAGTTCTAAACGAACTGGGCTGAATTGCATTACTGACAAAAATTCGGTACTTTCTTATTTAAAAGAGCAACTTGTTACCTCTGTAACAACCCATCTATTTGCTCTCCTATAGTTTTGCCTCATCATTTATTTATTCAACCAAAAGATTTGTATGGACAAGTGTCATACATGGCATTCTCGTCCTTCAACCAAATGAAAATAAAATGAACCATTACGACATCATCATCATTGGCACCGGTGCAGGAGGAGGCACCTTGGCGTACAAATTGGCACCTTCTGGCAAAAAAATATTGATTCTTGAAAGAGGGGAATACATTCCCCGGGAAAAAGAAAACTGGGACACCGAAGCGGTGTTCCTCAAAGCCAGATATAAGGCCAAGGAGGAGTGGAAAGACAGCAATGGCAAATCATTTCACGCAGGTATCCATTACTGTGTGGGCGGCAATACCAAAGTGTACGGAGCCGCTCTGCTGCGAATGCGGGAAAATGATTTCGGAGAGCTGCACCACCACGGTGGAATTTCTCCGGCCTGGCCAATCGATTATCAAGTATTAGCTCCTTGGTATTTGGAGGCAGAGAACTTATACAGTGTACACGGCGAAAGGGGAACCGACCCTTGCGAACCAATGGAAGCCGCCCCTTACCCCGAACCTCCTTTAAACCACGAACCACGAATTCAGGAGCTGAGCAATGATTTAGCGGAAATGGGATTAAAGCCATTCCCGCTTCCAGTCGGAGTTAGACTTGGGAATAGCAATGGAGATGCGCCTGCCACGCTCGACCGCTTCGATGGCTTTCCAGACCCATCGGAAGCCAAATCTGATTCGCACGTTATCTGCATCAAAAAAGCGTTGAGGTATCCCAATGTGACCATGGTGACAGGAGCGTATGTGGATCGCTTGGAAACCAATGCTAACGGTACTGAAATCAAAAAAGTAGTGGCAAAAAAAGATGGAGAAGAAATCATATATGAAGCCGACACTGTAGTGGTAAGCTGCGGGGCAATTAACTCTGCGGCACTGTTGTTACGCTCAAAAAATGATCACCACCCCAACGGATTAGCCAATGGTTCGGATGTGGTTGGTCGGCACTACATGGCACACAACAATTCTGCGCTGTTGGCCATTTCTACCAAACCCAACCCGACCAAATTTGGCAAAACCCTTGGCATTAACGATTACTATTTTGGTGATGATGATTTCAAATTCCCAATGGGCCATATTCAAATGTTGGGCAAATCCGACCCAATCATGTACAAGGAGGATGCCCCATCTTTTGCCCCCAGTTTTTCACTGGATTACTTGGCAAAACATTCCCTCGACTTTTGGATGACCTCTGAAGATCTGCCAGATCCAAACAATCGAGTAACATTGGACGAGCAATCCAACATCACCCTTCATTACAAGGAAAACAATCTTGAAGGCCACCACCGTTTGCAAAGAAAACTCAAATGGTTGTTGGAGCACATCGGCTGTGAAAAACACCTATTACCAAATCATGTCTATTTAGGGAAAAAAATACCGCTGGCTGGCACGGCCCATCAGTGTGGAACTGTCCGGTTTGGAAAAAATGCAAAAACATCAGCACTCGATATATGGTGCAGGTCGCACGAAATAAAAAACCTCTTTGTCGTCGATGGCAGCTTTTTCCCTTCAAGCTCCGCCGTCAATCCGGCATTGACTATTATGGCGATGGCGTTGCGGGTGGGGGATTATATGCTCAATGAAGTTTTGTAGGATTAAACATTTCAAATGAGAGGTGGACATCGCATTAAATTGTGATTGTATTTGCGAGCCGAAACATCATTTTCGCATTTATTGATCTGCCTGCTCGGCCCTCCCGGGGTTTTTAAGGGGCGGTATCGGTTCTCAAAACCGATACCGCCCCTTAAAAACCCCTAAAGGAGCACGTTGGGTAGTCGCCAAGAGCGAAAAACTTGCTGCTCCGCATTTTGATATTACCCAGTGTCCACCTCTTAAATATTTTAAATAATCATCAAAATTAAAACTTAAAAAAATGAAAACATTAATCATCTTCAGCTGGATTGCCAGAATTACCGTTGCAGTCATTTTATTACAAACCTTGTATTTTAAATTTACTGGTGCACCTGAATCTATTTATATTTTTGAAACCCTCGGCATGGAGCCGTGGGGACGAATCGGAACTGGGGTCATGGAGTTACTTGCAGCCATTTTAATTTTAATTCCATCTACCCGAACAATTGGGGCATTAATGGCTTTTGGAATAATTTCCGGTGCCATATTTTTTCATATAACCATTTTGGGGATAGAAATACAAGGTGATGGAGGGTTATTATTTTACTTAGCTGTAGCCGTATTTATTTCATCACTTTATCTCGTCATTCTGAATTTATCGGAAATACCTTTTATCAATAAATTATCATTTGTTAAAACCTAAAACAAAATCCAGCATTAAGGGGCGCATCTGCCCCTTATTTTTTCCTCTTAATATTAATTCCAAATGAAAAATAATAAATGCCCTATTTGTGGCGAACATCACGAATATCTTATCAAGGCATTTCACTCCGAAGTAGACCAACCAATATTGGATTTATTATCCGATGAAGTTCCTGACTGGCGAGCTGAACTAGGGGCATGTACCCGATGTATCGATCAGGCACAATTAGAATTACAATTGTCCATTCTTAAAGCAAAAGAAGAGCCCGCAGAAATAAACGGCTATAAAATATTGCCTATTCCTACACGACTCTTGGCCGACACAAAACAGAAAGGAAAAGGCGTCACTATTTGTATTATTGATAGTGGATTTTATTTGCATCCAGATTTAATTTTTCCAAAAAACCGCATTTTAAAAATACTGGACATTACGCAGCCGGATCGAGATGAAAGTTATTTTACGAGACCACATAACAATAGCTGGCATGGAACAATGACGTCTGTGATCTGTACCGGAAACGGGCATTTGTCAGGTGGCATGTATCGTGGTTTGGCATCAGAGGCCAACTTGGTTTTAATAAAAGTATCAGATGAAAATGGAGCTATTTCTGGAAATAATATTGCCAAGGCTTTACAATGGGCAGTAGAAAATAGCACACAATATAACATCAAAATCATCAACCTTTCCGTAACGGATGATTTTGATATTCCTCATAAAAAAAGCCAAGTGGATCAAGCAGTTGAACACGCTGTAAAAAAAGGCATTTCTGTAGTTGCTGCTTCAGGCAACAATCCAGATGCCCCAGTGTTGCCCCCTGCCAACTCACCTTACGCCATTACTGTTGGTGGCCTTAACGACCGTAACACATTGGACCCACTGCTCAACACTTTATACCATTCAACCTTTGGGGAAACTGTTGATCGTTTTCAAAAACCCGATATTATAGCTCCAGCCATTTGGTTAGCAGCCCCCATTTTGCCCAACACAAAAGAACAACGAGAAGCGGAGGCGCTTTTTGACTTGTATTATTCAGATGATAAATTCATCAAAGCAAAACTTGCCAACCTGTTGCATAAGACTAGTTTGAGCAAGGAATTATTATTTCAAAAAACAGCAATAATCAAAGAAGCGATTTCCCATAAGATAAATGATGCAAAATATATTTCTCCCCATTACCAACACGCCGACGGTACTTCCTTTGCTGCGCCAATTATCTGTTCCGTCATTGCCCAAATGCTAGAGGTTAATCCATTGCTCGATCCATATACTGTTCGAGAAATATTATTTATAACGGCACGACATATTCCGGGAGAAAAAGCCGAACGACAAGGATGGGGTGTTATCAGGCCGGGCCATGCTGTTCAAATGGCTGCTGGGAACAAATTGAAATCAAATGCTGAAGTAACGCCCATTGTTGATTATAGAAATATGGTTGCTAATTTTTTCATTAATTGCAGTTATGCTCAGGAGGTAGTTCTCACAGGTGATTTTATAAACTGGCGAAAAGAAGGTGTACCCATGCAGCGTTCCAAAAACGGAAACTGGAAAACCAATATAAAATTCAACAATAGTGGCATATATCGCTATAAATTTCTAATTGACAAAAAAGAATGGACAAGTGACCCACGAAATTTATACCGTGAAAATGACGGATTTAATGGATTTAACAGCAAATTGATAATACTTTAAAATTTTGAAATTATTTCCAAAATGATACCTCCGTAACAATAGCTCCGACTCGTTCTATTTAAATTTGTATCATCAAAAACAACAGAAATCATTATCCTTATTTTCAACCAAATGTTAACAATTAATTTTTTCTTTTTGCAAAACTGCCGGAATTAATTCCGGCAGTTTTCACCCCTTAAAAAAAACTAATTTCTACATTTTAATTTATTCTGACCAATCGTTTTTAAGCAAGAATTAATAAAAAAACCAAATGAAATGTACTTGTTTGGAATGGAAAAAACATGCGCAACTGAAATAAAATTTACATAAACAACCAAATAAAACTAATCGACCAAAATGAAAACAAATTACAAAATCATCTTCCTATTTATTGCACTTTTATTTGGATATTTATGTGCATTTGGGCAGTCTGTTTTGGCTGTCGAAAAAGTAAGCATTACAGTCTCTAACCTTGACAAATCCATTGATTTTTATACACAAGTACTCAACTTTAAAAAGGAGTCTGTGGAAAAAATCAGTGGAAAAAAAGCACAAAAACTATTTGGTCTTTCAGCCGAAAACCCCACTGTCCAAATCGCTACTTTAAAAATTGGCGACGAGATAATTGAACTGATGGAATTTTCCAACACCCCACCCAACAGACCAATCCCGTTGGACAGCAAGAGCAATGACCTATGGTTTCAACACATCGCCATAGTGGTAGACAACATGGAAGTGGCTTATGAAAAAGTGAAAAAAGCAAAAGTGGTGCATGTCTCTACATCGCCCCAAATTTTGCCGGAATATATTTCTGCCGCTGCCGGCATTAAAGCTTTTTATTTTCAAGACCCCGATGGACACAATTTAGAACTAATATATTTTCCAAAAAATAAAGGCAATGATAAATGGCATCAGGAGAAAAAAATAATGGTCAATAATAATCCATCCAATTTTTTAGGAATTGACCATACAGCCATAGGCATAGCTGACACAGACGAGTCTTACCTTTTTTGGAGGGATATATTAAAATTGGAAGTCGGCGGTCACAGTGAAAATTATGGGCCTGAACAAGAACATTTAAATCAAATATTCGGGGCCAGATTATTTATCACCGGACTCCATACCAATGAAGGTTTTGGCATCGAATTTCTCGATTATATAGCACCGCCCGGTGGGAGGGCATATCCTGCCGACAGCCAACCTACCGATTTGTGGCACTGGCATACCACTTTAAAAGTTGATGGATTAGATGAATTAGCTAAACAATTATTAGATAGTGGATTCCAGTTTATTTCAAACGGAATAGTCCAACTCGAAAATTCCCAAAAAGCATTGATGGTGCGTGACCCTGATGGACATGCAGTATTATTGCTTGAATAATCTTAATTCAAAATCTTTTTTAAACAACCAAATTTAAATTTTTCAAACCAATGAAAACTCAATTATTTAAAATTACAACCTTTATTTTTTTAGTGTTTTTAATGGGCAACACCCTTTTTTCTCAAGCACAATTAAAAATGGAAAATTACCTCGTCAACACCGATAAAAAAGGGGTGTTAATCGATGGTTATGACCCTGTCGCATTTTTCACGGAAAACAAACCCGTAAAAGGGAATCCAGCCTTTAATGAAACATGGCAAGAAGCAACCTATTATTTTTCCAGTGAAGAAAACAAATTGCTTTTTGCCGCAAACCCTGAAAAATATACCCCACAATTTGGAGGCTATTGTGGCTATGCCGTTTCGCTCGGACATTTAGCTCCGATAGATGTTAATTACTTCAGCATAATTAATGAAAGGTTAATTTTTCAACATAACCAAAAAGCACTGGATGGCTGGAATAAAAATTCAAACAGCTTGCAATTAGCTGATAAATATTGGCCACAATTGTTGAGCAAAAAGGGTAAACCCATAGTGCCGGATGAAGAAAAAAAATACCTCGTCAATTTAAACGACGAGGGATTTATTGCGGAGGGGTATGACGTGGTCGCATATTTTACCGAAAATAAACCTGCAAAAGGTAAACCTGAATTTGTAAAATTATACAATGGTGCATTTTATGCATTTTCCTCCGAAGAGAACAAACAGCTATTTGGATCCAACCCCGAAAAATACATGCCTCAATACGGAGGTTATTGCGCCTACGCCATGAGCAGAAATAAGCTGCGCCCTATTGATCCACAATATTTCCAATTTGTTGAAGGTAGGTTGATGTTGCAGCATTCACAAAAAGCATTCGATTTATTCAGTGAAAACATTCCTAACAACACCAAAAAAGCCGATAAAAACTGGCCCAAGCAAGTTGCTAAAAAAGCGGGAAAACTGTCCGTTGGAGAATATGACGAACTCGTAAAATAACAAGACTCGAATTAACCAATTTATTTTTTAATGCTGGAGATAAATTAAAAAATATTTCCAGCATTAATTAAAATATAAAAAACAACCAAATGGAACGTAATATATTCTTATTCCTTTTCGGATTTTTTTTCGCACAAAACATAATCGCCCAACAGGTTAATGAGACGTATGAATTAACCCTTGACGGAGCAAAAAACATCATGGCGACCGCCATTGCTTATGCCCAAGAACACAATGCGCCAGGCGCTGCCATTTCTATTGTGGATGCGGCAGGGACATTGATTTTGCTGGAAAGAATCGACGGTACATTTTTGATTTCTTCGGAAGTATCGTATGGCAAAGCAAGGTCGGCTGCACTATTCCGCTTTCCAACAGTCAAATTGGAAAATGCCATTAATAATGGCCGTCCCGCTTTACTTTCCATTGATCAAAATTCATTGAAAGGAGGTATCCCCATTGTTTACAAAGGAAAAATAATTGGCGGCATCGGCGTGTCCGGTGCAGCCAGCGCAGAACAGGATGAGGAGATTGCAATGGCGGGTTTGAAGGCCCATTTTTTACAGTAAAACCAATCCTTTGATTTTTAATAAATCGAACTACTAAAACTCAATACCAACATGAAAACAATTATTTCAACATTGATCCTCCTATTGCTCAATACGGCAGGCTTGTTTGCCCAAGAGCAGCGGGAACTGGCCATCGGACAAGCCGATGCCATCGTCGACCTTCGAACGCACGAAGGTGTCAGCCTTGTAAACACCGAGTGGCGCTATTCCGATGCTCAAATCATAAAAACCGATTTTCAAAAACCCGGCCCCGGCGAGTCTGACCCCCTCCCACTATATCCGACTGGCAACAAAATCAAAACGCACGACATTCAGCCAAAAGCAGGAGTTATTGATTTTGACGACAGCCAATGGGAAGTCCTCGACCCGACTTCCTTAGAGGTGCGGAGGGGAACCGGAAAGCTATCCTTCAATTGGTACCGGTTGAACCTTACCATCCCCGAAAAGGTAGGCGGATTGAATACCCAAGGTTCTACGGTGGTCTTTGAAATTGTCGTGGACGATTATTCAGAGATCTGGGTCAATGGAAAGCTGCACAAAACTTTCGGGCAAGCCGGCTCTGGTGTCGCATCTGGCTTCAATTCCCGAAACAGGGTTTTTCTGACAGACAATGCCAAGTCCGGTGATACTTTCCAACTCGCCATCCTTGGCATCAACGGACCGCTCGCCGACCTTCCCGACAATTATATCTGGATACGTTCGGCTTCTTTGGATTTTTACGAAACATACCCCACAAACCCTGATTGGAAGGGATTGGGAGGGTTGACTGTTTTTGACAAAAAGCTGGATGAAATACTTTACACTGATGATTTCAGTTTGGAAAAACTGGCGGATGGTTTTCAGTTTACGGAAGGGCCAGTTTGGCATCCCGACGGCTATCTGCTTTTCAGCGACCCCAATGCCAATGTGATTTACAAATACGACCCAGTAACCCATAATGTCTCCATTTACATCACCAAATCGGGGTATGCTGGGGTGGACATCGGCCAATACCACCAGCCCGGCAGCAACGGTTTGGCCATTGATTCGGAAGGTCGATTGTTGGTGTGTCAGCATGGTAACCGCCGAATCATAAGGCACGAAAAGAAAGGCCCCATCACAGTGCTCGCTGATAATTGGAACAACCAAAAACTGAACAGCCCGAATGACCTCGTGCTGAAATCAGATGGTACGGTCTATTTCACCGACCCTCCGTATGGCCTCCCGTCGAATTATTCCGACCCGAAAAAAGAAACCCCGCACCAAGGCATTTACCGCATCAAAAATGGGCAGGCAGAACTTCTCTCCACCGACCTCGGTGGCCCCAACGGTATCGCTTTTTCGCCGGACGAAAAATATTTGTACGTCGGCAACTGGGACATCCGGGATATTTGGAACACCAAAACCGTTTGGCGTTTCCCCGTCCTGCAAGACGGTAAGTTGGGTGCTGGCGAAGTCTTTTTCAATTTCAACCAAACCGAACAGGCCGAGGCCATTGACGGCATCAAGGTGGATGTGAAAGGGAATGTTTTTGTCTCTGCCCCTGGCGGCGTTTGGGTGTTGTCACCCGCTGGAAATTTATTAGGTAAAATCACCGGCCCGGAGCGCCCCGCTAACATGTCGTGGGGCGAAGATGGGAAGACACTTTTTTTGACGGCGCATACGGGGTTGTATAAGATTAGGGTGAAGACTGGGGGGAAAATATTGGAAAAGAGGAAGAATGTACAGTGAATATTTAAAAACTGAAGTTGATTAGAAGTGTCGCCTCCGACCGAGTTCGAGGTGGCACTTTGTTATTTCATACCCATATTATTTTCCCAAAATCCCCCAACTGTTACCCTCGTATCAATCCACTTCACATTCCTCCCCGACCTTTGTCTTATCAATTTAAAATACACTAAAAATCAATGAATCAAATGGAAACAAAAAAACTTGCCGGACAGACTGCCATCGTGACGGGCGCTAGTTCTGGCATTGGAAAAGCATGTGCCATTGCCCTTGGAATGGCAGGCGCCAACGTTGTTGTCAATTACGTCGGCAACCCAACAGGCGCCAATAAAGCTGTAGAAATTATTGAAAATGCAGGCGGTAAGGCGATGGCCGTCAAAACCGATGTCAGCCAAAAAGATCAGGTTGACAGTATGTTCGCCCAAGCCATCGAAGCGTATGGCACAGTCGATATTCTGGTCAATAATGCCGGACTGCAAAAAGACGCCGCTTTCGTAGACATGACGCTCGACCAATGGAATTATGTGTTGGGCGTCAACCTCACGGGCCAATTCCTTTGTGCTCAAGCAGCAGTGAAAGAATTTCTCCGCCGGGGTATGAACGGCCACCGTTCTCTGGGCAAAATAATTTGTATGTCGTCGGTGCACGAACTGATTCCATGGGCGGGCCACATCAATTATGCAGCCTCTAAAGGAGGTGTTATGCTAATGATGCGCTCCCTCGCTCAAGAACTTGGCCCTATGAAAATCAGGGTGAACAGCATCGCTCCTGGCGCCATCAAAACCCCCATCAATCGAATGGCTTGGGAAACGCCCGAAGCAGAATCACGTCTGTTGAAACTCATCCCTTATAAACGGGTCGGTGATGTGGAAGACATTGGAAAAGCAGTCGTCTGGTTATCCAGCGACGACAGCGACTACATTCACGGGACGACCATTTTTGTGGATGGTGGGATGACGCTTTATCCGGGGTTTGAAGACAATGGATGAAATAATGGGATTAGTTGACTTCTAACCTGTTTATTTTATCTTCTCTATTTTAGTGCTTAATACAAATATCGTATTAAGCACTATTTGTATTTGGTATTTCAAGTTTATTAAATTCCTCTATTTGCGAGGACAGCTTTTTTAATTTAGCAGATTTTTTATCAAAAAAAACCAACAGTAGGATTTCTAAAATATTTAACGAAATTTTTATGCTATATAATAAAGTCTCAAAAGAAAATTTTGAACGCTGTTGGGTAGCAGATTGAGAAATCAATTCCATTGTCTTTTCTCCAAAATGCTCAATTTTTGAAAATATATCATAACATTCAAAAGCTATTTTTAATCTTTGCATATTACTTTTATCGTATTTTGAAGCCAAGAACTTAATCATACGAAATATAGAATCTCCTTTTTTTAAATAACTTTTTATATTCCCATCTGAATCCAAAAACTTTTTCTCATACTCATTGAACTCTTTTTTTACTTTTAAAAACTCCTTCTTGTCTCCATATAGAGTTTCATAAATATTAATGTTTCTTTTTGTAAATTGGTAGTGGTCGAAATATTGACGTTCAATTTGTTTTAATAATTCAGAATCAGGGTTTCCTGAATTTTCAGATTTAAATATCAGATACTCGGCAATTATCAAGTCTGATATCACAGTTCGCATAGACAATCCGCATGAAATTAAGAAAAAAGGTTTTTGCAAAACATTATAGCTCAACAGATTGACAGCTTCTAACGTATGAACCGTTTTAAAAATAATTGAATAAAAAAAGTGTTCTGGTTCCTTTTGTACTTTCTCAATTGGAATTTCTAAAATTAAATAAATAATTGCCTTTATTATTTCATCCAGTTTTTGCGTAAATTCTTCAATTTCTTTTTGGCTCATTTGATATTAAAATTTAAATGTTGAAGTTAGATAGGTTCAACTTTTAACAAGAATAAAAAGTTCCAAAGTTACTCATCTGTTACCTCCGTATCACTTTCCTTTTACATCCATCAATACCTTTGTGCAAAAATCAACAAACAATGAAAACAATCAATATCACCGAAGAAGCAAAACGTCTTCAGGAAAATTATCGAAATGGCAAATCCTGGCTCAAATGGGGTCCTTACCTCTCCGAACGCCAGTGGGGGACAGTGCGGGAAGATTATAGCGAACATGGCACGGCTTGGGACTCTTTCCCGCACGACCATGCCCGCAGCCGGGTGTACCGCTGGGGCGAAGATGGGCTGGCTGGCATCAGCGACGACAAGCAACGGATTTGTTTTGCCCTTGCTTTTTGGAATGGGAACGATCCTATTTTAAAAGAACGTCTATTTGGGCTGACTGGCTCGGAAGGCAACCACGGAGAGGATGTAAAGGAGTTATATTATTACCTCGACAGCACGCCGACCCACTCCTATATGAAACAGTTGTACAAATATCCGCAACGGGAATTTCCATATGGCGAGCTGTTACGAAGAAACCGAGAACGGTCGAAACACGAAGAGGAATTTGAATTATTGGACACGGGCATTTTTGATGACAACCGTTATTTTGACATTTTCACAGAATACGCAAAAGCATCTGAGGAGGATATATTGATTCGCATCACCATCCACAACCGGGGCAGTGAAACAGCGCCCATTTCGGTGCTCCCAACATTGTGGTTTCGTAACCTTTGGTCGTTTGGATTGATGGACGAAAAGCCCTCGTTGTCTTTACAATCATCCAAAGACAAAGCTAATTTAGTAAAAGCCTCCCATCCGGAATTGGGCGATTATTATTTTTATTTTGAAAAACCCGCCCAGCACCTTTTTACCGAAAATGAAACGAACACCGAACGGCTCTATGATTTCCCCAATGTTCAACCGTATGTAAAAGATGCATTCCATAAAGCCGTCATCGAAAATGATTTTGCATGGTTGAACGAAAAAAAGGAAGGCACCAAATTTTCGCCTTTATTTAAAAGAAATATGGAAGGTGGCAGTTCGTGTGAATTCCGTTTGCGGTTGAGCAAAAAAAGGCTGGATAAAAATGCTTTGGGAAAAAACTTTGAACAGTTTTTTGCAAACAGAAAAAAAGAAGCCGATGAGTTTTATTCGCACATTTCAAATAATAACCCTAGCAACGATTTAATAAATATCCAGCGGCAGGCACTGGCCGGCATGCTCTGGTCGAAACAATACTTCAACATTGACATCCCCCGCTGGCTCAATGGCGACCCCGGCCAACCTGCCCCACCCATATCACGGAAGTATGGCCGCAACCACCAATGGCACAGCCTCAACAACGAGGATATTATTTCCATGCCCGACAAATGGGAATACCCTTGGTACGCCGCTTGGGACTTGGCTTTTCACTGTGTGCCACTTGCGATGGTGGATGCCAATTTTGCCAAAAACCAGCTCATCTTATTTCTGAGAGAATGGTACATGCACCCCAACGGTCAAATACCTGCTTATGAATGGGCCTTCGGCGATGTGAACCCACCCGTGCATGCATGGTCGTGCTTACAGGTTTTTAAAATGGATAGGGAAAAGACAGGAGTCCCCGATTTTGATTTTTTAAAAAGGACGTTCCAAAAACTACTGCTCAATTTCACTTGGTGGGTCAACCGAAAAGATGCCCATGGCAAAAACGTGTTTGAAGGTGGTTTTCTCGGATTAGACAACATCGGCGTATTTGATAGAAGCGCTGCCCTGCCAGGCGGTGGCCATCTCGAACAGGCCGACGGCACCGCTTGGATGGCCATGTATTGTCTGAACATGCTTGAAATGGCCTTGCTTATTTGCGAGGAGGACAAAACTTATGAAGATGTGGCCACCAAGTTTTTTGAGCATTTTGTGTATATCGCCGAGAGCCTCAACCGCATTGCCGAGGACTGGACGGGTGCCTGGGACGAAAAAGAGGGATTTTTCTATGATATTTTGGCTTTGCCAAAAGGGGAGTTTATTCCGCTAAAAGTTCGGTCGCTCGTGGGCTTGAGCACATTGTTTGCAGTTCTCCGGATTCCTGAATCCTTATTAGAAAAAGTGCCCAATTTCCAACAGCGATTGAACTGGTTTGTCAACTACCGCAGCCAATTCAACAATTACCAAGTAGTGGATAACCATGAAATGAACAGTGATCTGTTGCTTTCGCTCACTTCCGAAGAACGCTTGCGGAGATTGCTTCAGGCCATGCTCGATGAAAATGAATTTCTTTCAAAAGGTGGCATCCGTTCGGTTTCGAAGATCCACGAAACGCCATACATGGTAAATATTGAAGGGCAGGAATTTGGGCTGCAATATGAACCGGGCGAAAGTACGACCGGGTTATTTGGCGGCAATTCCAATTGGCGAGGCCCAGTTTGGTTTCCGATGAATTATTTACTGATTAATTCATTGCGGGAATACCACACTTATTTTAAGGATGATTTTAAAATAGAATGCCCGACGGGTTCTGGAATTTGGATGACACTGGAGGAAGTAGCCGACGAATTATCAAAACGTTTGATTTCCATTTTTGAAAAAAATGAAAATGGCAACCGACCTTGCCACGGCCAGTCCGAAAAATATGCGACCGACCCACACTTCAAAGACCTCGTTCTGTTTTATGAATATTTTCATGGCTGCTCCGCAAGGGGCGTAGGCGCCTCGCACCAAACTGGTTGGACAGGGGTCGTAGCAGAGTTGATCGATCGCCTTGGAAAAAAGAAGCCTGCATCAAAAAAGGAAAAAGGATCAATGGAAATGGTATAAAATGAAGGGTTTGTTACCGATGTAATAATATAGTATTCCCCGCTTGTTCATTTTTGTAATAAATAAAGTGATTCAAAAAATCATACAAACCAAATGAAAAACATATTGCAGTTTAATTCTCCTTCATTTGAAGAGCTGAGTTCCAAAGAGTGGCTCATAACCAACGGTATCGGTGGATATGCATCTTCTTCTTTGTCGGGTGCAAATACCCGCCGATATCATGGACTATTGGTTGCTTCGCTCAATCCGCCTACCGATAGAACTGTGATGGTTTCAAAAATCGAAGAGACATTAATGTTTCATCGAGACAGTGAAGTGAGTTTGTCCGCTAATCAATACCCCGGAACAATTCACCCAAATGGTTATGAATTTTTAAAAAGTTTTGAGCGGCGTCCAATACCTACATTCACTTATCATGTAAATGGCTGCAAATTGAATAAAAAGGTGTTTATGCCGCATGGCTCAAACACTACTATAGTAGAATATGAAAATTCAGGCAAATGCTCTTTTGGCCTGTGCTTGACACCTTTTTTTATGCATCGAGATTATCACAGTTTATTTTCAGAAAATCCTTTTTTTAATTATTACACAGATTTTAAAACTGAAAATATTGGTGTCATTTATTCTCATTATGGCGCACCTGCTTTGCATTTTTCTTTTTCAAAAGGTGAGTTTAAGGAAAACAGAAATTGGTACAAAAACTTTGAATATACCAAAGAAAAATATCGGGGGCTGGACTTTCAGGAAGATGCCTTTTCAATAGGCACTATCGAAGCAAATATTTCACCGGGTGAGCGTATTTATATCGCATTTTCCCTTGACGAAGAAACGGTAAAAAAAGATTCCGAAAAATTAAAAGCCGAAGAAATAAAGCGAATTAATTCAATTACTGTCGGTGATGATTTTTTATCAGATTTAACAATCGCAGCCGACCAATTTATTGTACATCGAAAATCGAGTGGCGGTAAAACTATCATTGCCGGCTACCATTGGTTTACCGATTGGGGCCGGGATACGATGATTGCCATGCGGGGGCTCGTTATTGCATTGGGCAAAAAAGAATTGGCAGAATCTATTTTAAAAACTTTTCTAAAATATCTGGACGGCGGTATGCTCCCTAACCGATTTCCCGATCAGGGGGAAGAGCCAGAATACAATACCATTGATGCCACTTTATGGTTGTTTATCGTACTTCATGAATATTATGAAAAATTCAACAACCTTGAATTTATTGAAGAAATATTTTTACAATTAACGGAAATAATTGAGGCACATATCAATGGCACTCGATATAATATTCACATGCTCGAAGAGGGCTTGCTATTTGGAGGTAAAGGCTTGTCGCAATTGACATGGATGGATGCAAGAGTCGGTGATTTTACTGTAACGCCAAGACATGGTTGCCCAGTCGAAATCAATGCGCTGTGGTACAATGCACTGATGATTTATAATCATTTTTTTGAATTAATTCAGAATGTCGATTCACCATTCAAAAAATTAGTACAAAAAGTAAAAGCTAATTTTAGAAAGTATTTCATCAATGAAAATAATTATCTAAACGATGTAATTATACCTAACGAATATCTGGATGATTCCTTTCGCCCTAACCAAATTTATGCCCTTAGTTTACCTTATCCATTATTGGAGAAAAAAGAGGGGAAACAATTAATGGAATTAATTGAAGAAAAACTGTTTACCCCTTATGGCTTACGTTCGCTAGACCCAAACCATTTTGATTACAAAGGAAAATATGGCGGTGACCAATGGCATCGAGATACTGCCTATCATCAAGGAACAGTGTGGACTTTTTTATTGGGAGAATATTTTTTAGCCCATTTGCAAATAAATGGATTTACAAAAAAAGCAAAATCAGAAATTTTAAAAATGACGAAGCCGATCAACCATCACTTTTATGAAGAGGGTTGCATTCATGGTATTTCAGAAATTTTTGATGGAGACGCACCTTCAGAAGGACGAGGATGTGTACAACAAGCGTGGTCAGTAGGGATGCTATTAAAAGTCTTAATTGATGCATATGCTAAAAAACCAACCAAAACCATAAATAGAAAAGCTTTAGCAACAATTTAAATTTTTAAAAATAAAAAAATCATGACTAAATTTATTTTCACCATTACTTTGTTTACCATGTTCTCGGTTTCCATTAACGGCCAAAGTATCGACCAACGTCAAAAACATTTTAATACAGACAAACAACACTTGGCTATAGAAGGCTATGACCCTGTCTCCTATTTCAATGGAAAACCATTGAAAGGGAAAATAGAATGGAGTACAACCAATGATGGAATTACTTATCGATTTAGCAGTGTAGCAAACAAAAATGACTTTATCGCAAATCCAAAAAAATACCAACCTGCTTATGGCGGCTGGTGCGCTTATGCCATGTCCATAAAAGGGGAGAAAGTTGACGTTGATCCATTGACTTATAAAATCACAAATGGCAGGTTGCTTCTATTTTACAACCGCTTTTTCACCAATACCTTAGAAAGCTGGAATGAGCAAAAAAGCCCTGAATCGGAGTTATTAAAAAAAGGCGATCAATCTTGGGAAAAGTTTATTGGCCAATCTAATTTTTAACTTCAATTATATTATCTATGTACAGGACAAAAATAAATTTATATAACGCGGGGCAGCATCACCCCGACTTCTTACAACGGCTCAACGTGCCCCTTTAAATCCCTTTGAGGAGCACTTGGTCATGTCGAATTGAAACACGTCGTTTCCTGCTCCGCATTGATAAATATGCTTTATTAAGTTTTGTCCTATACACCGTTATATTATACCAATAAAATGTTGAATGCATTAAAGAATAACTGGCAAAACTATTTCATTGAAGCATGGGCACTGGGTATGTTCATGGTCAGTGCTTGCTTCTTTGTTATTTTATTGGAACACCCACAATCACCAATTCACATGAAATTGGCTGACCCATTTTTCCGACGTTTTCTTATGGGGTTGGCGATGGGTACAACTGCAGTGTTATTAATATACTCTCCTTGGGGAAAACGCTCAGGCGCACACATGAACCCTGCTGTGACATTAGCCTTCTTACAGATGGAACGAATCAGTGCCGCCAATGCAGTTTGGTATATTTTGTCGCAATTTATTGGTGGCACTTTAGGCGTATTATTTTTCGTTTGGGCGACACCTGATTTGATCATGGAGGCGGGTGTAAACTATGCCGTTACCATTCCAGGGAATAAAGGTGTTACCATGGCTTTTGTTGCCGAATTTTTTATTTCATTTTTATTACTATTGGTTGTTCTACTAATGAGCAATTCAAAATATGCGGATTATACAGGATGGGTCGCTGGTTTTTTAGTGGCCATATATATTACATTCGAAGCGCCTTTTTCCGGAATGAGTATCAACCCTGCCCGCACTTTTGCATCTGCTTTCCCTTCCCATATTTGGACGGCTTGGTGGATATATTTTTCAGCACCAATTGGAGGTATGATGTTGGCTGGTTTTATTTATAGAAAAGTGTACCGCTGGGCGCATAATGGAAATTGCCTTTCCATGAAATGCCACTTGTCTGGGCATCAACACAATTGCAACACCTACGAGGTGCTCGGCCCATCAGAGTTATTGGAAATAACTCCTTTGCAGCCCAAGTGAAGCAAATTTATTTTGGCAAATTTTAAATACTGTTACGTTAGTAACAAGTCACCTAATATAAAACGCCCATCTTTGCGCTATCAATTCAAAATAAAACCACAATAAAAATCGAATGAAAACAATTCTAATCACCGGGGCCAATGGTAATCTCGGAACCGAAGTCACTAAAAACCTATATAAAAAAGGTTACAATATATTAGCCACAATAGGCAGAAGCAGCGCCGAGCCTGAACTTCAAAAAATGACTCAAAATATTCAAATGATTAATTTAACCGATGAGTCAGAAACACAACAATACGTCAATGAGATCACCCAAAATCATCCAAATTTAAAGGCCGCTGTATTATTGGTTGGCGGATTTGCATTGGGTGATTTCGAAGAAACTGACAGCACAGCCATAGACAAGCAAGTTTCATTAAATTTTAAATCAGCCTATTTTATTGTCCGCCCTTTAATCAAATATTTTGAAAAAAATGGTGGCGGGCAGTTTGTTTTTATTGGCGCACGCCCCGCATTGGATGCAGAAGCGGGGAAAAACATGCTGGCGTATGCTTTGTCTAAGGCAATGGTCATGCATTTAGTGGAATTGATAAATGATGTTGGAAGAGGAAAAAATATTTCAGCTACCGTTATTATACCCAGTATTATTGACACTCCTGCGAATAAAGCTGGCATGCCTGATGCTGATTTTTCAAAATGGGTAAAAGCATCTGATATTGCTGAGACGATTGCATTCATACTTTCAGATACTGGCCAAAATATTCGGGAAACTACGATCAAAATGTATAATGAAGCTTAATCATAAGCTATTTGACAACCAAATATTTTCAAACCAAAAAAAAACAATTAAAACATGACCGTTGCTTATTTAAATACCAAGCCACAAAAAGCCAATTTAAAACCATTGGTTAAACCAATGCATTTTAGTCAATTAAAAGAAGAATTAAATTACATACAGGAGGAAGTGGCCTTTTATAAAAAACTATTGAGGTTAGGTATTCAAAATGGTACGTCCCGTAACAAACCAACTTTGTATTTCCTTCTGGATGCATTTTCAAAATACGAAGAAAAAGTAATTCCAGAATTAGATCATTTTATTGGTGTAAATGAAAAAGCAATAAACCTGCAAAACAATATGACCGCTTTACGGCAACAACTTAAGGATTTAAAATTACAGTTTTTCCCCTTGTTTTCAGAATTACAAACTTTCAGTATTTGGTAAATAAAAATATACACATAAAATGGACTCGCTTATAAACAATGCAATTCGACAAATGGAGGACGCAAAATTTTTCTTAAACAGAGTTTCCGCTACATCTTATTGTTTTCCATTGCCCGTATTTTCAGGCTCTACTATCGGGCAGCATACCCGACATTTTATTGAGTTTTATTTATGTCTATTGGATTGCATGAAGCATGAGAATAAAATATTGAACTATGATGATCGGCAACGCGACCGACAAATTGAAAGTGACCCAAAATATGCTTTGAAAATAATAGATAAAATTATGGGGCAATTAACTCTATTTTCGAAAAATGTAAAACTCCATATAAAAAGCTTCAATTATATTTCCGGTAGTTCCTCTATTATCGATACTTCGATGAAACGGGAATTATTATACAATATAGAACATACCACCCATCATTTTGCAATGATAAAAATAGGGTTGAACATTGTCGCACCATGTTTGGGACTACCTGAGCATTTTGGGGTAGCCGCTTCGACAATCCACAACCGCAAAGTTCAGGTGGGCCATTCCGCTGCGGGGGAATAAAATACACTTAAAACGACGGGTAATTTTTCACAGTCATTCATCATGATTATCGCTACCATTTCAGTTTATGTCTTTTATTCCTCCTTGTTTTTGGGGTTGCTGTTTGCCATGTGGTTCATAGCAAATGGCGTCCGAAAAATAGATGATGGAATGCATAGCGCACCGTGGAAAATGCGCTTGATGCTACTGCCCGGTTCGGTGTTGCTTTGGCCATATTTATTGAAAAGAATCCTCAAACACACATGACACCTACATTACGGAAATACCACCGCTATACATGGTTTTTTCTGGCGGGTTTTATGCCGCTGCTGTTTGTGGCAGCCATTGCCGTCATTCCACAAGAACAACCTGTCCTGGAAATGGCAAATTATCAGCCTGTTGCCCTGACAGAAATATTAGGCAAAGCCTTCTCAGAGCATTATGCCATTGCTCTTAGAGGCGATGCAGATACGGGTGGGCAACAGTTAGAAATCGAAGTGCTAACACCGTTGACCAATCCCGCTACCTTGGTTTATTTAGTGGAAAATGAAATGACAAGACCGGAAGATGGCATTTTGATCGGTGGCCTCGGCAGCCAAAATATTTACCGTTTCGATACTAGAGAATACATCAGCACTAATCGCTTTGTGCTCTTTTTTGATCCTATCAAAAACATCCAAATTGAATTTTTAAAAATCTGAATCGCCAAACCATGAGTGTTAGTTATGTACCCATACTATGGAATCGCCAAAAAAAAATATATGACTGTCTCATGCTCTTGTTCATGGGGCTATTTCTGATTATTTTCATCGGATTACACTTGTTGCTTTTCCCAAATCGCCATTTGAGATTTGAAAATGAATTGCCTTACATTGGATACACCACCTTATTTTTTAACACTCCTGTATTAGTCCCATCATCTTCCATGCTCCAAACCAAATCTATAGAAGATGTGGTCAACAGCGATCAAAATGGAGCTTCCTCCCGATAGAAGGTTTTTTTCTGGCTGTTACATTAAAAGGATCAGTAAAATTTTGAGGCGCCCAAAATAAGAGTTTGCTTTACACTTATCGTTTTGGCTTTTAGAATTCAAGTTTCCTTTAAAAGCTAATGAATATCACTTGCGTTGAAAATGGATTTTTCAAAAAAACAGGCAGCTGACAGCATTATCGTGGAAGCCCCCGGCCGCATCAACATCATCGGGGAGCACACCGACTACAACGACGGCTTTGTGCTGCCCGCCGCAATCGACAGAAAACTGACGGTAAAAATGTGGCTAAACGGAACAGATTCGCAGGCAAACATAATAGCTGCCGATCTCAACGAGCCCTTTTCGTTCGATCTCAAAAACATGCAGCCAGTAAAGGACGGCTGGCCGAACTACGTGATGGGCGTAATACATGAATTGCAAAAAATCGGTGCTGAGATCAAGGGTTTTGACGCTGAGTTTGAAAGCCGGGTGCCCATAGGCAGCGGCACAAGTTCCTCGGCCGCATTGGAATGCGGGTTTGCCGTTGCGCTGAACGAACTGTTCGGCCTTGGTTTTAATAAGTGGCAGCTAATCAAGGCATCCCAGATGGCCGAACATAATTTTGTCGGTATGAGGTGCGGCATCATGGACCAGTTTGCCAGCATGATGGGAGAAAAAGGGAAGGTCATGTTGTTGGACTGCCGGAGCCTCGAATTCCAATATTTCCCATTAGAACTGGGTGACTACCAGTTGCTCCTACTAAACACCAATGTTTCGCATTCTCTGGCATCCTCGGAGTACAACACACGCCGGGCAGAATGTGGAGAAGGGGTCGCTGTTTTGAAAAAAAAATATAGTGGGATAAACAATTTACGGGACGTGAATTTAGACCAGATAGTGGAAGCCAAGGAAAAAATGCCGGAGCATATTTTCCGCCGTTGCCACCACGTGGTTTCCGAAAACCAGCGGGTATTGGAAGCGACCAAGGCAATGCAGGAAGGGAATCACCAATTGCTGGGCCAATTGATGTACCAATCCCATTTCAGCCTGCAAAACGATTATGAAGTGAGCTGCCCAGAACTGGACTTCCTGGTGCAAAAAACTTTGGATGAAGACTATGTCCTTGGCAGTAGGATGATGGGTGGCGGCTTTGGGGGCTGTACGATCAATATCCTAGAAAACAAGTCGGCAGCACAGTTTGTGGAACAGGTATCAAAACAATATAGAAACCGGTTCGGCATTGACCTGACTCCCATTGAGGTTTCAATTGGGGACGGAACCCGGGTTATTATCCGATGACAACAATACACGAGAAAATGTTCGACCTTTCCAACGACCCCCACCGCCGCTACAATATCCTGACCGGGGAATGGGTGCTTGTATCGCCTCACCGCGCCAAGCGCCCATGGCAGGGCAAGACAGAAAAAACAGCGGACTCTAAAAGGCCCAGCTATGATCCTGACTGTTACCTATGCCCAGGCAATACAAGGGCAAGTGGCCATCAAAACCCCCAGTACACTGATGTTTTTGTCTTCTCCAATGATTTTGCCGCACTCAAACCAGACGGCGACGAAGGCCTTTTTGAAAACGGGTTGCTTAAAGCTAATAGCGAGCGGGGCATCTGCAAGGTCGTCTGCTTTTCGCCCGACCACTCGCTGACCATTCCGGACATGGCGGTGGAGGACATCCAAAAAGTAGTGAATCTCTGGCAACAGGAATACCTTGAGCTGGGCAGCAAGGAATTTATCAACCACGTCCAAATTTTTGAGAACAAGGGTGAAATAATGGGGTGCAGCAACCCGCACCCGCACGGGCAGATATGGGCACAATGCTCTGTGCCACAAGAGGTCACCAAAAAGACAACCCAACAGTTACATCATTGGGGAAAAACTGGGCGCAGCCTTTTGTTGGATTACCTGCAACAGGAACTCAACGAAGGGGAACGGCTGGTCTGCCAAAACGAAGACTTTGTGGCGCTGGTGCCATTCTGGGCCGTCTGGCCCTACGAGGCGATGATCGTCCCAAGAGCGCATTACCAGCACCTTGGCCAGTTACAAGCTAAAGAAAAGCGTTCGTTCGCCGCCATCCTCAAAGACCTGACCCAACGCTTCGACCGATTGTTCGATACCTCATTCCCCTATTCCTCCGGCATCCACCAATGCCCAACGGACTGGCAGGAACATCCGGAATGGCATTTCCACATGGCCTTCTACCCCCCGCTGTTGCGGTCCGCCACGGTGAAAAAATTCATGGTGGGCTATGAGATGTTTGCCAACCCGCAACGGGACATAACCGCGGAGATGGCAGCCTCCCGGTTGAGGGAGGTAAATGGTCCAGGGTATTAGTTAAGGCCAAGAAAAAACAATTTGGCTTTATTTGGTTAGGGTTCGGAGGTAAACTGCGGTTTACAGCTTTTTTCTGGCCAATTTAAATGGCAATGCCCAGCCATTCCAGGCCTTGTAAAATATTTAATCCTGAACTTTAGCCCCGCAAATTGAAAATTAATATTTGAGTATTCTTTTTTTAAAGAGTGGAATTTCTTTTTGGTCCGGTTGAATTATGGTGTATGGAAGATAGAACAGAAGAAATTTAAAGCTCGATAAACTCCAATAATAAATTTCAGCTTATCCTTGCACTCATGAATCCAATCAAAAACATTACACTTTTCCTGGTGCTTTTGGCAGTCCAACTCCAAGCCCAAAGCCTCCTACCCATACCCCGCAACATCCAGTCGGCCTATGAGAAAGACACCCGCAGTCACACCGGCCAACCGGGTAAAAATTATTGGCAAAACTCTGCGACTTATGATCTGCACGTCCATTTCACCCCGGCTACCCGCCTTGTCAGCGGAACAGTGGATATAGTTTACCAAAACAACAGTCCCGATACGCTGCCCAATATCCATTTCAAATTGTACCCGAATCTTTTCAAAAAAGGGGCCGCCCGCATGAGCGTTTTCCAACCGGATGATATGAACGAGGGCATTTTTATAGAAACAATAAAAGTAAACGGTTTGGCACAGGATGCTGGCTTGGCCTCCATCCACGGAACGGAAATGGATCTGCCGATTCAGCCACTGCTACCAGCAGGGCAAATCCAATTCTCCATTGATTTCTCCTATGTTTTAAATCAAGGCTCGCACCAGCGTACTGGCGCGATCGAGGAAGGTGCTTATTTTATCGCCTATTTTTTTCCCCGCATCGCAGTGTATGATGACGTGGACGGCTGGAACACCAACCCGTACCTTGGTGCGGCGGAATTTTACAATGATTTTTGCGATTTCAAAGCAGACATCACCGTCCCAAACGGCTACGTAGTCTGGGCCACTGGCGACCTGTTAAATTGTGGGGAGGTGCTGAACTCAACCTTTTGTCAGCGCATCGCAGAAGCGGAAAGCAAGGACGGCTTCCTCAATGTCATCGATAGCATGGATTTGAAAAAAGGAAACATAACCGCCGACCACCCTACCAATACATTTCGGTTCGAGGCGAAAGATGTGACGGATTTTGTTTTTGCTACCAGCGACCATTATGTGTGGCAGTCTACAAGTCTTGTCGTAGACAAATCTACAGGCCGACGAACGCGGGTAGATGCTGTATTCAACCCCAAACACCGCGACTATTTCCGGGTAGTTGGCGACGCCCGTGCAACGGTTGAGGCCATGAGTTTCCGGTTTCCAAAATGGCCCTTCCCCTACTCCCATGAAACGGTTTTTGATGGCCTCGACCAGATGGAATACCCGATGATGGTGAACGACAACCCCGTTGAAGATCTCATGGAAAGCATCTCACTGACCGACCACGAGATTTTCCATACCATGTTCCCTTTTTACATGGGCATCAACGAAACGAAATACGGCTGGATGGACGAAGGTTGGGCCACCATCGGTGAATGGCTCATCACTCCAATGATCGACGCTTCCGTCGTGGATGATTACGGCGTAGACCGATATGAACAATCAGCTGGTACGGAAGCCGATTCTCCCATTTCCACACTGACTACCCAACTGACGGGCATGTCATTGTTTACCAATTCTTACCCCAAACCGGCGATGGGCTATTTGTTTGTAAAAGATATGCTCGGCGAAGAATTGTTCTATAAAGCGCTGCACCATTACATTGAAACATGGCACGGCAAGCACCCGCTCCCCCTCGATTTTTTCAACTGCATGAACGAGGGCGCAGGGAAAAACATGAATTGGTTTTGGAAGGCCTGGTTCTACGACGACGGGGTGCCCAACCTTGCCATTGCAGAGGTTTCCAAAAAACAAATCACGATCGAATCGAAAGGTAGCAAGCCCTTGCCCATTGACCTGACGGTACAATATGCCGACGGCAGTAGCGAAGCAATACACCACAGCATTGCAGTTTGGGAAAAAGGCGACAGGACGGTGAATATCCCTTTTGTGCCTAAAAAAGAGGTGGAGAAAATTACCCTCGGCAGCACCTTCGTGCCGGATATGGATAAAAAGGACAATGTGTATATGAAGGGTAAATGAAGGTTGTGAGAGTTGGAAGCCCCTCCGGGACTATTCGGAATTGCTTGCCCAAAGTACAAAACGTTCATTCACATAAATCAGCATAAACATGTCACTCGAACAATTTTCCCTCCGCTTAGCGGCAGCCATTGTCGCAGGTTTTATCATCGGTTTTGAACGGCAATGGCAGTACAAAACCACGGGCCTTCGCACCCATGCCTTGGTGGCAGTTGGGGCGGCCAGCTACGTTCTCATCTCTGTCGGGCTGACCGGAGGTGGAGAGGGAGATGTCACCCGGATCATTGGACAGGTGGTGGTTGGCGTTGGTTTTTTGGGTGGCGGTGTCATCATGCGGGATGGGCTGAATGTGCAAGGGCTCAACTCGGCAGCCAGTATCTGGTGCAGTTCAGCAATTGGGTGTTTGGCAGGGGCGGGTTTTTTCCCAGAACTGGCAGTCGCTACTTTGGCAGTCGTCCTCATCAATTTGGGGTTTCGCCCGGTGGATGAATTTTTGGCAAATCGGAAAAACAAGAAGAAGGATAGCAAGTAGCGCAATTGAACCAAAGCCCAATCAATTTCTCAATACTTTCTCTCCATTGGAGACGTTATTTTCTTACCACTTTAAAACGAATATTGCACCCCTCCTCTTAGCATAAAGAGTTGCAGGTTTTCGTATTTAAATTCCCCTTTTTCAAAATCAATCTGAGCAGCTCCGTCCAATAGAAAATGCCAATGGTCGGTCCACCGATATTGAAGGCCAAGGCTGCCCCAGGCGGATTTTAACTCAAAAGCATTCGGTAAAACATCGTTTAGGTAAATTTTATATTCTTTGGAAGTGGATAAAAAATCATAAGCCAATTGCGAACGAAGAGCCTTTCTGGCGGCTATCCCAAAACCTATGGAAGGGCAAATTTTCCGGTCGCTGGAAAACGTATATTTCAAACCAACGGGGATTTGGGCATACCTGAAATCGCCATAAATTTCATGCAGTCTGTCGCTGGGCAAATCAGGTGAGACTTCAGGGAATTTACCACCATGCTCGTCATCGTCGTCCTCCTCCATTTCTTGCTTGAAAGCCCATTGCAAATAGTCGGCCCCTAATACCAAGTGCAGGTTTTTGCCATATCCAACCGCCGCTTGCAAACCAATGATCGAGTTGATGCCATTCCTTTTATTAAAACGGGCGACTCCCACCAATCCATAATTCCCAGCCAGTGCAAAGTTGGTAGGCTGCATTTTTTGCATGTAAAAACGGAGGCTCTTTTTATTTTTATTTAATTGACTGGGGGTTGAACCAACGGACAAGGACGGATCAACATCATACCCCAAAGGCTTTATCCCTAATTGATCTAAACGGTTGGGAGCTGCCAGTTTCACAGGCTGGTCGGGAGGCATATTTCCCAATTCCCTGCTGGTGAGATCGCCCCTATTTCTCATTCCCCAAATCGGAGACGATGTTGTTGGTATTGAAAACAAGGGCAGTGCTTGGGCACTTTGTTGCCCGATTAGCAAATTATATTGTGGTTGATAAAAAGCAGAAACCGGAGGGCGGGAAAAGTAGGAAGGAGAGTGATCGATCGACGTTTTTTCTTTTTTCACCTCCACATAAGTTGTCCTATAAATAGTATCATAAACTACCGTTTCATATCGTTGGGCCACGGTATCAATGGCCAGAGTGGCCTGAGTTTCCAGCAAGGATTCAAGGCGCTCAATCTTGGCATTGGCCTTCCCCAATTTTTCGTGAACCGACCACGAAAACACAAACGGCACCAGCCACATCAATAACGCTAACGGAACCAGAAAAGGCAGCGCCCTCCATTTTTTATCCGGCTGGCGGTGCATCCGTTTTGCCAATTTGTCCCAAGCCTTTTCGTCGAAGGGAAATTCTGGCGGATCATTCAATATGTCTCTTATTTTATGGTCAAAGTTTTTGTCCATATTTATAGAATTTCAGGTAGTTATTATTTTGCAATAGCTCTTGCAGTTTTCCCCTCGCTTTCGAATAATTTGATTTTGAAGTCCCGACGCTGATATCCAATCGCTGGGCAATCTCCGAATGGGTCAGCCCATCAACGGCGTAAAGGTTAAAGACAAGCCGGTATTGCGGCGATAGGTTTTGCACGCACTCCATCACATCCTCATACAGAAGATTGTCCAACCCATCATTTTGCACCGGGTGGAGGTTGTCGAATGAATCCAGTTCTGCAAACGCATCCAGCTTATGGTACTTCCGATGGTAGTCAATAGCGGCGTGAATCAAAATGACCCGGAACCAGCTTTTGAATGGTTGCTCCTGGTCGTACAAATCAATTTTTGTAAAGACCCTGTAAAAGCCATCGTTCAGCACTTCCTGGGCCTCGTCCCTGTTGCCTGTATACCGCAGGCATACGCTCATACCGTAACTGTAGAACAGTTCATATAGCTTGCGTTGGCCATCCACATTCCTGTTTTTGCAAGCGGTGACCAACAACGAAATATTTTGGGCTTTTACCTCCATTTACTAAGCTGGTTATTTGCCCGTACGGCTTACGCCGAAAAAGGGTTGCCAGCATGGTTTGTCAACGGGTTGAAAAAATAAAAAAGTATTGGCCAGTTCGATTGCGCACCAAAATTTTCTGGACAGGCAACCCTTTGAAAATAGGGAGCGTACTGGCAGGAAATAACCCAAACAATTTTTTAATAACGTGCAGCCAAAAGGGGCATTCCGACATATTGCATAGGGTTACTAAGCTGGTTAATCATAGGTTTTTTTGACGCAGTACTGGAATGCCCCGACTTTTTAAATGGGCTGTTTGACAGGAAAGAAATAATTACAAATCACTGAATCTATGAAAACTTTGATCATCGATGACGAGCCTGCTGCCGTAAAAAGGCTGACCACACTCATCAAAGAAATTGACGAAAACATAGAGGTTGTCAACGGCGTGCAAAGCGTTGCGGCAGCTGTCGAATGGTTGGGCAACAACCCACCGCCAGACGTGATATTTCAGGATATATATTTGGCAGATGGCGTAAGTTTTGAAATCTTCAAACAAGTCGATGTCACCTCGCATGTCATTTTCGTCAGTGAATTTTGTGAACATGCCCTGGAGGCATTTAAAGTGAATGCGATCGACTATTTGTTAAAACCACTAAAGAAAAATGAGCTTGAACGGGCCATTGGCAAGGCCAAAACAAATGGCAGGACGAGACATCATAGAGCGCAGAAGCATTGCCAACCGTCAAAATTTAGTTTCGGAAACCAAGCAGATGATCTTGATTTTAGGGATGTCGCTTATTTTTTCACCGAGTCGAAAGTCACGTTCCTTGTCACCCACCAAGGCAAAAAATATCCGATCGACCATTCTCTTTCCCAACTGGAATGCCACGCCGATCCAAGGCAATTTTTCCGAATCAACCGGCAGTTCATCCTAAACAGCCGGGCCATCAAAGAAATGCGGAGGTGCTCAAAAGGTAGGATAAATATCATCCTGTCCCCGGCCATCAATCTGGATGTTATCGTTAGTACCGACCGTAGCCCATTGTTTAAAAAATGGTTGGTAGGAGAGTCAATAAATGGTTGAAGCGGTGAAAGGAGTAATGGAATAACGGTATTACGGTATTTAGGAATGATGCTCTTTTTTCTAAATACCATAATACCGGAATACCTAAATACCTATACACCTTAATAAAGACATCCCAATTTCAATCATCATCGTCTTTCCCTCCAGACTTGTGGTTGCCGTGACCTGTTTCGCCCCCTCCCCCATTTTGCTGAAACCAGTTCGCCAGTTGTTGTCTTTCTGTTTTTGTCAAGCGGGCTTCTGGGTGCCCCCAGGTGTAGGAACGGAGCGGCATTTCCCCTTCCGATACCTCTTCCGCACATTCTTCCAATGCCTCCCCTTTATCCATGTTGGTTACAAGTGGAGAAATTAAGGTGCTCCCTGCCCTCGTTGATATGGTTTTGTATCCACCACGATACCGGGGCCACTTTGGAATACCAAGGGTATTTCGATTCGTAAGAATGGCAATCATAACAGGCATTTTTCAGTATATCAGCGATTGGTGGCGGAGGCTGCATCGCTACGATCAGGTCATCGGCAGGCGCAACGGTAGGGGTGCTGCGATCGATCGGCCTAAGTTGGGCGAGTAACAATACGAGGACGAAACCAAGGGCAATTTTTTTCCAATTTTTCATGGCTCAATGATTTTATTATAAAATTGGAAATTGAGAAATTGGCTATTCAGGAAGCATGGCAAATCAATCGGTCAGTAATTTCCAATTTCCAATTTCATAATTTCGAATAAAGTCTAATGACTTTATAGTTAATGGATATGACTTAAAAAGTACGCTAATTTTTTTCTGGCCTTCGCCAAATTCGATTTGGACGTCCCAACTTCAATCCCCAGTTTTTCGGCTATCTCGTGGTGCTTGTAGCCGTCAATAGCGTACAAGCTGAATACCATCCTATAAGCCGGGGGCAGCAATTGAACAGCGTTGATAACGTCTTCATAAACCAGTAAATCCAAAGCCTCTGGCGCAACGGTTAGACCTGGCTCATCGGGCATTCCGTTCAACTGAACCTTGTTGAATTTCCTAAAATGGTCAATGGCAGAGTTAATGCAAATCCGTCGCAGCCACCCTTTAAAAAGTTGCGTTTCGTCGTACTGATCTATTTTGGTAAAAACCTTTAACCACGCATCGTTCATCACTTCTTTGGCTTCCTCCACACTCTGCGAATACCGCAGGCAAACACTCAGGCTGTATGAATAAAAATGCTCGTACAATTTTTTTTGACTGCCCCTATCCCCTTGGCAACACCCACGGAGAATGGGTTCAATCTGGAAATCAGTTTTTGACATATCAATGGAAGGAACCATTTTTTTTAATGCAGCTCCAATCAAAATTTCTTTTCTTTTTTTTATTCAATCCCAATTAAATTAAAAGCCCCTTCAATTAATATATTTTCGTTGGCTGAAAATTCATGGCTGTTGACAATTTGCACGAGGCCATCTTTTCGTTGCCCAACGACCACTGCCATCTTTTTAAATTCATTGGTATTACCGGATCTCCCTTTGCTGACCAAAACAAAATCCTGCCCGTCTTCCGATACGATGGCTGATTCGGGCAAGCCCTTGGTTTTATTTTCGGTGGTAATTATTTCTGCTGCCACGTACATTCCTGGCACTAAAAATTCTAAATCTTTTTCATTTTTTAAATGCCCGTGAACGCGGACGACCCGATTTTCTTCATCCACGGTTTTGCTGACTAAATGGACTTCCGCTTCAAATATTTCCGGACTTGCATCGGGTATTTTAAAATAAATATTTTGCCCTTTTTTTATTTTTAAAATGTCTTTTTCAAAAACATTTAATTCAAGGTGAATATGATCGGTATCCAAAATTTTTACCGCTACATCCGTTGGATTTAAATACATGCCCCGCATGGCATTTACCTCCGTAACATACCCGCTGACGGGCGCAGCTATGGCTATTGTGGAAACTAATTTTTCGGCACTTAAATTATCGGTTTGAATATTAATAAGCGACAGCCTTTTTTTCATGCCTTCCATTTTCGCCAAGGTCACCCGGTAGTCGGATTCCGCTTTGAGGAAATTTTTCTGGGAGGCAATGTTTTCGTTGGCCAACGTTTTTTGGCGCTCATAATCCGATTGCAAATAAGCCAGTTGTTCTTTTGCTTCGAGGTAATCCTGCTGCATTTGCACGAATTCTGGGTTTTCCAAAGTGAACAAAACCTGCCCTTTTCCCACTTTTTGGCCCGGCACCAAGTCAATACTTTTTACATAACCACCAGCGTAAGCGCTCACGCTTGCGTGGTTTTTTATCGGCACATCAATGGTTCCGGTCGCTTTTACCACGGTTGGAAAATCATAATCCATTAATTGCCCCATCTGCATTTTGGCCAATTCAAACTGACTTTGGCTGACGGTTATTCCATCGGATATTTCTTCCGTTATTTGGTTGTCTCCGATTTCAACGGGCGTGGAAGCATCGTTGGAGCAGCCCATAAAAAAGGCCATTCCACAGCATATCGCAAAAAAGGTTTTTATTTTATTTTCCATTTTTTCCATTTTATTTTTTTATTAAAAAAATAATTAATTTTTTTTCTATTGAAAATATTAATCACTGTTTTATTTATGGAATTAATAAGTTTTATTGCCACCAAAAAACAGTGATTTTAATTCATTAAATAATTCATTTCCAACACCGTTGTGTTGTACTGAAAAAGATTATCTAAATAGGCCCTTTCAATATCCTTGGCATTTTCCAGCGATTGGATATATTGCAAAAAATCAATTTCCCCATTTTTAAATGACTGCGAAGATGTGTTGACAATTTCCTGCGACAACACCCGGCCATCCTCTTGGTAAAATGCCAAAGCCTTTTCGAATTGGCCAAGCTGTGCCTGCAACTGTTGGTAATTGGCCAACAAGGAGATTTGGTAATTGGCCGCCTGCTGCTCTATGACCCGTCCCTCAATTTCCGCTGCTTTGATATTTGACTTTTGTGCCTTTCCCCATAATGGGACGCCCACACCAAATTGAAAACCGTTGTATAATTTTGCATTGTTGGCAGCATTACTACCTAAAAAATACTCCGCATGCAGGTCGGGCAACAACTGCTTTTTTTCCACCTCAACCGCACGAGTGGAGACATCCGCCGCCGCCCGGAAATATTGCAGGGCAGGGTGATTCTCAGTGTCCAATCCAGCTGTGGGGAGCGGTGAAAAATCCAGCACAGCGATTTTAAAATCTTGGCCTGTTTGCAGCCATTTTGCCAATGCCCGGTAGCCGGAAATAATGTTGTCGTCGCATTGCCCAAGTTGCAGCGCTATCTCTTTTGTCTTGGTCACGGCCGTTAATTTTTCCAAATAATTCGTTTCCCCCATTTCATATCTGCGCGTGGATGCCGTGGCAAATTGTTGGTACAGGCTATCCAGGTATTGGAAATTCTGCTTTAAATTTTCCCAATATAAAATCGTGTAGTACGCCTTGGATACTTCTTTTTTCAAAAGGCGTTCATCCATTTTCAGGCGTTGCGTTTGCAAGTTCACTTTGCTCTCGCTGAGCTGTTTTTGCGCTTTATAAAATCCCGGCCATTGCATCGATTGCTGCACCCCCAGCACATTCAACGGCTGGCCATTTTCGGCAATATTATTTTGGTCATACCCGTAATAAAAATTGGTCTTATCAATTTTATAAGCCGCATTAACCAGCTGTTGGCTCCGCTCGATTTCTAAAGCAGTTGCTTTCAAACCTGCGTTGTTTTGCAGTGCCATTTCGATAGCTTCGTCCAAGGTCAGAGTCGTGGTTTGAGTATTTCCCTGATTTATAAAAAACAAAAAAGGAAGCAAAAGCATCAAGTATTTCTTGCGGCTTTTCCGCTGCTTTTTGACGGTTTTCTTTCGGTCAAAAAGGGCATATAAAACAGGCAGCACGATGAGGGTCAGCAAAGTCGCAGAAATCAACCCACCGACCACCACGGTCGCCAATGGGCGCTGCACTTCCGCCCCGGCGGAAGTCGAAATGGCCATCGGTAAAAAGCCCAAGGCCGCCGCTGCTGCCGTCAACAATACCGGCCGCAACCGCTGCTGGGTGCCCACCAAAATCCGTTTGTAAATATTATCCATCCCGTGCGCTTTTAATTCTTTAAAATGTTCGATCAAGACCAGCCCATTTAAAACGGCGATGCCAAAAAGGGCGATGAAACCGACCCCGGCGGAAATACTAAAAGGCATGTCCCGGAGGTACAAAAGCAGTACCCCGCCCACTGCCGACAACGGAATCGCACTGTAGACCATCAGCGCTTCTTTGGCCGACTGAAACGCAAAATAGAGCATGATGAAAATGAGCACCAGGGCTATCGGAACAGCGACCATCAGTCTGGCCCGGGCATTGCGCAGGTTTTCAAATTGGCCGCCATAGGTAATGGAATAGCCAACGGGAAGTTTGATTTCTTTATCAATGATTGACTGCACATCTTTCACCACCGATTCCAAATCCCTGTTCCGGACGTTCACGCCCACCACGATCCGGCGCTTGGTGTCATCGCGGGATATTTTTGCGGGGCCTTTGGTGTAGGTAATTTCGGCCAGTTCATTCAGCGGGATTTGGTTGCCATTGGGCAAGGAAACCGAGCTGTACCGGATGTTGTCAATGTCTTTTCTAAACGCATTGTCGTACCGGACGACGAGGTCAAATTGTTTTTCCCCTTCAAACACACTCCCCGCAGGCAACCCGGCAAAACTCATGGTGAGCATTTTGTTGACGTCGCTGATATTGAGCCCGTATTTGGCAATTTTTGCCCGGTTGTATTTGACCGACATTTGTGGCAGGCCCGCCACTTTTTCCACCGAAATATCGGAAGCTCCATCGACACCTTCAATCCCCTTTTTCACTTGCTGCGCCAGCTTGTTCAACACCTCCAAATCCTCCCCAAATATTTTTATGGCCAAATCTGCCCGCACACCAGTGATCAGTTCATTGAACCGCATTTCGATGGGTTGAGTGAATTCATAATCCAGTCCGGGGATTTCAGAAAGGGCCGCTTTGAAGGCATCGGCCAAGCCGTCTTTGGTGTCGGAGGTCGTCCATTCATCGTGGGGTTTCAACGTGATAATCACATCGCTTTCTTCCATCGACATGGGATCGGTAGGCACCTCGGCAGCACCGATACGGGTCACCACCTGTTCCACTTCGGGGAAGGTTTTTAATATTTTTTCAATCTGGGTGGTCGTCTCAATGGTCTTGCTCAGCGAAGTACCGGTTTTCAAAACGGGCTGGATGACGAAGTCCCCTTCGTCCAGTGTGGGCACAAATTCGCCGCCCATTTTGGTAAATAAAAACCCAACGGCAATCAGTAGTATAACCGCCAAACCAAGCACCGCACCTTTGAACCGCAATGCCCAATACATGGTAGGGGTGTATAGTTTTTGCAGAAAGAAAATAATGCGTACCGAAATATTTTTTTTGCTGGTGGAAGCGGGTTTGAGAAACAAAGCGGCCATCACCGGCACGTAAGTAAAACACAAAATCATTGCACCGATCAAGGCAAAACAAAAGGTGAGCGCCATCGGTCGGAACATTTTTCCTTCCACATCGACCAGCGATAAAATCGGGATAAAAACAATGATGATGATGACCTGCCCAAACACGGCGGAGCGCATCATTTTGCTGGTACTTTTAAAAGTGATCTGATCAATTACGTTTTTCCGCTCCGCCACGTCCATAGCCATTAATTGGCTTCCTTGGGCAGTGATTTGGTAAGCGATATATTCGACAATAATGACAGCCCCGTCAATGATAATCCCGAAGTCGATCGCCCCCAAACTCATCAGGTTGGCATCCACCCCGAAGATGGACATCAACGACAAAGCGAACAGCAAACAGAGCGGAATCACAGAGGCCACCACCAGCCCCGACCTGATATTTCCCAAAAGGATGACCACCACAAAAATGACAATCAAACAGCCCAGGATCAGGTTCTCCGCCACCGTGTGGGTGGTCTTACCGATCAGCACGCTCCGGTCCAGAAATGGGTTGATATAAACGCCGTCCGGCAAAGATTTTTGGATTTGTGCGACCCGTTCTTTTACGCTTTCGATGACGGCCTTGGAGTTGGCATCTTTGAGCATCATCACCTGCCCCAGTACTTTTTCCCCTTCCCCATTGGCGGTAATCGCCCCAAACCGGGTGGCTGCCCCAAACTGCACCATCGCAATATCTTTGATGTAGATCGGGACATTGTTGCGGTTGACCACGACGATGTTCTGCACATCTTCCACCGAGCCAATCAGGCCTTCCCCGCGGATAAAATAACTTTCGTTGGTCTTCTCGATATAACCGCCGCCGGCCACGCTGTTATTATTTTCCAGCGCCGTATAAACATCAGCTACGGACACATTCATGGCCCGCAAGCGGTCGGGGTTCACGGCCACTTCGTACTGTTTCAGTTCCCCACCCCATGTGTTCACTTCCACCACACCGGGAATGCCCGACAACTGCCTTTTTACGATCCAATCCTGCACGGTCCGCAAATCCATAATGGAATAACGGTCTTCGTATCCCGGCTTCACATCCAAAATGTATTGGTAAATTTCACCCAACCCAGTGGTGACCGGCCCCATGAATGGCGTGCCGAATCCAGCAGGGATTTTCTCTTCCGCCGTTTTTATTTTTTCAGCGATTAATTGCCGGGGTAGGTAGGTGCCGATATTGTCCTCAAAGACAATCGTGACAACGGAAAGGCCAAATTTTGAAACGGAACGTATCTCCTTGACGCCCGGCAAATTGGCCATTTCCAACTCCACCGGGTAGGTGATAAACTGCTCCACATCCTGCGTGGAAAGGTTCCGGGAAGTCGTGATGACCTGTACCTGGTTGTTGGTGACGTCCGGGACGGCCCCGATGGAAATATTGGTGAGGGAATAAAGACCAAAACCGACAATCGCTAGCGTGAATAAGATGACGATCAGTTTATGATGGATGCTGTAATTGATGATTCTTTCTAACATTTTCCTTGGATGTGTTTTTTCAAGGGCAAATGTATCGGGGGCTCCCTAAGGCTTTCCTTAGGGCATTCTTAAGATTGGCTTAAGAAAATGGTTGTGGTAAGTCCGGATTTGCTAAATTTTTAAAATTTAGTAGATATACAGCTCTTACTAGGTAGAAGGGCTTTCTTATAAAAGTGGAATAAATGCATTTTGCAAGGCAGCCGGGGTTTTGAAACCTGTTGATTGGCCACAGAATAAGTACCTGACTTTCAGGGGCATAGCCCCGCCTCCGTTTGTAGAATACCAGTTGACCCCTGTTCCAGGGTCGGGGATCAATGCAAAGAGAGAGAGTACAGTCTTGCATTTGACACACCGCCGGTAAATCTAATCAGTTGCTTAATGGGTAGGAAAAGAAAGGGAAAAGACAGTGCCTTTGGACGGTCGCTTGCCGCAGCAATATGCACGTTCAATAATTCGCAGGCCTTTTTTACAATGGAAAGCCCCAGGCCGTTGCCTTTTATGGCTTTGTGTGCCAAGGCGTCGGAGCGGAAAAAGGGGTTGAAAATATGCTCCAGTTCAGCTGGGTTCACCACGACGCCAAAATCTTTGACCTGGCAAACCAATTTATCATTTTTAGGGAAAATAGAAATGTCGATGGTAGAGTTGGGGTCGGCATATTTAACGGCATTGGAAATAATATTTTCCAAAATCAAATCCACATAATAAGGGTCGGAAACAACGGTGCTCTCCCCTTCTTGCGCCACTTTGATGGAAAGCCCTTTTTGCAAAACGGCCTCCCTAAAACGGGCCAGCACATCATTGACTGTAATGGGTAGGTTGACCTTGGTCTTGGAGATTTTAGCGTTGTTTTTATCCAGCCTTGCCAACACCAACAACTGGTCAACGACTTCCGATATCCGGTCGATTTCTTGGATGCTATATTTAATTTTTTCTTGGTACTCCTCTTCTTTTCTTGGCTTTCTCACCAGCACCTCCAGCGTCCCCTTGAGCACCGCCAAAGGCGTCCTCAACTGGTGCGAAGCGTCGGCGGTAAATTGTTTTTCCCTTTCGAGCGCCTCTTGCATCCGGCTCAGCAATTCATTGATGGAGGAGGTCAACGTGAACAATTCGTCCTTGTTGGTCGGCAATGGGATGCGCTCGTTGAGGCTGTTGCGGGTGATCCGGTCGGCGGTCTCGGTGATGGTTTTGACCGGGACAATACTTTTCCCCGCTAAAAAACGGGTGATAAAAAACAGGCCCAACAGCACCATTGGAAACAGGATCAGCAAATTTTTCTTCAAACTGTCCAAAACAATGATCGCCCCTTCCAGCGACATGGCGGTCAGGATATATCCTTTGTGGACGCCGTTTTTCTCAATAGGCACTTGGATTTGCCGAATGGCATGGTTGTTCAGTTTGGTGTCAAATTGAATATCGAAACCTTTGTTTTCCTGAAATAATAAAAACTCCTCTTTCAGGTTTGGGGACTTATCCATCAGCGCACCATATCCATTAACGAGCTGGATAAAAACAGGGTTGACCTGCACTTCCCGGTGTTCTTCTTCTGCCCATTCGCTTTTATTTTTAAAAATAACGCTGTCCCCTTTGATGAAAATTTCTTGGGTATGCTTGTGCGCCTCGAAGGCCAAATCATGGTCCAGCTCTTGGTAAACGGCAGTCTGTACCACAAAATAGATGATGAAAAATACCAGTGCGGTGACGGTCGCCGTCGCCAACATATAATACAGTGCTATTCTATTTTTAAAAGATAAGTTCATTTAATCTTTTGCGATGTAACCGACGCCCCGGATGGTTTGGATATAGTCTTCTTCTTTGTCCAAGTGCAGCTTTTTGCGGATCGCATTGATGTAAACATCAATAATCCCGGTATCATAATCGAAATGAATATCCCAAACACTTTCAATGATGCGGGTGCGGCGGCATACTTTCCCTTTGTTGCGGATCAAAAACTCAAGCAGCGCAAATTCCTTTTGGGTCAGTTGCACTTCCTCCCCGCCTTTCCAAACCTGGTGAGCGGCCACATCCAGCACGATGTTCCCCAAGGTAAACCTTTCGTGCTCCCCGCTCTTTGGCCGCAACTGCACTTTGATGCGTTCCAGTAATTCTTCAAAATGAAACGGCTTTTTGATGTAGTCGTTGGCACCGGCCTGCAAACCCTGAACGGTATCCTGCACGGTATCTTTAGCCGTTAAAAATATGATCGGCGTACTTACATTTTCCTTTCTGAACTGTTGGCAAATTTCTATCCCTGTCCGCCCCGGCAACATCCAATCCACCAGCAATAAGTCGTACCCATTGGACAGCGCCCAATCCAACCCTGTGATGCCATCGTTGGCCGTATCCACCGCATAGGATTCTTCCTCCAATCCCTGTTTGATAAAATTGGCGATGCCAGGTTCGTCTTCAATAACTAAAATTCTCATGAGGCAAAAATATCGAAAGCAGCGGAGAGTATTCTTAGGGTTTGCTTAAGATTCGTTTTTCTTGTGGTTTAAAAGAGAAGCAGTTCTTAGACAAATCTTGTGGAATGAAAACACAGAGCGTTTTTTTGAAACACATAGGCACATCAGTGCACATAGGTTGCCTGCCGAAGGCAGGCTGTTTTCGCCTTTGGTGAAAAAAAAAACTATGTGGCCTATGTTTCGATGTGTTTCAAAAAAAAATTGCAAAGGCTCCGAACGGATTAAATATTTCCTCATTCTCTCATTAGTTCCTTTATCAATTCCAACGTCTCTTTTATTCTGTTTTCCAACACCGCAAAATCCCCGCTTTTTAAAATATCGGAAGAGATCATTTGCGAGCCCATACCCACGCAGGTTACACCTGCATTGAACCATCCTCTCAAATTTTCCTCCGTCGGAGAAACGCCGCCCGTTGGCATAATGCTCGTCCAAGGTTGAGGGCCTAAAATGTTTTTTACAAAGTTTCCAGCTCTCCGTACGTACCGCCGTGAAACAGCTTTACGATTTCGCAGCCCAGTTCCTCCGCCGCATATTTCCGTGAGCGAACCACACCCTGGCGACCACAGCACCTTGCGACGGTTGCAGACGATGGCTATGTCCTCCCGCAATACGGGTGTGACGATGAAATTGTATCAACTGCATGTACAAACTGGCGGGAGGCCGCATCGGTTACGGAGGCCAACGCCCATCATCATTTCGGGCAATTCTTGTACAAAACTTGTTCAGTTCGCCGAATACCTCATGGGCAAAATCGCCCTGGCTGGTAAACCCAGCAATCGTGCCCCTCCCTTATAGCAAGCAGTCAGCACCTTTTTGCCCAGCCTACATCGGCGTGGTAAAAAAGCACCATGCCCTGTTCGGCCATCTTTTGAACCACTTGAATTCTTGTAAATCGAGCCATATAAATAATTGAAAATGGAGAATTGAGAATGGAGAATTATTTGGTTTCTTCGCCTTTATCCCCTTTTGAGGATTTTATGATGGCTACTAAAATTTTAATAATCTCATTGCAATCGCTCCATATTGATCTGAATTCATTTTGCAGAACATAATTCCCTTCTTTTTACCATTTGTATCCAATACTCTGATCATTGGCCCTTTAAGGCGATGCTCATTTTATGGATAAAATCTTTTCTGGCTTTCTGCATGTTCCGCTTCTCTTACTAATGCACCATACGTCCCACTTCTTTAATTGTTTGGAAAGAATATATTCCTTTTTATTTTCCTCCAAATAAGCACACATCTGAACAATGCGTTTGCCAAAAGCAAATGATTTGTTTTTAATCACATTTTCCTTCATGTAGCGTTTTTATTAATTGATTAATTGAAAATTGAAAATTATTTACGTCATAAAAGCATTTTCAATTTTCAATTCTCCATTTTCAATTATCTAGATACCCTTCCGCTGGCATCTCCCTTCATCAGCGTTTCCACTTCTTTAACGGTTACTAGGTTCGCATCGCCATAAATTGTATGTTTCAAACAGGAAGCCGCCACAGCGAAATCCAATGCCTTTTGGTCGTCGTTCGGCCATGTAAGGAGACCATAGATGAGACCGCCCATGAAACTGTCGCCACCACCGACCCGATCCACGATGTGGGTGATCTGATAGGTTGGCGCTTCGTATAAGGTGCTGCCGTCGTACAGCACGCCCGACCACGTGTTGTGCGATGCATTGATGCTGCCCCGTAAAGTCGTGATCACTTTTTTCGCCCGGGGAAACATGTCCATCAATTGTTTCAACACAGACAGATAAGCCTGTGCGTCGACCGAGCCACCGTGCGTTACGTCTACTCCTTCGGGATGGAGGCCGAAGTGCTTTTCGGCATCTTCCTCATTTCCCAAAATGATATCGCAACCCTGCACGAGCGCAGGCATGATGTCGCCCGGTTTTTTGCCGTACTGCCACAAATTTTTGCGGTAATTGAGATCGGTGGAAACAGTGACGCCCATGCGGTTGGCGGTTTGGATGGCTTCGAGGCATGCATCCGCTGCGCCTTGCGAAATGGCAGGGGTGATGCCCGTCCAATGGAACCAAGTCGCATCTTTGAAAACTTCTTCCCAATCGACCATGCCCGCTTGGATGCTGGCCATCCCACTGTGCGCCCGATCATATACAACCTTGCTGCCGCGGCTCACGGCCCCCATTTCCAAAAAATAAATGCCCAACCGTTCACCACCTCGAGCAACGAAGCTGGTGCCGACATTGCGTTTGCGCATTTCCATGAGGGCGCAGTCGCCGAGGTCGTTGTCGGGCAGGCGGGTCACGAATTCTGTGGGCAAGCCAAAATTGGCCAGCGACACAGCGACGTTACCGCCGCCGCCATACACCACATCAAATTGGCCTGCTTGGCTGAAGCGCTGAAAATGGGAGGCGTTAACCTCAACATGATTTCACCGAAGGTTACGATCTTCATAAACAATGAGTGAATGAGTGAATGAGTGAATTTTGAATGAATGAATGAATGAATGAATTCGAGCTATTTCAAACCGCTGTTTTTACGGGCAGTAGAAATTATTTTTATTATTTCTTCAATTTCGTTTAGCAGTCGCTTTAGCTCAATGTGGTCGCATTTGATATTTGAACCTTCAATTACTTCCAGCCAATATTCACTCTCATCTGCTTCTTCGACTGTTATGCTGATTTTTGCAAAAAATTCGGCTTTTGATCGCCCCCTACATGCAGCTCTATAATTTGCCCCAGTTGAAGTTGCAGATTTTATCAACTGAAATGAAATTGTTCGGGAAGCCTGCGTTGGTGGCAACGTATCGCAAAAATGAATGACATCAATGGCAAACTTCTTTGTCCTGTCTTTCATTTTTTTTATAAAATCCTCTTTGTCTTCTCTGGAAAATTGGCTCATAGTAGTTGTATTATTCAATGAATGAATGAATGAATGAATTTGGAATGAGTGAATGTTAGGGGAACGGCGGTAAAAATTCTCTCATTCCGTCCTTCCCTCATTCACTCATTGAACCCAAAATACCTCTTCGCATTCCGATAGCAAATATCCTCCACAATCCCGCCCAGCCACTTCGTATCATTCGGCAATTCCCCATTGTGCACATCCCGCCCGATCAAATTGCAGAGCAGCCTGCGGAAATACTCATGCCGGGGGCAGGACAAAAAGCTCCGGCTATCCGTCAGCATGCCGATGAAGCAGCTGAGGAGTCCCATGTTCGACAGGGCATTGATTTGTTTTTCCATGCCGTCTTTCTGGTCGAGAAACCACCAGGCCGAACCGAACTGCATTTTGCCACGGGTCGATCCGTCGTTGAAATTTCCGATCATGGTGGCCATCACTTCGTTGTCGCGGGGGTTGAGGTTGTAGAGGATGGTTTTCGCCAATTTGTCCTCCGTGTCGAGGCGGTTGAGGAATTTGGCCAAGGCCGCCGCCTGTTCCCAGTCACCGATGCTGTCGAACCCAGTATCGGGGCCAAGCTGGCGCAGCATGCGGACACTGTTGTTGCGGAGCGCACCGAGATGAAACTGCTGCACCCAGCCTTTTTCCGCATACATACAACCCAGGTGATAGAGCATGGCGGACATGAATTTCCGGGCTTCTTCGTTGGTCACAAAACCAACTTGCAACCGCTTTTTGAAAATCGTATCCACGTCTTTATCACTAAAATCCTCTGCATATACCTGCTCCAAGCCATGGTCGGACAAACGGCAACCATTTTCATGGAAATAATCGGCCCTGCTTTTTAGGGCATTCAATAAATCCGCAAAGGAAACGATCTCCGTCCCGGTCACTTCGCCGAGCTGGTGGATGTATTTTTGGAAACTTTCCTTTTCAATCAAAATAGCTTTGTCCGGCCGGAAGGCAGGCAACAGTTGGATGTCCATCCCCTCCTTTTTCACTTGCTGGTGGTAGCGCAGGTCATCCACCGGGTCGTCCGTCGAGCAAACGGTTTCGACATTCATTTTCCGCAACAAGTTGCGGGTACTATATGCCTGGGTATTCAACAACTCGCTGCATTGTTGGTAAATGCTTTCCGCAGAATTGGGCGTGAGCAAATCATTGATCCCAAAATATCTTTTCAGTTCCAAATGCGTCCATTGGAACAATGGGTTGCGGATGGTAAACGGCACCACTTCCGCCCATTTTTGGAATTTTTCAAAATCCGTCGCATCGCCGGTGATGAACCGCTCCGCAATGCCCATGGTCCGCATGGCCCGCCATTTATAGTGGTCGCCATTGAGCCAGACCGCTGTTATATTGTCGAATTGTTTGTCGCCCGCCAATTCATCGGGCGACAGGTGGTTGTGGTAATCAATAATGGGTTGCTTCGCCGCATACTCGTGGTAGAGGATTTCGGCGGTGCGGTTTTCCAACAAAAAATTGTCGCTGAGGAATGGCTTGATGCCTGTTTCGTTCGATTGCATAATTTGGATTTTGAGTTTTACAACCGGGAGCAATGTTCCGGCATTTTGCAAGTTTCCGGTATTCATAAATCACCAAATAACTTGCTGGATTTCACATTTGCCAACGGCCACTAGCGAAGGGTATTTTCCGGCTCACTTGCGCAAATGAAAATGTGAAGAAATTTATTGCATGCTGCATTTATTTCGCTGTGCCATAAATTTACTTATGTAACGCGGAGCAGCAGATGATTAATTTTCAATTTGCGCCATTAAAAAAATCACCATCATTGCAAACACCCTACCTCACACCTGTTGCATCCATTTGCTGAATACAATAAACAGCAACCCACAAGTCAGCCAGGCCGGCAGGGTCAAGAACGACAGGAAAATACCTTGTGAAACCGATAGGAAATAGAAGCCAACCGAACTAATTGCCCAAGCGAGCAACACTGCCAAATTGAAGCTGATCCCTGCTTTTACCGCATAATTTTTTACCACTCCCCACTGTTCGGCAAAGAAATGTTCGAAGACAATGATCGCCCCAACGGGTGCGAGAATGAAGCCATACAACGCCACAAAATCAAGCAATTTCATGGCAAACGCCGGGAACAAGCCAGCAATGGTCGCCACTGTCCCGGCGAGGATCGTCACCCAAAAAGTGGACGTTTTGGGCAGGATCGCCTGAAAGGCCAAACCTGCCCGGTAGATGGTCGGGTTGGCCGTCGTCCAACCGGCCAAGATCACGACGATGATGCCGAAAAATCCGAGGGCATTATAGGCCAATGGTCCCGGTGCAACAGTGGGTGCTCCGCCACTGCTCAAAACTGCTTGTGCTTCCGGTGATTTTAAATAAACGGCATACAGCAGCGCCGCCGCAATCCATGCCATATAGTGCCCGACATACATCCCGGCAGCCGTTGTCCAACCGGCTCTTGCCCGTTTGGCATAGCGGAAAACGGAAAGGTCGGACATGCCGATGTGCATGGCCGCATTGCAAAACCACGACCAGATGACGACATGCCAGAAAGTGTATTTTATTTGCCCATGAAAGGGCTCGCTACCTTCGCCCCAGATGTTCCAAAAATCACTGAAACTGCCGACACCCAGTTGACCGAGCGCTACAATGCCACTGGCCAAAAAGCCAAGCACGATGACGGGTGCCATCCAATTGGCAGCCTTGGCGACGGTGTTGTACCCCCTCGCCGCAATCAGCGAAATCAAGGCGCCGATGACCAACACAATCACCACCCAAGTGGTGCTGTTCGGCATGGTGTCCGTTAGCTTCGGCATCTCCATGTCGAACGGGATGCCAACCGCAGTGGCAGAAACCGTAATCATCGCCCCGGCGAGAAAGCAAAAGAGGATGCCGTTGGCCAGGTTGTAAAATACGACGAGGTTTTTGCCGCATATTTTTTCCAACTGATAGTACAGGGTAAGGCGGTTTTTCACCGCGATCTCAGCCGTCAGAAAACGCCAGCAAAGTACTGCCAACAGGTTGCCCAAAAGCAATCCAATGATGAGGTCAAACGCACTTACACCCGCGGTGAGGAAGAGCGGCCCGATGACAAATTCGGTCCCCGCTGCGTGCTCTCCGGCGTACATGCCCAGAAAGCTTTTCCAATCTTTTTGTGCGGATGCGGGAACGGGTTCGCGTTCAAATTCTTCGGTTTGTGAAAGTTGTTTTTCGTCCTGCATTGTTTTGATTTCGGATATGTGATTTAACTTCGTTGAACTTACGTTTCGGATTTCGGAGGGGCAATGTGCCGAAATCCGAAATTCCGAAATCCGAAATTGTTTAAATTAAAACTCTATGCTTAGGCAGGTCTTCTACCCGTTCGCAACACACCTGCTCCATCACCTGCTGCAATTGTTTTTTCAAAATAGAAATAGTGTGGTGGCCGCCCTCTTTGCCGAGTGCCGACACCCCGTACATGAACGAGCGGCCCAAAAAAGTAAACTCTGCCCCGCTCGCCAACGAGCAGGCGATGTCGGGCCCTGTGCGGATACCGCTGTCCATCATGATTTTTATCTGCCCTTGGTATTTTTGGGAAATCCGGCTGAGTGGTTTGATCGTTGATTCCCCGGCGTCCAACTGTCTACCGCCGTGGTTGGAAACGATGATGCCGTCGATGCCGAGCGCGATGGCTTTTTCCACGTCCTCTTCGCTGGCCACACCTTTCAGCACGAGCTTGCCTTTCCATTGATCCCGGATGGGTTTTATTTTTTCTTCGTTCAAACGGCCCGTAAAAGTTTTATTCATAAACAGGCCAAGGTGCTTCAAATTCATGCCGCCGGGGAGGTACGGCTTGAGGGTTTTGAATTCTGGCTGTCCGGCCAGCAAGGTGCTGATCGCCCAATTGGGCCGACCCATTATTTGCAAAATATTCCGCAGCGTCATGCGGGGCGGGATGGCCAGGCCATTCTTGATTTCTTTCGCCCGGTAACCAAAGGTTGGGACATCGCTCAAAATCACAAAGACGGGAAGTTCCGCTGCAGCGCACCTTTTTATCAGATCATCCCGCAGTTTATTTTCCGTCGGGTGATAGAGTTGGAACCAGGCATTGCCCTCGGTGATCTCTGCTATTTTTTCTATGCTTGCCGTACCCACAGTACTCAAAATGTAAGGGATGTTGTGCTCGAAAGCGGCTTGCGCCAAAATCTCGGAAGCACGTGGCCACATCAACCCTTGGAGTCCAATTGGCGCAACGCCAAAGGGCGCACTGTATTTTTTCCCAAACAATTCTGTCTCCATGGAGATCCCCGCATAGTCCCGCAAATAATACGGTTTCAGCTGCACTTCTCGGATGTCGGAGGTATTGCGGCGGAGGTTGACTTCCGAATTGCAGCCGCCGTCCATGTATTCGAAAGCAAAACGGGGGATGTTCCGCCGGGCCTTTTCCCGCAAGAAATCAATGTCGGGATATTTCGGGTTGATGTTGAGTTCCATTTTTTGATGTCGGATTTCGGATGTCAGATTTCGGAGGGGCGCTGCCAAAATCATGCTCCTGAAATCACTTCCTTTTTTTCTTTTTGGTAATAATAGAGCGAACAATGATCGCCAATAACTCGTCTCCCTCTTTCCAGAGAGGGCGGACGGTATCTCTGTATTTTTCATCAATACCTACCGTAAATTCCAGCCAAAACAAGGTCTCATCCAGTTCCTCCTCGACTATTCCCATTTTGTAAATATAATCGGCGTCTGACTTGGCCCTACAAGCTGCCCGGTAATTGGCAGCCGAAGAAGAACCACTCCTAACGATCTGTCCTTTAACCGTTCTTAAACCTACCGTATCAGGCAAACCTTCTGCAAAACGGACAACAACAATGGCAAATCTTTTTAGTCGCTCTTGTAGTTCTTTTTTGTCCATATTCTTGATTTCGGATTTACGATTTCGGATTTCGGCGACACATAAGTCAGTCTTCCGTCATTGATGAATTTAGACTTTAGATTTCGAATTTCGGGAGTGCCCCTGCCGAAATCCGAAATCACAAATCCGAAATCTTTTTCATCGCGTAGTGCTTCTTCAAAAATTTCTTCTGCACTTCGTCGTCGGATAGAACCATTGCTGCGCCCAATGCCGAACCCAGTGGTGATTGGGTTGTCCGTATTTTTATTTTGGGGAAATGACGGGAAAGCATTTTTACAAACAAATCGTTGTCGGCAAATCCGCCGTCAATATACAGCTTATTTATTTTCGTTTTTCCGATTGCCCTTTTGGCGGCGGCTTCTTGCATCTCCACCAACTCCATCATTAATTGGTGATAGGCTTCCTCATAATTTTTAAAACCATTTAAATTATTTTTCTTCGGCTGCTCCCGCTCCAATTGAATGGAATCAAAAGAAAAATATCGTTGGTAATTTTTATTTAATTTATAAAATATTTTTTCGCTAAATTTTATTTGCAAATGAGCGTCTTTTTTTTCGTTAAAATATTTATCCAAATTATTTAACTGAATATTAAATTCATTCCCCAAAAATAGGCGGGCCGCTTTAACGGGTTGACCATTAATGGTCATATAATTCAAACAATCATTTTTCAATTCTTCCTCCGACAATATCTCTTTATTAAATGGATTTAAAGCAATGCTCCAAGTGCCCGTTGAAATTAATAGAAATGGTTTTTTATCTGCCCGTAAATAAGGTTCCAACACAGAAGAACTGTCGTGAACACCAATTCCTGTTTTTATTTTTTTATCAAAAATATTCGTATTAACAGAAGTGTACGCACTGACAATTGGCGGCAAAATACGGTCTATCCCTTCTTCGTAAACCCAACGATGATAGTCGTTTTGGACAAAATCCCACAGTCCTGTATGGCAGCCGATACTCGTAAAATCGCTCAACGGGATGCCCGTCAGTAAATAGCTCAAATATTGTGGAAAATGCAGCGACCAGCGTATTTTTTTAAAAATATCGGGATGGGCATATTTCAGCCAATACAATTGCATGCCCGAATTCAACATACCCAATTGAGGAGAAGCTGTTTCTTTGGCAATCATTAATTCAGAGCCATATTTTTTATAAAACGACTGTAATATTTTTTTAGGAAATGGTTTTAAATAATTGTACAGCGGCGTGAGCGTTTTTCCATTTTTATCTACATGAACAAAACTCGCCCCGTAAGTGGAAAAATTAATCGCACCTATTTTAAAATCGTTATTTTTAAATGCTTTTTTTAGCGTGCTTTTAATCCACTTTTCTATTGCCAATAAATCATCGCAAGGGAATCCATCTGCATCTTTTATTTCATCGAAATAGGCATACGTTTTAAATACCTCTTTGTAATTTTCATCAAAAAGGAAGAATTTTTTATTAGTTTTTCCAATGTCGAAAATAGCAGTGCAAGGCATTTTTTTTGACGCTGATTTTTATGATGGTTATGATTTATTATGTAATCAAAGGTTACAGATTTTGATGAGGGATTCTGTTTTCTGATATTTTCCTCGAATTACTGAAGACCTTTCTTTTGCATTTGATTTCTTCACCAAAATTTATGACAAGCCCAACTTCTATTTCAGTGGCCCTCAAATAATTCACTAACTGCACTTCATGTTTAGGGAGTATCTCTTCAACAGCTTTGAGTTCGACTATAACGCAATCGTTTACCACTAAATCTGCTTTGAAATCCCCAACCAATGTTCCTTCAAAATAAACCTTGATTGGTTGTTGGGTTTCGACAGAAAAACCAGCCTTCTCCAACCTTATCACTAACGATTTTTCATAAATGGATTCAACAAATCCAAAGCCTAAATAATTGTGGACATAATAGGCCTCTTTGATAATTCGGCCAGTAATTTCGGAGTGTTTGTAATTAGTGTAGTCGCTCATAATAGTTTTTAGATTGAATCATGAAAAATGACATCTTTCATAAATAAGCATCAAGAAAAACATAATCCTTCATAAAAACCATAAAAATCAGCGTCAAAAAAAAATCACAAACCTGTCGCTATCGTCACCCTCCCTCGCTCCTTAATCAACTCCTGACGGACATTCAAATGACGGTAAACCTCCAACGGGGCGAGTGCTCCCCCACCCCGCAGCCTCGCTTCCCGCAGCAAGGGCCGCACATCCGTCCGAAAAGCATCCTGCAAAATCTCTTGAGCTTGGGTGGCGTCGTTATTTTCCCGGGCATTTTCCAGTGCTTGGCTATCTATGAGCAACGCTTGGGCATACGCGGTACGAATAGCTTCAAGGCTCTGGATCAAATCCTCTAGTGGGTCTTTGACATTATGGCTGGCATCGATCATGAAGGAGATGTCGGATATGGGGTTTCGGATTTCGGTAGCGGCTCCACCGACATCCGAAATCCGACATCCGAAATCCTCAATGAGTTCATTAAAAATGAGGAACAGCTGATAGGGTTTGATGCTTCCCACCGTCAAGTCGTCGTCTCCGTATTTGCTGTCGTTGAAATGAAAACCGCCGAGCTTGCCCCGCATCATCAGCGTGGCGACGATCTGTTCGATATTGGTGTTGGGGAGGTGGTGGCCGAGGTCTACGAGGGTGAACGCTTTTTCACCGCATTCGGTTGCCAACAGGTAAGAAGTCCCCCAATCCTGAATAACCGTGCTGTAAAAATTAGGCTCGTAGGGTTTGTACTCAATGAACATTTTCCAGTCAACAGGCAGGTGGCTATAAATGGCTTTGAGGCTGTCCATGGTTCGTTGCAATGCCTTGCGGAAATTGCTCTGTCCCGGAAATGCCGAACCATCGGCCAACCATACAGTGATGCTTTTCGACCCTAATTTTTCCCCAATATCAATCACCTCCATGTTGTGCTGCACGGCTTGTTCCCGCACGGCACTGCTCGTATGGCAGAGCGAACCAAATTTATAACTATCCGCCTGTCCGGCCTGATCTTGAAAGGTGTTGGAATTGACCGCATCGAAAACAATACCGTGGGAGGCCGCCAATTCTTTGATGGCTAAGGTGTCTTTCGGAATGTCCCAAGGAATATGCAAGGAAACAGCACCAGCAGATCGGGTCAGGGCATGGAGGATACCGATGTCGTCCATTTTTTGTTCGAGGTTGCCCGGTTCGCCACCAATGGAAAAACGGCCAAAACGGGTACCGCCCGCACCGAGCGCCCAGCTTGGTATGGCGATCTGCAGGTCCATCAATTGGGAAATAACCTGTTCAGTGGATATCCCTTTTTTTTCGAGTTGTTCTTGGAGAAATGAGAATTGTCCTTGCTGATCGTTGAGGTGTTTTTGGTTGAAATCAGCGATTTGAGAAACCCCTATTTTCATGATCCTGTCGATATTTAAAAGTTGGCGGCATCCAGATGTTGGATGCCGCCACCAAGCCCTAACCAAATTAAATTTATGTATAAAACTATTCGATTTTAGATTTCGGGATTTCGGATTTCGGAGGACATTCCGACATCCGACATCCGACATCCGAAATCCGAAATGGTCTTATCTTACAAATGCTGCTGCCATTCCCCCGTCCACATTGATGATGTTGCCGGTGCTTTTGTCCAAAATGGCCACGAGGGCAAAAACGCCATTGGCAATGTCTTCGGGTAAAATGATTTCATTCATCAAGTTGCGCTTGGCATAATGGGCTGGTAAATCCTCCACTTTTATCCCATAGGCTTTCGCCCGGCCTTCCGCCCATTCGCCTTCCCATATTTTGCTGCCAACGATGACGCCGTCGGGATTGACTGTATTGACCCGTATCTTTTCAGCACCCAATTCAGCAGCGAGCAAACGGGTGATGTGCTGTTGGGCTGCTTTAGCCGTTCCGTAGGCGACGTTGTTGGGGCCAGCAACGAGGCCGTTCTTGCTGGCAATGTTGACAATGTCGCCACCAAAACCTTGTTGCCGCATCACCTCCACACCTTGTTGCGATAGCAGGAATTGACCTTTGACCAACACATCTTGCAGTAAATCCCAATCCGCCAAAGTGGTATCTTCCAAAGATTTGGAAATAGCCAACCCTGCGCTGTGAACGATGATGTCAACGCCACCAAATTCGAGGCAGGCTTTTGCAAACGCATTGGCCACGGAAGCGGGATCGGTCACATCGCATTTCGCATAAGTGGACACGTCACGGGCATAAGTTTTATTTGCCATTTCCAAACGGTCTTCCGCCACGTCCGTCAGTACGACGGTGGCCCCTTCGGCTGCTAATTTATCAGCAATGGCTTTACCGATGCCGCCTCCGGCCCCCGTGATGAGCGCCACCCGACGGGAGAGTGGTTTTTCGGCAGGCATCCTTTGCAGCTTAGCCTCTTCCAATAGCCAATATTCTATGTCGAAAGCCTCTTGCCGTGGCAGGGCTGTGTATTCGGAAATAGCCTCCGCCCCACGCATTACGTTGATCGCATTGATGTAAAACTCAGCGGCTACCCGTGCGGTCTGTTTATCTTTTGAAAAAGTAAACATGCCGATGCCCGGATACAAAATGACCACAGGGTTGGGGTCGCGCATGGCGGGGCTGTTGGGATGTTTGCAACTTTCGTAATAAACCGAGTAGTCTTGGCGGTATTCCTCAAATTGAGGGGTGATTTTTTCTTTGATCGATTTATAATCAGTGATATCAACATCAGGCGGCAGTTCGAGCACCAGCGGTTTGATTTTGGTGCGGAGAAAATGGTCGGGACAGGAGGTGCCGAGCGGCGCCAGTTTTGCCAAATCATGGCTATTGATAAACTCCAATACCCGCTCATCATCCGTAAAGTGTCCAACCATTTTATTATAACTGGAACACAGCCCCCTCAGCACGGGGGCTAATTTGGCGGCTTGTGCCAACCGTTTTTCCTTCGGCAAACTTTCACTCGCTTGTCCACCAAACACCGGGCGGTTTTTGCCCAAACGTTTTTCGATATATTCTGACGCTTGCTCAATGACTTCCAAGCTGTTTACATAACACTCAAAAGAAGTATCGCCCCAAGTGAACAGCCCATGACTGCCCAACACAATGCCACGGATACCCGGATTTTCTTCCAAACATTTTTCCAACTGCAAGCCGAGGTCGAAACCGGGACGTTGCCAAGGCACCCAGCCCATTTTACCACCCCAAATTTCTTGGGTAATGGCTTCGCTGTCTTTTGCCGCAGCAATGGCAATCAACGCATCAGGATGGAGGTGGTCAATGTGTTTGAATGGGAGTAGCCCGTGCAAAGGCGTATCAATCGAAGGAGTCCGGCTGTCCAAGTCGTAGATGCAATGATTGAACAGGGCGACCATTTCGTCTTCGTGTTCAAGGCCCCGGTACACTTTTTTCAGGGAGCGCAAACGATCGGTGTACAGCCCGGCGATGCCTTTCCGGGTGAGCGTTCCGATGTCGCCGCCCGAACCTTTCACCCACATGACTTCCACCTCTTTGCCAGTGAGTGGGTCCGTTTCGATGGTTTTGCAACTGGTGTTGCCGCCCCCAAAATTAGTAATACGCAGGTCGGCGCCGAGGATATTGGAGCGATAAAGGAACAAGGCTACTTCGTCACCGGCCAGTTCAGCAGCCTTCGTTTCGCTCCATAAATATTTGACATGTTTGAATGTTTGTACTTGCATGATGAATGGTTTTGTTATGCCACGGCCTATCATGGCAAAGCCGATAAATTAAATAACACTAATTTTCGATAGTGTCCTAAAAGTAAGGATGTGATTTTTTACCAAATGAAAATGTGGCAGCTTTGGGCCAAGTAATTTTGAAAGAATGCCCACACTGCCACTCGACAAACTTCGTAAAAAACGGCAAGACCTACTGTGGCAAGCAGAACTATAAATACAAAAACTGCAAACGCAAGTTCTGGCTGGCCCTGAAACGCTCGACCCACCAGATCGTTGGCTTATTGGTCGGCCCAAGGGGCGAAGAGGGCGCACGGGCTTTGGCAAAGCAGACCAAAACCCGTGCTCCAAAAAGCATTTTTTTTCATGGACAACTGGGGCGCCTACGGAAAAGTGATCCCCAAAGGACAACTTTTCCAAAGCAAAAAAGAAGGGCACACCAACCACATAGAAAGGTTCAACAATACCCTGCGCCAACGGTGCAGCAGGCTTGTGAGAAAAGCGTTGTCGTTCTCCAAAAAAATAGAAAACTACGTGGATGGTATTTTCTATTTCTTGGCCAATTACAATTTGTAAAAGAACGTATCCTTATATTTATGACACTACTCTTTTCCGCAAGCGGGGCGTTTTTCCCTTTTCAACAATCTACCACAAGCTCCAATACACCGCTGCCAAAATCAGGCACACCACTACTGTCGAAATATTGAATATGGTATCGGTTTTAAAAAGCGGCCCATCCAAGTCGATTGCTTTATTGTCATCCACTTTATTTTCAGTAAATAACAATGCGAAAATAATGGCCGACAATCCCAGTATGAGTAGCCCAAAAACATTGCTCGTTTCAATATCTCCCATCAAAATACGGATACCTGCTGGGACAGAAATCAGGACAATGGAAAAGACCAAGCCTAACAGGAAAGGCGTCTCCTTTGCCCGCTTCGTCTCGGCTGCTTTGTTTTCAAAAACAGAAATCAAAACAATCAGCGCAGACATGACCACGAAACTCAAAGCCATCCGCACGAGGAAAGGCACTTCGGGGAACAGCGCCTGCATCATCCAGGAAAATGGGATGGAAGCTACCACGGCCACCAAGGCGGAATTAGCCGTTGCCCGTTTCCAGAACATGCCAAATAAAAACACCGCTACCACGCCGGGACTAATGAAACCTGTGTATTCCTGAATATATTGGAAAACCTGATCGAGGCTCCCCAACGCCGGTGCGATAAATGCACCAACCAACAAGGCGCCCGTGGCCGAAAGCCGACCCACCTTCACATAGTGGTTTTCGCTTTCGTTTTTTGCAAACAAGTTCTTATAAATATCCAATGTGAAAATGGTGGAGGCCGAATTCACCATCGAACTGACCGACGAACCGATGGCTGCAATCAGGGCTGCCAATACCAACCCTTTAAACCCTGCTTTCACAAAATTGCCCAACACCCAAGGAAATGCTTCATCCGGCACTTTGAGCCCTTCGCCCGCAAACCCGTAAGCAGCGGGGTCTTGTAAAATAACAAAAGCAGCGATGCCGGGAATGACCGCAAAAAACGGGATCAGCAATTTCATGATGGCTGCGAAAGCAACCCCGCGTTGCGCTTCCTGCAAGGACTTGGAGGCCAACGCTCGCTGGATGATGTACTGGTTATTTCCCCAATAATAAAGGTTGGCGATCCACATACCCCCGACCAGCACACTGATGCCGGGCAGCTTGTCATAAGATGGATTATCTTTTCCCAAAATCATATCAAAATGCCCCGGTGCTTTTTCGTACAAATGGCTAAGCCCTCCAAAAAAACTGCCTTCGCCAACAAAGGTGAGCACCATGTACGCCGCTGTAAATCCGCCAACGATGAGGATGACCACTTGCACCACATCGGTCCAGACAACCGCTTTCAACCCACCAAAAATGGAAAGGGTTGCCGAATAAATGACCAGCCCAGCAATACCCCAAAGCAGCGGTATGCCGATGATGCTTTCAATCGCCAAGCCGCCCAAATAGAGCACGGAAGTAATATTGACCAAAACAAACAAGGCTACCCAGAAAAACGCCATGATCGTCCGCACCCGACGGTCGAAACGTTCTTCCAAAAACTGGGGCATGGTAAATATTTTTTTCTTGATAAAAACAGGGAGTAAAAACTTGGCGACCAATATCAAAGTCAGCGCCGCTAATAGTTCATAAGCCCCAATGGCGAGACCCATGACGTAGCCCGAGCCGTTCATCCCCAAAATCTGTTCGGTGGAAATATTGGACGCGATAAGCGAACCACCAACCGCCCACCAAGGCAAGGCGCTCGATGCCAAAAAGTAGTCCTTGGCATTTTCATTTTTTTCTTTGTTGGCGATCCAGACGCCAAAGCCCATCATCAATAAAAGGTAGCCGATGAGCACGACCAAATCTGTTGTTGCGAAATTCATTTTCTTCTGTTTTTTATTAAATCCATCCTTTTTGTTCTTGTCTTGGCTTTAAAGAGGCCGCAACATAGCTATTTTCCAACAAATTACAGGTTTATTAATCGTCCCAATCCGTTCAAGTTTAGCTGCTTCTTCGGCACTTCGGCTGCGTTTTCTATCCTCCACTATTTTTTTTTCGTTCTTGGACAAATAGCGTGAAATGGATCAAATAATCAGGGTTTTAAGTGAGCGGAAAATTTTTTCAAAATTTTCCGCTCACTTAAAACCCTGATAGAGAGGGAGGTGAAAAAATAAAAAATTGAAAATTTTTTATTTTTTCACCTCCCTCTCTCCTTCTTTTTTCTGCTCCAAGGAATTTGTCAAAGAACCTTTTTTTTAAAAAAAATCCACCCTCCTTAAACTTTTTTGAACAACGATTAGTTGTATGCGCAACTATTTTCCAAAATGGTTTTATCCCACGTTTAAATGGCAATACATAATCAACAAGAATACGAAGAGTCTATCATGCCTTGGTTGGGCAAGACGGGCAAAATGATGTTCCTCTTTATGGCTGACAAATTGAAGCAGCACGGCCTCAATATGTCGATGGAGCAGGCCATTATCTTAAAAATTTTGCACCACGAAGATGGCCAAACACAGAACGATATGGCCCATGTTACCAACCGCCATAAAGCAACATTGACAAGGCTTTTGGACACAATGGAAAAGAATCACTTGGTTGTCCGCATCCCTGACCCGAACGATAAAAGGGTTAAACGGATATATCTGACCAAGCATGGCCGCCAATATTTTGAAGCCATGACACCTGCCTTCAAAGAAGCATCGCAGGAATTGCAAATGGGATTGACACAAACTGAAATTTCAACTCTGATATCAATATTAAAAAAAGTACAAAGCAACATTAAGGTTCAAAGCAGCATGGAATATTGCGAAAATGAAAAATAAGTTGCAGTACAAACTAAATTTACATGCGAAAAATCATCCTGACTATCCTTGCCCTTTTACTTATTGGTGGTGCGGTTCTACTCGCTAAGAAATTAGCGTCCATGAAAGAAGACCCCAAGCCTGTAGAACAAAAAGTCATCACCTCGGTCTTTACCCAAACGGTAAAAAATGCCAGCACCCCCATCACCCTGACGACCAGCGGTAGCCTTGTCGCCAAGCGGAAGGTGGAAATTTTCTCAGAAGTGCAGGGCATTTTTGAATCCAGTGCGCAGGCCTTCAAACCAGGCAGCTATTACGCCAAGGGCCAAACCCTTCTCCGGATCAATGCCGACGAACACCGGGCTAACCTAAAAGCACAAAAGAGCAGTCTGTACAATCAGATTGTGGTGCTTTTGCCCGACCTTAAACTGGATTACCCAGCGGCATTTCCCAATTGGGAAAAATATGTGCAGGCCTTCGATGTCGAAAAACCGCTGCCTACCCTACCAGAACCGACTTCGGAAAAAGAGAAATTGTTCATTGCCGGCCGCAACATCACTACGACCTTTTACAACATCAAAAACTTGGAAGAGCGGTTGACTAAATACACCGTTAGTGCACCTTTTTCGGGTGTGCTCACAGAGGCATTGGTCAACCAAGGAGCATTGATCCGCACTGGCCAAAAGTTGGGCGAGCTCATTGATCCCAGCGTTTATGAGATGGAAATCAATGTGTCATCCACCTACTCCAACCTTCTCCAGGTCGGCAAATCTGTTGAACTACACGATGTCGAACAAACTGGCAAATGGACGGGCAAGGTCATCCGGGTAAACGGCAAAGTGGATGCCGCCTCCCAGACCATTAAAGTGTTCATTGAGGTAGCGGGCAAAAACCTCAAAGAAGGTATGTTTCTCGAAGCCGACCTCGAAGCGAAACAGGTGGAGAACACTTTTGAAATTGACCGCAAATTGCTGCTTGATGAAAACCACGTTTACGTGGTCAAAGACACTTTGCTCGGCATCGCCGCTGTGGAACCTGTGTTTTTCAAAGAAGCCTCCGTTGTGGTGAAAGGGCTCACCGATGGCGAACAGATTTTGGCGAAGCCAGTGCCTGGTGCCTATGAAGGGATGCGGGTAAAAGTGATCGAATGATTGAATCATTCGATCATTCAATCATTCTCTCATTCAACCATTCATTCATCCACTCATTCAATCATTATTGATGAAAAATCTTATCTCCTTTTTTATAAAATACCCCGTAGCGGTCAATGTGCTCATGTTTGCCGTTTTCTTGTTTGGGGTACTGGGGTTATTGAGCACCAAGTCATCGTTTTTCCCGCTGTATGAATCCAACATCATCACTATCTCCATCCGTTACCCAGGGGCATCGCCGGAGGAAATAGAGGAAGGGGTGGTGCTGAAAATCGAAGACAACTTGCGAGGTTTGGTCGGAATTGACCGGGTAACTTCAACTTCCATGGAGAATGCCGCCAGCATCATCGTGGAAGGCATCAGGGGGCACAACATGGATGCTCTTTTGTCCGATGTGAAAAATGCCGTGGACCGCGTGCCGTCTTATCCCGTTGACATGGAGCCACCCGTGGTTTCCAAAGTGGAGGGGCTGAACGAGGCCATCAGTTTTACCGTTAGCGGCGACAATTTGGATTTGAAATCTTTGAAACAAATTGCCCGCAACGTGGAGGCCGACCTACGGGCCATCGGTGGCATTTCACAAGTGGAACTCCAAGGCTTTCCTGCGGAAGAAATCGAGATTGCTGTGCGGGAAAACGACCTACGTGCTTTCAACCTCACCTTCGACGAAGTGGCTCGTGCAGTCTCGAATTCTAACCTACTAACTACTGGAGGGAACATTAAAACATCGAGCGAAGAATACCTCATCCGGGCCAACAACCGCTCCTATTATGGTGATGAAATTGACTTTTTGCCCGTCAGGGCAGATGCCTACGGCAATATCATCCGCTTGCGGGATGTGGCCGATGTGCGGGACACTTGGTCGGAAAGCCCCGACCGCCTCTACATGAATGGGCAGCCTGCCGTACAAATAAAAGTATCGACAACCAATAGTGAAGACATTGTGGCGGCTACGGTGAAGGTGCGGACGTACATCGAAAGTTTCAACCAAAAATATGACAACGTGCAGTTGAAAGTTGCCCGTGATACGACGGTAGCCTTGGAAGACCGGATTGACTTGTTGGTTTCAAATGGCGGGTTGGGGATATTGTTGGTCATTCTATTATTAGGTATTTTCCTAAAACCCAGTATTGCTTTTTGGGTAGCCATAGGTATCCCATTTTCCTTTTTCGGGCTGTTCATTATTGCCCCTAATTTTTTGACAATCAATGTCATATCGCTTTTCGGGATGATCCTCGTCATCGGTATCTTGGTGGACGATGGGATTGTGATAGCGGAAAATATCTTCTACCATTATGAGCAGGGGAAGAACCCCATCCGGGCGGCCATTGACGGTACAATGGAGGTATTGCCCCCAGTTATTTCAGCGATCCTGACGACCGTGGTAGCGTTCTCGGCGTTCTTTTTCCTGCCTGGTGTTATGGGCAATATATTTGGGCAGATTGCATTGGTACTAAGCATCATTTTGCTCATTTCACTGATAGAGGCGTTCATGATTTTGCCGGCCCACGTTGCGCATTCAAGGGCATTGCACAAGGGGTCGAAGCCATTCATCATCAACGTTTGGGCAGAAAAATCTTTGAACTGGTTGCGAGACAAGTTGTACGCCCCGTGCCTACGTTTTTTCCTTGATTATAAAATGTTAGGTTTTGCCATCCCGATTGCGATGTTCATCATTACGATCGGAGCCTTTCAAGGTGGCATCATCAAAGTCGCTTTTTTCCCTCCTGTCGCTAGCGAGCAGGTAACCATCGGGCTGCGAATGCCACAAGGAACCACCGAAGCCGTTACCGATTCGATCATCACTATGATCGAAGAAAAAGCATGGGTTGTCGGGCGCAAAATGGCAGAAGAGCAAAACAACGGCACCCCCGTCATCCGCAATACCGTCCGTCGGATCGGCACATCACAAGGCGCATCAGGTGGCCCTCCGGGAACGCAGCAAGGCGCAACGGGCGGTAGTGCTTCGAGGGCGGTTTTGATCTTAAATTTAACCAGGGAAGAAGAGCGATATGGCATCACTGCCGTTAAAGTAGCCAATGCGGTATCGGAGGCAGTTGGGCCAGTCTATGGAGTGGAATCGCTGGAATACGGTTCGGGCAATACTTTCGGGGGCAAACCTATTTCCGTTTCACTGGTAAGCAATAACATCGCCGACCTGAAGGCGGTCAAAGAAGAGCTGAAATCCCAGCTCAAAACCATGGCTGCACTTAAAGACGTGTCGGACAACGACCCACAGGGGATCAAGGAAATCCGCCTGCAGTTAAAAGACAAAGCCTACCTCCTCGGCCTCAACCTCAACTCTGTCATGTCGCAGGTCCGGGCCGGTTTTTTTGGCCAATCGGTGCAACGGTTTCAGCGCGGCCGGGACGAGATCCGGGTCTGGGTACGCTATAACAAAGAGGAACGTTCTTCCATCAAATTTTTGGACGACATGCGGATCGTCACCGCTTCAAGGGAACGCATCCCCCTTTCTGAAATTGCTGATTATGAAATAGTTAGAGGCGAAGTGGCAATAAACCACCTTGATGGGAGACGGGAAATAAAAGTGGAAGCCGACATGAAGGACATCAAGGACAGTGCCCCTGACCTGCTGGCATCCATTCAGGAAAACATCATGCCTGAGCTGCTTTCAAAATACCCCAATGTGACGGCACTCTACGAGGGTCAAAACCGGGAGTTCAGCCAGATTGGCGAAACGATGCCCAAGGTATTGTTGGCCGTTTTGATCCTGATGTACTGCATCATTGCATTTACCTTTCGGTCTTACACACAGCCACTTATGTTGTTTGCCATGATCCCGTTCAGTCTCGTTGGGGTGGCTTGGGGGCATTGGATCCACGGCATGCCTGTAAACATCCTTTCCTTTCTGGGTATCGTGGCGCTCATTGGTATTTTGGTAAATGATGGGCTTGTGCTCATTGGCCGTTTCAACCAACTTTTGCGGGAAGGGCTTTCATTTGAAGATGCACTTTACGAAGCTGGCAACCAACGGTTTAGGGCCATTTTCCTTACAACCGTAACGACCGTCGCAGGTCTTGCGCCGCTGATTTTTGAAAAAGGGTTCTCCGCACAATTCCTCATCCCAATGGCCATTTCGGTGGCTTATGGTATTTCATTTGCGACGCTGCTCACGTTGTTCCTTTTGCCATTGATGCTTTCTGCCAATAGCAAAGCCAAAAGGGGCACCCACTGGCTCAAGACAGGCGAATGGGTAGAAGCCAGGGAATTGGAAAGAGCAGTAAAAGACATGGAAGACGAGGCGTTGGAACATCTTCGATAAATGGTTAGATGGCCGAATGGTTTTTACCCATATCACTGATGATAATTCTTTTGGGAAAAACCATCTTACCATCTATCCATCCAACTTTAAATCAATAGATCAATGACTTTAAAAAATATCCTGACGGTAGTACTCTTTTCCGCACTCCCGTCCCTTCTTTTTTCCCAAAAAATATTGACCCAAGCGGAAGTTGTCAAAACCACTTTGGAAAACAACTACGGCATCCGGGTCGCCAAGAACGATGTGGAGGTAGCCCGCAATAACACCGACCGGGGACTGAACGGCTACAACCCTTCCGTAAATGCCACCGCTGGACCGTCGGCATCGCTTGGCAGCGGCCTGCAAAAATTCAACGGACCATTGGGGGAGGCAAAGATTAACAATGCTTTCGCTTGGAGTGCAAACGCTTCCGTATCAGCCAATTACACCTTGTTTGACAAGGCACGGGACTACAGTTTAGCGCAGCTAAAAGAAGTGCTCAATCTGAGTGACTTGCAACTCCGCCAAACCATGGAGACCAACTTGATCCAAGTGCTGAACAGTTACTACGAGGTGGCCCGGCTGACCGAGAACCTAAGCGTTTTGGAGCAGACTTTTGAGGTTTCCCGCCGCCGCCTCGAACGGGCGCAGTACAGGTTTGAGTATGGTCAAGGCATCCGCTTAGATGTGTTGAATGCAGAGGTGGACATCCAACGGGACAGCATCAATTTGCTGAACGTCCGCCAACAACTCGCCAACGCCAAGCGGAACCTGAATTTTGTGATGGGCACGCCGGTCGACAATACTTTCCTTGTCGACACGACCGTGACCTATGCCACTAATTTTTCCCAACAACAATTGGTGTCCGAAGCGAAAACCAATAACGTCGCCATCCTCGCAGCCGACCAAAACCTGGCTATCAGGGAAATGGATCTGCAGATCATCGACGCTGGCCGCAAACCAACCATTGGTGCTCAGGCCGCTTATACTTACAACTATCAAGACAATGCGGCTGGCTCGTTCATCACCTCTTCCCGCACCAATGGCCTCAATGCCGGCCTGACCCTGAATTGGAACATTTACGACGGAGGCCGCCGCAAAGTGCAGGAACAGAATACCCGATTGGCAATCATGAACCAGTTGGTGGGGAAAGAACAAATTGAGCAAGAACTGGAGCGCAACGTCCGCAACGCTTGGGAGAGCCACCAAAATGCCTTGTTTGTGTTAGATGTGGAGAAAAGGGCTTTGGAGACCAACCGCTTGAATTTGGAGCGCACAGAAGAACTCTTCAACGCTGGGCAGGTAACATCCGTGGAATTCCGGCAGGCACAGCTTAATTTGCTAAACTCGACGGTGAGCTACAGCACGGCAAAATACAATGCTAAAGTGGTCGAGTTGACGCTTTGGCAATTGACGGGGAAATTGTTGGACGAGTTAAAGTGATTGGTAGCCGAGGATTTCCAAGTTATTAGTCTTGTTCATAAATAAGAATTGAGGATATGGGAATTAGATTTTTTCTTTTGAGGAATTAATTTTTTCAGTGCATAGCCCCAGTTACGAACTTAAAAAATTCGTTTCTCAAAAGGGAAAAGATTTTTTCATATTCCAATTTGTTATTTGTGAACAAGACTAATAACTTGGGAATCCTCGGCCATCTAATCAATTGGCAATCAATGCCATTTGCGCCAAAATTTTAGAAAATCAGCCTTTAGCTCTGCGTATATTTTTTGAAAAACCTCCACCTCTTCCCGGTATTTTTCGTGTAATTCATGGCTGGCCTCTGGCAATTCCTGATCGTTACTAATGGCATTTGCCAATTGATGTTCGTGCAGCTTAATCTCATGCATCAAGGTATCCAGCACTTCTTTTTGGCGGATAAAATTATTTTGAAAATGCTCCAGTCTGGGCAGCATGTCTCTGATGTTTTTCCCAACCAATTTCTCCAGTTGGCGCTCATAAATCTTCACTTCGTCGGCATAAAATTTAAGCTGGTTCATCCAGACTGTGTGCTCAAAATGTTGGGATTGAATTTCTTTGATGGCTACTGTCTCCATTGTAAAAGATGTTTTTTTTCGGTGCTTCCAAATAAGCTTGATTTGGCGACACCCGTCATTAAATGGGTTAATATTTAACCTTTCGTTTGTCGTTGAGAGGATTTCAAAGATAGGCCCGTCAAGAAAGTTGGAGGGGTGACCAAAATCATCTCTCTTTCTGAAATGAATCATAATCAAGGAATGGTCACTCCGAAACAAAAGTTTTTTTTTGGGAACGCCCTCCAAAAAAATTAATAAAACTCTCCGCACATTTTCCTATTTTCGCCGTCCACAGCCTACCACTATTTTGGAAAATGAGTAGTTCCCCCTCGAAAAGAACTGCCGTCGAACTTACCAAAGCCCATTTGCGGGAAACACTCCAATTAAGTATAAACATCTAAAAAACTATTTTCGGCTTACATTCATGGCGCAGTCCTGCATTGCCCATCAACCCATTGTTACTATGAACCAACTTTATCCCTTTATCCGATTTTCGTCTGCTATTATTTTTTCCGTCATCCTGACAGGTACAGGCTTTTCCCAAGTGCCCACCATCCAGGATTGTTTGGGTGCGATTCCCGTTTGCCAGCCCATTTATTCAGAGAGCAATTCTACTTCGGGGCAAGGCAATTACCCCAATGAGATCAACCCGTTTACCACTTGCGTTTCGGGGGAAGACAATTCCGTTTGGTACACATTTACCGTCAATGAATCGGGGAAATTTGGCTTTCTGCTGACGCCCAATAACTCAAACGATGATTATGACTGGGCACTGTACAATATCACCAACGCCTCGTGCGATCAGATTTATTCCAATTCCAATTTGTTGGTCAGTTGCAATGCCGCAGGAGGCAGCTTTGGTTTCACGGACTGTGATGCACCTACGGGGGCGACGGGAGCGACCTCCTACAATATCCAAGGTGCAGGCTGCGACAATTTCCCACCCAACGTGAATTCCGGGTACACCCCAGAAAATGATTTGATCTCAGTCATCGAAGGCAATACCTATGTCTTGATGGTTGCGAATTGGACTGGTTCTCCGTTTGGTTATACCATTGACTTTGGGATTTCTGACGTGGGTATTTTTGATTTTCAAAACCCGGGTGTGGAGGAAGTCGTTTTCCCTGACATTTGCAGCGACGATGAAATTAAAATTTCCTTTAGTGAAAATATCCGGTGCGCCAGTGCCTTGCCAAACAATTTTCAATTGTCCGGCCCCGGAGGCCCCTACTCTATTACCGTCAGTTCCGAGAATTGCGACATCGG
>JAWKLX010000041.1:0-84116 GCA_041392505.1 Saprospiraceae bacterium | reverse complement strand
ACCGATTGGCTTTTTACAAGGATGAAGCGGAGAACTATTATTTTGGAACATTGAACGGCATCAATGTTTTCCCAAAAAACGACTTGCTGAAAACCTCGGAAGCCCCATCCCCACTGCAATGGATCAGCGTAACAAAATTCACGGATGAGGGGGACAAAGAGGTTTGGAACAAAGAATTTTCAGGGTTAAAAAAAATCAATCTCCGGCAAGGTGATGATTACCTACAATTTGAATTCGCACTGCCCTACTATTCCCAACCAGGAAAAAATCAGTATGCTGTCAAATTAATTGGATTGGACACTACCTGGCGTTTACTGCACCACAACTCCTTATTCAAACTCAACCGCCCCCCACCGGGCCAATATGAATTTCGGATCAAAGCCGCACCTGCCCAAGGCCAGTGGCTACCAGAAGAGCTTGCAGTGGACATAATGGTGAAGCAGGCCATTTATCAAAGACCGTGGTTTCAGGCAGTCTTGCCAGTTGTCATTCTTTTACTGAGTTACCTCGCATCATTGTGGAACATCGAAAGGATTAAAAAGCAACAGGAGCAGCAAACCCACATCAATAAAAAATTTGCTGAGCTGGAATTGCAGGCGCTACAATCACAAATGAACCCCCACTTCGTGTTCAATGCTTTGGGGGCCATCCAGTATTTTATCCAAAAAAACGATGCGGAAGCGGCGGATAGCTATTTGGCTAAATTTGCCAAATTGATGCGCCTTTTTCTGGAATCTTCCAAGAACAAATACATTCCATTGTCGGAGGAAATAAAATTGCTTTCTTTGTACGTCGAATTGGAGCAAATGCGGTACGAGAACAAATTTGAGGTGGAGATGACGGTTGATAAAAACATTGATGTCCACAGCCGGGAACTGCCATCGATCCTCATCCAGCCATTCGTGGAAAATGCCATCAACCATGGATTGTTTCACAAAAAAGAAAAAGGGCTGCTGTCTATCGCTTTTGAAGAAGACAACCAAGGCATGCTGATTTGCACCATCAAAGACGATGGGGTTGGCAGATTGAAAGCCAGCCTGATGAAGCAGCAATCCAACCGAACACACAAATCGAGGGGCATGCAGATCGTCAGGGAAAGGTTGGAAGTTTTGCAACATGTAGATGAAATAAGCATCATTTTGACGGTTGATGACCACTTTCCTGAAAAAGAAAACTCGGGAACTATTGTAAAAATTAAAATACCTGACCCAGATTAAATACCGTGTAATTTAAATTTGCTTTAATTTTTCCCCTACAAGTGGGCCGGACGATTCACCTCGCCTGAGGCATGAGACAGCTGGCTCAACGGGATTTGCAGGGGCGGCGTCGTCCTGATGCATCAGACGACGCCGCCCTTAAAATCCCCTTGAGGAGCACCCCGAAGCAAGTTCGGGGCACGCTGTCCGGGCGCTGCCAAAAGAGCGACTTTCCTGCTCCGCATTTTTTTAACATACTTAAATTACTCAGTATTAAAGGGTGTGGCGAAAGTGAATTGGCAGTCTATATTGACTGTCTGGATAAAAACAAATAAACAGATGATCCGTGCCGTGTTGGTAGATGATGAGTTGAAGGCTCTTGAAGTCCTCAAACAAAAACTAACTACCTATTGCCCACAAGTAGAAATAATCGGGACCGCAAGCTCCACCTCTGAGGCTTATGACCTAATCACTACGTCCCACCCCCAATTGGTCTTTCTTGACGTGGCCATGCCCAATGAAACTGGTTTTGACCTGCTCCGGCGACTGCCCCGCCTCGATTTTGAATTGATCTTCGTTACGGGATTTGACAGTTTTGCTTTGGATGCCATCAAATTTTGCGCGATTGGGTATGTATTGAAACCCATTGAAAATGAAGAATTGATCAACTCTGTGAATCACGCAGAGCGCCGGATCAACGAAAAACTCAACCATGAACGCAACCAGCAATTTTTAAACAATTTCCTAAACCCAGGAAATACCCAAAACCGGATCGGTATCCCAACTGAAGCGGGACTGGAATTTGTGCCAACTGAGGAGATCGTGCGCTGTGAAGGTTTTCAGAAATACACCAAGGTGATAACCAAAGACCGTAAGGACATTTTGAGCTCCTACAATATTGGAGAGTTTAGGAAACTGTTGGAACATTATGGGTTTTACGCCCCTCATAAATCTCACCTGATCAACCTGCAACACATCAAACGTTACGACAAGGAAGGCACCGTGACCATGAGCGATGAATCTTTTGTGCCCGTTTCGAGAAGGAAAAAGCATGAATTCATGGAGAAGTTGACAAGAGTTTAAGGCCTGAATTACAGACACTCAATTCCGTTTATCCACGAAGGCCAACCGATGATCCGTGCTTTTCGGCCGATGCTCCAATGCGACTACCCCTGCGCACATAATCCCCATACTTTTGCACCGCATCCATTAAATGGATTGACCCGCAAGCGAAACCAAAAAATATTTAAGACCAAATGGATACAGAGCCTATATCGTGCTGGGGATTCGTCCCCGGCACTTTTTTTTTGCCTTCTTCGGAACAAGGAATAAGATTTTTGGCAAAGCCCTAATTGCCCCAGTCCAATTCAATCGAAGATTGTAGTTCTTTTTTCAAATACGAATCCTCTGCTTCCGTTTCTCTTAGCTTAACTTTAAGTGCCCTTTCTTTGAATCCAAATTTCCCCCAATTCTCCTCACCGACCACTTCCCCCTCAAATAACTGGACTTCATTTATAAAAGATACCGGAAAAACAACGTCTTCTGTGCTGGTCTCAATGACTGTTGGCAAAAAACCATTTTTGACTACTGCTATCCTGTAATTCCTCCCTGGCAGGAGTGTCACAACTAAATTTCTATCAAAAGGCCCTTCCGTAAAATTCCGTTTCTGGCCTGTGGTTTCGTCATACACATAGGCAGTTGCGCTGTGTACCATCGCCATATTATGGGCACTGTAAACAGGCAAGATTAATTCGACTATTTGTTCTATTTCAAATACCTTAAAACGACTTTTAGAAATGCCGTCTTTTTGATAGCCTATTGTGGGGCGGTTGGAAGCAAAATAGCCTTTTTGGGAACTGGCATGAAAAGTAAAGTAGGTTTCATCAAAAGCTGTATTGATGACAGTGCCTTGGTTCATTGGTTCTTCCCAACCGCCAGTACTCAACATCCGACACGAAAAAATATCAAACCCACCGATACCCCCTCTTCCGTTGGAACTGAAAAAGAGGGTTTTCTCAGTCAGGTGAAAATAAGGTGTCACATCGTCCATCTCCGTATTGAAAGGTAATGGTTCAGGGATGCCGTAGGTGCCATCCTGTTCAATAAAGCTGCACCATAAATCCAAACCACCTTGACCGCCGGACCTGTCAGATACAAAATACAAAACGTATTTTTTCTTTGACCAATCATAGCCGATCGCTGGCTGGGTGGAGGTGGTGTTGCGCAAGTTGACGTGGGGAGGCAATTTCAAAGCAGCTTCCCATTCGCCACCATAGTTTTTTTTCTTCGACCAAATTGTACAATTTTTTCTCTCCTCATCTTCGCACAGGGTGTAATACATCGTTTTCCCATCTGGGGCGATGATCAAATTTGAGGCATGCCAACCTTCTTTTACAGCATTGTTTGCAAGCAAAGTCGTATTTGACATATTGCCTTGATTTCCAGCAACCGCACCGCTGAACATTTGATGTCTATTTTTATAGGTAGTGGTGAAATAGATTTTATCCCCGTAGCGGAAAGGCGCATAGGTATCTGAATTGGGATCGATATTATTAAAACGGGCTGTCCTTACTCCTGCGAATGTACCTTCATCCAACTCCTGCCCATACAGCAAGGTGTGCAAAAAGACCAAAACAAAAAGCGGATATTTTTTTTTCAACATCAATTATGCGATTGTCCGTGCAGTAAAAACTACTCGGTTTAAGTACACTGTAAAAAAAAATTCCACCGGCCTTTTTAGATCGAACAAGAATTTAAATTACACTGCACTTTGTGCTACATCAGATAGAATGGCGTACTAAATCGGTGGGATGCAGGGTATGGAAGTGCTTGGGAAATGATGCTTCTCGGATGAGGGTTATTGCTGCTTTTGCTGGTGAGTTTGTTTTCAATTTAAGCTGTAAAAAGCGTTCCAGTTTTCGTTGAACGACCAACATGAAAGGAAAGAATTCGGCAGGGAAAAAGATGGGGAAGGGATTGTTAGGAGAGATTTGTTTTCAACTTGAAAAACGCAGTTGATTTAATTTGGCAAGTTATTTATCACAACCAGATTTATGTAGGGAAAATGGATTGTAAGCTTGAATATTATCATGGGTAAGGCAGCTTCCCCATATAGAAGGAGTCTGCCCATAAAAACTGCCGCGGCTTTCCAATTCAATAGCGCAAACTTTCACCGGCGGCAAATTATACTGCACTCCAAAGGGCACTTTCCGCAATTTCGCCGTTTACCACAGGCTCCCATAGTGGCATAGCGTTGACCACTCGCAGGGCTTCTTGTCCACAGCCAGCGCCAATGTCCCGGACGACTTTGGCATCGCTGATCTGACCATCTTTTTCCACGACAAACTGGATAACGACCAACCCTTCAATGCCATTTTCACGGGCAATGGCTGGGTAGCGAAGGTTCTTCATCAAATGGGTGAGTAGCGCCTTGTCAGAGCAGGACTTCTTCTCTGCTTTTGAAAGCTGGTCGTCGGTACAGTCACCAAAGAGGGGCATGTCTTCCACGATTTTAAATGGGATGTCGTCATTCTCAGGACAGGCGGGGAGGTGATTCTACTGTTGGCAGGAGGCGCAGGCTCGCCGACCACTGCATTTTCTATAAAGGGGCGGGTTCTTCAGCGAGCCAACTCGGTACTCAGCAAGTCAGGTAATGTCGACTCGATGATGACTTGGTTGGTGATGGTTTTGTTTCGGGCAGATCGGGTGGCGGTAGTTCTTTGGCGGTTTTCTTGTACGGTTGGTGGAATCACCAGCACATCATCCATTGGCAGTTCATCGAAATTGTCTTCAATAAATGGCCGTTCGGTGGTCCAAGAAAAAGCGGCTAACATCAAAGCAAGGGCAATGGCATAGCCGATTTTCAGGTTCATTTTGCGCAGCCGCTCCAAGCGGGAAATATCCAATTTTTTCATAGCTATAGATTTAGAGATTAACATTTTGCGTAAAAAGATTATCTAAAATGCGGAGCAGCATGTTTCTCGCTTTTAGGTACGACCCAACGTGCTCAGCTCAGGGGTTTTAAGGGGCGGCGTCGGTTCACGGAGGCAACCGACGCCGCCCCTTAAAAACCCTGAGCCGAGCAGAATGATGGGAGATGCTCCACAAATGCACCGGCCCGCATGCCATTGCGTCAAATCATACATGCTGTCCCGGTGCAGAAAGTTTTTTTGTGAATAGTCATTCAGTGAATCTTCAAAGGATGCGGCATCAAAAGCGATGTTTTTTTCAAAAGAACAAGTATTATTTGCGGCACAACTAAAAAGATGCTCAACCGTTTTTTTGTGGTGTACGACAAAAGGGTTTTCTACTTTTGCGCTCGATTTCACAAAACCTTGAAACCATCTACCCATTCAACCATCCAACTAATTAATTGCAACTATCTTGATCAATTTTTCTAAGCATACCCTTGACAACGGCCTACGGGTCATCATCCACGAAGACGACAGTACCCCCATGGTGGCGGTAAATGTTTTATACAATGTCGGTAGTAAAGATGAATCGCCCGACAAGACCGGGTTTGCACACCTCTTCGAGCACCTGATGTTTGGTGGTTCGGTCAACGCTCCTGACTTCGACGAACCGATTCAAATGGCAGGCGGTGAGAACAATGCATTTACCAATAGCGATGTCACGAATTTCTACGACACCATGCCTGCCGAAAACCTTGAACTGGCCCTGTGGCTGGAAAGTGACCGCATGTTGCAATTGAATTTTGATAAAAAATCTTCTGGACGTGCAGCGCAAGGTCGTGGGTGGAGGAGTTCAAAGAAACTTGCCTGAACGAACCTTATGGCGACGTTTGTACACTACCTCTCCGACATGGCTTATAAGGTGCACCCCTACCAGTGGCCAACGATCGGCAAAGTGCCCAAGCATGTGGAAGACGCCATTCCCTCAAAGACGTCAAGTCTTTTTTCTTTAAATTTTACCGCCCCAACAATGCCATTTTGGTCGTGGCGGGTAATGTAAAACAAGAGGACGTGCTGGCCAAAGTGGAAAAATGGTTCGGCGACATCCCGGCGGGCGAGCCTTATATCCGCCAACTGCCGCCAGAGCCGCCCCAGCAGCATATGGTTGAGCGCATTGCCGAATCGGCCAATGTACCAGTGGATGCTATTTACCTCGCTTTTCACAGTGGCAGCCGCGCTGATAAGGATTTTCATGCCGTCGATCTGCTTTCTGATGTACTTGGAAATGGCCCCTCCTCACGCCTCTACCGTCGACTACTGAAAGAAAAAGAAATGTTTTCCAATATCGATTGTTATATATCTGGCAGCATCGAACCGAGGCTTTTTATTTTAGAGGGAAAACCTTCCGAAGGCGTTTCGCTGGAACAGGCCGAAGCTGCTTTGTGGGAAGAACTGGATGCATTAAAAAACGACCCGATCCCCGCCAAGGAATTGCAAAAGCTCAAAAACAAATCAGAGTCTACCCTGATTTTTTCGGAGGTAAATATCCTCAACAAAGCTATCAACCTTGCCTTTTTGAATTGCTCGGCGATGCAGGACTCATCAATGGGGAAGCAGAGAAATACCAATTGGTGACGGTAGAAGATATTCAGCGGGTAGCAAGGGAAATTTTCACGAAAGAGAATTGCTCGAAGCTGATTTACAAAGCGAAAAAGGAGGAGGCCGTAGCCTAAAAACAAAAAGCCCCTCCCCAGCGAACTGAGGAGGAGACCAATCCCAAAACCGAGTTACTAATTCTTGAACCGGTGAACGGTTGACGGTGAACGGCCAACGGTATCTTTTTCCGTTGGTCTGCCGTTAACCGCCTGCCGTTACATTCTCGTCATTTTTTGGATGCCGTGTGTGTTGGCGTTTCAAGACGGTAGTAGAAAACGCCAGTACTTCGGCAAATCGGCATTGTCGATGCGAATTTCATGATAGCCTTTGGCAAACTGGCCGCCGACCGTTTTCATTACTTTTCCTGAAACATCGTAAACCGAAAGGAAGGCATTGGCCGCTTCTGGTAATTGGAAACCAATAATGGTCTCGTCGTTGAATGGGTTAGGAATATTTTGGAACAACTGGAAGGAATTGGCAAGTGCCTTCTTACCACTAAATGCCAAACCAACGGGATGCGTAGTACCATCCGCTTCGTAGCTTTCCGCTTTGGTCAAGCGAGAGTTCAGATCAAGCATTTCACTCAACATCCCACCTTCAATGGCTCTGAAACGAAGGCTGAACAATGGGGCATCCATCGCTGCACCTGCCTTCATTACCCGAAACCAGCTGGCTGTAATAAACCCTTCGTCCAAGTGGGCCATGCCGAAATTAGCTTCGGTCATATCCACTCCAAGGAAGATGGTTTCCAGTTCGAGTTTTCTTTATCAAAACCCATTGTAAACTGGTAAGCCATGATGTCAGCCAAGTCGGCGGTTATTTCGATGGTAAACGATTCACCCGTTTTAACCGATTTCTCTGCCGTTTGGAAAACCAGTTCGCTCGCTGCATTCCGGTCGTCAGCCGCAGCTTGCAGGTTGCCAGTCGCCGTGTTGTTGAGGTCACCAATTTTTATCGCAACAAAATTGGGTGTTTGGTTATTGCCCGTAAAATTGTTGATGTTATAAACTTCTGGGAACACTTCTTCAAATGGGTTGGCAGGGTTCGGGAAGGTATAGCTCTTATCCACAAACCTCCAAGAAGTGTTGTTTGGGAACGTTCCGTTTATATAAAAGGATCACCTTCCGGATTTCCACCACATCAAAAGTAGTGACCGCCCCGCTACGATTAGCATCGGCAGCAATTATCTTGTACGGAGAATCCAACAATTCAATTCCCAAAATATGACGTTGTAAATAGTACAAATCCAAGGTCGTCACGCCATTCAATGGGTCAACATCCAACTGCGGGGTAAGGGTATAATCCTGTCCGACAGGAACATTGTTAAAATTGAAAACACCCTGGCTATCCGTCATGGCGGTGCTCATTCATATTGCCATTGAGTTCGACCATGACCTCTTCAACAGCCATGTTTCCTTCATTAGCAACTGCCCCAGAAATCGTAATCAGCGGGCTGTTACAAGCATTCATGTTGTCTTGTACCACAACAAATGTGGTGCAAAAATCCTGGTTACCAGCTTCATCAGTCACCCACATATCCACGGTATTTTGACCAACATTACTACAGTCGAAAATGGTATCTGTATCCGCTGTGTTCGGAGTAAATGAGAACAACAGGTTAGGCCGTGAAGTACAGTTGTCGCTGGAAGAACCTTCCTCCAATTGCAGGACATTCACAGGCACCATTCCGGTTTGCATTAGTTCTACGATAAGGCCGTTCCGGCAAAATGCAGTTGGGTTTTTGCAATCCTCGATGGTAAAGAGGAAAGAGCAATTGCCCGTATTTCCACACCCATCAAAAGCGGTATAGCTGATCTGGTGCGCACCAGTTGGATAGTCGTTGGCGGTATTTTGGCCAGTGCCCGACACAGCATAACCTGGAGGATCAGGCAATCCATCATTGTAAAGATCAACCGTCCAAGAGTAGGTCAATAGGTTATCGTCGGTACAAACATCTGTCGCAGAAACAGTTAGGTCTGGAGCGAGATCAGAGCAATCATCTTTGAAATTGCAGAAAGTCACATTATTGCAGGCCGCAAAAGTTGGCCCTTCCATATCCATTACAGTGATGGTCTGAACGCTGGTCCAAACGCCTGGGCTATTTGGATCGTTCGGATTGTACTGGCACCAGTCAATCACATACCAACGGCGCTGGATTTTCACACATGCATTGTTCGCCGTTAAGTTAAGATCAGGGTCTTGGCCATAAACGAGTTGTTGGCAACCGTTTGAAGCAGGGAAAGTAGGGATACCAGTAACGGAAGGATCAACCAGTGCACCACATGAGTTGATCGTGGTATCATTCGGGAAAACAATATTGGCCCCTGTAAAAGGATTATTGTTTTGAACCGTAATAGTCTGCACGCAGAAGTTCGATGCCCCTCCGGGATCAGTCACTGAGGTAGGTACGCAGAATAGTCCCCGAACCGCATGAAATCTGACCAGCATCAGCACTGGTCACCGTGATGTCGCCACCACAATTGTCTTGGGCAAGGCCGTCGATTGCTCCTTGCATAGTAGGGTCGGTCACCACTTCACCCACTACATTGGGATCGGAATAGTTGCTGCCACAGAACAAAGTCACATTGGGGGGACAGGTAATGCTTGGGCCGCTAATGTCTTGTACTTCGACCTCCACATTACAGGTGTTGAAATTGCCGTGGCAATCCCAAACCCTCAAGGTCACAGGAATAATCTGTCCAACATCTGCACAGCAAAACTCAATATAATCACGATAGGTTAAGTTGTCGTCAATACCACAGTTGTCTGTTGTCCGCCGAACATCGAATCCATCAATACAGCAATTATCGGTACTTCCATCATCGAAAGAAGTAGCGTTGGCAAAAGCATAGCCCGTGTTGTCCAAAGCGACGACTGTATGCTGATCGCAGACCGGAGTTGGCTGAGTCTGGTCTTCAACCGTGATGGTAAGCGAAACAGAAGTTTGATTGCCACATTCATCCGATACTTTGATGCTGATATTATGTGTGCCAATCGGGAGGCCAGGCGCAGGCACTTGCCCTCCATTTCCTGAAATAGGGCCAACAGGCGTGAAAATGAATACCGAGTAATTGGAACAATCAGCAGCCGTAAGCGCTGGAATTATTGGACGGGCCCGACAGCCTGGCAGGTTCGCACTGGCAGTTATATCAGCTGGTGCATTGACAACCGGAGCCGTTTTATCAGTATATTCAATGATCTGGGTGCAGGTCCAAGGATTGTCAACAAAATTGAGGGGCAAGCACCAATCCATGATGGTCCAAGTCCTGATGATTTTGAACGTAACCCCGCAGGCATCAATGATTTGATCGCTATAAGAGGAAGAGATGTTGCAAATATTGTTAGCGCCATCTGTAATATCATAAGTCATGTTGTCAATAACCGCCGTTGGATAACCGGTTACCGCCGGGCTAAAGTCAGGCGTTACGCCAACCGAACATTCAATGGCAGTATCAGCGGGGCACATGGGCGAAATATCTGTCAAAAGCGTTCTGTCAATAACAATGATTTGATTGCAAGAACTGACATTGCCCAGTATATCCACGGCTGTCCAAATCCGCATGATGATAGAAGTGAAGGTATCCTGACAGGTACCTTGTGTTTCCATATCAAGATGATTGGTCGTGAATGCGTAGCAGTCAACGAAAGTAGGATCTGCAATCACCCCACCTTCAGACACTGGCCGGACATCAGCTAAACAATTGACCCTCGCCGTATCACAGCCTTGAATAAAAGGCCCGCTTTTATCTTCAATGGTCACATCACCCCAGCCAGACATGCCTGTCTCTGTGTTGGTAACTGTGTAAGTTATTGTTTCGCCAACATAATAAGGCCCGATATAATTACTACCGGTATTTTCCACATTTACAACAAAATCATCGTAGCAGCCATAATTGCCTTCCAACACCATCTCGGGCAGCAGGAACATTTCGCAACTGGATGGAATCGAAATCGTCAGGTCATCATCTGTGATGATAACTGGACTATTGGGCACGTATTCGATTATATTGATGGTAAATGAACAGGTATCACTTGGAGGTGGAAATTGGGTAAGGTCAAAGGCTGCGAATGATAGGGTTGTTATTCCTATCGGAAATTCAGAGCCTGATTGGTAACCCGTTCCATCAACCTGTTGAATGGAAGGAACATAATTGCCCCCGTTGGCACTGGCCGTAACATTACCAAAATTGACATTGGTCTGGCATTGACCAGGCCCAAGGTTGACAGTAACATTATTGGGACAAAATACAGTGGGGCTTTGCGCTAGGAGGCAGTTAGTAATAAAAAATAAACATACTACCGCCAAAAAGGGTAGAACTCGTTGCATGGGACTCCGCTTTTGGTTAAAGAATTAAATTCATTTTATCAGTTGGCAGTCGGTTGCAAGCGATTGGCTTATAAAAGCCGTTCAGCATGAACCTACTGGTCATCTGTCGTGTGTAGTTTTGGAAATACAGCGAGGACATTTATTGATTTGTGAAAAACAATAACTGCCAAAGCATAAAGCGAGGTCAAAAATTTTCAGGTTGGAAAGTTTATCCCTTGTTGTCGGATTAAATTTGGAGAAAGGGTTATTAGGCGAGTTTCGTATTGCAAAAAACTTATATTAAAATAATGCTGCAAAGGTAAAGGGGCACCCACGTCCTTCTTTACCCGCCATTTGGTATTTTTTTAATTTATTATTATTTATATCTGTAATTAACCCTAAAACATTAATTAAAGTCGTTTTTTGCTGAAAGGTGAACTAAGGGAAATTGTTATTCTGATTATGATTTCACCTGTCCGCTGCCTAAATTATAAGAGTGATTAAGAATATCCCCGCTAGGCGACAACCAACTTCTTTTGCATTTTACAATTTAACTTTTAAATAAAGTCAAATTGTTAGTCTACCCGAAATCGGTGCTTACTTTTATATTTCTTATAAATTTTATTTCTTGCCAAAAAATTTCATTGACTAAATTTTTATTTAAATTCATTTCACCTAATTCTTCACAAATTACTTTGTTCATAGATAACATTTCAATATTTCTAAAAGTGATTGGGCTAAATTAGAGTTATGCTATAAATCGTTGATTTTCAGATTTTAAAGTAGTAAATTTCAATCTTTCTATGCATACTACTATTCCCCACTTTACTTAAATATTAATATTTGAATGGTATCATGTCCAATATTAAAAAGTCTTTTCTCATGCGAAAATGCGTCGTTATTCTCTTACTAGGGCTTTACTGTTTCCCAGCAAACACCCAATCCGTTTTACCAACCCGGGCAAACCAAATACACCTGCCCGTCCCTATTTCTCCAGACTCACCTTCTAACCACTTTCAAAACAATCCGAAACCCTTACCCTTTAACCCAAATGCAAAATCGGCAGTCACTTGTGATGACGGTTCTGCCGAAGTCGGTTCTTCCTATGATATATTTTCAAATTTTCTGGTTTACCAAAATCAGGTCATTTACAACCCTGAACTAAATGCTTTGGCTTTTGTCCACACCCAGAACGATGATGAACCGGGTGGAGCGGGATTCATCAGTTATGAGTATTCGCTGGATGGTGGGGAAAACTGGGTCTTAGGTCATAAGCCTATCACTCCAACCTTAGACTTGCTCGGAGATGGGAGCATCTTTGGTACTGGCAACCGCTACCCTAATGGCACGATCTACAACCCGCCCGGGAATACGGATCCAGCCAACGCCTACTTCGTTTCTGTGGGCACTGCATTTTGGCCGAACCCCAACAATACTATTTTAGGATATGAGTATGTTGCCTCCTCCCCCCTGATTTTTGACGGAAATGACGTCAGCGAACGGTACTACACCGATCCCAACCATACTTTTTACAGACCATCCAGCTTTGCTTCAAAAACTGATGGAACGCTTTGGTACGTCAACACTTCTTGGGATTACCTTCTTGACCCAAGCGCCACCGGCCCAAATTCTTTTAAAGATTTTTTTGTAACAAAATTGACTTTCAATAGCGCCACCAAGTCGTTCGACAAAGAAATCGTAGATACCCTCGAAATGAACTATAATGGGGTTCCCCCTTCTGCTTTTCGTGGGCAATATAATATCGGATTCAGCCCAAATGGGCAATACGGCTACGTCTGTTTCTTGGGAGGAGATGCCGACCAACCACAAGTACAAGCTTCGCCAGTGATTTGGTTCAGCACCGACGGGGGAAATACTTGGACCAAGGATGCAACTTTGGATTATAATCAAATGACAGAATTGTTAAAAAACACCCTAACCTTAACTGGGCTGGTCGATATAAATGACCTCGTCAACAAAAGGCCATTCATGTCTGAATACGATATGACGGTTGACAATAACGGCGACTTGCACCTGTTTGCAGATATGTACGGCGGATCGTCCTTTCACCCTGATTCTTTGAACTATGGCTATTTCAACGGGGTGGACGCAGCCAAATTATTTCACTTTATCTATTTTCAAAACAGCAATACCTGGTTCAGCAGTCTCGTCAAACCTTGGCGGAACATACCGGGGTTCATAGGGAATACACCGCTTCGGCCCCACCCCCAAGCCGGACGGACACCAGACGGTAAGAGAATATTCTTCGCTTGGTCAGAGTCTGAGCCCGAGGGCGATGTAAACTATTATTCCGACACTTGGGGATATGGGTTTGATACGGAATCAAGTACTGCAACCTTGGCAAAAAACCTATACAGTGACGCAGGATCGGACTTACAATTTTTTGGCAAGTTCCCTACGCTGTCACCAGTGACCTTTCCAACAGGAGGTGGATGTGACACCTATGATTTTGAACTACCTCACGTTATCTCAATAGCTTTTGATGGCCCGTTTGACCCTACGCCTCATTACTATTTACAAGGTGTAGGCTTCAATGAAGCAGAATTTACAGAGCCTGTTTCTTTTTACCCTACCGCCGATTTTTCTTTTACAGGGCTGGGCTTCACTACCGATTTTACTGATATTTCGCTCGGGACGCCCACTTCTTGGTTATGGGATTTTGGCGATGGCAACACCAGCACCGATCAAAACCCCAGCCATACATTTGCCTCAGCTGGTACTTATACCGTTTGCCTGACGGTGACCAATGATTTCGGTTCAAATGGCCCTAAGTGCCAGGCTGTCTCTGTTCCTTATAGCCCGATCGCTGATTTTTCCTATACAGTAAATAGCCTAAGCGTGAATTTCACCGACCTGTCCGTAGGTGACCCCGACACTTGGGAGTGGGACTTCGGTGATGGTAACACTTCCACCCTACAAAACCCTACCCACATGTATGCGGCCAATGGTGATTACACGGTATGTTTAATTTCGTCCAATCAAGGTGGCAGTAGCCCTTCAGTCTGTAAAAATATTTCTTCGGGCATTTCTGCTCCAGTAGCTGATTTTTCTTTTACAGTATTCAGTATAGTTGTGAATTTCACAGACCTGTCCGTTGGCAACCCCGACACTTGGGAGTGGAACTTCGGTGATGGTAACACTTCCACCCTACAAAACCCTGTCCATGTGTACAATGCCAATGGTGATTACACGGTTTGCCTAATTTCATCGAACCAAGGTGGCAGCAGCCCTTCGGTCTGTAAAAATATTTTAGTGGGCATGTCTCCAGTGGCAGATTTTTCCTTTGTTGTAAATGGCTTGAATGTCGATTTTACAGACCTTTCAACTGGCAACCCCGATGCTTGGGAATGGGACTTCGGTGATGGTAACACCTCCACTGTCCAAAACCCTACCCATGTGTATGCAGCCATTGGGGATTACACGGTTTGCTTCGTCGCATCCGATCTAGGTTTCAGTAGCCCTTCGGTCTGCAAAAATATTTCCGTAGGCATTGCACCATCAGCCGATTTTAACTTCACAGTCTTAGGGCTGGAAGTCACCTTACAAGACCTTTCTGCGAATAGCCCAACTGATTGGCAATGGACATTCGGGGACGGCAATAGCTCTACCCAACAAAACCCTGTCCACGTGTACGGCGCTATTGGCAGTTACGAAATCTGCCTCGTCGCTTCCAACACTTTTGGTACTAGCGCTGCCGCCTGCAAGATGGTAATGGTCGGGGGGATACCTGAGCCGGATTTCTCTTTTTCCGTCAATCTTTACGAAGCAACTTTCACCGACCTATCCTCAAACATACCTTCAGACTGGGCATGGGACTTTGGCGACGGCAACCAAAGCAATGAGCAGAACCCCGTTCATGTTTATGCGAGTAACGGCACTTACAATGTATGTCTGACGGCCAGTAATACAATCGGACAAAGCATGGCAAGTTGTAAAAATGTGACGATTGCGGTCTCACCCCTTGCCCTTTTCAGTGCAGAGGTAACTGACTTTACGGTTGCTCTGACCGACCTCTCCGAAAATCAGCCAACGGCATGGGCGTGGGATTTCGGGGACGGCAACCAAAGCACAATTCAGAATCCGACCCATAGTTACGCCGCCATCGGCGATTATAATGTGTGCCTAACGGTTAGCAATAGTGCAGGGATGGATTCGGCCTGCGCACTGGTCCAAATTGTCGTCGGTTCCGCTCTTGAAGAACTTGGTTTTGGAAAATTACTGGTATTCCCCAACCCGTTTGTGGACCAGACCTTTATCACGACAACCGAGCATAAATTGCCCGCTGATGCACAAGTGGAAATTGTGGATGCCCAAGGCAGACTGGTGGCCACATCAAATATTAATGCTTCTTCTACCGGATTCAGCATTGATGCCAGTGATTGGCTGCCGGGCTTGTATTTCTTTTCGGTCAAATGGCAGGGCACCACGCTCGCCAGTGGGAAATTGGTGAAGGGACAGGAGTGATAATTTTTCATCACGTATTTTTTCATCAATTGCTCTATAGGCTGTCTCACAAGATGTGGATTTTAATTTTGACGCTGATTATTTTGATTGTTATGATTTGTTATGACTTAAAAATGAAATTTTTAAAGATCATAAATGATCTTAATTGTCATAATAATCAGCGTCAAAAGGACTTGTGAGACAGCCTCCAATTTTATCAACTACAAGCCTCCTGAAAACTTCTACATTTATTCAGCAGAAAAAATAGCGACGATTTAAAAGTAAAAATTTAACCACTTTAAAGGGCATTATTACAATTCCCCGCCCCTTCCTTACCTTTGCGTACACCAAACGCAAATCCATGTCAAAAATATCGCTTACCGTTGACGCCATCGTATTTGGTTACCAGCACGAGCAATTGTTCGTTGCCCTCGTCAAACGGAAATATGAACCTTATGCCGGACATTGGGCACTGCCCGGCGGCTTCGTCCTCGAAGACGAAGACCTTGAAACGGCAGTCAAACGGGAACTCCAAGAAGAAACAGGTATTCGTTTGAATTACCTCGAACAACTCTACACCTTTGGCGAAGTAGGTCGGGATCCCCGACATCGGATTGTCAGCGTTGCCTATTTTGGTCTGGTGCGGCCAAAAGACTTCAACATAAAAGCCGCCACTGACGCCGCCGAGGTCGCTTGGTTCGATGTGAAACAACTTCCGCCCCTCGCCTTCGACCATGATAAAATTTTAGCCGTAGCCCTCGACCGCCTCCGGGCCAAACTCACCTACCAGCCCATCGGCCTTAATTTATTGGACAAAAAATTTCCCTTTGGTGACCTCGAACGGCTGTACACAACCATCTTGGACAAGCCAATCGACCGCAGGAATTTCCGGAAAAAATTCCTCAAATTTGGCATCCTGAACGAACTGGACGAATATGCGCCCGCCATCGACAAAGGCCGCCCCGGAAAGCTCTTTTCTTTTGATGAAAAGGAATACAAAGCGCTTTTGAAAAAGGGGATTTTGTTTGAGATTAATTGAGAGGAATGGAAATGTTGAGCATGAGCAATCTTAGCCCACTGACTGATGTTATGCAAGAGGCCAAAAACACCTTTTCATGCGGGCCGAAGAATCGTTCAAGCCTTTTGCAACAATCTGCTTGGCCCTTAGAAACCCTTGGAGAGTCGAGCACCCCGAAGTGAATTCGGGGCAGGCTGTTGAGACGTTTCAAAAAACGAGACTTATGCTGCTCCGCATTTTTTGCGTAACATGAATCACGAACTCAGGAATTTATAACTTTACACTAAAATTTAATCAACACAACAATGCAACTTTCTGACCACGCTGTCCTCTCCATCCTCAACCAATTATTTGAGCTGGAAAAGAAGATCAGCGACCTGCCAATCGAAAAAAGCCTCCAGCGCAACCTGCGCCGCATCCGTTCCGAATTCGAAACAGCTGGCTATAAATACTACGACCCTCTGGGCGAGAAATACAGCCTGACCAGACTCGATTGTGAGGCAATGGCTGCGGGCGTTGGTTCCGACGATTTAAAGATTGTGGAAGTGATCAAACCCATCGTTTACTACCAGCAAAACGACCGGAACGAAATCGTTCAGAAGGCAGTTGTTATCGTCGAAAATGAAAGGAAGTGATCGGCAAATACCGCCCAAAACCATTCGTCTTTTTAATACCATCAAACCATCTCAATTCAATTAATCATTTATGCCAAATACCATCAATTTCGGAATCGACCTCGGCACCACCAACTCTGCCATCGCCAAATACACTGAGGGCAAAGTGGAGGTTTTTAAAAACCCCCTGAACCTCAAACAGACTTTGCCTTCGGTCGTCGCTTTTCGCAAAAACCGGATCGTCATTGGCGACAAGGCCCAGGAGATTTTACAAAAAGACCCACAAAATGTGGTCGGCTCTTTCAAACGGAAAATGGGCACTTCGGATAAATATTTCATCGAATCAATCGGTGAATTCCTGACCGCGGAAGAGTTGTCCGCCCATGTTTTAAAAGAATTAAAAAACTTTATCCACACGGGCGAGCAAGTCGATGCAGCGGTCATTACCATCCCTGCCTCTTTCGACACCATGCAATCCAATGCCACCAAAAAAGCAGGCTACCAAGCTGGTTTCCAACAAGTTGTATTGCTACAAGAACCCATCGCCGCTTCTTTGGCTTATGCCAATAAAACCGAAGCCGACCTCAATGGCAAGAAATGGATCGTCTACGACCTTGGTGGCGGCACCTTTGATGTGGCGCTCGTAGCCATTGATGAGAACGAAATGAAAGTGGTAGACCACGAAGGCAACAACTACCTCGGAGGGACGGATTTTGATAAAATCATGGTCGAGCGGTACATCAGCCCCCATTTGGAAAAAGAGGGCAATTTCGCCAATCTGGAAAAGGAAATGAAAAGCGCCTCCGGCAAATACAACCGACTGTACAACCTCCTGCTTTACAAATCGGAAGAGGCAAAAATCCAGCTCACCAATTCGCCATTGGCCGAAATCGAATTTGAAACGGAAGACGATACGGGCGAGCAGCTGGACATTTTTCTGACCATCGGCAGGGAGCAACTCGAACAAGCGATCCAACCTTTCATCCAGCAAACGGTGGAGATGATTGAAATAATGATGGCCCGAAATGGTTTGGAGAAAGAAGCCATTGAATTCATCCTGATGGTGGGAGGCAGTACTTATATCCCTGCAGTGAGGAATCAGCTCCGGATCATTTTGGCATCGAAATTAATTGTAACATCGATCCCACGACGGCAGTCACGGAAGGGGCTGCATTTTATGCGGCACTAAAATTCGCCAAACTGAAACATCAGCTTCCCCGACGACTGCAGCCCACGCCAATCCAATACAAAATGCCAGTGCCGACCTGAATGTACGCACCGCCCACAGCAAAGTATCGAAGGATACGGAGACGCCGTTCATTGTCGAGGCAAAAGGTAATACCCAAAACTTGTTTTACCGGATTACCCGAGCCGACAAAGGCTTTGATTCGGGCCTACAACCGCTGCGAGAAAATGTCGTCGAATACCTGCCACTTGTGCCTAATGTGTATAATGAATTCACTTTTCAGGTGCTTGACCAATATAATAATGTAGTGCCAACCGAGACCACCTCCTTTGGCATCACACACGGCAAGTACAGCATTGACGGCCAGCCTTTGCCCAACGACATTTGTCTGGAAGTGGATGCGCTGGAAGAAGGCACGACTTTTTTGGAACCCATTTTTAGTAAAAATACCGTCCTGCCGCTCAAGAAAACCTTGGTCAAAGAAATCTCCCGTCACATCAGAAAAGACAGCGATGATGCGCTGATCATCAATGTCGTAGAAGGCCCAGTCGAGACCCTCCCCCTTGCCAACAAGACTATTGGTTTCATCAAAATATCAGGAAAAGAACTGACCCGGGACCTGATCAAAAACTCAGATGTTGAACTCACCTTTGAAATGAGCGAATCACGCGACTTACGAGTGGAGGTTTATTTGACGGTGAGTGGACAAGAATTCGAAAATGTGTTCAGCCCTTCGGAAACGCATGTTGACCTAGAGGAAATTTATCAGGAATTGGAAACGATGGCAACAAACGTGCGGACCAAAAGGAACCAGGCGGAAAGCACAGAAGCCTACCGAGAGCTGTCCAATACGCAAAAAATTCTCGCTGACATCAATGCGCTGCAAAGCCGGATTTCCAATCTGGAAAAAGACGACGTGACGGATGAGAAATACCAAATAGACGAAGCCAAGCGAAGGGTGGCCCTCCAAGTTCACCAATTGTACAACGAGACTTTGCTGCAAAAAACCTTGAACGAATATTACAAGGAAAAATCGATGGTGAGAATCCTATTGCTCAACCAGGGAGATGCCCTGAGCCAGCAAAAATTCGACGACATCATTGCCCAGGAAAAGTCCTTTGTTGTTTCGGGAAACATTTCCGTCATACGCATGAAGACCCAACAATTGGCTGGCGTGAAGAACAGTATCTACGCCAAAGACCGACGTCCTCTGACCGATGATGAGGTCTTTTCCTATTTTCATTCATTGCAGTACCGCAAATACAACGATCAAGCCCAGGCCGATCGACTATTGCAAAAAGGGGCAGCGGCAGCTAAAAAGAAAGACATCATCACCGTTACCAATGTGATCAACGACTTGCACTTCATCGGCATCATAAAAGACAATGACGACACCATGTTCAAAAAAGAAGGCACAGGATTGAAGTGACACGAGAAGTCAGAGGACAGACAGTCCTCCGTCCTCTAACTTCTGAATTCCAAATTATGAAATACCACAGCCCGCTGCATATTTTCGATGGTAAAAACATCTCCTTTGAGGACGCCAATAGCCTCAAAAAACTCCGGCAGGAAATGCTGTTGCAATTTGATTTACAACAACAAACAACCATTAAAATAAATGGGGCAGAATATGACAAAGCGGCGATCCTTTCTTTTTTTGAAGAATTAAAAACGGATGGGGAATTTCATTGGCGGGTTTATAAAAACAAAGATTTATTAAATTTTTTGGAAAAGGGAGACTTCCAATTTTTTAGCAACAGCAACAATTGGAAAGAACTAGAAGACCCCGCTTTTCAAGCATGGGTCGCCCCTTACTTTATCGAAAAACTGAGTGAATCGATTTATAAATGTGCCGAAGAAAAAGGGTTTCGATCCATGAACCGGTTGCACACCCTGAATAAATCCGGCTTCCCGATGTCGGATGAAATAAAAGATCAGGTGTATGCCAAAGCATTTTCTTTTTTAAACAAAACGGTAGCGGCTGCAATGCTTGCTGCCATCAACCCTTTTATCGAAAATTCGGATCGTGTTTTCAAAAAAGAAATTCATGAATACCTTCAACCTCATTACTTCAATGCGCTCAAAGCATTGCCATATACGATCTTCCAACCAGTGTTGAAATCATATAGTCAATTGGCTATGCAACTTATGAGGAAAGCATTTTACAAGGATAGGCCCTTTGCTGATTTTAGTAAAAATGAACTGAAATTATTGGCACATGCAACCGATATTTATCTGCATGAGAACCCCGATAATAAGGACATGATAAAATTGTCCAAAGACCTACGTTCTAGCATTCATGGAGGAGGGCAAAAAACAGGCAGCGAACTCAGTGGTGCATTATTGGTAAAAATCCTCATATTCATTGTCATTTTAGCGGCCAGGATTTCTACGTGCTCATCCAATAAAAAAAACAACTATTCCATCTCGTACCCCCAAGCGAATTACCAATCGCCGACAACCTACATGCCGACCATTACGGCCATTAACCGCTCAAAAATGATAGGCACCTGGGAAGCAAATTTTCTCATGGGTAAGGACTCTATTCCCATAAAACGAACTATCGCCCTGACAAACAGCTTTAGGGGAGCCGCCTCTTGGCAATTGTTTGACAAAGCCGGCCATGAAATTTGTAACCTTAGCCAAACATTTCTTTGGGAGATATTCCCCGATCGACATAAACCTGCAGGCAATTACCAGATGAAATATAAATACGTCCACGGAACATTGATCAATCACAACTGCCAAGGCCTGAACCCGGAATACGACACCTTGGCCAAAACTATCGAAGTCAACTTGACCGGGAGAGGTTTTTACTTTGAGCACGAGCCATTCCAATTTGAGCCGGAAACCAATGGTGCTCCCGCCATTTTCATATTGTCCAACCAGCCTTACACCAAGAAGGCAAATAACTAACATACTTTTTTATCACGGCTTAAACAGCTGTTTATCAACATCTTAAAGCTCCATCCACAAAACCATTTTAAAACTAATTTTAAAAAGGCCAAATTTTATTTGCGTTTAAATTACACAATATATAATTTTGTGTAAAATTAACGCAAATATGAAAATATTGAACCTATCCAAAGACTTTAATTTACCCACTGAAAACAGCATAAGTTTTAAGTCATTCACCTTTCACGGAGGCGAGCCACACATCCAATTGCAACTTCCTGTCCATCCATTGACCCCCAAGAGGAAGTAGTCATTGCTCAACGCATCCAGTGTTCTGATGATCTCTTGTTGCTGTTGTTAGCTACCGATGCCCTGCGGCGCAGTGGTTATAAAAAAATCAGCGCGCTTCTACCCTATTTCCCTGCTGCCCGGCAAGACCGGGTGATGGTGCCCGGCGAACCGCTCTCTCTAAAAATATATTCCCAACTCATCAACGCCCAACAATACGAACGGGTGATTGTCTTTGATCCGCATTCCGATGTTACTGCAGCGCTCCTTGATAATGCGCAAATATTGACCAATGAATTTTTTATAAAGGCAGTTATAAAAAAAATAAATAGCCCCAATATTTGCCTCGTCGCACCCGATGCAGGTGCGGCAAAAAAGCTGCATTCTTTAGCTCAGCAAATAAATATTTCGGAAATAATTTCTTGCGAAAAAACAAGGGATGTGTCTAATGGAAAATTATCCGGCTTTAAAGTCCATGCAACCGATTTAAAAAATAAAACCTGTCTGATTATAGACGATATATGTGATGGCGGCAATACGTTTATTGGAATCGCTAAGGAATTAAAAAATAAAAATGCAGGCTTAATATATTTAGCCATTTCGCATGGAATTTTCAGCGATGGTTTTGATAAATTTAAAAACATAATCGACGGCATTTTTACCACGGATAGTTTTGGGGAAATTAAAAACAATCAGGTTGACGTGATTGAAACAAATCAAATTTTCCCTTCTCTGTCAAAAACAAAAATCATTTAATATGAATTTAGAACAAAAAACAAAAGGTGCATTATTTGGCTGTGCCATTGGCGATGCGTTAGGTGTACCTGTTGAATTTAAATCACGGGAAGAAATGGCAATAAACCCGATCACAGATTTTGAGCCTTTTAATGAAAAAAAGCTACCGCCCGGTACATTCTCCGATGATGCATCCATGACATTTTGCGTAGCAGAAAGCCTACTGAATGGGTATAATATTCCAGATATGGCAGATAAATTTGTCCGATGGTACAAAGAAGGTTATTGGGGCGCACATGGAACTTGTTTTGGCAGCGGCGGCACCACAAGGAATGCGCTCGACCGGGTAATCAACGGGGAAAGCGCTTATTCTTCAGGTGGTTCAAGGGATGACGAAAATGGCAACGGTTCGCTCATGCGGATTAGCCCAATGGTTTTTGAACTGCTAAATGAACCGAATATAAATATTCGTTTTCAAAAAATAAAAGAAGCCTCTTCCATAACACATGCTCATTTTATTTCGTTTTTTCCTGCTTTATTTATATTAGAATTTTGCATCGAATTATTGAAAAATAATCCCCCAAAAGAATCATATAAAAACATGCAAAAATCGGTGACTAAATTTATTGAAAATAAAAAAGTTGGATCAAAATATATCAATTTATTCGACCGTATTTTACATCAACAGATTTATGAAATTGATAAAAAAGAAATTAACTCGAACGGACATGCACTGTGGTCATTAGAAAGCCTACCTGGTGTTTTCTAACAACGAATAATTTCAAAGATGCCGTTTTAACTGCCGTAAATTTAGGAGGAGATACTGATACTACAGCGGCTATTACTGGTGCAGCGTCGGTATGTTTTACGGGTTCGACCAATTACCTGAAAAATGGGTAAAGGCCTGGTCAAGTCAGAAGAGATAAATGCTCTTGCCAATAAATTTCACTGAGCATTAATTAAAACCTGTTAGATTTTTAAAATCTAACAGGTTTAGCCCTACCTTAAATCACTGATTTTCAACAGTTAGCAATCCCAAAAACCATCCAAAATGCACTCCCGCATCAAGCCCCTTTTATGCCCCAACTAATCACTAATTTCCAATCAACTAATCACTAAAGAATGAAAAATCCACTTCACCACATCGACTTTTACAAAGCCGATCACCGCCGACAATACCCCGATGGCACGACCCTCGTTTACAGCAACTTGACGCCCCGAAGCAGCCGCATTCCCGGTGTAGACGAAGTCGTATTTTTTGGGCTGCAATATTTTATCAAAGAATACCTGATCCGGCAGTGGGACGAGCATTTTTTTGCCCAACCAAAAGAGCGGGTACTCGCCCGCTACCAACGCCGCATGGACACATCGCTCGGACCTAACAACATCGGCACGGAACATATTGCCGCCCTCCACGACCTCGGTTATTTGCCCATAGAAATAAAAGCGTTACCAGAAGGATCAAAAGTGCCCTTGCGTGTTCCTATGCTCACCATCCGCAATACGAGGCCGGAATTTTTCTGGCTAACCAACTATCTGGAAACCATCCTTTCCAATGTTTTATGGAAACCATGCACTTCGGCGACGACTGCTCTCCGCTATCGACAGGTGTTCGACCAATTCGCAGATGAGACTGTTGGTCACCGGGATTTTGTCGCTTGGCAGGGTCACGATTTTAGCATGCGAGGTATGTCTGGCATCGAGGACGCATGCTTGAGCGCGGCGGCGCACCTGCTTTTTTTCACCGGAACGGATACCATCCCCGCCATAGATTTTCTGGAAGATTATTACGGCGCAGATGCTGACCAAGCAATGATCGGCGGTTCGGTAGCGGCTACGGAACATTCCGTCATGTGCATGGGCACGATGGACGGCGAGATTGGCACATTTCGTCGACTGATCGAAGAGGTGTACCCTTCGGGTGTTGTTTCCATCGTTTCGGATACCTGGGATTTTTGGAAAGTCATCACGGAATTTTTACCCATTTTAAAAAACAAAATTTTGCAACGGGACGGCAAAGTCGTCATCCGGCCCGACAGTGGCGACCCCGTGAAAATCATCTGTGGCGACCCGGAAGCACCCATTGATAGCCCTGAGTACCGAGGTGCCATCGAGTGCCTTTGGGATATTTTTGGTGGTACAACAACTCCGATGGGGTATCGCCTGCTCGATCCACACATCTGCCTGATCTACGGCGACAGCATCACTCCAGAACGACAGGTAGCTATACTTAAAGGTTTGAAAGACAAGGGTTTCGCCTCGTTCAATGTCGTGTTGGGTATCGGCTCCTTCACTTACCAATATGTGACCCGTGACACTTTTGGCTTTGCCATGAAAGCGACCTATGGCGAAGTGAACGGCCAAGGCCGTAATATTTTTAAAGACCCAAAAACGGACAGCGGATCGAAAAAATCTGCCAAGGGATTGCTCCAGGTTTTGATGGGTGAAAACGGCTATGTACTGCGTGACGAAGTCTCTTGGAAAGAAGAGCAACAGAGTGCACTAGAGGTAGTCTTCCGGGACGGGGAATTGCTGAGGGAAGAGCGGTTGGAACGGATCAGGGAACGACTGGCAGAAGAATTAGTCCTCTAATAAACAACTTCACTCCAATTTCTCATTAATAATTTTCACCAGTGCCCGTGTAAAAGCTGGTGTCTGATCGGCCCGCATGTGCGACCATTCCGGCAGTTCAAATCCTTGCAATTCTGGATAGTCTTCGAAATGAACGCCGGGGCAACCCGTTTCCCGCAACAGCCTGTCCCAGTACAGTTCACGGGGCAAGTAATGAGCTTCCATGGGTCGGAAACCGCCGCTGGAAGGTGGGCGGATAAAGATCATTTTACCGCCCCGTTGTTTGAATTTTTGCACATCATCGTTGATGCGGACGAAGAAGGAATCCAACTCGGTCGGTCGCCAAGTTTCTATGACGGGGTGCAAAGGCCGATATTCTCCTTTGAGCATTTTTTGGATACCAGACTGATAGGCCGAGGCCGTCATGCGCGGGGCATCAAGGGCACCGAAGCCCAGCCAAGTTTTTTGGATGTTGGCGGCATAAGCGGTATCCGTGAGTAGGCGATCCCACATTTTGGCCTCCCGGTAGCGGGTATAATGGGAGAAAAATGCAGGGTCATAAGGTGGGCACATCCTATCCGCACGGTCGATGAAAGGGATGCGGGTCAGCAAAGCCCTCAAGTCGAGCCAGCCCTGTTCGATGTAGGCAAAGTGCGGCTCAATGGCCAACTGCAGCGCATGTTCCATTTTCTGGGCAGGGTTCCATGTGTGATAGTAGTCTATTTTAGACTGCGCCCAAGAGTCGTCAAAGCCCGAAAATTCAGGGTGCTTGGTAAATACCAAATCAGGGGCAACGGAGAGGACAATCGTTCCGGCAAAATCTGTGTTTTGCACAAAATCCTCAAAGACGGGTAGCGGCCCAGTGCCTTCTATCGCACATTGGATCACTTTGTTGTCCCCTTTCATTTCCCACCAAGTGTGGAGGTCGATGTCGAAAACGGCACGGGACGAGCCAAAGATGACGATGGTTTCGTTGTCGCCATTTTCTGCCTTTTGCCGCCACTCCGACCAAAGGCTGCTCGTACTATCGTAGTCTGGCTGATAGCCTTGACCACGCCAGTACATTTCCCAGCAAAAAACGGCTGGGATGACAAGTACGGCCAACAAAATGACCACTTTTTTCCAGGGTTGCTGGGGGACAGTCCGCTCGTGCTGCCCGCTATCAGAATTGAAAATAAATGAACGCATTTCCTCCGCCTTGATTGATGATTAAAAGAAAGACCATGGCCGACCAGATGATGCCCACCTGCCACCACGACATTTTTGCAACGATTGATTCGAGTGTCCGCTCCCGCATCCACCAATGGATCAGGAGCATGCTGCTCATCCCGCCAATGACCGAGAGGATGGACAGCGTCGAGAGTATTTTCATGCCGTCGGGGATGAAGCCATGCAACGATGCCATCATCAACCCAGCCTTTTCAAAATTTTCCGCCCGGAAAAAGACCCAGGCAATGTTGACGAAATAGAAGGTGAGCAGGCCGAGGCCAAATTTCACCGCCATATTATTGAGCCACACACGGCCGCCAAATATTTTCTTTAAAAACCGCTCAACGACCAGGTACAATCCATGCAGGATGCCCCAAATCGCAAACGTCCAGCTCGCCCCGTGCCACAGCCCGCCCAAAAACATCGTCATCATCAGGTTGTAGTAAGTCCGCCCCTTGCTACCGCGGTTGCCACCGAGCGGGATGTAGAGGTAGTCCCGCAGCCAACTGGACAGCGAGATGTGCCAGCGCCGCCAAAAGTCAGAAAACCCGATTGCTGCATAAGGCATGTTGAAGTTATCTGGCAAGGCAAAACCGAGGCAAAGTGCTGCCCCAATGGCAGTGGTGGAGTACCCCGCAAAATCACAAAAAATCTGTCCGGAAAAGGCCAACAAACCCAACCACGCATCACCAATGTGGACGGGGGCAAAATTGCCAAAGACATCTTCCGATACGGGCGACAGCAAGGTATCGGCAACGACGAGTTTTTGAAACAAGCCCAAAGTCATTAGGCCAAGTCCCCAGATCAATTGGCTGGAAGTGGCAACTCTCGGCACTTGAAATTGGGGGATCAGCTCCGACGGGCGAACAATCGGCCCTGCCACGAGCTGCGGAAAAAAAGTGACAAACAGCGAAAAGTCGAGGAAAGAATCAGCAGGCTTGTCCCGTTTCAAATAAACGTCAATGGTGTAGGCCATCGTTTGAAAAGTGTAAAACGAAATACCCATCGGCAAGATGATGTCGGGAGCGGCGGGCGCAAAATCAAAGCCTGCCATCTGCACCAGCGACACAAAATTTTCCAATAAAAACCCGCCGTATTTGAAGAAGCCCAACATACCCAAATTGATGAATAGGCTAAGCAGTAGCCAGCGTTTTCGGACGGCTGGATCGTCGGTGGCATACATCCGTTTGGCAGCATGCCAATCCACAAAAGTGGACAGCCATAGGAGCAAGACAAAGGGGGGATTCCAGGCAGCGTAAAAAATATAACTCGCTACCAAGAGGCTGATCTTTTTTCCTTTCCAAGTAATGGGCGAATAATGCACCATTAAAACGATGAGGAAAAAGACGATGAATGTCAAAGAGTTGAACAGCATTTTGTCTTCATTCAGTTTTGATGAGGGACAAAGATGGTGAAAAGTTTAATTTATTAATAGCACAGATTTAATGAATATCTGGACAAATTTGTCATTGCACATTTTGCACATATGCTTTACAATTTTAATCTGCTTTACGAGCAGCATCTTCCGTCCAGGACTTTGCTGATTTTGTGTTTACTTTTGCAAAACACCATCTCAATTATTCAAACCAAATTAAAAAACACAAGCACATGAATTTGGCCAAACAATTTGCGAATCAGTTTAGGGAGGTCCAATTAAATGGGGACTGGATTTCCACTAATTTCAAGGCCCAATTATCGGACGTGACCTGGGAACAAGCCACTACCAAAATCGGCTCTCTGAACACCATCGCCGCCCTTGCCTTTCATATTAATTATTATGTAGCAGGCGTGGTGCAAGTTCTGGAAGGTGGCTCACTCGACATCAGGGATAGATTTAGTTTTGACCTTCCGCCTATTGAATCCCAAACAGATTGGGAGAACTTATTGAACAAAATATGGAGCGATGCCGAGCGATTTGCCGACTTGGTGGAACAAATGCCCGATGAAAAATTAATGGAAGATTTTGTTGATGAAAAATATGGGAATTACAGCCGGAATATCCTCGGTATGATCGAGCATAGTTATTACCACTTGGGGCAAATTGTTTTAATAAAAAAATTACTCCAGCAGAAAGATGATAATTGAAACTCCAGTGGTTTTATTAAAATGGGCAATTATGCTAATTGATATTAATTCGATTTTTTAATGGGAATTAATTGCTCGTTAAAATATCGTTTGCCACTATTGAAAAATAACTTCATCACCGCAAAAATATACCCCCAACAAAATAAAAAGCAATGCCCGATCAAGCATAAAACGCCTAATAAATTTTAAATATTTATTAGGCGTTTTATCAATAAAAATAATACACCCCGCCTTCCTACCTTTGCCCTCCAAATTTGACGATTCACCTTTCACCAATCACATTTATTACATGCACAACACCATTATTTTCGACCTCGGCGGCGTCCTTATTGACTGGAATCCGAACTATGTTTTTGACCCCATATTCAACGGCGACACCGAACGCAAGCAATATTTTTTCCAAAACGTTTGCACTTCTGACTGGAACGAAAACCAGGATGCAGGCTACCCACTGCAACAGGCAACGGACGACAAACTCGCTGAATTTCCTGAATGGGAAACCGAGATAAAAGCTTTTTATGGGCGCTGGGAGGAAATGCTGGGAGGGCCGATCCAGCCCACCGTTGAAATTCTTAAAAAAATAAAAAATGCCAATACCCACCGATTGTATGCGTTGACTAACTGGTCGCACGAGACGTTCCCCGTTGCATTAGACCGTTTTGACTTTCTGCATTGGTTTGAGGGAATAGTGGTGAGCGGTGAAGAAAAAACCCGCAAGCCGTTTCCTGAATTTTATGAAATATTATTTCAACGTTTTTCCGTTCATCCTGAAAAAGCCATTTTTATTGATGACAATTTACGGAACGTGGAAGCAGGCCGGGCGCTGGGATTAACAGGTATACATTTTCAGTCATCGGAAGAATTGGAAAATGAGTTGAAAGCACTGAAGGTTATTTAAGGTTGATTATTTAATTTTAAAAACATAGCATCATGAAAAAAGCTTATTTATCAGCAGTCCCCTACCTTTATTTTATTGCTATTTTATCATGGATATTTTTCGGCAATTGGATGGGCGAAAAAACAGGAGGTAGTTCGATTGGCGTACTATTATTCACCATGCCTTTTTTTGTTCAGATATTTTTAAAATCAAAACCTCTGGACCTTTTCCTGATTGCTATTTGTACACTTTTTACCAGCTGGATGTTACTGGCTTATTTATCGGATGTAATGGATATTACGGCAATGACGGACGGAGCTTTAAGGTTTATTATTATAGGTGGATTATTTTCTGTTGGTAATATTTTAATGACGGGTTGGCTATTTTTTAATTTAAGAAATAGGGAGAAAGAGCAAGATTCAAATTTGGCAAATAATTTTGCTTAGTTTTTAATGAAAATATTTGACAATAATTGGAACGCAGATGACACGGATTAGACGGATTTAAAAAGATAAGTCCGCTCAGTCGATGTCATCTGCGTTTTAATTTATCCCTCCATTAATTTTTAATTACTGATGTTACGCAGAACACAACTAATCCCCAATCCCTGCGGGCCGAACGATCATTCAAGCATTGATTTGTCTTTCTGCTCGGCTCTCCAAGGGTTTTAAGGGCGGTGTCGTCCCGATGCATCGGGACGACACCGCCCCTTAGAAACCCTTGGAGGAGCACGTTGGATCGTTTCAAGAAGCGAGGGTTATGCTGCTCCGCATTGAGTGCGTAACATGAGTTAATTATTTCTTCTGCAAATCGAAATTATAAGTTACCGCCGCTTGCAAGGTATGGTTCATTTCCTTGTGTGCACCATCGCCCTTGATGACATAGTGGTTCAGGTACCCTAATTGCACATTAAAGTCTTTATCAAAACGCCAGCCCAGTGCAAAATATAGGCGATTTTGGTCGAGGACATTTTTCTGGATGCCTTTGCCAAAACCGAGAAAAACCTCTTCGTAAGTACTGAAAAACAACGTATTATCCTCCATTGTCTTTTTGGAAATAGGAATGGAAATAAGGAACCGGTAGCGTGCCCGCTGCCGGAATTTGTTGCCATCCACGACCCGATCCCCATTTTCATCCAAGGAAGCATTTTCGATAAAGCGCTGCTCCAACCGATAGCGGTGATGGAAATAAAAACGCCCGAGGTTTTCCTGTAAAACGAGCTGCTGCCAAATGCGGTGCTCGTTCACCTTGGTTGCAATGGGCTGGTCACCGTAAGGGAAGGAGACAATCCACCCGTAGCCCGCCGTGAGCATGGCCTTTTTGGGTAAATGATAATCCAACCCGACCCGCATGAGCGACTGTTGCCAATCCTTGGCAAAATCACTTCGCCGGAATTGGTACTCGGTATGCAGGCTAAATTTTTCACTTAATTTATGGTTGCCAAAATACATCCACCATGAGCCAAATTGCTTGGCCGTTTGGGCATTTATATTTTGGAAAAAACAAACAGAAAGTAGGGCAAAAATTGCCAATTTATTTTTCATCATTATTTATTTTTGGAAATAGGGCAGAGTGATTTTATCGAAAACCACCCCACCCGTTAGAGTACAAAGAAGAGAAATTTAGACGGTATTATGGTAATTAGGTATTACGGTATTTAGGTATTATAGTACCATGACTTATCGATTGTACCATAATACCTAAACACCCTAATACTTAATTCCATTCCACCGATCACGATGACCGATACGCCACTTCGTGGTAACCTTTTTTATGCTGTCCGAGAAACAATCTTGAATAAATCCTGAAAATCACCAAGCCGTCGAGGATTAAATTTAAAACGACCAAAACCAGTAGCGGGAATTGGTTTTCGTGGATATGACCCAGCATCAAATCCTCACCAATAAAGGTCGGTGTGATCGGAAACCCAGCCAGCCCAAGGCAAGCGATGACAAAGACAATGGCCAAAATTGGATATTCATAAGAATGGCCGTGGAATTTGTCCAAGGACACGTCTTGGTTACTGTTCCTCAATTTATTGATGGCATAAATGCCGACACCCGCTGAAATGAAAATACCGCTCAAGTAAATATGCACTTGGTGGAAATCAAATTGCTCGTTGAAACCGAATGCCAGCGATTGGTACAATTGGTTCACCACGATCAGCACCCAAGCGGTCAGGGCAGATTTCCTTTCCACAAATGCTTTGAGGATAAATGCCAAACCGGCCAAGGCAAATGCTTCTGGTAAATGGTGGAGCAGCCAATCCGGCAACAAATCTTTGTGATATACGGCATACAAGCCCATCAAAAAAGGCGGCAGCGCAAAAACATAAGTCGTCCGGTCGTTCATAAAACGGAACAAATTGCCTAACCTTTTCAATGGATTCCAGAGGTAGTGATACATAAAACTATCGAGGTGGAATTCCTTGATGCCCAGCATGTAAAACGATAGTTTCATCTTGCCCCAAACCCCTTCTGTTGATTGTGCGGCTGGAGGCGAAAAGTGAAAAAATTGATCGTGGATACGGTAACTCAAAATGGACGGAGACACCAATAATTGGTGGCTGCGCAACAAGGCGTTGCAGGCGAAGTGGAAAACCGCAAACCCATACCAGCCAAAAGCCACTTCAATGAACATCAGCCCGATCTGGGCAATGGATGAGTAAGCGATCTGCGTTTTGATGGACGACTGCACGCGGGCCGTAATAGTCGCCATAATGACCGTAACCAAACCCACCGCACCAATCAGTACTTGAAACAACAGGTTTTCCTCCCAAAACGGAGCTGTACGAATCAACAGGTACACTCCGATATGCACCGACAACGAACCATAAAAAACAGCGCTCGAAGTCGTTGGCCCTTCCATCGCACGGGGCAGCCAAGAGGAAAATGGAACTTGTGCCGATTTAACCATCGCTGCCAACAAGAACATACTAGGAATGAAAAACAGGTAAAAACTTTCGTGCATGATATGTGGCTGTGGATTATGCAAACCATCTACCTCCGCAAAGTTGATGCTATGCCCAAAGTAATGATGGCACACCCAGATACCAAGCAACAAAGCCACATCGGCAACCCGGTAGAGCGACACCACTTTCAGTGCATTTTTTACGGGCAAATAACGCTCCCGGTAAAAACCGATCAGGAAAAACGACGTCAGTCCGAGTATTTCCCAACCCACAAAAAGCGTTTCCAAATTGCCGGCCAGCAGCACCATCACCAAACCAAAATAAAAGAATAACAGGTTGTTGAAAAACCGCTTGTACCCCTTTTCCCGGTGAATGTAGGACTTGCTAAAAACAGTCACGATCAGGGTCAAAAAAGTAGCAATCATCAGATAAGTCAGCGAGTAGCCATCGAGGAAAAAATTGATGGCAAACTCCGTCTCTGTCGCATGGTACAGCACGGGCCCATGAAAAAACATAGATGCAAAATCATGGAGAACCCAAAAACAGGTGATAGCTATAAGGGTCAAAAAATTGGCCCCAACCCCTAAGGTGGTCGCCCAAAAGATGGGCTTCTCATCCTTGTTGGAAAAACAATAGCTGACCAACAAGCCAACAAGGGGCGTTATTAATAAGATCGGAAGTAATGATTCCATTTTTTTAATTGACAGTTGATAATGGACAATGGACAGTGGATAATTGACAATTATTTCAATTATCCATTGTCAATTGTCCATTATCCATTAATAAAGATGAACAGGGATATTCTCTTTTGTGGCATCGAGGATGTGGTTCGATTTCATTTCCTCTGCCGTTTCGATGACGTTGAGGATGTCGTGGGCGTGCTTCACCTCCGACACCGGATGGTACAACGAGAATTTCCCATTTTCAAAATAATACACATTGCCATCTTCCGGCGACACCGCTGCTAAGTGCACCCAGCCCTTATCGAACCAGTCGTACATACCCGGAGAAGTGGAAATGACCTTCAGCACGATTTCCGGACGTTGTTCCACCATCAACAGCAAACGTACGGGGTCGTGGTTTTCTACCATTTGGAGTGGCAGGCCGGGGCGCAAGTCGCCGTCGCTACTATTGGCTACACCAATCAAGCCCATCACGTTGTGCGGCAACTTCGTACCAGCCCCCATTTTCTCGATATCCATTCTGGAAAAATAGTATTCCAAGTTGATGCCACCGCAAACCACTGGCAGCGGAGCCATCACTTGTTGGAGATAAGTCCCATCAGGATCGGTGCGGTAGTCATAGCTATTGAGGAAGGCGCGGCGGTCGAGGAAAAGACCTTTCATCCGTTCCCGAGCCCCCACGTAGCAAAGGGCGTTGGTACCGTGACCAAGTTCAGGCCGGGGTTCGAAATAAGAAACCGACCGTTTTTTGATCTCGTTGCGAACGTGCTTGATGTCCTTCTTAATGTCGATCGAAGCAAAACGGCGGGCACGTTCCTTGGCGTTTTGGTCGAGCGCTGTTTCAAACACTTCAACATTGGCTTTGTGCTTCACGGCATTTTCTTTTGACAAAATGTGCGTGTCGTAAAAAGCCATTTCATCACTCGCCGTATCGTGCATCCCCCCGACAAACTGTGTTTTATCGGGAATGCGCAGACCTTTCGCTTTCAGTGCAGATCTGACTTCTGGATGGTTGGCCATGAAGGCGAAGACCCTGGCGTTCACCGCACCTGGCCTACCACTGCAAGCCCCGCAATCATGCGCCCCGTGGTGTGGGTTGTTGGCACTGCTGCTGCCGTGCGCCACTACATACACAAGCGGTGCAAAATGATCGACCAGCCCAATGCCCCGCAGCAGCCCTTCGACCACCTTGGTCATTTCCGGAACCGTATAGCCAACCTGCAGGCCATTTTCGATTTGTCCAGGGTCGGTGTTTTCGATCAATAATCTTCCATCAATATTCATGTGAGAAAATGCATCGGCAATGTCGGCATTCATTTTTGGGCGGAAAATATCCAGCACCAAACGGACGCTCGCCCAAAGCCCCAACGACAGCGAAGCCATGAACCCACGGAAGAACGTGTGCGAATGTTTGCTGTGCATTACCTCGTGCCCGCGTTTGTCCTTCACGTCGATTTCCTTAATCAAATGGATAGGCTGGGCAGGTGCAGGCGCTTGTTTTTCATAAAATTTCCCGTTGAAAGGCTGGAAATAAAACGCCGCACCAAAGAAGCCCGGAGCGCCCAACGTCTCACAGTTCAGATCAGCTTGTTCGATATGACGGCGGATGGAGCACTCGCGATCGTCGATGCAAAACATCGCTTGAAAACTCTTTTCCTCCGGTTTTTCCAACCTTTTTTTCTTGGCTAAATGGCCGACCGCACTCAGTACACCATCGTAGTAATCCCATTCAAAAGCCAGTTGCCAGAGCTTTAGCACTTCGTCCAGTTCGGTCGATTGTATTTTGGTGAAATAGTGCTGCGGAGCAGCATCGACGTTGGTAGCGATGGGCTCCCAATTGGTGCCAAACGCCCTATCCAAGGCATCGATTTCCAATAACAACTCCAGCATGATAAAATCCTTCAGGCTAATTTCCTTTTTGTACAGTAGCGTGCCGGGGTTGTCCTCAATGGCGCCGATGATGCCGCTCCAACCTTTATGGGCAAATTGTTGATCGTAAATATATTGCTCGAAATACGCCTTTTTACCGACCACTATTTTCAACAGTTTTTCCAAACTGAGGTCTTCAGAAAGGGCCAATTTCCGTACCCGCTTGCTTTTGAAAAAGCTGGTATAACTGTTTTGTTCCAACGTCCTGACCGCACTCATCAACCCCTGATCTTCGAAGGGGAAATGCCACAACGCAATGCCCTGATCAAGGTAGCTACCGATGATGCGGAAGAGGAACGGCTGCACCCGGTTGTCGAGGTCGAACTGGTATTCTTTTTTCCACTGTGCCCGTAGTTGGCCTACTCGCTGTTCGTAAGTATGTTGGTAGGGCTGCTCCAACATTTTTTGGAGAAAATTATTGATCTGTCCTTTGCCCTTGTTTTCTACGATAACACGCTCCAAAATTTCGGGCTTGATACGGCCCTGCTTGTACAGTTGGCGGTACTCATCAATGTTGAAGGTAACCTGAATACCAAAGATTTTGGAGGCGCTGAAAATAGCCTCGAAAAATTCCTTGTCCTGAAAAGCATGGAGGGAGTTGTGGTGGACGAAGTCTTTCAATGCCATTTGTGATGGCAAATAGTGCTTTAGCTCGTGCAAAACGTGCGCTTCGTCAAAGTGGCCAACGTCCTCTGCCAAGGCTGCTTTCATGCCTTTTTGGTAGGCAGCGTATTTGCCATTTCTCACCCTCGCTGAAAGCGGATGGTCAGACAGCGGCGTGAGCAAGTCAAGCCCCACAAAATGAACCTGCCCACCAGTCATAAAATAGTCCGTCTCATAATGGTGGAGATTTTCCATCACTGAGTGGTCAATCAGTTTGGTATTCGGCAATTTGATAAAAACCTGTTTCCCATCCGGGATCGTGTTTAGTGTTTTTTTAATCCCCAAGTAGTTGGTAAACAGTGCCGTTTCCCCCAACTCCACGTGTACTTCATCACCGTCTGTCGTAACCGTGGTAGCGGCTTTGAACAGCGATTTCAAGGAAGCTCCGCGGAAAACATGGATGACGATTTTGAGGACAATGCCCGCTGCGATACCAACCAACAAATCTTCAAACAGGGTGAAGAAAATGGTCGTTACGAAGATGGCCAACTGCTCTGCACCAATTTTATAGGCATGGATAAAATGTTTGGGGTGGGTCAGGTTGATGCCCACCACAATAAGCATGGCCGCTAGTGCAGCGTTGGGTATTTTTTCCAATAAAGGATAGGCCAACAGGGCAAACACCAGCAGGAAAATGCCATGGAAAAAATTCGCCCAGCGGGTCTTAGCCCCTTGGATGACATTGGCAGAGCTCCTCGCCACTTCCGAGATCATCGGCAGGCCACCGAGGAATGCGGCAAATGTATTGGCCACGCCCACGGCAATGATGTCCTTGTTCGGATCGGATTTCCTTTTGTAAGGATCCATCAGGTCGATCGCCTTTACCGTCAGCAAGCTTTCCAGACTGCCCACGAGCGCCACCATGATGACGTATTTTATAAAAATCCCCATCTGGGAGACACCTGAAAAATCTGCATTAAACCCTACCTGATCTACGATGTTGCCCACCTTTAATAAGGTGTAAGAAGGGCCTTCAGTCGCCAAATGCATTGCAATTCCAGTGGGGATCGCAAAGATCAGCACCAACAGCGGTGCAGGTATTTGCCGCAAGGCGAAATGTTTGACCTTCGCCCAACCCAACATGATCACCAAGCTCACCACCCCAATGATGGATACTTTGGGATCGAGGTGCTGGATAAATTCAGGGATGGCGGCAAATAAGGCCAAGGGCCCTTTTCCCTTCATCAGTGCTGGATCCACATTGAGGAGCACAGGGACTTGCTTGGCAATGATGATGAGGCCAATAGCTGCCAGCATACCATGCACGGCTGACAGTGGGAAAAAATCCACGAGCTTGCCCAGTTTCAATACCCCAAAAAGGACTTGAATGAGGCCTGCCACAACCATGACACCAAGCGTCAGTTTCCAACCTTCCACGCCACCTCCGAATTCGGTGACGGCCCCAGCCACAATAACGATCAGACCAGCAGCAGGCCCTTTGATGGTCAATTTTGAACCTGCAAAAAAGGTGGCTACGAGGCCACCAATAATGGCTGTCACCAAGCCCATCACAGCAGGGAACTCAGATGCTTTGGCAATGCCCAAGCTCAGGGGCAAAGCCAACAAAAACACCACAAAACCGGACGGGGCATCTTTAGAGAAATTCTCTTTCAACCCTTCCAACCAATCCTTGGGTACGTTCGGTTGTTTGCTTTTATCAGACATAATTAAAAAAATTATAAGGGGTGATAAGAGCTGGATGCAGGTTTGTGATCAGTATCAATCAACATTCATAAACCTGCGTCAAGCTCTTTTCAACTTGATATAGGGGACGTGAAAAATGCGTCAGCCCAACCAGGGACAACATGATTAAACAGAAAAGGGAAAAGGGCTGGATTAGCAGTCTATCTTGAAGGAATGGAAGAGGATAAATTTCTTTACTAATTGGCAGGATACACAAGAAGTAACAGCGAAAGGAGCATTTTTAGCGGAAACTGTTTCTGAGAGCCGTAAGGCAAAAATGGCATCGGTGAACGAACTTCCATCTTTTGAGTCTTCATTGCTTTCTTCCAAGTTGTTCACTTCCTCAATACCTAAAAGGTAAAAATCGAGCAAACGATTGAAAGGGTTTTTTCCACTAATGATTGGGGCATGTTGCCAATTTGATGAAAGGTTTTCATCGCAACTTATGAAAGTAGTCTCGTGAGAAGCAAAGCTGTCCTGATAAGTAAGAGCATTGCACAGCAAGCTCAGAGTCAGAAAGGAAAAAGGAATTAAGGCTTTTAGGAAGCCTTTAGCTTTGTTACTTTTCATGTCGGATTTAAAAAAGGGTGCAAACATATCCTACAAAACCGTACCAAGCAATAGCATTAACAAATACTTCACAACCAGAGGCGACGGGTCGAAACAGATAAATGAAAGCGGCTAAATACAGCTTATTATATTTTAGAAACAGGCATCTACACACAATTATATACCTGAACGATGCAAAGATTTTTTTTCAGAAATGCCCATCAAAAAACCCAAACTCGGCCATTTAGCCAAATTTGGGTTCTTTCAAATTGCGGTAATCTAAAAAATCAGGTTAGTCATCGAGGTGATAAATTTCCCGGATGCCTTCCATTTCTTTTTGAAAATCAATTTTCAGGTCGATCAATTTACCACTTTGGATATCGAATACCCAACCGTGCACTGTGATCCCCCTGCTGCGGTAAGCCTTCTGCACATCGGCCGTTTTGATAACATTGATGCATTGCTCTTGCACATTGAGCTCAACCAAGCGTTTGTACCTTTTTTCTTCATCTTGAATAGCGTTGAGTTCTTTTTTATGCAGGCGATAAACATCCCGGATTCCCCGCAACCATGGGTTGAGGATGCCAAGATCGGCCGACTGCATGGCGGCTTTCACCCCCCCGCAGTAGTAATGCCCGCAAACAACTACGTGGTCCACCTTTAAGTGGGAAACAGCGTAGTTGATGACCGACTGGCTACTAAGGTCGGTATTGATGACCATGTTGGCGATGTTGCGGTGGACGAACATGTCGCCCGGCTCTACACCGGTCATTTCTTCCGCAGTCACCCGGCTATCGGAACAGCCGATATAGAGGATTGGTGGAGTTTGCCCTTTAGAAAGGTTTTCAAAATAATTCTCGTCTATTTGGAGGTTTGCCTTAATCCATTTTTTATTGTTCTTAAAAATTTGGTTAATGTCCATTTTAGGTAGTTTTTTTTTTAGTTGGTAATTGATTAGTTTATGAGTGATAGCAGGTGAAGACAAAGCCCCGTTTTCATTTTGCAAAATATGAAAAACCATGGATCAATTGGTTAGCATTTTAAAAAACACCAGCCAACCAAGCCTGCCACCTCATTTTTGATTTGCGTTAATTAATGGTTGTCGCTTCCTTTCCCTTACCCTTGGCAATCATTTTCGCCAATTCTTTCGCCGGGTAATTCGGCACATCCTTGCGCTGCTCAATGATCTGGAGATCGATGTTTTTAAAAGCTGCATTCACTTTAAAATCTTCAATTATCTCCAACACGTCTTGGTCTATTTCCACTGACTGGGAAGCATCGATAACCACTTTTGAATTTTCTGGCAAATGGTTGAGCGTTTGCAAAATGGCAGCTTTGTTCAAGAAAGTTACATTTTCGGAAAGTTTCAAAACGATGGGCTCACCCGGTTGGTGATTTTCCGCTTCAAAGTAATAAGGCTTCTTGTAATTGGCCAGCAGTACAAAGAAAATAGCGACAGCAGTGCCCAGCCCAATCCCCATCAGCAGGTCGGTGAAAACAATACCGATGATGGTCACCATGAATGGTATAAAATGCTCTTTACCAAGGCCATACATTTGTTTAAAGAGGGATGGCTTTGCTAATTTGTAACCAACCAAAAACAGGATGGCCGCCAAACTTGCCAAGGGGATGAGGTTCAATATATGGGGAATAGCAATGGCACAACCCAACATGATGATGCCATGAAAAATGGCCGATGCTTTTGTCCGTCCACCCGACTGAATATTGGTCGAACTGCGGACGATGACCTGGGTGATCGGCAAGCCACCCACCAAGCCAGAAAGGATGTTGCCAATGCCTTGTGCTTTCAGCTCTTGGTTCGCTGGGGCCACTCGTTTGTATGGGTCAAGCTTGTCAGTTGCTTCGAGGCAGAGCAACGTCTCCAAGCTCGCCACTACTGCGATGGTTATGCCTGTAACCCATAAAGCCGGGTTCATGATTGCTCCGAAATCGGGGAAAGTAAATTGGTCAAAAAAACCAGCTATGCTGCCTGCCACAGGAATGCTTACGATGTGCTCGCCATCCAGCGCTAGGCCGTCCATTTTTTGGAAAATAAGGTTCAAGATGATGCCTGCCGTCACCACAATGAGCGGCCCTTGAATAACCTGGAACACCCGCTGTTTCTTCATAAATGACTGCTCCCATAAGATCAGAATAAACATCGAAACAACGGTAATAATAACTGCCCCCAAGCTTACATTATCAAGCATGTAAAGTAGTTCGGAGAAGGTGTTGTGCCCATCAACCTGGCTAAAAGCAAGGTCCCCTTCCGGGTCTTTATCGTAGCCAAAGGCATGTGGTATTTGTTTTAAAATTATAATGATCCCGATACCCGACAACATCCCCTTGATAACGGATGATGGGAAATAATAACCGATAATGCCTGCCTTTGCGAAGCCCAACAGCAATTGGAAAACGCCACCAATGACCACTGCTACGAGAAATATTTCGAAACTGCCCAATTCCTGGATGGCCGTCAGGACGATCACCGCCAACCCGGCAGCGGGACCGCTCACCCCCAGCTGGGAACCACTAAGAGCCCCCACAACGATGCCCCCGATAATGCCGGAAATGATACCTGAAAAGAGCGGTGCCCCCGAGGCCAAGGCAATGCCCAAACATAAGGGTACAGCCACCAAGAAGACCACCAAACTGGCAGGGAGGTCATTTTTTAAATTGGCCAAAAAGCCATGTGATATATTTTCAGTTGAATTCATCTTTTCTAATTTGATAATTGATTATAAAACAGATAATAGCTTGCCCCCACTAAGAGCGGAGGACAAGCAAAAAATGGTTTGATTTGATTTGTAGAAAATCAAATTAGTGGAGATGAATTCCAGTTTGAATAATAGCTAAGACAATAAATCAGCGGGTGCTGGGATAGAATCGAAACGATTCAAGTTAGGCTGAGGTACCATTGTATATTCATTTCCACCAAATACGAAATAAAATTTTCACAAAATCAAATTCAAGGTAGGCTGGATCAAGACTCTGGAGGAGGCAGAACAATGCCAAGGTAGCAATTGAATAGAGCCATGTTTTTTTGGTCAGAATAGTAGTAATAGGAAGTTTGAATTATAGGAGAGGCAATAGATAGCAAGGCGTCGTCTTTATCAAGGTCGTAGTTCGAAAACTCTTTGTCTTCTTCCACATTATCTTTCATTTCCATCGTTTCCACTTCTTCCCCACTGTTTACCAAAGCATTGTTGTCATTAGCATACATGCTAGAGAAACACATCATCAGGATAGCTGCCAGCAACAAGTGGAGGATTGGTAAACGATATGTGTAGGCTTTTGACATTCAGTATGTTTTGTTTCGCAAATATATAGCAATGCTCCTACCAATACAAACACGGCTATGGAATGTTTAATTGATCCTACTTTTTTAGATTTGCCTTGTGATGATATGCCCCGCCCCAAATACATTGGCAATTTTCAAAAAAGTAGGCCAAGCTAGTGGGCACGAAACAATTTCTGAATGGGAGCATATTAGTACAAAAAGGACTTGGGCATTTCTTTTCTTACTCAATATTATGCCCCCGAACCAAACACGACCTAACTACCTGATTGTCAACGAATCTTTCCTATTTCTGAAATGATTTTCGGAAAAGTTCATTTTAACATTAAATATTCAATATGGCTATCTCCGTTCAAATATCGATCAATAAAAACCTCTATCAGCGAGACCCACAGTCCACCGACTTAGGCCAACGGATCATCCAAGAAGGCATTGCCCTCATCAATGAACTGGGCATCGAGTCCTTTACTTTCAAAAAACTGGCAGCCCGCATCAACTCCACAGAGGCCTCCATTTACCGCTATTTTACCAACAAACACTTGCTCCTCGTTTACCTCGTTTCCTACTATTGGGAGTGGGTGCGCTTCCGTATCGATTTCAATACGATGAACGTGGAAGACCCCAAACAAAAAATAAAAATTGTCATCAAGACCATTGTAGATACGATCCGCATGGCCACCCCAGTTGCTTATATTGACCGGGATGCACTGCACCAACTGGTCATTTTTGAAGGGACGAAAGCCTACCATGTAAAGGAAGTAGACGAAGAAAACAAACAAGGTTTTTTCCACACCTTAAAAATGCTTAACTCCAAAATATCTGGAATCATTTTAGAGCTCAACCCAGCCTTTCCTTATCCCAAAGCTGCGGCCAGCGACCTGCTGGAAATGGCAAACAACCACAGTTATTACGCCGAACACTTACCGACCCTGACGGATATTAAAATAGAAAAGGAAAACACGGAGGAATTGGAGCAGATGATGGAATATTTCATTTTCCGATTGACGCAGTAAGCAAGATTCGTTAACCGGGGCCATTAAAAACGGCCCACTTACACAAGGCAAGCAGGCCGTATAAATCCTGTATGAAATAGTCCCAAAGTTTTCACAGCAATTAATATCTGGAGTCCAAACAAAAAATTAGAAGAGCGTGCTTTTGGCGGGGTAAGGATTTGGGCATCAAGGCACCAGGTGTTTAAAAAATTAGAAAGAGGGTAACGAGAACGAATCAATGCCTCAACTTTCAAATTTTATTTACCCTTTAATCAGCTTTTTATTTTACCATTTACAGTTACAAAGAAACCCTATTGCGAATTCCCATTCCAACCAAGTTATCCTAAAAGTCAGGTTTCTAAAATCAGGCAAAGTTCCCAACAACAATGGATCAGTTTTAAAAGCACTTAGTTTGCTGCTCTCATCTCTCTGCACTAAACTTTACCTTTGCGCCTCTTTTTCAAAAAACAATATTTTTTATAAATCAGAATTCAGCGGAAAAAATCGGTGTAACGGTTTCGCAGTATTTTGGTGTAAAGTTTTTTTTTTCACCATTTACCTGCTAAAAGCTGTTCCTCAGTAGCACCATTAGACCGATAAACCGTTTGACCAAACGATATGAAAAAACTTAAATCAGCACTCATTTCCGTATACCACAAAGAAGGGTTAGAAGACATCATCCTCGAACTGCACAAACTCGGCGTCACCATTTATTCCACAGGTGGTACGCAAACCTATATCGAAGGGCTCGGCGTTCCCGTTGAAACGGTCGAAGACCTAACCTCCTATCCTTCTATTTTGGATGGACGGGTAAAAACGTTGCACCCAAAGGTGTTCGGCGGCATCCTTGCCCGACGGGAAGAAGCGCACCGTTCCCAATTGGCGCAATATGAAATCCCAGAAATCGACCTCGTCATTGTCGACCTCTACCCTTTTGAGGCAACCGTCGCCAGCACAGACGACGAGGCAACCATCATCGAAAAAATTGACATTGGAGGTATTTCATTGATCCGGGCTGCCGCCAAAAATTTTAAGGACGTTGCCTGTGTCCCTTCCAAAGATGAATACCCGATGCTGTTGGATTTGCTGAAAGAAAAGCAAGGCTTCCTCAGCCTCGACGACCGCAAAGAATTGGCCCGTCGGGCATTCAAGGTATCCTCCAACTACGATGTGGCCATTTTCAATTATTTCAATGAAGGCACTGCCGACCTGTCGTTCAAGCACAGTGTTCACCGTTCAGACATTTTGCGCTACGGGGAAAACCCGCACCAGAACGGCGTTTTCTTTGGCGATTTTGATAAAATGTTTGTGAAACTCGGCGGCAAAGCCATCAGCTACAACAACTTGGTGGACATCGACGCAGCAGTGCAGATCATGCGGGAATTCAAAGACGCCGAACCAACTTTTGCCATTTTAAAACATACCAACTCCTGTGGCCTCGCCAGTCGACCTACCCTTCTTGAAGCATGGAAAGCAGCGCTTGCTTGTGACAATGTATCGGCCTTTGGCGGCATCTTCATTTGCAATCGCTCATTGGATTTGGCAACCGCTGAAGAGATTGACCAACTATTTTATGAAGTTGTCATCGCCCCTGACTTCGACGCTGATGCACTGGAGTTTTTGCAGAAAAAGAGTAAACGCATTTTATTGAAAATCAAAGACTTCTTTGTCCGTCCCCGATCTTTCCGCAGCTTGCTGAACGGGGTAGTCGAACAAGACACCGACCTAAAAATTGAAACCGCAACCGATTTAACCGTAGCCACGAAAGTAGCCCCGACGGAAGCTCAGATCAAGGATTTGTTGTTCGCCAACATCGCGGTGAAGCACCTAAAGTCGAACGGAATCGCCTTGGTAAAAAACCAACAACTCATCGGTATGGGATGTGGCCAAACAAGCCGAGTGGATGCGCTGAAACAAGCCATCGCCAAAGCCAAGGCTTTCGGTTTCGACCTCGAAGGGGCTGTGATGGGTTCCGACGCCTTTTTCCCTTTCCCCGATTGCGTGGAGATCGCCGATAAGGAAGGCATCAAAGCAGTGACACAGCCCGGTGGCTCGATCAAGGACCAAGAAAGCATCGATTATTGCGATGCGCATGGAATGGCGATGGTGCTGACAGGGACTAGGCATTTTAAGCATTGATAAAACAAAATGAAGATTAAATAACACACCCGTTTTCATTTGTCAACAATGAAAATCTCTCTTACAAATATTGAAGATCAATTTTTCAAACTAAAATTGAAAAAGATATCCATGCTGGATTTTGAGCAGTGGGTTTACGACTCTGATTTTTTGAAAAAAGAAATGCAAGAAGATGATTATCTATATTTAATTTCTTTGAATTATCAGACAACTCAAAGTTTTTATAATCTAGAAAAAATACTTGTAAAATATATAGACTACGGAAAATTAGAAACCATTAAAATGAATGCATTATTGGACTCTATTATTAATAAGGACAATAACGCTGCGAATTCAATAATCAGAATCTACCAACTCTCCTGTGATGGATATTCTTTTTTAAGCGACTTGGGATTAAGTTGTGGACTAAGATTAACAGTTCCCGATACAGGGTCGAATTTGCGTTGGGAACAACTAATGCCACAACAAAAACAAAAACTCACCGATCAACAATATCCAAAGGCACGGGAATTAGCAGTAATTATAAAAAAATGGATTGAAGAAAAAGAGATCATCCTTACAGGGAAACAGGATGATAATTTTGGCCGTTGGGATTTTATTGACAATAGAAAGGAAAAAGATAATTACTATTCGAGGAACAGTGGACAGGAAGTGAACAATTTTAATAATCCAATAAATAAATGGTGGCAAATATGGAAATAACCGAAAATAAATTATCCGGGTACGAAACCGTCATCGGCCTCGAAATCCATCTTCAGCTTGCCACTCGCAGCAAGGCTTTTTGTGGGGATGACATCACCTTCGGCGCCGAACCGAACACCCATGTCAGCGCCATTTCGTTGGGGCACCCCGGCACCTTGCCGAAACTGAACAACGCACAGGTAGAGTACGCCACCCGCCTTGGCTTGGCGATGGGCAGTAAAATCAACCAGCGGAATTGTTTCGACCGCAAAAATTACTTCTATCTCGACCTACCAAAAGGCTACCAGATCACCCAAGACAAACACCCGATTTGTATCGGTGGTGGTCTGGAAATACGGGTAGGTGACGAAAAAAAATACATCCGCCTGCACCATATCCACATGGAAGAAGATGCAGGGAAATCTATCCACGACGCCGACCCAAATAATTCCTTGATCGATTTGAACAGAGCAGGCACTCCGCTTTTGGAAATTGTCACTGAACCGGACCTGCGTTCCGGCGAGGAAGTAGATGCACTAATGACAGCCATTCGCCAACTTGCCCGTTATCTGGAAATTTCGGACGGAAATATGCAGGAAGGTTCGATGCGCTGCGATGTGAATGTTTCTGTCAGGAAAAAAGGGGCAACGGAATTTGGTGAGCGCTGCGAAATAAAAAATGTCAACTCCATGAAATTTGCCCGGCAGGCCATTAATTATGAATCGCAACGGCAAATTGAATTAATTGAAAATGGCGGGGTAGTAACGCGTGAAACATTAAATTTCAATCCTGCCACCGGCGTCACTACGCCCATGCGGGATAAAGAAGACGCCAACGACTACCGCTATTTCCCAGACCCCGATTTACCGCCAGTTGTTTTGTCGGAAAAAGAAATTGAGGAAATAAAAAATAGCTTACCTAAATTACCGAATGAATTATTTAATGAATTTATTTCGAAATATAGCTTGTCGGAATACGAGGCTGAATTATTAACCACAGAAAAAAATACGGCGAATTATTTTTTAGATTTAATTAATTATACAACGCATTTTAAGTCAGCTTCGAATTTAATTATCAATAAAATCAACCCTTATTTATCGGAAGAAAATATAACGCTTGAGGCATTTGACATTTCAAAAAAACGGCTGGCCGAATTTATCCAATTAATTGAGGATGGAAAAGTCACCGCTTCTATCGCCTACCAACGGTTGTTTCCAGAAATGATCAAACAGCCCGATCAAGAAGTAATGACGTTGGCACAAAAGATGAATTTAATCCAAAGCACTGACGAAGGTTTTATAGAAAAAATAGTGGACGAAGTTTTGTCCCAAAACCCTGACAAAGTAAAAGCTTTACAAAACGGGAAAAAGGGTTTGATTAGTTTTTTCATGGGCGAAGTCATGCGTGCCTCAAAAGGCAAGGCTGAACCAAAAACGACTAATAGTTTATTGGCAAAAAAATTAGCCAAATGAATTAAAGGAAATTGGAAATTAGAAATTGGGAAATTGGGAAATTAAAACCCTTATTATTAATTTGTCAAATTTCTAATTTTAGAATAAAATCTACCCCTGCTCCATTTTTATTAATTTATAAAAAATACCCTGCTCTTTTTCTGCTAAAAAATAAATGCCCGAAGGCCAATCTACTGCGTCTATTTTATTTTTGCCTGTATTAATTAATTCATGATATACTCTTTCACCGTAATTATTAAATATTTCAACACGGGCTGGGAGAGTCATATTGTTCTCTATAAAAAAATAATCTACCATTGGATTGGGGTAAATTATTAATTCTCCTTCTTTTTTTTCAGACGTCCCAGAGAGCGCACAAAAGGCAATATTGGGCTCTAATTCAATAAATCCCATTGGGGTTAATTCCTTTCCATTAAACGCAGGAAAATCCGCCAAATACTTTTCGCACTGAAATGTAAAATTATCGTTCACCGACAATGCAAACCCTTGTGTGACTGGGAGGCCAAACCGCAGCGGAATGCGATATTCCCAGGCCACCGAACCGTCTTTTGCCAGTTCAAATAGAAAGCCTTGGTTAGCGGCACACATCACCACCGCCCCATCTCCCAAAATTTGAATGCTTGATGCGTTGGACGAATAGTTTTTAGCTGCGTCAGGATGTGAAATGGTTTCGGAAAACGTATTCGGGAGAAATACACCATTTTCCATAGCATAAGACTTGGCGGCTTCCTCCCAGACTGGTGCTAAAATTTGACCTGCCGAGGTATTTGTTGACACCTTATTATTAAAGAGGACTATTTCCCCAAAGTGCCCGTAATTAGAATCTACAAAATCATCAATCCACTGAGCATCGTGTTGGTTGAACAATTTTTGGTCCGCCTCATTGCCTTTACCGTAGGCAGCCGGATTCCCCCAACGAAAAAGAAGATCGCCTCCCCTTCCACTGTTTCCGCCAGTGTGGCCACTGGCTTCCTCAGAGGTAGTGCTGTGGTCGATGATCCATATTTCATTAAAATGGCGGACACTCAGCAGTACCTGATCTTTGATGGGGTCGTAGTCAATGGCGTTGGTGTGCATGAAATCCTGCCGTTCAAAGGTGAGCTCTTTGTAGTTGACATCGATCAGTTCCGGATGGTCGCTAACTACCCCGTAGTTCTTTTTTGTTGGATCAAAATCTTGCACCAAGTGATCCCAGGCGTGCCACTCCCAAGCAATTTCATTTGTCTGAGGGTTTACCTCCAACAAGTAGTCCGGCCAGAGTACGTCAGCGGCATTGTGAAGGGTGTCAAAACCATTTTCAATCAGTTCGTCATAATTTTTCCATTCCCAAACAATCATCAAGACATTTTCATTTTCCATGTACAGCACGTCATGATGCTGACGGTTCAGGGAATCCGCCACAGTGTAAGACCACACCAATTCATTATCCCAAGTGAGCATTTCAACCACACCTCCTGCCCCTCCCGTCCCAAATGATGCCCCAAGCGCAGGACTGATTTTGGCCCGTAGCAAGTTCCCATTTTCCAAAAGGCAAGCCGTTTTTCCGGGCCTTAAATCTGTATCATCTTCCCATACATGGACAATTTCCCCACATTCGTTTAAGAGGTAGACATCTGGTTGGTGTTCGGGGTATATCAAGTTGAACCCACCTATTGTTTTTTCGTGATCTATGGAAATCAGTCCCACGGTGTTCTGCGCTTGTACGGCAAATGAACTTAACAGCAGGAAAACATTTGTGGTCAATTTTTTTATTCGAAAAGCGATCATTTATATGAAGTGATTTTTCAAATTATTATTCCGCCACTCAAATAGCTACAACTGAATGTCGAATTATTTTCCGCCACTTATTAATCGGACATTTACGACATTATAAAAAGCGTATAGTTGCAAAACCGACAACATAAAATAACAATATTATTGTAAAAAAGACGATTCGGCTTTTACGGCAATACTTCGATTTGTAAAAAAGACGAATTAATTATTTAACTAAATTTAAAATTGTAAAAAAGGATGAATTAATTATTGTAAAAAAGACGAATTAACCATTTTATACTAAATATATTAATTGTAAAAAAGGCGAATTATCTATAAATGCAATGTAAAAGACATCAAGAACAAAGCACCTTTTTGAGCAAAAAAAATCGAATATCTAAATTAATTTACCCGACAAATAAATCTTCCTTTATATTATCATCTACCAAAATCACAAAATCAAACAACACCTGCTTAATTTGACGCAAAAAACTGATATTCAATTGTTTATAATAATAAATAAAACAAATTAAAACTCTAAAAAAATACATGATTAAATAAAATAAAAAACAACAAAACAGCAATATCCAAAAGAAAAAACAGGACAAAACCAAACGACAACTTCTTGCTGGAAGCTATTTAACAATGCGAAACGTTCTACCTTTAACTCAACAGTAATGCGCACTCCAAAATAAATTTAATTACTTGAAACTCCATTAAATTAATTTTACATTTGCATTGATTGAATAGTATGAAATAAGCTCAACAGAAAAGTATTTTTTATTTAAGCGTAACTATTTAAAACAAAAAATCCTAAAACGTCTACTTTAATTAGGCCTGTTTTAACACGCCTGTCCTTGCCTATTTTTTTTTTTTATAAACCGCAAATAAAAAACCCGACTGGATTTTTAGCTTAAGTGCTTTGCTGCACTTCAAGCAGGAAAGTCCGCGTCATATTTTCTCACTATTCAAATCATTTAACGTATGAAAAATCACCATTTAATGGTACTGGCCTTTTTGGTATTCCTGGCAGCCAGCTGCCATGATTCGCCAATTGGGGACAGTTTTGCCGACGACCTTTATGTGCCCATTGGTACGCTCGTGACGGCATCCAATGTGCAAACAGGTTTCTTCGACTTAGGAGACCCTAACAATTCTTCCATTGCTTTCGATTTATCCGCTACCGGAGAGAGCATAAGCACTACGGACATAGTAGTTTCTTACAACGGCGGGGCTCCCGTAACTTTTAAAGCTGGGACAGCTGTTCCCGGCACTGTTTCCGTCACCTTCAACGAAGCGCTAAGCGCAGTTGGCCTGACAGTAGCAGAGGTAGCGGTTGACGACTCTTTCCGTTTCCTTTTCGACAATGGATCGACCCGGTCTTCCAACACCCTTGACGTAAGGGTGAGCTGCCGTTCGGAGCTGGCCGGGACTTATAATTACCTCACCTCCTCCTATTTCACCTATGCATCAAATTGCGACGGAGAAACCGACCTGACTGGAACCGTCACCATCTCCGAAGTTGGTGCGGGTGTCTACGTTTTTGACGATTGGAGCTTTGGCACTTACGACGCCTGTTACGGTGGCTTTAGTGGCTGGGGTACCTTGCAAATGACGGACGTCTGCAATCGGATACAAATCACTGGCACTGATTCTTTCGGTGATTCATGGGAATTTGAGATCAGTGAAGTGAACGGGGCAGACTGGAATTTCACCTACTCTAATACCTATGGCGAATTTGGGGTGGTTACCCTCACCAGGACAGACGGGTCCGACTGGCCTCCCCTCAGCAATTAATTAGGAGTTTAGTTTGAATTAATCAAAAATCGCAAGTGCTGTAATTCCAATTTTTGGGAATTATTCAAGACGATAAATTGAGTTGCAGCATGAATCAAGAAAATAATAAAATGAAAAAATTAATACCATTTTTGGCATTTTTTCTTGCCGTGAGCGTGGCATTTGGCCAGCGCATGGTGAAAGGAATAGTCACCGATTCGAACGAGCCACTCATCGGGGCTACTGTCATCGTTAAAGGCACAACCACTGGTACCGTCACAGATATTGATGGCAGCTTTGAAATCAATGTGCCCAGCGATGCAACTGAATTAACGATTAGTTATACTGGTTTTGCTACACAAACCGTCAGCATTGTTGGTCTTTCCAACGTAAATGTGACCCTCGAAGCAGGACAAGTTTTGAACGAGGTGGTGGTGACAGCTTTGGGTGTTACCCGTGATGAAAAAGCATTGGGTTACGCTGTGCAACAGGTAGGCGCAGAAACCATTTCAAAATCGAATACGGTCAACGCTATCGACGCATTGGCTGGCGCCGCAGCTGGTGTTCAGGTCACCCAATCGAATGGAGCAGCAGGGGCATCTTCCCGGATCATTTTAAGAGGACAGACCTCTTTCAACGGCAACAATGAAGCCCTGATCATCGTGGACGGTATCAGGCTAAACAATGACGAAAACTCCACGGAGCGGTCTTTGGCAGGGGTTTCCAACTCCAACCGAGCTATTGATGTCAACCCTAACGATATTGCTAACATTTCCATCTTGAAAGGGGCAGCCGCTACGGCCCTTTATGGGATAGAAGGCGCTAGGGGTGTGATCCTCATTACGACTAAAAAAGGCGGTTCGAAGGAACTGAAAGTAGATGTCAGCACCAACGTTACCTTTTCCCAAGTTTCTAATATTGTTGGCCTACAGGATAAATATGCCCAAGGCAGCAATGGCGTATGGCAAGGACCTGAAACAGGTCAAGCCGGTAGCTGGGGGCCTGCTTTTACTGACTTGTATTATGATGGAGACGCTACTTACAAATGGGACAAAAATGGGCGTCTTTCCACTGACCCTGCCGCAGGGCCACAAGCAAAACCCTATGACAATGTGGGCGATTTCTTCAAGACAGGTATCCGTTCGAACACCAACGTAGCCTTCTCAGGAGGTACAGATGCAGCCAACTACCGTTTTTCTTTTGGAGCTTCCAATGATGATGGCGTAACGCCAAACAATGAATTTGACCGTTACAATGTAGGTATAAATTTGGGGTCTAAATTATTTGACGACCGCTTGGATATTGGGATCAGTGCCAACTATGTCCGTTCAGGCGGCACTCGTATCCAGCAAGGTTCCAACACTTCCGGTATCATGCTCGGCTTGCTGAGGACTACTCCTTCTTTCGATAATGGTGCTGGATTGTCAGACCCTGTGAACGGTGTAGATGAAAATGGCAACTCTTCCTATCAATTTGCCGATGGTTCTCAGCGGAATTACCGTGGTGGCGGTGGATACGACAACCCTTACTGGACTGTCAATAACGCCCTGTTTAATGACAAAGTAAACCGTTTTTATGGCAGCTTGCGGGCGAGTTATACTTTCCACGAGTGGTTTAAATTGGGAACTTTGATTGGCACGGACTCTTATGGTGACAACCGGACACAACGCTTTGAAATTGGCAGTAGGGCTCTCCCTGGCGGCCAGGTCCTCGAAGACAACTATAACTACCGCCACATCGATGCTTATTTTAATGTAAATGGTAGTGGCTCCCTATTTGAAGATTTGACAATGAGTTACCAGTTAGGTGTCAACCTGTATGATGAAAAGCTAAAACAAAACTACATCCAGGGCGATGGCCTGAACTTTATAGGGTTTCCTGAAATAGGAAATACAAGTACTATTTCTACCCAAATTACGAATACCAATGAGCGTACTGCCGGTGTTTATGGTACCATTGATTTTGGATTCAGGAACTTTTTGTACCTGACCGTGACTGGCCGGAACGACTGGTCTTCTACTTTGATCAACCCACTGGTGCCATTTGATGCCAGTTCGATTTCTTTCTTCTACCCATCTGTTTCCTTGGGCCTCGTTGCCAGTGAGTTGTTTGATTCTAAATTAATCTCCTACCTCAAGCTGAGAGGCTCTTATGCCGAAGTAGGCGGTGGTGCACCGACAGGTTACAACACTTCCACTCCTTGGCAATTGCCTATCCAAAACGCAGGTACCATCTTTGACGTGAACGACGGTTGGACTGCTGGACTTGGCTTTCCATTCAAGGGCACTTCTGGCTTCGTATTGAGTACAGTTGCAGGAAACCCGTTGCTGAAGCCTTCCAGGACAAAAGATATTGAAGTTGGTTTTGACTTACGTTTCCTCAACAACCGGATCGGCATCGACGCTACTTATTACTCCCGTAATTCGACAGACCAGATTATCCCTATCAATATTTCCAATACGACTGGTTTCCAAAGGGCAGTTGTCAATAGTGGCGAGCTACAGACCAATGGAGGGGAAATCGTACTTAACATTAATCCGGTCAGAACAAAGGATTTTAATTGGAACATGGTTTTTAACTTTTCCAAGTGGAAAACCACTGTTGAATCACTACCTGCAGGTGTCCAAAACCAATACCTGGACGGGTTCACTGGCACCAGTGTTTTCAACTTAGCACCACTCAAAGACGAGAATGGCGACGTAATCCGTACGTATGAATATGGACAGTTGGTAGGTGGAGCATTCCAGCATGTCAATACAGATGAGGGAATATTCGACCCGAACGCAGATTACAACCCTGACGGCGCATTGGTTATCCAAGACGACCCATCCTTACCAGGCTATGGTTACCCATTGGTGGACCCGACTAACCGCGTGATCGGCAATCCGAACCCAGATTTTCTACTAGGTATCACCAACACCCTGAGCTACAAAGGAGCGACCCTTAGCTTCTTGTTTGACATCCGGGAAGGAGGTGACATCTGGAACGGCACTAAAGGCGCCATTACCTTTTTCGGGATGAGTGAACTAACCGAAAACCGGGGAACGGTCACTGTTTTTGATGGTGTAAAAGCATCCAATGGAGCTGCCAATAACATCGCTGTACCGCTTGACCAAAACTGGTACCAAGGAAATGGTGGTGGCTTTGGAGCTGTAGCTGAACATTTCATCGAAGATGCTTCTTTCAGGAGATTGCGCTATGTGTCCATCGGATACGATCTGAAGAATGTTCTCAACCTCCCTGGTTTTGACAACTTGAACATTTCTTTCACTGGCCGGAACCTATTCTTGTCTACTCCTTACACTGGCTTTGACCCTGAATTATCATTAGTCGGGTCTAGCAGTAACGGACAAGGCTTAGATTATTTCCAATTGCCAAACGTGAAGTCTTATTCCATAGGCCTGAACGCCACTTTTTAATTGTTGAAATACCGTTGAAATATGGTTGAAATACAATTGAAATACAGTTGAAATATTTTAAAAAAAAACATTCGCTAAGCCGAATAAATATTTCTACTTATTTCAATTGTATTTCAACCCTATTTCCATCAAAAAATACACTACATGAAAAATATAAAATTTTTAGCTTTTGCCTTCGCCACCTTCTTATTGGTCGGCTGCGAGGACTACTTCGGGGCGGATTCCAACGTGGATCCCGACAACCCAATCTCCGTCAACGAAACGGTGATCCTGCCACAAGTCCAGGCCCGTTTGGCCTACACTTATGGTGGCGATTTTGCCCGGTACCTGGGCATCAACACCCACCACGTTGACGGTATAGCAAGACAGCATTTGGTCTTTCACAATTACGGCATTATTGGAAGCGACTGCGACGCAGCTTGGTCAAATATTTTTACTGGCACCTTGCAATCCAACCGCCGATTGATTCAGCAAGCGGAGGAAAAAGGCTTTAACCATTTTGCAGGGGTGGGCAAAGCATTGGAAGCATTTACGATGATGGCCGCCACCGATTTTTGGGGAGACCTACCTTACAGCGATGCACTACGTTTTGACGAAGTGGCCGTGTACTCACCGACATTTGATTCTCAGCAGTCCATTTACGAAGCTTTGTTTGCATTAATTGACGAAGCCCGGGGTGCGTTACAGAAAGACGATGGTGGATTTCCGCTTGCCGGTGATTTGTTCTACGGTGGAGATGCGTCCAAATGGGTCAAATTCCTAAACGTATTGGAAGCAAGAGGTCGCTTGCACCTTTCAAAAATCAATGGCGATGCTGCCTACACTGCTGCCTTGGCCGCTCTGGATAAGGGTGGTTTTGCGAACCGTTCAGAAGGCTTCGCCTTTTCCTATGGCTCTGGGGCAACTGAAAATGCACCAATGTTCCAGTTCATTCAGCAACGTGGTGACACTGAGACTGGAGCTGCTTATGTAGCTCTGCTTCAACAGTTTAACGACCCAAGATTAACTACCTATGGGCAGCCCGTGGTAGGCCACCCGATCTTTGTACCGAACCAGTTGCAGCAAATGTTGTCCTACACCGAGCAGGAATTTATCCGCGCCGAGGCCAATTTGATGTTGGGTAATAAAACAGAAGCTTACACTGCCTATTTGGCCGGCATCCGGTCTTCTTTTGCGGAAGCTGCTTTGTCCAGCAACCAGGATACCGTACAAGCGAGGTACGATGAGTACGTCGCCCAATCTACCGTTGGTGTGGGCGAATCCAACCTCACATTGAAAAACATCATCACCCAGAAGTACTTGGCCCTTTTGGCTGAGCCCGAAGTATTCAATGATTGGAGGAGGACGGGTTACCCTGAATTGACTCCAAACGTTGGTTCGCAAATACCACGTAGGTTGCCTTACGCACAAACCGAGGTTTTCTCAAATGATAATTTGGATGCCTCTCCGAAGCAATTTCATTTTCACCCGTATTTGGTGGGATGCGCAATAGGGTTTCCCTGAACCCACGATCTTTTGTTTTTCACAAAAAACCATTGTGGGGGAAATATTACCTCGAGGTCTATTCAAAAAAAACAGGATGCCACCTCGGTGGCGTCCTGTTTTTTTTTACCGTTTTTAAAAATCATTTAATATGAAATGCCTATTTATTTATTTCTTTTTTTTCTCTGCCATTTTAACCTCTTACGGGCAATTTAACGAAGTGGTCAGACAAGATATATTCGGCAACCCCACCAATGCCCAAAACCAGATGTACATCAATATGATGAACCGCAATGAATCACTTAAAGACATTGGGGAAACATCCTTGTACGACCATTGGCAACCAATAGAAGCAACAGGGCAAAGCGAGGTTTCCCTTTCCGTTGATTCCGCTAATTACAATTATGCAACAGGGCAGTTTTATTTTATCCATAAAAACAAATTATATTATTTGGATTCAGAGAAAACGAAGTCGGTGAAAATAGGCTCTGAGAATTTTGGGATTTATTCATTTCAATTGGGTAAAGAAACTAAAAAAGGTTTTTTACAAATTTTGGTGGATGGTGATTTCCCTTTATTAAAAAGGACTTACCTAAAGAAGACAATTGTCAACGACCACCCCATGAAAATCTCCCAAGCCAATAGGACTGTTTTTGAAAAAACATCTGAATTATATTATCTCGACAAAAAAACCGGTACAGCCGAAAAACTCCCAAAAAGCAAAAAGAAATTCATCAACCTTTTTCGGAAACGCCAAGCTAAACTCATCCGGTTTGCCGAGGAACAAAAAATATCCACCTCCCACGAAGAGGATGTCATCCGGTTTTTCCAGTATAACAAAATGATCAATTCAGAACAAAATCAATAGGCTATGAAAACAATTTTATTGGTTGCCACTTTTTGCATTTCAACTATTTATATCCATGCGCAAGGCTTTCATTTTGGGGCCAACCTCTCTGGCGTTTCTTCCCAAATCGAAGGCGATAAATTGAGGGGCTTCCACCACTTCGGTTATTCTTTTGGGTTGATCGGCGGGTACACGTTTACAGAAGCTCATTATTTAGTTGTCAGCCCCCAATATTCCTATTTTGGAAGTAAAAGAAAAAACGAAAGACCTGGCAATGAGACCAAGCAAATTTTTGTCGAAATGGACCTCTCTACGATCAACGTCCTGTTTGGTTATTCTTACCGTTTTGGGGACTCATGGACAGAAGAAAAAAAATACCGGATTAATGCAGGCGTACGGGTTCACCGTCTGCTAAATGCCCAAACCAATATTATCAGAACCGGTCAAATTGAGGCAGTGACGATTGACCAAAAGGCAGACCTTACCAATTTCTTTTCAACCCTCGAACTCGGCGTGGGCCTTAATTTAACCCGTCATCTGGGGTTGGAATTGAGCTACGATCATTCCTTGCAAAATATCTTGAAAAACAAAAAAGCCAGCCTTACCAAACTGGCCCCGTTCTATCTTTCACTTGGAGTATCTTATTATTTCTTTTAATCTCCCCTATTCTGTTTTTTGAGTATTTTCTGCTCAAATATTTTCACTGCTCGTCAAACTCCGTTTAGGCAAATATTCCTATCTTCGATTCCAGCCCCTGATCTTTTTTGGGCGGTGCGTCAAATGTAAGGCTGGCAAAAATCACTGAGGTTGCCGATCCATTATATCTGTTAGATTTTAAAAATCTAACAGATTTGAACAGCCCTACATTTGACGCACCGCCCTTTTTCGAATTAGTATGAAAAAAACAATACTCATCTATTGCTGCTTTTTGGTAGCTTTTTCTGCCGTTGGCCAACTATATTACTCCAATGTGGCCGACGCCGTGGGCATCCAACATAGTTATATCGGCATTTTGGGTGGAGGCGTCAGTTTTGTGGATTTCGACAACGACGGTTTGGACGACCTGACCATTGCTACGGGGGAGGGCGAGCCGATCCATTTTTACAAAAACAATGGGAATGGATTTACCAAAATATCACCGCCTATTGCTGATTTAAATCAAGCCAAACAAATTTTATGGGTAGACTTCGACAACGATGGTGATTATGATTTATATGTAGCCAATTTTGGTAGTGCAAATCGGCTTTATAAAAATATAGGGCAATTTATTTTTGAAGATATTACGGAAAATGCGGGCCTCCCGATCAATGACCACGACACTTATGGCGCCTGCTTCGGCGACATTGACCGGGACGGTTGGTTGGATTTATATTACTGCGATCGCATCCCTTTTATGACCTCCGAAAACAGGCATTATTTATTTAAAAATAATGCGGACGGAACATTCACGGATATAACAGAAACATCCCAGACAAAAGACGGTGGCAAAGTGCCTTTCTGTTCTGCATTCATTGATTACAATAATGATAAATGGCCGGACATTTATACCGCCCACGACAAAATCAACATCGCCAATGTATTATTGGAAAATAACGGCAATGAAACCTTTACCGATGTTAGCGTCCCTTCCAATAGCGACCTAAAAATGGATGCCATGTGCGTCAATCCAGGCGATTATAATAATGATGGCTGGATGGATATTTATATCACAAATACGGCGAATGGCGGCAGCGCCTTATTGCATAATATCGGCCCAGGTGGAGGCGGACAAGTTAAGTTTGGCAATTCGGCCCTTTTTGCCGGGGTCACATTTTCTCAGCGGACGGGATGGGGCTCCGTTTTTTTGGACGCCGACAACGATAGCGACCTCGACCTTTATGTCACTGCCGCTGACTACGGGGACATCGCCCAGTCAAACGCCTTTTATTTAAATAATGGCACGAATACATTTTCCCAACCCGACGTTGGATTTGATGGGGACACGACCATAACTTATAATACCGCCATTGGCGATTTTAATAGTGATGGTTTTCCGGATATAATAGTTTTAAATCAAACACCTTTTTTTACCCAATTATGGGAAAATAATGGCGGCAATAATTATTGGATAAAAATTAAACTACAAGGTGTTTTGAGCAACCGGGATGCCATTGGTTCAAAAATAGAAACATATAGCGGTGGGCAATATCAGATGCGTTACACCCTTTGTGGCAATGGTTTTTTGGGGCAAAATTCTTTGACGGAAATCATTGGTTTAAATAATAATGAAAAAGTAGATTCCATTATTATTACCTGGCCGACTGGCCATATAGATAAATTATTCGATGTAGAAAATGGCAGCAACCTAATTGTCATAGAAGGTAGCACTTCTAATGGGAACATCATTGTTGATGAAGAGGTAGAATTAACTTTGCCCCCGACAAATGTAATATCCAAAAATTCAGAAAAACCATTTTCTATATTTCCGAATCCCGCAAGCCAATCACTTAATATATTAAATAATGGAAGCGATTTATCCCAATTATTTATCCTGAACAACAAGGGGCAAATTATTCAATCATTAAATCCAAATATGCCTAAATGGCATTTAAATATATCCTCTTTTTTACCCGGCCATTATTATTTATTGAGCATCGATAAAAAAGGTGAAAAGCATTTTGAGAAATGGGTAAAACTTTGATCATACAATTTTCCATTAAATTATCTTTTTGCTTATTCCTGATCTTATTTCCCCAGAAAGGTCAAGCACAATTTTTTCTGGAATATCAGGACAGCGCAAAAATTGACCACATTTTCAAGCACACTGGTTTTCTGGGTGGTGGCGCTGCTTTCTTTGATTACGACAATGATGGCGACGACGACCTTTATATAACGGCAGGAAATGAGCGAGACCATTTTTATGAAAACAATGGCGATGGGACATTTTTATATAAAAGTATTGATGCGGGTTTTTTAATTACCAAATTATATTACACGACTGGTGTTATTGCAGGTGACATTGACAATGACGGTTTCAAAGATTTATTTATCACCACTTGGTTTTCCGATTTTGAGCCGACTGGCAGAAACCTATTATATAAAAATAATGGCGATGGAACGTTCACAGAAATATGGAACCACAAAGAAGAAAAAGACAATACTCAATGCATGGGCGCTACTTTTATTGACTACGATTTGGATGGACTGTTGGACATTTATACAGTGAGTTATGTTGATGAAGCTGCTTTTTTATACGATGATAATGGGATCATCGTAGGGTTCGATCATACTTGTTTTGAAAACAGGTTTTATCATAATTTGGGCAATAGTGAATTCGAGGAAATATCATCTGAAATCAACCTGAACGACACAGGCTGTGCACTTGCCGTCACCGCTACTGATTTTGATGCCGATGGAGATTTGGACATTTATTTGGCCAATGATTTTGGTGAATTTATCCAACCCAATAAATTATTCAGGAATAATATTGATGAATTAAATTTTACAGAAGTTGGGGGAAATTACAACGCAAATATTGGCCTTTATGGAATGGGGATTGCCGTCGGCGACATAGACAACGATCTCGACCTTGATTATTATGTGACCAATTTTGGTAGAAATGTTTTATTAAAAAATGATGGTGTTAATTTCTCCGACATTACCGACCAAAGTGGTGTTGGCGACGAATGGATCATTCAGGACAGTCTCTTTGCCGTCGGATGGGGCACTGCGCTTTTGGACATAGACAACGATTCTGACCTTGATTTGTATGTTGGCAATGGGTTCGTGCCGGGGCCTTCTTTTTTAAGCACCTATATTTTCCAAAATGATAAATTATTTATCAATAATGGCAACTTAGAATTCTCGGATGTAAGTACGGAATATGGAATTGAAAATAAATACACAACGAGAGGAGTCTCTTATTCTGACTATGATAACGATGGCGACCTCGACCTACTGGCAGTTGTTGAAAATGTGCCTGTAAATGGCGGATATGATTGGGCCACTATTTTATATAATAACCAAAATGGGAATTTAAGAAATTGGCTACAAGTGACATTGGAAGGAACAGAAGTAAACCGGGATGCGTACGGTTCAAAAATTTATTTACACGCAGGAGATAAAACATTATTAACGGAAATAAGTGGTGGTGGCAGTCATGCCTCCCATGTTTCCAGTAGAGCCCATTTTGGCTTGGGGGAAATAGGGCAAGTTGATAGTTTGCAAATAGTTTGGACAGGCGGGAAACGTCGGCAAACATTGTATGACATAGAAGCCAACCAACATATTTATGTAAAAGAGGATACCACCTCTACTACATCGGTCAACTTAACTGAAAAAGAAAATTTTTCATTTCAATATCATTTAGCACCCAATCCTTCCAACGGTCAATTCACGCTTCAACTTTTCAATTTACTTGATTTAAATCAGGTCGAAATCGCTATCTATAACACGATTGGTCAATTAATTAAAAAAATAAAAACCAAGCCTGATCAGGCGAATATCCCAATTAATTTGGATCGCATTAATAGCGGCATTTATTTTATTTCATTAAAAATCAACGAGGATATTTTTATTGATAAAATAATTATTGAACGATAAACTTATTTTTAAATGCACCGTCGATCATTAAAAAATAAACTCCTTTTGGCCAGTCCGACGCATCAATAGCTAAGGCTTTATCAATAATTGTTGAATAAAAATACACTTGTCCATATTGATTAATAATTTCTAAATTTTGGAAATCCTTTTTTCCCATTTCGATATGTAAATAATCCGACACAGGGTTTGGGTATAATTTTATTTGTTTTGTTTCTTCTACTTTATTTTGGACATTAGTAAACATACAATTGCTAACATCTGGCTCCAATTCGATATAACCTTTTGGGCTTAAATCTTTTCCAATAAATCCTGCATAATTTTCTGGATAACGTTCACACCGAAAAGTAAAATTATCGAGCAAGGAAAGCTCAAAGCCCTGCGGTATGGGGAAACCATTTTTTAGTGGGACTTTATATTCCCATGCCACCTCACCTTGAGGGGTCAATTCAAAGGCCAGCCCCTGGACAGAGGCGCACATGACAATGTACCCATCCCCTATGACCTGAATGCTGGAGGCTGTCCCAGAAAAATTTTTGCTCGTATCTGGGTGGGAAATGGCACTCGTAAATTCTTGGGGGAGAAAAACCCCATTTTGCATCGCGTATGTTTTTGAGGTACTGTCCCATACTGGCGCTAAAATTTGGCCGAGGGACAAATCTGATTCGATCAAATTATTGTACAATATTATTTTACCGAAGTGCTCATAATCGGCATCCACAAATTCGTCAATCCATTGGGCGTCGTGTTGGACAAACAATTTCCGATCATTTGGTGAGCCCATTTTGTAAGCTTCTGGATTGCCCCACCGGTAAAGCAAATCGCCCCCCTTTCCACCATTCCCACCTGCATGACTTGCGGCCTCTGCCGTTGTGGTACTGTGGTCAATAATCCATATTTCATTATAGTTCCGGACACTTAAAATAATTTGGTCTTTCACTGGGTCATAATCAATGGAATTTGCATGCATAAGGTCTTCGCGCTGTCCGGTAAATTTTTGGTAGTTGAGGTCAATCAATTCTGGGTGTTCGCTGACGGTGCCGAAGTTTAATTTAGTCGAATCAAAATCCTGAACCAAATGATCCCATGCGTGCCATTCCCAAACCCGTTCATTGGTGTTGGGATTTACCTCTAAAATATAATCGGGCCAAAGGGATTCTTGCGGATTGCTCAGGGTGTCAAAGCCATTTTCGATAATTTCGTCAAACGATATGCGCTCCCAAACAATCATTAGGACATTCCCATTTTCCATAAAATGCACATCGTGGTGCTGTCGGTTGAGGGAGTCAGCCACTTGATAAGACCACTGTAGTTCATTTTCCCAAGAATAGATTTCAATGATGCCGCCGGCACCACCGACACCAAATGACACCCCCGGCAATCCCCCACTCGTCTTGCATTTCAGCAAATCACCATTTTCCAACAAATAGGCTGTTTTGCCTGGGCGGGCATCTATAGCATCTTCCCAAGTATTCACTATTTCACCGCACTCATTTAAAAGAAAAACATGGGGTTGGTTGTCAGGATAAATGAGGTTATAGCCGCCAATAGATTTTGCCTGATCGATTGAAATCAATCCGACGGTTTGTTGCCCATTGGATACAAAAGCAAAAAATAAAAGAAAAGTTTGGATAAAAGACCCAAGACTTGGGTTTAGAACATTATTAAACGTTGCCATAAAAAATGCTTGGTGGTTTAGTAAAACTGACAATGCATCAGCCTTACTGTCTATGCTCTCTTTGAAATAAAAAACCACACTGGATTATCCAGTGTGGTTTAAATTATATCTGAATAAACAGATGTCACATTATCAATCAATTTTATTTCGTCAAAGGAGGCCAAGTAGTGCCATCTGTCCTAGTGATTTTGGCGATACCGCCTTCCCCATAGGAGTTGATCCAGTCGAGGGTCAATACGGTGCCAGTGCCATCCACTGAAACATTATTAAAGGTGTAGGTTTCCCCCCATTGGCTCGCACCTTTAAAGGACAGTGTATTACACAAATCACTTAACTGAACCCTGCCAGTAGAAAGGCCGGTGTTTGGCATTGAATTCTGGTTGGTTGCGTCGCTTCCGTCATAGCCCCAGCCGCCAAAGTAGGCTCCCATCGAGATGTCCAAAAACTCAACACCTCCCGTTGGTGTCGTGTAAAGATCATAAGTACCGCTACCAAGATCATCGAAACGGATTTTACCAGTAGTTACAACTCCTGTAGTCCAAGGCGCAGTTCCAGTAGATTCCGTTGAAAAATCATAGATACCGCCCAAGTCCGAAGGACATTTTACATCGTAGCCTACGGATTTGCCAGCGGGGAAGGTACCTGATGAGGTTACGACATCACTGAAAGAATAAGTTATGACATCTCCAACTGCCAGATCACCTGCAGAGACCCCAGTACCAGCAACCGCATCATTTACCGAATAGGTTTGCACAGAAGGAAAAGAAGAAACAGTGCCTTGCTCTACTGGAGTAGCGCCATTGATGCTTTTCCAGACTTTAAGTGAAGACACACTTTCACCTAGGGTAGAAATGGTAAAGGTGACCGTTGCATTAGGGTCTGTCAAATCGAAGAAACCATCAACATCGGTGATATTGACAACTGCCCCTTTTGCCTCGAGCTCCTGAAAAGGGTTCTGGTCTTCATCTTTGGTGCAGGACGTAACCAGCACCGCAGCGAGGAGAGTTAGCCCCAAATAAAAGAAAGATTTTTTCATCATTTATTAATTTAATAAAACCCAGTTTTAAAACCTGAATGGTGATACTTATCTGCCATCAAGATTTTTTAACCGAGCCCATTTTGTTCATAAAAAATACAAGTTCTTTGACTTGCTCAATGTTTTTGAAATTGACCTTATTGTCTTTTAAGTACTGTTTGGCTACTGGATATTTATTGAAAAACCGCAGTGCTTCCTTGTTTTTTTTAGGCAAGGCTTGCAATCGTTGCTTGTCGTCCACAAAAAATAAGGATTCCCTGTTCACCAGTTTTTCGTTCCTATCCCCGGCGTCAAGTGCCGCCACATAGTTGGACCGCAGCCGTTCGACAAAATGGTACTCCAGCAAAGAATATTTTCCCTGTACAATTACCTCCAGTATGATCCGTTCGGGCTGGGTTTCTTCTTTCAACAATACGAACTTCTGACCTGCTGGACCAACAGGGCTTTGTAATAGAAAGCCCACGATTTTGTTTTTTGGCACTTCGAATACGTTGCCATCCATCAAAATGTCCAGTTGTTGGTTGAGTACGTCGTATTTCAAAGAATAAACCTGTTTGGAGACAATGTTGCCTGAAAATATGACCTGGCCATCCATCCATTCATCGTATAAGAAACTTTGCAAGATCTGGCTCCGCTCCCGAATGTCAAAGGTATTGATCGATTCGGTCGGGTACAAATCCGTTGTTACCAAGCTGTACTGTGTATCACGCTGGGCACTTAAAACCAAAGGCACAATAAAAAGAATCAAAAAGGTACTTTTCAAAAACATTTTAAAAATTGATTGATAAAGACTGGGGGCAGCTAACATAGCTGTCCCCAGCCACATCAGAATCAGTTTTATTCAAAAGCCCAAACATGCACATCGAGGAGACCTCCACCCTGACGGGCACGGGCAGCCTCTACATTTGCACTATTGGTCTGTGTTTCGCTACCTACGTACAAGGCCCTTCTTGGCACTACGCCGGAAGGATTAAGCCCGTTAGCTCCAAGCGGAGAAGGCGTAAGAGCTGGATAGCCCGTTTTCCGGAAGTTGGACCAAGTAGTGTGGAAATTGTAACCATAGTAGCTTACATAGGCTTCTTCAATTACTCGCTGTATTTTTTCTTCTGTTGACAACCCTGTCAGGTCACCATAAGTGTCAACGTAAGTAGTGTAATCAGCTGCATCAATACCTACCTGCTCCATGCTGGCAGCAATGCCTGCTTTCAAAGCAGCGGTCACATCAGCATCTGAGCCACTAGTCCGCAAAAGGGCTTCAGCTTCCATAAATTTTACTTCTACATAAGAAATCAAAGGAACTGGCGCATCGTTACGGCCCCAGATGAGGTTGGAATTACCGATGTCGTAGTAGAACCAATCGCCATCCTGTTCATACATGTATTTGTCTTGTCTTGGATCTGATTTTGAGCTCATCATATCAGCAAACTGAGCAGAGATACCCAATGTGCTTGGCCTTTCCTGACCAAATTTGGCAAGCGACCAGTTGTCTGTCTGACCAGAGCCGAATTTGAAAGTAGGCTGATCTGCCAAGCTACCAATTGCGCTTCCAAGTGCCGTCAGAGCCTGGGCAGCTGCACCGTTATCCCTTTTTGTCAACTGCAACAAGTACCTCGCTTTCATGGCATTGGCAGTCGCTAACCATTTAGCAGCATCGCCATCAAATATCAGGTCGCCACCGACATATCCATCTCCTTTGGATAGGTCACCGATAGCAGCATCAAACATGCTTAGGATACCAGTGTACACATCAGATTGCAGGTCATAAGCAGGCTTCAGGTTTTCAATACCAAGCAAAGCCTCAGAAAAAGGGATGTCACCGAAGATAGAGGTTAGAATCCCATATTCATTGGCCATAATGACTTTAGCAACGCCTGTATAAAATGGCGCCTCTTCCTCAACAGCCTTATCAATCAGCACTTGGCAGCTCCTCAACACCCCTGCGTACATACCAGTTCTCCAAAAATTATTGAGGGCATCTTCCCCAAGAACATAGTTGGTGTACTGGATTTGCTGAGCGTCCAGGCCCGTAAATTGTTGCATAACGATACCCGCAAGCCGCCCACTGGTTGCCCCTTCGTTGAAGGCCGCTTGAGTCAAAATTTCTGGCAACATGAGGCTCATGTCGACATCGCTCAAACGGGTCGGATCTTCGTTAATTTCGCTTAGGCTCTCCTTATAGCACGAACATGGCAGGATAAGGAGGGCAAGAAAAAATATTGAAAATTGTTTTATAAATTTCATATTTCGATTTGTTTTATAATGCCCCTATACTAAAACATCCAGCACCCATCACGCATCCCAACCACTGAAAAGCGGGATATTTCTGAAAAGGGACACTCGGCATTCAATTAAAACGACAAGTTGACCGTAGCTACATAGCTCTTGGAGTTGGGCATATTGAAATAGTCAAGCCCATATCCGTTTGAAGCCCCAGTCAAGTTTGTTTCTGGGTCAATGCCAGGATAATCGGTTTTCAGCCATAGGTTTCTTCCTGTCAAAGAAATCCGTGCGCCTTCCAAGAATGAATTAGCAAAAACGGAAGACGGGAGAGAATAGCCCAAAGTCAGTTCCCTCAACCTGATCCAAGAAGCATCAAAAACAGTCATCTCAGTGATCCCTCCAAATCCGTAACGGACACGGTAATAAGCATTAGAACCATCCGCTGGGTTGGCCAAAGCAACTGGAATATTGTTGGGCGTTCCATCAGCCAGTACACCATCAAAAACGACGACATCGTTTCTCTCATCAGCCGACTGTTTAGAAGTACCGAAATAGTCCATGATACCGCAGGTACCACACCACATATCGCCACCTTGGCGGATATCCAATAAGGCAGAAAGTGAAATGCCTTTATAAACAAATGTATTTCTGACACCAGCAGTGTAGTCTGGGTTTGGATCACCGAGCACCTTTTTGGTAGGTTCAGCCAATGGCCAACCATCTGGTCCAATCAGCAAGTTGTCGTTGTCATCCCTTTGGAAACCATCGCCAAAAATTACGCTGAAAGGCATACCGGGCACCACATCAACTGAAGTCGAGGTAAAACCATTAAGGCCAATATCTTCAATACCCTCAGCCAATTCGACCACTTCTGTTTTGAGATCAGTGAAGTTTACATCAATGTTCCAGCTGAAGTCTTTGGTTTTCACCACACCTAAGTTCAGCAATATTTCCCAGCCTTTGTTAGAGATGACACCTGCGTTTTGTACAACGTTGGTGAAACCAGTTGCCGCTGGCAAATCAACAGCGATGATGATGTCTTCTGACTTCGAATCGAAGTAGTTTAAATCGATACCAATGCGATTCCTGAGGAATTTCAATTCAGCACCAAGTTCCCATGTCGTCGTTTTTTCTGGTTTCAACGTTGCATTACCCAATTGGACATCACGCTCGAAGGCGTTGGTTCCGAAAGCGGGGAAATCAACAGCTGTAATAAATCCATCCCCGCCATTGGAAGCAGAGTTGAAATAGTTAGAAGTAGAATAAATGAAACCAGTTCCACCATCATTACCAACCTTGCCGTAAGAAGCCCTCAGCTTTGCATAAGACAAAATGTCGTTTTGCGTCATATTGGGCAGTTCAGTAAGGGCGAACCCAAGACTGGCAGAATAAGACTGGAACGTATTGTCGTTCTCTGGCAAAATGGAAGACCAGTCGTTACGAGCAGTCAGGTTGAGGAAAAGAAAGTCAGCATAGTTGAAATCAAACGCTCCGAACACGCCGTATAGTCGCTTTCTGTTGATTGTCTCATAAGCAAGTAGGTTCGAAGCATTGCTGATGTGGTAAAAGTTTGGCGCTGAAAGGCTTGTGCCGTTCGTGCCTTGGCGGACAAATTTATAATCGAAGTAGTTGTAACCAACAACACCTGAGAAGCCAAGATCAGATGAAATATTCTTGTTGATGGTCAACAGAAGATCTGAGTTCAAATTGGTATTGTCGATCATGGACTGATTCACACTACCAGCATCCCTGCCAGGGTTGATGTCAATGGCACCATTCCGACGATCAGTGAAATGATCCACACCCAATTTATAAGATAGAGACAACCAGTCGGTCAGCGCATAGCTCAAACCAGCGTGGCCAATCACCCTTTTCACATCATCAGTAGATGGGTTTTTGTTGACGGTCCAGTATGGGCTGTCGTAAATACCAGCACGATAGGATCTTTGTGAACCATCTGGGCGAAGGTAAGTATCTGGGTCGTCCGCAGCATCTTGGCCCGTTTTCCCATTACCCATATCAAATGTTGGCGTATTTCTCAATAGGCCAAGCATGACCCCTTTAACATTCGAACCTCTCTGAATACGGGTACCACCAGATGTTACAAAGTTGGCAGCCATTGTTGCCGAAAGTTTTTTTGACAAATTCGCATCCAAGTTGACGCGGAACGAATTTCTGGCAAATTCTGAATTAGGAACTGTTCCCTGTTGGTCAAGTCTGCCTCCAGAAATATAGTAGCGAATAAAGTCATTTCCACCAGACACGGAAGCATTCAGGTCTGAAGTAGCACCTGTAACGAAAAAGTCATAAGCATCATACGCTCTTGCCGGCACACCGTTGCCAGTACCCTTAGGCACCAACTGTCCATTTTTGTCAAAATCATAGTCAGAACCATCGAATTCCAGATCGGAAATGAGTGGCCCCCAACTATTGCCCTGTCCTGTATGTGGTCCTCTCCAAGTTGGAACTCCGTTTATCGGAACACCTTGTGCATAAGTGTCTTGAAATGCTGGGAGTTTATTGACCCTGTCAATGCCATAACTTGCAGAAATGCTGACTTTTGGCTTTCCTGACGCTCCTTTCTTGGAGGTAATGATAACCGCACCGTTGGCTGCACGCACCCCGTAAAGTGCGGTAGCCGAAGGGCCTTTTAGCACCGTGATAGAAGCAATATCGTTAGGGTTGATGTCGATTGCCCGGTTGGAGTTATCAACATCCCCGACGTTATCACCGTTGTTGTAGCTCTGAGAATTATCAATCGGCACTCCATCCACGACAAATAGTGGGCTGTTGCTTCCATTGATAGAGGCACTTCCACGAATCCTGATATTAGCAGAAGCCCCCGGAGAACCAGAAGAGCTAATTACAGAAACGCCTGCCACTTTTGAGTTCAGGGCATTCACAAAGTTTGTTTCTCTGGCATTTACCACTTCATCTGGCGATACGTTCTGAATGGCATAGCCAATAGTACGTTTGTTGGACTCCAGACCAACAGCCGTTACGACAACTTCATCAAGCACGACCCCTTCGGCCATTGTGCAGTCAACAATGTTGGATGCACCCAAAGCGATCTCTTGTGATTTAAAACCAGTGTAACTGAAAACTAGTGCGGTGGTTCCTTCAGGAACCCTGAGGGAGTAAGTCCCGTCAATGTCAGTCACGGTACCTGAGGAAGTGTTCTTGGCAAGGATGGAAACCCCGATCAAGGACACTCCACTTTCATCAACTACAGTACCTGTGATGGTTCGTTGTGCTACCATATAGGATACGGCGGACAACGCTAGTACAAGGACTAGTGAGAGTTTTTTCATACTAATTCAATTTTGATTAAGAAATAAATGATTATGCTCTAAAGCAACTCTATAGTTCTTCCCGCCAAAACGGGACTACTATATTAACCTTAATTTAACATCACAAAGTAAAACGTTTTAGCGAAAAAATAGCGGCCTTCGTAGATAAAATACTGCCGCTCATGGATATTTCTTAAATAGAGGCAATCTACACTCCACCAATCTTCCCCTACATAAATAGAATTCTGGCAGTATTCTAAAGGCAATTTAGTCCTGAAAGGACGGCATAATAGCCTTCCATTTAATACACTGCCAGGATTAGAGCTTGATCTTTGGGGATAGGTGAAACTACAGACAAAAAAAGCCCCCTGCGCATTGGTCAATTTGATTTCCAAATTGGCGCAGGAGGCTTTCTATGTAAATCATTCCTCGAAGCAGGAATGAACCTTATTTGCGAAAATTAAGGCAATTTTAGTTTTGAATCAATGTTACCTCAAAGGTAAAACCGAATTCCCATTCGGTAGTAAAAACGATTTTTTTCTCAGCTGGAATAACTTCAAAAGAAGTCAGGGTATTCACTCCACCAAAGCCGCCCACTTCAACAGCTGGGCCGAAGGTAAAGTCATTGGAAGGAATATCATTTGCGGTAATGGTTTGTCCAAGTGCTGCATAAGTAACCCCAAGGCTCCTGCCGTACTCATACCACCCTCCAATCGCATCTGAGATGGCATATTGGTTGCCACCCAAATCCTTGATAATGATTGGGCCTACACCTTGGTACTGAGGAGTAGCCAGCACTGCGCCAGAAGACACGGTAGTCCTAGACAAATATGCAGTGTACATACCAGCAATACTTGTTACCAAGTCTCCATTACACTCAGGAATAAGTACGCTCCTAACTTGGACACCAGGAATACCGTCCTTGTTTACAGCAGAATAGGTAATGCTATATTCATCCGGGCCTGATACTTCGCTACCTCCAAAATATTTTCCAGAGATATCGGTATTTAAAGTTATGGATTGACCGCCTTCTTCAGCCGTAGCCCCTTCATCTGTATAATTGCCACCACCGCAGGGCAACACGATATCGCTTTCTCCAATGATAGTTACCTTAGGAAGATAGGTAATGGAAGAAGGCTCAGCACTGTTTTCAGTTTTGTCACAACTAGAAAGTAGTGCTACTGAAAAGAGAGCTAAAAAGAAAAACTTTATACTTTTCATTTTTATAAATTTTAATGTTATAAAATTTTAAACCTTGTTGGAAATATTCTCCCCACAATCCGCTCAGCTCATTAAGCCGCACGTAAAGAAAAAATCATGTCTGGAAGAATTTTCCAGACATAATTTCCAACAACGTTTTATTAATTGTCCCAGAAAAGCCTATCAGTAATGCTGCGTTGTGCAGGGGCATTAGGGTTGAGGCTTCTCTCAGAAGCAGGATACAACCAAGAAGCAGGGAATGTACCTGCAGGTAAAACCGACAGTGGCGGGGTTTGGAAAATCCCTTCCGTGAAAATCCGGTTTCCAGGCCTATCGAACCTTCTCGATTCAATCCATCCCTCGTCTTCTTGTGTGCCATTCAAAGAAATCCACTTTTGAACACCAATCATATTGAGCTTCTCGTCCAAAGAGCCACCATAATTCAATGATGCAATATAATCGGCGGCACCGCCAATACCAATATTTTCAAAGTTGCTCGTAATGGCCTCGCCAAAAGCATCAACATCATTATCTGCTGTTCCATATCGTGCTGCTGCCTCTGCTCTCAAAAACCATACTTCCCAAGGGCTCATCAATACGACAGAGTTATCTACGGCATAAGCATAAGCCGATGAAGCGCCATATTCTTTTGGGTCAGCAGTAAATGGCTCATTATCAACAGAACCTTGATCGATTCCCCTGATCTGACCTGAGAATGCTCCGACCGTAGCTGGTGAATAGAATTCAGCCAATCTAGGGTCTCCTAAATCCCTAAGTACATTTACGGTTGCGTTACTTGGAAAGTAGAAGTCGCCTACGCCCCATTCAAACCTAGCGTACATTGGGTTCTGGCTTCCTGTTTCGCCTGAAAAAGGAACAGCAGCCATTTCGGACAAAGAGGTGATAAAGGAACCTTCACTAATGAGTTTTTTCACGGCATCCCCTTTAGGGCTAATCTCCGACAATCTCATCAGCAACCTAAGTTTTAAAGAGTTGCCAAATTTTGCCCATCCATTTAAATCTCCACCATATACAAAATCATCGCTCCCAATATCAGGCGTCGCATTTTCAAATTCCCCTATGCCCTCGTCTACCAATGTTACAAGGCTCTCATAAATAGTAGCCGCATCATCAAAAGAAGGTGTAAGGATTGAACCTTCCGAGATTTCACCTGAGATAGCTTCAGAGTACGGAATATCTCCGAAGTGGTCAACCAAACCTTGATAGATGTAAGCAGTAAGCAATTTGCCAACACCACGGTAGGCAGCGCTCTCGCTTTTGGTCAAAAATTTCAGATCGGTAAGGCATTGTGCATGTGCACGTCCCCAACCATTGTTATAGTCATCAGGTTGAGCAACAAACCGCTCAACATTTCCAATCGATACTCCAATACCCCAAGTGTAGTATTGAGCCCAAAGAAAGGAAGCAGAATTTAAGTCTACATCAACCCAGTATCCAAGACTACCCAAAGCACTGGAAAGCACTTGGCTGTCGTTTGCAGTAGGGGAGTTGTTCGGATCTATATTGACTTCTTCCAAACTCTTATCACAACTTACCAATAAGAGCATGGCAAAAGCCATTGATAATTTGAATATATTTTTCATTTCTAAAAATATTTTTTTAATTAAAAGGTAAGTTTCAAATTCACACCCAAGCTTCTTGATGGTGGTGTTTGAGTTGTTTCAATACCGTTGGCATTTCCAGTCAAACCAGGTCCGTTGATTTCAGGGTCGGCGAAAATGTTAGAATCTGGCAGCCAGAATTTAAGATTCCTTGCAAACACTGAAATAGTAGCAGCTTGGATGGAAGCCTTGCTAATGAGGCTCTTAGGAAGTTGATAACTCAACCCAATCTCTCTCAGCTTGACAAAAGATGCATCTACTAAATAGGTAGAAGGTGCTGGATCGTAGTTGGTAAAGTAATCTTGCTCGGTGATCTCAATATCGTTTGGAGTGAAAGTTCCGTCAGCATTCTGTACGACTGCATTTGGGAAAACATAAGGCTCTCTGTTGTATTCTGCCGTATGCGCCGCAGTACCATTAAACTCTGTAGCGAATTGCGTTAGAGAGAAAAAAGAACCACCATTTTTCACATCAAACAAGATGTTGAAACCGAAGCCTTTGTAATTTACGTTTGTACCGAATCCCATTATGAAATCTGGCTGATAAGAACCAAAGTATTGTTCTTCATCCGTGTAAAGTGGATAGCCAGTGTTCGGATCAACGATCACTTGTCCGTCGTCATTGGTCAATGGCGCCAACGCCTTAAACGTTCCAAAAGGAAGTCCTTCCTTTGCTACGATAGAAACACCACGAAATGGCCCGAAGGTTACGAGCTCATCGATCTCATCTGTGATTTTCTCAACCCTGTTTGTGTTCTTAGCAAAGGTTCCAAAAAGTTCCCAGCTCAACCCAGGTACCATTCCTGCAATTGGCTTAATACCAAGCGTAACTTCATGACCTTTGTTAGTCATTTTTCCGATGTTGCTTACAGTTTGGGTGAACCCGGAAGAACGCGGCAAGCTGATCTGAACGATTTGATCTGAGTGATCGGATGAGTAGTAAGTATAAGCAATATTAACCCTGTCATTGAACAACCCTATGTCCGCACCAACTTCGAATGTTGCTGTCAATTCAGGTTTCAGGCCAGGGTTGCCAATTGTGTTGCCAGTGGTAAACCCAGGTTGTCCGTTCAACGGGAAGAAGATGGAGAAATCACCGAGCGATTGTACGGTAGGGTTTCCTTCAAATGTAGAACTCAGTAGGTAGAGCCCCGCATCCTTACCAGATGTACCGTAACTGGCTCTTAACTTTAAGAAATTCAACACGTCACTTTGGAGGTTGAGCATTTCTGTAGCGATAAGTGATACACCTGCAGCTCCATAAAGGAATGAATTGTTTTCGGCAGGTAAAGTTGACGACCAGTCATTTCTGGCAGATAGCTCAAGGAATGCAAAGTTTTTATAACCTAAAGTAGCGTTCCCTAACACTCCGTAAATTCTGTACAAAGTATTGTTTTGGGAGGACCTGGCAGCTTGAACGCTGTTGCTCAAGTTATACCATCCTGGTACAACAAGACCGCCTGTTGTCTGACCTGTCAAGGATTTTGATTCTTTTTGGAACAAGTTGTAACCAGCTGTTAGGTTCAGGTTCCAATCAGGATTAATGTCCTTTGCGTAAGACGCTAAAGCGGTAAAGTCTAAGTTGATGTTTTGATCGTTGTAATTCGAATAATCCCCAACAGAAGAGTGCTTGGAGTTTCTGCTTGTCAGACTGAAATCATCACCCCAAACTAGCTGAGTTGCAGGGGTAAACGTAGGAGTCCAAGTTTCGATATTAGTATTCACTACATTCGCTCCAAACCTACCAACTATATCCAAACCTGGCAACAGGTTATAGGTAAGGGAAGCATTTCCCAAAAAGTTGTTAATCTTTCCTTCGTTACCATATTCGTTAAGGATAAAGTAAGGATTTACAGAAGAATAAGACCCCCAATATCCGTCAACATCGTGGAACGGGCTGTTGTAATCCCTCAATTCGCCAAACGGGATATTCGTCGGAGATTGAAGCACCATGGCGTAAGCATTGTTCCCTTCAAAAGCCCGTGCACCTTCTTGTGCAGTATTTTGAGCCGTATTGGCATAAGAAACCTTGAAGTCGGCCTTCAACCTTTTAGACAATTGAGCATTTGCACTTGCTGTAAAGGTATTCCTTTGGTAATCAGTGCCGTCTAGAATTCCATTCTGATTAGCGTTGGAATAGGACATGTAATAACCAAAACCATCTTTAGAACCCGACAAAGAGATACTGTTTGTAGCAGTATTTCCACGGTTGAAAAACTCTTGAACTTGATTAGGAACGGCACTGTATGGCCTTACTAAGGATTCCAAAGCACCATCGCCATCAGCATCAATCGGAGAGGTCCATGGACGTACAACGCCATCAAAAGCAGGGCCCCATGCCCAGTTTTCGCCCGAGTCGAAATGTGAATTGTCGTAGCCTTGGCCGAACCTGTTCTGTCTTTTAGCCAAAATATAGGCCTCTTCAACGGAATAAGCGGAGTTGATATCAACCCTCATTTTTCCATCTTTTGTCCCAGACTTTGTTTTGATAAGCACAACTCCGGAAGCTCCACGAGAACCATAAAGAGAAGTAGCTGAAGGGCCTTTAAGAATGGTGACACTCTCAATGTCATCAGGGTTGATGTCGTTGAACCTGTTACCGTGGTCAGCATAACCACTTTCTGATCCATTGATACCGTCACCTCCACTTGTTGCATCATTGTCGATCGGGATACCGTCAACTACGATCAGTGCGTTGTTGTTCCCGGTCAACGAACCCTCGCCCCTTAGAACGATCCTCGTGGAAGCCCCAACAGAACCAGAACCGGTAGACAGCCTGACACCAGCTGCCTTCCCCCGAAGTGCCTCTAAGGTGTTTTTGTTAGGATTGGTAAGTAGTTCGTCGGCACCGACCGTTTGGTTTGCATAAACAACACTTCTTGAATTACGGTCAATACCTAAACCAGTCACTACCACATCCTGAAGGGTTATCCCTTCAGCAAGTGTTACATCCACAATATTGGTAGCACCCAAGGCGACCTCTTGCGATGAAAAACCAGTGTAACTGAAAACAAGGGCGGTGGTCCCATCAGGGATCTGGAGTGAGTAAGTTCCATCAATGTCGGTAACGGTACCGGTGGAAGTGCCTTTGGCAAGGATCGAAACGCCGATCAGCGCTTGGCCAGATTCGTCGACCACTGTGCCTGTGATGTTTCGTTGTGCTAGTATAGAAGATATACTAAACAACGCTAGTACAAGGACTAGTGAAATTTTTTTCATACTAATTAGATTTTGTTTACGAAATAAATGATAATGTTCTAATGAAAAAATATGGTATCCCTCAAAAGAAGGGCTACGATATCAAGTTTTGCCTAATGCCACAAGTAGAAACGATGGCATAGAAAAAATGCGGCGTTAGAAATTAAAAAATTGCGGTTCGCCTTGGAAATGTACGTTTGAATGGGAAGCGGCCTCTCATCTCAACTGCCGTAAATACATCTGAATCGTATTGCTCAATCCGTAGTAAAGTGCATCAGCGACTAGCGCATGGCCAATGGAGACCTCTAATAATCCGGGAATATTTTCTTTGAAAAACCGGAGGTTTTCCAAGTTCAGGTCATGTCCGGCATTGATGCCAATGCCAATTGAGTTTGCGAATATAGCACTCTTTTGATACGGTGCAACTGCCGTGTACCGATCTTTCTGGAAATCATGGGCAAACGGCCCAGTGTACAGTTCAATTCGGTCGGCCCCTACTTTTTTTGCACCTTCCACATGGCGTTCCTCCGCATCCACAAAAATTGATACCCTGATCCCAGCTTCTTTAAATGTACCGATCACATCCGTCAGGAAACCGGCATGTTGCTCGGTATCCCAGCCGTGGTCAGAGGTTAATTGGTCGGGGGAATCAGGCACCAATGTCACTTGGTCAGGCTTGTTTTTCAAAACCAAATCGATAAAACTGGGGTCGGGCTTGCCCTCTATGTTAAACTCCGTCGTAACCAATTCTTTCAATAGGGGCACATCCGAATAGCGGATATGACGCTCATCTGGCCGGGGATGGACAGTAATGCCTTGTGCACCAAATTCTTCACAATCTTTGGATACCTGAAAAAGGTTGGGTAAGTTGCCGCCCCGAGCGTTGCGGAGCAGAGCGATCTTGTTTACGTTGACGCTGAGTCGGGTCATGAAAATAGGTATTTAGATATTGGGTTATTGGGATATTTGGGCATTCGATTATTAACAGAAAAAGGAAGAAATACGCTAATACCCAAAAATACCAATACCGGCATTTAGTGCAAAAATACATTTTTGAAAGGATGGAACACTACCCTATTAGTGATGAAGAAAAAAAGGAGGCTATCCACTCTCCGTCTCAGGTGCTGTTATTCATGGGAGCCCTTATTTTTCTGTGCATGATGCTCGGTTCAGGCATCATTGCCATTGCCTGTAGCTCGCAGGGCATCGATTTTAATGAAACCATTTCTGGTTTTGGAAAAGAGAGCAGTTCGGATGTCCGCAACTTCATGCGGGGGGCTCTCCTCATCAACCATTTGCTGTCTTTTCTCGTCCCGGCCCTACTCACGGGTTATGTTTTTTTTCGGAAAAAGTGGGCAGTAGAAGTAGGCATCCGCCACGCCCCACCGATCAGCAAATTAGTCTTAGGCGTCTTACTAACGGTCATGGCCTTCCCGTTGGCACAGGTGGCGTTCACCGCCAACCGTTGGATTGTAGAAAAAATAAGTTGGCTGCAAAACATGGTTGCAGCCGAATCTGCCTCCGAAAACCTGATGGAAGGGCTGCTCGTCATGCCGTCACCGTGGGAAATGATTTTCAGCTTGGTCGTAATGGCTGTCATCCCCGCTATCGGCGAGGAAATGGTCTTCCGGGGCATTTTACAAAAACAAATGCAACGCATCACCACCAATCCATATACGGGCATTTTGGTTACCGCATTGATTTTCAGTTTGGCCCATTTCCAGATACAAAGGTTTTTCGCCATCTTTTTATTGGGCGTAGTTTTGGGGCTCATTTTCTATTGGACAAAAAACCTGTGGGTGCCCATTGCCGGACATTTTGTATTTAATGGTACACAAGTAGTTGCCGCTTTTTTTTCCCAAGAGGATTTAGATAAATTAAATGCAGAAGAAGACATGCAATTGCCGTTTGCCTTGATTGCCATTTCCTTAATTGCTGTTTTTTTTATTTCAAAAAAATTAAAAGATGGATAGATGATCGGATAACCTAATTCCAACCATCCAACCATCCAACCATTTATTGATGAACCCATCCCTCTCCCCTACCCTCATCATTTCCGCTATCGCCGCCTATTTTATGGTATTGATCGGCATATCATTATGGACTGGACGCAAGGCCGACAGCCAAGACTTTTTTTTGGCGGGGAAAAAAGCGCCATGGTTTATTGTCGCCATTGGAATGATCGGTGCTTCTATGTCGGGAGTAACTTTTATTTCTATTCCCGGAGCAGTAGGCGGCAATGGTGGCAACCAGGCATTTTCTTATATGCAAATGGTTATGGGCTATATGTTGGGATATACGGTTATCGCCTCGGTATTAATGCCTTTATATTATCGACTTAATTTAACCTCTATATATAGCTATCTGGGGAAACGTTTTGGTTTTTATTCCAATAAAACCGGAGCTGCCTATTTTTTATTATCGCGGGTAATTGGAGCATCTTTCCGATTATTTTTGGTGGCCATTGTTTTGGATAAATTTGTATTAGGTGTCGAACCATTTAATGTCCCATTTGAAGCAACGGTCGTGCTCACTATTTTATTAATTTGGGTTTACACTTTTAAAGGGGGCATCAAAACAATCATCTGGACGGACACTTTGCAAACCCTCATGTTTATTAGTGCCATCGTAGCGACTATTTTTTACATCGGGTCGGCAATGGATAAAAGTATTGGGGAATTAATTACAACGGTGAGCGAAAGCAATTATTCCAAAATGTTTTTTTTCGAAGGTGGCTGGGCCGATCCGAATAATTTTTTCAAACAATTTTTTGCGGGAGCATTAATTACCATAGTCATGACAGGATTGGACCAGGACATGATGCAAAAAAACCTTTCCTGCCCCAATATTAGGGATGCACAAAAAAACATGTTTACCATGTCGGGCATATTATTTTTCGTCAATTTAATTGTTCTATTTTTAGGTGCATTATTATTTATTTATGCGGCACATTTAAATATAGAATTGCCCGCCCGTTCCGATCATACTTACCCGACCATTGCCTTAAATTATTTGCCACCAGCAGTCGGGGTGGTATTTATGCTGGGGCTGATTGCCGCCGCATATTCAAGCGCCGATTCAGCGCTGACGGCGCTCACCACTTCTTTTTGCGTTGATTTTCTACATTTTGAAAACAACGAAAAAACGGAAAGCGAAAAAAAGAAAACCCGGTTATGGGTGCATATCGGATTTTCAGTTTTATTGGCCATTACCATTATTATTTTTAATTCCTTAAATGACGATGCCGTCATTAATAATTTATTTAAAGCCGCTGGATATACGTATGGCCCCTTGCTCGGCCTGTTCACGTATGGCATGTTGACAAAAAAGAAAATCAACGACCCAATGGTCATCCCCGTTTGTCTGATCGCCCCATTTTTAACGTGGTTTATTGTCGACTGGTCGAAGTCATCGTTGGGGTTCGACTGGGGATTTTTGAATTTGGCATTAAATGGATTGCTGACGGTTATTGGGTTGATTATTATTTCTAAAAAATAAAAGCTCTTGAATACAGTCCAATAAAAAATAGCTTGAATTGGGCTGCATCCAATACATAGTACATGATGGAAGTCTCGTGAGTTTGATCACCGGACGCAGTCCGGCGCAAGCAGACGCAAATAAGAAAATCGGTTTAAGTAACGAAGAAATGCTTCCTGATAAATTACCGAAACCTTGACCTTAACAATAGAACCATGTCAATTGAAAAAAAAGAAACATTTATGTTTATTGATGGACGAATTTTACCATTCAGCTGGTATAAGAAAAGTGATGAACACTCACTGTTATTTGAAAATTTAGACTTGATCGAAAAGGATGATTTTATGTCCCACTATTATGACAGAGTGAATAATAAACACATTTTAAGGAACAGAGTACGAAGAAATGAAATAGATTGTTTAATATTTAATGACGAAGAAATTGCAAAATACGTTTATAAAGGAAATCTGATTTTCATTATTACGAAAGAAAAAGGGCTAATATATTATTATTATCTACAACAAGAAATAGTTATAAATTCGTTTATATCCTCAAATACAATATCGCATGAATATCAGATTGGTAGAAGCAAAATTTATCTTTTTAAGAATCAAGATTTTTTGTTAATAAGCTACCCCACATCTGGAGAAGCTGAGTTATTTATGTCTATTGATGAAGCCGAACTATTGAATGAAGAATTTAGAAGAACTATGCTAAAAAACAAGTTTCGCAATATTGATAAAGCATAAACTATTTGCAATGAACGACATAATTACCTGCTTGTGCCAGACAGCATCCAGTACGAAATCCCAAGGTCAGCACATAGAGGCAGTTCCGTGAGTTCGATCAACGGACTCTGTTCGGCGATAGTGGGTTAATTTATTTAAAAATAGATATTTTTGCCTCAAAAAATAATACGTCATTTAAAAATGAAAAAACACTTTCTTTTCTATTCCCTATTTATCGGCCATGTTTTAATGGGCCAAACCAATTCTAACATCCAATTCGTCTTCAACCTGACCAAGTACCGCAGCGAGCTCATTACTGGCAATTTTGAAAATTACAGCAACCTCACTGCGCTGGACACTTTATGGAAACAAGAAGACGAGGCTACCAATGAAAAATACCCCGAACTAATTGGCAATATTTTAAATTTACACAGCGCACATGGAAGAAGTCCAAAAGGGATCATCAAAACAATCAATAAAAGGGCACCCGAATTTGCCGACCCTTATATATTGACCGAAAAAAACATCAACATTATTTTAGAGAATAGCCACCTAATTGATTTATTAATGGACGGTATTTTAAAAGCCGACCCACCTTTTCAAATCGAAGCTGAAACCCATATTTTCGATGAAATAAAATATTACGGGATAACCAATAATATGAACATTGCCGAAATAGGTGCAGGCAATGGCGTCTTTAGCTTAATGCTCGGATTGGCCTATGACAGCCTCAATATTTTCGTTAATGAATTGGACTTTTCCCAAACCAATTATGCAAAGGAAAAAACAACCCAATGCAAAGCAATTTCTCCGAATAACAATTTTTATTTTATCAATGGCAAAAGGAAAAACACAGGCATTGAAGAATTAAAAATGGACAAAATAATCATCCGAAATTCGTTCCACCACTTTTCAAAAAAAATGGACATGCTTACCTCCATCAAAAATTCCATGACCCCGGAAAGTGACCTTTATATTTACGACCCAATATTGGAAACCGGGAAAGACTTTGGTTGCAAAAAAGCGATGTTTAAAAAGGATATTAAAAATTTAATTGAGGATAGTGGTTTTAAAATAATAGCAGAGAAAAATAACGAAGAATGGGGATGGGTTATGTTGCATTGTAAGATCGAATGAGGTAGTAATTTCCAAGTGATTAAATACTGTGTAATTTAAGTATGTTTAAAAAATGCGGAGTAGGAAAAGTCGCTCTTTTGGCAACGCCCGGAAGTGCTCCTCAAGGGGTTTTAAGGGGCGGCGTCGGTTTACGGAACCGACGCCGCCCCTTAAAATCCCGTTGGGCCGAGCAGTCTCATGCCTCAAGGCGAGGTGAATCGTCCGGCCCACTTGCAGGGGAAAAATTAATGCAAATTTAAATTACACAGTATTTAACCATCCATCATTTAAATTAAATGAAATACACACTACTAATCCTGTTCATAATTTTAAATGAATCCCTTTTTGCGCAGTTGAAACCTGACTTTTTCCCTGAGGATATTGGTACGCCCGGTGGACAGATCGTCCGTTGTTTTTGCAAACCTGGGGTAAGGAACAAGTCCCGGTCGAAGGGGCTGGAATTGGCCTACACCACGCGTGGCAAAGGCACATTTGGTGATGAGGAAAACAACGTGGAACGGCCCTACACCGATTTTGATAACTGGTCGAAATTTGAGGCAGATTTGAAAGCACCGATTTTAAATAAGTCGGGGTTTAAATTCTTGATGGGCTATAAATACACGGGCGAGTTTTTCAATATGAGCAATATTGGCGTCAGCTTTCCCGAGACTTTTCAAAGCTTGGACAAGGTCACTTTGAAAAGCAGCAACATCAGCGCCATCGTGACGAAGCCATTAGACGAAAAAAAATACCTCGCTTTTCGCTTCCGTTACACGGCTAATGGCACGTATGACGGCATCCTGAATTTCGATCAGAAGTACGCTATTTACAAGGCGATGGGTGTTTTTGGTCTCAAAAAACACGATGATTTTGAGTGGGGTTTTGGCCTCAATTTTTCCAAAAGTTTCCGCCGTACGAACCTTTTGCCTTTCTTGGTTTACAACCGGACTTTTATCAATGAATGGGGTTTGGAGATTGCCTTCCCCGGCTACGTTTATGGTCGGTACAACATGAGCAGCAAAACCATCTTTTTGATCGGCACAGAATACACCAGCGACAGTTACCGGATGGATGTAACACCTGCGTCTGGTGGGGCCTTGGATTATGCCCTCAACCATTCAGAGGTGTTGTTTTTGTTGCGTTGGGAACAGGAGATTGTCCCTTGGGTCTGGGCCAATGTCCGGGCTGGTTTTCAAATGAACTTCAGCACCGATTTTGAATCGAAATCAGTTGATACCCAATCATTTATGGTAGACCCTTCCAATTCTCCTTTCTTGGAAGTGGGCATTTTTATTTCGCCGCCGGATGGGGCGTTTAAATGATGAGGAAAATCCCAAATTTCATTTTAACCCTCAACCCAACGTCAATTCCTCTCTTTGCAAAGCTTGGTTTTTCCTTTTTTCTGGCCTCGAATAGGGAATGGTCTTCTTTTGCGTTTCGGATTGTTTGAGTGAACCGCCGATAACGATGGCCGCAACGAGCAGCGTCAGGTTTTTGATAATGTATTGGCCAACCAAGGTCAGTTCAAAAATTGGTTGGGCCATGGCACTCTCCGGAAAGATGAAGAAGGGAAGGAACGTACAGGGCAAATGAAAATAGATCATCAAAACGGCAAATCTGACAGTAGGCCGGAACAGCAGCGCCAAGCCGATCAATACTTCCCAAACACCCAGTGCTGGCACGAACCAATCATGGGAAAACCAGACCACTGTATGTTCCACCAAATTGCTGGCGGGGCTGACGCCAAATGGTTTTAAAATGCCAAACCAAATGTAGATGATGGCCAAGGAGTAACGAAGCAAATGGATGCCCCAACGTTGGGAAAGGTTAGCGTTAAAGTCGTCGAATTTCTTCAAAAGTGTAGCTGCATTCATGGGTTTATATTTTTAGCTTAAAGGATTGGGGGGTAATTCCCGTTTCATGATTGGCTGCAAAATAAAGAATCCCAATTTCCTTGCCCGCATCCTTGATGATGATAAAAATCATGTCCCGTATGCCTTTGCATTTTCTTCGGAAAAAATCAATCAATTTAGATAATTAAATCAATTTCTATTTTTATGAGAAAGCCCTTTAAAGTCTATTTTTTGGCTATTTTTTAGAAATGCCTTTTCTGACCGGAGAACTCCATCGCCTCGCCTTTGCCAAAGCCATAACTAAATCCGAAGGTGACGAACCGTCCACGTTGGCCCCAATTGTATAAATAAAAATTCGCCTGATTGGTGATGCTTTCTCGGATGCGGGAAGCGAAGATGTCCCGGACGCTCAGGTTGAAAACACCCTTGCCTTTCAATATTTTTTTGCGCACGCCGAGGTCGGCAAAAAGGTTGTCAGAAACTAGGCTTTGTACGGTCTGGTATTTTGATTGGTATTGGCCCGTCACTTCAAAATCTATTTGGGCGGGCAGCTTGAGTTTGGCGGTCATTTTCGTCGACCATTGGTCGGCGGTGAAGTCGAAGGAAGTAGCCTCCAGCGATCCTTGGCGGTTGAAATAATTGTAGTTGAAATCGCCATTGATGGACAGCCATTTGGTGGCTTCGTACTTGCCGTTTAGTTCGAGACCCGTTGCCCGGTTGGTGCCAATATTCAAAGGGATAGTCGTGCTGACATTGTTTTCAAAAGTAGAAACCCGCTCCACCACATCCGTGGTGTAGCGGTAATAAACGCTGAAGTTCAGGGAGGTTTTTCCGAAAATATAGATGCTCGCCACTTCGTAAGAATCCGTGAATTCAGGCAGTAGATTTGGGTTGCCGGTGCGCACACTGAAGTTGTTGCGGATATTGAAAAACGGGTTCAGGTCCCACAGCCTCGGCCGGAAAATACGTTTGGAATAACCCGCCTGCACCGATAATTTATCCGTCAGTTTGTACGAGGTGTGCAGGGTCGGGAAAAGGTTGGTGAAGTTGTTATTGTTCGTCTCTTTGGTGTTGACGAGGAAGGTGTTGAGGTCGGTGTTTTCCATGCGGAGGCCCAATTTGATGCCCCATTTTTCGTCCTCATAAGCGCCTGTCCCGTACACGCCCAACACGTTTTGGCTGTATTCAAAAATATTGGTCAAGTTATCGTTCTGCACCCATTGGCCGTTCTCTAGGTCATTCACTGCAAAGTCGTTGCTGACATCATTCAGGAAATATTGTGCCCCGGTTTCAAGCGTCCATTTTTCCGAAAGAGGATGCGTGTAATCCAGGTTAAAAGTATTTCTGGCCTCTTTGAAATTGGTGCGGGTGGTCTGGTTGCTGGTAGCATTATTGCCAACGAGGTTGATGTTTTCAAATTCCGACGATTGGTCTTTGCCAAAGAAATTCCCCACCGCGCTGAAAAGCAGCGTGTGGTCTTTATCATCCCGGAATTCCTTTTTGTATTGTAGCTCGTATTGGTACTTGGGGTTGGTCGCATCGGTGGTTTCCGTCCGATACCATTCCGAAACGATGGCGCCCGTCTCATCAGGGATGCTGAAATTGGTGCGGGAAGGCTGGTCTTCAATTTCATAGGCGAAATTTCCGGAGAGGGTCAGCACATTATACCGATTAATGTGGTAGTCAGTGCCCAAAATGAAGTTGAAAAACCCTTCGTTCCGGTATTCTGTGCCTTCGCTGAAAATGGTGCTGTTGTTGGTCAGGTCCCGGTTGGTGTTCCTCGTTTGCTGCGGCAACTCCCTGTACCCAGCACCCAACTGACTGAACAAGTTGAACTTCTCGGTGCGGCGGTTCAGGCTCAGGCCCACGCTGTGGTTGTGCGGCGTACCCACATTCACAGTGGCCGAACCATTGATGCCTTTCCGATCTTCTTTTTTGATGACAATATTGATGATGCCCGAAGTGCCCTCGGCATCGTACTTGGCGGATGGGTTGGTGATGACTTCAATTTTTTCGATCATATCAGCGGTGATCGTACCCAACGCGTTGCCGCTTTCACTGGCGATCACGGAAGGCTTACCATTGATGAGGATTTGTACACCCGTGCTGCCCCGCAAACTAATTTGCCCTTCGATGTTCACATTTACCGAAGGTACGTTATTCAACACCTCCAACGCACTCGCCCCGGTACTGCTCAAGTCTTTTCCGACATTGAAAACCCGTTTGTCTAGTTTGAATTCCGTCGTTGATTTTTCTGCCCGCACAACGACTTCGTCCAGCACTTCGGCATCTTCGGATAAGGTAATAGTCCCCAAATTAGCCTTTCCATTGACCACGGAAATATCATTAATTGTTTTGCTGGTGAAACCGATAAAACTGATTTCCACATAAATATCGGATGTATTAGTCTGCACACTGAACGAGCCGTCCATTTCGGTAGTGACCCCTGTGATGACCTGTTGGGTGCTTTTATCGGCGACCATCACTGTTGCAAATTCAACGGGTTGCTGGCTACGGCTGTCCACTACTTTTCCAATGATTTCGATGCTGTTTTTTTGGGCAAATAGGCCATTGGCAAAAAGGACAACACCCATGAGCACTGCGAAAAATATAAATTTGATTTTCATAATAGCTGATTTTTACGCCACAAAGGAACGTGGCTTATTCTACTTTTTAAAATAGTTTCTTTGAACAGCAAGACTTAACCCGCAAACGGCAGATGTTGTTTAAGATAATTGTTTCGAGTTGCGGTTAACACGTGTTTTTGGCTTTGCCAAAAACGGATTGCACACAGATTAAGCTGATTACCTGATTTTCTTAGATAAATCAGGTAA
>JAWKLX010000040.1:0-86505 GCA_041392505.1 Saprospiraceae bacterium | reverse complement strand
ATAGCACCACAAATGACCACCCGTGCATGTCGGCGCAATCGGGCTAAAGCTGCATCCAAAATTTCCCCACCCACATTATCAAAATAGACATCAATTCCTTTTGGACATAACTCCCTTAAACGGGCATTTATGTTTTCATTTTTATAATCAATAGCACCATCAAAACCCAATTCTTCAACCAGGTATTTACACTTATCGGCACCGCCAGCAATGCCGATGACTGTGCATCCTTTTATTTTAGCGATCTGTCCAACGATGCTCCCGACCGCACCGGCAGCACCCGATACCAAAACAATTTCGCCCTCTTTTATTTTTCCCACTTCTAATATTCCAAAATAAGCGGTCATGCCCGGCATCCCCAAAGTGCCAGTATATACGGGGAGCGGCACCAAATTTTTATCCACTTTGTAAAATGTTTGGCCATCGGAAACGGAGTACTGCTGCACCCCACCCCAGCCATACACATAATCGCCTTCCTTGAATTTCGGGTTGTTCGATTTTAAGACTTTTCCTGCAGCACCTGCCCGCATGACCTCACCGATCTGCACGGGCGGGATATATGATTTGGCATCGTTCATCCAGCCACGCATGGCCGGGTCGAGGGAGATGTAATATTGTTCCACCAGAATTTCGCCATCACCGGGAGTTGGAATTTCGGTTTCGATCAGTTCCCAGGTATCTTTTTCCGGAAGCCCAATTGGGCGTTTTTTAAAAATTAATTGTTTGTTCATCATTTATTTTTTTTTAAACTTTCAATTATATGTGTCAGTAATTCGAGAAAAACATTTTTGGCAAAATTGTAATTCATCCGTGTAACCTCGAACACCTCAGCATTTAATGCCTTTAGTTTTTCATACACTTCCAAAAAATAAAAAAGTTGGCCATCCACATCAAAATTTATAGCAGCTTCCCTAATAGATTTTTCACTAAAATCAAAGGCATCCACGCCACAGCATTCATGCACACAAACTGTTTCCAAATATCCAAAAAATGGCATGATGGGTTTTACTATTTTATCAACTGAAAATGGTTTTTGAATTTGAAAATCAATTTCAATCCAATCAACAATTTTACCATCACCCAATTCAATGTCATTTTTATTAGCCATTAGTCATTAGTCATTATTCATTATTTAAGCCATCATGCCTCCATCCACGGGCAATGCATGACCAGTAATAAATTTCGATTTATCGGAAGTTAGCCATAAAATAGCTTCGCCAATTTCTTCCGGTTGCCCAAAACGGGACATGGGGATGCCCATTTTTAATTTTTGGTCCAACCCTTCTTTTGAATCCAATAATTGTTGAAATAAAGCGGAGTGGGTAAAAACCGGGCAGACAGCATTGACCCTAATATTTTTTCTCGCATATTCCAGCGCTGCTGTTTTTGTCATGCCGACCACTGCGTGTTTACTGGCAACATAAGACAAGTTATTAGGGAGGCCACGCAAGCCAGCAATGGAAGCGATATTAATTATATTTCCATGGCCTTGTTTCAGCATTTGTTGAATCTCTAATTTCATGCAATAAAAAACCCCCGTTTGGTTGACAGCGATCACTTCGTCCCAATCGTCGAAAGGATGTTCTGCGGTTTTTTGCAATGATTTTCCGCCGATGCCCGCATTGTTGACCGCTATATCTATTGCGCCAAAATGCTCGACTGTTTTATTCATTAAATTTTCTACCTCAGCAAATTTGGCGACATTACATTTTATAAAAATAGCTGAGCCGTTTTTATTTTTAATTAACTCAACGGTTTCGATTCCACCTTTTTCACTTATATCAGAAACGACAACATTTGCGCCTTGCATTGCAAATAAAATAGCAGTAGAACGACCAATCCCAGAACCTGCCCCGGAGATAACGACTGTTTTATTTTTAAAATCCATTTATTTATTTTTCAACACCTTCCGAAAGCCAGGGAATTTAATTCCCTGGCTTTCGGAAGGTGTTGGTTTATATTTCATTTAATTTTTTCAAGCCATAATATGCAGATGCAACGTGCATGGCATTGTCCAATTCGTTATTTTCCAACATCCTTTTAAATTCCTCCATCGGCACCAACACATTTTCGATTAATTCGCTGATGTCCAATTTTTGCTCAGCAATTTTTGTCCCACCAATGGCTAAAAAACTATGGGCAAAATTCGTGTGGTTGGCAGGGTTGGGGCTTACCTTGGCAGTGAAAATAATTTTTTCAAAAACATAACCCGTCTCCTCCAACAATTCCCTTTTCATGGCATTTTGTGGTGTTTCCCCTTTGTCCACTGTGCCGCTTGGCAACTCTAATTTAGTGGTCTGTGTGCCATGCCGATATTCCCGGTTTAAAATGATTTTATTGTCGTTGGTTATCGCCAAAGCATTAACAAAATCAGGGTATTCCAGTAAATAATAAGGTTGGATAATTTGCCCGTTCGGCAATTCGCATTCGTCCGACCGAACGTTGATCCATTGATCTTTAAAGACGGTTTTCGAATTGATAATTTTCCAGTTCATGAAAGTCGGTGCAACGGTAATTAGGTGCGACGGTGTATCGGTTTCCGTTATTCCGATCAATACAAATCAACAATCCGATTTTTTTGAATGGCTTGCCACGCTGTATTGATGAATGCCATCGTTGCTTTATTTAATTGTGCAAAACGTTCGTCCGTGGTATATCCTTTTTTATAACGATAATAAATTTGCTGGACGATGACCGCAATTTTAAATAAACCATAAGCATAATAAAAAACCAAATGATCCACTTTTCGCCCACTCAATTTTTCATATAATTCCACGATTTCTATTCGGGACGGATTTCCCGGTTCACCAGTGGTCATCGGCAGCCCAATGGTCAACCACGGCGGGTCATCGGCAGTAAACCAATAACTTAAAGAAGTCCCTAAATCCATCAATGGGTCACCAAGGGTACACATTTCCCAATCCAAAACGGCAATGACTTTACTCCAGTCATTTTTCGCATAAACAATATTGTCGTATTTAAAATCATTGTGGATTAATGTGGAATCATATTTTATGGGTTGATTTTCTTGCAACCAATACATGACTTTTTCAGCGGTTGGAATATCGTCAGTTGCAGCTTTTAAATATTGCTTTCCCCAATTAATTACTTGCCGCTCCACATATCCTTCCGGCTTTCCCAAATCCTCCAATCCGGCCGATTTATAATCCACATTATGCAATTCGACAAAAGTATCAAGCCATGCCCCAGCAATTGTTTTGAATTCATTTTCCGAAATATTTAATTGCTTGGCATTATGTGGGCGAATTATTTCGCCCTCCACTTTTTCCATCATATAAAATGGAGCGCCAATTACATCCATATTTTCGGTATAAATAAATGTCCGGGGAGCTTTGGGAAATACCGGATTTAATTTTGACAATACTTTATATTCCCGGCCCATATCATGCCCTATTTTTACCGCACCGAAAGGGGGTCGCCGTAGCACATATTCTTTTCCCTCAATTTCCAGCGCATAGGTCAAATTAGAATAACCACCGGGAAATTGCACGACGTTTATTTCGCTGTCTATATTTTGAATAATATTGTTTTGAAAAAGAAAAACGGCTAATTGTTCCGTATTTATTTCTTCTCCCTTACGAACTTTCTGCATAATAAATTTAATAAAAAATGAAAAATGAAAAACAGCCCCATTCTACATTAGTCATTAGTCATTAGTCATTAGTCATTAGTCATTATTTAAAACTTGCTTCACCGTATTCCTCCCCAACTGATACATGTGCACTTCATCTGGCCCATCGGCAATACGAACCATTCTTGCCGCTGCAAAATAACCAGCCAGTGGCACATCACTGCAAACCCCCATCCCGCCATGTGCTTGAATGGCCCGGTCGACAACGGTTTGGGTCATCATGGGGGCAACTATTTTTATCATGGCAATTAAATCCATGGCACCTTTTGTCCCAAACTTATCCATTTTATCGGCAGCAGATAAGGTGAGTAAACGGGCTTGTTCGATTTCGCAACGAGACCTGGCAATGTCCTGCCGGATGCTGCTAAAATCTTTGATGGCCCTTCCGAAAGCGACCCGTTCGGCGACCCGTCGGCACATCAATTCTAATGAGCGTTGAGCCATACCGATCAACCGCATACAGTGATGAATGCGGCCTGGCCCAAGGCGCCCCTGCGCTATCTCAAACCCCCTACCCTCGCCCAACAAAAGGTTCTCTTTGGGTACCCGGACATTATCCAATAAAATTTCAGCGTGCCCCTCCGGCGTGTCGTTGTATCCCAGCAATGTAAGGGGTCTTACGATCGTCAGGCCGGGTGTATCCATCGGTACGAGGATCATACTTTGCTGGATATGACGCTGTGCTTCAGGATCCGTTTTGCCCATCACTATGGTGATTTTACAGTGCGGATCCATCGCCCCAGAAGACCACCATTTGCGGCCATTGATGACATATTCGTCGCCGTCCCGCACGATCGATGTTTCGATATTCGTGGCGTCGGAGGAGGCTACGTCGGGCTCGGTCATGAGGAAGGCAGAACGGATTTCGCCGTTCATCAAGGATTGTAGCCAGCGCTCCTGCTGCTCTGGCGATCCGTATTTGGCCAGCACTTCCATATTACCTGTATCTGGGGCGGAGCAATTAAATACTTCGGATGCCCATCGAACTTTTCCCATCTGTTCCGCTAGTGGTGCGTATTCCAGATTAGTGAGACCAGGACTGAGCTCACCATAACTTTTTGGCAAGAATAAATTCCACAAACCATTGGCTTTGGCCAGTTCTTTTAAGTCCTCCATTCTTGGCCAACGCTGCCAAATATTTTTGGGATCCATCACCCACTCCATATATTCTTTTTCATAAGGATAAATGTGGGCATCCATGAAGGATTTTAATTTATTCTGGAGTTCAATTGATTTTTCTGTGTATTCGAAGTTCATTTTTATTTTTTTAAAACGCATAGACACATAGAACGTACAGAAAAAACAATTTTAGCAACAATAACTTCTATATGTCTATGTGTTTAAATTAATCACCCCGCAATCAAATACCCGCCATCATTCACATAAACCCCGCCCGTCATATACGACCCCGCATTGGAGGCTAATAAAACCGCCAAACCACTCATTTCCTCTGGCATAGCCATGCGGCCACTCGGCAGCATTTTTTCCATTTTGGCCATTAATTTTTCATTTGTCCAAAGGCCCTCGCTCAATTTTGTTTTAACCAATCCTGGACAAATGGCATTAACCCGGACTCCATGCTTCCCCCATTCTTTTGCCTGGTTTTTTGACAACATAATGACCGCCGCTTTACTGACACTATACAAGCCCAAACCAAAGCCGGGATGAATGCCTTCCACTGAGGAAATATTAATAATAGAGCCGCCGCCCCTTTTTTGCATTTCCGGTAAGCATAAATTCGATAAGGACCAAATCGCTTTTACATTTACCTCCATTAATTTATCAAATGCTGATTCAGGCGCACTTTCTATCGGCCCAAAATGTGGATTAATTCCAGCATTATTTATCAATATATCCACGCCGCCAAAATGCTCCACGGTTTTTTCCACTAATTTTTTTCGTTGCTCTTCATCGCCTACGTGGCAGGCAATGCCGATTGCTTCCAAACCGTCCTTTTTGAATTGTTCGACCACCTCATCACAGGCATCTTGCTTGCGGCTGCTGATGACGACTTGGGCGCCGTTTTCGGCCATCGCTCTTGCCATATATTCACCAATGCCTTTGCTGGATCCAGTAATAATGGCGACTTTATTTTTTAAATTAAAATTGGCTGTTTTAGACATTTATATTGATGGTTGGATGGTTGTATAGTTAGATGGTTAGATGGAAAAGAACCATCTAACCATCCAACCATTCTATTATTCTCATTCAAATAACAACGAAATAAAAGTCCCTACACAGGCAGGTTTTTTTATGTCTTTTATTTCCAAAACACAGTCCCAAAATATTTTTACACCCGTGTCACCGTAGTCTTCGATTTTGGCAACTTTGGTCAATAACCGGATTTCACTGCCGACCGGAACAGGGTGCGGAAAACGAACTTTTTCCAACCCATAATTCACACCCATTTTTGCGGTCTGCACTTGCACATTATCCATGATAAATTTGGAAAACATAGACACGGAAAAAAAGCCGTGGGCAATTGTCCCACCAAAAGGTGATTCTTTTTTGGCCCGTTCCACATCGGTGTGAATCCATTGATAATCTTGGGTGGCTGCCGAAAAATCATCCACCATTTTTTGGGTGACTTGCAGCCATTGGGAAGGTGGCAATTCTTGGCCTTCTTTTTCTTTGAATTCGGTTATGTTTTTGAAAGTCATTTTTTCGGTGCAACGGTTTATTGGTTTACAGGTTTAACGGTTTGTCATCAGTGCGAATTTCCATTACTCCCATTACCTTTATTCCTTTTTTTTCTTGCAATTATTAATTTATTCAACATGCTTGAAATATATTCACATTTATCAATTAATTGATTAGCTTTTATTTTTCAATATAATTGATTTCAGCAGCAATTATAATTTGAGTTAATAACTCTGCTGTTGAGCCTTTTGCGAAATAAAAATGTCGGATACTTTGTTTATTACTATCCAATTCATCTCCTTCAGCAATATTGGATGAAATAGATACAGCCGCAGCTGACATTTGACTTTTTAGCCTGAAATCTTTTGAAAGATTTTCGCTTTCAATTGTCAATTTATAAATATCAACTGCTAAATCTTTTGCCAATTGCCAAACTCGCAGCTTTTTGAAATCACCCATATTCTTTGGTTGTAAGGTTTCGTCAAATCATTAGGATATCGGTATTTTGACATTCCATTTTACCGGAATACCAAAATACCGATACACCGAAATACCAGTTAATTATACATCATACATCTTATCTATTTCCGATTTAAATTTTTCGGAAATTACCCGGCGTTTTAATTTCAGCGTTGGCGTCAATTCAGCATCCGCACCATCGGGATGGTTGGGCAGCCACGGCTTGGAAATGAGGGTGAATTTTTTGACTTGTTCGATGTGGCTAAAATCTGGATTATATTTATTGATAATCTCTTGGTAGCATTTGCAGACTTTTTCGTGTTGGCAAATATTTTCCAAACTCGTCCACTCCACATTGTTTTCTTTACACCAATTTTTCAAAGCTTCTTCTGACGGAACAATTAATGCCGAAACAAATTTTTGTTTGTCGCCAACCACCATCATCTGTTCAATTAAAAAATCCTCTTTCATGCGGCCTTCGATTGGTGCCGGAGCGACATATTTACCGCCCGATGTTTTTAATAATTCTTTTTTGCGATCGGTAATTTTTAGGAATTTATTCCCTCCCGGTCCGGAAACAAATTTTCCAATATCACCCGTGCAAAACCAGCGTTTTCCGTCAATTTCCTTAAACACTTTTTCATTGGCCTCATCATTATTATAGTAACCTAACATTATATTCGGACCGTGCGCTAATATCTCGCCTTCCCCTTCCCGGTAATCGCCGTCAGACGAATCAATTTTAATTTCAACACCATTAATGACAGGGCCTACCGTTCCTAATTTAGCGCCTGCTTTATCATAAGTATTGACGGTTAAAGTTGGTGATGTTTCGGTAAGTCCATAACCCTCTCGAACGGGAATTCCAGCGGCATTGAATACCTGCATTATTTTTACTGGACAAGGCGCAGCTCCCGTTACAATTCCACGAACATTTCCGCCCAATGCTTCCCTCCATTTACTAAAAATTAATTTATCCGCAATTTTCCAATTAATACCGCTTTGACCTTTTTCTATATCGTAATTATCTGCGAGCGATAAAGCCCAGAAAAAGAGTTTCTTTTTAATTCCGGTTAATTGCAAACCTTTATTATAAATGGCCTCATATACTTTTTCTAATAACCTTGGAACAGTGGTAAAAAAGGCGGGTTTTACTTCCATTAAATCTCCACTCGGACCAGATAAATTATCCGTTCCAGTAAAATAAACAGAAACAGATTTATTTAAATAACAATAGGCGGCGGCCCTTTCAAAAATATGGCACATCGGTAGGAAGCTGAGCACATTGTCACCCGAATTAATGGGCATCATGGCTGATGTTTCATTAATGACATGGACAATGTTCCGGTGCGTTAACATCACACCTTTTGGATTGCCGGTGGTACCTGAGGTGTAAATAATAGTGGCTAAATCATCCGGTTGAATTGCCGCTTTTATTTTTTCAACTTGGTCTTTATTTTTTTCGGAAAAAATAGATTGCCAATATGGTTTTCCTTCCTCTTTATCGAATTTATAAACCTCTTGTAAGGAGGGCGAATTCGGTTGCGCTTTTTTTAATTTATCATATAAATCCAATGCCCCGCAAAACGCCAATTTACATTGAGAATCATTTAAAATAAATTCATATTCCCGGGGGCTGATGGTCGGGTACAATGGTACTGAAACCATTCCCGCCATTTGTGCCGCCAAATCCATGATGACCCATTCCGGCCGGTTTTTATAGGCAGCGATTGCGATGCGGTCCCCTTTCTGGAGGCCCAAATCCAACAGGCCGGAGGCGGCCCTTTCCGCCAAGTCGATCATTTCAGCGGTACTGTAAAAAATCCATTTTCCATCCGCCCCCCGGCGGCCCATCGATTTTTCCAATGGGTGGTTTGTTTTCTGAAAATAAACGTAGTCAAAGAGTCTAGTGGGTTTCATGTCATTACCATTTTAGTTTAGATGATGTTTTTCGCCGTTAAATTAAAGAGATGGTTTGACTTTTTAAACAAAATAAAAGAGGGACTGTTGACGGCGAAGTTTGTGTTAAATTAACCCTGTCTCAAAAGTCTTTTTGACGCTGATTTTTATGACAAAAAGAATCATATCTATCATAAAAATCAGCGTCGAAAATTAATTTCACATCCATTAAGTCAGCCTCAATCGGTATTATTCATTTTCCCTCTTTCATCAAACGATGATTTCCTCCCCTTTCGCAATCGTCAGCACCTCCTCATCCATCAGTATGTCCGCCAAGTTTTGCGTTCTGCGCATTTCATATTTGAAGAAAAATTTCATGGTGTGGATTTTTGATTCATAAAACGTGGCGTCATAGGTCGAATCGCCTGTCACCAAGGCCTGTTTGGCAGCGGTGGCCATTTTTAGCCATTGCCAACCTGCAACGATGGTGCTCATGAAATCCATGTAGATCGTCGCATCGGCGATGAAGCGTTCAAAGTCGCCTTTCATGGCAAAGCCGCCCAGGAATTCCATCACTTCCGCAATGCGTTTGAGGTTAGCACCAAGCGTTTTTGCATAGGGTTTCAGTTCGTCAAAAGTTAGAGCAGATTGGATGGCGGTATTGATTTCCTGTGCCAGCAGGTGAGCACCTTTTCCCCCTTTCATCATCATTTTGCGGCCCAGCAAATCAAGCGACTGAATGCCTGTCGTTCCTTCGTAAATAGGGAAAATGCGGATGTCCCGGTAGTATTGTTGCAATACATATTCCGAGCAAAAACCATAGCCACCAAGCACTTGCAAACTATTGCTGATCGACTCCACCCCTTTTTCGGATGGGTAGGTTTTGACCATGGGGGTCATCATTTCCAGCAATAAATGGTATTTTTCTTTCTCGGCACCGTCCGTAGCGGACAGCATTTTATCGGCATAATAAGCGCCTTGTAAAACAATGCTCATGGCCGCTTCCGATAATGATTTTTGCAGCAACAGCATGCGCCGCACATCGGGATGGTTGATGATTAGCGTTTGTTCCTCATTCACATTTTTCTTACCGGACGACTCTATTTTACGGCCTTGCGGGCGCTCATTGGCATATTCCAAAGAGGCCTGATAAGCGGCCATCGCAATGGCCGCAGCACCCCGACCAACAGCAATCCGGGCGCCGTTCATCATCAGGAACATGTATTTCAAACCCAGATTCGGCTCACCGACCAGCCAACCTCGACAGTCGTCACTTTCCCCAAAAATCAAGTGACTGGTACAGTAGCCCCGTTGTCCCATTTTTTGGAAATCGCCCGCCGTCACGACATCGTTGAATTCCAGCGAACCGTCTTCTTTGAGCCTGTTTTTTGGTACGACAAATAGGGAAATTCCTTTTGTCCCAGCAGGGGCGCCTTCGATCCGGGCCAGTACGAGGTGGACAAAATTGTCGGAATACTGGTGGTCGCCACCGGAGATAAATATTTTCTGACCTTTTAATTTGAAGCTGCCATCGGCTTGCGGAAAAGCAGTGGTCGCCACATCGGAAAGGGAACTACCTGCCTGGGGCTCTGTGAGGCACATCGTTCCGCCCCACTCGCCCGTGAGCATGCGGGCGGCGTATTTTTCCTTTAATTCCTCGTTGGCAAATTCGAGGATCAAATCTGCCGCCCCCATCGTCAATCCGGGATAGCCGGGCAGGTGGTTGTTGGCTGCTTCCATGATGGCATAAGCAGCAGTGTGGACGATCAGGGGCATTTGCAACCCGTTGTCTTCCAGCTTGGCAGTTGCAGCGATGATGCCCATTTCACCACCTTTTTTCATGATGGTTTCTACGGCAGGATGGACGAGAATCCCACCGTCCTTGTAATGGGCGGGCTTAGTGTCCATTTCGACAAAACATGGGAAGAGTTCCTTATCAGAAAAATCCTTGATGGACTCCATGTAAAGGTTGAGGCTCTCCATGTCGTGGTGGCTATAGTAGTCGGTGGTCAGCAATGATTCCAAGTCATGCGTTTGGTTGAGTTGGAATTTGATGGTGTCGATGTCGATGTATTTTTGTGGCATTTTATGGTGATTTTTATTTGCATTTAAAAAATAACTTCTCAGTCATTTTTCAAGTTCTTTTTTTACATGTAACAAAAAGCGAATTTTTTTGCCCCATTCTTTTCTGCGAATTCTAAAAAATGAAGAAGCTTTTTTAAATCTGTTATTAAGTTGGGATAGTCTCCTAAATCGTTTTCAAAATCATAGTATTTTATATATTCATTAGCTGGCAACAGTTTTTTGAATTTCCCGGGATTACTATTTATTTTTTCAATAAATTCATTAATGATTTTTTTACATTTTTCGATTTCAGCCCAATTGTGTTCCGCTTCATATTCTCGCATTTTAGTCTTTCGAATTATTTCTTTTTCTGCTTCTTTCTTCAAAGCTTCTTTCTCAGCCTCAGATGTTAACTCACTCAATTGCCATTCAACGTAATCCTTATAACTTTCTACCAAATCATCATCAGGTCCTGTATCGTTTGTAATTCCTAAAAAAGACAAATCAATATTATATTCTTCATTTACATAAGAAATAGGCAAAAAGGCACTTGATGCTAAACCTTGAAAGTTTCTACTTAAAGAATGACTTCCATAAAGCTCACTGTATAATTCCTCTAATTCACTTTTTTCAGTTTTCATCCAAATAGCTACTCCCATATTTTCTATTTTTTTACGGTCAATATTGATTTTCTTATAATCTATATTCATAAAATCTCAATCACCACTTTCCCCCTTACCTCCCTATTCATCATTGCCTCCAACGCCTTAGGCGTCTCCGCCAAAGGATAGGTCGCATGGATATGTGGCTTCAATTTCCCCTGCGCATACCACTGTATCAATTCAATGGTATTAGCCATGTTATCATTGGGCGAGCGCATCGCAAATGATCCCCAGAACACCCCAACGATTTGGCAACCTTTCAATAGGGCAAGGTTGAGCGGGATTTTTGGAATATCGCCTGCGGCAAAACCTACAACCAAATAGCGCCCCTCCCACGCAATGGCCCGCAGGGCGGGCTCCGAATATTTACCCCCAACGGGATCGTAAATGACATCAGCGCCTTTGCCATCCGTCAATTCTTTCACTTTGGCTTTCAGGTCTTCGGTAGTGTAGTTGATGGTTTCATCCACACCGTATTGCCGGCAGAGCTCCAATTTTTCATCCGTTGAGGCAGCAGCGATTACTTTTGCGCCCATAAGCTTACCAAGTTCCACGGCGGCCAGACCGACGCCGCCGGAAGCTCCAAGGACGAGCAGGGTTTCCCCTTCTTTCAATTTTGCCCGGTCTTTCAAAGCATGATGGGAAGTGCCATAGGCCATCATGAAAGAGGCAGCAACTTTTGCGGGCATGCCAGGCGGTTGTGGAAAACACATCTTGGCAGGCACGATCACCTTTTCGGCAAAAGCCCCGGTCATCACCATCCCGAAAACTTCATCACCCGGTTTGACATGCTTGACGCCCTCGCCCACTGCTTCTACTACACCTGCAATATCACTACCGGGAGTGAAAGGCAGTTCGGGCTTAAATTGATATAAGCCCCTGATAATCAAGGTGTCAGGAAAATTGACGCTGGCGGCTTTTATTTTTACCAGCACCTCTTTGGGGCTAGGCACCAGTTCCGGCAAATCCTCCAAAACGAGGGAGGAAGGCGGACCGTATTCTTTGCAAACAATCGCTTTCATAGTTAGGTGGTTAGTGATTAGTTGATTAGTGATTAGATAATCAGCGCTGATACAACTAATCACTAATCCACTGATCTCTAATCACTATATTTTATCCAAACAAATGCTCTTGATCGTGTCGATCAGAAGTTTTTTCCATTCGTTGTTATCCGCATTTATGAACTCTGAAGCGGAAGGTTGGTAATTCACTTTGGCATACCCGGTGATCATCGACCACATTGCATGATGGATGAGCCAAGGGGATTTTTGGGACAGTATGCTCCCGTCTTGTTGGCCACGCTTGATTTCCTCCACTGTCAAGTCGATTGTTACGTTCTGGATCCCACGTATTTTCCGGTAATAAATACTGTCCTGCATTGCCTGTGAAATCTTATCCAACTTATCACCAGCGACCGTCATGCGGACGATAGATAGGTAATTTAACATCAGGTCGACGTAATGGCGGTGGGCAACACAAAACTGGAGGAAATTCTCTGACATGGCCATGAAAGATTCGAGTCCCGATTGGCCTTTTAGTTTATCAAGGCTGTCGTACATGCCGTTGATCAAATGTTGCATCGCCTTGTGGGTCAGCGCCATGTAAAGGTTCTCTTTACTGCCAAAATAGGAATACACCGTCACCTTGCTGTACCCTGCTTCCTTGGCAATGTCTTCCATTTTCGCATTGCCAAAACCCAGCGAGAAAAAGACTTTCTCAGCGGCCCGGATGATGTCATCCTCTTTGACGGTATCTTTGGTAAGTACTGCTGCCATAACTGAACTCAAAGTAAAGTGTTTATATTTTTTATTCCAAACTAAATTTTACAAAATTGACAAAACAGGGTTTTTTATTTCTAAAATTGTCAATTTACGCCCTTATTTACCAGAATTCAATTATGTTTGTTCCTTACTTAGTGTTAAGCAAAACAGTCCAAAAAGAGTGTTGTCTTTAAGATTTCGCACCTTTTGGAAATAATTTACCGACATGGCCTATCAAGAAAAATCATTTCAGGCGAGGGATGGAAAAACGATCGTTTACTACGAATGGGCGCCTACTGAAAACAGCGCAGTCAAAGCCATTGTGCAGATCGCTCACGGTATGGCTGAGCATGCCCAACGATATGACCGTTTCGCCACTTTTTTAGTCAAAAACGGATTTGCGGTCTTTGCCAACGACCATCGGGGACATGGGAAAACAGCAGGCAGCCAAGAAGAAATTGGCTATAAAGAAGACGGCGATTTTTGGGGAAAAGCAGTGCAGGATATGCGCTCTTTGCAGGAGCTTGCCAAGGCTCAATACCCCGGTCGGCCCTATTTCCTTTTTGGGCACAGCATGGGCTCGTTTTTGAGCAGAAATTTTATTGCAAAATTTGGCAATGAGTTGAACGGTGCGATCCTATCTGGCACTGGGGGTGATCCCGGCTTTTTGGGTAAAATTGGGTTGTTGATCGCTAAAATTGAATCCTTTTTTAAGGGGCGAAAAAAGCCAAGCCCGTTGCTCGATACCCTTTCCTTTGGCCAATTCAACCGCGAATTCAAACCCAACCGGACTGGCCATGACTGGTTGAGCAAAGATGAAAAAGAGGTCGACAAATACGTCGCTGACCCTACCTGCGGCACTGTTTTCACTACAGGTTTTTTCATCGATTTATTGCGTGGTATAAACCTGATCAACAAAAAGGAAACCTTTCAAAATACACCCAAACAGCTGCCCATTTATTTATTCGCTGGAGCGTTGGACCCTGTCGGCGACAAGGGCAAGGGGGTGGAAGAAGTTTTTAAAAAATACCAGGTAGCTGGCATCCAAAACGTTAGCTGCAAGCTTTATGAAAACGGACGGCACGAGATGCTGAACGAAACGAACCGGGACGAGGTGTATGATGATATTTTGAAATGGTTAAAACAATTTTCCTGAAAATTTAAGTATCAACAATATTTCTAAAAAAAACGGAGGGAGTTGTGCGCCAGGCGGCGCACAACTCCCTCCGTTTTTTTATTACCCTCTTACTTACCTTTGCGAAAACGACCACCAGATTTTGGTATTTAACAAAAAACTCCTCATTACTTTTTTGGGCACTGGCACCTCGCAGGGCATCCCGGTGATTGGGTGCACATGCAAAGTCTGTATTTCCGCCAACCCTAAAGACCAACGACTTCGCACCTCTGTTTTAGTAGAAACTACCGACCGGGCAATCGTGATTGATTGTGGCCCTGATTTCAGGCAGCAATTGCTACGGGCCGGGTTGAATGACCTGCATGCCATTTTATTGACCCACGAGCACAACGACCACATTGTAGGCTTGGACGATGTGCGGCCTTTTAATTTTAAATATTGGCGGGACATGCCAGTTTATGCTACCCAACGGGTGCAGGATCAATTGAAAAAGCGCTTCAGTTATATTTTTAGCGAAAACCCATACCCCGGTTCGCCCATGGTTAAACTGATGACTATTGCACCTGAAAATAATTTTGAGGTAGAAGGTATCCCGATCACACCAATTGAAGTAAGGCACGGTGGCCTCCCTGTTTTGGGTTTCAGGATCGGAGGTTTCACCTATTTGACCGATGTAAAAACTATTTCTGCAACCGAAAAAGAAAAGGCGAAAAATTCTAAAGTACTGGTTTTAAATGCGTTGCACCACCAAGAGCACCACTCCCACCTCAACCTCAACCAAGCCCTTGACCTAATCGCCGAACTCGAACCAGATCAAGCATACCTGACCCATCTCAGCCATACCATGGGTTTGCACGTAGAGGTATCCAAATTGCTCCCTCCAAACGTTGCCATTGCTTTCGATGGGTTGCAGGTAGAGGTTTGAGTGAATTAAGTGAGTTGATTAACTTCGCCGCGACAAATGAAAATTTATCTTGGCATAACTTAATTGGTGGTAGACTACCATTTAATAGCCAACAGCTAAAAGCAAAAACATGAGCTTACTACAAGGAAAAACAGCTTTGATCACTGGCGGATCTCGCGGTATTGGGGCAGCTATCGTACAACGCTTCGCCCAAGAAGGGGCAAATGTTGCCTTCACTTATTTATCATCGGAGGAAAAGGCCAACGCACTTGCCGCCGAGACGGCTTCGAACCACGGCGTATCAGTTAAAGCTTATCGGTCGGATGCCAGCAATTATGGACAAGCAGAGGAGCTGGTCAATCAAGTCGTTGCAGATTTTGGGCAAATCGACGTCCTCGTCAATAACGCTGGCATCACACGGGACAACTTGATGCTCCGCATGACGGAAGAGCAATGGGATCAGGTAATCAACACCAATTTGAAATCCCTTTTCAATCTCACCAAACACGTCATCAAGCCGATGATGCGGGCTCGCAGTGGTTCGATCATTAATATCAGTTCGATTGTAGGGATGACTGGCAATGCTGGGCAGGCCAATTACGCAGCTTCAAAAGCAGGGGTTTTTGGTTTCACCAAATCCATCGCCAAGGAGATCGGTTCACGGGGCATCCGCTGCAACGCCATTGCCCCTGGATTTATCGAAACGGAAATGACCGACAGTTTGGATGAAAAGGTGAAAAGCGGCTATTTGGCCAATATTCCGTTGAAGCGGTTTGGAAAAGGGGAAGAAGTGGCAGACGCCTGCGTTTTCCTTGGCTCTTCGCTTTCCACTTATGTTTCTGGACAAACGTTGAGCGTTTGCGGGGCTTTGAACTGTTGATTTCGGGGGTTAGATTTTCAAAAAAACCTTAAACCCTACTACAAAAAAATGACATCTATAGGGAATGTTTCCTTATAGATGTCATTTTCTCACACAGCCTATTTTTATTTAGGCCAAATTCCGCACGCTGTCCCGCATCCGAATCAGTATTTCCTCATTTGCGTAAAATACAGATCCTTTTTCAGAATATCCGGTCAACACCAGCCCCGTGGCGGTGAGGATGCCCAATTGTTCTGCAACGTAGGACTCGTCCTTATTGAGGTAAGAAGTCAACTCTGCTTCGGTCAATTCTCCATGACCTAAAAGCAAGTTGATGATTTCATAACGATAGGGGTGCTTATACGCACGGAAAATCTGTGTGGCTCGTTCCACCTGAGTGCCGTTCAGGGGAAGGTGTTTCTTTGTGTTCATTAACAGTGGTACTGGTTTGTGGTAATGCAGCGCCAAAGATAGAAGGCTGTTGCAGATAAACAACCCCTTTCAAATCTTTTTTTTTCAAATAAGGCCTATCCCTCATTTCAAAAAGCTATCTAATCAACTGCTTACGCTATCATACAATTAGTATAAGTTAATTTGAATATTCATGGTTTCATTGATTCATGGTTTCACTGTTCCATTGATTCATGGTTTTCAATGAAACAATGCAACAATGGAACTATGAAACAATTCATCTTTCCAACGTCTGGGCAGAAATGGTGTGGCCGAAAAAGATAGCGTTGGCCAACAACTTGCTCGTGCCATACCAGAATGCCCGGAAATTCACATTGTCTTGGATCAAAATCACTTTTCCTCTCCCTTGCCCACCGACGATAATGCCTGCACTATTGGGAGCGGTCTGGACAAAATTTCTGTGCATATAACCAGCCATTAATGGCTTATTGGAATAGGCCAGCGGCATGGCGTAGGCATTTTCCACAGGTTCGATAAATTTGTTGGAACTACGGAAAACAGGCAGCTTGTCCCGTCGATAACCGTACGCAATCGGATGGGTCAGGTCGAGTTCTGCTTCGAAGATGGCCCCGGACAGATTCAGCGCGGCCTGATCGTTCTGAGAATTGATGTATGCCCCGCGTCCTTTTATCCGTTTATCAACTGGATTGGGTTTGAATTTTAAATTGGCCAATTTTCTACCTTCGACCCAATTGACGGCATTTTCACAAGCAATCAAAACACCTCCCTCCCGAATCCAATTGCGCATCATCTCCGTGTCCAAGCTACCATAATTGCCGCTGGGCATGATGATAACATTGAATCGGTCGAGTGTTGAATTTGAAATATTGTTAACATCCACCTTCGTTACTGGCAGGTTATAACGGGTGTCCAGCAAATGCCAGATTTCGCCAGCATCGTAGCTATTGACGCCCTCGCCTACCAGCAACATGACTTTGGGCAGCTTCAAGACTTCCATATTTCGGCTGCCGAGATCAATCCCAGCAGATGTCAGACCCGAGGTTAGCCCGTGTATTTCCACTGCTCCAAGTTCTGCGGCTTTTTGCAAAATAGCATACAATTCTGCGGGTTCTTTCTGCTGGATTTGGGCTGGGACGACGATGGCTCCGTAGTTGAACGGACGTTCTCCTCTGGCCGTTTTTCCTAAAAAAGGTTTGGAGGCGACCTTGGTGATTATGCCATTTTTTTGCAAATGATAAAGCGCTGCCGGAGCATAGTAGCCGTCCCAGTTAAAGGCAAAAGCATAGTCGTTAGCCTGACCGATAACTTTTCCTGCGGGCACCTGTGCTTCTGAGATTTTTTCACCTAAAATTTTCTTGGAAAAAGCACCGCCCATTTCTGCATATTCCAAATTAAAAGCCAACGGCAATGTCCAGGCACTCACATCATAAAAGATGCTATCAGTGAATGTTGTCATCCGCTGGAACATGCCCAGAATCAATTTGTACTGCGGCTGCTCCAATGGAATGATGATTGATTTTCCTTTTTCAAAATCTACCCCATTTACAGTCACATCATCGGACACCTCATACATTTCCACTTTTTGGCGATGCATCATTTCGGTAAATTTTGCCAATCGAGCAGCATCATATTTTTCCCCAACGATGAACGCTTTGCGGTTGTCCTGCCGAGCCTCGTCCATCGCATTTTTGTAAAAATCACGTTGAAAGGTCAGCAAATCGGCACGTAACCCGACTGCAGCAGCTTGCGTGGAAAGAGCCGTGCGCACTTGGTTTCTAATGGTAAAAGGAAAAGTCAGCTCCCCATTTTCGGTCTCCTGTAAATGCCCCCTGCTACTGGCCTGCTCAAACAAAATCCCGATACACCCCTGTGCATCTGGGTAGGTCGAACCTTTCCCATAATAAAAATCATCGTAGCTCTCTTCGGTATAATAAAGCGATCCGATTTCGTCCAGCGCCTTGGCATGGTACTCACCTATTTTGAAAGTCAGTTCCTGGTTCATTTTCGGCGTCACCGGGTTGATGCGGCTCTGGATGCCGGGCATGAAAAAGAAGGTAGCGTTAGTACCCATTTCGTGGTGATCGGTCAGGATGTTGGGCCGCCAGTTTTGGAAATTGGCGATGCGGCCTCTGCTCTCCGGTTGTTGTCCCGGCAACCAGTCCCGGTTCAGATCGAACCAGTAATGGTTGGTACGGCCACCTGGCCATACCTCATCGTATTCCCGATCGGCGTTGTCGGCAGTCAAATGGACGTTTTTGTGCATATTGGCCCAGGTGGAGAAACGGTGGAAACCATCCGGGTTAAAGCAAGGATCAAACAAGATAACCGTTTTATCCAATAGCTCATTTACATCATCATTTTGGGCTGCCGCCAAATGGTAGGCTACCAACGACGCCGCATTGGCCCCGCTTGGTTCATTGCCATGAATGCTGAACCCCTGGTACAGCACTAGCGGCATGTCTTCTATTTTTAATTTACTGGATTGGCCCGGGTCACACAATGCAAGATGTTGATTTTGAATCGTTTGCAGGTTTCGCTGGTTTTCCGCTGACGTGATTACCAAGTAAATTAACGGCCTGTTTTCATGCGACCGACCATACTCAAACCAGGTGATTTTATCCGAAGCAGCCGTCAGTTTTTCATAATACATCAACAGCTTGTCGTGGCTCAGGTGCCACTCCCCTACTTCATGGCCAAATACGGATGAAGGGGTCGGGATGGAAGGATCATAAAAAGTTTTGGGCAAGTAATAATCCAGTGATATTTCTTGTGAAATGGACGGGTTCCACCAAAAGGCAGCGAGTAGTATCAGTAAGGAAAAAGGCCACATGTCGGTTCATCATTTTGTTGAATCAGCGGCTAATGTAGGGAAAGTTTTTGAGCTGTTTTAATGTAAATAAATTGACTGCGTAATGGGTTCGTTGTGTTGTTTTGACGTATTAAAAAATTAGGACTTGGAGGTCTGAGACCCAGATCGTTCGCAAAATCACTCACCCCCGCCGGAACAACCGCTCCCGCTCAAACCACATCACCGTAATCCCGTCATTGGCCCGATAAATATTATCCAAGCTCTCCGTAAAAGGAAGCGACCATTTCTGCAAAGTCATGGCTATTTTGGAATTGGGCAAATCAGCCGAGGATGTGGGCAATTGCATATAGGAGGAGGGAAACCCCATCAAATACAACAACGGGCTGAAGACCCATCTGATCCAGTGCCAAGGATTGCTAGTGCCCGTGAAAATATATCGGCTGGCATTCACGTGCAGGTAATCACTTTTACGCAAATGGTAGATCCGGTCTTTACTATCACGGAGCACTTCCGTCTTTTCGTTCGCTTTTTTAAATGCCTCTTTATAATAGCTGATCGGACGGCGGATGACGTTTCCCAACACATACGCATTAGGGGCCGTTTCTTCTACCAAAATAACCCACTGCCGGGCCACTCTTGTGGCTTCATTGACGACTCGCTGAACCGATTTTTCATCTGGAATATGTTGGAGTTCGAACATGACCATGACCACATCAAACGACTTGTCGGGAAATGGCAGCCGACGGGCATCGGCCAACGTAAGGTCAACATCAATCCCCTCAAGGTACTGTTTGGCAAAATCGAGTGCCTCCTTAGAACCATCCACCCCGTACAATTCCTTCGGCCCATATTTGCTCATCTCTTTCAACAAATCACCGATTCCACACCCGACTTCCAGCACTGACCGGCCGCCAACGTAGCGGTTAAAGTCTAACAACTGAATGAGTTTATTTCTCCGATAGTGTTCAAATGGCGTGCCCGGCAATGGCAATTGGGCCGCTGCTTTTGGCACCGAATCGGGCAGCAATTTTTCCTGACGCTTCAGGGCATCTTTCAGCAATGCTGGCACTTTGATATCCTTAAATTTACTGGGCAGCAAATTTTTCATGCACCAAAGGTAAGAGGCTCGTTAAAATAAAAATGAAAAATACCCGGCCTGAATTTACTCCTATTAAATTAGCAGTCAACCAGTCCAAATTCATTTCCCTTAAAATTCCGAGCGAAACAAGAATTGGCCATTTTTTAATTTTCATTTTAATTTTCATTTTAGTCCCCCTCATTCCATACCTTTACCCACGTCTTATTCGCTTTGTTTTACTTCAATTTCTCCACCTACCCGATGACTGCTGAAAGGCAGAAATATTTTTCATGCTAATTTTAATCTTTTAATGCGATGCAAATTTTGCTTGACCAAACACGTCAGGATTTACGGCTCAAACGTCTGCGAAATATCCTTCCCCAGCTTTTTGGCGAAATGGATGACCATACGTTTGATACCATTTTAAGTTATTTGAGGTGGAAGGTCCTGCCGGGTAACCAGCACTTATTCCAGCAGGGAGATGAGGCCAACAGCTTATTTATTCTCATAAGTGGCAGGTTGCAAGTAGTCATGGATTTAAAGGACGGCACACAGAAAATGATCGGCGAAATCACGCGGGGTGAGACAGTCGGGGAAATGGCCATTTTTACTGGAGAAAAACGGTCCGCCAGCATTTTAGCCGTGCGGGACAGCGTTTTGGTCGAGATTTCAAAAGAGGCGTTTGAGGAAATGATCACCCGTTACCCAACGATGGTCATGAACATTACCCGGCTCATCATTGAGCGGCTCAAACAGCGCAATACCACCGAACGAAATTCTTATAAAGTGGTCAATGTAGCGCTCGTACCCATTTGCCACCAAGTCGATATTGCTGATTTTGCTAGTAGGCTTTCTGATAAAATGAACCGCTACGGCAAAGCAAGAAGGTTATCTGCCACCAAAGTTGGGCGGTTGTTGGATGAGCCTGAAATCGCACATGCCTCACCCGAAGACATGAGCAATTACCATCGGCTTTCGTCTTGGTTGGACGAACAAGAAGCCCTCAACGACTATGTGATCTACCAAGCAGAATACACCCCTACCGAATGGACCAAGCGCTGTCTGCGGCAGGCTGACGAAATCCTTTTGATTGGGCACGAGGACGGTTCGCCTTCGGCCAGCCCCATTGAGCAAGCGTTGTTGGATTCTTTTTATAAAATAACGACCGCTGCCAAAACTTTGATCTTGCTACACCCCAATAATGGCAAGGACATTTATTCAGGGACAAGCAAATGGTTGGAAGTCCGAAAAGTGAGGACCCACCATCACATGAAGGAGCAATCAGAAAAAGACATGGAGCGGCTTTCCCGATTCCTCACCGGGCATGCCATCGGATTGGTGCTTTCTGGAGGCGGCGCAAAGGGTATGGCGCATATTGGCATTTATAAAGCGCTAATGGATTATGGATTCCCAATCGACATGGTTGGGGGGACGAGCATTGGTTCCATCATTGCTGGCTTGATTGCTATGGGTTGGAGCGTTGAAAAAATTGAGGATAAATGCCGGGGCTATTTCATGAGCAACCCTACCCCATTGTCAGATTACAATATACTTCCCCTGATTTCTCTGTTAAAAGGGAAAAAACTAGATGACATGCTACTGCATGCATTTGAAGACCATGAAATTGCTGACCTCAACCTTAATTTTTTCTGTGTTTCCACCAATCTTACCCGAACCACCTCTAGTACGCATTTTAATGGAAACCTCCGTAGATCAATCCGGTCCAGCATTTCCCTACCAGGCATATTCCCTCCCGTAATTCATGAGGGAGACCTGCATATAGATGGCGGCATTTTTAATAACCTGCCCATTGATATTATGGGAAATTTAGGGGTCGGTCGGATCATTGCCGTTGACTTTGACCTCGACCAACAAGCGGAATGTAACGTGGCCTATATGCCCTCCACCTGGCAAATTATTAAAGATAAATTCACTAAGAAATTAAAATACAACATCCCTTCCTTGATGTCGACTATCATTCAAGCGACGACATTAAACAGCGATTTTCGCTCTCGCCAAATGCGCCTGCAAGCCGATATTTTCCTCAATCCCGACCTCAGCCGTTTTGGCCTGATGGAATGGAAAAAATACGATGAAATTGTGGAAATGGGCTACCGCCATACCATTGAACGGTTAAAAGATTGGGAAGGATTTTAGTCTAAAAAAAAATCCCGAACCCTGGCAAATCCAAGGTTCGGGAGAGTTCTCAGATGAAATTGTGGAAATGGGATACCGCCATACGATTGAGCGGTTAAAGGATTGGGAAGGGTTTTAGTCTAAAAAAAAATCCCGAACCCTGGCAAATCCAAGGTTCGGGAGAGTTCTCATTTGAACTTCAGGGAATACGTTCAGAAACGTTTTATTTTATTCTACTACGAATCGTTTTACAACTGGTTCTGCACCTTCCGTTTTTACCGTAACGAAATAGAGGCCGACTCCAAATTCGCTGACATCCAAATTGTAATTAGACTGACCTTCAACCAGTTCCACAATGGTACGGGTGCGGCCGGCTACATCGGTTACTTGCAATGTCCCCGAAAGCAACTCAGCTGCAATGTTGACCGTCAGCACAGACCGAACTGGGTTCGGGTAAACGGAAACCGCTGCTGCTGCGCCAACCTTGCTATAAGTAGCTCCAGTCGCTGCCTGTGTACCAATGCTATTGTTCGGGTTGCCGATCAAAGGGTTGTTGGTAGGACAGGTAGTGATAATCTCAGTTACGGAGTTACAACCTGCCTTATTGAAGAAGACCAGCATTGCACCTGTTACCCCACCGGATACCAGGTCAGAAATGGCGCAGCAATCGCTCAACTGGAAGTTGTAATACATGTACAACGCACCACCCACAGCATTGAGCGCCTCCAGCCCGTTCAGCGTGGTGAGCGAAGAGTTGAAGTAGATTGTCAATGTCCCGCCAACATGCGCCAGTCCATCCAGCCCGGACATGGAAGTCAACCCGGTTGATTGGATGGTCAATCCGCCAGTAATGTCAACAATGTTAGACAATGGCCCGAGGTTGTTGATGCCCACACCAACGATGGTCACGCTGCCATTGATAACGGAATAGCAAGGCGGCCAGGCGTCCACTTGGGCCTGGGTAGAGAAGTACACGTTGCCGTTGTAGGTCAGCCCATTTAGGCCCTCATCGACCATCCCGTTGCAGTTGTCGTCGAGGCCGTTGCAGATTTCCGCCGCCCCGGGGTTGATAGCAGGGTTAGTGTCGTTGCAGTCGTTGTCACAGACCCGGTACCCGTCACCGTCGGCATCCACCTCGTCCGCGGGGACAATGCCATCGCAGTCGTTGTCGAGGCCGTCGCAGATCTCTGCAGCTCCCGGGTTTATCAAAGCATTTCCGTCGTTACAGTCATTATTGGTATTGCCACCAAGTTGTGCCGCCGTTTTGTACCCGGCCGGGCAGTTGCAGGTTGTGACCGGTGGCGCTATCGAAGAGCCATAACCATCGTTGTCAGAATCAGCATAGCAGACCAAGAGCGGCCCACCGGGCTGGATATCGAATACAAGCGTCTCCACACAGGTAGCTGGCACACCAAAAACTTTGATGGTTAGAGTCTGTAGACCGGGCGCCAGGTTGTTGAAAGAACCAACCGCCTGGAAGTTGACACCGTCAACGGAGTACATGACCTGTCCGCCACCAGCGGTAGCGGAGGCAGTGATCGTCCCATCATTGGCACCGGCACACGTCTCGTTAGTGTGCACCCCAATAACGTTGGTAATGAACGGGGCGACGTATACGTTGGCCGTGCAGGTGCCCGGGTTGCCGCAAGCGTCCTCGACGGTCAGGGTCACTGTATTGTTCGGAAAGCTCTGGCAATCAAAGATGCTGGGCGAGACGGAGACTGGCGTCACCGCACCACCGCAGTTGTCACTGGCACTGGCCAATACTTCAGTAGGTTGCAGGTTATAGGTACCGTTGGCACCCAGGCTGACCGAAATATCCTGGCAGGTCACCAATGGCGGAGTCGTGTCGTCGATGGTGAACACCTGGGTACAGGTAGCCGTCAGGCCACAGGCATCGGTCACGGTCCAGGTACGGGTCACAGTGGCCGGGCAAGTGCCGCTGGCCACGTCCATATAATTCCAGGCCACGATGGCACAGTTGTCGGAGGCCACGCCCCCGGATCCGCTGAACTCAGCCTCGGTCCCGGCCACCACTGTCGAGTAGGGCGGGTGCCCGTTGCCAGCTATGTCTCCCAGTCCACATCCCTCGATGGCCACTGCCGGTGGGCAGGTGGTGATGACTGGTGGTGTGGTGTCGGTGAAGGTGAACACCTGCACACAGGTGGCGGTCAGGCCACAGGCGTCGGTCGCCGTCCAGGTACGCTGGAGCGTCCATAGGTTGGGGCAGTCACCGGGGACAGGGCCGAAGAGCACATCCTGGTAGGTGACTGTTGGCGTACCGCAGTTGTCGGAGGCTGTCGCCGTGCCATAAACGGCAGGCGCAACACTTGGGTCCTGTGGTGTATTGGGGCCCACGGCTGCGGTGTTGAAACCTGCGGGCCATTCTATTGGCGCAGGGTCAGCTGGGCATGAGATGGTAGGGGGCGTCGTGTCGGTAAACGTGAACGTTTGGACACATTGTGTGGACTGGTTGCACTGGTCAGTGACCGTCCAAGTCCTTTCCACCACCCAAAGGTTGGGGCAGTTGCCCGGATTTGGCCCGGTGAGCACGTCCTGATAAGTGATCGTTACGCTGCCACATGCCTCGGAATAGACCATGTTGTTGTAATTGGATGGGTCGATGCTCGGGTCTTGTGGCGTGTTTGGCCCTACCAGGTAGGTATTAAAACCTGTTGGCCACTCAATGGTCTGGTCATCGGGGCAGGTGACGATGAGCGGCGGGGTGTTGTCCTCCAGCGTGATCACCTGGGTACAGGTCGTAGAATACCCACAGTCATAGCCGACCATGAAAGTACGGGTAATGGTTTCAGTACTAGGGAGGCAGTTGCCGGGTACACTGTCGTCATCTATCATGACCGTTGGTGCATTGGTACAGCAGATTGTGGTTGGGGTTATTGGCAGTCCGGTGACCGATGGGTCGAGGCTGGCACCGCATTCCAGGGTAACGGCCGCTGTTGGGCAAGTCACCACTGGATCAGGGGCAATGGTCCACGAGACCTGGTTCACGTTGCTGTTGCAGCCAGCCCCATCGCAGTTGCGGCGGCTTTCCACCAAGTTGGTGTTGTCCGCTGCAGCAAAACTGGGGACTGCCGTACCCCATGCGCTCCAGTTCACTCCGTTATCGGTGGAGTATCGGTATTCGGCCAGGCACGTGCCGATTCCTCCAGACCCAGGTGTCACGTCCACCGTGAGAGTGCTGCCAACGCAAGCATCGGTGTCAGGATTCCTTACAATTATCGGCGCAACGGGGTCGGCCACCACGTTGAAAACGTAAAGGTCAGTGATGTCAGGGCAACCAGCTTGCGAAACAGTCACACCAACTGATTTTGGTCCAGCCGAAGAGGTCCAGTTCCGGGTCGGGTCCTGGGCGGTGTTGTCACTAAACCCGTTGAAGCAGGTGCCGCTGCCCGTGCCGTTGTTAAAAGCGCACCAGGCGAAGGTGTTGGTAGCCGCACCGTCCGTGACCACCGCATTGTACTGAACGCCCATTGTGCCGAGGCAGATGTCACCGGACGGGTTAGCGGTGATCGATACGGAGGATGGGCAGCAAGGAACTGAACCAGCATATATTGTTAATGCACAGGCTCTTGGACAGCCGTAGGCGTCCGTCACCGTAACGGAGTACAGGCCTGGGGCCAGGCCGGTTGCAGTTTGGGTCGTTTGGTTGCCAGCCGCTGCGTCCCACTGGTAGGTATGAAGGCATGATCCTCCTAAAGGTATTACAGTAGCAGTACCATCATTTGCACCGGCAATGCTTCATCTGTGTGCATGCAGGTGAGCTAATTGCTCACAAAAACGGTAAAGGTACAAGGAGTGGTTGACATGTTGCCGGAAGCGTCTATGGCCGTGCCTGTTACGGTGGTCGTGCCAATTGGAAATTTGAACCGGAGGGGGCATAAAGCTCATTGTTACCGGGACAATTATCAGAGGGAGTGAGCCGGGTAATTTACTATGGCCATACAGCCCGCTGCATTAGGAGCTACGTTAATGTCGGCTGGGCAGTTTGCCACAGGGTTTTCAGATCGTTCACTACTATGTTAAACACCGGTGGACATATTCCGCAGCGTCTATCGCCGTCACTGTTACCAGGTAGTGCCCAATGGGAAGGCAGAACCAGATGCCGGACTGGCCGAGGATGTTGCACCCGGGCAGTTGCCAGTTGTTGGGTTTGGGATGAGGAGGTGACAATGGCTTCACACTGTCCAGGAATCATTAAAGGTGACATGGGTTGGGGGACAGTTTGCTATTGGGTTTCTATATCATTCACCACCACATTGAACAAGCAGGCCATGTTACCCCAGCATCGGTGGCTGTGACCGTCACTGTATGATGGCTCACCGGGAAGGTAGAACCAGACGGCGGATTGGCCGTGGAAGCGCCTGGACAATTGTCCGTTGGGATTCGGGATCATGTTGACAACCGCATTGCACTGTCCATAGTCGTTGTTGACAGTCTGAGTCAGGGGGCAATTGGCCTCCGGGTTTTCCGTATCATTGACTGTTACTGATAACATACAAGTGGCTGAATTGCCAACATCGTCCATTGCTGTCTTTTCGACCATTGTCACCCCGACTGGGAAAAACTACCTGTTGGTGGATTAAAAGAACAAAGAGAGGTCCGTATCACAGTTATCAGTCCTTGCTTCTGCAAAAGCAACTTGAGCGCCGCATTGTCCCGGAGTATTTGGGTAAGTACCGCCTTGACAACCGATAATAACTGGGTCTTCAGTATCATTTACCGTTACATTGAAAGTGCAGGTGCAGTGTTCACTGGAAGCATCCGTCGCTGTGACGGTAACCGTCGTCATCCCCACAGAAAAGGTTGAACCAGACGCTGGGACGGCCGCCGGGGATAACCCCTGAACAATTGTCAGTAGGTACATGGATCGTGAAGTTGACAACCGCATCACACTGCCCCATGTCGTTGCCGACGGTGATATTCATCGGACAGTTCGCTACCGGATCGGTATTGTCAACGATGTGCGTGATGTACCTGCTTACAGCATTCACCGTGCGCAGCCTCCCGTCAACGGGATGGAATAATTGAACGTCCCAGTGGCGGTTGGCGCACCGTTGATCATTGATCGTATTGGCAGTAAAGGCAGCCGATGTTCCGGGAGAAGTCCGTTGCAGCTCGATCCTGTCGCACCAGTTGTGCAGGTGATCGAGGTTATTGTTTCGTTAAAGCATACTGTTGGGAAGAGGAAGCAGGCGCAACAGTATTATCCGACGTCCCTACCCCTTGGATCAAAAAGGGTCCATCATCCGCATCATCACTGCGGATGGTGACCGTACAGGTTTATGTTCAGGAGAAGCAGGCGGTCGAACTGGATGGTAAGAGTTCCCAACCGTTTGGTGCGATCGTAACGTTATTTAGCCAAATTGGTATGGTAATGCTAAAATCAGTTGTATTCTGATAGCAGGCAGTGCCGCCAAGCGTGAGATTACTGATGCCATTGTTTTCTGCTCGGAGAGTACTACTGGCGAGCCGCCAGTGGCACGACACTTCAAAGTCGGTGAGTGCTGAACTGATTGTAGTAGAACCATCCGTAATGTCGGCATTGTCGGCGGCATTGCGGACGTCAGATTCAGGTGCTAAAAGTGATGTCCACATCATCAGTTGAAGGAGTACAGGGATCTCTTGAAATCGTCCAGCGCAAGGTATAGGTAGTGCCGCTATGCCAGAGAAATTGGAAGTAGGGCTGTTGGAAGAAAAGATCGCACCGCCAGAACCGGATATAATCGACCACATGCCATCCCCGAGGTCGCAGTATTTCCTCAAGACTGACGTTCCAACCACATTTTGGTCTGCGCCCGCATTTGCGTTGTTGGTTCGGATATCCCAAACCTACGGATGATAAACGTGTATGGGTCTTCGTCGGCATCATCGCTCCGAATGGTTACGGTGGAAGTCCGTGTGCCTGAGGTATTGGGAAGATATCGGATGGAAAAAGTTGCAACCCCCGTGGGCAACCGTGCCGTTGTTAGGAGATCGGTGATTATCGTGAAATCAGTATTGTTGGTCATGGCTAGTGCATCGGCGCAAATGTTAAATTACCAGCCCCATTATTTTCTGCCCGGAAAGTGTGGGTGACTGAACTGCTACCATCAAAACATACATTACCATAATCAGTACCATTAGTAACAGACCAAGAGGATGCCCCATCTACGATGTCGGCATCATCAGCTTCGTTGCGACGTCGAGCTCAGGGTCAGAGAATGTAACAGCATTGGTAGCGATCACATTATCCAATGTAAAAGATTCGGTAAAACTATTGAAATCCACACACATTCTGATTTGAATGGATTGGCCACTGGCGCCTAAGCTATTTACTGCCACCGTACTTGAACCATCAGGCAGTTCGGGGGTGGGCGTTGAGAAGCCGTTAATAGTATGGCCACCACCAGATTGAGGCAGGCTCGTTACGGTAGTCCATCCCCCTCCGTTTACATTATATTCCACATCCAAATAATCTCCATCATTATATCCACCGATCCAGCTAATGTCACAGCTGAAAGAAGCGGATGTACCAGAAATTGTCAACATAGGAGACACCCAACATATTTCTTCATCAATATCGCCTGAAGATGTAAGTACCCCTCCTGAAGTTTGAAAATCATCCGTCGTTCCACCAGCACCACTTACCAGCCCAGAAAGATTACCTTCAATGGTCCAGTTCACCCCTGTAAAATCAAAAGAAGCGCAAGTGGTTGGATCATTGGTCGTACAAGGTCCGATGAGGATACCCTTATTAGCTATACTGAACGTTTCTGAATACTGCCCAAAAAGGGATACCGATAAAAATGTCAGCAAGACGATCGAAGAGAGCTTGCTGAAGTATTTATTGATGTTTCTTTTTTCGCCTGAAAATGCAAAAGGGGCATCCAAGCAACAGATATTGGATGCTTTGATTGTTTCCATCATGGTAGTAAAATTTTTTAGATTCATTATAATTTGATTTAAGATTTAGAGTCATGTTACAGCTTTAACTAAGTTTTTTTTAAGCTGGGTGTTGCTTGGCAGACCTGACCTCAAATAATTCTATTCAGTTCTACATAAAATTATTAGTAATCGGAAAAGGGAATTTAAGATAGGTTTTTAACTTAAGGAGAGTGAGGTGAGATAGGGAACAGAAAGGAGATAAATTCGTTGTTGTTGGGTAAGAGTATCCAAATTTTTGGTTAAAAATAGATAAAAGTATAATGAAGACAAGAATTACTTGGGTTAATTTTTTTGAGTTGAGGATTTTGTGTACCGATCTTCTTTCAAGGTATTTTCAAATTGATGCTCCTTGTTTCTGCAAAGGTGGAGGAGGATGCTTTTAAAAATTGGATTAACGCTCAGGGTATTCCCATTCAGATTTTTCCTTCAATTTTCGAGCTGCCGTTTTTTTTTATACCAGTTGTGTCATCACATAATAAAAAGGGGAAAAGACCTACAGGATAACGAGATATATAGATTAAAGTCCGATGGATGGGCGTAGCGTAATTGTCCCTGCTATAGACTGCACAGCGGAACGATTTACCCATAAAACAAAAGGGCTTCCCGACTTTAGCCCCGAAAATTGAAAATTAATGATTTTAGCAAAAAAATGAATATTATTCCATGCGGGCCGAATTGTCGTTCAAGCACTTATCATCAGTCTGCTCGGCTCGTCAAGGCTTTCTAAGGCGCGGTGTCTTTCCATCGTCCCCCGACCTCTGAAGGGGAGTCTATTTTCGATTTTATAATAAGCTGACAATCAATGACAAATCAATACTCCCCTTTAGGAGTCGGGGGCCGATGAAGATAGCTGGGAAAAATTCTACAGCCTTACATCTGAGTCACTGCCAAAAAAAGAAAGCGAAGAAGCCCAAAGGCTTCTTCGCTATTAAAATTACTACTAATATAAAAATCTTTCAGTCCCAATGAATGGGAACAGTTATTTTAGAACTGGTGGCTTAGGCCTAAGCTAAATGCTCTGCCTGGGTTAAAGCTGTCGAAAATTTGGCTTTGGGCTTCGTATGCTTCATAGAAGCTTTCTACCCGGTCACCTAAAATGTTGGACACCTTCAGATCAATGGAGGTTTTCTTCTCCGCACCAATTTTCTTGGCAATACTGAAGTTTACGTTGTGGAATGGCTGAGTATAAATATCCGGGAACAAACCTCCTCCAACGATAAAGAGGGTAGGGCCTTTCACATTATAAAACAACCCTGCTTGCAATCCTGCTTCTGAATCCGTGTAGCTCAAACCAGCATTGATCACATAAGGGGATTGACCCGCCATTTGCCTGGTCATTTCAATGTTTTCACCAGCTTTTTCAAAACCTTTACGGGCTTGGAATTCTGCATTGGACATATCAATTTGTGACTCAACAAATGTTACGTTGGTGCTGATGTCGAAGTTCCCCAGAGAGGAATGTAGGAAAGAAAGGTCTTTTCTCATTTCCAGCTCAATTCCAAAAAGTTGGCCGTCTCCCACGTTACGTGGCTGGTATTCTGTGCTGGTCATTTGCTGAGGAATCCTCACCAGTTCGATGGGGTTGTTAAAACGCTTGTAAAATCCACTGATGGAGAACAATTGCCCACCTTTTTGGAATAATTCCCAGCGGAGGTCAAAATTGTCAATGTTGGTCTCGACAAGTGTTCCTTCCCAATCATTATAAGGGAACAATGATCCATTGAAAATACGGTTGGATACTGGGTCTAAAATCTGAGCGAAGGACAACTCTTTGAATGACGGCCTTGCAATGGTGCGGGAATAAGAACCACGCAGGTTCTGTTCATCGGTCAACGAGTAAATCAAGTTAGCCGAAGGGAAGAAATCGAGTGATTCCAATACTTTGTCGTTGTCCAAGTTACGACCATTGACATCACCGTTAGAGTAAGCTTGGTCCCGGCCTGTGTGACGTTGCACAAAGTTTTCAGCCCTTACGCCTAAAATGGTCTTCAAGTAGGGTAGTAGGTTAAACTCATTGGAAACATAAAACCCGGTGTTATTGACATTTGATTCGTACTGGTTCGGATTCGGGGTATTATTGCCCGATGCAAAATAAATATTGTTTTGGCTGCTTGGGTAAATATTGGCTGGAACCAAAACACTATTTGGATCTGCATCTGCCCAAGGTGCTTGGGAGCCAAAGAATTGTACGCCATATTGGAGGATTTTATACTCCCTTTGCTTGTATGTATGGCTGACGCCAAATTTCAGCTTGGCATCCTCGTCTTTAAAACGGTATTTTTTAGTAATATCAACCTTGCTCACGGCATTCAATTCATCCAAAAACCTCCAGATTCTGGACGGTAACCCACCTGCACCTGAATTGAAAGTAACAGAGGTTGCGGTGCGTGTAAAAGCAGTATTCCGGATATCAGGGTCTTCAGATGTAGAAATAGTAGAAGACAAACGCCAATCTACATCCCAACCAGAATCTCCGATTACGTGGGTTCCGTTTAAAAGGAAGTTGGTCAAGGAACGCTCGTTGTACTCTAAGTTGTCAGAAGTGGCAAAAAATCCTGAGTGGCCAATTGCCTCATCATAATCAGTAATTTCAAATTGGGAAGCACGGCTTTCTCCGTTTTGCAGGCGCATAGCTGTTAGTCTGTATTTGGAAAGGTTATTTTTATAAGCTAATCCACCTAATAGCCCAATGAGAGTGCTGCGTTCGCCAACTTGCCCTTTCTGCACGGCAGCGGGAACCATTTCAACGTTCTCTGAACCACTAGACCGTTGAAATTCTCCATAGGTAAAGTCGTCGTAATAGGTATATCCAGACTTGTAGGAAGCAGAAAAAATGTACCCCAATTTTGGGCTGCTTTTGCTCGATTCTTTTCCTTTCAACTCGATTTGGTTGCCCAAGGAAATGCTGGCACTGAAATCCATAAGGCTGGTTTCCTTAGAAGCTCCCAACTCTGGGTTGAAACTGCTCACAAAATCATTAACCTCTTGAGGAGAGTAGTTTTGGTTCAGCGGGGTAGGTATGTTTTGTTGGTTAGCTAATGCTGGTAAACCCCTTGATCCATCATCAAACCCCAAAAAGTCAGTTTTGCCACCATCATAAGTTAAATAATCGGAGTTGAAGTGCATGCTGGGATTAACAGTAGTGCTGACAGATACATTAAAGGTTTTGTCATCTGGAAAATCTTTTGTTTCTATATTGAGCAAACCACCCGTAAAATCGGCAGGCATGTCAGCCGTGAAGTTCTTGCTGACAATGATATTATCAATCAGATTAGTGGGGAAAATGTCCATCTGGATCGTGTTCTTGTCTGGGTCGAGGCCCGGAATATCTACCTGGTTCAGGGTCGTTTTAGAATAGCGGTCACCTAACCCACGGACATAAACATATTTTCCACCTTCGATCGAAACACCAGTGACCCGCTTAGCTGCTTCCACAGCTGTAGCATCCCCGGTCAGTTTAAACTTAGCGGAGGAAATACCATCCATCATCACAGCTGATTTCTTTTTAATGGTCAGCAACGCAACTTCGGAAGTTTTAATGGCTTTTGCTGTGACGACAACTTCCGTCAATTCATCCACCGCTTCGCCCATCCTGATGGTTTCCAAGTTGACCACCTCCTTTGCTTTCACTTGAATTTCGGTGATTGTCAGTGTTTCATAACCGACATAAGAAACTTGGATGTCGTAAGAACCAGGTTCCAAAGAGAAGGAAAACGAACCGTCAAGGTCGGTAACGGTACCAGTGATGGAGTTGTCGAAAGAAGCATCGGAGGATTTTTTAATGGAGATGTTCCCACCGATAATGGAAAGGCCGGAAGCGTCTTCAAAGACAGTACCCCGGATGGTTCCTGATTGGCCAAACGCAACAAAGGACATTGCAACCAACAGGGATGTTAGCAAATTTTTCATATTAGTAGTAGTTAGAAGTTTTTATTTAAAATCAAAAAGAGCAAAAAGGTCTGTATTAAAATTTTTTACAAACCTTTTTGCCATCTTATTATTCAAGAGAATTGTGATCCTTTCCTCTCGAACACTGAAAATTCATTTATTAGAAAGCACCAGCTCTTTTAGTCCAAGTCCAGCCGAATACGGTTAAGTCAGCAGTAGATGCACCAGTTGCAGTTACACCAGCAGGTACAACTCCTTCATCGATGTAATCGGCCAAGTTGTCTCCAGCTGGGATGTCCAACACGATGTTCGTCCAAGTAGTGGTTGGTACTTGAGATGGAGGGCCTGCAATGGTATTTGAATTGTCGATGATACCCGTGACGTAAATGTTTTTCAGGTCAACAATAGTAGCAGTAGCACCACCATCAACGTCAATCAAGAATTCATTCAATGTAACTTCTGAACCAGTATTCGCAATTACATAACCATTCTGGATTTTGTGACCTGCTTTGTATGAGCCTTCAGGACCATCCAATTCCAAGCAGCTATTAGCTGGGCCAACAACTACAAAGTTGTCCAAAGTACCAGCCCAAGCTTGGTCAGTATCAACAGCATCGTCACCGTTGTTCCAAACTACGAGGTTGGAAACGCTAACTGTACCACCGAACCACTCAACACCATCGTCCTGGTTAGCTACGATTTCGATGTGGTTGATAGAAGTACCAGAACCAACACCGCCTAAAGTAAGACCGTTGATTTCGTTACCATCACCGATGTTGGTACCACCGTGGCGGATAGAGACATAGCATAATGTTCCAGAGTTGTCAGCATCGTCAGTACCACCGTAAAGACCATTAGGGTCAGACGTTGGGATACCTTCAATTTGAGCCTCCACAGCATCGCCAGCAACAGAAATTTTAGCTTTGCCTAAAAGTAATACACCTCCCCAAAGACCATTTACGTCAGGGTTAAGGTTTGGGCTTTCCAGGTTTCCTGCTGCTACATCAGCACCAGTGATGTTATCAGCGATAGAAGTAAAGATAATTGGAAGGTCAGCAGTTCCGCAGGCATTGATTTTGCCACCACGAGCTACCAAAAGGGCAGTAGCGTTAGGGCCTTGGCCAGCTTCACCTTTGATAACTGTTCCTGGCTCAATAGTCAATGTTACACCATTGACAACAGCAACACGGGTTGCAAGGATGTAGGTCTTGTTGGCTGTCCAAGTAGCGTCAGCAGTAATGTTAGAAGTTACTCTCACTGTAGCAGAAACACAAGTTCCATTTTCGCATACAAAGCCATCTGGACAAGGCGTTGTGTTGCAATCGGTTACGATTTGAACACAAACGTCATTTTCGCAGGTGAAACCATCTGGGCAACCTAAAGTTGCACAAGTTTCAGGTTCTGCTGTGTCATCATCACCACAAGAGGTGAAGGTGAATGCCGCAATAGCAAGGGCAAAGAATAAAAATTTTGAAATTAGCTTGTTCATAAAAAGTAAATTTATCAGATTAAATGAGAGTTTTTGGTGGACTTAAATCGACCATCGAAAACCCGAGGTAGTAGCGATTTCAATTTCGCCGCAAACGTAGTATGGAAAATTTGTTCACCCATGACAGGCTGCATTAACTTTGCGTTAAGTATGCGTCACCTTAGGGTTAAAACGGGCAAAAACTTACTCTAAAAACATTGAAATATTTTGACTTAAACCGTTGATAGTAAAGGTTTTAAAAAATAAACGGGCAGTATGGCTTCAGCCATACTGCCCGTTCACATTCAGGGTTGGAAAAGAATCAACCCGCTAACAACTTAATAATAAACACCAATACTACACTTACAATCAATCCAAAAAAGACCTTACCAAGATCAGCAAAAATCATCTTCGAAATCTTCTTTGTAACTGTTTTTTCTAAGTTGAGGCGCATTCCAATTTCCCGTCCGGCCAAGAGTCCGATGAACACCCAAGTCGTACTCATCGGCAGGTTACCCGTCCAAGGTAGTTCGAAGCCGAGGCCAAAGAATTTCTCACCTTTGAATACCATCAAGATCATGGCGTAAATGAAATCAATAAAAGTGGCAGAACGAATATCCGCAGTGTTGGTTTTTTTCCGGACAACATCTTGTACAGCCCCTCCTTTCTGGTAAAAAATATAGCCGAGCAAAATGACCAAAATCAGAAGGCTGGCAACAAATTCCCAAACACTCATATCGTAGCCTCCCCGTAGGTATACATAAATATTGGCCAAGTCTTGCGATAGCCATTGGTACCAGAGAAAACCAGTTGAACACCATTGCAAGACCGTCCAGACCTGCATGGAAACTTTGGTTGGGGGATTGTCGATAAAACGCTTTTCCGTCATTCGGGTGATCAGAACATAGATGATAGTCCCCGAAATAAAAGCGACGATGTACCCCAATACAGATTTTTCGATCATGCCACCGAGCCTGGTATCTGAATCAAAAACGCTTGAAAGCATGGTCGGCATATCATTCGGGATGTCACTCAAGGAGAATAGGGTCAGTATCATAAAAGTCGTACTCACTGGTATCCCCCAACGAGTAATGACCATCAGCACTAAAGGCGGTAACATGTAATACCAACTGTAATGAAGCCCTTGAAGACTCTCCCGGAATTTTTCCAAGCGCCCGTAAGAAATATCGTCTTGAGTGTAGCCATTGATCAAAGCCGCGGATAAAATGGTGGCGGCGAACAGCCACAACACCCACCATTTCATGGTTTTTTCATTGGAGGTGAGAAATGTACCCAAGGTTTGGATAACGTCGTTGCCGACGACAGAATAGGAGGCGAGGAAAAAGCCAACCCACATTACTGCTAAGGTAAGATCCATTGCTTATCGTTGGTTTTGTAGCCTGGATTGCAGAGTCCAGAGTGATTATTTTTCATGTCAAGTCTAAAAAATATAGACTGTTTGGGTTCGAAGGGCTTGCAAATGAATTGGAGTATTTCCATCCCCAACGCATAACATTTGCTGCCCTTTATGGTATCAAAAGCCAAATGTATAAATTATACTTACAAAGAATAGTCCCAATAACTCATTGTTAGATGGTAATTAATGTTGGGTTAACATTGGCAAAGCTATAGCGATCTCCAATATTTTTTGTTTGGTATTTAACCATTTCAATAAAAATGCAGCTCATGAGAACTATTAGAATGTTCTCAATGTTAATTTAATGTAAATTTTAAGTAACATTAAAGTAAATTAGCCTATCTTCGTATTTACATTCTAAGCCCTATGAATAGTCAAATTCATCCATTTATTTGAGGATGTTTTTATTTCACCAATCTTCGTTTTCCCTGTGAATAGCCAAGAAGAAGTTACGGTTTCGGAGGAATTCACAAGAGAAAACATCAAATAGTTTAACCATGTCAAAGAAAATTTTCAAAGAAAAACAGCGGTTTACCGGATGGGAGGTCATCGCATTGTTGGCGTTTTTCATCATAGGTCTCACTTTCCGCTTTGTGAAGCAGCATTGGATTTCACCAATTGAAGAACCAATGTCGGCCCTGACCTATTTTGCTTTTATCGTCCCATTAGCTGTCACCTTGTGGTACCTGGTTAATTTACGGCTTTCCGTGAGCGTAACGGAGAAAAGCATCAGTGTCCAGTATTCCCCTTTTGGCAACAAGAAACACAAAGTCAAATGGGAGGATGTGGAAGAGTGCGAAATCCTTTCCACCAAAGGGCCTGCCCGAACCAGTGGTTGGGGAGTCACTTTCGACCATGAAAAACGGTTTAGTTTGATTGGTAGGAGCGGCCTTCATTTAAAAACCAAAGACGGGGACAACATCGTCATTGGGGCGAGAAACCTCAAAGGGTTGAGGCAGGCGGTTAGCCAAGTGCTTGTATAATTATATTTCTTTCCTACAAAAAAACGCAAGAGCACCGCACCAATTGGTGCGTCTTGCCGTATTTTTTCGTGAGAATGCAAATTATTCAGGGGTTATGCGTCTATCCATGCTTCGATTTTGTCGATGTCACATTCTGCCAATGGGGTATCGGCGTTTCCGGTGGCAGGGTCTCTTGGCATGGCTGCAAAACCATTTTCCCTCCGCAGTGACCCCAAAATTCTTCCTTTGAGGACAAATTCTTTGGTGTCTTCATAATTGGCCAAACTGCCACTTCCCAAGCCAGAGCCTGCTTGGTGGCAACCGGATTGGGCACAACCATTGTCCGTAATTATCTGCGCTATGGTGTTGGTATAGGTTATATTATCAAGGTTGCAGGAAGGTTTTGGGTCTTCATCATCACCGCAGGCGGCAACTGTAAAAATGGTAGCGAAAGCGAAAAGGTAAATAGCGTATTTCATTGTTAGAAATTTTTAATAAAAATGAAAAGTAAAGTAGTTCACCGCAAAAAAACGGATTTTCGATCACTCCCGCTGCTATTCCTTCATTAAAGTTTTTTTCCATGTTTTAATGAATTTTAAAAGCATGACATTTTGTCACCAATCCCAAACTGAAAAGCTATCTTTGCACTCCTTTTCCAAAAAGGGCCTCAAAAAAAGTATTTTGAATGTATTGGAGGGCAGAAACTTTGGATGCATTAAAGGCATTAGGAAATTAGAAATTGGGAAATTAAATCCTTGATTATCAATTTCTTAATTTCCCAATTTCTAATTTCAGAATAAAGTCCATTATTAATCATCCAAATTGATCTACCAATAAATTTATATCGTCAACCTACCATAATATGTACAACGACAACCCGACATTGACTGGATTGACCAAAACTGTGGACGAAAGCAAGCAAGGTGAGGTGTTTTTCAAAGAATCAGTCCTGCCAGGTCAGAAGCATTTTTACATTGAAAGCTATGGCTGTCAAATGAATTTCAGCGATAGCGAAATCGTGGGTAGCATCCTCTCAGAGGTGGGCTATTCACCAACCCGCAACATGGAGGTGGCCGACCTCATCCTGATCAATACTTGCTCCATCCGGGAAAAAGCAGAGGAAACGGTCCGCAAGCGGCTGCGTGTTTTTGATAAAATGAAAAAAAGCCGCCCGGGTACTTTGGTCGGGGTTTTGGGATGCATGGCCGAACGTTTGAAATCCAAATTCCTGGAAGAAGAACGCTTGGTGGATATGGTCGTTGGGCCAGATGCCTACCGGGATTTGCCAACATTGGTGGCTGGTGCGGAAGATGGCGACAAAGGTGTCAATGTCTTCCTTTCCCGTGAAGAGACCTATGCCGACATCAGCCCGATGCGGCTCGGCAGTAATGGCGTTTCAGCATTCATTTCCATCATGAGGGGTTGCGATAATATGTGTTCTTTCTGCGTAGTACCCTTCACACGTGGCAGGGAAAGGAGCCGTGATTGTTTTAGCATCATTGCAGAAGCGACCGATTTGTACAACAATGGCTTTAGAGAAGTGACCTTACTTGGGCAAAATGTTGACAGCTATAAATGGGAAAACCCAGAGACCGGCAAATTGGTCAACTTTGCCAACCTTTTGGAAATGGTCGCCAAAGTCAGCCCCGACCTGCGCATCCGTTTTTCGACTTCGCATCCGAAAGATATTACCGACGAAGTGTTGCATACGATGGCAGCCTACGAAAACATTTGCAACTACATCCACCTCCCCGTGCAAAGCGGCAACAGCCGGGTGCTCGATTTGATGAATCGGACTTACGACCGGGAATGGTACATGGAACGGGTGCAGTCTATTTATAAAATTATCCCCGATTGTGCTATTAGTTCTGACATTATAACAGGTTTTTGTACCGAAACAGAAGAGGAGCACCAAGACACCCTAAGCATGATCGAATGGGCCAATTATTCCATGTCGTACATGTTTTATTATTCGGAAAGGCCGGGCACGTTGGCACACAGAAAATACGAAGATGATATTCCGTTGGAAGTGAAAAAACGCCGACTGGCTGAGATTGTCCGATTGCAAAACCAAGTCTCCTACAAGCATAATCAACAAGATATTGGTAAGACTTTCAAAGTGTTGATCGAGGGCGATTCCAAAAAATCGGATCAGGAATTCAAAGGCCGCAATTCACAGAACAAAATGATTGTTTTCCCGAAAATGGAGGGCTACCAGCCAGGGGATTATGTGATGGTAAAAGTCAATGATGCAACGAGCGCTACGCTGAAAGGGGAAATGGTGGGAAACTGATCATGTATTTTTAGGATTAAGTTTACAGATTTTTTGATTGATTTAAACAAACACTAAAACAACGAGATGACAAATATTCAAAGCATCAAACAACGGTTCGGGATCATCGGCAACTCTGCCCTGCTCGACCGTGCATTGAGTACTGCGATCCGGGTGGCAGCGACTGACCTTACCGTTTTGGTGACTGGGGAAAGTGGGGTAGGGAAGGAGAATATTTCAAAAATCATTCACGCTTTAAGTCCAAGAAAACACAATCAATTTATCGCCGTCAACTGCGGTGCCATTCCCGCTGGCACTATCAACTCCGAATTGTTTGGTCATGAAAAAGGAGCGTTTACGGGAGCAACTGCCGACCGGAAAGGCTATTTTGAAACGGTTGACAAGGGGACTATTTTTTTGGATGAAATTGGCGAAATGCCGCTCGACACCCAAGCTTATCTATTGCGGGTTTTGGAATCAGGAGAATTTATCCGCGTGGGTTCGTCCAAAGTCAACCAAACGGATGTACGGGTGATTGCGGCCACCAATGTGGACCTGTTGCAACGGGTCAAAAAAGGCAAATTTAGGGAAGACCTTTACTATCGTTTAAATACCGTACCCATCAACATCCCGGCCTTGAAGGATAGGCGGGAAGATATTTATTTATTGTTCCGGAAATTTTCCAACGACATCGCTGAACGGTACAAAAGCGAGCCAATCCGTTTGGAGGAACAAGCAAGGTTGCTCCTCGAAAATTACCGCTGGCCGGGCAATATCCGGGAGTTGAAGAACATTGCAGAGCAAGTGGCCATCCTCTCCGAAAAGCGACTGCTGTCTTCTGAAGATTTATTGTCCCTGATTCCCAACATGGCAAGCCGAAACCTGCCCATAGTGGCGGACGGCAGGGGCGGTTCTTCTGAAAATTTTCAAGAAAGGGAAATTCTCTACAAGTTCCTTTTTGAAATGAAAGCCGACCTCAACGACATGAAAAACCTCATTGTCGAACTCGTTCGGAAAAACGACCTGACCATGCCCGATACAAGCAGCTATCGGCGTTTGCAGTCACCCTCCTTTCACATGCCTGAATATGAGGAGGCTCCTCAACAGCCTACCTTCCCCGAATATACTGCCCCACCAAAGGAAGGCCCCCTGAAACCAATCATTCTTGATGGGGTCGAGCGCCGCTACGAGGAAACCGAAGTCGTGGAAGAGAGCCTGAATTTGGAGGACATGGAAAAAGATTTGATCACCAAAGCGCTTAAAAAGCACAATAACCGACGAAAAGAAGCCGCCGAAGACCTTGGTATTTCTGAAAGAACCCTCTATCGCAAGATCAAGGAATATGATATACAATAAGTTGAAGAATGGTGAGTGGTAAATTGTGAACGGTGAATATTTACCATGCACCTCTCATCATTCACCTTTAATTTAAAACCAAATAGATGAACCAAACGATTTTCACTCTTTGTTTTTTGCTGTTTGCAAAACTATCCTTTTCCCAAGTTGACCGTCCTGCTTTCACCCCCGCTGTGGAGCGGTTGAAAAACGTGGAAACAAGGAAATCGTTGTTGGAAAATTCTTTGGTAAAAAACATTCCTTTCAAGTCTATCGGGCCGACCATTTTCAGCGGGCGTGTCGCCGATGTGGATGTTTGGCAAAAAGACCCAACCCATTTTTATGTAGCGTATGCTTCCGGCGGGCTTTGGAAAACGGATAACAACGGGCAATCATTTACCCCATTGTTTGACCATGAAACCGTGATGTCCTGGGCGACATCGCCGTGGATTGGGACCGCAACATCATCTGGGCGGACACCGGCGAAGTTAATTCTGCGCCGTCGAGCTACTCTGGAGTCGGGATGTTCAAAAGTTTGGATGGAGGAAAAACATGGCAACACAAGGGCTTGTCAGAGAGCCATCACATTGGCCGTGTAATACTGCACCCGAGCGATCCCAATACGGTATGGGTAGCTGCTTTAGGTCATTTGTATTCACCCAATCAAGAAAGGGGCGTTTATAAAACAACGGATGGCGGCACAACTCTGGCAACGAGTCCTTTTCGTCGATGGCAATATCGGCTGCCATCGATCTTGTCATAGATCCGCTTGCACCTAACATACTGTATGCGGCGATGCACACGGGAACGTTCTGCTTGGGATTTTATCGAATCGGGCGAGGGTTCGGGCATTTATATGAGCATTGATGGTGGAGACCATTGGACAAAACTGTCCACGCCAGAAAGTGGTTTCCCGACTGGAAAAGGGGCGGGCCGAATCGGGCTGGATATAGCGATAAAAAATGGTCAGTCCTATCTCGTTGCCGTCATCGACAACCAGGATCGAAGGCCCGAAGAGGAGCAGGAAAAAGAAGAAGGTTTGACAAAAGAGGATTTTAAAACCATGACCAAAGAAGCCTTTCTGGCCTTGTCGGAAGACGACCTGGAGGATTTTCTTAGGGATAATGATTTTCCTAAAAAATACACGGGTGAAAAGGTAATGGAAATGGTAAGTAAGGACGAGATAACACCCGTTTCGCTGGCTGAATATCTTGAAGATGCCAATGCTCTTTTGTTTGACACCCCAGTGGTTGGCGCGGAGGTTTACCAATCAGTAGATGGAGGCAAAAAATGGACTAAAACCCATGAGGGGTATTTGGATGACCTCTACTATTCGTACGGTTATTATTTTGGGCAAATTCGGGTGGCCAAACAAAACCCCGACAAGCTCTATATTTTTGGAGTTCCGATCCTGATTTCAAATGATGGTGGTAAAAATTGGGCCTCGATCAATGCAGCCAATGTCCACTCCGACCACCATGCCTTATGGATCAATCCAGAAAGGGACAAACACCTGATTTTGGGAAATGACGGGGGATCAATATCAGTTATGATGATGGCGAAAACTGGGTCAAATGCAATACGCCTCCCGTTGGGCAGTTCTACCATGTGGAGGTGGATATGGAGAAAAATTATAACGTTTACGGCGGCTTGCAGGACAATGGTTCTTGGTATGGCCCACACACCTATGAAGCGAGCACTCGGTGGCACAGTTCCGGCCGGTACCCATACCAGTCTTTTGTCGGTGGCGATGGCATGCAGACGGCGGTGGACACCCGGGACAATAATATTATTTATGGTGGTTTTCAATTTGGTTATTATTTCCGGATCAACAAAAAAACGGAACAACGCAGCCGCATTACCCCGCAACATGATTTAGGCGAACGTCCCTATCGCTGGAACTGGCAAACACCGATTCATTTATCCAAACACAACCAGGATATTCTTTATATGGGCGCCCATAAATTGTTTCGTTCCCTGAACCAAGGCGATGATTGGGAAGCCATTTCTCCCGATCTTACTAAAGGGGGCAAAAAAGGCGATGTACCTTTTGGGACGATCAGCGCCATTCATGAAAGCCCATTGAAGTTTGGGTTGCTTTATGCAGGTACAGATGATGGGCAGGTACACGTGTCGAAAGACGGCGGAAATACTTGGGCCAACATTTCAGAAAAACTACCTAAAGATCTGTGGGTCAGCCGAATACAAGCTTCTAAATACGAAGAGGGTAGGGTGTACTTGTCGCTGAATGGCTATCGCTGGGACAATTTCAATGCATACATTTTTGTTTCGGAAAATTACGGGGAAACCTGGAAGAAGCTCGGTTCAAACCTTCCCCTTGAACCTGTCAATGTCATTAAGGAAGATCCACAAAACCCCGATTTGCTCTATGTGGGCACGGATCATGGTTTGTATGTTTCAGTCAACAGGGGGCTTGATTTCATGCCGATGGAAGAAGGACTTCCGGCTGTGCCAATCCATGATGTCGTCGTTCATCCTCGTGAAAATGAATTGATAGTAGGTACTCATGGCCGCTCGTTGTATTTGACGGATGTTTCCTATCTGCAAAAAATGGATCAAACCGTTATGGACAAAGAATTATTTGCCTTTGATATTGAAAAGGTTAAATATCGAGATGCCTGGGGGGACAAGCGACGGACCTGGAGTGAAGAATTTTCTCAACCTGAAATAGACTTAGTTTTATATGCTAAAAATAAAGGGAATTTGACTGTTTCTATAAAATTAGATGATGTCTTATTAAAACAATGGGTTGAGACAATTGATGCTGGTCTAAATTATTTAGAATATAATGCAGACGTTGACAATAAAAGAATTGCTAATTACGAAAAACACCTGAATAAGAATAAAGAGCAAAAGGAAGATAAATTGCTTTTAGAAAATGGTGGAAATGGGAAATACTATCTCTTGCCCGGGACTTATTCTGTTGAATTTGAAAAAGACGGAAATGTCATTAAGGCCAATCTTTTAATCGAGGATAAATAGTTGTAGTTTAAGTAACGGTCAAATAATAACTTCCCGTTTTACGTTAGTTCTTTTGACCTTATTTTTTACTTTAAAATCAGTCATAGTATCAACAATACTCCTTCTTTTAAAGTAAATCTAAGATCAAAATAATTTACCCTAAAATCGTGAACTTATTATTTGACCGTTACTAAATTTAAATAAAATATTTAATGGAGCTATTTGCCATGCCCTTCAAGATTTCAAATAAAACGGAGGTTTTTTCGGAGCGGGTATGCAGCTGAGAATAGGTAGTAAACGGAAGCTATTTAATTAATTGTTTTTTATGAAAAATAATTAATTAAATATTACTCGAAATTAATTGCCTGTATTGCAAATAAAGTCTATTCATGAGTTTGGTTTTTAATAAAAATAAAAGGGTGACATTTAGGCGAATTTTTAAATTTTATAGATAAATTGTAAACTTCAATAATTAAAGATCTTTTGCTGGTTCAATATATTTTATTTTACGCCTGCATTTTGTGTATTGATTTATTACAATATTTATTGCTGCCTACGAAAGATAAATGCGCAAGTTTAGAAATGACCAGAAAAAAAAATGGGGTAAAAGTGTATATTCATTTTTGGAATAAATGAATGCTAACCTTTGGCCTTTATTAAATTGTATGATATATAAAAAGTGTCATTTGTCAGGCTGGAAAATACCTGGTATAGACCTCCCGCTATCATAAAGATTGCTAAAAAGATAAAATAAAAAAATGGTTGATTGAGTGCAACGTTAGGGAGCGTTTTTATTAAGTGTGAGTATTCATAATGTTCATAATATCTAACGGTCAGTTATAATAAACAATTCCAACTATTCACATGTTTTTATGGTAAGATAAATCATAAATTGTGGTTGTTCATGACTGATAAATGTGGGTCAATGAGTCAAAATCGTGTCATATAACTTAACTCATTTTACCTAAGTCATTAAAAATAAGCTGTTTATATTTTTAGAACTATGGTATCTTGTGAACTTAGTAAAATAGTTAATGATATTATATGCGCATCTGTTCTTTTAAATTGAAAGTTTATTAACTTTGCGGCCCTCAAAAAAAAGCTTTATCTCTATTATCTTTAAATAAATATAGATATACTTCCTATACCCTAAAAATATACACCTAAGCCCCAATTGTTAAATTGGAAATAAACTGAATCGAGAATTATATTATTAATAATACTGTAAACAAAAATTTTACATGGCCAAAGTAATGATTTTTATTGATGGAAGTTGGCTCTACAACAACTTCCGAAACTTAGGAGAAGACTTCCAAATTGATTATGGTAAACTCCCAAGAGTGATTGGGGATGAAGTAGCAGCGATGCTTGGCCACAACAATGTGGATATCGTCCGAACCTTCCTTTTTGGGTCCAACGCAACCAACTACCTTGACGAAGACAAGGACATGGTAAAACGAAGAAGGGTCTTTTATGACATCCTGCGTGAGGAATATGGATACGACGTAGAAGTCCATTTGGTGGATTACCGCAACCGTCGTTTGAAAAAGAAAGACCGGCACGCCAGCGATGATTTTGTACCTCAAGAGAAATGCGTTGACATTGCCCTTACGTCCTCTATGCTCTATTTTGCGGCACTTCCCCATGCTTATGATATTGCCATTTTGGTAGGTGGCGATAGGGATTATATTCCAGTCCTGCAAAAGGTTAGGCAACTCGGAAAGCGGGTCGCTATTATCAGTATTCATGGAGCTTGCTCTTATGATTTAATGGAGGGCAAAAACCTCAAGCGGGTTAGGGACTTCGATTTGATCTGGTTGAACGACATTTTGGATGACATCCAAATGGTGAACGACGTCAGGGAAATCATGTGTCAATCACCTTTTCACGTTGGTGACAACCCGGTTGAAACCGATGAGTTTGTCCGAAAAAACCGATCCTTTTATTGCAAAGATTGTAGGGATAAGATGCGCACTGAACGGACAGAGTATGTAGGAAGCAGTTCCGATGTCGGAGGATATGATGATGAGGACATGGAAGAAAATTGGAATACCGCTGCCGCCGTCGTTCCTAACGGTTCTGCTTTGCGGACAGGCGATAGCTATTCCGGAACCCTTAAGCGTTTAATGGAGCATTGCGGCTTTATTGAGACGGACCACGGGGATTTTTACTTCGGAATGGACGATTGTGCTACTGATACCGATTTCTTCAATTTACAACCTGGGGCTACTGTTGAGTTCATCGTTTCCAAAGCGCCCAACCCCCGTTTCAGGGGAAGCCGTGGCAATGGAAACGCAGAAGAAGTTGCACTCAGCACAGGGTTTTAACATAGAAACATTAAAGAACAAAAAATTGGCTTTGAGAGGATACCTTCTCAAAGCCATTTTTTTTGTAGAAACTAAGCTACTGACTTTTTATTCGATATTATTTTTTGTCGGTTACATGTTGCACTGGCAGTTTTCTAAGCACTCAATGATCAGGGACACATCCCTTTCTTTCAGAGAATAGTTGATGGTCCGGCCCTTTCTCCTTGCTTTCAGAATCCCTTTCAGCCGCATATTTTGCAGGTGGTGGGAAGTCAAAGACTGCTCACTGCCCAACAATTCACAGATCGCAGTAACGCTCAATTCAGGGTGCTGTTCCAACAGATGAATGATCCCCAATCGGATGGGGTGCGCTATCGTTTTAAGGATAAAAGCGATACGTTCCAGCTTTTCCGCTTCTTCTTCGTGCAAAAGGCCTGTTTTTATTTCCATTCACCAAAGGTATGATTTTTACTAAAGTATTGAAAACCTGCCTTTTTGGATTTTGTTTCATTTGGCCTTTATCAAAAGCCAATTTCCCGAATAAATGTATTGCAGCATTTAAATTTTGAGGGCCTTATTTTTCTCTAATGCGTTTTGGCGCTGCCATTGCAATGTTTGCTTCAAATGCTCTTTGCCAATATTGCCCGATTTATTTTCCCAGTGTCGTTTTTTGGGAGTTCATTAATCAATTGAAAATATTTTGGTATTTTATAACTGGCCATGTTTTTACGGCAATAAGATTGGATTTCTTCTTCCATAAATGATTCGCTATCGTGGCAAACAATAAATGCCTTTCCAACCTCTCCCCATCTTTCATCGGGAACACTTATAATAGCGACTTCCGAAACATTTTCATGGGTCCTAATTATTCTTTCAACTTCGGCAGGGAAAACATTTTCACCACCGGAAATAAACATATTCTTTTTCCGGTCGACTATATATAAATAACCTTCCTCATCCATGACGGCAACATCCCCAGAATAAAACCATTCGTCAATAATGGCTAAATCAGTTGCGTTTTTATTTTTCCAATATCCCGGCGTCACCATCGGACCTTTTAATAACAATTCACCGGGTTCGCCAATTTGGTTTTCCTGACCATTTTCCCTAATTATTTTAATGTCAACATAAAAATTGGGTCGGCCAATAGAGCCTTTTTTTCGCACTGCGTCATTCTGATGAAGCGATGTTAAATTGGGGCCAACCTCTGTCATACCATACCCTTGCCGGATATATACTTTTTTGGAGTGCCATTTTTCAATCAATGGTATTGGCATGGGCTCACCTCCCACCAAAATATAGAGCAGACTGGACAAGTCTGTATTTGCAAAAGCGGGTTCGTCAGCAATCATTTTCAGCATAGTCGGGACACCCATGAAAATGGTCGGTTTTTCCTTCTCCAATAAATTAAGCACCGTTTTAGCATCAAAATTTTTCATGATGCAGGTATAGCCTCCATGATGGAAAAAAGGCGTTAATAATACATTCCAGCCACCCGTATGAAAAGGAGGCATGCAATTAACAGTTCTGCTTTCCGCATTAACAACCAAAGACATGGCTGTATTGATGCTGTTCCAAAACAGCATTTTATGCGAGTAAATAGCGCCTTTTGGAAAACCAGTCGTACCAGATGTATAGAGTATAAAAAGCGGAGCATTTTCTTGAACTATTGTTACCGGGAAATTTCTTTCCTTTATTATTTTATCATGATTATTATAAATATCAAATAGACCATTTAGAGGCAATAATTTGCTTTCGTCGTTTTTTATTTTATCGGAAAAATCGCTTTGGAAAATAATTATGGAAGGAGTAGAGTCATTTAATAAATAGGAAATTTCTGATGGTGCAAGCCGGTAATTTAAAGGGACGAGGATGCACCCAGTTTTTTGGGCGACAGAAAAAAGAACAATATATTCCAAGCAATTTTCCGCCAAAACTGCAATGCGGTCTCCTTTGCCAATTTTATGTTCTTCTGTAAAATAAAAAGCTAATTTATTAGCGAGTTTATTTAATTCAGAATAAGTTAAAGTCCGCCCCGTTGCATGTTCTTTAAAGGCTATTTTATCAGGACTATAAATGGCCCATTTTGCTGCCCAATCTTGCTGGTGTATGTTCGTCGTCATTTTGAAATACCAGTTGTTTTTTGCCTCCTAAATTATAACCTAAAAGCGGCACTTGCAAATGCCAGTCCCCCTCCAGAACCAATAAAAAACACCACGTCGTTTTCTTTTACCATGCCTTTTTCCCAAGCGTCATTAAAAGCCATGGGAATGCAGGCCGATCCCGTGTAGCCGAAATGTTGCATGATGGTATGGGCTTTTTCCCGAGGCTCGCCAATTAGATCCATGGTTTCCCAAATCGTATTTATGTTTATCTGAGTAATAAAATAATGGGCAATATCTTTTCCGGTGGTATTGGTTTTGGAAAATAAATTCCGGGCCATTGCTGACCATGTATCGGGGTTTAATTCTTTTGGGAATTTACGCACGAATTTTAATTGATGGTCGTGATTTTGCAGGGCCGTTTCATCAATGGGGAAATGCGTGCCACCAGCGTAAATACCCATCCATTCATTGTATTGCCCTTTTGAAATGAGTTCGCTGGCCAATAAGCCCCGTTCGCTGTTATTTTCATTTTTTAATAGAACTGCACCCGCACCGTCAGCGAAAAGAGTCACCGTTTTTTTATCAGTTTTATTCAGGTGTTTGCTCATGTTGTAGGCACCTACCACGAGCACAAAGTTATACTGGGAATCGGATTTAATGTATTTGCTGCCAATATCCAATGCAGTGACAAATCCAGCGCAAGCACTGTTTATATCAAAAGTTCCGGCATTAATGGCGCCTAATTTATGCTGAACAACTGTTGCTGTTGAAGGGGAAATGTAATCTGGAGTGTCGGTTGCAATAATCAACAAGTCTATTTGATCGGCTGAAATTCCTACTTTTTTTAATGCCTGCTCGGCAGCTTTTACTGCCAAATCGGAGGTGCATTCCCCATCTTTTGTCCAGCGCCTTTCATAAATATGAGCTTGCCCTTCCAGCCAACTGCTCACATCCATGTCCAACATTTGGTCAAAATAGCTGTTTGGCAAAACCCTTTCTGGGGCATAGGCGCCAGTTGATATAATGGTTGCGTTACGCATTTTTTAATCATTTAATTTTTTAAAAAGAGAACCAAAAATTAATTAGCGACCTGCATCGCACTTCTATTATTTTTTGCAAAAAATAATAGAACTAATCCGGTTAATAACCCTAAAGTCGCCGTGACACCGGGATTGGAAAACCCCATTTTTATATTTGGAAAAATTAATTCCCCATAAGAATAAAGAAGAAAATGGACGCTTGTGCATATCACTGAAGCGGCCCAAACTATATTTAATTTTACTTCTTTAAACAGAACGCCTGCCAGCAACGGAGGCACTGCCGCAAGCACCAATCCGTAAACGCCCACTTGGCCAAAAATGCCCAATAATTTCGGTGGGTGTAAATTGATGATAAATGTCAAGACGGCAATCACAATCAGTACAATATGGCTGGTGCGGAAAGCCAATTTCATTTTGTCATTTTCTGGCAATTTATCTTTTCCAAAGACGTCCAATACATTTAATACTAAATCGTTGGCGGTGATGGTAGAAATGCCAACCAACAAGCCATCCAAAGTTGACATGGCTGCTGCCAGCAACACCACGCTAATTATGGTGAAAAGCCAATCAGGAAAGGCGTTTTGCAAATAAATGGTCATGACCAAATCCTGTCGGAAAGCACCAGTTGATGCATCCAATAGTTGCTCGCTTGGCACGGCATATAGTGCCCATAAACCAGCTAACAATAAAAGGGTGAACAATAAATAAACCACCGAAAAAACGAGGATATATTGACCGACGGCTTTGTCTGTTTTTACATATAAAGCTTTGGTTAAAATATGTGGTTGACAAACCAATGCTGCGCCAATAAAAAAGCCCGAGATATAAGTGGAAAAATAATTGTTGAAAAATTTGCTGTCCGGATTTGTCCATGCCAAAATATTCGGGTTTTTAACCTGAATTATTTCCATGAAATTATTTTCTGTCAGCATTAATTTTATTCCCACCCCAACAATTATTAGCGAAATTCCAATCATTAAAAAACCTTGGAACATATTGGTGAAAACATGGGCATACGTTCCGCCAAAAAGGACATATCCAGTTACAAAAACCAGCGTAATTAAAAGTGCAGCGACATTATTTACGCCAAGCAATTTTTGCATGACAATTGAAATACCTCCCACCAATAAAACGATAAATGCAAAACTCAATAAACTCAGTACGGAAAAATACAGAGCAAATTTTTTGGTCCCATATCGTTTGCCGATCCAATGCGGAATGGTCAATGCTTGGTATTGTTCTCCAATTTTGCGGAAGCGAAAAGACAGTACGACCAACATAAAAACGAAACCCACATAAACACTAACCCCCAAATGCATAAAAGCAGAAAGGCCATCGACATAAACAAATCCCGGATTGATAATAAACGTCGCTGCGGAGGCCGTACTGGCTGCCAACGTGACCCCAACAGTAAATGGTGAAAGATCCCCCTTTCCAATGGCAAAGCTGCCAAAGTCGCTGGTTTTCTTATGACCCAACCAGCCCAAATAACTGGTGCCGATTAGGTAAATGGAAAAGAGGGTCCAGGCTAAGGTCATGGTAACGTTTTGAGTATAGGAAAGTGGGTTTTGAGCGTATGCTCAAAACCCACCCTTCCAAACGACTTATTTAATGGCAGGTAAATCCACTTTCAGCTGCAAAGTGTACAATCCTTTGGTCGGATCGGAAGCGGTGAACTCCAGGAGTTCTTGGTTGAAGAGATTGCTGGCAGAAGCTGAGACGGTGAATTTTTCGTTGATGTTATACCCGACACTCAAGTCGACCGTAACAAAACCACCCAATGGGCCATAGTTGAAACTATCAGCGCTGCGGGCATTTTCGACAATTGGTTTGCCACGATATGTCAAGCCTTCGTGGGTTTTCGAGGCGATTTGAAAACTGGAGAAATAATCATATTCCTGTACCCAACGGCCAAAGAGGCTGCCGAACCATTTAGTAGAGCTGTAGTTCATGCCGGCGTTCAATTTATGGTTGGGTGAATTGACCAAAATATCCAAGAAATTGACCTTACCGTTTTTATCAAAATCATTGTCCAAATTATCCTCGTCAACGGAATAATCGAAGAAAGAGTAGTTGAGTGCAGCGCTCAATTGAGGAGTGAAATAATAAGTCGCCCCAAAATCAAAACCAAAAGTATTGACTTCCCCAAAGTTGATATAGGTTGCCACGAGCCCTCCATAAGCGGCGTATAAAGATTGGACTTCATCGATTGGGGTGTCGCCCCGGTGTGTCGTTACACCAACTACGGTTACCGGACTCAAGAAGTCTTTGGAGATATTGTAGTAAGCATTGGCGTCAATGAAAAGTTTGTCCTTGATGACTTGTCCGCGGTAGCCCAATTCAATGGTCTGGATTTTTTCCACTTTCTGTTTTTCCACCTTGGTGCCATCCACGAGGGTAAAGCCTTCAGCATTTCCTAAAATCAGGCCGCCGAACAAATCACCGTACATATTTAAGATGGTTGGGGCGGCAATGCCTTTGCCGTAGGTCAACCTCCAAGTCCCAGCGTCCCCTACTTTGAGAATGCCAAATTTGGGTATGAAATTGAAGTCATAAATTTCATGGTTGTCAGCCCTGGCAGCAGCGATTGCTTTCCAGCCACCTCCAAAATCATAAGTCAAATGCAAGTAGCCGCCCAACTGGCCGACCTCAATATAGTCATTGGCATCCTGGTCCAACAAGTAAGTGCCGCGGCTGTTAGCCCGGTCCAGTTGGTACTGGATGCCAGCAATAAGGCCCAATTTCCCAAACGTATTGTTGTACTGGGCCTCGGCGTTCCAACGCTCGGAATCGTCCTGAAACAGTGCGCCAGATGTGTAAGAAAGCGGCCCTCTTGCTTCGGCATCAGAAAATCCTTGACCTAAAAGATTATAGTATTGCTTTGTCCGATCATCAATAGAATAAGTGCTGTCGGTCTTACTTTGGGTGTAATAAACTTGAGCGAAAAAATGGTCCATATTGAACCGCAACTGATAATAATTGATGCTCCAATCTTTGATTTGGTTGCGGCCCACATTGGTTGGGCTGAGATAGGTGCTGTTGCTGCGCCCCCAATTTAAAGTAATGTCGCTGTTGCTGGTTGGACTGTAAATAAGAGAGGCTTCCGTGCGCAAAAACTCCACGTCCCGGTCCAATTCCAATTCGTCATAGCCTTCTTTTTGTCCGTCAGGGATCGCATTTCCCAACGTGTCAAAAGCACCAACCCGATCGATGAAGACAGAATCCGTGTATTCAAATTCCTTGGCTTTGGTGTACTCTCCAGTCACCTTAAAGGCAAATTTTTCATTTAAAACCTGAGCATGGCGAAGCCGGGCAGAGAAAAACAAATCTCCATCACCGCTTACGCCTGGGTTGATGACAACGGTAGTCCCTGGTGTGCGCCGTGGATCTTTGACAATGGTATTGAGCAGACCATTGTGGGCATTGGGACCGTACATGGTAGCGTTGGGGCCTAAGATTACTTCCACCTGTTCAATGTCCTCTTTAATGGTCGTATTCAATGGGCCAAACGGTAAGCCAGTCGCCACCAAAGTGGAGAAACGACCATCCGTTACCTGTAAGTTTTCAGATTGAAATTGGAGTTGAAGCCGGATGTTGAAAGCGGGCGTTGCGATCCCTGCCCGGAAATAATCGATCCCTTTTTGACGGGCCAATAATTCGCCGAGTTTTCACATATTCATCAATTTGCATAGCATAAATCGTTTGAATGGTTGCGGGGCTTTCCGTCAATTTCTCAGGTTTTTCGAGCCGGAAACAACTACCTGCTGGCCAAAAGTAACCCCTTCGGCCAATTGGAATTCCACGGTAGTACCGCCTGCTTGCACTGTTACCGTTTCGGTCACCGTCGAATAACCAGTATAGGAAATTTCAACTTGGTATTCCTTAGGAGCAAGTCCATAAATGGTAAAGCTTCCGTCAACATCTGTGGACGAGCCTTTTGAGGTGCCAAGGACGATGACATTTGCACCGATCAAAGGAACGCCGGAAGAGGCTTCCTTCACCGTTCCGGAAAGGGAGGCGGTTTGGGCAATGATCCCCCAGACGCAAAAGAAGCTGAACGCGAGAGTAAAAATCTTTTTCATAAAATATCGATTTAAAAGAATAAAGGGTAAAGGCATAACAATCCTGTCATTGCCGCTTATGCCATAGCTGCAATTGTATAATTTTAGTTTTCCTGTTGTGTTATCGGATTAAAAAAGAAATAGGGGTTGAGAGAAATTTTATTTTTACAAATGACCTGATCAAATCACTGACGGCATCCGCTTGATCTGAAACAATAAAGTGGCCGCACTTTTCCAACAGATGAATTTTCTGGTTGGGTATTTTTTCCGAAGCATCGCCTACCACTTTTTCGATGGTTAAATTAGGGTGCAATAATCGGTTGGGGATCAGCAGATCGTCTTTGCCATAAGCCACAAAAACTGGGGTTTTTATTTTGTCCAAGCGGTCAAAAACTGGCCCATCCAGCATGCCATGAATGCATTTCACATACATGTCATAATAATTGGACAAGGCCGTCTGATCTTCTTTCAGTCGAAGGCGTTCTTCCAACATAAACTGGGCGTCTTCTGGTAATTTATTCCCATAAAAATTAAGGTCGAAATTCTGTTCGATCCGCTCATCTGGCAGACTCATCATTGCTTCCGGTGATACGACCTGACGAAACCATTGCCTGTCATTTTCGGTAAATGTTTCTAATCCTGAGTCTTCGTAAAACCATTTTACGAATTGGTGCGTCCGTTTCCAAAACGGTTGTCATAGCAATTTGACCACCCATAGAATGCCCAATAAGCACCACGTTTTGCAGTTGCATTTTCAGCGAAAATTGCTGCACAGTCAACGCAAAAGCACTCATGGTGAAAGGGTGGTCGGCTGCTTGGGATAGCCCATAATTGGGGAGGTCAATTGCGATGCACCTAAAATCAGCTTGCAGGTTTTCCATCATTTTTTTCCAGGCAAGGCTGTTGTTGCCAAGCCCGTGGATCATCAAAAGCGTCTGTTCACCACTTCCTTTTTCGATATATGCCAAAGATTGCCCGTTGGTCATTTTGATGATTTTGGAATTGGAATAGTTTGTTTCTGAGGCATCACTCTTCGAAACGGCTGCACCCATTTGCCCGCTGCAATTAGCAAAGGATAAACAACTGAGCAATAGGAGGATGAATGATCGTGGCATTCCGCTATGTTTTTTACTATTCCAAAATTGAAAACCAAATAAAACTGCAATAATTAGGTATGTGCCAAATTTATTTTTGAATTTCAATGGTGCTGCAATATTAGTAGCTGAATATTGCTCAAAGTCACCTTTGGTTTATTTTTTAAATCTCAAGGAGTGTTGACTTAAAATCGAAAAATTGCCAATATCTGTGAATAATTATTTTCTTTGCGCTGATTGTGTTTTTAAAATGCTGTTTAACAATGATTTAGAATAAGTTGATGTTTTTTAGTCTTTATGAAATTAAAGGGTTGACTTAAATTCTAAATTGGGTTTTTAGTCTGTGCATAGGACAAAACTGAATTTATATAATGCGGGGCAGCATCACTTTATCTTCTTACAACGTTCCAACGTGCCCCTAAGGGGATTTTAAGGGGGGAAACGGATTTTCAATCCGTTTCCCCCTTAAAATCCCTTTGAAGCACTTCGGTAAGATGGTTTGAAACGCATCTTATCCTGCTCGCATTGATAAATCTGATCTATCATGTTTTTCTAAATTGGGTTTTCAGTACAATCAAGCATGAAGCCTAAACTTCAAATCTTTACAAATTTTGCGGACAAGCTGCTTCCGCATGAAACTATGTACCTGCTTTCAGTGCAAAATCTGGATGATCAGGCGAAATTGACTATTTTGGAAAAAGTGCATGAGAATTGCGAGCGGGTCAAAGGTTTCCTGCCCTACGATACCGAGATTGACAAGCGTAAATATTCCAACCTGAAAAACTGGATCAGCAAACGGCTAAAAGAAATAGATGTGGATGAACAATTTGAATGGATGGGCGAAATTGAAAGAAAAATCAACTTGGACATGATCGAAGAAGCGCAGGAAAAACAGTTGCTAAAGGCGATCCGGACCTATCAGCACCCAACCTATAATTTTGTAAAATTTTATCAACTGGCGAAACTCTACCGCCATTTTTTGTTGATCCGGCTGCGGTATTCCGACCATGTTATTGTTGACGATTTTATTAACCAATATGAAAAAGAATATGTCCGCTCGTTGATGGTCAACGATCAATTGCACCAAGCTACCCGGGATATTATGTTGCAATACTCAGAGAATACAACGGAATCTATCCAATGGGAACGGTGGCTGACGAGTGTTTTTTACGATGAACAATTGGATGGCTACAACCGCTACATGGCCTTGGTTCGATTGACTTTTATTAGTTTTAATTATGGGAAACCAGACCTATTATTGGGACAATTTGAAATGTTGGATAAAGAATTTAAAAAAGGAAAAAATTATTCTAAAAGATTATTATTAAATTATTACGACAACCGGGTTGCCCTTCATTCAAAAATGAAAGAATATGATAAAGCGGTTTATTATGGCTATTTATCGATACGGGAAAAAAACCATGACTACCTGACTTATATCAATAATTTAAATGGCGTATTAATTAAAATGGAACGGTATGAGGAGGCTTTGGAAAATATGAAATCGGCTGGGGCGGCCTTTAAGTCAACCAAAAATTACCACGCTAAAATTGGGTATGTAGCTTATTATATTAATTGCCTTTTAAAAACGGGTTTGGTAAAAAACGCCAAGAGCTATGCGGAAAATTATTTATTGGCCTATGAAAAAGAGATTCTCCAATACCGTTGGTACCGCTTTTTTTCTGCCTACCTCGAAACGTTATTAGCGTCGACAAATTATCGGCTTATTTCACAAGTAATTCATAAATATAAATTGATTGAACGAGAAGAAAAGTTTCAATCACGGCCCGATTTTCGGCCCATCATGTTTTTACTGGATAAAATTGCGCTGTACCAAGAAGGCGATATTTTAAAGGAAGAATTGTTAAATCATATACAGCAAAGTATGGAGAAATACAGTGACAATAAAAGTGGTCAAAATGCGCTGAAAAATTGGTTGCAGCAAGACAGCCTTTTAGGGAAATCCTTTTTTTGAATAAGTTGTAATTAAATGGTCTGGGTTGAATGTTTTCTTTGTAAGTAGTTGATTAATTGGTTTTTATAAAAATGATACAAGGTTTTAAAGTTTAAGTCCATACCTCTGTTTATCTATTCCTTCCTTCCAAATGCATTGGCGAGCTATACCTTTATATTACTTTCAAAAAATCTTTTGGAAGATCAATCTCACCGTAAAAAAAATAACAAATCATATAATTTGTAAATCATGGAAAAACTAAAAAATAAAATTGCCATCGTAACGGGAGGAAGTCAGGGAATTGGCAAGGCAATCGTGGAAAAATTTTTAGCAGAAGGGGCCAAAGTGGCAGTATGGGATATTGATGAAAATAAAGGAAAAGCGTTAATAGCGAATTATCCGACAGCCGATTTGAAGTTTTACAAAGTCGATACCACTGATTTTGCTGCAGTTCAAACTGCTGCTTTGGCAGTTGTAACTGATTTTGGAAAAATTGATATTCTTATTAATAATGCGGGCATAACCAAAGATGCTACTTTGAAAAAAATTACCGAGGAGCAGTGGCAGCAAGTAATTGCCGTCAATTTAAATGGGGTATTTTATTGTACCAAAGCGGTATACCCTTATATGGCTGAAAATAAATACGGTCGGATCATTAATGCTTCTTCCGTGGTGGGAATTCAAGGAAATTTTGGGCAAACTAATTACGTCGCTACCAAAGCAGGAGTCATTGGCATGACCAAAGTGTGGGCAAAAGAATTTGGCCGGGATAATATCACGGTTAATGCTGTAGCGCCAGGTTTTATCAATACAGAAATGATGGCTACCATCCCTGATAAAGTATTGGATCAATTCCGAAATAAATCCCCACTGGGCCGATTGGGCGAACCGGCAGAGGTGGCGAATCTATATTGCTTTCTTGCTTCAGATGATGCTTCTTTCATTACTGGAACAACGATTAGTGTGGATGGCGGGGTCGCTATTTAAATTAAATTAGAATCGTAGTTTTAATAATTGGGTTAGCCTTGAAAATAATTTCGAAATAAATAGAAAAGAATAATGCTATATATGCGATCGAGTCCCTCCAGGACTTTTATAAAGCTTTATAAAAAAAATAATTGATAATTCCTGCCTTTCATCATTCAACAGCATTCCGTATTACATAAAACATCTCTCGGGCAATTTGCCGGCACCGCTCTTGGTAGGCCGCAGCTTCTTCCGGCGTCCCGTCAAATTTTTTTGGGTCGTCATAAGAAATAGAAAACCGGGCTTTGGCACCTACGACGACTGGACAAGCTTCATCGGCTTCGTTGCAGACCATCACTGCCGCAAAGCCTTTTTTGGGGTTTCTTGGGTCGTCATATTTTTTGGAAAACATGACCAATACATCCCCGCCATTTCCAATTTCACATTCGTAAAATGGGTTGTCCCCCTCTGTCGTTTGCTCCAAGGGCAGCCCCGCATATTTCAGGGCGGCTACGGCATTTGGATGGAAAGCGGTCGCTTCTGTGCCCCCGGAAAACACCCGTAATTTTCCGATACCATAACTGGCGGCGGCCACTTTTAACCACAACTGCGCCATTTGGCTGCGCCGGGAATTATGGGTGCAGATGACCATGATTTTGGGTGTTTTCCCTTTTTCCTTCCTTTCCGAAATAAAATCAGCTAATTCTTTTAATTGCAGCTTCCTCGTTTTGGGAATCAGGTGGTCCTCCTGTTCCAAAACCCGCATGTAGCCAAATAATTTGATTGGGAAAGATCGCTTGTCGCCTGGTTCGTTGAACATGAAAAAATTGGATTGGTGAATAAAGTGGAAAGGTAAGAACCTAACCCAATTTCCTTAGTCTGGAAGCAGAAAGGATTTATTTGTCCGACAAAATGAATCCCAAATATTTACTAATGATAATCAATGCATTTTATCTCAAAGGAGTAGAGCTCCACAAATTGAAAATTAATAAATCCTTCGAAGTGCGGAGCAGCATGTCCTTCGCATTTTCAAACACCCCAACGTGCTCCTCCAAGGGTTTTAAAGGGCGGCGTCGGTTCACGGAACCGACGCCGCCCTTTAAAACCCTTGGAGGGCCGAGCAGATTCATGGTAAATGCCCGAACGTTTATTCGGCCCGCATGATCGAGTGTTTATTGACTCTTTGCGTAACATGAATTATTTAATATTCACCACCGATTTTCCGCTTATTCCAAGTAGGGTTATTTTCAAAAACAGGCAATTTTTCAGGGGTGTCAAATTTGGACATGTCTCCCGTCAATGATTTCATAAACGCCACAATATCAGCTTGTTCCTCTGGGGTTAGCGACAAATGATCGAAAGGTAGTGTCTGGTGTGGCACTTCCAATCCCAAGCCAACACCGCCGCCGCGGTTGTAAAAGTCAACCACTTGTTCCAACGATTCATAAACGCCGTTGTGCATATAAGGGGCGGTCAAGGCAACATTGCGGACGGTAACGGTCTTAAAAGAGGTTTTATAAAATTCGGCCTTGTCCCGCGGTAGGCCACTGGCATAGCGGCCCAAGTCTTGGTCCATTTCGACGTTCATCGTGTCGGGGGTGGTGGGGATACCCAAGACTTCCGATTCTGATTCATCATACAAAGGAGGCACTGTGCCATTGAATACGGGGGCAAAATGGCAAGTCCCACAAGCAGCCTTTCCCATGAATAAATTAAATCCTCGTTTGACGGCAGGATCGATGAAACTTGTTCTTCCGGTTACATAATCATCGAAGGGACTGTCAAAAGAAGTGAGGCTGGCAACATAAGAAGAAAGTGCATCCGAAATGGTATAAGTAGAAATTAAATAGTTTGGATTGTCTGGATAGGCGTCGGAAAAAAGTGATTTATATGCTTTGCTTTCATTTAATTTTTTTATGATTTCCGTATAGTCGGTAGAAAATTCTTTATCGCTTTTTACTACATGCAACATCTGTCTGTCCAAGCGTGACTCTCGAATGTCCAGAAAATATTTATCCGAAAAAACACAATTTAAAAGGGTGGGGGAGTTGCGCCCAACATTTCCTTGACGATCAGTGGCAATGCTTTTTTTCTGCCCATCGGTAAATGCTTTTTCAGGCTGGTGACAGGAAGCGCAGGACCGTTCTATATTGTTGGATAAAATAGGATCGAAAAATAATATTTTACCTAATTCAATTCTTTTATCAATAAGTGGATTATTTAAATCCAAATTCGCATAATAACCTGCATTTAAAAAATTATTAGAAAAAATGCTTTTTGCATGATAATTAACCGCTTGTTGGCGGGTGTCTACCTCCTCAAAAAATTCAATTCCCAATTGCCCGTGCAAGGTCAGTAAAATCTCATATTGCGGTTCGATATGGTTCATTAAAAAATCGAGTCGGTCAAATGTTTCAAAATCAATATTGACATTTAAATATTGTAAAGTCGCTTCCATCCGGGCATCCATGACAATAGCCAGTCCCCGGCTTTTTTCCTCAATTAATGGCATGTAATTATTTAGTGCTGCATATACGCCTTCCAATGATTTTTTTGCCTCCGCTATTGCATTTGCTGAGCCCGGCGTGTCAAAGCCAGTAACGCCCAACGTGAAAATCCTCACCAATTCTTGCCGCATGGCTTCGAACACATGGCGGTGTTCCATTTCAATTCGGGATTGGAAAATACGTGCTTCTGAAAAATCTTTTTTAAATTTTTTGACTAATTCAATTATTGCTTTTTTATTTTCAAAAACAGTTTCTCCGAAAATCATTTCGTCCAAAACCTGAAGCCCCGAAGGTTCGATCACAACCACTTCTGGTACGTTGGGTTCGACTGATGGTAGGGGCGCTCCATTGATTTTTTTTTTGGTATTATACGGGTCAAAATAGGCTAATAAAAATTCGGTTTTTTTATATTTTAATCGAGTGTCTTCAATGGCATTTTGGAGAGCGGCAATGGAAGATTCTTTTTCAGTTAAATTTTCTGCTGCCAATAATAATTTATTTACTGATAAATCAATTTCCGTTAAATCTAAATTAAATTGCTTATTAGTTTTTTCTAAAGCCAACGTCGCTTCATTTTCCTGAAAACCTAAAAAAGAAAAAAGGGAAATAAAAAAGAATGTCGCTAAAAATATTTTCCTGTTCATAGTTGATTAATGGTGAGAGGTGAATGGTAAATGGTGAATAATAAATGGTGGAATTATTCACCATTTACCATTCACCGCTTACCATTAAAAATTAATTTATTGGATAGATAATTTCAATGTCTCACCATCGGAATTTTTTACGAAATAAATACCTGGTATGAGCAAAGAAACGTCCAATTCATTAGTGTTGCGTTTTACCAAAACACGCTTGCCACTGGCATCATAAAGCGCCACATCGGTGACTTGGTTCATGAAAACCGTACGGGTCGTTGGGTTCGGGTAAACGGAGAAAGAAGAATCGCCAGAAGTAGTTTTAAAGCTTACATCGAACGGGTTATCGTTCCTGAAATTATCATAAGAAACGTTGTCAAATCCGTTGATTGCTACTGTCAGGGAGTGGTTGTAAGGAAATGGGTTGCTGGTGCTTGGGTGCTGCACGTTGACCAACAAAGACTTGCGGTCAGCAGTTTGGATAGCGCCAGTCACCTCTGCTCCGGCAGGTACTGCTGTCAAGCGAATCAGATCATCCAAAGTCGGGTTCTGGATAGCTAAATCCAACAAGTAAACTTCGCACAAACGGTTGCTGATACCAGCAGGTACCCGGCCTTTTGATGAGCCATTCAAATCTTCCTGAATTACGAGGAATGGTTTGCCGTCAATCATCATGGTGCTAAGTCCATCGGGGTTGGAAAGCGCCTTTTTAGGGTAGTCCGCTTCCGTTGGACTGTCAGCGAAATAAGGGCCGCCTTCAAGGTAAACACGGGTCTGGCCGTTGGTTGGGTTGTACTCCCACACCCGGCCGTAGTAGTCCCAATAAGCTGGGTCATTGGGTGAAGACAAGCCTTGTGCTTGGGCACGGGCAATGTGCGCTGGGTGATGTACGCCACCATTGGCATTGTCGTCAGACCAAGCATTACCTGGGTTGTCACGGCCCGTTTCGGTGAAATAAACGAAGTTGTTTTCAGGGTTGATTGTCACCCACTCAATGCGGTTGAACATCGTAGCACCTTTTGAAACTGTCACGTTTTTTATATCCAACATGGAACCATCTTCCCAAATGGGCACCCATGGCCATCCCTGCTTGTCATGCTTATAAGCAAACAAAGTACCTCTGTTGAAGTCGCCTGGCGTATTGGCTACGAACATACCGAAAAAACCGGGGGTGTCGTCTGGCCCAAGGTAAACGATCTGGTTGCCCGGTTCAACAGCACCACCTTCAAAAGGCTGGCGTCCCCAGTTATACTGTTTGCGGACAGCTTTAGCGTTGCGCGGATCGATCTCGGTCATCCAGTTGAGATTCTGATATCTTTTCAAAGTAGTGCCGTTCCAACCGGGAATATCAGAATTGGTGACGGTGAAATCTGAAGTGTCACGTATACCGCCACCATTGTCGTAAATGTCACTGTTGCTGCTTTGAAACCATTCCTCAGCGGTCCAGATACGGCCATCAACCATAGAGCAAATACCGCCACAGTTCATGCCCGTTTCACCAACGGTGTTGGCAAAGTCAACGTTGAAGAATTTGCCAGAACGGCCATCGACCAAAGTTTGGTCCATGATTTCGATAGAACCGTCAGCCGCCCTTTTGATGCGGAAAACGGTCATACCACCACCGTCGCCGAGCATGTCGTCGGCATATATCATCTCGTGGTTGACGGAAACCCAACCCATACTTTGTCCTGATTGGTCAGGCGTCATCCCGATGAAGTCGTGCCATTCTTTGGCAACAGTTTCGCCGCCAGGATTGCCATAGGTTGGTGTGGTTTGAACCAAGTCCACGCCACCGACAAATAAAACTTGGGTTGTTAGTGGGGATGGGGGCATCACAATTTCCGTTGGCGCAAAGCCAGCAGGAATGGAGATTTCCTCATCAAAAAGTGTTTGTGAGTTCACACTGGCACATACTATGGCCAATGCAAGGAAGAGGGAAAACTTCTTTGTCATAATGGATTGTTTAAAAATTAATGGGTTGAATAATTAAGCGAAATTAACAGGCAGGTGTTAGGGGAATTTATTTTTTATATTAAGGATGCATAAATACCTTAAATAGAAATGACTCACTTTTTTATGATATAGTTATCACCATATTAGATGAATGTAAATTGTTATTGCTGGATTAATTTATCATTTTATTTGGATTAATTTATTTTCCAGTAAAATATACGGCAAACCATTTTTCACCCATTTATCCACTAACCCCATTTTAGGGATTACTTCAAATGCCAATGATCCCAATATTAAATCCAAATCCCCATCTTCATCCAAATCGCCCGCATCCATTACGATCCAACGGCCTTTTTCAACTCCGTTAAAAGTTGATGCTTCCATTTTCCATTTACCTTTATTTTCTAAATAAATAAAACCTTCTTCTGGGGTATTTTTAAAATCGGGGAAAAAAGAAATAGCTGCTATGTCTAAGTCGCCGTCTTTATCAAAATCAGCGGGGATGGCATTATATGCTCCATGTAGTGGGTAAAAGAATATTTCCTTAAAATTGTTTTTACCGTCATTTTCAAAAATGCGGATGCCGTGGTAAGGTTTGTTGATCGGAGGGAAATCGGCATTGTCGCCATTGGTGTAAATAATGTCTAAATGTCCATCATTATTATGGTCAAATAAATTAAAATAACTGGAACCATAACTGGGAGGGAAACGCAAAAGTCTTTCTTCATTAAAAGTACCATCACCATTATTATAATAAATAAAAATACCCTCATCCCCTTGCCCAAATAAAGCAATTATATCTAACAACTTATCGCCATTCATATCTCTTGCATAAGCCTTCATGGCGTGGGCATATTCCGCAAAATACGTTTCTCAAAATGACCTTTGCCATCGTTTTTCCACCAGGCCAGACAGCCCGTCCATTTTGCAAACTCACTGATAATCAAATCGAAACGGCCATCATTGTCCATGTCTGCCAACTCCGTATGAACGGGGCGTTTTAGACGGTCCACCAAAATAAACGGTTGGCTGTTTTGTTTTTTTTGTAAATAAACGACCTGTCCCACGGCTGCATCAGTTGGTGAAAATGACCCCATGCTGGTAACCAAAAAACCTTCTTCTGTTTCATTCATCCAAACGGGTGCTTCGCTGGTCTTTGCCTCATTTTTCAAATGCATTGCTTGGTTAAATAAATACAATTTTTGAGTGTGCGCATCCCCAATATATAATTCCCCATTTTTTATCTTAACAAAGGTGGTACTTGGCGGCGACAGGAAATAATCAGGGTATTTAATTTCAAATTGATTGGAATATTTATTAATTATTGGGTGGGGATTTTCTGCTAATTTTTCTGGCGCATTTTCAAGAAAGTAATTTTTAATGGCCTTCCACTCATCATTAGTCAAATTGGATTCTTTTCTAAAAATAAGTGGATTGCTAAATGCTTCTTTTTCAGCTATGGGTTCGATAAAAGAATTACCCGCACTGTCCTTTGGTAAAACGCCAAGCATAAATCCCATACGGGGTAAAATGTATTTTTCCCAACTTGTTTTGTCCAATAAGGTCGGCTCTGGAAATTGGTGACAGGATGCGCAATGAATTTTGGCAAGGGCTTCCCCATCAGGGATATTATTTTTATTTGCACAGGAAGTAAGGAAAAACAGGAAGAAAATAATGATAGGAAATTTCATCATGTTAATTTTATAATATCGATTAGGAAAAGACTTCATGGTTTCATTTAAGCAGGTGGGCCGGAAAATTCACTTCGCTTTGAGGCATTAGAGTGCTCGGCCCAAAGGGATTTAAAGGGGGAAACGTGGCATAGCCACGTTTCCCCCTTTAAATCCCTTGAGGGGCACGTTGGGAATTAGAATGTTACGAAAAGTTGGAAGTATGGCATTTTAATTAAAAAGGCAGTACCCAACCATTTGGATACTGCCCATGATAAAAGTGCTTTTACAAATTTAACGCTTAACAACAGAATAAGTATGAATCGTCTTTTCGTTTTGCTTGATCGCTATCCAATAATTTCCACTTGGCATATTACCAGAAAAATCAACCCGTAAATTATGTTGGCCTTTTGTTTTCTCACCATTATATAAGGTACTCTGTTTTTGTCCCAACGCATTGAATAAATCAATCTCTACATTTCCTTCATCGGTTGTAGAATAGGCAATATTAAATTGGCTATTAAATGGGTTTGGGTAAACAGCGTCCAAATAAATGTTGCTGGCAAATTTCAAATCTGATGATTGTCCACTGACTGGGCGGCTACCGTCTTCGATGCCAAAAAGCGAAACAGTTCCACTTATTTCATTAGCCGTTACAACCAATGGCATCCCGGTCGGGCTGTCTGATCCGTCAATGAAAACGATATTTTCAACGCCCAAATCTCCTGCCTCTGGCGTTTCAGCATCCACATCAAAATTGCGGTTGTTGACATAATCAACAAATACAGGATGGTACGGGTCCGAGATATTATAGGTAATGATCCCACCCATTCTTTCCAGACCGATCAAAGCGTAAGTTTCGCCATTTACCTCGGCGATGGTAACTGCCTCAGGTTCAGGGCCTTTATCGTCGCTGCGGTTTTTGAAAGAATCGTTGTCGTCGTTGGTGCTGTTAAAATGATCAGGATCCAGCAGGGCAATTTTTTGCTCGAATTCATCGCCACTATCATAAATCAGGTTGCCGTTTTCATCCCAAATGGAGAAAGAGCGGGCACCGTACGAATAGATGATTTCGTGCATGCCATCTTGGTCGATGTCACCATTCGCTATAGTAGTGTTCAATCGGCCCAACTCATCGTTTGCTTGTAAAGCGTCGGCGTCTGGGAAGGAGGCTGGATCCAATACTAAATCTTTGACCCGCTCCTCTTCGGAGTAGCCGTCATAGTCCCGGCTGTCGCCTTCATTGGCAGAAACAATGTATTGTTTTCCATTAACGGAATAGGAAGCGATGGCATCGGGCATGTACATACCCATCGTCGGATGGCTTTTGATGTCAATATTGTCCGCAGTGTTGCTGGCATCGAATCCATAATTTCTTTGGAAATGAAGAAACCCAATCGAGGTATTGTCAGAAATGCCAGCACCAGCCAAGCCAAAATCGTTATCGTTTACCACCACCAAATCACCGTTAGGCAACAAGGCCAAACCTTCGGCTTTGTCGCTTGGCAAATAACCAGCAGATGGTAAGTTCACAACTTTGGTTTTGTAAACTGGCGCAACGCCCGCTGCTGCCAGGTCATCAGCCGTCATCATTTCCAATGTTTTATCAGTTGGGCCAGCCGAAGTTGTTTTAGTGGCAAGGGCTGTTCCGAGGATATTGGTTCCACCTTCCGTGCGGATTTCATACACGTATTTTTTGCCAGTATTATCCAATGTTGGATCGGAAGAGTCCCGTTCGAGGACGTAGAAAACGCCGTTGCCAGCATAAACGGCATCGCCGATCTTGTCGACCCTTGACAGGCCAATGCCCGCATCGCGGTTGCGTTCCAATAAATAAACGAATTCTTTGACCGGATTGCCCGTTGCCCGGTCGATGCCAATGATGCGGATCACATCAGATTTGTTTCTAACTGTTGCACTATTTGGGTTGTCGATAGGTGATTGGATGAAGGCATAAATCACATCTTCATCATAGTCGTAGGCGATGGCTTCAAAGCCCCGGTTGGCCCAGCGCTTGTTGTAAACGGCTGGCAAAGTCTCTGAGCCGTAGTAGCCAGCAGGCTGAGGCGTCGTACCTAATTGAGAAGTACCTTCTGGCACAAAACGGTCCACTAAAGTTCCGTTTTCGTCAAAATGATAAATGGCAGGACGGTTTTCGTCACATAGCCAAAAATGGAAATCTGGTGTGCGGATAACACCTTCAAAATCACCACCAAACGCGTCGAAATCAAGCTCATGATAATTCACGCCGCCCACTGAGTAATCGACGTTGGTGTAAACATTGGCATCCGTGCGGGTCACGGGTGTTTCATCAAAACCGGGCACGTTTCCTTTGCCGGAGATTGGCGTACCGTCTTGGCGTTTCAAATAAATCTGATTGGCATCCGGGAAGAACATATCCAAGCTGCGGATGTAGTTCAATTTCACCAAACGGGCCTGATAATCAGGGAGTTTGTACGGGCGGAGATTGGTGGCAGAACCAGCAGTTGCGGCGCTGATGGGGTCTTCATTTGGCCCACGGTCAGGCACCGTCCAAAAAGACCATTGGTTGCTGGTGGAATTGGACGCATCGAAGCACAACCCGGAGAAGCCTCCTAATTTCACCATGTCTCCTCCGTAAAGCGGTTTGCCCAAATCGAACACATGCCACCAAGGGATTTCATTGAGAAAATATTCAGTCAGCTCGATGCCACCTTTGTTGTGGTCTTTATAACCTAATGGTAAAATGTCCATGACCGCAGCCGCATTTACGTCAATCACCGCCACTGCATTATTTTCCTGACAGGAAACGTAGGCCAATGAATTGTCGGCGGAGAGGGCAATGTATTCGGGCTCGATGTCCTGTGCGACCGTTTGCGTGCCCCCATTTCCAAAAATTCGGATGCCCCGGTTCATGAGCGACATTTTTTTGTCGTTGTAGGCTGTAAAAGTTACCTGTGTTGCAGTTGCATTGGCAACCCCATTCGATAGGTCTACGATGGTGATAGAACCTTCAGGGTCAACTACATAATCATCGTCAGGCTCGCCTTCATTCGCAACGATGACTTTCATCCCATCCGAGGTAAATGTGAGCATATCTGGCAAAGCACCTGCCTCTACATCATTCAAATAATTGCCTTCGGTATCAAAAAATACGACCCGCCCATTTTCTTGTTTGACGTTGTTTTCAATGGCTACGGCGACGACTCCGCTGTGTACTGCCACAGAATTGGCAGAAGCACCGTAGGGGGTGCAGTCCAGCGCATTAATTAAGGTAGGATTGGTCGGATCGGTAATGTCCAGTACATCGACTGTGGCGGCATTGGCGTTGACGAAAAACAGGCGTTTTCCATCTTTGTCATAAGCAGCAATTTCAGCTGCACCTTCATCAAATACACCAGTGTGGTAAGTAGAAATGTGTTCAAGGGTTAGGTCTTGCGCAGTGGAAATGTATGTCATGGACAAACAAGCCACTAACAACAAAAATTTTGGGTAAATGTGCATCATGGATTTTGATTTATAATGTTAGAAAATAATCCGCAATGATCGGCAAGCACTTTTACCGGGCTGTAAATTTGACTTTAAGAGAAAAGTAAATAATTGAGTGAATTGTTAATTATGGGTTAGCTTTGGACGGTTTATGTAAATTTTAATTAAAATCCGTTGTTCTGTTTTTTGATATTAATAGAAATAAAGTTGAAATACTAATAACGTTCACAAAGTGTATTTTTGAGATATTTATTTTTGAACAACACTAATAGCTGTGACTATTTCTATGTATTTCTGTATTTCAACTTATTTCTCTAAATTTATTTAATAAATAATTAAAAATGAATTTACCATTAGATCACGAAGAATTACCATTAGAATCGACCAATACCTCCCTCCGCTCCCTTCCCAATATTTTGGAGATTGTGCCGATGGTGGCTGTATTAATTGGCGTATTTATGAAAAATGATACAATTACAGTTATCTCTTTCAGTGCTTGGGCATTTATCTATCTGGCATTGGGTTGGTTTATTTTTAAAAGAAAGAAATATACTTTCGGAAGTGTGCTTTTTGCGGAAATTACCAGTGTCATTATTGCATGTGGGGTAATGGCAATCGGATTTCAAATCATGAATTGGACAGGGAAAGAAAATATGAGAATAGCCACGCTCCCAATGCTGACTGTTGGTTTGATTGTTAATGTCATCTGGTATTTTAATTATAAAAATAATAAACAGGAATTGGGGTTTAGCCGGAAAATGATGATCCGGTTGGCGGGGTTGCTTGCCTTGTTACTTTATTATTTTAATTAATGTTGCGGTGTATCGGTCCAAAGGTGTGTCGATGTACCGGAGCTCAGTGTTTTGCAACCGATATACAGCTAAACCGAAATACCATTGTACCGGGATACCGCTAAATGCTATTCGTCGCACTTGGGTTATTTTTAATTAATAAACCGTCTTTTATATTCGTCATACCTTTCTTCAATTTGCGCTTTAGTTGGGATTTTCGGGCCAATTTCTTCTACCACCAATGAGGCCGCTGCATGTGCAAAAGCAGCAGATAAAGCAATGTTTTTTGTTTGATAAAAATGCAGTAAAAAAGCCGTTGCAAAAATATCCCCGGCCCCTGTTGGGTCAACTTCATTAATCGGAAAAGAGGGGAATTCAAATGTATTATTTTGCTGAAAAATGGAAACGCCGTTCGCCCCTTTTGTCATCACTACTGTTTTTACGGTTTTAATTATTTCGGGCAACGTGGTTTCTAAATTTTCTATATCTGCATCGCTGAAAAAAATAATATCGACAGGTTTTAATAATTCCCAATTTATTTTTTTGGGAGATATTTTACCCGTTTCGTCCCATTGCCGCAACCAGCCTTGAATAGTCGCACCGACCAATGAATTGGGGAAGGCGTTTAATAATGAGAAATCCACTTCATCAGCGATAAGGCAAAATTTTACAATGGAGGATTGCCTCCATTGATTTGGTAAATCATTTAAAAATAATTTTTCGGCAGGGTCATAAATAAATTGGATGCGGTTTCCATTTTCATAAATATTATTAAATACGGTTGTTTTATTTGCAGGTTTATTAAAAACTTCAATATTGTTATTTTTAAAAACTTCAAAGTATTCAAAATCATTGCCTACGCTGGTCATCACAGCAGTCCGCTTCCCTAATTGGCTGGCCATCAAACTGGCGTAGGAAGCAGTGCCTCCCAAAATATAATCTCCTTCGTGCAGGTCGTGGCAGAAAAAACCAATGCACAGAAATTCGGGAGCCGATGGTAAATTGATTGTAGTCATTATTTTCTTTGTCGAAACATTAAATACTATGTAACAAAAAAACCTTTCTGCGCCGGGCCGACTTTGTCGGCCCGGCTAAAAAAAACTATTGTTACGCAGTATTAAATGCAATGCTGTTAGATTTCAATTTTTAAAATGAAACCTAAACGCAGGCAGGGTTCAAAACCCTGCTTGCGTTAGCCTATGCCAGAATTGTTCAGTCTTATAAATGTTATTTTCATTGGCAATATTAGAATTTATTTGGGTTATAGGAAAAACAGCGATTTGGGATAGTAAATGGGGATAGGGACTAACCAGATATTACAATCGTTACAAAAGTGCATGGCTGAGAAGTTGGCAACAAATTATTTTTTTTATAAAATATCACCTTTGTTCTTATGTTTCAATTTTTTTCCATTAATTGCAGCCGTAAGTATTAGCAACCTTGGTTAAAATTCCTAATCTTAATTTTCCTTTTTTATCATTAAGGCAGGTTATTTCAACTAATTAAAAACACTACAATGAAAACAATAACATCACTTTTTAAAATTGCCCCAGAAATCAATCCGGGTAATATTGAAGAGGCTTTACAGCAGGCCGTTGAACTGGAGTTGGCCACCATTCCCACCTATTTGTACACTTATAATTCAATCCAACGCACTTGGGGGACCTCGCCCACCAAAAATCAGGATGGTTCGTCGGGGCCTACTCCGAGGCAGCAATTGGAGGACAAAATCAAAGCGGATCTCCTTCCAGAGCATAAGCACCACGCCAAGGAGCTGGCCCTTGAAATTCAGGTATATGCTAACAAGGCTGCGGCGCTGATCATGAGCGTGGTCGTGGAAGAAATGTTGCATTTGGCGTTGGTGTCCAATGTGAAGCAGGCCATCAAGGGGCCACCGTTGATCTATGACCGTTCGCCCGATTTCCCGACCAAACTGCCAGGGCACGAACCTGATCTGCCGATCAATTTGGCGAAGTTTTCCAAAGCTCAATTAATTACTTTTTTGAAAATTGAAAGCCCCAAACCTTATGATGATACCGGCACTGAAAAAATGCTCAGGGCTTTACCTTATAAAACCATCGGTGAATTTTATGCGATGATCGAACAGTGTATCGTGGATAACTTCCCCGGCCCGTACACCAATGGACGGCCCCAATTGGTGCCGGGGAAAAACTATTATGCTCAAAATACGATCAATACAGTTTATTACGACAAAAACCACAAGCCCCAATTTCCCAATGCCGACGATAGCGGCGACCTGATCCATGTGACCAGTTGTGACACGGCATTGGCTGCGTTGGAAGAAATTGTGGAACAAGGCGAGGGCAACCAAGGGGGCAGCCATTTGACGCCATCGGGTAAGCCGATCATTTTCCCTCCGGGCCAATGGAGAGGAAAAAAAATCAACCCGGCGGATTACGATGATGCGGCCAAAGAAGAACTCTCCCACTTTGACCGTTTTTTGGAATTGTACAGTGAAGGGCACTATTTGGATCAGCAATTCAGGAGACTGACTGGCAATGAATCGGATGACCCTAATGAGGCGTATTTTTTCACTAAATATTTTGTTTACAACCAGCCCGACAATCCGCTTACCTTCCCTTCAAAAGATCCCCGCAAGAAAGAGCAAGTTTCTTATCAGGGCGATCCGCTGCTGCAAAATGTGTCCAATTTTACCAATGCCGTTTTTTCCTACATCCTGTTGATGATAGAGACTTGTTATTACCAAGCCGATAACACTCAGTATGAGGTGTTTATGATGGGCATTCACAAAAGCATGATCTGGTTGCTGGGTTATCTTGGGGTCAGTATGAGTAGTATGAGCTTTACCGATGCCGCCTCCGGTCGGCGGTACCAAGCAGCCGCAACTTTTGAGAATTATGATTTCAAACAAGGCAAATCGAGCCCAAAGGAGCAATTGTTTGAGTTGGCTAAAAAATTACCGCAAGAGGGTGACGGCAATTATGCATGGCTGTTTTCAAATGGCTACCTGCCTTCCCTGCCGGACGTTGGATTGGACCACACTGTCAAAGAGGCGCCTTTGTTGGCTACCATCAAATAACCCAATTAGTTAAAATCAAATTAAAACAATCATGAAAGATAAAAGAGAAAAACCCAATAACACGAAGACAGATACTGGCTTGCAGAGCGCCGATGGCAATCAAAACAAATCAGTCATGAAAAATAGAAGAGTGAAACCTGATGACATGACGCCAGCACCGGGTTCTCAGCCCGCCATCAACAATCCGCTGGAATTGCATGCCTGCATGGGCTTGAATGCCTGCCGTGGGCACGATGTGTTTGGCACCAATGAATGTGCTGGCATGGGCCAATGCGCCACCCAAATGCATTATTGCCACACGCTGAACAATTGCCGGGGTCAGGGTGGCTGTGGCCTGTATGGTTCGACCGAAGAACAATGCAAACCCGGTCAGAACGATTGCGCCTTTCAAGGTAGCTGCGGGACGCCGATCCCGGCTTCCCGCTATGTCACCCAAGGGCCCAACAAGGGCCAAAGCGTTTGGCAAATTGCCAGGCAGCTATTTGTGGAAAGGATGACAAAAGCCCGCCGGAATGTGGGGCCATCCCCCATGCGGTACGGGCCGACGCTTGAATTTTTGAAAACCATTAAGCCACTCAATGGCAGTAGCGAAGGCTCGTCCTGTGGTTATTCTGGAGAAAAATTCTGCTCCTTTGCTGGAAATACGCAAGCCACCAATGACCCGGCAGCCAGAAAGAACCGCACTGATTTTGAACGGGAAAGTGCCAGAAACCTCCAACAGTCCATCGGCAACTGTGATTGTAAGGAGGATTAGTTTTTGGAAAAAAGTTTTAGGGTAAATTGATTGACAATTATGACAAGTGATGATTACCGTACTGCCGTCGAGGAGCTTCCTGACCTGGGCCTTGGTCTGGGGTTGAGGAGCCGGCATTTCAACCATATTTTACAGCATCAACCGGATGTGGATTGGTTTGAGGTCATTTCAGAAAATTTTATGGATTCTGGAGGGCGGCCTTATCATGTGCTCCGGCAGATTGCAGAGCGGTACCCGGTGGTCATGCATGGTGTGTCGCTCTCGATTGGCAGCACCGACCCGTTGGATTTCAATTACTTAACCCGGTTGAAAGAATTAGCCAAAACGGTAAAACCTGCCTGGGTGAGCGACCACCTTTGTTGGACGGGCGTGCTGAACCTGAATACCCACGATCTGTTGCCTGTACCTTTAAATGAAGAATCCCTACAGCATATTTGCGGGCGCATTCGCGTCGTGCAAGATTTTTTGGAGCGGCCCTTGGTTTTGGAAAATCCCAGTACTTATCTCACCTTTCAGCATTCCACAATCAATGAGTGGGATTTCCTGCGATACATGACTGAAGAGACTGGCTGTGGGCTTTTGTTGGATGTTAACAATGTTTATGTCTCCAGTTTCAACAACGAATTCGATCCGGTGACCTACATCGAGGGGCTTCCCCACGACCGCATCGTCCAGATGCATTTGGCTGGCCACCAACATTGTGGCAATTTTATCATCGACACCCACGACCGGGAAGTCACCAATAAGGTTTGGGAATTGTTCCGGTTGGCTTGGCAACGGACGGGCGGCGTCGCAACTTTGCTGGAGTGGGACAGCGCCATCCCTGATTTTGATGTTTACCACGCTGAGTTTTTGAAAGCCAAACAATTCATGTCCGTAACTTCTACTGGCTTTTTGGAAACACCTGGGAGGTGGTGGAGCGGCCTGCCGTTTCCAACCCCATTGATTTTATGGTAGCGGAAATAGAAGGGGAGGTAGAAATTAGAAATTGATAAAAAGAGTCCATGTCCAACCAACCGCCTATCCCACTTTCTTCTCTGCAAAAATGGATGCAACAAGCCATCATCGGCCCATCTAATGTGGAGCAGCGGTCGCCTCAGGTGTTTCTGCCAGAAGATTGGCAAGACCGTAGTTTGGATTCGATCATCAAGCCGTCCAGTAAACTGAGCAGCCGTCAGCGCCTTAATATTTATCAGCAGAGTTATATCCTTCGCCTGCGAGCCTGTATGGCCAACCAATTTAAGGCTTTGGAATATGCGCTTGGAGAAATGCTCTTCGAGGGGTTTGTCGATGAATACTTGAAATCGTTTCCCTCCAAAAGCTATACTTTGACGGATTTGGGCGCTCATTTCGCTGCTTTCTTGGAAGCAACCCGGCCAGACAAAGAGCAAGCTGAAAAAGAGGATTGGCCAGATTTTATGATCGAACTGGCTCGGTTTGAATACCAAATTAATTTCTTGTTTGATGTGCCGGAAGAGCCTTTTACGCCCGCCGATTTTTCCACACCGGATGAAGCGCTTCGATTGATCCCAGTGTTCGAAATTTTTGCCCATCAGTTCCCGATCAAGTGGTATTATTCCGAATTTTCCAAAGGAAATAGTCCAGAACTGCCGCTGCCTGAGCCGACATTTTGTCTCCTTTTAAGGAAAAATTTGCGGTTGGCATTTTATGACCTTACCCAAGAGCAGTATCAATTTTTGCGCAGTTTTCAGCAAACTGGTTCTGTGGAAACGGCCAAATTGGAAATATCGGATACCGACAACCGGGACGACATTTGGCAAGACTGGAAACGGCACTGGACCGGGCTGGGTTTTTTCCAATTATTTTCACAAAGGATATAGTCAATACTCTGATTTAACGCCTTCATCTTTATAATCACCAATCAGTCGGTTGGCAATTTTTCCAACACTCAGCCCCTGTACGATGATACTAAAAATGACAACCAAATAAGTGACAACCAAAAAAAGGTCCCGGTTCATTTCGGTGGTTAAAGTCAAGGCAAGGGCGATCGAAATCCCTCCCCGAAGGCCTCCCCAAGTCATGATAAGCCCGGTGTTTGGCACAAACTCTAATTTCTTTTTATAAAAATAAATGGGGATGCTTAAGGAAATGCCACGGGCCAAAAGGATCAGCGGAATGGCGACCAGTCCGGCAAAAATAAAGGCTTGTTCAAAAGGCAGGATCAAGATTTCCAGCCCAATCAGGACGAACAAAATGCCGTTGAGCAGGGCATCCCAGGTTTCCCAAAATTTGTCTACATACAGTTCCGTCATATCCGACATGGTATGGTCACGGACGGTGTCATGACCGACGATCAAGCCAGCTACCACCACCGCCAAAGGCCCCGAAAAATGGAGGACTTGCGCTAATGAATATCCGCCCATGACTATGGCAATGGTAATCAGAACCTCTACACTATAATCGTCAATACTCTTCATCAGGCGGTAGGCGGTGTACCCCAAAGCGAAACCAAGGGCAATCCCACCAGCCACTTCTTCCAATAACAAAATGCCGATTTCTGAAGCGGTGACGTGACCGATCCCTTTTTCTGCAATGGCAAATAATGTCATGAAAACCACCACGCCAACCCCGTCGTTGAACAAAGACTCACCGACGATCTTCGTCTCCAGTTTTTTGGGCACCCCAACCTGCTTCAAGATACCTAACACGGCAATCGGGTCGGTCGGGGAAATCAATGCACCGAAAAGCAGGCAGTGAATAAAATCCACCTGTAAGCCCAATAACGGGAGCAAATAGTACATGAACATTCCTACCAAAAGCGTTGACAAGAAAACGCCAAAAGTGGCAAAGGCTAAGATGGGGCCTCGCTGTACTTTTAGCTGGTCAAAATTGGTGTGGAGCGCCCCGGCGAATAGGAGAAAACTCAGCAGTATCTCCATTAGCACTTTGCTGAAATCAATTTGCGAAATCAGGGTTTTTAAGGGGTTGGTCAACGTATAATCCAACCAGCCCAACACCGTTAACAAAAAGCTCATGGCAATGGTGATGACCATGGCCCCGATGGTATAGGGCAACCTGACAAAGCGTTCATTGATGTAAGCGAAACCTGCTGACACCACGACAAGGATGGTGATAATTGTAAATAAATCCATGGCGGCAAGATAGGTAAAATGGAAAAGTTATTTCTACATGTAGGTGAAAAATAAAGGGCTGGTCAGCAAGGCCAAATGAAATAAAGATGCTCATTTTTTTGCAGCCAAATCCTGTTCAAAAATTTCTTCCAATATATCATATAATTCAGGGTGTTTCTTTTTTAATAAATGTGGTCTTTCAAAAAAATACTCGCCCAGCACCGCAAAAAATTCCGCTCGGTTGGTAGTGGCATATGGGTTAATGTCGCTTTTATTTTTAATAATTTCTTCAATTTTTTGTTCGATCATATCCACCCACGGAATGGTGTATTGTTTTTCTAAAAGCACCAGTGGAATGCCATCGACAGCGCCATCCATTTTATCAATTAAATGAATAAATTCATGAATCGCCGTGTTCCGCTTATCGGTCTCGTTGGCGAAACCTTTTCGCAGTGCCTGTTTGGATAAAATCATTTTCCGTTCCATATAGCCGTTCCCGACCATGCCCAGAACGGGCCTGTTTTTCCCACTGGTTTTAAAATCCAAATTAAATGAACCGGGATATAAAAGGACTTCGTCGAGGTTTTTATATTTCCATTCGGGGAAAGCGAAAATGGGAATGATGGCGCTGGCAGCAATTAATAATTTGTCGGTTTCATCCACGTTGGTTTCAATACCGGTAATTTCACAGTTCAATAGGAATTCTTGGACTTTGTATTCGAATAATTCTTTTTCTTCTTTATTTAAATGAGTGTAAAATGATACCCATTTATTTAGGATTGTTTTCCATCTATTGGGAAACTTTGAGGAAGGCTTTTTCCAAATAGTCCGGGATTTGTAAAAGATAAAAATAATGGTTGCAAAAATTAGGAAAATGGTAATTATTCGAGCGCTGTGCATTTAATATAATATTTTATGAAACGATTTTGGAAAACCATTTTTGAAGGAATTAATCCAAGTTTAATTATTTATACCTTATCAATTTTAAAAGGCATATTTTTATAATTTTTATAAATAAGGGAATGGGACCTGATTCGCATAATTCACCTACAGCTAATTTTTCTTTAAAGCACTTTCCATTACCCCCGCCACTTGCTCTGATAAACCTTTCACATCCCGGATGGTCATCCCTTCAACGGAAATAGGTTTGCTCCAAACCACTTTGACTTTTCCCGGCCAAAAATCAAGTCCGGCCGCTTTGCCGGAAATATGTTTTACCTGCACCAAGGTCTGTACGGCGATTGGATGGCCGGACTGAATAGCCATCAAAAAAGCACCTTTATGGAAGGGGAGGAGGGGGTCGTTAGAGCGGTTGCGGGTGCCTTCGGGGTACAGAAAAATAGAATAGCCATTGGTGAGTGCTTCCTGCATATCTGCCATGCTTTTGGAGCGGGAGGCTTTATCATGCCGGTCTACCAAAACGCAAAGTTTTTTGACAATAAACCCAAATATGGGGACTTTGGTCAGTTCCATTTTTGCCAAATATTTATAAACGCCAGGAAAGGCCCGGGCATTGATCATGAAATCCAGCGTGGTTAAGTGATTGCTGACGATGACGTAGGTTTGCTTTGGGTCTAAGTTTTCCAACCCATCAATTTCGAACCGGATCAAAGTAAAGGTGAAAAACAAGCGGGTATAGACGTGGTGGCTGAACCATATAATGTATTTCGTCCAGCTTTTTGGGAACAGGAGAAAAGCTACCAGATAAAATGGCATGAGGACGATCCATAAAAGGAAAAAGACGAGAATGCCATAGATGGCCCAAATATTCCGCAAGAGGTTCATTCAGTGTTTGATGGTTTGTGGGGCAAAGGTCGCAATTCAATTAAAATGAAAAAGGCAATTCCTGATTTTGAATTGCCTTTTTCATTTTAATTGACCAATCGATCACGCTGGTGGGATGCGCAAAACCTGTCCAGGATAGATCTTATCCGGGTCGGAGAGCAGGGGGCGGTTCGCTTCAAAAATTTTCATATAGTCCTTGTAACTGCCATAATGCGCCTTTGCAATTTTTGAGAGGGAGTCCCCTTTTTGCACGGTGTAGAAGGTGGCCTGTGGCTCCGGAGTAACTACCGAAAGACGGTCGTCGACGGTGGCTATGCCGTAAACATTACCAGCGGCGAGGATGACTTTTTCCCTTTCGGCTTGCGATTCTACCGTGCCAAAGACCGTAGCCTTATCATCATCCACTTCTACACTCAGTTTGCTCACTTTCAATCCAAGTGATGCAATCTGGTTGGTGATCCGCATGGCCATTTGCGCTTCTTCCAATTCCTCCATGGCATGGTTGGTATCAGTGGCGGGAATATTTGGTGGCGGTGTATTTTTGTTTTTCGCAGCGTTTACACCTGCGAGGGCTGCGCCCGCTGTTTTCAAGAAAGAAAATAATCCCATAGGTTTAATTTTTTGTATTTGTTAAATAAGGTTCTTCACTAAATTATTAAGTCAGTTTGGGAGGGTTTTGTTCATGGCAAATTTAGTTAAAAACTTGGTGGCTGCTTGCTTTTGAAGCGATTGGCCTATGAATAAAGCAATAACATATTATAATTTGTCACGATTTTTGAAATGGGTCAATCATCCTATTCCTCACCCTACAGAAAGTCTCGTCATTTTAATTCTTAGAGCCTGTCTATTTCCTCGATCATAACTTCTTAATGCATTGAAACAAACGCATAAGAATACAGTTAAAAGCGTATATTTGCCGAGTTTTTCCAAAAGGCAATGGGAAAAGATTTTTTTAAAAACATAAGCTACTGATTTTTAGGCATTTAAGATATTGATTAAAAATCTTTGCCAAGTGTTTTTGCTACCATAATTATTTAAGTATAACTGCAGGGATGGGCTAAGTGATGTGTTGATTTCAGAGTCAGGATAAGTGTCCAAAGAAATTTTGTCCGAAGAATTTCCTGAACGACAGTCCCCCATGCCCGCACAAAAAAATTGCTTATCATGCAAGGAAAAGGAATTGTAAAGTTTTTCCTCTTAGCGCTGACAGTTGTTTCCATTATCCAGTTCATGTACGTGATCCCAACGAACAGGGTGGAAAATCAAGCTGATGCTTTCGCCATTTCTCGTTGTCAGACAGGTGATGACGGTTGCGTCAAAGTCCAAAAAGCTGCTTACCTCGACTCCATCTCTTCGGAGGTCGTTTGGAGCATTCCGCTTTTAAAATCTTATACTTATCAGGAATTGAAGGCCCGTCAGTTGAATTTCGGCCTCGATTTGAAAGGGGGTATGAGTGTTTTGATGCAAGTTGACCTGACAGATTTCTTGAAGACTTTAGCTGGTAATAGAGAAAATGCCGAATTAGATGCAGCTATCGTAGAGGCTACTGCTGCTCAGCAAAATTCACAGGCCAATTTTATCAACCTTTTTGTGGAAGCTTGGCAAAAAAATTCCAACGGAAAACCGTTGAACAGCCTTTTCAAAAGAAATGATTCACTCAGTGGTCAGGTGAATGCCAATACTTCTGATAGTGAAATGGCCACCATCCTCCGTGCAGAAGCTGATAAAGCAGTTGACAATACTTTTAAGCTGCTCAGGGAAAGGATTGATAAATTGGGTGTGGTCGGTCCAACGGTTTCGCTTGATGCGGCCCGTGACCTGATTTTGGTTGAATTACCAGGCGTAGAAAACCCTAAAAGGGCTCGTGAATATCTCCAAGCTGCTGCTAAATTGGAATTTTGGAATGTTTACCGCATCACTGACCCGGGTATTCAAAGTGCTTTCCGTGAAGTGAACGAAAAACTGCGGAAGCTGGAAGAAGGTACAAAATTGAATGACAACACCACTACTATTGGTGATACTCTTAATATTGATGTTGCGGATGGTGATTCATCCAAAGTGGATACCAGTGGAACTTTGGCAGGAAATGATACACCAAGTTTCCTTGGAGAACAAGGGCCGCTGTTTGATAAATTTACCCTGAACGACGGATCTTATGGTCTTGCCCCAATGGGTACAGCCCCTAAGAACGAACGCAACGAAGTTGACAGGTTGTTGAACAAGCCTGAGGTGAAGGACTTATTGCCTCGGAACGCCATGTTCCTTTGGGGTCGGACTTCAGCAAAAGATGCGGAAGGCAAATTCACCGACATGTACGAGTTGTATGCCATCAAAAAAGAGGCTGGCACTAATAAAGCACCATTAGAGGGTGACCTTGTTACAGATGCATTTGCCAGCCCTGATCCAACAACTGGTGAGTTGGCTATCAGCTTGAAAATGAACCAAGAAGGTGCCATGATCTGGGGCCGCATGACAACCGCTGCTGCTCAGGATAATAACCGGGAAATAGCCATCGTGCTTGATAGCACAGTTGTTTCTGCTCCACGGGTAATCAATCCAATTACTACCGGGGACTCACAAATTACAGGTTCATTTTCAGTGCAGGAAGCACAAGATATTGCCAATATCCTTGAAATTGGTAAACTGCCTACTGGTACAAAAGTTATCCAAGAATCTTTAGTTGGTCCATCGCTCGGGGCTAAAAACATCAATACCAGTTTGACTGCCTTGTTGGCAGGTTTCATTTTGGTTTTGGCCTTTATGATTTTTTACTACGGTTCAGCTGGTATCGTTTCTATCATCGTTCTATTCTTGAACGTGATCTTCATGATCGGTGCGATTGCTTCGATCGGAACAGTACTTACCTTACCTGGTATTGCGGGTATCATCCTTACCATCGGTATGGCGGTAGATGCCAACGTTATCATTTACGAAAGGGTACGAGAGGAATTGAGAGCTGGTAAATCAATGATTGTGGCCATGAAAGATGGCTATAAGCATTCTTATTCTGCTATCATTGATGGTAACGTTACGACCTTCTTGACAGCCGTGGTACTTTTCATTTTTGGTCTTGGGCCAGTGAAAGGTTTTGCGGTCGTTTTGATGATTGGTATTTTGTCCACCTTGTTTACTGCAGTATTGGTAAGCCGGTATATTTTTGAATGGTGGTTCGAGAAAGGTAAGACTGCGACTTTCTGGAATAATACTACTAAAAATGTTCTGACCGACCTCAATGTAGATTGGATGTCAAAGAGAAAGAAATTTTATGCCCTGTCAGCTTTTGTTATTATCGCTGGGATTGCTTCTTTCTTCGTTCGTGGATTCGATCTTGGTGTAGATTTCCGTGGAGGGTACTCTATGACTGTGGAGTTTGAACCATCACAAAGTGTTACAGCGGAGCAAATCCGTTTGGCATTGGCGGACGATTTAGGTAAAGAACCAACTGTAAAAGCAGTTGATACAGATAATACTTTCAACATTGTAACTGATTACTTGATTGATAGTGACGCTGAAAATGCTCCTGAAATGGTGATGGATAAGTTACACAGCGGCTTGTCAGAATTTGTCGGCAACGTAAGTGCGGCTGATTTCAGGAATCCAGATGCCGTTGGAGTGGCCCACATTCCTACCTTCAGTAAGGTTGGCCCAACCGTCGCCGATGACTTGAGGGATAGTGCTTGGGAAGCGGTCATCTTTGGTTTGTTGGCTATTTTCCTATACATCCTTATCCGCTTCTCAAGGTGGCAGTACAGCTTGGGAGCGGTTATCGCTACCACTCACGATGCTTTGGTTGTGGTGTCTTTGTTCTCCTTGTTGTATGGATTTTTGCCCTTCCCAATGGAGGTTGATCAGGCATTCATTGCGGCCATTTTGACCATCATTGGATACTCGGTGAACGATACAGTGATTGTTTATGACCGTATCCGCGAATACTTTGGGTTGTATCCAGAAAAGGAGAAAAACGAGGTAATCAACATGGCAATCAATAGTACCATGAGCCGTACTGTAATCACTGGACTTACTACTCTTTTCACTGTCTTTGTATTGTGGATGTTTGGTAGCGGAAGTATCAAAGGGTTTGCCTTTGCATTGGTGATTGGTGTAGTCGTAGGAACTTACTCTTCTATCTTTATCGCTTCTCCAGTCATGTCTGACTTATCCAAGGCAGATATTAGGATTACTTCAAAAGGCGATAAGAAAGGCGACAAAAAAGATCGTAAATCATTCACACGGACAAAAGCTACTGAAAAAGCTTAATTCCCGTTTTTGATATAGATAAATGTAAAAGGCCCCATGCGATCAATTCGTATGGGGCTTTTCTTTAGAATTCACGTTGACGGGTTACATAAAAAGTGCAGGCTTTTTAACTTTGAGTCTTTGATTCAAAATGATTAAAGATGCCTTCTTTTTCCTTCTCTCTTTTTAGGCAAATCTTTTACAAAATAATTTTTATGAAAAATTTATTGGTCCCTTTTCGATTGGCAATCATAGCAGGATTGTTACTTTTCTCGGTTGGCTGTGAAGACCCCTCGAATCCAAATTGGGAAGCAGATTCCAATAATCCGGATTTTCTGCACCGCACTTTAAAACAGATAACGGATGTTATCGTCCATGATATTTTTTCACCTCCTGTCGCCAGCCGAATCTATGCTTATTCGACGATTGCTGCCTATGAAGCTTTGGTGCCCGCCCACGATGATTACAATTCTTTGGCTGGGCAATTGACAGGTTTGGCAAAAGGGCCTCAACCCAAACCTGACAGTTCGTACTGTTATCCATTGGCTGCCACGAAAGCCATGATTGTAGTAGGCAAGCAACTCATTTTTTCAGAAGATAAAATGGATGCGTTCGAAGAGGATCTGATGAAGGAGTTTAAGGCCATCAATATGCCGAAAGATGTTTACAATCGATCTTTGGCTTATGGTGAATCGGTTGCCAAGCACATCCTTGCTTGGGCCGATAAGGATAACTACAAGCAGACCCGGACTTTTCCAAAATTCACGATCAATGATAATCCATCTCGTTGGAAGCCAACCCCTCCCGACTATATGGATGCCATCGAACATTGAAAAAATCCGCCCATTTACCCCGGATTCCGCCAATTAATTCATCCCGCCACCGCCGACGCCTTTTGATATGAAAGACAAAAACAGCAAGTTTTACCAAGAGGCAATGGATTATAAAGTGATGGCAGTGGAAGAAGCTGAGAAAGAAGAGCGGATGGCCATTGCTAAATTTTGGGATTGCAACCCCTATGTATCCCACCACAAAGGGCATGTGATGTTCGCCACAAAAAAGATAACCCCTGGAGGTCACTGGATTGGGATCTCTCAGATTGCCTGCAAAAAGGATAATGCCGACATTATGAAATCGGCAAAAGCTTATGCATTGACCGCAATTTCTCTGGCCGATGCTTTCATTTCTTGTTGGGATGAGAAATACCGCAGTGAGCTCATCCGCCCGGAGACGGTCATCAATACTTACATCGATCAGGAATGGGCACCTATTTTACAGACTCCCCCTTTCCCTGAATATACGAGCGGCCATAGTGTTATTTCTGCTTCAGCAGCCACTGCACTAACAGAAGTTTTTGGTGACAATTTTTCTTATACCGATTCGGTCGAAGTGGAATTTGGGATGCCAGTCCGCAGCTTCACTTCCTTCCGGCAAGCTTCCGACGAAGCAGCGGTCAGTCGGCTATATGGTGGGATACACTATTCTCCAGCTTGTTTTATTGGCGTGGAACAGGGGAAGAAAGTTGGAAATCACGTTTTAAGTAAAGTGAAGATGAGTAAATAGGGGATTTATTTCATAAACCTCAAAAAAAACACCCGTGGCAGACTCAACCCACCACGGGTGTTTTTTTTTGATGGCTATGAAATTTTAACCATTTATCCTGATCGTTTTTTTATCGAAAGGGTTTAGAGCAGTACCCACCACTTTTGCTTCTGCTTCAATGCGGTATTCCGATTTTACATTGCGGATCGCTTTGGCCAATTTGGTCAGGCCACCAGCCAAAACATTTTTATCGCCAAATTCATCAATAGGGGCATTCACTTTTTGAAAGGGTAGGGTAAAGCCAATTTCTATCATGTTTTCAGCCGGGACGTCAAATGTCTTATCCATTTTCAGTTCCCCCAAAACATATTCATCTACCAAGCGCTCATTGCCCCTGCCCCGGCTGTATTTTTCGATCATGACCAATTTGACCAGTTTTACGGTCTGCTCATTTTTGGAATAGAAACGGATTTTACCACTGACAGCGCCTACTTCAATAAATGCTAATTCTGGTAAAACCAGTTCCAGTTTTACTCCTTCGATGCCAAGCCATTTTTTTACTTTTTTAAACATTGATTTTGTTGGTTGGATGGTAGAATGGTCGGAAAGCTGAATTTTCCACTAAACGATCAGCGATTTACAAACCGCTTGTGCCAGCTTTCGTTGAGGGGCTTGAGCCATTTTTCTTCCAACTCACCTTTTGTTTTGACCAAATTGTCAAAAACCAGGGTTTCATCGTTGATTTCACCCATTTTATACAACATCGCAAACTCCTCGCTTGTGGCAGTTTTTACTTCCTCCCATCTTCCACGCAAAGGTCATGCGGTCAAAAGGTCGGTATGATAGGCATGCCCCAATTGTTTCATAAAATGGACGCTCTACCAATAGAACAACCGCGTCAGCCATGCTTTCATCCACCATCAAAACCAGAAATTGGTTGTGCAGGACATCAGCATATGCCCGAAGTTGATTGTGACTGACCCAGCTCTTGGGCGAATTGCTGATTTCCTGATTTTAACACTGGTATTTCATTTTGGGAAAAGGGGCGTTTGGATTGCAGATCCAGACGTCGCTGTGGTTGGTGGCAGGTTGATGTCAGTCATGTTATATTAAAAGTTATTTTGTGAAAAATTGGCCTAACAATGAGTTTTTCGTCCATCTTAGTAATGGTGGCCAAGAGGCTTGAGGGTTTCAATCATCATCTTTTTTGAGTGTATTTTTCCTGGTTTTCATAAGCCTCCTCGTGGGGTGATAATGTCAAGTCCGAAATGGGTTATTTGGGAATGAAAGAATCCGCCATTTTATTTTGTTGCCAAATAAGGAAAAGGCTACTTCCTGGGATTGGTGAATTTTCCCTTTCAATCCCGATCTGAGTCCCCTTTTCGATCCCGATCTGAGTCCCCTTTTTCGATCCCGATCCGTTTTCCTTTTCAATCCCGATTTGAGTCCCCTTTTCAATCCCGGATTCTTGTGGCTCAATTTGTACCCTCTTATCTGACCACTTTCCAATGGCTTTGTCATAAGTGCTTACAAACATATCAGTAACATTTTTTTGGGAGGTCATCAGCTATCTCGTTGATTTCCTCCTGTTCTATTTCAAAAGATTGAAAACATAAAGTTATTAATCGCTTCAAGAAACCTTCGGTTTCTTGTCGACTTTATAGCCTCTGACAAAAATAAAGATTTCACGATAATTGTGCAGGACAAAGTCCTGTCTTGTTTTTGAAGTTTAAAAAGTAGGAGGGGAAGAAGTTAGAAAACTCATGCCGATGGCCAAAATCTCCTCATCCGCATATTTGAAAGGTCAGCCATGATAAATTCAAAATTGGGTATAAACCTGCCAAACTTTGGATGCGGCAGTTCCAAATATTCAAAGAATGGCTTGGCATTGAACTTTTACAAGGATATAAGACAATTGAAATGATTAGGGATAGCTCTTTTTGTTTTAACTGGCTTTCATAACCCCTCCAGCATATACCTCAACAATTGGAGCTCCGGATATTTTTCTGGATAGCTTTTATGTTCAAATAAAAAGGTCAGTAGAACGCTTTTTGGGCTGTCTTCCCAACGGCAGGCATAAATGATGTCAGAGAATTGATTCTCTAAATGCTCATTTATAAAGGAGCTATTCTTTAGTTCGAGCGTATCATAATCCAAGAATTGATTGATGTCCCAAGGCAAGAATTTTTTGATAAATAATTCTGCCTCGGATTTAATGGAAAAGGTCGCTCGGAACAAGCGGTCGTGTTGCGTGTGCTTCTTTTTTGCCATCTCCAGATTTGTTTAGCGTTTTGAAAACTTAGCAACAAACCTACAAAACGTTTTTGTTTTATAAGCTAAAATATTTTTGTAAAACGCTGATCCACAAAGATTTGCAAAGCAATAAAAGAATTGCTTTGTAATAGTGGACTTTATACGAGCGGTAATTTTGTAGAAAAAAATAAATTCACTTGCTTTGGCAAAACATTTATCAAACGCAACAAACATGACCATTCTTCAAGATCTGCCACCCTTGTTTTCTGCCCGATTAGAATACGGGATCACATTTCTTACACTTTTATTTTTTTCATCCACCTTGTTGGCGCAAGTTGAAAAAGCACCTCCACGCACGGAAGGGGAAGGCCCTTTTCCCAATATGATAATCCGAGGTGTCACTTTGATAAATGGCAACTGTGCCCCGCCGATCGGCCCGGTTGATATCGTCGTGGAAAATGACCGCATCGTGCAGGTCAAAAATGTGGGCTATCCCGGCATGCCGATCGACAGTTCCAACCGCCCGCAACTCAAAAATGGTGGCTATGAATTAAACTGTGAAGGGATGTACCTCCTGCCAGGATTTGTGGATATGCACGGCCATATCGGTGGAAAGGCTCAAGGGGCTGATGCCGAATATGTCTTTAAATTATGGATGGGACATGGCATCACAACCGTCCGTGACCCGGCGGCTGGAAATGGTCTGGACTGGGTACTGGATCAACAAAAACAAAGTGCAGAAAATAAAATTACCGCCCCCCGCATCCAAGCTTATACCGTCTTTGGCCAAGGTGCTGATCCCTACCCAACTACACCTGATGCAGCAAGGGAATGGGTTCGGGAAAATGCGAAAAAAGGTGCGAACGGCATCAAGTTTTTTGGGGCTCCGCCTGAAATCATGGCAGCTGCCTTGGATGAAAACAAAAAACTTGGCCTCCGCTCCGCCTGCCACCACGCACAAATGGACGTTGCGGGTTGGAATGTGATGAACTCTGCCCGCGCTGGACTGACAAGCATGGAGCATTGGTACGGTCTGCCGGAAGCTCTTTTTGCTGACAGAACTGTGCAAAACTATCCGCCAGACTATAATTACCTCAATGAACAAAACCGCTTTGAGGAAGCGGGGAAATTGTGGAAACAGGCCGCCCCTCCGTATTCTGACCACTGGAACAAGGTGATGCAAGAGCTACTCGATCTGGATTTTACCCTCGACCCGACCTTTAATATTTATGAGGCCAACCGGGACTTCCAGCGTGCCCGACGTGCCGAATGGCATGATGAACATACCCTGCCCTCCCTTTGGCGTTTTTATACACCAAACCGCATTTCACACGGTAGTTATTGGTTCGATTGGGGAACAGAACAGGAGGTTGCCTGGAAAGAAAACTATCGCCTGTGGATGACTTTTGTAAACGAATATAAAAACCGGGGAGGCCGAGTGACAGCTGGGTCGGATAGTGGCTTTATTTATCAA
>JAWKLX010000004.1:0-1836 GCA_041392505.1 Saprospiraceae bacterium | reverse complement strand
AATTAGAAGAAAAATTTAATGAAGATGGATTACTTATTGAGAGAACTCGATATGAATATGACATTATAGGAAAGCTATCGGAATACTCGAGATATATCAACATCTATGATGGCCAAATAAAAAAAAGAACGGACGAAGAATCTTTTTCTAATGGAATTTTGCACAAGCAGTCAATTCATTTTGAATACGATGAACACAATAAATTAGTAAAAGAAATAAGGAGTCGTTATGGAGAAAAAACTCAAATTGCTGCCATTGATTACAATAAAAAAGGAGATATACAAAATAGAGTCTACGAAGGAGAAAAAACTGAATACCGAAACTACAAATATGATTCAATGAACAATTGGATAGAAAGAGAAGAATGGATTAATGGAAAAATGTATTTTAAATTTATTCGGGAAATTAAATATCGAAATTGAAAACAGCTGAGAACAGTTTACATGATAATCCTGGCAACTAAACGTCGCTGTGCTGCATGTGCCAGCCATTTTTTCGTTTTCATAAAAATCACTTTAATTCCAAATGAAAGAGGCAGTATAATGTGGGGCACTAATCTCATCAGCAGCCACCTTTCAAATCTTACGGTCGCCTGACATTTCCGTTTTCAAATCTTGTTAATTTAGCGGTGCTCAATTAATTATTTGCAAACCATAAATCACCCATTATGAAACAAGCATTACCCTTCGTTTTTACCCTTCTGGCCATCTCCCTTTTTGCACAGGAATACCCGGAAGTTTCCTATTCCAACAGTTACACCCAACAGGCATTTTACAGCTTGTCCGACAACGCAACGACCAATATTGACAACGATAGTTGGGAGGTTGCCTTTTCCATTTATGGAACGGGGGTTTTTATCAATGAAACGGCTAAAGTATTTGGCGCTGAAAATGCCCTTTACCTCGCCCCGACCAATGATTTCGATGACGTGGTCAATGAGAATGACCTGACCGGACGCCTGCTCAATGTTGAAAAAACATGGGATTATGGCGCCTTTAATGAACCTCGGGATGAAAACAACCCCAACGATATTGGCTGGGGTATGTACGACCCCATGACGGACGTGGTCACAGGCGATCGGGTATTTGTCATTAAGTTTAAAAATGGTACTTATCAAAAATTGCAAATTACCTCCCTCGACCAAGGCATTTATACCGTCAAGCATGCCGACCTTGACGGTGGCAACGAAACAACGCTAACAGTGAACAAAGCCGACTTCCCGGACAGCCAACTGGCATTTCTCTCATTGGCCTCCGGTCAAACTTTGGACAATGTGCCGGGCGATTGGGATTTGTTGTTCACCCGTTATTCCGCCCCCGTAGATGATGGCGCAGGCGGTTTTTTCGACCTCGTTACAAGTGGCGTTCTCTCTGCACCGGGCATTGAGGTGGCCGAAGCGAGGGGTGTCGATCCGTTTTACGTTGAATACACAGATTATGTGGACTCGCTCAGTACGGATATCGATGTTATCGGTTGGGATTGGAAAGAGTTCGATAATGTTTCATGGACACTGGCAACTGACCGGGCCTATTTTGTAAAAAGACCGAACGGCCAGGTTTGGAAAATCATCTTTTTAACTTTTGGTGGTTCCAGCACAGGTAATGTTGCTTTTGAAAAAACAACCATCGTTGCGAATGCTGTCACAGACAAGAATGCATTTGAGAGTTTTGGCGTTTCCCCCAACCCATTAAATGAAACCTCGACTGCTGCTTTTTCTGTGCACCAGTCGGGGTCCGTCAAAATTGGGTTGTCCAATATGTTGGGGCAAAGGGTTTGGTCTGGCAGCTTTCATGCGACCACTGGTTTAAATGCTATTCAATTGCCAGATTTTGCCAT
>JAWKLX010000039.1:0-87496 GCA_041392505.1 Saprospiraceae bacterium | reverse complement strand
GGTTATCAGTTTCATTGATAAAATAGGTAAAATCGAGATCAATATCTTTTCCCGTTAGGAAACGGATTCCGCTTTCCCAAGAAGTAGTGGTTTCCGCTTCCAATCGGGTGTAGGGAGACCTTGTCACCTCATTTGGAGCTAAGTAGGAAATGCGGTAACTGTTGGCATTGTAAAAAACGTTGGGCGTGCGGTAGGCTCTGCCCCACGATGACCTGATATTGATATTTTCAGATATTTTAAACAACCCAGCGATCCTTGGTAAAAAGACACTTTCCGCATTTAAATCCTCGTCGTTATCCAGTTCTTTTGAATTAAATGCAGCAAAGGAAGAATAATTAAAGCCTGCGGCTATATTGAATTTTTTTCCAGAATAAAATAACTGGCCAAATAGGTTCGTCTCAAAGTTGTCCCAATACCTAGGCAAGACTGGAAACGTCAGGGAGTCATTTAAAAAATCAGTCGTTGGATTAATAAAAACGATGGATGCATCATCATTGGGTGGGCGGAGCAAAAAGTTGGTAGAGGGGACGCCGGTGGCGTATTTCAAGTTCCCTCCGAGGGTGAGCGAGCTGGTTTTAAACAAGCGGTAATTCCTCACATGTTCCATCCGGTACTCATCCGAAACAGCGTACATAAACCTGGTGTCACTTAAATATTTATCATAATACTTTTGGTAAATGTCAGGCCGCAACTCATCAGCGTTGGCGAAGTCGATATTGTTGGCCTCGACTCTGGCTAATTTAAATAATTCAACTGCTAAATTATTTTGGACATACGAAATGGAGGAGTTGTCATCCATCCTGTAACGGATGAAAGTGAAATCTGTCTTCCGGTTTTTGGTCTCCCTTTCTTTGTACAAATTCAGGTTGATCCGGTAAACCGTTTCCCCGGTAAAATTCAACGGATTGCTGTAAGTGACGGCGACCGGGTTCAGGCCAAGAGAGCTGTGGTCCCGGCGGGTCATGGCTTCCATCGAAAGCGACAACCTCCTAAATTTTAGGTTGACCCCAAATTTTCTGCTCAAATGAGGGATGTTATTAACTGTAGGGACTCCTGAAACTTCCTCTTTGTAGTTGGGGAGTAGCTGATAAAAATTTCGATCCAAGGTGAGCCTTGAATAAGATTCTGGGTTGAAATTACCTTCATAATCCCTCAAAATCAAACGGTCTTCATAAATGGCATTACTGCCATAGGCAAAAAAATGAAGGATGTTTTTGTCCCGTCCCCATTTCCCGCCGAACATCACATTGGCGCTGCTGTATTCACCGAGCCCGACGGCCAAATCGGCCTGCATGTAAACAGGTTTATCAGACTGGCGGGTAATGATATTGATAATGCCTGCTGACGCATCCGCACCGTACAACGAGGCACCTGCGCCATAGATGATCTCAATCCTCTCGGCTTCCCTCACTGGCAGTTGAGCCCCGATCGGCATACTGGCCAAAAAGGAAGGCTTGATCGGAATATCGTTCACCAAAATTTTTGTGTAGGAATTACCCAAAAGCCCCCGCATCAAAAAGGTCTCACCTTCGATTGCCGAACCGGGTTGGGAAGTGAAAATGCCCGGCGACATTTTTAGTGCGTCTACCAATGTTTCGTAGCCGTTTTGCCTGATCTCTTCTTTTGTAATCACATGCACTGAAAAGGGTAATTCGCCCGCTGCCAAAGGAAAACGGCTGCCAGAGATGATCTTTGTTTTTTCCTTAGAGTTGTCAACTGGTTTGATGATGTCAGAAACGCCCAACTTTTTTGGTTTCAAAACAACAGTATCTTGTTGGGCGGAGAGCCAGCCGGGTGAAAGGAGTAAAAGGAGAAGAATGGTCAGTAGAAGTTTTGACATTTGGTGGTCTTAATGAATTGTTTTTTGCAAAAAGCACAACTTGATTTAGCGGCAAAGAAAGTCCTTTATTTTGCCAAGTTACAACTCCCTTTTTGCTTTTGAAAAATGTAGTACAGCAAATATTCCTCATTTTAACGTTTGTGTAATACAACTGCTGTCAACCTCCTAACTTTGGCCGTGTTAATGTTTAAAAAATATAACTATGAAGATTTTCGCAAAACTGCTTTTAACCGCTTGTTTCTTAACTGTTTTTTCATTTTTGAACGCACAGACCAATGCGCCCGGCACGCTTGAATGGGGCAATGAATACTCAGAGCCAAACAATACCCGATCTACCAAATTGATTGGCATTCGCCCCGATGGTTTTTATCTGCTTCGCCAAAAGGTATTGAACAATCCGGAGGCGAAACCCAGGGCGTGGGTGGAGTTTTATGACAATGACATGAATTTGAAAAAATCCATTGAACAGGAGCTTAAATACAAAGGCAAGCAACGGGATTTTGAAGATGTGATTTACCTCAAAGGGGAACTTTATTTGCTGACCTCCTTTAACAATTCTGCCAAAAAAAAGAACTATTTGTTCAAGCAAAAGATCAGTTCCAATGCGCTTATTCCCTCGAAGAATTTGGACATGATTTGTGAAACAGATGCCCGTAACAAGGAAGCGGAAGGTTCGTTCGGATTTCATATTTCAAAAGACAGTTCCCACCTCCTGATCTACAATGACCTTCCTTACCAAAGAAATGAACCTGAACAATTTGGCTTTAGGGTTTTTGATGAAAATTTCGATTTGGTCTGGGAAAAGGATATTGTCTTGCCTTATCCTGATAACCAGTTTACCGTAGAAGAATACCAGGTTGATGATTTTGGAAATGTGCACTTGCTCGGGGTGCTTTACACCGATTCGGCAAAATGGCGGAGAAAGGGTAGCCCAACCTATCAATATATCATTTTATCCTACCTCGAAAACGGAGAGAAAACAGAAGAGCACCGAGTAGGTTTGGAGAATAAATTTGTGACGGACCTAACCTTCCGTCCGACCAAAAGTGGGGAGTTGATCTGCTCCGGTTTTTTTTCCGAAAAAGGGACTTACAGCATCAAGGGCGCCTATTATTTCCGCCTCGACCCCAAGACCCGAACCATCAGCAACAGTAATTATCAGCCGTTTGAGTTTGATTTTTTGACCGAGTTTATGTCCGAAAAAAGTAAAAGCAAAGCAAAGGCAGCTGAGGAACGGAACGACGCCCGAAGAAGTGCGGAACTGTTCAATTATTCCTTGGATGAGCTCATTACCCGTAGTGACGGAGGTGCAGTTCTGGTTGCGGAGCAATTCTACATCGAAGAGGACAGATACAATGATTTCCCTTATGGGTATGGCTATGGTTATTATCCTTACAGCCCGTTTTCCTACAATAGATATCGCAACAATTTCCAGATAGATTACTATTACAATTACAATGACATCATCGTGGTAAACATCCGGCCGACGGGTGAAATTGAGTGGGCAGCACGCATACCAAAAAAGCAGGAAACAAGGAATGACGGCGGGTATTATTCCTCCTATGCCATGTCCATCGTGCGGGATAAGTTGTTTTTTATTTACAACGACAATGCAAGGAATTTTGGGGACAACAGAAAAAGCAATCGACTGTACAATTACAACGGCGATGATTCGGTCATTTCGCTGGCGCAAATCAATATGAAAGGGGAAGTGACCACTTACCCGTTGGCCTCCAATAGGGATGCTGGCGTCATTTCACGCCCCAAGATGTGCAAGCAAATCGGTAAAAAGGAAATGGCCATTTTTGGCGAACGGGGTAGGGGCTACCGATTTGGAAAGCTGAAATTTGATTAGCGTTTAGTAGTAGATGAGGCTTCCGTTAGCAAAGAACAGTCTGATATCCAACCTCTTATGATAACTATGGAAAAAGGCTTTTATCAATCGCCCATCGGATGTTTTGAAATTAAAGGGACAGCAAAAGGCATCTCTTCCGTCCAATTGCAGCAGGGAAAAGACTGTTACGGGGCAGAAATCCCGGAAGAGCTTGCGGAGGCGGCGTTGCAACTGGATGAGTATTTTCATCGGAAACGAACCAAGTTTGAGTTGCCGCTGGACTTGTCAGCGGGCACTGATTTTAACCAAGCGGTCTGGCAAGAATTGCTGAAGGTCCCTTATGGAAAAACGACTTCTTATTCGGCTATTGCCAAAAATTTGGATAATCCCGATGCGGTACGGGCAGTAGGATTGGCCAATAAAATGAACCCCATCGCCATCATCGTCCCGTGCCACCGCTGTCTGGCCAAAAACGGCGACCTTCATGGCTATTACTATGGGTTGGAAATAAAGCGGAAATTGTTGGAATTGGAGAACCCAATGGCCTATGGGGAACAAGGGAGTCTATTTTAATTCCCATCAGCTTTCTACATTTGCCCCCATGGCACTACTCAAAGAAATATCATTTCTGATAAAAAAAGAATTCACCCTCGAATGGCGTCAGAAATACGCTATCAGTGGCATCTTGCTCTACGTACTGTCCACGGTGTTCATCATTTTTATTTCCTTTCAGAAATTAAGCCCGCAGCTTTGGAATGTTTTGTTTTGGATCATCATGTTGTTTGCTTCCATCAATGCCGTAGTGAAAAGCTTCGTGCAGGAAAGTGGGCATCGGCAACTCTACTATTACCAACTCACCAATCCCTTAGCCATTTTATTATCAAAAATGGTTTACAATACTATCCTTTTGCTGCTCATTGGCGGTCTTACCTTTGTAGCTTTGGGCTTCATAGCAGGCAGTCCGGTTGAAGATGCGGGGCAATTTGCTACGGCATTGTTTTTTGGCAGTCTGGGTTTTTCGATCACCTTTACGTTCGTTTCAGCGATAGCTGCCAAAGCGGATAACAGCAGTACGCTGATGGCCATTCTCAGTTTTCCCGTGATTATTCCAGTGCTGTTGCTGTTGGTCAACCTCTCGGCACATGCCATTGGCCTTTTCGGTGGGGATGGGATTGCCAAAGATGTGATGATGTTGGTGGCGGTTGACTTGGTTTTGCTGGCATTGGGCATGGTGCTGTTTCCTTTTCTTTGGCGGGATTGACCTATCATTTCGGATTTATTATTCGAGACTATGTACAGGACAGAACTTGACAATCTATCTTTATTAATGCGGAGCAGGGTATTACGTGTTTCAAATCAACCTACCCAAGTGCTCCTCAAAGGGATTTTTAAGGGGGAAAACGGATTGAAAATCCGTTTTCCCCCTTAAAAATCCCCTCAGGGGCACGTTGGTACCGTGCAAAAAGATGGGGTGATGCTGCCCCGCATTTTATAAATTCAGTTTTGTCCTGTACAGAGTATTCGAGATTAACCATAAAAAACCGGGTGACCGGACATAAGGACATGAAAAAAAATTGGTGGAAAATACTTGCCGTCCTCTTGATCATCTACAGCTTCCTTGTAGGCCTATTGGTTCCCTTGCGGACGGGTATCAGTGATGCCAGCCCAGCCAGTTTTAAAGCGGGGCAGGAGATTTCAATGCAGGTGCAAGGCTACAATTCTATGTATTTGCAATCCGCTGAGGAATTACGAGCGTGGCTCAAAATGGGTGATCAAGCACTGGCAGCAAAAAACATTAAAGTGCTGAACGATAGGGAGTTGCAGCTCCAATTCTCCATCCCTGAATACCTTCCCACCAACCGCAAAGTACAGGCGTTTACATTGATTGTGGACAGTCCGGAAGATGGAGCGGCCATTTTGCCGGAAGGAATTTATGTAACGCAGGAAAAAATTGATTCCGCAGCCGCAGCCGCAACTTGGGTCAACGCTGATATATCTGACTTGCATGAAAAAGCCAGCATCACTTTCCCGTATAGAAATATATTATATGAAACGATCCGCAACCTTTATTACCACGTCCCTCTTTGGTTTGCGATGTTCATTTTATTTGTGTCAGCGGTTGTTTTGTCCATTCTTTATTTATCCAAATTCGACAATAAGTACGATCAACAGGCGGTTGCCTTGACCAGCGTAGGCATTTTGTACGGTGTTTTAGGATTGGTAACGGGGGCGATTTGGGCAAAGAACACTTGGGGCGCTTATTGGAGTTGGGACGTCAAGCAAAACATGACGGCGGTTGGATTGCTGATTTATGGGGCTTATTTTGTGCTGCGGGCCTCTTTTGAAGACCCAGAAAAACGGGCAAGGATCAGCGCCGTCTATAATATTTTCGCCTTCGCTACTTTGATCCCGTTGTTGTACGTTGTGCCAAAACTGACCGACAGTTTGCACCCCGGCGCTGGCGGGAATATCGCCTTTGGTTCACAAGACCTGGACAATACCATGCGGATGGTTTTTTATCCAGCGATCATTGGATGGGCGCTGTTTGGAGTCTGGGTAGCCAGCTTGGTTTACAGGTCAAACCGGATAAAGGAGCGGCTATTGGAAAATGAAATTTAGGGAAGCCAGCCACCATTGCGCATTTAATTTGTAACAATCGTTTTCTGTCAAAGTATAAAATGGTTGGGTGTCGTCTATTTCTAATTTTTAGTGTCCATTTAGGAACTTGCCCAAATAAATCAAAATGAGGAAGTGGGATGCGTTCCTAAAAATTTTGAAAAGCTTTACCCTTCTTGTTTGTTGGATATAAAAATTTATTAGACTTTTGCCCCCGTTTCAGGACAGGAACAGCTAATGACTAAACCATGTTAAAAGCTACAAAAAAAGCCTTAACCACCTCCGTAATTACTTTACTTCCATTATCCCTATTATTGGCACAAGAAGATATGGATTTCATGCGCAGCATGGGTAAAATGTATGTGGTCGTGGCAGTGATTGTTGCTATCTTCATCGGCATCGTTATCTATCTGGTCTCCCTGGACAGGAAAATCACCAAATTGGAGAACCAAATTATTGATAATGAGTAAAGTACAAAAAACACAGAGTTTTTACGAAAGCGTAAACGACTTCTTTGAAAAAGCTGCCAAGTACACAGGCCTCGACAGAGGGATACTTGACCAGATCAAAACCTGCAACGCCGTTTATGCCATCCGCTTCCCGGTAAAAGTGACCAATCCAAAGACCAAGAAAAAAGAGGTCAAAGTGATTGAGGCTTACCGGGTTCAGCACAGTCACCACCGTTTGCCAACAAAAGGCGGTATCCGTTACAGCAACCACGTTAATCAGGATGAAGTTATGGCATTGGCCACCCTCATGTCCTACAAATGTGCCATCGTCCACGTTCCTTTTGGGGGCGCCAAAGGAGGAGTGAAAATCAACCCTTGGGAGTACTCTGAAGAAGATTTGGAAAAAATCACCCGTCGTTACACGTATGAATTGTTGCGCCGTAATTTCATTGGCCCATCAATCGACGTGCCTGCCCCCGACTACGGAACCGGCTCCCGTGAAATGGCTTGGATCTATGATACCTACCGTACCTTACGTGAAAACGAATTGGACGCAGCTGGTTGTGTCACTGGCAAACCAGTAAACATGTATGGTATTCAAGGCCGTACAGAAGCAACTGGACGCGGCGTATTTTACGGGCTGCGGGAAGCCTGTAACAATGTCAAGGACATGAAAAAATTAGGCTTGGAACCAGGCATCGCTGGGAAAAAAGTCGTCATTCAAGGACTTGGTAATGTGGGGTCCTATTCTGCCTCTATTTCTAATGATGAAGGTGATGCAGTTATCATTGCTGTTGGTGAAGCAGATGGATTTATCCTCAATGAAAAAGGGTTGAACATCGCCGAACTAATCAAAGTAAAGCAAGAAACTGGGTCGATCATGAAATATGGCGACGCCAAGAAATTCAAGGCCGAAGACCGTAATAAAGTACTTGAAGTGGATTGTGACATCTTGATTCCAGCAGCTTTGGAAAACCAAATACATGTTGGTAATGTCAATAACATCAAAGCTAAAATCATTGCGGAAGCAGCTAACGGACCAATCACTTCGGAGGCTGAAAAAGTGCTATTGAAAAAAGGAGTATTGATTATCCCTGACGTGTACCTGAACGCAGGTGGGGTTACTGTTTCCTACTTTGAATGGCTCAAAGACTTGTCACACATGCGCTTTGGCCGGATGGATAAACGCTATCGCCAACAAGGCCGGGAGAACACCTTGCACCTGATAGGCGATATGGTAGGCAGAAAAGTTGACAAAGATATTTTTGCAAAATTTGCTAAAGGTGCAGACGAGATTGATCTTGTCCGTTCAGGACTGGAGGATGCCATGATCAACGCCTATAACATTACCCGTGAAATATCTGGTAAAAAACGGATTGACCTACGTACTGCAGCTTTCGTGAATGCGATACAATTAATCGGTTCTGATTACATGAACATGGGTATTTTCCCATAATTGTTAATCAACCGTTTAGAATATAAAAGCAGTGTGGTTTTTACCGCACTGCTTTTTTTTGCACAAAAAGTAGGGTGTCAAAAATGTGCGTCGTTTTAACCCTGAAAATTGCTTAGTTGAATTTGCTCAGATTTTTAAAAACTAAAAAAGCAAAATCAATTAGCGGCCTCCTCCGTGCGAGTATTTTAGTCAAATTAAATTTATGGAAAATGTTTTTACACGTAAGTATCAGTTGACACCTGATGCCCTTGCAACCATTTTTAAAAACTAAACTAAATCTGAAAAATTATGAAAACCATCATCAAGCTTTTGACCAGCACATTAATATTGAGTCTTTTTTTCACAGCTTGTTTGCCGGACAAAGACGAAGAATTGACCACCGATGAAAAAACGGAACAAATGATCGTAGCTTCCGAGGACCACGCTAATTCTGAAGATTTTTACCAAGATATAGAAGACCGGGTCGATGAAGCCATCGAGAAAAACGGGGGTGGGGGAGACTGCCCAACCGTAACGGCCTCACCAGATTGGCAGACTTATCCAAGGACTATTACGATCGATTTTGGTGATGGCTGTGTTGGGCCTCGTGGTCGTTTGCGGAAAGGTAAAATTGTGGTGGAGGTAACGGACAACATTTTCAATGTGAACGCCCAAAGGACTGCTTCCTTGGTTGACTTTTCCATTGATGGGATTGAAATCGAAGGGACTCGTATCCTCAAAAATGAAGGCTACGACGCCGATGGAAACATCACCATTTCCAAACTGGTAACCGATGGGAAAATCACCTTTTTGAATGGCGATGTTGCCACTTGGGAAACCGATGTGCTGCTGACCCAAACGGCAGGAGGCACCACACCTTTCAACCTTTTTGATAATGTTTTTGAAATTACAGGCAATTCTTCTGGCATCAATCGAAATGGAAAGGCCTATTTGGTGAACATCAAAAAGGCTTTGGTCAAGGACAAAATTTGCCCATGGCTGGTCTCTGGTGTTCTAACTTTGACCGTGGACAACCTCGATGTCTCTCTTGACTATGGGGATGGCGAGTGCGACAGAAAGGCTGTTTTAACCTTGCCTAACGGAACGGAACACGAGATTTTGATTTGGAATTAATGATTTCCTAAACATCGAATTATCAAAAAAAAACGTGGTCGGACAATTCCGATCACGTTTTTTTAACTTATCACTCTGCTCTCATCACTCATCACTCTGAACTCATTTATTCTGCTCCTTGGCCCAGGCATCTTTCAACGTAACTGCCCGGTTAAAAATCAAATGTTCAGGCGTGGAATCAAGGTCAGGAGCAAATACCTAGCCGGAAACTGATAGCTGTCGCCCGGTTTGCATCTTTTAAACATGCTCCAGCATGGCATTTTTGATGACTGATAAAGATTCAGGATTCAGCAATTCCCGAAATCCCGTTCATCAGCAGATGGGTTTTCCACCATGAACAATCGATCATAGAGACGAATGTCAGCTTGAATGGCATGATCAGCACAGACCCAGTGCAAGGTGGCTTTGCTTCAAGCCAGAGGTGTCATTGCCGCTCCTCGATTCTGGGAAATAGGTGCACAGCAATTCGCACACCTCTCCATTTTCATCCTTTTTAAAATCGTCAACTTGGATGATATATCCACTTTTCAATCGGCCTAAACGACCAGGCTCAAGCGGAAAATTTCTTTGGCGGGTCTTCCATAAAGTCCTCTTTTTCAATCCATAAATGCCAGAAAAAGGAACTTCCCGTGCCTGCTTCGGGGTCTTCTGGATTATTCACTGTCTCCATCCACTCTGTTTTTCCTTCGGGGTAATTAGTGATCGTCAACTTTAAAGGGTTCAGCACACCCATGACACGGGTCGCCGTTTTGTTGAGCACTTCCCGAACGGAGAATTCCAACAGCCCAGGTCGATGACATTTTCCTGTTTGGCAATACCCACTCTGGGTGGCAAAATTCCGATCGCCTCGGCAGTAGCCCCGCGGCGCATGCCCGAAATGGTTGGCATACGGGGTCGTCCCAACCTGCGACATGACCTTCTTCAACGAGCAGTTTCAATTTCCGCTTCGACATCATGGTATAGTTCAGATTCAAGCGGGCAAACTCATATTGCTTGGAAGGGAAAATACCCAAATTTTCAATGCACCAGTCATACAACTCGCGGTGCGGCATAAACTCCAGCGTACAGATCGAATGGGTGATTTTTTCAATACTATCGCTTTGACCGTGGGCCATGTCATACAATGGATAAATGCACCACTTGTCACCTGTCCGGTGGTGATGCACAATTTGATCCGATAGAGGGCAGGTCCCGCATGATCATGTTTGGGGAGGCCATGTCAGCTTGGCCCTCAAAACCCTTGAACCTTCCTCGAATTCACCATTTTTCATGCGCTCAAATAGATCGAGGTTTTCTTCCACGCTGCGGTTTCGGTAGGGTATCCTCACCTGGTCTTGTGGGCGTTCCTTTGAGCGCAGCAATCTCTTCAGGCGTACTGTCGTCCACATACGCTTTTCCCTTTTTGATCAAGTCTACCGCAAATTCATATAATTGGTCAAAATAGTCGGAAGCAAAAAAGAGGTTATCCCATTCGAAACCAAGCCAGCGGATGTCGTATTCGATGTTATCCACGTATTCAGTGTCTTCCGTGACTGGATTGGTGTCGTCAAAGCGGAGATTACATTGACCATTGTATTTTTTAGCTAAACCAAAATTGAGGCAGATTGCTTTAGCGTGCCCAATGTGCAAGTAGCCGTTCGGTTCTGGTGGGAATCGGAAATGAACCCGGCCACCATTTTTGCCTTCGGCAATATCCTTTTCGATGATTTCTTCGATAAAATTGAGGGATTCTCTTTCTTTCGGTAGTTCTGACATTTTTCAGTTTTTAAAAATTGAAAAGTACTCTACGGCTTCCCGCCGTTTCTGTTTTCAATCAACTAAACAATTTTATTTTTAGTTTAAAAATTCCTGCGTTACATTCTTTCGGGCATTTCAATACCTAACAGATCCATCCCTGCTTTTAGGACATTGGCCACCGTCAAACTCAATTTCAGTCTAAAGGCTTTAGCTGCTTCCGTTTCCGCACGCAGGATCGAATGTTCACTGTAAAATTTATGGTACGCCTTGGCCAGTTCATAGCAATAACTGGTCAGTGCCGACGGGTCGTAATCAGTAGCCGCCAATTCAATGGTTTCCGGGAACGGTACAAGATTCGGATCAGATCAACTTCGCCCGCATCAATGAATGCTGGTCAGCCAAATCGATGTTGACGTCTTGCGCTTTTCTAAAAATCGACTTGATCCGCACGTGTAGGCGTTTTGGATGTAAGGCCCCGGTCTTCGCCTGTATGTCGACACTTTCTTTTGGTCAAAAACCATCCTCTTTTTGGGCGACACCTTAATAATATGGTACTTCAATGCGGCCAAACCGATTTTCCTGATAATGTCCTCCTGTTCTTCTTTGACAACTCCACCGCTTTCGCCTCTTTCCTCAGAGGCCGCTCTTGGGCTTCTTCAATAACTTCTTTGACGAGGTCGTCGGCATCGACGATATGTCTTCCGGCTTTTCATTTTTCCAGTAGGAAGGTCAACCATGCCATAACTAAGGTGGTGCAGACCATCGGCGTAAGGTTCGCCAAGCCGTTTCAACAATTCGAACAACACCTTAAAATGGTAATCCTGTTCGTCGGCCACGACGTAAACCATTTTTTCGTGCAAAATCTTCGTAGCGGGATTGGGCCGTCCTCAAATCTTGTGTGATGTAGAGCTAAGTACCGTCGCCCCTCATGATGACTTTGTGGTCGAGCTTAGCATCCGTCAGGTCGGCCCAAATACTGCCGTCTTCTTTTTTGTAGAAAAATATTCTTTCACAACCTAATTGGACAGTGTCCTTTCCAAGCAGATAAGTGTCAGACTCGTAGTATAATATTTATCGAAATGGACGCCCAACTGAAGGTTTCCTCAAAACCAGCGTAGACCCAATTGTTCATTTTTTCCCAAAGGGCTTTGACTTGCGGGTTGTTGGCTTCCCATTTCATCAGCATTTCCTGGCCTCTTTGCCAAGAGAGGAATGCTCATTGAAATAGGTGTTTTTATAAGCTTTGAAAAACTCTTCTTCATTTCTTTTGCTTTTTCGTTGAAAACTGATTTTCCTTCGCCAGCTTGCCATGCCTTGTATTCCTCCTGAAATTTTTCTCAAACAGCACGTAATAATCGCCCACAAAGTGGTCGCTCTTTTTCCCCGTGCTTTCAGCCTTCGGCAAATTTTTTCCAAGCGAGCATGCTCTTAGCAAATGGCGATACCCTGGTCGTTGATGACCTGCACCTTAACTATCCACATAACCAACCGCTTGTAATTTTACTGCAAGACCACCCCAGCAAAATATTCCTCGGATGTGGCCAAGGTGCAGTGGCTTGTTGGTGTTGGGGGAGCAATATTCGATCATGACCTTGCGGGCCATTGCTGGGCTTTTTCCAAAAGCCTTCATTTTCACTGGTTTGCACAGGAATTTTTTCCAAAATGTATCGGACATAGAAAGGTTGAAAACCTTTACCACATTAAAGCCATCTACCTCCTGGACATTATCTACCATAAACTGCCCCAACTCTTGTGCGATTTCGTCTGGCTTCTTTTTGGCGATTTTGGTAAACGGAAAAGTGACCACCGTGTAATCCCCCTCAAATTTTTGCGGGTAACGGACATGGTGATCTGGTCAGCGGCAATGGTTTCGCCATAAAGTGATTGGATGCCGGCAATTACACCGTCCTGGATGAGGTCTGTGATCTTCATATATTGAAAATTCTGAAGTATAGCTATTTTGAAAAGGCCGCAAAGTTAAGGAAAGGCAGTAAACTTCCGACGTCCGTGAAAATGTTTGAACTAATTTAAAAAAGAGAAACAAATCGTATTTAGTACTGTGAAATTTAAGTATGTTTAAAAATGCGGAGCAGGAAAAGTCGCTCTTTGGCAACGCTCGGGGGTGCTCAAGGATTTAAGAGGCGTCGTCCGGATGCATCGGGACGACGCCGCCCCATCGTGAGCAGATGCCTCAAAGCGAGGTGAATCGTCCGGCCACTTGCAGGGGAAAAATTAAAGCAAATTTAAATTCATGGTATTTAGCTTCCTTGAATCCATACTTGATGAAGTGAGTGGAATCATAATCAATGGAATCAAGTACTTTTGCCATTATGCGTAAAATTTCCATTTCCGATATACATGGGTGTTTATTGAGTTTCGGAAGCACTTTTTAGATAAAGTGGCTTTGACGACTTCGGATGAGCTGTATCTGCTTGGTGATTACATCGACCGTGGCCAGATTCCAAAAAGTAATTGATAAAATATTTCAACTAACTGAGGAAGGGTATCGGGTAAAGTGCCTCGCTGGCAACCATGACTTTGCAATTTTGGATGCAAAAACGGATACATCATTTTTCTCGCAATGGTACAATGGCTGGGGCGGCAAGCAAACGATGGAAGGATTTGGTGTCCGCAACTTGAATGCCATCGAAGGGAAATATTGGGATTTTTTCAATAGCCTTGATTTGTTTTTGGAAGTCGATAATTATATCCTCGTGCATGCGGGTTTGGATTTTCATTCCAGCAACAATCCATTGAAGCCGGATGTCAACATGATGTACATCCGCAATTGGTACGACCAGATCGATTACGATTGGTTGGGAGAACGGGTGATTGTCCATGGCCATACGCCAGTTTCGACGATGGAAGCCCAAAATATGTTGAACCAATTGGATGAAAAAAAGGTGATTGATATTGACACGGGTTGTTTTGCTAAACACCTGCCCGGCAAAGGTTATTTAAGCGCTTTCGATATGACGAACCGAGAACTCTTTTTTCAAAGGAACTTGGATGACGTGAGCTCATACTGGAAGTAAATGAAAAAAAGAATGTGGTTATTTAGCCATTATTACTGGCTCCTAAAATGGACGTGGATTATTTTTTCAGCTGCTCCAGCAACCATTCTTTCTCCGCAACGATTTTGGTTTCCAATAATTCTTGTTGTATTTCTTCAGGCCGGTATTTGTCGAGCAGGATTTTTTGCACAAAATTGATGAAATTTAGAAAGGTCTCTTTATGGTAGCCCAACACTTTTTTTCTCCGCAAATACATGCTGAAGCTTTGTAGGTGATTAGTCAACGCCTCCGTCTCTTTCAGTTCAAAATACATTTTTGCCAAAAGTGTTTTCGTAATGCATGCATGCAATTTGTCCCTCGTGCCTACCTTCAATAACAATGGCATTGCGTCTTTGTAGTTCTTCTTTTCGTAATATAAATGCGCCAAGTTAAAGTTGAAAAAATCCTCTCGTTGCAAAGGGGGGAGTTTGTCTTTATAGTTGAAAATAAAGGATTCAACTTCCTCGTGTTCCCCTAATCTCAGACCTGACATGACGATATTATTATAGGTTCTGGGTGGCAGCATACTATTCTGAAAAAAGATGCCCGATGCCAATCCGGATTGGTATAGGTCGAAGGCTTCCCGCATGAATTTCTGTTCGCCACTGTTTAATTTTTTGATACAATAATTCAAAGCAAAAACATGGATGTCGTACAAGTCAGAAATATTAAACCGGTCCCTTTTCTGGATCAACAATTCTTTTAGGGAATTAAAAGAAACATCATCTTGGTAGTTTGACAAAACTTTAGAAGCAAAGTAATAAATGGCGACAGTGGGGTTTTGCAACAAGCCGTTGTCCTTGCAATATTGTTGGATGACCGGGAGAAGGCCTAAGTTATAAGAGGTTTTTGTGGCTGTTTGATTGCTCAGTAAAAGGCAGCCTGTTTTCAGTTTTTGGATGATAAATGCTTCGTCCTGAGCATCAGAAAATTCCTGCAATCGGAAATCCTTTTTTTTGTTGTCGGTCCTGAGTTGGGAGACCGTAATGTTTTCTATTTGGGAAATCTGTTCAAAGTATAAACTATCTCTGATCGCTTTTTGGGAATGTTCTTTTTTTACCTTCTTTAAGGTGCTGAAGAAAAAATCAGTTTGGTTGAGCCTTGAGTAAGATTTTAGCAACTCGATCCCTTTCTTGGTTTGATCCGATTTCCATTCTTGCCAAGCCAAGAATTCTTCGACCACCTTCAACAAATAAGAACTGATATGATGGAGCTTTTGCATCTCGATCGGTTCATTTGGGAACAAGGTTTTGAACAGTTTTTCACCGTAAATCTGATCAACTGATTTATCCATATTTTTTTTCACAAAGGCAAATAACTCTGTAACCAACGTGTGCTTGTTGTGCACGGGTGACTTGACAAATTTGTCTAATAGCTTGATTTCGTCGGATGAAAGAGATTTTATCAGTTCTATGATTTTTATTTTGGCCATAAATGCAGTTAAAAAATCCGAGAATTTGAGTTATTGGTTTTGTTGGGAATTAGGCGGTAAGTTACTATAAATATTGAGTTTTTCAAGGCTTATTGATTTAAATAGGTTGCTTCATGTTGCTTATAAAAATCCGATAATTTATATTATTTGTAATTGGCAGAATGAATATTAATAGTGAAATTAGCACCAGAATATTTTTCAACCTAACAGGCTTTTACCAGGGGTGTCTCCATCCGAATGGCTGGATCAGGAGGATTGGAGATGCCACTTTTTTTGGTTGGGTGTCTTTGCATTTCGAGTCCACACAATATGATGACACAAACCATATAAAAGGTAAGTCGCACCTTTGCCCATGCAGATAATCCGTACAAAGATTTTAATGCTGGCGATCCCACTTCTCCTTTCTTCGTTTGGCCTTTCGGCCCAAGGATGGGAACAATCTTTTGGGGGTATCCAGGATGACGGGTTTTTTGATGTGCTTAATACGCCTGATGGCGGTTTCCTAACCGTTGGCCACAAACAGATATCTAATAATCCTACCCATTTTAATATTTACCTTGTAAAATTAGACGCTGGAGGTTTTGTCGATTGGAGCAAAGAGTTGAACGATTCCACTTATTCGTATTTTGCCAAAAGTATCGAATCGACAGATGACGGCGGCTACGTGATTGGGGGGACTTCCAGAATCGAAAATATCCCGAGTGGTTTCATTGCAAAAACGGATGGTTTTGGAAATTTGGAATGGGAAATAAAAACCCAACAAGATTCAGTTTGGGGGACAAAAGCCTTGCAATTGAGCGACGGCACTTTTATGTTGGCCGGGACTAAATTTGCCCAAGGTGTAAATGGTCAGGATCGGGATTTTTTCCAAATGCGGGTTAGTGCAGACGGAAGTAATATTTTACAAACCAATTCTTATGGTGGTACTCTCTATGATGAATGCAAGGACATAATCGAAACCCCCCAAGGGGATTTGATTATGGTGGGTTATACCAGTAGCCAGGGGGCAGGACATTATGATGTCATGTTGCTCAGAATAGACATTACTGGTGATACAATATGGACAAAAACGCTTGGCACTCCTGATGCTGAATTGGCCTATTCTATTGCTGCCACCAACGATGGCAATTATGTAATAACAGGTCAGGAAGAAAATTTAGTCCAAGGAAGCGAGGACGTTTTTTTGGCAAAAATTAACCCCCAAGGAGAAGAGATTTGGTGGCGGACCTATGCTAAGGAGGGCCTCGACAAGGCTTGGGACGTACAATACGCAGGAAGTGGCGGCGGTTTTGTCATAACCGGCTATACCCAACAAAACCAGCAATCTGATCGCCAAGCATTCCTGATGAAAACTTATGCCAATGGTGACGAACATTGGAGGCGTCTTTTTGGTGGATTAAATCATGAGGGTGGTGTTGCGGTCAGGGCAGTTCCTACTTTTGGTTTTATTGTAGCTGGTTTTACGAGCAGTTATGGTCAAGGTGGTTCCGATGGTTATGTGATAAGGACTGACATGTCTGGTGCAACACATTCCTGCGTCGTTTTGGGAAATGTGCATACCAACGAAAACAGTTCTTGCAAACCAGAAGAGTTTGGAATGTTTCCCGAAAATATTTTAATCGAAGTAGCAGGCGCAACTACCTATTATGGAACAACGGATGAAAATGGCAATTATGCAGTCCCTGTCAAAGAGGGGAATTATAATGTGCGTTTGATCAACCCTTCGCCTTATTGGGGTTTGTGTGAGGACAGTATTTCCGTATTTCTATCAGGAAGTTTCGATACTGCCGTTGTTAATTATTCCCTGCTCGCAGATACGACTTGTGCTTACATGACGGTGGACTTGTCCACTTTGAGCATGCGGAGGTGTTTTCAAAATGTCTACACCGTGAGCTACTGTAATTTGGGTACGATTGAAGCCAACCCAGGGGAGGTAGAAGTTACGTTTGATCCCTATTTAATAATTGATAGCGCCAGTGTCCCTTGGATTTCTAACATTGGAAATACCTACTTGTTTGATGTGGGTTACCTTGGCCCATTTGATTGTGGCAGCTTTAATGTTTACTACACGGTAGATTGTGATTCAACTGTTTTAGGGCAAACTCATTGCTCAGAGACCCATATATACCCAGATCAATTTTGTTTAGATCCAGACCCTCAATGGGATGAATCCAGTATTGAATTGAATGCTTCTTGTGATGGGGATTCTATTCTTTTTAAAATAACGAACATTGGATCGGGAGATATGGCCGACCCATTAGGGTTCATTATTATTGAAGATTTAATTGTAGGGTTACAAGGCGATTTCCAGTTGACAAGTGGGGAGGATACTACCATTGTCCTTCCAGCTTCCAGGCCAATTGGCGTATGGAGACGGAACAAAGCAAAGGCCATCCGGGAATTAGTAAACCATGTATATCGGTAGTCGGATGTGGTGGTGCTACCATTAATTCGGGCTTTGTGATCCAATATCCTTTGAACGATGCCGACCCATTTGTCGATACGGACTGCCGGGAAAACACCGGTTCGTATGACCCCAACGATAAAACTGGATTTCCACTCGGTATTGATGAGGATCATTTTATCTTAAAAAATACAGATATAGAATACCTTATCCGTTTTCAAAATACAGGAACGGATACCGCGCTGACTGTAGTCATCCGGGACACGCTCTCTCCTTATTTAGACCCCACAAGCATTGAGATGGGAGGGGGAAGTCATGCCTTCCGTTATGAAATATATGGTCTGGAATCTTGAAGTTTATATTCGATGAGATCATGTTGCCCGACAGCAATGTCAATGAACCTGCATCTCACGGTTTCGTGAAATTTAGGATCAAACAAAAAAGAGACCTGCCGCTAAACACTAAAATCTTCAATAAAGCTGCGATATATTTCGACTATAATGAACCCATCATAACCAACACCACACTTCATACCATTACACAATATTCTGGTTATGTTGGCACTATCAACCATTACGGATCAGAATCCTTACCTTGGGTGCATGTTTATCCCAACCCATTTTTTGAAAAAGCCACGTTTGAGTTGAAAAATGTTAACGGAAATGAGTTCCAATTCCAACTGCTCGATGTAAATGGAAAATTGGTTTCATCTTCCAGTTTTAAAGGCAAAACGTTTCAGTTCAATCAGGAAAACCTTCCCGGTGGCCTGTATTTCTACAGGATCATGAATGAAGGGATGGACGTTTACAGTGGCAAAATTTTTCTCCGCTGACCTTTTTTCCTATTTGATTTTTTTGAAAATCCATGTTCATCCATCAGCTGAATTATCAGCTGGTCCAAAACCGTACGTAGTATGAAAAAAGTACAGTTCCTCTTTTTTGTTTTTGCTTTTGCAAACGCCTTGCAAGCCAATCATTTAAATCAATCCTTTTTTGAAGAGAATTTTTCACTCTTGGACACTTGCGCAGCCTTTAATTGGCCCGTCGTACCAACCGATTCTTGTCACAATGCGCCTCCATTCTGTGCCGATTATTTAAATGGCTATTGCTCAATCAATGATGGATATTCCGCTTATGCCCCCGGCAACTTGTCTGCGGCCTTTGGTTGCCCAATTGAAAATAATCAATGGCTGACTTTTATGCCTTGCGAGAGTACCGTTGCTTTTGTTTTTAGTGTGGATGATTGTGTGAATGGAAACGGCCTCCAGTTTGGAGTTTTTCAAACCAACAATTGTTTTGGTTTTAATGCGCTTACCCCCTGCTTTGAAGTGGCAGATGGAACGACCGATACTTTGATGGTTGATAATTTAGTGCCCGGTGAAACTTATTATTTAATGGTGGATGGACAATTGGCCGATATCTGCCATTGGGAAATAACAAATTTGCAGGGGGCTGCCGGGGAAGCCTATTTGCAAGAGGATATTACCCAGGGCTATATCGAAGGGGAATGTGATATTTGTTTGGGAATAGATGGGCCTCCCTCAGATGCATTTATGTATTCCGCAGTAGCCCCTATTTGCAATTTAATTCAAATAGATACAACCTGTGAGGGTGATCCGGTCCCATGTATTGCTGCACCTCAGCAGTTTTGCGAACCGCATCAAGATACTTTATATGATCCGATAAAATGGGATACGATCTGGCAAATTATCCCCATGACCGCAGGCCATTTTGTCAATGATGACAGCATTGGAATGACGGTAGAAGTGGTTTGGGATTCAGTCGGCACTTTTTATTTGGAGGCTGTAATAAAAGCAGTAGAGTTTGACACCATCCCATTTTTTAATAATTGTATTGATCGTTGTAAGACGATTTGCCCCGATCCGGAAGGGGACAATTGCATCATTGAAAGGAAAGAGATTAACATCAGCATTCCAGATGAATTTAATTTCTTTTTTGTAAAATGCCCAGAGGAATGCATACCAATCCAAATCAATAATAATGGAGGTTCTTCCTTTATCATCCCATTCTTAGAAGACACAATTTCAGGCGGGGCTGGAACAATCTTTTTTTGCTCTGAAGGATTTTTTGAATTTTATGTCATTGATGATGGCGGCTGTGTGGATCATTATATTATAAATATAGATGAATTTATTCCCGAAGATTTATATGTAACTTTAGAAGAAGAGTGCCCAGGGGAATGTGTTGTTTATAATGGTCAGACTTATTGTCCCGGCAGTTATCAAATTCCATATATTGATTTTAATGGATGCCAAGCGACTATTTTTTTAGAAGTTATTGCAGCGTCAGGCGGAAATGTTTTTATTTCAGGTGAAAGCGAAATTAATTGTTTTAATCCAACGGCATCCCTGTCGGCATCTTCGGATTATAATGGTAGCGTTGATTATTTTTGGTCAAATGGATTGAGCGGTCAAAATATTATTGTGACCAGTGGAGGGGAATATATTGTTTCCGTTTTTGCAGGTAATTGTTTGATAGGTGAAGCAGTTTTTATTGTTACAGAATATTTTAATGAGCAATTTAATTTAGGCATAATTAATTTATGTATAGGTGATTGTTTTCCATTAAATGGAATTAATTATTGTGATGAGGGAAATTATGTCGAAGAATTTACCGACCCGAATACTGGTTGTACCGAGACTTACATTTTTACCATTGTAATTGATGTTCAACCTGACTTCCAAATCGGCCCCATTTCAGAAGTATGCGATGGCATTAATGAAATGTACACCGTTGGTTTTACCATTTTAAATGGTGAGCCACCATTTTCTGTAAATGGAAATTTAATTAATGGCAATTTTTATCAGTCCAATCCAATACCTTCTGGCGACTCCTATTATTTTAATGTCCAATCAATTAACAATTGTGGAATTAATGAAGAAATAGTTAGCGGTTTCTTCGAATGCCCCTGTTTAACAGAATCAGGTACGATGGGTTTGGCAATATTGAATCAGTGCGAAGACGAAATGGTCACCCCCGATTTTAATAATGATGAATTCTTAGACCCCAACGATTTATTGATTTTTATTTTACATGATAATTCTGGTAATTCTTTGGGGAATATAATTGGCATGAATGCGACTGGCGTTTTTGGTTTTGTGCCGGGCATGATGCAATATGGGGAGACCTATTATATATCCCCAATTGCTGGTAATGAATTAAATGGTAATTTAGATTTGAACAGTGCTTGCTTGAGTGTAGGCGCCGGCCAACCAGTTGTTTTTTATGAAATTCCGACACTGTCCCCAATGCCAACGCAGCAATTAAATTGCATAAATACAAGTGAACAATTGGAAATAGCCGTTGAAGGTGGGTCGGGAATTTTTATTTTTCAGTGGGTCGGCCCTAATGGTTTTGCCTCCAATAATGCCAGCCCAATTATCGGTCAGGGGGGAACTTATACTTGCACTGTAATTGATGAAGTGAGCGGGTGCTCGGTTGTGGAAAGTGTTTTTGTGGAGGAGGATTTTGCCACACCACAGTTTGACATCAACAGCAGTGGATTAATTACTTGTACTGATACAATTGCGACGTTACAAATAATTGGTAGCCCATTAAATAATTATGAATGGACACTACCCGATGGCACCAATTCAGTTGGTCCATTATTGGAAACAGCATTGCCGGGCACTTATTCTGTTTCCGCAACCTCTTTGAATGGATGTGTAGCAGAAGAAATACTAATCGTAAATGAAGTCGATGGCCCTGAGATATTAATGGAAATGGATTGGCAACCACCGACTTGTTTTGAGGAGGAAGATGGGTTTATTGTCATCAGCGATGTGATTGGGGCGGCCTCACCATTCACCACCATGATTAATGGAAATTCGATTGCCTCTGATAATTTGTTCGACCTTCCAGCTGGTGATTATCAAATATCCATAGTGGATAATAATGGTTGTACAGGAGATACGCTGATTACACTTCCTAACCCGCCGGAAGTAATTGTTGAGTTGGGAAATAATGTTTTTGCTCAATTAAACGAACAGGTCGAATTATCCTTTCAATCAAGTATTTTTCCAGCCAGTGTTTTGTGGTCAGGCCCTGATGGGCAGTTTTGGGAGGGGGTAAATAACCTGGTTTTATTAGCTACTGAAAATGGCGTTTACGAAGTAAATATTATGGATGAAAATGGCTGTAGCGGAGTAGATTCTATTGAGTTATTTGTAAGTGGCCAAGGGGAAGTATTTATTCCAAATGCCTTTTCTCCAAATGGGGATAATCAAAATGATTTTTTAACAGTTTATGCTGGAAATGATGTTGAAGAGGTTAAATCATTTCTGATTTTTGACCGCTGGGGAAATAAGGTTTTTGATAAAGAAAATTTTCTACCAAATAAACCTTCCATGGGGTGGGACGGCACTTATAAAAATAAAAAAATGGACCCCCAAGTTTTTGCATATAAAGCAGAAGTAAAGTTTGAAACTGGGGAAATAAAAATAATTACTGGTGATGCTTTACTAATTAATTAGAAAATTAAATTCTGCAATAAAAATCCCTCCAGAAAAACTGGAGGGATTTTTTTTTGAAATAATATTATCAATCCCAAAGATTTTCTAAAGTATATGGACTGCCTTCAGGAGTAAAAAATGTACCATCAATAAAACGATGGGCTATATTAATGTGGTCAATCTGTCCCATGTCAGCTTCGTCCAAATTAATATTTATTGAATTAAAATTTTCTTCCAACCTTTTGGGGTTAACAGATTTTGGGATGACCGAAATTCCCCTTTTAATTGACCATGCAATTAAAGTCTGAGCGACGGTGCAATTATGTTTTTTTGCAACAGTGGTCAATATTTCATTACTAAATAAATCAGGTGCACCAGGCCTTCCACCAGAGCCAAGTGGCGAATAAGCTGTTAAATAAATATTTTCTTTTTGGGCAAAATCAACCAAATCTTTTTGCGGTAAAAAAGGGTGCATCTCTACCTGATTGGCTGATGGTTTAATGCCCGTAGCAGCAATTAATTTTTTGATTTTTTTTACGCTAAAATTAGCCACCCCTATATTTTTGATTAAACCCGCTTTATGGCAATCGTGCATGGCGTTCCAGGTCTCCTCCAATGGGATTTCCTCTAAAGTATAAAAACCATCTGCGGGAAACGGGAACGGAGCATCTTCCTTGATGGCAATGGGCCAGTGCATCAGATAAAGGTCGAGGTAGTCGAGCTTTAGTTTGGAAAGGCTTTTTTCCAAAGCAGGTTTTACTTGTCCTTTTTTATGGGCGGTATTCCACAATTTTGAAGTGATCCATAAATCCGAACGTTGCACATCGCCTGCATCGAAAGCGTCTTTCAGGGCCTGACCAATTTCTTTTTCATTTCCGTAAACAGCAGCACAATCGAAATGTCGGTACCCGATGTTTATGGCCGTTCTGATGGCTTGGTAGACTTCGCCTTTTTCGGACTGCCAAGTACCCAATCCAAGAATCGGCATTTTACTATCTGAAGAAAAATTCAAGTATTTCATGATAAATAAATTTTTAAATTGAAAGAATCGGCAAGATAAAGGGTTTCCAATCGATGATTGTAATTTGCCTTCAACCATTTCTGAAATCAGGCGTTCCTTCGTGGTACTATTCATTATTATTCAACAAAAAATTAAATCAATGCAATCAATAAAAGGAAAAACCGCTTTGGTTACCGGTGGAAGTAAAGGTATTGGCTATGGCATCGCCAAATCGCTGCTTGAGCAGGGCTTGAACGTAGCCATCACGAGTAGAAGTCAACAGGCAGCAGATGAGGCTGCGGACACCCTTGCAAAATTTGGCCATGTAATCGGCATCGAATCAGACGTCAGGCATTTTGAATCCGAACAAAATGCGGTTGAAAAAACCATTGCCGAATTCGGCGGGCTGGATGTACTGATCGCAAATGCAGGCCTGGGGCATTTTGCACCAATTACCGATTTGACACCACAGCAATGGAGTGAAACGATCGACGTGAATTTAACGGGTGTTTTCAATAGCGTCAAGGCGAGTTTGGATGAATTGATCAAATCAAAAGGTTATTTGATAACCATTGCGAGTTTGGCAGGCACCAATTTTTTCGCCCAGGGTGCGGCCTATAATGCCAGCAAATTTGGATTGGTCGGTTTCTCTCAGGCGGTTATGCTGGACGTGCGGCAGCATGGTGTAAAAGTGTCGACCATCATGCCTGGATCCGTAACCTCCCATTTCAATAACCACGAGCCAAATGAAAAAGACGCTTGGAAAATCCAACCGGAAGATATTGGACAAATAGTGGTGGATTTGCTGCAAATGCACCCACGGACCTTGCCAAGTAAAGTTGAGGTGCGGCCATCCATGCCACCTCAAAAGTGACAGAAAGCATGCAACAATGCTTTGGAAAAAGGTAGTGCCATTTTTGGGGCTACCTTTTTTTGTTTTAAAATCTGCTATCTTCACCCGAGACTTATTAATCAAAACGAAAAATGCAGCATCAAAATCCATTCTCCAAAACCGAGGATTTCTGGGCTATCGTTATTGGCAGCTTTTTGCTCATTTCCTCCTTGATCATTTTTTTGAGCATCGCTCCTGATGGTTTGAAAGAAGAAATCGCCACCTTGGAGCAAGTCCTTGAAAAAGAATCGAAAATCCCTTTCCAAACCATTGCCAGCCATGAAGCTGAAAATAAATTGGCTGCCTTAAAATTATCAAAAGAACCAGTTGGTCAATTTTTGAAAAAATTATCAGCTAAGCCAAATGGTTGGACAAAGGAACCAGCTTCCGCATTTTTTAGTAAAAAACCGACTGGGGAATTGGATGATAAGCAAGTTGTAGAGGCCTTGGGAACTGCCAAAGAGGCGGAAAAGTTGGCCCATGCAAAAGACTTTTCTGATCCAAGTCTTAATGAGGAGGCAGAAAAGAAAATAGAGGAGTGGGCCTCCCAAAACGCAACTTTTCAAAAACAAAAAGATAAGCGAAAGCCGGGTAGCTTTTCATTTGGGCATCTCCTTGTCTTATTTCTTCTTTTGCTGGCTCTTTTTGGTTTTGGCGCAGTTAAAATGGGCGATAAATTTGGCGATTTTACAAAAGGGTTTGCACTTGTTTTTTTGTTAGCGATTGTCTCCTTATTTCTTGCCTCCCAAAAAGATTTGAAGGATTTAGGTGTTGAATATGCAGTTTGGGCTATCGTTTTTGGGATGCTCATCAGCAATACAATTGGCACACCCCGATGGGCAGAGAGTGCTTTAAAAACGGAGTTTTATATCAAAACCGGCCTGATCATTATGGGGGCAGAAGTGCTTTTCAATAAGATATTGGCCATCGGTTTACCGGGAATGTTTGTAGCATGGGTTGTTACGCCAATCGTATTGATTTCCACTTTTTGGTTTGGGCAAAATGTGTTGAAGATCTCTTCAAAATCCCTAAATATCACCATCAGTGCAGACATGAGTGTTTGTGGTGTTTCAGCGGCGGTAGCCACGGCCGCTGCCAGTAAAGCAACCAGGGAAGAACTGACCGTGGCCATTGGATTGAGCATGATCTTTACTGCGATCATGATGATCGTAATGCCACTTTTTGTAAAATTTGTCGGTATGCCTGAGGTATTGGGGGGAGCATGGATCGGTGGGACGATTGACAGTTCAGGGGCAGTTGTTGCGGCTGGGGCCGCTTTGGGGGATAAGGCCATGTACATTGCCGCCACCATCAAAATGATTCAGAATGTGCTGATCGGGTTTGTTGCTTTTGGTGTGGCCGTTTATTTTGCCACCAAAGTCGAGAAAGGGGAGGGGAGTGCTAAAGTTGGTGTCGGGGAAATTTGGCGACGCTTCCCAAAGTTTATTTTGGGTTTTGTTGGTGCATCTTTGCTCTTTACGGCTATCTATACTTGGCTGGGTGATCGGGAGGCCTACTCAATTATTGATCAAGGGGTGCTGGGAGGTTTTACTAAAAATTTAAGGACTTGGTTGTTTTGCTTGGCCTTTGTTAGTATTGGCCTTTCCACTGATTTTAGGGTTTTGAAAAAACATTTTACCGGGGGAAAACCACTCTTATTATATATATGCGGACAAACGCTGAATATCCTTTTAACCCTTGGTATGGCTTATTTGATGTTCTATAAAGTTTTCCCACATGTAACTGAGAGCTTTTAATTTAAATCAACTAGCTTTTTTCTTTTTGATCATTGCCCAATAAAGTAGGGCACAGCCAATTGCAAAAATTATTATGTTTCCAAAAACAAACCCTTTTCCGTAATTAGACAATTCTCGAATATCAAATTGGTATTTGCCGATATTGACCGAAGAAATTAGAATGAATAAAAGCCCAATAATTGTAATAAATATTTTCATCCTATAAAAGTAATGAATAAGGCAATCAAAGAATTTGGCCGAAACTCAAGAAGGGTGTGGGAAATTAGAATTTTTCCGACACCCCTCTATATTGTAGAATTTAACCAACTTTCAATTGATTTGCTTAAAAAACAAAATGTAAAAGGTGCCACAAATATTTGCAGCACCTATCTTTTCTAAAGTTATTACTTGGTCACAATAGTTGTAGTAGGAGTGTAAATGCCAAATGTTATGGCATTCAAGAGACCATCTACAAAAGAATGCTGGATAGTTACGGTATAGTCCGTTGCCCCACCAGCCATTTGTTGCGGATCGGATACTCCAACTGGAGCCAACCCATAAATTAAGTAGTGATTCATTTTTTTGACCTTTACCCCAGTTTGTGAGCCCTTGCCTACATTAAATGTGTTAACATAGCAAGACCCCATGAAAAGAGACATGCAAAGCATTAAAGCGATGTTTAGAATGGTTTTTTTCATTGTATAAAATTTAGTTGATTAATGAATATTAAATATTGTAAAAGTAATAGTCGGTACAATATCCGCCTTCCTTTTTCAAAATTTTGTCAAATAGGATATCATTTAAAAAGAAATACCTGACTATCCATTTAATGGTAATCAGGTACTTATTTGGTAGCCCCGAGAAGGATCGAACTTCTATCTTAGGTTCCGGAAACCTACATACTATCCATTGTACTACGGGGCCAGTTTGAAAAGTAAACCGTAATAGCTGTTATTCAGTTCACTTTTTTTGGAACGGGGGCAAAGGTAAAAATTTTTATTAGATTATGATTAGGAAAATAAAAAAGCACCCTACCGCCTACGTTTTCTCCAAATCTTAGGTCGGCTATTTTTTCAATCTGAGGTTAGTTGTGTAGTTTTCAGATTGACATAGTATGGGCTAAAAGCCAAACACCAACACAAAGACCGATAAGGAGATCAAATAAAAGGATGTGTAGTTTTCTCGATGTTTAATCCCATGGTAGGGTGCTGTTGTGCAAGATATAGCATTTCTCAAAAAAAATTAAACACCCTCTTAAATTTTCATGTGCTTGAAATGAAATTATAAGTATTGAACATTGAGAATTCTATGGCTGTTATGCGTAATAATTGCGTCAAATATTCATTACGTCAAAAAACTATCATTCACTCTTTGGGCATATTCTTTTGGTGGTCTTTGTTTAGCTATTTAAAAGAAATCAAACCCCATCAAATTTGAATTATTCCCATTTCAAATTTTATCAACTATGAAAAAGGTACTTGCATTTATCGCCGTTACTATCGTCTTGTCTTCCTGTGGAGGCAATGTTGCCAAATTTAAACCAATGATTGAAGAGCTGGCAGCGAACTGGGATAATACGACTTCGGCCGTCACTGAATTTTCAACCATGGTCAAAAACGAACAATCAGAGGCACTGAATCTCGCTAACAATCTGCAAGTCGATCCTGCGGTTATGGAAAAATGGGATGAGGGTACTACTTCCAAGTACAACAATATTCAGTCTATGACACAGTCCAGTTCTAATGGTTTGGCGTCCATTTCATCAGAATTAGATGAATTTGTAACTTCTTGGATGGCAAAAAGTAAGGACTTACAAGCTTTAAAAGATGGATTGGCTGCCGGTAAATTGGAAGGAGATATACAGGGAAAGATTACTTATTTGACTACAACCATTACTGAGGCCAACACGAAATTGGATTCGTGGAAAGACCAATTTGGAAAAATTAAGTCTGCGTTAGCCGATGCATCTAGCATGTACTCAGAATTTAAAAGTGCAAACTTGTCTGACGTTAGGTAATCAATAAATCCATTATAGATTAAAAGCCTGTAGAAGCCGTAACTTCAACAGGCTTTTTTTTATTGGCACAACTGATAATAATCCCTGTGGCAATATTTTTTATTGGTTATCTTCTCTTAAAAGATATTTTCTATTAACTTTGTCCCGTTAGCAGTGATTTTCCTCTTTGCCAATAACTCCTTTCTTTGGCAACTCTGCTAACGCCTTCTCGGAGCGTTTTTGAAAACTGTAACTCCCGCTTTTGGGAGTTACATTTTTTTTTGACTTCACTTTCATTTCCATCCTCATTCCTGAATCATTTTATTAAACCAAAAAGGGCATGGCCTTCGGCCACACCCTAGCTAACAAACAAAACCAACTAAAAACCAAGTTTTTTTCGGATATATATAAGAGTGGTATCCAAACGATAAGTAGATCCAACTCATCTGTTCTTGACTCTTTAAAGTACCATTGAAAACTTATAGAGGGTCAAAAAAGTTCTACATCCATAAACAAAAAAAGTCATGCCTTTTGGCATGACTTTTAACATAATCCCATGAACATATCCAAAACAAATTAAAATTTTTCTAAAAAATAGATCTTAAGGTTTGGTGGAGTCAGATGCTTCGCCGTACTTTCGCATCAACAAATTTTACTTATTAGTTTTTTACTTGCTATTGACAAATTATAGTCCCATGAACATGTCCTAAACGTCGGCTGATTCGGTTTCCGAATCAGCTTTTTTTATTTTATCTTTTGTAGGAATTATTCAACTCGTGCTCACCTCTCAAAAAATAGTAAGCCGCCCCAAAAACGAAAAAGGGACGACCCACTATTAACAAATTATAATCCCATGAACATAAACAAAGTCAAGTTGTGATTGGATTTTTGTTGGTGTTGACTTTGGTCTGGGAGAACCGCCAACTACCGACATCCTTCACAAAGAGTTTTCAAGAACTACTATTCCATACTGCCCAATGTCTTTCTGTTCTTAAAAAATAGCAAGCCGCCTGTGCGGCCTGCTATCAACAAATTATAATCCCATGAACATATTCAAATTCTTTATTCCCGATTTCTTCGGGAAATCTCCAGCTTTGAGGAGATATTTATGTCATTCCGCCCCTTAGTCACTAATCACGATACAAATATGCAATGACTATCTACCTTATTCAAAGACAAAAAACGGGTGTTGTAATATTAAAAAAAATACAAAATGATTTTATATAATTTTTAAAATAGCTGGTTATCAGTTGTTTAGATAGAAGGTTGAAAAAAGGAAATCACTAAAATTGTGAAAAAAAATAAGATTTGTGAAACATAAAATGTGGGTAAACTCATCTTGCGATTTAATAAAAGTTATGATTAAACGGTTGACAGGTAAGTTTTCGTACTTAATACTTTTCAAAAAACATTAGCAAGGGTGTCGGAATCGAGTTATTATGCTTAACTTCTATTGTACCTTTGCCTTCTGATTCTTTGTCACCTCCTGAAATAGCCTGTTCTCGTAAAAAGAGAAGTCTAACATGGCAACATTTTAAACGTGAACAGGCCCTTTCAGGGTGACAAGGGCTGTGACAAAAACAATCCCAAGTATTGATAATTATTGGTTTACGTCCTTGAAGATAATAACTGTAGATTTCTAATATATAACACATACCTTAAAGGGTGAAAGGCTCAACAAGGTGCGACTCACTAAAGAATAATGATAAAATTCCACGAATATGAATTACTTCTTAGGTTCTTATATAAAAGGTTATTTTTCGCGATTCTGGGTTTAAGTCTCATTCACCATTCACCACTTACTATTCACCACTATCTCAGTACTTCCACTTTGCTCGTCAGCATCTCGCCATTGGCCCAAACACGTAGCACATAAACACCAGGGTTCAGACTGGAAACATCCAATCTCGTCCGCTTGGCAAGGATAGCGCCAGAATCATATACCTGACTGCCTACCATATTATAGTGCAATGCGCTCCATCAGGTTGTCTTCCCCGTTCAGGTGACATTATTAGTAGACTGACTGGGATTAGGGAATACCTTGGAGATCGCTTAGAGTAGCTATTTCATCTCTCCGTTCCTTCTTCATCGTTCATGGCGAGCGAGAAGGAAAGGGTATTTTTATTTAGGCTGTTGTTCTGACCACTGCTGTTCATCAGGTTGCCTGAAATATTGACTGTAGAAAGTGCATCTGTTGGTCTCAAGCCTGAAACATCCTCAATAACAATAAATTCTAAAACACCAATAATCCCATGACCAGTTGCAGCAGAACCAGAGGTTCTGGTGTAAGCAGCATCCAATTTCCTGATAAGGTTTAGGATCCATCGTCAATACAGGTGAATTATAATTCATCCATGCATTATCACTCCAAATCACTTGACCGGATTCAAACAATATAGGATCGTATTCCACATTGAAAGTCAGTCCATAGGCATCAATTGCTGGAATGTCATGATTCCCTAAGTTGAGTGGAATGTAAATGATATCACCCGGTTCAATAACCCCGGGAATGGATCAGGATAGAATGGTAGCTCACTGATCGGGGCATGTGGAGCGGGAACGATATTATTATATTTTTCCATAAAATTCACTGATAGCAGCAGTATCCATGGAACTGATGATGCTATTACTATCCGCATCCACATTTTTAACATCATAGCCCAAGTCCCGGATATAGAGGCTGTTCCAATTGGTAGCGTTTTGAGCATACCAGTCAGTTGAACCACCTGAACGGCTTTGTCCAACTTCCCCCATGCACAATCCAATTGGCAAAACGTCATTGATGTCAACCTTGCCATTATTGTCGGTATCACCCGCCATACGCATAAATCCACATAAAGTGTCAGATTGCGGGTTGGCGATGGTGACAATATTCAACTCTTATTTTTGCCAGTTGGCAATTATTGGGAGCGCCAACACAATATTCGCTAACTTCGGAATTCATCTATTCGTTGCGCCAGCATTAGGTTCATAAATGACCATATTATGACCTGAAACAACTTGGCCATAAGCACTGGTATAGGTGTTTTGACCTCGCAAATAGGTTAACGTATTCATTGGTTGGATTACTAACGATTTCATACGTAATCCAAAAATGGTAAAATGATCACCAATACCAATGGGGTTTCTTCTGGCACTACTAATTCATAAACTGGTAATTCAGGCTTAAAGTCATCCACGATGATGTAACAAGTAGCGGTATCTGTTAGCCCACCGCCCGGTACAGTCGCTTTGTATTGGAAATAATCAACACCGGAAAATCCAGCAGGTGGAACATATTGATAAACTCCCAGTCCATATCCACCTACATACACAACAGAACCACCCATTGCAGTTGTCCCATTACCTATTCTACTTACTCCTATCAGATAATTTCCTCCAACATCATTTTTCAAAAGGTAAATATTGTCACTGGTTTCGTCGATAGCTGTGTAAGCAAAATCATCTTTCAAGAAGATACTTTCATAAGGTGCTGGTCCGATAACTTCGATTTGGAAAACCCTGATTCTATTGTTGGTAGGGTCTTCGAATATAACTTTATCTTCTCCTTCAAACCCAGCGTTGGGTCGGTAAGTCAATACATCAAACGTATCAATCACAACTCCGTTTGCTGGTGTCTGTAGAACAGAGTAATTGCTATCCAGAGCCATCAAAATCACTTGGTCATCCCCTTCTTTGGTTTGCACATAAATTGAGTCATAGGCTGGAGGATTGGGGTTCATGACACAGATATTTACTGTAGTCATGTCACATGCCCCTTGTGCGTCACATATAGAGTAGTTGAAGTGGGAAAGACCTGTAAACCCAGCGGTAGGAGTAAATAAAACTTTGGTACTATCAGTATTGAGTACGGCTACACCTCTATTTCTATTAGTTACCTCAGCGATTTTTTGATTGGTGCCAGTGCCATAATCATTGGACAGTACATCAATCTCAATCATTTGATTCTCATTGGTCGCCATATAATCTGGCATGGCCGTGATTTGCGAAGGGACTACTTTGATGTGGAGAATGAGGTAGGCAGGTTTTGATGTGTAACCAGGGCCTTCTATCCAACGCAAGATTTCTATCGTATCCCTTCCAATAAAACCAGTAGGAGGGGTATAAATAATCTTATTTTGTGATGGTGTACCCGCGATACCAAATCTTTTAGAACCAGGGCTGAAAGTGGAGTAGTGATAAGCTGGTTGGGCGGAAGTAGGGCGCTTTTTTTCTGGCTTCTGGAAAACGTTGTAACTCTCGAATGCAAATTCCAAAGAGGTGTTTTTCAACATTTCCAGATTATGTACTTCCAGCGTGGGCGATTGCCCGAAAGCTATGACCGCAGCCAATGAGAAGGCAGGCAGCAGTAAGTAGAATTTTAATTTGTGTAGCAATACATTCATGGATTCGTGGATTTTCATTGCTTAAATAGTGTTTCAAGACATTTACCGGGCGTGTTGATCAATAGTGCGTGTTGTTTTTGGATTTGTTTTATAGTGTAAAGGTAACCCGGCTGTAATTCGTATTCAAAGACAATATTCGTTAGTTGTGAAAAGAACTTTTTGTTAATTTTGTGGTTCTTTGTTCTTAATAGTGTTTTAATTTCAATAGGTCTGAAAATTTGATAAATGCGATTTGTGAAATTTTTAATTTTCTAATAAGATCACAAAATGCCGTTTTTATCTATTTCAATTTTTCAAAATTTGACTGAGGCTCTAAGATATAATGATTATTATTAGATGCCAAGTCAAACGGACATATTTTTTGTTCAAGAACTAAAAAGTTTAACCACGATGAAAGCCTGGAAAATAGAAAATTGGCAGGAAAACTTAGAACAGTAGGTTGTTCAACTCTAACCATTCACAATTCACCATTACAAAGATGCAAAATAGCAAATTGTATTCCATACTTGAGTATTTTGATAAATATGAACAGAATCGGCTGCGAAAATTTATCACCTCGCCCTATTTCAACAAGAATGAGGCAATCATTACCTTGTTTGACCTATTGATTGAGCATCTGAACAGCGGCAAGGAGGCTGATTTAAGTAAGGAGGTATTTTGGAGTAAGATTTACGGGAACGATAATTACGACGACGTGCTGTTTCGCAAGAACTGTTCGGATTTGTTGAAGCTAATTGAATCTTATTTAGCCCAACAGGTATATGAGAAAAACCCCATTCACAAGGCAAATTTCCTTATTGAGGCAGTTGGCGGGAGGAAAATGAATAAGTTGTTTAATACTTCGATCAAAACTGCAAAGAGATTGTCGGATCATCAAGTTTATCGAACGACTGATTATTATTTAGGCCAATATCAGCTTGAAAGAAATCTTTATCATTTGAAAGAAATAGGACATGATAGATCAACAAAAAAAAACGTAGAAGAAATTTTAAATAATTTAGATAGATTTTATTTGGCTGAAAAACTCCGTTACACATGTAGTGTTAATAGTCAAACTTCAATGGTATCACATGAATACAAATTACTGTTTCTTGACGAAATAATTAATCATATTGAAAGTTATGGATATTTGGATATACCTCCAGTTGCAATTTATTACCAAATTTTATTGACTCAAAAAAAGACAGAGGATGAAAAGCACTATTTTAATTTAATGAAATTACTTGATAGATATGGAGACCTTTTTCCCAGAGGTGAGGCAGAATTTATATATCAGGCTGCTCTAAACTATTGTGTTAGAAAGCTAAACACTGGAGATCGTGTGTTTCTAGAAGAATACTTTAATGTTTTTGTTATACGTTTAGAGAAAGAATTACTTTTAATCGATGGAGAACTATCACCATGGCATTTCAAGAATATAATAACAATTGCACTACGCTTGGGTAAAACAGAATGGACAGAAAATTTTATTAACTCGCACAAGAAATTTCTTCCAGCTTCATTTAGAGAAAACGCAGTCTCATTTAATTTAGCACAACTTCACTTCATGCAAAAGAAATACACGAAAGTTGTAAGTTTATTGCAAACTGTTGAATACGACGATTTGACATATAATTTAAATTCAAAATCTATCCTTTTAATGACTTATTATGAAACAGACGAAATAGAACCTCTATATTCCTTAATGGACAGCTTTCGCACCTATCTAAACCGTCACAAAGATTTTGCAGCCAACAAAAGAATCCACTACACCAACCTCATCAAATTCACCAAACAACTCACCCGCATCATGCCCGGCGATAAAAAGGCCATCGAAAAACTAAAAGCCGAAGTGGCCAAAGCCGAAGAAAAAGGCATCGCTTCCATCACCTGGCTCAAAGAAAAAATCGCTGAGCTCGAATAAAAAAAGAAGGCTGCTCTCCGAAGAAAGCAGCCACCCATTTTTCATTGAATTACAAAGTAAGTCCTTGATTATCAGGCTTAAAAGCCAGAAACATCATCAATCACAATAAACGCCGTTGAAGTCACCAAGCCGCATTTGGAGGAGAAATAAAAGTTGTAAGTTCCGGCGGTCATGTTGGTGAAAGTATGGGTCGTCCCAGATACAGTCACATCCCCGCTGGTGGCGCTGTCGCTTTGGCGTACCCAGCGCAGGATGTATTCGTCGGCGGCATCCACGCCATTCCATGCGAAGGAAATGGTGGTGGAGGTTTTGGCCGTTTTTCTAACGTTGTCGGGGGTGTTGCACGTGGTGCAATGGTCGGTGGTGCTGGTAAATGCAAAGGCGATCGGCAGTACAAATGCCAGTAACAAAACGAACTTTTTCATAGGTGAAAAAATTTGCAGAAGTGCTGTCAGTTGGTAGGTGAAACATGGCTGTTTGCTGGCTTTACTGCCGAAGATTGAAAATTAATATTTCTCGTAAATAAGCCGGAGGTTGCAAAACCTCCTCTACATTCGTTTCATTGCTGCAGCCCAACGATAGTAAAGGGCTTAGGTAGAGGAGGTTTTGCAACCTCCGACCTCCTAGCGAAAACGAATTATTAAAAACTTATTTTCGGCTGCTTTTGCCTGCAAAAACTACCCGTCTGCACCTAAGCTATGGTCAGTACTTCTTAGGTTAATAATAAAACTAAAATTTTCAGGATTTTGGTGGAGCTGTGGAATTAGGTGGGAAGGAATGCTACCCTATATTTTGGTATTGTGTTGTACGAAAGATTTGTTGGGTGGGAAAGTGTTAAAGTTTGAATAGCGCCTGAGAGGGATTATTCCACGGAGAGACACAGAGGAGGCACAGAGTTCCATTATGCAAGGTTTTTTAAAAGGTTTTTTCTCTAAAACCAACAGAATACATACCTTGGCGATCCTTATTTTAATGCAAGGTAATTTTTACCTCAGTACATGACAAAAATAAAATATCTTAATCTGTCTATGCGGGTTCATCCCCCTGCCCCCCTCAAGGGGGGACATCGTCGCTGCGAAAGTCCCCCCTTGAGGGGGGCAGGGGGGTGAACCCGCACAAACAAATAATTGAAAATAAGTTTTGTCCTGTACTCAGAATTATTACCTAAAGGGTTAAAAATAGAGAGGCAATAAAAGGCGACTTTAATTCAAATTGCATCTCCTTACATTTGATTCAATCCTGCGTTAAAAACTAAACAGCGTTTAAATCAACAAATCACCACTTACATGAAGCGACTACTGACTTTTTTGCTCACCCTGATTTCTCCGATACTTTTAATGGCCCAACAGGAAATGGGACTGGACGAACGGATCAACCAAGCATTTACGCCTTTTGCCACAGCTTGGGAAAACCTCGTTTTTTACCCATTTCCTGGAACGAGCATCCCTTTCGTAGTGATCTTGCTGGTTTTTGGGGCGTTGTTTTTTACCATCTTTTTCAAATTTACCAACATCACCAAATTTTGGACTTCCATTAAAATTGTCCGGGGGCACTATGACGACCTCGATCATCATGAGGCTTACGAAAAAGTAGCGGTCAATGTGGTGGACGGAGATATTGTTGATACCATTGGAGATGAAAGCAAACATGGGGAAGTCAGTCACTTCCAAGCGTTGGCGACGGCAGTATCAGGGACAGTTGGTCTGGGTAATATCGCTGGGGTAGCCATCGCTGTGACGATCGGTGGACCTGGAGCGACTTTCTGGATGATCATCTGTGGTTTGCTGGGCATGTCCACCAAGTTTGTAGAATGTACATTAGGTGTGAAATACCGGGATGTCGGTGCCGATGGGACAGTGTACGGTGGGCCGATGTATTATTTATCCAAAGGCTTAAAAGATAAAGGGTATACCGGATTGGGTAAGGCGTTGGCTGTGTTGTTTGCCATTCTTTGCATCGGTGGTTCTTTTGGAGGAGGAAATGCTGCTCAGTCGAACCAAGCTGCATTGCAAATCGCCCAAATGATGGGACTGGAATCGGGTAGCGCAGGGACTATTATTGGGGTAATATTAGCGATTGTAGTAGGGATAGTCATCATTGGCGGCATCAAGCGGATTGCCTCCGTTACAGAAAAGATCGTTCCCCTCATGGCTGGTATCTATATCATTGCTTGTCTGATAGTTATATTCTCCAATTTTTCCTTTATTGATGATGCGATCGGCTTGATTATCTCGCAGGCATTCACGCCGGAGGCAGGCGTTGGTGGCATGATGGGCGTGTTGATCCAAGGTTTCAGGCGGGCCGTGTTTTCCAACGAAGCTGGTGCAGGTTCGGCCTCTATTGCCCACTCGGCAGTTAAGACTAATTACCCTGCCTCCGAAGGTTTGGTTGCCTTGCTCGAACCTTTTATTGATACAGTAGTAATATGTACGATGACTGCTCTGGTGATTGTCATTTACAACAGCGGCGGCTATTTTGAATATGGGGCTGCTGGTGGAACGGTCATGATCGACGGTGTGAGTTATCAAGGAGCGACGCTGACCTCTAAGGCGTTTGAGTCCGTTATTCCGTGGTTCCCTTATGTACTGACAATAGCCATTGTACTGTTTGCGGTTTCTACGATGATCTCTTGGTCTTACTACGGTCTGCAATCTTGGATGTATTTATTTGGAAAGTCCAAAGCGGCTGATTTGTCCTATAAAATAATGTTCTTGATCTTCATCGTTATCGGTGCGGCGGCGAACATGAGCTCCGTTTGGGGTTTTTCCGATGCAATGATTTTGGCGATGGTCTTTCCCAATATGATCGGTTTGTTCTTCCTTTTCCCACAAGTTCGGTCTGAACTGAGCCGATATTTGAAAGCCATTGGTTCATCTGATAAATGATATCCAGATAGGATTGCACACAGATTTTACTGATTGAACAGATTTTCACAGATTTGGTATTTTAAAAAATCTGAGAAAATCTGTTCAATCAGCCGAATCTGCGTTCAATCGTAAATTTAACTATTTGAGCGCTTCCGATTTTTACGACCAAGTCAACGAAGACTACCTGCATTGGAGCAGCGAACTCAACATCCATTTCGGCTACTTCCGTTGGCCAAAGATATCCCACTTATTTTTTTTGGAAAAAATGCTGGCGGAAATGAACGCCCAGGTCCAGCAACGATTGCAGCTTGATCCAACTCGGCCTGCAACAGTACTCGATGTTGGCTGTGGCATTGGTGCAACCTGTCGGCAAATGGCTGGGACGATGCCGCTGGCCAAGTTTTTCGGGGTAAATATTTCCCAAAAGCAAATTGAAGTTGGACGACAATTGGTTGGGGACAACGGCCTAGGCGAGCGCATCCAATTTCTCCAAAACGATTTCACAAAAATAGATCTAAGCGACCATAGCATTGATGCTGCCTTCGCCATCGAAAGCACCTGTTATGACAAGGGGTTTGAGAAAATTGGTTTCATCAAGGAAATGGGCAGACTGCTAAAACCAGGCAGTACTTTGGTAGTGGCCGATGGCTTTAGGAAACATGCGAAGCCTTTCCCCAAGTGGTTGGAAAAAATGCACCGGCGGAATCTTGATTATTGGTCAATGGACGAACTGGCTGACATTCAATTGTTTAGCCAAAAAATGGAAGCGGTAGGTTTTGAAATTATCGAGGTGAAGGAAATCAGTTGGCAGGTAGCGCCATCGGCTTTGCATTTGCCAGTTACGGCATTCAAAATTTATTGGAAAAGGTTTTTCCGACGGTTCTTCCACAAGGCCAGGAATTCAATTCCCAGCCTTGCGGATTTGTCGGAGCACCAGAAAAATTACCCCAAAGCGATTTGGTTGACCTTATTTTTGGGGTTGTTCAGAAAGCATTTTGGGTACTATTTGGTGGTCGGTAAAAAATTGTAAACTACTGTCCCACTTCCTTTATTTCTCCACTTCTGCGATCAAATTTGGATAGTCTGTAATGATCCCGTCCACCCCTTTGCGTCGTAGTTTTTTCATGTCCTTCTTTTTGTTTACCGTCCACGGAATGACTCGAATGCCTTGCTCGTGCAACTCCTTGATGTGCTTCTTTTTTAGCAGTTTGAAATAACAGCTGTAGATGTTTGGTTTAAAACTCAACCGGTTCAAATTTTCCTGAAATGTATCCTCATTTTCCACTAAAAGTGCAAGGGTGAGTTCCGGTGCGATTTTGTGCATTTCCTCCAATGGGCGAACAACATCGAACGACTGGACGCAAGATTTTTCAAAGATGCCCAATTTTTTGATTTCAGCTAAAACGATATTGGCAAAAACGGGTGGGGTAGGGTGGTAAATATTGTCGCCCTCGGGCATGCTTTTTATTTCGATATTGAACCTTGGCATTTCCACATTATTCGATGTACAGTATTCTTTGACTGCTTGCACCACGTCCGCCAAGAAGGCTTGTAAACAGCCATTTTCTTTTGTTGGGGAAACCGCTCGTTGCCGCGGCTGCCACAGTCATATTTTTTGATTTCATCATAAGTTAAATCCATGATTTTCAAAGACATAGCTTCTTGCTCGGTAACGGCCACACCTTCGGGTTTGGTGCAGATGTGGTGCGACATCCAAGGCTCGTGACTGACGATCAACTGTAGGTCTTTGGAGACGGCCACGTCCAATTCGAGCGTTTTGACTGGGTATTTTAAAGCCTCTAAAAAGGCAGGGATAGTATTCTCTGGCAGCAGTCCACGGGCGCCCCGGTGGCCCTGCCAATCAAAGGTAGAGGTTGGGTTTTGAGACATGATTTCAAATGTGATAAAAATGCTGATAAGAGTGAGTACAAATAGTTTTTTCATGCAATAAAAGATTTTTTAGTCGGGTGAAATTAGGAATTGCAGCCTTTAGGTGAAAATTATTTTTTTGTAAAGAGGGGCTGGTCGGACAAGGTAGTTTAGATGCAACAACGGTAATGTACCCAAGAACTAATATTTGGGTTTTTACATAAAAATCCAATACGGAATTTAAGGCTAAATTTTTGCTTTGCTCATTCATTTCCGCAGGCCATGAAAATTACTTTAGCGATTTTTTCCAACATTTATTTTGAGTTCTGATTAAAATGTTTTCAATGGGGTGTATTTCAAAATATCGGTCATCGTACTGGAGATCTCCTGATCGCTAGCCGCCGAACTGGAGTTCGGTGATACAATGACCGAAATTTTTAAACACACCCTTTCAATGAATTGTGCGTGTTCAATCTATTGAACCTTCGGAACATTGAAGAATAAGTAACGTTTATTGAGTTTCGATAGGGTTAAATATCAAACTAATAAATAGTGATTATATTTACCAAAACAATAGACATCATCATCAAGATGAACCTCTAAATGAAAAATTATTATCTGACCATTATACTTCTTTTTGTATCCACTTTTTGTTTTTCCCAAAAAGAAAAAATCAAAGAATTGGAAGCCACACTTGGCCAAAAAAATGGCGTTGAATTTATCACGGACGCTAATACTTTATCCGACTTATATTATGCGGAAGGAATGTATGACAAAGCGGAAATGCGAGCTGAAGATGCTTATGAAAAGGCCAAAGAAATAGGTGGAAATGGCCAGATGGCATTGGCATTAAATAAACTCGCAAAGGCTACCATGAAAATAGCCAACGGGAAAAAAGCTTATTTAAACCGTGCCTATAAAAATTTTGAAGAGAGTAATGAATATACTTCTGACAATAAGCTGAGGATTGATAACTTAGAAAATATGAAAACATTGGCTGCCATGTTGAGCAGGCCAAAAGATGTAAAAAAAGCTGTTTATTTATTAGCTGTAATTCGTGGTGAAAATCCTGCGCCAATTGAGGAGGATGAGCGAACTGGATTATTTAACAACAGAAAGAAAAGAGCGTTGGAAGAATATCAAAAAGTGCAAGCGGAAAAGCAGAATTTAGCGACGCAAAAAGAAACTTTGACTGATGAATTATCCGAACTCTCGGAAGAACAAGAATCTATGCGGCGGCAACAAGAAACGCTAATTAATTTATTGGAAATAAAAGAGTCGGCAATCATAGATATGTCAGAGGAACAAATGAAAAAGGAGTTGCTTTTATCCGAACAGGAGCGACTTTTAGATTCCCTTACTTTTATTAATATTTTAGATTCCCTTGAGTTGTCACAAAAGGAAATGAAGGTGCAACAGCAGAATTTAGAATTAAAAGAGCAAATGGCGGAACTGCAATTGCAGAAAAGTCAACGGAATTTAATTTTGGCTTTTGCAGGGATTTTTGTCATTGCGGCGGCGGGCTTGTTTCACCGATATCATGTAATGAAAGGCCACAATATGGTCTTAGCAGAAAAAAATAAAATTATTCAAGAAGAGCGGGAAAGGTCGGAGGAATTATTATTAAATATTTTGCCAAAAGCAGTAGCGGAAGAACTGAAGTTAAGTGGAGGTGCCGAGACACAACATTACGAAAATGCAACGGTCATGTTTGTTGATTTTAAAGGTTTCAGTAAAATTTCTAAACAATTGACACCCGCACAATTAGTCTCTGATCTCGATTATGCTTTCAGGAATTTTGACGCTATTATTGGCAATTATGGATTGGAAAAAATAAAGACCATTGGCGATGCTTATATGTGCGCCGGTGGCCTACCCAATGAAGATAAATCACACCCGGTCAACGTCATTAAAGCGGCTATTGAAATGCAGGCGTTTTTAAATAAATGGAACGCTGAAAAAGCCAATAATAATGAACCAATTTTTGAAGCTCGTATTGGCATTCACACTGGCCCACTGGTAGCGGGTGTAGTGGGTTCCAAAAAATTCGCTTACGATATTTGGGGGGATACCGTGAATGTAGCTTCTCGGATGGAAACAAGTTGCGAAGTAGGAAAAGTAAATATTTCAAACGCAACTTTTGAAAGAGTGAAAAATAATTTTAAATGTGAATACCGGGGAAAAGTGCCGGCAAAAAATGTGGGTGAAGTAGAGATGTATTATATGGAACATACCAATTAATTACAGAGAAAAAGAAAAATAATTAACAGAAATAAAAAGCCCCGCTTTAAATATTTAAAGCGGGGCTTTTTATTTCGTTAGTATTTCAGTTACAAAGAATCTGCGCTTTTTAATTCCACATAATTGGCAAAATAATAGGAATTGTTTCTATCCCTTTTGTAATAATTAAATAAACCATAATGCTCATTAGGTGAATGTATGGCGTCACTGTTTAATCCAAATCCCATAAGGATAGAATCCACATTTAATACATCTTTAAATAAGTGTCCGATTGGAATATAGCCCCCTTCCCGTTTTGGGATCGGCTCTTTTTTAAACGTTTTTTTCATCGCCAAATGTGCCGCTTGATATTCTGGCGTGTCGGTAGGTGTGACACTTGGCGTACCGCCGTGCATCCTAATCACTTTTACTTTTACAGAAGGCGGTGCTAATGATTTAAAATGCTTTTCAAAAAGATCATAAACTTTTTCTGGCGTTTGATGTGGCACAATTCGCATGGATATTTTTGCAGATGCTTTGGCAGGCAAAACCGTTTTGGAGCCTTCTCCAATGTAGCCGCCCCAAATACCGTTGCAATCAAGAGAAGGACGGATGGAAGTTCGTTCAAGTGTGGTATATCCTTTCTCCCCCTGCACCTCTTCTATTTCCAAATATTTTTTGTATTTGTTTAAATCAAAAGGCGCTTTGTTCATTGCCTCCCTTTCTTTTTTGCTGACTTTTTGCACGTCATCATAAAAGCCAGTAATGGTTATTTTGCCGTTCTTGTCAATCAATTTTGAGATCATATCGGACAAAACATTGATCGGGTTAGCAACGCCGCCGCCATAGACTCCCGAGTGAAGGTCTCTCGCTGGCCCAGTAACTTCTACTTCTAAATAAGCAAGGCCCCTGACACCTGTTGTTATGGACGGGACATTATTGGCGATGATGCTGGTGTCCGAACATAGAACTACATCACAAGCTAATTTCTTTTTGTTTTTTTCGACCCATGGACGGAAACTTGGCGAGCCAACTTCTTCTTCTCCTTCGACGCAAAATTTTACATTGCAAGGCAGGCTATCCGTTTTTACCATCGCTTCAAATGCTTTCACGTGCATGTACGTTTGCCCCTTGTCATCGCAAGAACCACGAGCGAATATGGCCCCTTTGGGGTGTATTTTTGTTTTCTTAATAACGGGTTCAAATGGTGGGGAATCCCAGAGTTCGAGCGGGTCGGCGGGTTGCACATCATAGTGGCCATAAACCAAAACGGTCGGTAGTTTTTTATCAATTATTTTTTCGCCATAAACGATGGGGTTGCCCTTTTGTGATTTCCCTTCTTTCGTGTAACTGGTGGGGCAAATTTCCACTTTGTCACAGCCTGCATCTTTGAGGCTATTGGCCACAAATTCTGCGCACTTCAAAACATCGTCTTTATATTTTGGATCAGCGCTGATGGATGGAATCCTCAATAAATCCAATAATTCATTAAGAAACCGTTCCTTATTTTGTTTGATAAATTCCTGTGCTTTTTTCATTGATTGTATTTTTTTTGATTGATAGTTTACAGTTTTTGAGGTTTTACTTACGATCAATATTCCTTTTCGCTACGATCAAATGCCAAAATAGGAAATGAAATAAAATTATTTTTGGATGCTTAGGATCATTCAAAGAATAAGTTCGACATTTCGACGAGGTTGTTTTGGTCTTAGATTTTCTTTAAAAGAAGGAGTATTGTTAATACTATGACTGATTTTAAAGAAAAAAATAAGGGCAAAAGAATCCGTCCAAATGGTGAAGTTATTTTTTGAATGATCCTTAATTATTTTGAAAATGATTGGCAGCCAATCCCTTTTAAATTGAACAATACGAAGAATTCAATCCAATTGTTCGAAAAGTATTTCATTGAACCTCGCCTCGGTCAAAGCGAATTCCAATATGTTCCCTTCTTTCGCAACACTGATCGAACCCGTCTCTTCCGAAACAATGATTACCGTAGCAGTGGTTTTTTCTGTGATACCCAAGCCAGCGCGATGTCTAAGACCAGCAGTGGATGGAAGTGAGGTGGTTTCCGAAAGAGGCAAAACACAACCAGCTGCCATTATTTTTCCCTGCCCCACGACGACCGCTCCATCGTGCAAAGGGCTATGTTTATTGAAAATACTGGGCAGTAAATTATGTGATTTTTGCATCCAGTATGGTTGGTTTACCACTGTGCTTTCTAAGTCCATATTGTTGGCTAAGACAATGAGTGCTCCCGTTTTTCTTTACCCATTTGTAAAACGGCTGCCTTTATTTCTTTGAAATCTGATTGGCTGAGGTCAGTCAGGTTAAAATTTTGCACCAGCCAACGACCAATTATATTTGTTCGGCTGCGCAATGCGGTATTGCCCAGATGTAAAAGGAAGCGTCTTATTTCTGGTTGAAAGATAACAATCACCCCAATGATACCCAGTGAAGCTACTTGATTTAAAATGGTGGAGACCATTTCCATTTGTAGCAACCGTAGCAACCAGTAGACGATCAATAGGGTAGTGACGCCAATAAAAATATTGAATGCAACACTTCCTTTTAAAGTCTTGTATATAAAATAGATCAGGTACCCAACAATGAGGATGTCGAGGATGTCCCAAAAAGTAACGGGAAGAAATCCGATTTTAAACAAATAAACCATTTACGGAATTTGACCGCAGTGAGTATTTTTGAATTTGGCTAAATCACTTTTTATGACTTGGATTTTTAAAAAAAATAGGGCGGAAATTTAAATGTTGTCCACCATAAAAAATGATTAAAATCATTTTAGCAATTTTTGAAAAAAAGTGATTTAACCAAAAGTACTTCCAAAGGCAATAATAGGATGAAATTTTCAACCTTTACAATTTGTATCTTTTTTTGCTGGTGTCAAACCTCGATCTACGCACAAGATGAAGGAATGCACGATGCAAAAATAAGGGCAATTGACCCACCCGTAGCAAACTATGAGGAGCGGTTGAAAAGCTTGGAAGATTCAAAAAAAAAGGAAGCCACTATTACTTTGGAATTAATTCAGTTGCGAATCCAAATGTCTGAATTGGAATCCGCAGACAGTCTCCCTGATTTTAAACACACAAACAGGTTCCTAATATTGAAAGATAAGGAGCAGGCATTAATGCTTCAGTTGGCTGAACAAAAAAAATGGACTGCTCTCTTGGAACAAACTTTTTATTATCCAGAGGAAGATAGGAGACAGGCTCTACTCGCTTGGCAGGAGGAGCAAAAACAAGCGAAGTCGAGAGTGGGTAGCCAAGTATTTGCACCTCAAGAAAAAAAATGGGAAAAAAAATATGCTGTCTTTTCGGATGATTTGGATTTGATCAATTTTCCCCCTGTACCAATTTGTGAATCGAAAATAGAGGATGATGGAAGGGGGACAAAAACGCAGCGATTATTTTCTCACACGGACAAGAAATTGGAAAATTATTTTCCTAAAAGAGATTTTATTGCTGGGTTTGGAAATTTCTCTACCTCCCCCGATGGATTCAAGATTTTTAATTTGACTTTACTCGTGGCCTCTCCTAAGGCAGATAAAATTTATGGAGTCGTTCCCGCCAAAGAATTTATTATTTTGTTCTTGTTAGACGGGCAAAAAGTGAGTTTGAGGAATCGATACAAGTCAAAAGGAAAATGGGATGTGAAAACGCAGTCTTATTTTTACCAATGCCAATACCTCATTGGCCCAAAGGAGGAGAAAATCTTGAAAAGTATGGAGGTCGATAAAATTCTGGTAAGATGGAGTAAGACTTCGGATGAATATGAAATTTTTGAATTAGATTTTTTCAGAAACCAACTAAGGTGTTTGGAAAATCAATGAATAGGTTTAATTATGCGATGGGGTTTTTCAATATGGCCTTCTGAAATACGATTTTTGCTTTCAAACTATTGACAATCAATAGCTTGTTATAATAAAATCACCTTCTCTTTTAATTAGGCCAGCCCGTAAATTTTTGATTTAATCATTTATTAATGTTAGGATTAAAATTGCCAACAGACCCAAGATGGGTCAATCTTGCTGAAAAAGACTTGGAAGAGATATTGACCGATCATGCTTATTGCGAACAGAAAGCAGCAACGTTTTGTATATCTTTGATCCAACAATATCCAGAGAAAACGGAAATGGTTAAGAAATTAGCACCTATTGTTACCGAGGAATGGGGGCATTTCAGAATGGTACTTTTAGAGTTGGAGAAAAGGGGCTTGCAGCTTGGGCGGCAGCGTAAAGATGAATACGTTAACCAATTGATGAAATTTGAAAAAAAAGGAGGTAGCAGAGAGGACAGATTATTGGAAAAGCTCATGATCTGTGCATTGATTGAAGCAAGAAGTTGTGAACGATTCAGGTTGTTATCCTTACATCTTGGTGAAGAACCGATGAAAGAGTTTTACCATAAATTTATGGTTTCGGAGGCTGGCCATTATCGGCTATTTATTGACTTGGCTAAGAATTATTTTGGGGAAGAACGGGTCAAAAAAAGGTGGCAGGAGTATCTCGAACAGGAGGCGACCATCATTGATAACCTTGAAATGAGAGGCGACCGCATGCATTGATCAAGGAAAGAAGTTTAGGCAAAGCGACATATAAAAAATATAGATGTTTGAACCACTTGATAAATTCTAATGTTCAAGCAATTGCAGGTTGTTTATGACTTTTAGATGAAAAAGTCAATACCGATACAGAAATTGTGGCAACTTTTTTGATTGATTGCCTTAAAATTCTTTAACTTAGTCGCTAACAATTTTGATTGATTTCAATAAATGAATCTGAAGTTAGAAAATTTTGTATTAATCTCATAAACTACACGGTTAGTCACCAAAACACGGACAATCCATTATGCGCCAATTAAAAATCACCAACAAGATAACTACTCGTGAGAGCTTAGCGCTCGACAAGTACCTCAACGATATCGGTAAGATTGACATGTTGACGGCTGAAGAAGAAGCTGAATTGGCCAAAAAAATTAAACAAGGCGATCAGGAAGCATTGAATAGGCTTACCCAAGCTAACCTACGTTTCGTGGTTTCAGTTGCCAAACAGTATCAGAACCAAGGTCTGTCTTTAAGTGACTTGATCAACGAAGGGAATGTGGGGCTGATGAAAGCGGCCAAACGTTTTGATGAAACCAAAGGGTTCAAATTCATTTCCTATGCGGTGTGGTGGATACGTCAGTCCATACTTCAAGCCATCGTTGAATATTCTCGTATCGTAAGGTTGCCATTAAATAAAGTTGGCTCCTACAATAAGGTCAATGAAGCTTTCATTTCCTTCGTCCAAGAATTTGAAAGAGAACCTTCAAATGAAGAATTAGCTGAAATCTTAGAGGTGTCTCCGAAAGATATTGCCAATATGCGAAAAGGTAGTATCCGGCACGTTTCGGTGGATGCGCCGATTGGTGGCGAGGATAATGACGCCACCATGCTAGATATGTTGTCAAGCGATCAAAATGGAAGACCAGATGATGCATTGATGGAACAGTCCCTGAAAGATGAGGTGCAAGCGGGGTTGTCCATATTGTCGCCAAGGGAGGTAGAAGTACTGTCTGCTTATTATGGGTTGAATGGCCACAAGTCACTAACACTGGAAGAAATTGGGGATTTATATTGTCTCACCAGAGAACGTGTCAGGCAGATCAAAGAAAGGGCGATCAGGAGACTACGGAAAGCCTATAACCGAAATGCATTGAAATCCTATTTAGGATAAATGTAATTAAATGATTTTGAGCGCCCTCACCACCTTGACAGTGGTGAGGGCGCTTGTCGACTAATGCAATTTGTGTTTAGAAAAAAACCACTTGAGGTTTTGAATAAATTATTTAGTGCAACCTTCAATTGTTAAATCCTAGATAATTTTTCATTGAAAGGTCATTTTATATTGCCGGAAAGGAGCAAAATTATTTGTTGTGTTTTCCCAATATGAAAACGGTTGAATACCGAATTAAATTTACAAGTAATTGAATATGGGCGTTACAATAGCAATGTTGATCATTATTACGCTTGCTGGTCTAGGTATATATTTTGGGCTTAAGACTTTGGAAAACTTCAACCCAGGGCGCAGTAAAATACAAAAAGACCTAAAAGCTTTAAAAACTGAACTTCAGCCTTTTATTGTTGATTTAGTGCCATGGACAGAAGACGAAATGGAGCAGTTGTCCTTGAATACCATTCGAAGAAAAGCAACAAAAAATGTTGTGAAATCTCTAAAAGGTATATTTACAACGATATACCATGAGCCACTAATCGCTTGGGCGTATAGACGATATGTTTCCTCAAAAGAAAATGCGTTGCTTTACGCTAAAACCTCGCACCACGAATTCATTTACCGCATAAAAAAAAACACGGTCGAAATTGTGGTTGACGACCAATTAGTTGGTCAGGTTAATCAAGATGGTGTTTTGTATCCAAATAAAGGCAGAAAGGCATTGGCGCAAATCAACCATGGTTCGGAAGAGCTTGGATTACCAATAATTGTCAATGAAAAGGAAGTGGGTAGATTAAATGATTTAACCAATTTGGACAAAATTAATTCCAGGGCATTTCAGGTAGTATCGAAAATGGAAGATGAAGAGGAAAAAGTATTCTTGGCGCTATCCATCCTTGAAATGGTAAAAACACAAGTTTGAAGAACGATTTAGTATTAAAACTCAATTTCAATTTTGGGTGAATCCAATTAACTCCAGTGTTCAGCTCCCAAATTAAGGGTAGATAACTTGCTTAGGTCGAGCGCAACAATATGTAAACGTATCAAGGCAAAGTGAAAACTGGATTATGCGCCAACTTACTTTTGTCATAATTAAAAAAATATTGCAACCTCTTTGATTATAAAAACGAGTTGAATACATTTGGGCTTGTAAAAGGTTATGAATTCGAATATGCCGATTATGAAAACAACCGCCTACCACCGCTATTACCGCAATTCCAATTGTAAAGGCAAAAGGTTTTTTGACATCGAACTTAGCTTTCCACAACACGATCAAAGAGCAAGCACTGATAGGATGAAGTGTAGAAACCTTTACGGATTTCCTTCGTATAATCATATTTTGTGAAAACTTACGCACACGACTAACTTCAAGCTATTTCAACATAGCTGTACAGATATTTTTTTTCTTAAATTTCTAAAGACTTACACAAAAGTTTGTGGAGGTTTAAAAAGTAATTCCTTTTAACAACTTTTATCAAAAACTGGAAGTATGAAAGTTCACTTACTAAAGAAAAGCCTTGAACGATCTTTTAGCTTTTGCCGGATGAAAACCATTCTTCCGCTGCTAATCATTTTGATGGTAGGGATGAAGTCAGTTCTTAGGGCCGAAGGGTCTAAGGATTTTATCAATTATCCAGGCAACCGGATGTTCCTTGACACAAGAGACCCGCAGCAGTTGAAGGTTTATGCAAATGCTGGCGAAACAATCAATGTGGGGGCAAGCCACGTTGGTATTCAAGGCGGGTTCATTACAGTGTATGACCCAGCGGGGAATGTGATGATCACCTACAACAATACAGGTGCGACTTCAGGGCTCGCAATAATAAATAACAATATTGAAGAAGCAGCGGGTCCAACAGGTGGCGGTACCACCAATGGAACTGGATATCGGCCTGGTGTAATAGATGTACCAGCGGGTATGGAGGGTATCTGGACCGTGGTGTTTGATTATCCATCTTATAGCACTGCCCAATTCACCAACATACTAAATAGTGATCCATGGACGAGAGTTGCCAATCAGCCCCAAACTAGAAGGGTTGTTTTGGCTTGGGACGTGACGGTAACTTCTGGGGGCGCTGGAAACCAGGGAGGTACTCCCATTGAAGGCCGGCTATATAGCAATGAGCATATTTCTCTGCTCAATGGCAATTCTAATGCGAACAATACGATCAGTGTCTCACCAACTTTTTATGTGTTGACAGAAGATGGCTACCTCTACCAAGTAGACATCATGGATGCTGACCCATTCCGTTTTCCCATCTCTTCAAATTCATTCGGTCTGGTAACCTCTGATGGGACTCCAATTTACAAATCCAAGCCTGAATCTGCTTTCACAAGAAGTGCAGACCCTTCTACTTGGACGGCTGGAAATATCTATCTTTTTGAGCCACAAGCACAGGGCGTGGGGGCTATTACCAACAATAAGATTTTCTTTAACCTACCTGATCCAAATATGCCTTCAACGGCAATGGTTACTGATATTTTTAGAAATAATACCCACCAAATCTGGTTATTCGAACCAATTCAAATCCTTTCCATAAACAGCATATCCTTTTTTGCTCAATCCAATTCTGGTTCGCCATGTACGCCGGGAACTATAGAATTTGGCAAGGGTGGATATTTTATTTTCGACACTAACTTAGGTGGTGTTGTTACGTTGCAGCTGGACTTGAACAACAATGGCGTCTATTCCGATTCCGTTGATGTTACATTAATGGGAACCTTAAGTGAAGGGGTGGATTCCCTGTACTGGAATGGTTTCAATGGTTTCTTAGACCCAGTTGCTGTCCAAGATTCATTAGTTATAAATTATCAAGGAAGCATTCGATATGGTGAATTGCATATTGCGCTTACTGATGTGGAGGGTAACAACGGCGGTGTCACCTTTGATTGGCTTAATGCTCCCGCTGGTTTTCCAACTGATCAATTTTACTATGATCATACAGATATTGGAGGTCCTGTGAGTGGAGGTGGTACGCCAGGCAATGCATTGCCAACTAACATTCCCTATACCTATCCAGTCAACCAAGGAAACAACGATTACATCGATCAGTGGTTTTTTATCGAACAATCAATCGCTGAAGATTCCCTCGTTCTAAATGTTGTCTTAGATTGTTTCTGCGACCCAGAAGATTTGCCAAACATAACTGTTAGTGGGACTGATGTATGTGAGGGGGACGAATTGATTTTGACAGCTACCAATGCCAATACGCAAAATAACATTGGGCCAATCGATTATATGTGGACTGGGCCAAACAACCATATGTTTTCTGACCCAGATGTTGACCCAAATAATGCGTCTATCGACTCAGTAGCGACTACCGCAACGCTTCTTAATGCTGGCACCTATACCGTAATCGCTACGACAAGTTCATTATGCGCTGATACGGTTGATATAGCTATTGATGTGGCGCTGACTCCTGTTCTGGTAACGGATAGTTTAGATATTCAAGTTTGTGAAAATGATGATGTACAGATATGTGCATCCAATGTAACACCAGGTATTGGGCAGTTTAATTTTAACATTCAGGGCCCTAATGGTTATAACTTTTCAGGCACTGGAAATGGGACTGACGAAGTTTGTATTTCTCTTACCAATGTCTCTCCTTCTTTTGAAGGACAATATACCCTAGTATTTAGTGCTGGTGCTTGTGTTTCAGAACCTCTTGTTTTTAACTTAGATATTCAACCTACCCCGGAAATAAATGGAACTTCTCCAAACGGTGTATTTTGTGAAGGAACGGATGTAGTCCTAACGGCAAGTAATAATGTTCAAGGCACAGGTGATATCATCTACTGTTGGACTGGGCCAAATTTCTCATTTTGTGATACTACGTCTAATGAAAATGGCCCTTTCAATGTGACGATTCCAAATATTCAAGTAGATAATGCTGGTGATTATACTTTGGTTCTAACCACATTGGCAGGTTGTGCTTCAACTCCTCAAACAATAACTATTGGTGTAAACCCAATACCAGAAATTTGTACGGTTACTGGAGGAGGAGATGCCTGTGTTGGTCAGAATGTTACATTAAGTGCGTTCAATTGCGCCGCTGGTATTGCTGGGCCAATAAGTTTCTCCTGGACTGGACCCGGTGGAGCAGCATTGTGCGATGGTACAGCCAATAATGACGGGCCTTTTACATGCGATATTTCTGATCTTCAGCCAAATATGTCGGGTACTTATTGCCTCATATTGACGGATGATGCGACAGATTGTTCTTCCGTTCAAGAATGTGTTGACATAAATGTTCTGCCAAGTATCGTCATTACTGATATTACACCAGACAGCTCCTACTGTGAGGGTTCAACGGTTACGTTGACAGCTACAACCTCTTTTGGAGCAACAGTTATTTATACTTGGACTGCACCGGATGGCAGTGTTTTGATTTCAATTCCTGTTGCACCCGGAACTCCATTGAGTGCGACCATTGATATTTTATCAGCTGCGAATGCTGGCAATTATATCTTAACTGTTGCATCCTTGGATGGCTGTGCTTCTGAACCGGACACAGTGGTCGTGGGTATGTACGATGGAATAACAATAACCTCAATTACTGGTGGTGGAACTTACTGTGCAGGCGATTCCGTGATGCTGTCTGGTATTGGGGAAGGGAATTCAGCATCCGTTGACTATGTATGGACGAATCCTGCTGGTGATACAATTGGAAGTGGTAACACACCTCCGGCTGGCCCTTTTAATGCAGATGTTGTAAATCCGATAGAAGGCAACTATGTCTTGACCGTAACCACTCCGGATGGATGTTCTGATGTCGATTCAGTGTCGGTTCAGTTTAGTGAAACGCCCATCGCAAATATTGTTTCCCCTACTACTGATACCACTTTGTGTGAACTGGATTCTATCGTGTTATGTGGGCAGAACACAAATCCCAATTCTGGAAGTTTCACCTATACCTGGACAACTCCAAGTGGTGATGTAATAACAGGCACCGGAAATGGAACCGATGTTTTCTGTGATACCATAATGCCGATCGACACATTTGGATCAGGAATTTACACCTTAGTTATTTGCGAAGGGAACTGTTGTTCCGATCCTGATAGCGTGAACATTTCCCTAAATCCAAACCCAATTATGTCAGTTGTTACTGGGGGTGGGACGTACTGTGAAGGTGACACTGCGATTGTTTGTTTTTCCAATATAAATCCTGAAGTAGCTGATTGGTTTTATACATGTGTTATCGGGGATACCACCATTACGCAGACAGGCTCAGGAATGACGCAAATTTGTATCGAGATAACAGAGCCTACTTTTATTTGCTGTTCTTTAGAATCTTTTGACGGTTGCGTCTCCAGTTTAGAATGTGCCGAAGTCCTTTTTGATCCTAACTATACTCCTGAGATTACTGTTGATACGACCATTTGTGCAAATGATACTTTGCAGCTAAACGGAACTAATCCTTCCTCTTGCGCAGGTACTGTCACCTATACTTGGACGGGACCCAATGGTTTTGTCTTCTCGGATACAGCCCCATGCGAAGGCCCATTCCCCGCAATCGACCCTAATCCGACATCTGGAGAATATTGTCTTGATCTTGACGCAGGTGGGTTGTCTGATTGTAGCCAACAAGTTTGTACTACGGTTGTCGTGTTAGAATTGCCATTCATCGTAGGAGGTACAATTAATGGTGGAGGAGAATTTTGTGATATAGAAAATGTTGTCTTGTCGGCAACCATTGAAAATCCTTCGGGAGGAGATATCGATTATGAATGGACGCAAGATGGAGATGTAGTAGCTTCAGGAACTGCTGCCAGTGGAGATTCTATTTCGCTTGATCTCAATGCCCTCGGTTTGGCCGATGGCAACTATTGTTTGAATCTTACCTGTGTCGCCACCGGTTGCTCAGACGAGGGGATTGGATGTACGCAAGTTACTTTCAACGAAACACCAATCGTAGATATGGTAACAGGAGGGGGTACCTACTGCCAAGGTTTTGACGTCGTGCTAACTGGTTCAGGCCCCGCCTGTACTGGCACAGTATCTTACACTTGGACCGGCCCCAATAATTTCTCATTTACAGGCTCCGCTCCTTGTGGTGGCCCATATCCAGTGACGATTGACAACATTGATGTTGATCAGGCTGGGGTCTACACTTTGACCGTAACAAATGGAGACTGTACATCTGAGCCGATGAGTGTAGTCGTTGAAGTGAACCCAACACCTGACATTATCAATACTTCTGGAAGTGGTGCTGAATGTGCTGGTTCAACAACTACTATTTCATTTACGATTGATCCAGATGGTGCAGCAAGTGTAGATTGGACGCTAACTGGGCCTGGTTTGGATACCAGTGGGACTGTGACCGTTTTGACAGATTTTGATTTTGATGTTGTTGTAAACGGAGATGCTAAATACATCATCACCGCTGTTTCAGATCAGGGTTGTGAAGCGGAACCAGTGAGTATTATGATTGAGGAAATTAGTGTTCCTATTCCTACCATTTTCGTTGACCCAACGAATCCATGCCCCGGTGATGATATAGTTCTTTCAACGGCTGCTGTTCCAGGGGCTACCTATACTTGGTGTTTAGACGGTACGGTTATCGGTGGTCCTTCCCCCGATCCAACGATTGTCGTTGTGGCAATGGAAGGGGCGTACACAGTGAAAATAACCTTGGATGGATGTACCGAAGAATCTGCTCCTTTTGTTTTAATGTTCCCGCTTGCACCGGTTGCGGTAGATGACAGTTACACCACGCAAGCTGGTGTTACAATTACTGGAGAAAATGTGCTTCTCAATGACGACTTGGGCAACGGTGCTGTTGTAACTGATTTCACACAGCCAGATAATGGTACAGTGGATATTACTGCCAATGGCGAAATGACTTATACGCCCAATAACGGCTTCTCAGGTACTGACCAATTTACTTACACTATTTGCTCTAATGAGTGTGAGGAACTATGCGATCAAGCCACCGTAACCATCATTGTGGAAACTCCTCCTTGTGAAATACCGAACGTAATCACACCCAACGGCGACGGCGTCAATGATGTATTGATTATTGATTGCGTGCCCGGATTTACCAATAACCGCCTGCGCATCTTCAACAGGTGGGGTGATGAAATCGCTGTCTTTGAACCCTACACAAACGATGAATGGTGGGATGGAACTTCTGGCGCTGATAAAGAACCAGTTCCAGCCGGTACCTATTTCTACTTGTTCCAAGAGGACAGGAGTGTAGACGATCACAAGGCAGGCTATATCAAGGTAGTCCGATAAAAGCAGATTGGAAGCTGCCTTAAATATTGGGCAGCTTCCAATCCCCATTTAAATAACAATGATTTTAAATCAACCATAAAAAAGTGAACATGAAAAAGCTAACCTATACACTTCTTATCACTTTCATTACGGTGTCGGGATGGTCACAAAGTGAAGACATTTTTACCTTCAACTTATTCAACCAGTTGAATTTCAACCCCGCCTACGCCGGATCAAAAGAAGTTTTGGATGCAGGGGCAATTTATAGAAACCAATGGTGGTCGGGCGTTGACGGTGCTCCCCGTGATATTAACCTATGGGGGCACATGCCTTTTGCCAAAAGGAAAAATGGCCTTGGCCTAAACCTCATTTCCGATAACATCGGGATGGATAATATTTTCAAATTAGGTGTGGATTATGCTTACCGAATCCTTCTTCCAAACCGCAATGTGTTGGCGCTTGGATTGGGTGCGCAGTTTGAAACAGCAAGGACCGATTGGTCAGAAACGAATGCTTATGTAAGTCCAAATGACCCCGATATTGCTAATTCTGCCACTCGCAATTCTACCTTTAATGTTGGACCTGGTGTGTATTTCAAAAATCAAAAATTCTATCTCGGAGTGTCTATCCCAAAATTATTGGCCAACTCGCTATATGAGGACAGGGACGAATTCAGTGGAAAGGTAAACACCTATTTTCTGCAAGGCGGGCTTTCCTTGCCGATAAGCAGCACTGTAGAATTTTTACCCAATGCCCAGATCCGTTACAACCCGAATTCCCCATTTGATTTTGACCTGAATGCCAATGTCATGTTCAATGATGCCCTGATGCTTGGTTTGATGTACCGGTATGAGGACTCGCTTGATGGACTGGTCGTTTATCAATTCAACAGTGGATTAAGGTTGGGAGTGGCGATTGATTTTACCACTTCAGATCTGAACAACGCTACAACTGGTAGTTTTGAAATAATGGTAGGGTACACCTTCCCATGCGAAGATTGTAAAATCGTGAACCTCAGATATTTCTAAACCGACAATTAATTGGAAAATTGATTTTGCAATTCAGTCATTCAATCCTTTTTTTAAAAAGACTTAAGATGAAAAAAATAAAACCCTTACTTCTTCTTTTGAGCTTGATCATTTGTGGCAATTTGCTAGGGCAAGATGTAGAGATAAAGAATTTGAAAGATGTCAATTCAGAAGAATTGGATTTCAGCCCCATGCCTTTTGGAAATGGCATCATGTACACTTCTTCTAAAAGTGACCGATTCTTGAGTTGCCCGGTTTATGACAACAGCGGCAGCTACGTTGATTTATATTATGCTGAGAAAAATCCTGATGGTACCTGGAAAAAACCAGTGGCTCTAAAAGGCAAGGTCAACGGCAAGTACAATGATGGTGTGCCGGCTTTCAATCCTACAGGTAATAAGATGATGTTTACCAGGAATAACTTAAATGGTAAAAACGATCAAAACGTTATCGACCTGAAAATTTACACGGGCGACCTGGAACAAGATAATTGGGTTAATGTCACAACCCCACTTCCATTTAACAGTGATGACTGGTCAACAGCACATCCAGCATTATCAAGCGATGGTAACCTTTTGATATTTTCCTCAAACAGGCCGGGCTCTATCCCAGGCATGGATGGCAAGCCCAGTATGGACCTTTGGGGGTCTCGTTTAGAGAATGGGGTTTGGTCAATTCCTTTCAATTTAGGCCCATCGGTCAATACCGGAAAAAGCGAAATTTTCCCAACTTTCAACGAGAACGGGGCTCTGTTTTTTTCTTCTGATGGACACCCCGGTGAAGGTGGACTTGACATCTTTGCTGCGGTACCAACGCAAGGCGATGAATGGGAATTGGTTGGTAATATTGGTACTCCATTCAATACTGGCAGTGATGATATGAGTTTTATCGCTTTAAACGGTGGCACAGAAGGTTATTTGGCCTCTGACCGGGGTAGCTCGGATGCCAAAGGAAGGGACGATATTTATGAATGGACTCGTAATGTCAGCTTCCAAGATGCGGTTATCCAAGTAGTGGATGCGGACACTCGTGAACCATTGCCCAATACAAATCTCTCCATCGACCCAGGACAGCTTCGCAATGAGTCGATGATCAAATATGGGCCTGTTTTGGACAAAATTTTTGGTGGAATAGATGGAGAAACGTTGGTGCTTGAGCCCCTACAATTGAGGACAGACGAAGAAGGCAAAGTCACTGTTCGCATTTTGTCCCCTGCAAATTTCAATATTCTGGCATCTAACAAGCCTGCATACATTGATGCAACCAGAAACCCAACTGATGTAGAACTGACTGCCGAACCCGTATATGTGATTCCGTTGGCGAAGGATAATCCAACTGCTAAGTTGATTGTCAAAGTCGTTGAGGATGGCCCAATGACTCCAATTCCGACTCCTAATATTTCAATAAGAAACAAACGGACCGGTGATATCATCACTTTGACTGGAGACGGTGGAGGTGAAGCGACTACCCAAATTTTCTGTAACGATGATTATGAAATTGTGGCCAGCAAGGAATTGTACTACGACAGCACTGTTGTTTTGAGCGATTACAAAGTGGAATGCCTCAAAGGGGAAGTCGTTGTTACTGTACCGCTCAGAAAACAGATGATTGTTTATCTCGAACCAATTTTCTTTGACTTTGACACCTACTACATCAGGAGCAAGGACGCACAACCAACATTGGATGAATTGGTGACGATTATGAATACCTACCCAAGTTTGTATGTGCAATTGGAAGGAAATACGGATTCCCGTGGCTCCAATGAGTACAATATTACCTTATCCACCAACCGGGCAACAACGGCCATGAAGTACTTGATTAAGAAGGGGATAGCTAAAGAAAGGTTATCGACGGATTGGTTTGGGGAAACCAAACTGGCCAATAACTGCGCCGATGATATTGTTTGTCCAGAAGCAGATCACCAGATCAACAGAAGGGTAGACGTGGTAAGTGTGAAGGACAGCGAAAATGGAATTATTTTCATGACACGTCCATTGAGTGAAATAAAGGTGGTTTCCGATCGGCAGTAATTTAATTTTGAAAAATGAAAGCCGTACAAAGCAAAGCTTTGTACGGCTTTTTTATAACCCCATGTTAAAGAATCATTTAGTAATTCAAATATTATTCAACACAAGCAATAAAAACTGGGCAATTTTATTGAGGTCTTAGTACTTTGGCTAAATTCGCCCGAATTTTCATGGTAGCAGATCCAGTGAGAGTGTTTATTCTGATACGTTTCTGGATCAAAAGACGAAAACTTAAATTTTATGATTCCAACGATTATTGCAACTTTTGTTTTAGGCTATTTGCTGATAGTTTTTGAACACCCGCTAAGGTTAGACAAGACCGTTCCTGCTCTTTTAATGGCATCGATTTGCTGGGCATTGTTGGCTTTGGGCTTTCACAGCGGAACCCTGTCTGTGATTGATTTTCACGAAAATGTTTTCCAAATTTCTTCGGAGGAGGCCCATCATGCAGGCGAAGGTTTTAATAGTACCTTGCTTCACCACTTGGGAAAAACTGCTGAGATTCTTATTTTCTTAATCGGAGCGATGACGATTGTTGAGATTATTGACCTCCACCGGGGGTTTGAAGTCTTGAAAAGTTATGTTAGAACGAAAAAGAAAAAATCCCTGCTTTGGATAGTTAGCATTTTAGGGTTTATTCTTTCAGCAATTATTGACAACCTAACTGCTACTATTGTTTTGGTGACTTTATTGCGCAAAATAATCCCCGATCGGTCAGAAAGGATTTGGTTTGTAGCCTTGATTGTCATTGCGGCAAATGCTGGTGGTGCTTGGTCTCCGATTGGCGATGTAACTACAACGATGTTATGGATCGGTAATAGGGTATCCTCGTTTGGATTAATTGAAATGCTGGTTTTCCCCTCAATCATCTGTTTTGCCCTGCCTATTTTCGTCGCTTCCTTTTTAGAGCCTTTCAAAGGTGAGATCAGCTTAAATGTAAGGGAAGCCAAAAAAGAAGAGGCACTCCTAAGCAGTAAGACAATGCTCTATTTAGGGTTGGGCATGATCGTGTTTGTCCCCATATTTAAGACGGTTACCCATTTGCCACCATACCTTGGAATGATGTTGAGTTTAGGGATTGTTTGGCTGGTTTCCGAATATATTCATCCTGAAGAGGATTTTGATAAAGAAAGGCGAGCCCAATATTCTGCCCACAAAGCATTATCTAGGATTGAGATGTCAAGCATCCTTTTTTTCCTGGGTATTTTGATGGCTGTTGGTGCATTGGAAAGTTTGGTTTATGGAGTGGTAAATGGTGAAGAGGTGGGTACTCTACGGTATGTGGCAGAGTCGCTGGATAATACTTTTAGCAATCGGGATGTTGTGGTTATGCTCTTGGGGGTAGGTTCAGCCATTATTGATAATGTCCCATTGGTTGCAGCATCCATGGGAATGTACGATGCGCCCTTGGATGACAAATTGTGGCAATTCATCGCTTATGCAGCGGGAACCGGGGGTAGCATGTTGATTATTGGGTCGGCCGCAGGGGTAGCTGCAATGGGCATGGAAAAAATTGATTTCATCTGGTACCTAAAGAAAATAACTTGGTTGGCAGCACTTGGTTTTGTGGCAGGTAGCATAGCTTTTCTGATCTGGCACAGTATCTTGGCTTAAATTAACGGGAGGTATGGATTAAGGCCGCAAAGCGGCTAAATAATTGATTGTCAATTGTTTTAATCCCTACCTCACGTTCAATTAAAAATATTAGGTTAAGGTTTTCTTAATCAATTGGTTTACCTTAGTTGACGAGCTACTTAGGTTTATTTTTGCGGATTGTCTGTAAAAGTTAAAAAGATGAAGTATCACATTATTTTTCTGTCAATGCTATCTGCATCCATCGGGTGCAATAATTTAGACAGCAATAAATTGGTAGGGGAGTGGCAAGCCTATTATATCTCTGAAGGCGATACGCCACTTGAGATTGATTATTCAGAAGTTGGTTTTTTGTTTAAAGAGGATGGTTTTTATTCTTATGAAAGCACCATCAACTATAAAGAAGCCGGGACTTATTATGTCAATGGTTCCTTATTGTATACCATGGATACCGTAAATACCGCTTCCAATGAAAAAGCTGTTCAAATTGAAGCACTCTCGGCTGATTCTTTAATTTTGAAAATGAAAGCCAACGGGGAGATCAAGATCATGAAATTGAGAAAAGTCGGGCAGTAGTTTTTGATTACGCCAAAAAATAGAAAAGCCTTCACACAGATGCATGAAGGCTTTTTTATTAGTCGTCAATTACAGTAGTTTATTCTTCTTCTGTAGCTGCTGCATCATCAGCCGCAGGAGCTTCAGCCTCAACAACTGGAGCTTCTTCCTCAACTTCAGGAGCAGGAGCTTCCTCTGTTGCTTTTACTTCTACAGTTGGGACCACTTTTTCAGGGGCTTTGAAAGGAATGTCCAAACCAGCAATTTTTGCATTCCATTGTCTTTTTTCTTCCAAAGCTTTTTCACGGCGTTTGGCCACTTTTACTTCTTTAGCTTCAATCCAAGCAGCGTACATAGTGTCAGCTTGTTCTTGGGTGATAGCACCTTTCTTAACGCCACGCTGCAAGTGTTTTTTGTATCCTACACCCTTAAAGCGGAGAATGGCCCGAACAGTTTCGGTTGGTTGTGCACCTTTGGTGATCCAGTCGTAAGCTTTCTCTCTGTCCAATTCTATGGTAGCGGGGACCGTCAGTGGGTTGTAAGAGCCAATTTGCTCAATGAACCTACCGTCACGTGGGGAACGGGAATCGGCGATAACGATGTGATAGAAAGGCTTCCTTTTTTTGCCTTTTCTTTGCAGTCTGATTTTAACAGCCATTTTTTAAATGTTGTTGCCGGAAATTATTGACTTTTGAACTTCTGAATGAAACAAAATCGAACAATTCCAGCGCTTGGTTAAACATCCCCACTTACCTTGATTAACAAGCAGTGGGATTAAGCGGGCGCAAAAGTAGTTTTTTATTCCTTCAACCGATAATTACATGAATATTTTTTTAAAAATCATATCCTCAGAAATAGGCCAACTCCGTCAATGCCTGTGCGCCCCGATGAAAAGTTTTCCCTCAAAAGCACTATTTAAATTGGACTCACTTTTATTGCCAATTCTATTTTTATTCGTTTCCAGCAACTTGCTCTCCCAAACACCACTTTCTGGAGTCATTAATCATTATGCAGAAATTACCGATATCGACTTCTGTGAAAGTAAATTAGTGACCGATGATGCATCGGCTTTTACCATTGGAGAACAAGTCCTTTTAATCCAAATGAAAGGGGCAATTATCAATGAATCTAATTCCGCAGCGTTTGGGGATGTGTTGGAAATCGGAGGTGCTGGGCTGTTGGAGAAAAACGAAATAGTGGCCATTGTTGGCAACGAAGTTTTTTTAAAATACCTTTTGTCCAATGATTACGAGGTTGCTGGGGCCGTCCAATTGGTGTCGTTTCCAAAATACTCGCAGGCCGTTGTTTCCGAAATTATTTCCCCAGCAAAATGGGATGGGAAGAAAGGTGGGGTTTTGGTAATTGAAGTGGAAGAAGACTTGATACTGCAAGCAACTATTGAGGCGGATGGGAAAGGCTTTCGGGGAGCTTCAACCAATACCTTGTCCAGCGATTGCACATTTTTGACGAACGCCGATGGGTATCATTACAGCCTTTCCAATTGGCGGGGAGCGCCCAAAGGGGAAGGCATTGCAGATCTAATTCAAGGAAAAGAGCAGGGCAGGGGAGCGCAGGCCAATGGCGGCGGTGGTGGCAACGACCACAATGCTGGCGGCGGTGGCGGCGCAAATATCACGAACGCTGGTGAAGGTGGAAAAACCAGTTCCCCCGGCCTTAATTGTGATGGAGATTTCCCCGGCAAGGGCGGCAAACCTATTCAGAATGCACCGAATCGCTGGTTTTTAGGTGGCGGCGGCGGTGCTGGACATGATAACAACGGCTCCGGTTCGGCTGGCGGAAATGGGGGCGGGTTGGTCATTATTTTGGCAAAAAGGATTATTTCAAATGGAAATGCAATTTCTGCCAATGGGGAGTCGGCGGCCATGGCCATTGGCGATGGCAGCGGCGGCGGTGGTGCAGGTGGCACGGTTGTCCTAGTCGCCGAAGAAATCATGGGTCAACTGTCCATTTCGGCCGTAGGCGGTCAAGGTGGATTTGTCCAAAACCCCGCTGATCGGTGCAATGGCCCCGGAGGCGGGGGAAGCGGTGGCCGTTTTATTTCAAATAATTTTAACAGTGTTAACCTTAACCTTTCTGGGGGCTTGCCGGGAGAAAATATGACTGTTTCCTCCCAATGCAGCGATCCGACCAACGGGGCTGCCCAAGGGCAGGCCGGGTTGCAAACACCTTATGAAGAGATACCGATTTCGGAAGTAGAGCCGATTCCCTTCGCAATCCTTTCTCAACCTATCGACAAGTTGGTTTGTGAAAATGACGCTGCTTTTTTTGAATTTTTGGTGATGGGTAATTTCCTGAAATACCAGTGGCAAGTCAATGATGGCTCGGGCTGGCAAGACATCCCGTCTGGGATTGGATACGCAGGTGAAATGACGCCCATCCTTGAAATTCCCAACTCCATTTTATCGCAAAATGCCTTTTCTTACAGGTGTTTAGTCACTGGACCTTGTATTTCAAACATGCTATCTGCGGCTGCCGTTTTAACTGTTGAAGCTGTTCCGCAAGCTGCTTTTGATTTTAATTATTTGGGAAATGGCCAATATACATTTGAAAACAATTCTATCAATGCAATTGCCTATCTGTGGGACTTTGGGGACGGAACGACCACCAGTGAAATAAACCCAGATCACACTTTTGCAGCTGATGGACAGTATGAAGTCACTTTAACCGCCTTTAATGATTGTGGAGAAATAATGATTACCCAATCCGTAACGGTTGGAGGGTTTCCCACAGCGGCTTTCAGTGCGGCCTATTTTGGCTGTACGCCCGTCGATGTACAATTTCAAGATCAGTCTTCAGGGGAAAACATTCAATCTTATTTTTGGGAATTCGAGGGTGGCGACCCCAGTATTTCCAACCAACAACACCCCTTGGTGACGTATGCCGAACCGGGCATTTATGATGTAACGCTGACCGTTCAAAATGCGCTTGGGGAACATACGACTACGAAGAATGACTACCTTGAAATTTTTGCCACCCCTCAGGTAAGTTTTGATTTTTTGGTGGATTCTGTTACGGTTTATTTTTCCAATAATTCAACCGGGGCGACTTATTATTTTTGGGATTTCGGGGATGGCAACAGCTCAGATGAATTTGAACCAGTCCATATTTACAGCCAAGGTGGTGCTTATCAAGTGTCTCTCAGTATCGGCAACCCAGCCTGCGGAAGTGTAATTAGCCAGCAGGTTTTTATCGATCTGCCAAATGCAGCGGAAGAAACGATTTTGCCAGCATTTACCATTTTTCCTAACCCGTTTTCGGAGGGAATAACTGTCTTATTCGCAGAGAATCCGAATGAGCAAACTGTCATCACTTTATTCGATGGACAGGGTCAGTTTTTGCATTCTGGAACAGTGATGGGGAAAATGGGCAAGCTAAAACCAACTGGTTTGGCGGCAGGATTGTATTTCTTGCAAATACAAAATAGCAGCACTACGAGATATGTTAAATTGCTGAAATTGAACGCTGATTGAATCGATTGAACAGCTTTTCTGTTTTATCTGCGAAATTCAGCTCAATCATATTTTTGGCGAAGCCAAAAAAATGGATCTTCATAACTTGAATGATCCAATAGAAAAAGCTGGCAATCGGCCTTGAGATTTTAAACCAAACAAAACCTTTTCACCAAACATCTAAACCATGCAATTCATCAGAAAAAAAATTCCCCAACCACGTACATTTGCCGCATGAGAGTGCACAGAGACTTGGAAAACCTACCTGCCTTCCGGAATTCGGTCATTACGATCGGTTCTTTCGATGGGCTTCACACTGGCCACCAAAAGATTTTGCGGAAGGTCAAAGACCTCGCCATTGCCAATGGTGGGGAAAGCATCGCCATCACGTTTCATCCCCACCCCCGTCAAATAGTTTATCCAAAGGACACTACTTTAAAACTGATTACGACGACGGAGGAAAAGATCGCTCTTTTTGAAAAATATGGAGTTGATCATCTGGTGATCGTCCCATTTACCATTGAATTTTCCCAGCAGAGTGCCGACGAGTACATCCAGCGTTTTTTGGTGCAGAAGTTCCAACCCAAACACATCGTGATTGGTTATGACCACCGCTTTGGGATGAACCGCCGGGGGGACATCAATTATTTGAAATGGCACGAAAAAACGGGGGACTACAAGGTTGTAGAAATTGAGGCGAAAGAAATCAATGAAATAGCAGTGAGCTCAACCAAGATCCGGGAATCATTGGAGACGGGCGACGTGGCCAATGCCGCATCCTTGATGAACCATTATTTCACCTTGACGGGCAAAGTGATCAAAGGGCAGCAGATTGGGAACAAAATCGGATACCCAACTGCGAACCTCCAATTGACCGAAAAATTTAAATTGATCCCCAAGGATGGAGTGTACGCTGCTTATGCGAATTATGACGGCGAACGGCATCGGGCCATGCTGTACATCGGCAACCGGCCTACTTTGAAAGACCTACCCGAAAAGACGATTGAGGTCAATATTTTTGATTTTAACAAAACGATTTACGATGACGTGGTGAAAGTGGAATTGGTGGATTTTATCAGGAATGATAAAAAATTGAACGACCTGAATGAATTAAAAGAACAGATATCGAAGGATCAAACCAACGTTGAAAAATGCTTACAGAAAGCTGACCAGAAATTAGCAAGGTGGGAGTCGAAATTGATGCCTTCGGTAGCCATAGTAGTGCTAAATTATAATGGCAGAAAATTATTGGAAAAATACCTGCCGCACGCTTTAAAAACAAGCTATCCCAATTGCAAAGTATATGTGGCCGACAATGCCAGCAAGGATGACTCGGTTGCCTATTTGAAGCAAAATTTCCCCCAAGTCCCGTTAATTCAGTTAAATCAAAACCATGGTTTTGCGAAAGGATATAATCTTGCTCTGAATGATTTAGAGGAAGACTACTTTGTGCTGCTCAATTCCGATGTACAAGTTCCGCAAGGATGGCTCGAACCACTCGTCAAACTCTTGGAATCGGATCGGAGCATTGCGGCCGTTCAGCCCAAAGTCAAATCATTGAGAGAGCCAGAAAAGTTTGAACATGCAGGGGCCGCAGGTGGATGGATCGATTTTTTAGGCTACCCATTTTGTCGTGGCCGTATCATTGATACGGTTGAGAAAGACAATGGCCAATACGATCAGGTGAAAGAAATATTTTGGGCTTCAGGCGCCTGCATGGCCGTCAGAGCGCCCTTGTTTAAAATATTTGGAGGGTTTGACGATGACTTTTTTGCGCACATGGAAGAGATTGACCTCTGTTGGCGAATGAAACGGGCGGGGTACAAAGTGATGTTTACCCCCCGCTCGACGGTGTATCATTATGGCGGAGGCACATTAGCTTACCAGTCGCCTTATAAAGCCTATTTGAATTTCAGAAACAATTATTATGTCTTATTGAAAAATGAGAGCCCCCTGCGGATGGCCTACCTTATTCCGATGAGGTTGTCCATGGATTTTATGGCTGCCATCGTCTTTTTATTGCAGCGAAAGTGGCTACATGCCCAAGCTGTCATCATGGCTTTTTTTTCCTTTTTTTTAGCGCTGATTACCTTCATCCGAAAAAGGCTCGACATTGATTTGCTGATCCAAAGAGTCCGCATTTCGCCCCAACCCAATCGCCACGGGATTTTACCTAAAAGCATTGTTTTTCAATATTACATCATGGGCAGAAAGTTTTTTAGTAAACTGTGAGTCCATGCCTTCGCAAACCAACTAATTATGAAAAAATACTCCCTTTACCTTGTTGCGGTTCTTTCCGTTGTTTTCCTGGCTGCTACTTGTAAAGAGGCAAAAGTGCCTCAAAACGATGGCTGTATCGATCCTTCTAAAATTGACCCAGAGGGTATTTGTACGATGCAATATGACCCCGTTTGTGGTTGTGATGGCAAAACGTACGGCAATGAATGTCAGGCAATTAAGGCTGGTGTCCTCAAATACACCAAAGGGGAGTGTGAGACTTGTATCGATGCTAAAAGTATCAATCCCGACCAGGCCTGCACCAAAGAGCTCCATCCCGTTTGTGGTTGCAATAATGTAACCTACAACAATCCATGTTTGGCAAAAATTGCTGGTGTTAAAATTTGGGTAGAAGGGGCTTGCAACGATTGTATTGATGTGGCGAAGATCGACAAGAACAAAGGTTGCACACGGGAATACCGACCTGTTTGTGGATGCGATGGTAAAACTTACAGCAATCAGTGCGAGGCTGAGAAAGCAGGTGTTTCTAAATGGGTGGCAGGTAAATGCGAAGAGTGCATGGATCCGAACCCTAAAAAAACGGATTGTACGGATGAATACGATCCAGTTTGTGGTTGTGATGGGAAAACTTATTCCAATGAATGTGCAGCAAAAAATGCAGGTGTTTTAAAATGGGAAAAAGGCGCTTGCAATTAATTTTTTTGAAAACTAAAACTAACCAATCAAAAAATGACTAAAATTAATTTTTACATAAAATTTTATTCCGCAGTAATTTTCTTTTTAGTGATGGGCTTTTCTGCTTTTGCTCAGTTGCCCCGTTATTATCAACAACAAGAAAAAAATAATGAGGGGAATATTTTAACCGCCAATATTATTTTTGGTGGACACAAGTCGGCAGGTGATTTGGCTGACCGTTTTGGAAATCATTTAAGTGCTGGTTTAGGAATGGATTTTATCACTCAAAAAGATTGGCTATTGGGTGCGCAAGGGGTATTTTATTTTGGTTCCGATGTCAAGGAAGACGTTATTGCTTCTGTAAGAACAGATGGGTTGATTTTTGGAGGGATTGGTGATATTGCTTCGATTGAGTTACGTCAGAGAGGCATTCAGTTTGAGGGGCACATTGGTCGGATTTTTAGATTGAACGAAAAGAAAAGATCAGGCATCAGGACGACTTTAGGCGGAAGTTTTTATCAGCATAAAGTCCGCATTCAGGATGACCCAGTCGTTTCCGTTCCACAATTGGATAAAAATTACAAGAAAGGTTATGATCGGTTGAGTAACGGTTTTGGGTTGACCCAATTCATTGGTTATCAACATCTTGGTAGTTTGAGACGGGCAAATTTTATTATCGGGTTAGAGGTGACGGAGGCCTTTACAAAAAGCCGACGATCCTTTAATTATGACACCAGAAGTGTTGAAAACGCATCCCGTCTCGATTTAGTGATTGGTATCCGGGTGGCATGGCAATTACCATTTTATTTGGGTGAAACGGCAGAAGATATTAGGTATTGATTGTTGCTAATTAATGATAATCATTTCAAAATTAATCTACCATTTATTTACTAAAAGTTATTTTTTAGCCATCCGTTTGGCTGCTTTTTTTCAGCATAAAAAAGCGAAAAAATGGGTAGCTGGAAGAAGGTCAATTTTCCAAAAATTAGAAACAACATTTGCTTTCCAAAAAGATAATCCGGAAAAAATTATTTGGTTTCATTGTGCCTCTTTAGGTGAGTTTGAACAAGGACGTACTTTAATAGAATTATTAAAAAAGGAGAATCCACAAATAAAAATATTACTTACTTTTTTTTCCCCGTCTGGTTATGAAATAAGAAAAAATTACCAATATGCAGATTGGGTATTTTATCTCCCTGCCGATACAAATAATAATGCCAGCCGTTTTATAAAAATTGTCCGTCCAGCCATTGTTGTTTTCGTGAAATATGAATTTTGGTTTAATTATCTACATACTCTAAATAAGAATAAAATACCTGTATTTTTAATTGCTGCTGTTTTTAGAAAGCGCCAATTATTTTTCAAAAAATTAGGTGCATTGTGCCGAAAAATGTTGCATTTTTTCGAGCATATATTTGTGCAGGATAATCATTCTTTTCAATTATTAAAAAGCATAAAATACGATGCTGTGACTATTGCTGGCGATCCAAGGATAGATCGGGTGTTGGCCATTGCCAATGAGAAAAAATATTTTGGAGCAGTTGAGGCGTTTTGTGAAGGAAGTCCCATTTTGGTTTGTGGTAGCAGTTGGCCGGAGGACGAAAAAATAATGTATGACTGGTGGTGTTCTCCACGATTCCGCAAATGGAAGTTGATCATAGCGCCCCATGATGTTGGTGCTGACCGGGTCAAATATCTCCAAGAAATGTTTCTTGGGGATAGCCTTTTATTTTCAACATTAGAAAGGCACACAGCCGACAGTAAAAAAAGAGTATTGATTGTTGATACAATTGGGAATTTATCCTCCTTATACCAATATGGAAATGTCGCTTATATTGGTGGCGGTTTTGGAAAAGACATCCATAACACGCTGGAACCCATGGCATTTAATTTGCCCGTTTTATATGGACCTAAATACCAGAAATTTGCGGAGGCCATAACTATGATTGCGAAGGATGGGCATTTTTCCATTAACTCATCTAGGTCTTTTTTGGATAAAATGGCTTTGTTGGAAAATAAGCAAATTTATTTGAGATCAACAGAAGCAGTTTCTTCGTATATGCTACAAAACAAAGGCGCCACCATGACAATTGTTGATGCGCTCAAAGATTATCTTTGAACCAAAATTAAATAGGACATTGCCTATTTTTGAGTGAAAAAATCACTACCCGAGTATTTCCCAAAACTTAACCTCCATGTTGTAATGATGAAAAATATTTTCTTAACACTGGTCTTTTCTTGGTTGTTTGTTAATTCCCTTACTGCTCAAATCATTAATGGAACAGACACACTCTATGGCAACGAATGGATCAAATTTGATCAGTCCTATTTTAAGCTGATGGTTGCGGAAGATGGAATTTACCGTGTTGGTTATCAAGAACTTACTGATGCCGGGTTGCCAGTGACCTCCATTATTGGAAGTGAATACCAATTATTTCACAATGGGGAAGAAGTGCCAATTTATACGTCCACGTCAAATATTTTCTCACCGACTGACTATTTAGAATTTTACGGCCAAAAGAACCGATCAGAACTGGATCAATACCTTTTCCAAAACCCGGATGAAGAAATGATGAATCCGTTGTACAGTCTATTTACGGATACCTCTGCTTATTTTTTGACTTGGACGAATGTTGGAACACCACTGCGATATGAGGAGGTAGGAAATGATTTGACAAATTTGCCAGCAAAAGAACCTTATTATTTAGAGGAGCACGTAGCGGAATATCATAGTAGTTGGGACAAAGAAAAAAACGGTCAGGGGGTAAGCGTTTCCAATTTTACAATGGCGGAAGGGTATTCATCTAATTATGCCAATATTCAATCTTTTAACTTAGTACCTACCTTCCCGTATATTAGCGGCCCTGGATCAAAATTGCATATTCGTTATGCTGGCAATTTAAAACAGCACTCGCAACAAATTTCTTTAAATGGACAAATCTTAACGACTGATAACTATTATGGTTATGCTGTCCGTAAATTAGACTTTGACATTGACAATTCTTTATTGAATGGTACGATGGAACTGAAATTTCAAGGACTGACTGATAACAACGATAGACAACGAATATCGAATATCATATTGACTTATCCGAGAACATTTAATTTTAATAATAGCACTTCCTTTTTATTTAATATTAAAAGTGCGGGAATTAATAAATACTTGGAAATTGAAAATTTTAATGCAGGGAATTCTCCTATTTTATATGATTTAACTAATAATAAAAGACAAATAGCTTTACCTGAAAATGGATTGGTGAAAATAAACCTTTTGCCTTCGCAAAATAATCGGACTTTATCTTTAATAAATTCCGAAGAAGGGGTTAAAAAAGTTAATGCAATTGAGCCCATTGATTTTATTAATTATGAGGGGATAGATGCCAACTTTATTTTCCTTTCTAATCCCAAATTATACGACGACGGAAATGGCAATAATTATGTGCAAGAATATGCGGATTATCGAAGCTCACAAATTGGTGGAGGGTATAAGACGATTATTGTTGATGTCCAACAAATTTTCGACCAGTTCGGCTGGGGGATAAATCGGCATTCTTTATCAATTAGAAATTTTGCGCATTATGTGAAAAAGGAATGGGAAGAGGTGCAGTATTTTTTTGTGGTGGGGAAGGGGAGGGAGTACCCAGGTATCAGGACTTCTGCACAATTGGCAGCGGCGGGGAGTTTTTATGTGCCGACGTTTGGGTATCCAGGGGCGGATAATTTACTCATTAGTGCTGGCCTGAAATCCATGCCTTTGATACCTCTCGGCCGATTGGCTGTATCTACTCCTAACGAAATTAAGCTTTTTCTGAAGAAAATGATGGATTTTGAATCCAACATAAACAATGAGCAGACTATAGAGGGACAGCAATGGAAAAAAAATATTATTCATTTGGGTGGTGGAGGTTTAGCCTCTGAGCAATCATTAATAAAGAACTATCTGGCCAACATGGAAAATATCATTGAGGATAACCTGTTTGGGGCAGAAGTTTCTTCTTTCTACAAGACGAGCTCCGACCCGATACAGGTTTCCAAGTCAGAGCAGATCTTCGAACGCATAAATAATGGTGTTTCCATTATTACCTTTTTCGGTCATGCTGCGGTTGGGACATTCGACTTTAATATTGACAATCCAGACAATTATAATAACTACGGAAAATATCCGGTCCTTTTTTCACTGGGATGCTATTCTGGAAATATACATACGAATGGTCTGGGTATCAGCGAACGATTTGTTTTTCAAGAGATAAAGCAGCTTTGGGTATGGTTGCCACTACCGGACAGGGTTATATTTCTTCCTTATATTTCTTGATGTCCAAATTCTATGAAAATTTAGGCGGGGCACAATATCAAAGAGCATGGGAGTGTTACTGCAGAAAACCATCGAACACTTTGACCAAAATGGTTCTACCCAACAGGAACTGTTGCAGCAATTCCTTATCATGGCGATCCTGCTATGAAAATATTTGCTGCTGATGGCCGACTATGTCATTGATCCTGCCTCCGGTAGCGTTTTACCGAAAACTATTAATATACGTCAGGATAGTTTTGCTGTTAGCTTTTCCATCGCTAACATCGGAAAAAGAAATACAAGTGTTTCTATTCAAATAAAAATTGAGCACGAACTTCCGGATGGAGCCAAGTTTTACAGCTGCCGAACTTTACGTTAAATCGCCGGCTTATGCTACCAGGTACGAGGTGAAACTATCATCTGTTGGCAAGGTGGCAGTCGGCGAAGCAAACAGCATATTACCGCTGATGCAACTGATAAAGTCACGGAATAGCCTGCCTGCTGCTGAAACGAACAATGAATTAGTAGATGCCTCCGGTCAAAAAGGGCGCTGGTTTTTTATTACTGACAATGGTGTTACGCCGGTTTATCCTTCCGATTTTGCCATTGTCGGAGATGCGCAGGTAGTTCTACGTGCTTCTACCTCCGATCCTTTAGCCCCTGTGGCCAAATATATTGTCGAAATAGATACAACCATGCTGTTTGATAGCCCATTGAAAAAAAGTATGGCCATCGAACAGGCTGGTGGACTAATGGAGTGGAATCCCGACCTGGCCTTTGAGGACGAAAAAGTATATTACTGGCGTATTAGCCCGGATAGCATTGCTCCGGAGATAGGTTTTGTCTGGGAAAACAGGTCGTTTACTTATATTGCTGGAAGCCCCGGGGGATGGAGTCAAAGACATTACTGGCAGTTTTTGGGGAATAGGATGGAGGATATATCGTTGCAGAAGGGAAGCAGGGAGTTTCGGTTTATTGAAAACTTCATCGATTTTAGAATCCGTAACAAAATTTATGATGCATCAGATACACCCAATGGATTTGTGAATGGAGTAAGGTGGAGTGATTTTTTTCGCTGGCAATTGCAAGAATCAATGACAGTAGTAGTATTTGATACATTAGGCCAAATCTGGTTCAATTGGAATCCAGGAGAATATGGAAGTGTGAATACAAATGCAGCCAGAATCGGGGCATATCCGTTTCCCATTGGGAGTACTGCTGAGCGGGAAAATTTAATTAATTTCATAAATAATGTGATTCCTGATAACCATTGGGTCATTGTTTATCCGGCAAGAAGGACATTAGCCAACGACTTTAATATTGATGAGTGGGAAGCAGACTCCTTGCAATTGGGGGGGCTGAATATTTTTAATGTATTAGAAGCGCAAGGTGCCCAACAGATTCGCTCTCTGAAAGAGGAATTGGTTCCGTATTATTTTGCTTTTCGGAAAAATAAAGGTAGCATTCTGGAGAAAAAAGCAATAAGTCCGGGGGATGTCATTGAAGCAGAAATTGCCATTACAGGATTCTGGCATCAAGGTCTCATTAAAACTCCATTGATTGGTCCGGTGGCGGAGTGGCAATCTTTTAAGTGGCAGTTTGATGATGCAGGAGCTATAGACAAGGACACCTTCTATGTTGATATTTACGGAGTTGCTGCTGACCAATTGTCGGAAAGGCAGTTGTTTGAAAAACAATTACAGCCGGAAACAGATCTTTCTTCCGTCAATGTCGACAGCTTTCCCTTCGGCTTGAATTTTATGCCAAAAGATGCATCGAGCGTTCCCCTGTTCAACTCAAGAACTGGAATATCCTTTACCAGGGTTTGCCTGACATTGCCTTCAATCCAGTAAAAAGGATTCCTTTTTCACGGGACACCTGTTCAGGAAGGCGACAACTTTTTACCGGTTGGAAAGCTACGTGATGAACACCAATGGCCTGGCGATGGACAGCTTGCTGGTGCGGTATGAAATCCAGGACAATTCCGGGAGCTATTCAGCAGAATAACCAGGAGGAGTAACCTGCTACCCGACAGCGACGCAAACTTTCCTTTTCGTATTTGACGAAAGGTTTGACTGGCGACCATCAACTACTGGTGCAGTTAAACCCTGACGAACCAACCCGAACTGTATTCCTTTAACAACTGCTCCTGAAAGATTTTCACGTATTGAATGACCGAAAAACCCCCTGCTTGAAGTTACTTTTGATGGCGTTCATATTCTGGATGGCGATATTGTGTCTCCACGACCTGAAATAGCCATTTCCCTGAAGATGAAAACCCTTTCTGCTGTTGGATGATACCACTTTCCTACAGAATTGTTTTCTCTTATTACCTGATGGCAATCTGCAAAATATCCACTACAGGGGTCGGATATTTTCTTTCCAACCGGCCACTTCTGCCAGCGACAATAGAGCATTGCTGAAATGGAAACCCGAATTTGCCGAAAGCGGTGAATATGCATTGATTGTGCAGGCTTCCGATGCAACCGGCAACAACGCAGGTGTACATATGATTACAAAGTGTCGTTTCAGGTTGTACTGGAAACCATACTCAATGTGCTGGCTATCCAAACCCGTTTTCAACCGCAACCCCGGTTGTTTATACCCTGACCGGTGAACCACCTTCTTATTTTAAGATCCAGATATCGATATTTCCGGTCGGATAGTCCAGGAGATAACCAGGACGAAATCGGACCACTGAAAATCGATCTCCACCAAACCGAATTTGTCTGGGATGGAATAGATCAGTTTGGAGACAAAGCTGGCCAATGGTATTTATCTCTACCGGGTACTTGCCCGGGACAGCAAACAGCAAGATTTTAAATTATTTGAAACCGGGGCTGATGGCTTTTTCAATAAAGGGATTTGGCAAATTGGCCATCATTCGATAACTGAATGGACACACCTAAACACCAGCTTGTTATTACACCAGGGCTTTCCAGTGCCAATTATTGGAGAGACATCTACCCGATGCAGAAATTGTTCTACATGTAGTTGGCGTATTTGTTAAGGTGCGATACAAGCAAACTACCATTGGGATCTTGTGGAGCATTTTGCGCCCCCTGCTTACCATGTCCATTCTGGCGTTGGTGTTTGGTTACTTCGCCAAATTGCCGGCATCCGGCGATTACCCATACCCTCTTTTAGTATTAGCAGGCCTGTTACCCTGGCAATTTTTCGCAAACGCCGCAGCGGAAAGTGGAAATAGCCTCCTGGATAACAAAACCTGATTACAAGATCTATTTTCGGGATTATTATTCCCCTTGAGCGCCACTTGCACGGTTTTGCTTATACGAGACTTCCCTGATCGCCTTGTTGCTGTTCTTTCCGCTCATGTTATTTTATCAGTTTGTCCCGTCTATCAGATTGTTTTTTGCCTTTTCTGACCATCCTGATATTTTTGCTGTCGTTTGGGTTTGGCGCTATCCTGACGGCATTGAACGTGAAATACAGAGATTTTCGGTATGTTTGCCTTTCATCATTCAGATTGGCTTGTATCTTTCCCCCGTTGGATATAGCACGGAAATAGTACCCGAAAAAAGTCCGGTAGCTCCTATTCTCTGAATCCCATGGTAGGCATCATCGAAGGGTTTCGTTGGTCTTATGATGAACAACAACCTTCAATCCTGGCAATTATTGATTTCCCTGGCAGTGACGGTTACCATGCTTCTAATAGGTATCCGGTACTTCCGAAAAACGAAAAATATTTTGCCGACTTGATCTGATTCAATTTAGTACAATCCATAATTTTATAGCGTAACCCTATCAACCTTTATCAACCTGAAAAATGAGCGACATCGCCATCAAAGTCGAAAACCTGTCAAAATCCTACCGTATTTGGAGAGGGGAAGCTGCCCGCTACACCGCCCTTAGGGATGTAATGGCCGAACAGGCAGCGCAGTTTTCAAGCGTATGGCCAAAGGCCGGAATCCTTTTTCTCAACCCAACCAACACGAAACCTTCTGGGCTCTGGATGATGTCAGTTTTGAAGTAGAAACAAAGGCAAAGTCATGGGCGTCATCCCGGCCGGAACGGTGCAGGAAAAGTACAGCTGCTGAAAATCCTGAGCCGCATCACCGAACCCGATAAAGGACGTGTTACACTGAATGGCGGGTAGCTTCTCTCTGGAAGCGCCGGATTCACCCAGACTGACGGGCGGAAAACATCTTTCTCAGTGGGGGGTATCCTGGGAATGACGGGGAAGAAATCAAAAAGCGCTTCGATGAAGTCGTTGATTTTGCGGGGGTAGAAGAAATTTTTGGATATGCCCGTGAAGCGCTATTCATCGAATGTATGTCCGGCTGGGTTTTGCCGTGGCGGCGCACTTAAAACGGAGATATTACTGGTGGATGAGGTGTTGGCGGTGGGGGATGTGGAGTTTCAACGTAGATGTAAACAAAAAATTAGAGAGAGTATTAATTATAATAAAGCTGTAATAGTAGTTAGCCATAATTTGGATATTATTCTATCAATGTGTAAGTCATCAGTATTTATTAGATCATGGCAAATTTAGGGAATGCATGACATATCTAAAAATGTAATGAATCGATATACAACTATTCAATCTTCTAAATTGAGACCTACTACTAAATTTTTCTGGTCACACTTTCATCAAGGTGAAATTTCCAGGTCACTATAAATCATTACTCACCAGGTGTTAAAATATTTTATTTCTCCTTTTCAAATTATAATTATAAATGTAGAATTGAATGTTGAGGAAATAAGTTTACTTAGAGTAACCCTCAGCATTTATTGTAGTGGAGTAAGAATATTCTTTAGTCATGATTCGCAGGGTGAATGCACAAAAAAGGAAAAATCACTTCAGTTTTTGAGATTCAAATAGAACACTAAGACCTGGATTGTATTCCATATTCTTGGTGGTCTTGAAAAAGACGGTTTGGGTGATTGGTTTTGGAAAAAGGACATTTGTTTTTTCTCTATTGCAGAAAGAGTGGGATGAAAATTTTGAAGCGATTAATGACGGCTTGATCAATTTAAAAGTTAATTCAAAAGGATACTAAATGATTCCTAAAATCATACATTATTGTTGGTTCGGTAATGCACCTTTAGACAAAATTTCAGAGCAATGCATTAAGACTTGGGAGTTTCACATGCCGGATTTTGAAATAAAGATGGGATGAAGAAAACTTTGATTTTAGACAAAATGATTTTGCATTAAAAGCTTACGAAAATAAGTATTGGCCATTTGTTTCTGATTTTTGCCAGAGTATGGATTATAAAAAACTTTGGTGGAATTTATTTAGATACTGATATGTATGTTATTGAAAGCTTGGAAAAATATCTTAGTTACTTTTTTATTGGCTGTGAAAGAGAGAAGACACTATTAGTTGTGGAATTTTTGGTGCGGTTAAAAACCACTACATACTGAATGAAATAATTGATTACTACACTACTATTCAATTTGATACTAAAAATGTAAGATTTGCAATACCATCTATATTTACTTTAATATTTAGAAGGTATGGCTTCACTGCATGCAACTCCATATTAAAAATAAATAATGTAAATTTATATCCAGCAACATATTTTTATCCCACTTTCATTTGAAAATAGAGGTAAGCCATTTTTAAGTTATATAACACATGAAACATCAGCAATTCATTTATGGGCAGATGGAAATCAGGTGTTGATTTAATTAGAGAAGGAAAACTCTGGAAAGGATTTACAGTAGGTTTAAAAAATAATATGAACTACCTTTATCAATTCGATTGTTTTATTTGCCAATAAATATTTTAAATGCTTTGTTTTATAAATCAAAAGCTACTTTTTTCAAAAAGAAGAAAAACTTCTAAAAAAGAACTAAATCAGGAAATTCATATCACACCCTTATTTATTTATGAAGATATTTATTTTTGGAATAAATTGCTTGATATAAATCCAGTATTTTTTACCAAAAGGAGGCATTACCTTCTTCCTTACGAAGGAAGCTACGAAGGAAAAGAAAAGTAAGAGTGAAAAAAGAGGGATAATATTTAATTTGGATTTGAATGAACACAATGCTTGGCGGATTTTTACGGCATTTTTTATGAAGGGACTTATCCGTTTATTCTCATTAATCCGTAAAAATTTTAATATTATTGATGTAGGGGCAAATGTGGGAGGGTACTATACGTTAAACTTGCAAAGAAAGTCTTCAGATGGTACAGTTTACGCATTCGAGCCTGATTCTTATAATCATAACTTATTGAAAAGAGAATATTACGCTGAATTCATTCAATAACATTAAAACATTTGAAATAGCTTTGGGAAGTTCTGAAAGCTATTGTGATTTAGAAGTTGTTTGTATTAGAATCGGGGATGAATAGAGTAGTTATGAATAGAAATGGTAATATAAAATTAGCCAGCTAGATGATTTACATATTGAGTTTGATTTAATACATTTAATAAAAAGGTAGATATTGAGGGTTTTGAGACATAATTTTTTAAAGAGGTGCAAAAAAAGATTATTCTGAAAGATAAGCCAATTTTGTTTATTGAGTTTTGCGACGTAAACCTAAAAATATGGATTTATCTGCGTTGGAACTTTATCTATTTATCTCTAAAGAATTACATTATAATTATGTTGTTCATGCAGATACTATGCTTAATGTTAATGAATATTTTTTTGTTTGGTGTTTTTTTGATGCTTTTATGCTTTGATGATATTAGCTTAATCGAAGCTTTTAAACGATGAAAATAGTGAAAATTTCATTAATTGTTTATTACCGAAATAGAGTCAATATGTTAGATATGTTTTTACAATCTACAAATAAATATCGTAAATATTGTAAAGTAGAAATTTTGGTCATTGATAATGCTTCAACCGATGGCACGCAATCGACTACCGCAAATTATCCAGTAAATTATCAATTCGAGCCACAGATCGGACTCAGCCATACTTGAAACCGAGGTGCAAAAGAGGCCGAAGGTGGATGAAACATGCTATATAGATGATGATTCCCGTTTGCAGCCCGGCTATATCGAACGGGCACTTGGGTTATAAGAAACTTTGATTTTGACTGTTTCGGTGGCATGTATTGTAGCGGTTTCCCTTCGGGAAACCAAATTGAATAGATGAAAGCTTTGGAACGAAGATACCTTTAAGGAAACAGTTGGGCCGATTGAAGCGCCGGAGCTTTCGGGTGGCAATTTTTTTGATTAAAAAGTTTTGAAAAGGCTGAGATTTCCAGTCGATTTTGGCATGGCAGAACTAAAAAATCGGCTACGGTGAGGAAGATTTTTTACAACGCAAACTTTTAGATATGGGCTACAAACTTGGCTTCGATCCGGAATTAAAAATTGACCACGCAGTGTTGCCGCATAAATTGAAGTTGTCCTGGCATTTGCAGAGTTGGTATGCTCATGGCCGAGACGGACAACGCTTTTCCGGTGAGCCAAATTTATTACAAATCAGCTGGTTATTTTTCCGCTCTTTTTTGGAGGTTAATTAAAATGCCAATTGCTTTCGAAAGGAAAGTTAATTGTCAATAAAAAGATATTATTGGCAGAATATGGTGTGGGACGTTGTGTCACCTATACTTTTCAGTTGGTCAAATAGTCAACCTTTCAAATGAATTCTATCCTCGTCTCCATCATCATCCCCCTGCTACAACGTAGAAGACTATGTTGCGGAGTGTCTCGAATCTGCGATCGCACAAACCTACCGCCCTATCGAAATCATTGCCGTAGACAATAATTCAACAGATAAAACTGCTAACCATTCTGAAAGACTATGAACGGCAGTATCCGGACTTACGGTATTGGAAGAGAAAAGCAGGGTGCACCTGCGGCGAGGAATCAGGGTATGTCCGTCGCCAAGAGAGTGGTTGCAGTTTTTGGATGCGGATGATTTGTTGATGCCAGAAGATTGATCATCAAGTTAAGCTAATTCAAGGATATGGAAGTGTTATAATTGCAGGGTATATGTTGATTTTTTATTAAGTAAGCTGTTGAGTGCTTCTTGTGCACCCGTCAGATGATGATAATATAATTGCAACTTTAAATTCAAAATTGGGCTATACTGGTTCAAATTTAAAAAAAGCCCACTTTCTTCTATAAAAGGATGGGATGAACATCTATCAGCCGGCCAAGATATAGATATCATTTTTAGAGTCCTATCCACTACAAATTTTAAGGGAGTTGTTATAGACAATGCGGTAAATACAATATGGCGAGAACGATTAAATGGACAGATTAGCAAGTCACTCAATATAGAATGCTTTAAATCTAAGTTGGAGGTGCGGGTTAATGCCTTGCAATATTTAAAAGAAAAGAATTATTTTTATTATGTGAAATACCGAGATAAATTAGAGCTGATAATTTTGAAATACTTGATTTATTTAAGTCGTATCGATAAGCATTTAGCAATTAAATTTAAAAATAAAATACTTGGAGTAAAATACAGCCCTGTCCTCACTTTAGGAATTGTGCCCTTCAGGAAAATTATTTTTATTCGTCTACTTGGGTTTGATACTTATTTAAATATGGTTTATATAATTACAACTTTTTTTAAAAAGCGGCCCATTCAATGAAGATTTTATTAATAGAGGTCAATAATCACACAGAAGTACTTAGAAGTTTTCTGCACGCTTATCTTAATCAAGATGTTGTTGCCCTTGTTGCTAAAAATGGAAAAGAATTGATTGAGTTTGATCAGAATAAAATTCATAGCCCTAAAAACAATCAGTCAATACCGGATTTTTTATCTGATAATGTTCGAATTATTGAAGAAGCTGACTTAATTATTATAGTTGCAATAGAGAAATGGTTTAGATATTTTTCAAATCAAAGTTGGTTGAAAAAGTCTGTATTGGTAGTATTTAACGGAAACTTTTGGTTTAATTATTACCAAAATATTGTTTTCACAGAATTTAAAGACGTAGCTCGTTTCTTTAAGTCCTTTTTTAAAATGGATTACTATTTTAGGAAGAAAATTTTAAAAAGAATTGAATTTGTAACATTTCAGAACAATACAATAGCAGAATATATGATGGGTTTAAATTCGGGGAAAGAATTTAAACTTTTTCCTTGTATTCCTTATGATTTGCCTAATATCTCCTCCTTGTCTAAAATGCAGAAAAACGAGATAAATATTGTTATTCCTGGAGCAATTACAAGTAGAACTAAGAACTACTACTCAATTTATTTAGCTTTTAAAGCTATAGTTCACCTTTTGAATAAAAGTGTTAAATTGTTTTTTTTAGGGCATACTAAGGGCGGCTATGCTTATACAATATTAAATAAATTTCAGTCTATCGGTAATGAGAGATTCAATATAGAATTTTTTTCGAATAGGATATCCAATATGGAATATGATAATATTTTAGTAATTCTGATTTGGTAATTATTCCGAGTTATACGTAATATAGTATTATAATTGTAGAGAAATTGGAGGATTAACGAAGTGACTCATTCAATAAATGAAATTAGAAGATTTAACAAGGTAGGGGTGATCAGCAAAGAGTATCATGTTGGTGAGTCTATCCAGAATATTATCTATCAATATGAAAACGAAATTGACCTTAGTCGGTTTTTTTGTAGAATTTGTCAATAACCATTTGTTTAGCAACAAATTATGAAAGCGAATTTACCAATTTTTTTCACTTCATGGTGGCTTGATGCAGTATGTAAATATGGCGAATGGGGCATTTGTACTTTGAGCTTAACAATGGAGAAGTAGTAGGTGTTCTACCGTACTATTTAACCAGTTATTTTGGTTCAGAATAATCCGCACTCCACTGTTCACTCCTTACTTGGGGGTTTGGCTTGATTACAGTAGTTGCTCTAAACGTCTCCACACTACCGCTAGCTTTGGACCAAGGTAATAGGAGAACTCATCAACCAACTACCCAAAGTTACCTATTACCATCAAATCCTGAACAATTACAAAACTGGTTGCCATTTTACTGGCGGGGTTTCAAACTTAATCCACTCGCTACACTTATGTTTTGAATAGAATCAGACCCTGAGAGGGTATTTGAAAAGATGAAAGAGCGTACCACAGTTAGAAAGGCCGGTAAACTTTTCTCTCGATTTCTGAGAACAACAATGATGATGATTTTTATGTTGTTTTTTAATCACGATGGAAACGGCAAAATGTTTCATTAATAAAGCACAAGAAAAATTTTTAAGGAGTTGCATGCAGCAATTCAGTCGAAACAAGCCGGTAAAATTTATTGGGTGCTAAACCAGGAAGGACTTGCAGCTGCAGCAGTTTACATGATCTGGGACAACAACACTTCCTATTACTGGCTTCCTTGTTTGGATAAAAATGTAGGTTCTCAGGGTGCTGCTCAACTCCTCCTCTGGCACACCATTCAGGAAGCTTTCAAAATGGGCAAAAGGTACAATTTTGAAGGCAGCATGCTTCCCCACATTGAGCCGGTTTTCCGGGCCTTCGGCGCCGAGCGCAAACCCATCCACCAGTTATACAAATGTTCCAACCGCTTGCTGTATGCGGTGCGAGCGTTTCTTAAGTCGTAATGATGGAAAAACAAAAAGCACTTTTTTATTGTCGGGTCAATCAAAGTTTGTCGGCAAACGCTGGGGTGGTACAAAAATGTGCGGCTCAAATAAAGGCTCTCAGAAATATAGGTTGGACGGTAGATTATTTTTGGCTCGACGATCATGGGGTTTATATAAATGAAAAACAGATTTATACATTCAGGTTTCGGAAGTTTAAAATGTTGAAATTTATCTATTTTTTCTGGGGGCTACAATCTTTGTTCAGAAAATTAATTAAAATAGAAAATTACGATCTGTTTTATTTTCGATACGAATTATCGCATCCAGACTTGATCAATACGTTCAAAAAGATAAAAAATAATAATCCATTATCATTTATAGTTTTGGAAGTTCCGACGTTCCCATACCATTTAGAAAAAAAGGGAATCCTCAGAAAAATTCAATATTATATTGATGCTCATTTTCAGTTAGAGCTAAAGAAATATATTGACTATATTGTACATGTTGGAATCCAAAAAAAAATCTTTGATATTCCAACGATTCGGATAACGAACGGACTTTTAAATAATCCATTGGAATATTCAATTCAAAAATCAGAGAATGGGGATTTCATTCAACTCGTGGCCATTGGTACCTGGGCTTACTGGCATGGACTTGATCGCCTGTTATTGGGTTTTTCTGAGTTTAAAAAGCAAAAAGGGGAGCGACAAAACATAAAACTCAAAATTATCGGTGATGGAAATATTGTATTATATAAGCAAACTATAACAAATTTGGGGTTAGCTAATAACGTGGAAATATTGCCAAGTTTGCCGTATAAGGACATGAAAGAGCATTTAATCCAAGCGGACATTGGGATTGGCACTTTAGCTATTTTTAGAAAAGGCTACAAATAGACTCCTCGCTCAAACATCGCTCTTATTGTGCATCAGGTTTACCTTTATTCTCTCTACCCAAGGAGCTTGGATTTCCTGACTTGGGATGGGTAAAATATTTTCAACAATTCCCCGATAGATTTCAACGACATTGTAAAATTTTATCAGGACATTATAAAAGATAATAAGACCAGAGAAAGGATAATACATTACGCTAAAAAAATTGACTTGGGAAAAAGCGTTGGTATCCGCATCTTATCCGAATCCGGCATAATAGCCTCCGCAAACCGCTAATCTTCCCGTTCCCATACCGTCTGGTAAAAAGCGGTATTATGCCACAGCAGTACAAAGTTGCCGCCCATATTTTTAATTGAACCCAGCATGAGCTGATTTGGAGAATAGCATTTGCTGCTCGTTTATATTCCTGCCAGGAAACTTCCATTGCAGTTAGCGGCATTTCTGGACCGTTAATTGTTGGCGTTCAGAATGTCGAAGACCGGATAGTCATAACAAGTACCACAGCGGCGGTGCATCGGGATAATACAGGAGCTTTCCCAGAGCAAGTTATTTCTTTCCCACAGCACTTGGGTGTCAGGTATTTTAAACCGGAGGAAATGTTGCCTTCCGTATTTGACTGACTTTTCTCAATGTCTCCAACTCGGCGGTAAATATTTTCTCATCCGAGGAAACTGTGAAGAAACTGGGGTGGATGCCGATGAGGTGTTGCCAGTCGTTTATTTTCCGCAGGAGTTCTGACACAAACGGATGATGGAAACCTGATCTTATCTTCACAGAGTCTTGCTGCCGCCGCTGAGGGAGAAGTAAAAATGAGCCTGTAATCCTGCTTTTCGGCTATCTCCATGAAAAAGTCGAAGGTGTCGTAGGGTCTTTCCTTTTTTTAAGCTAAAGTTTAAATAGTCTGTAAAAGAAGTGACAGTAAGAGAAGTGCTTTTCCTTTTCAGGAGATCCCCGCCAATTTTTATAAAAACAAAAAGGTTTGGCCGAAGCAAAGCAGCATCTACATCGTGGGTCAGATAAACCTGATACTTCCGCTCCCTCCGCACCTCCTCCACCCCCAAATAAACCGGCATCCCCCACAGCATCTCCACATATTCGTTGACAACGGGTCCGGTGGATGAAATTATTTTGTACGGCGACGGCGGCATGGCGGAAAACGTCCATGATGGTCTCTGACGGGTTGACATATTCCTCCCACCGCGTCAGCATAAAAAGGTGGAAGCAAGGATGGCTAGCGCCGCAAGGTAATTTGGTTTCTGCTACCTGAATGCTGGCATCACCAAAAATGATGGGCAGGTCGTTTTCGGTTAAAAACAGTTTTGGTCTTTGCGGGCAAATACTATTTTTTGAGGTAGATTTTGATGGAGACAGGTAGGGTAGGGTTGGAAACTGTTGAAAAAAATGATCCGAAAAGCACAATCGCTTACCATTGGGTAAGGTAATTTCTAAAGAATATAAAGTCGGTCCGAAAGCAATGGACGTGGACAGCCCCAGAAAATCTTCCAAAAATAGTTGCCGTTGCGTATCGCCGCTCGTGGTGATTATTGTCGAGTAGTACGTGCAACATCTGGTTTTTTATCCGGCTAATTTAAAGGCTGGCACGGTTTGTTGGTCAATTACTATTTTCCACAGAAACCTTATTTTCTTTTGCAGAGACAGCGGAAAGAGTCGGTGGTTTTATTGATAAGATTTCCTCACCTATTTTGCAGGTAAATATCGACCACTAATTTTTCTTCAAATTGATCTCGTACCATCTGCCGTCCTCGTTCGCCCATTTTTTCGTTTTTCAAGCGGTAGCTCAATAAATTCCAACATTTTATGGGCCAGTTCCTCCGGGTTCTGGGGCGAACAAAAACCATTTTCACGGGGGATAACCCTTGCGGCGACAGCCACGGTGGTCAGTGGTGATGACGGGAATGCCCATACTGGCCGCTTCGAAGTGGTTCGGGGGAAGCCCCTCTCCGTAGTAGGATGGCAGCACAAAACAATCGGCCTGGTGGAAAAAGGACGGACATCTTCCGTGACACCCACAAAGCTGACCGTGCCTTCTGCCACCCGATGGTGGATAGTTTCAATAGGGACAATCCTTTTGTCTTTGCATCCACAAACCAGCAGATGAAACTGCGTCATAGGGTATCAATAGTCGGACGATCGAGACTGCCGCCACAAATCTCCACGCCTTTTTCCCATAACATCCTGCCGGATAACAAAAAAGTATGGTGGTTGGCGAGGTTAATCTTTTGCTGGCTGGGGAAGGTAAAAGAGGTGTTGATGCCTTCGCCAGGTAGTAACTTGGTTTTAACTGGTTTCAATATTTTGTGATGCAAAAAATTGCCGGTCCTCTTCATTCAAAAACCAGACAGCTCGGGCGGGCGACAGGGATATTTTGTACAGGGTCTTAACGAGACTAAAGAGCCAGCCCTTGTGCTGAAAGGAAAATCCCCGTCGGGCACAATGGAAATGGTAGGAATTTTCCCGGCCCAACCAGGCAGCCTAGATTGCCGAAGATGTTGATTTTCACGGTATAGTTAAGACCAGATCGGGCTTGAAACGCCGGAACAATTGGTAGAGATGCCAAAAAAAACAACACATCCTTATATACACTTATCTGGTTGGCAGCCATTTTTATAGGTACGAATTCTAAACCGGCTTTCTTTATTTTATCGCTGTAGGCATCCGGTGGGGGCGACGGCTACAGCCCGTATTCCCAACTTTTTTTATGGACTGCATTGCTCCCATCCTGAATTTGTAGAGTGCCATGGATTGGTTGGCGACAAATAAAATAGTGGAGATTTTGCTTTCTCAATGAATTTACTGTTGTGTTTATTTACGAAAACTGCCCCCATGACGCTCCCGATCACTTCCGTCATCGCTTTAATCCCTTGCTCTTCCGCTTTCGGCCAAATCAACAGTACATCCCCTTCGTCAACGATAATGAACCCTTCCAGCCCGTTAATGACAGCCAACTTACCGGCTGGCATCCGAATCAAACTATCTGCAACGTTTTTCGTGATGATGTTCCCTTGTAGGACATTTCCGTTTTCGTCTTTATCACTCTCCTCATGCAGCGAAGCCCAAGTCCCCAAGTCGCTCCAGCCAATGTCAGCAGGGAGGGTGTATACATTATGCGATTTTTCTAAAATCGCATAATCCACAGAAATATTGGGAGTGGTAGGGTAGGCGGTGTTTATAAATGCTTGTTCCTCAGAGGTGTTATATTGACTCGACCCAGCTGAAAGTATGTGGTAAATGTCCGGGGACAGCTCTTCAAAGGCCTTCAGTATGGTTTTCGCACTCCACACAAAAATACCTGCGTTCCATAAATAATTACCACTTGCAACATATTCTTGGGCGGTGGCCAGATCAGGTTTTTCACGGAAACTTTTCACTTTACAGATGGCGTCCGCCCTGTTCTCTTTGGCAAAATTTATATACCCATAGCCGGTATCTGGTCGGCTTGGTTCAATCCCCAAGGTTACGATGGCTTCATTCGTAGCGATAAAATCCAAAGCTTGGTTAAGCAGGTCAACGAAAGCCTCTTCTTTTAATATAATATGATCAGAAGGGGCCACCACAAAATTAGCGTCAGGATTTAAGGCGTGCAGCTTGAAGGAGGTGTAGGCAACGCATGGCCCTGTGTTGTTACGGGAGGGTTCGCATAATATTTGGTTGTCCGTTATTTCTGGCAGATGTTCTTTGACCAAATCCTTGTAAATGCCATTGGTGACGATGAAAATATTTTCCGCCGGGCATAATTTTAGGAATCGCTCAAAAGTCAGTCGGATCAGTGATTTGCCGACTCCCAGAATATCCATGAACTGTTTGGGACGGGCTTCCCTGCTGGCTGGCCAAAAGCGGCTACCGATGCCGCCGGCCATGATGGCTACGTAAGTGTTATTTGATGGGTTGGTCATGAGTAGTATTATGTATTGAGGTATTGGGTATTATTCCGTTGTTGTGGGGACTTCGCTTTCTTTAATAATATTTTGGAGGGAGAAGGGATGGCTCATTATCTCGATGGTATCTTTCCAATCAACTGTTAGCCAAGGTTGATTGGGGCGGGCGACCATGACTTTTTCTGTTTGTGTGAAAAACCATACTACTTCGGCCACACCAAAATCAATTAATTCTTGGTTTTTTTTTTGAACGTATTCTGTACCTGTAAATGGCAGATCCTCTATGTCAGCTTTTGTATCAACTTCTATCACCACTAAAGGAGGAGTGTCTATGTATTTATTTTTTGCTTTTTTGTATGAAAAAGCGCTTTTAGGTAAGATGACAAAATCCAGTGACGGGTTTGAACGATGACCAACATGAAGGCCTCCTTCCCCAGACCATACCCAGTACTTTTTGCCAAATATAGGCTGGAAATAGTCTTTTAATAGATTGATAATAAACCATGGTAAATCTCGATATGCCATGATTTCTTCGAGTGTTTTTGTTTTGTTCAGCACATCTTTATAACCCCGGTAATAAACAGCGATCCCGTCCAACATTTCGTAAATAAGATAATCAGGGACGACTTGTTTTTTCTCTTTTTTAGGTCCGGTTTTAACAGCTATCATTTTTCTTTTTTCTCAAAGTTAATGGATTTGGAACAAAAGGGCTTTCTTATAAAATTAAAACAGCAACGAATTTAGCTTTTAATTGGCCCGTTCGGATTGGCCTGTGGCCAATCCGAATAAGGGAGAGAAAATCGGCTTTGCAATTTTCTCTCCCCTTCCTGGCAGGCGGCGGTGGCTTCGCCACCGCCGCCGCAAATTTTCATAAGAAAGCCATTTTTTGGAACAATTATACTTGACCACTTTAGGTTTTGTGCATTTGCTTCTGAAAGGTGGCGGTTTAAAGTGGGGCAAATTGAAAATCAATAATTTGGTCAAAAACAAATCATCATCATTTCATGCGGGCCGAATGGTTGGCTAAGCCTTTATCATCGGTCTGCTCGGCCCGTCAAGGTTTCTAAGGGTCTGCGTCGGTTCTCAAACCGACGCAGACCCTTAGAAACCCTTCAGGAATACGCAGGATAGTATAGTTTCGTAAGGAATCATTCGATCATTACCACTAAAAATCATTTCGCAACTTGCCCACATTCAACCTAAAACCCGCCCCGATAAAAGAATCTTTATCCGAACGTTCGGGCAGGGCGCTTTCCTTATCTCTGTAAAAATAATGCACATCAAAGTAAAGGTTGTGCCAAAGTTCATAACTCAGATCGAGGCCCAATAGGGTAGTAGTGGTAGCAATTCCTTGTCCAGTTTCATTCCCAAAATCCATCTCCCTGGTTGCATTGGAGAGTAGAATATTCCCTCCCCAATTTTCACCCGTTGGGTCTTCCCCATAGCTGGCCCGGAGGGCACGTCCTTCGATCGATATTCGTTTATGTGGCTGGTAGCGGACAATGGCCAGCGACTCTTTGAAATTAGCACCTAAGGGATGCGCTAAAGCCTGGTTGTAATGGGAATAACTGGCACTTTCGGCAGCCCGATAAGTGTAGGTATAAGGCCGGACAGTATTGTATTCCAAACGGATGTCAAGTTGGGGGATATTAAATAAATCGACCCATTGTAGGCCTGCTTGTACTCCAAATTTGTTGGCCCACCAACCATTGCCACCAGTGAGTTCCCCGAATTTATATTCATCCAAAACGAGCTGGGAATAAATGCGGCCTTTTTTCAAAATATTCCATTTAAAATCAAGTCCTGCAATAATGTTGTCTTCACTGTCCAATAAATGCTCTACCGAACGGTATAAAATAACTGGGTTTAAATATTGTAATTCAAATTGCCCATTTGCCCGGTCAAAAATAACCGCTTCGAAGAAACCGAAGGTCATGGTTGGCAAAATATTGAAACTCAAATAATGCGCTGCCATGTATTTTTTCGGCAAATTATTATCGCCTGGATTGGCTTGTGCTGAAGTTGCATTTAATTCAGCAAATAAATTCTGGTAGTGGAACCGCCAGACCCGCCAGTTTAATTTTAAATACAAATAATTATGGGAAAAATCGGATAATAATAAGGAGCGATAGCCATTGCCAATAAA
>JAWKLX010000038.1:0-89867 GCA_041392505.1 Saprospiraceae bacterium | reverse complement strand
TTGACGACGACAAAACGTTGTTGGCCCATTTCCACATCCAATCCTTCCACTTGGATGAAATACATACCCGAAGAAAGATCGGAGATATTGAATTGGACTTGATTGAAGCCCGCATTTAAGTTGGTGGCATGGGTTTCCAAGATGTTGCCTGCCGCATCCAAAATCTGGATATTGGTATTCAGATCATTTTCCAACTGCAATTCAAAAGTCACCTGATTGGCAGCGGGCTGCGGATAGACGTTGCTGAAAGAAGACGGCTTGCCGATGAGGGCATCCACTGGTTCTTCTTTCAAGTTGACGCTGATCGTAACGGCTGCCTCGTCGTCCTCATTGGGGGCGGTGGTAGCGTTGTTGTCCGGCGTCGAGTCGATGTCGTCTTGGCTCGCAGCGGTTACCTGCACGAAATTGCTGATGTCCACATTGCTGACCAGGGTGAACAGTTTTAGGTTCAGCGTAGCGGTTTCGCCAGCGGCTAACATGGGTATTTCCCAAGACTGGAAAAACAGGTTGTAGCTGCCTTTGTCGGTGCTTTGGGAAGTGAACACCATGCCCGTTGGCAGGCCAGCGGCTACCCGGATGCCAGTTGCGGTGGCAGGGCCGTTGTTTTTCAAAACAACCGTGTACGTCACGTTTTCATAAATATTGACGGAAGACCTATCCGCAGAAATGGACAGTTCGAGGTCGATGGCACGGGCCGAGAAATCATTGCCACCACAGCCGCTGTCGCCAGCCCAAGGCATGGCCACGTACGGGAAGCTGCTCTGGAAACCACGGTCGTTGGCATTCACGCCAGTGCGGTAAGTCAATACGCCGAGGAGGTCATCCGTAACGGGGCTGGGGCTATTCATGGGGTCGAAATCGTCGTACCAAAGTCCAACGGCGGCGAGTACCACACCAGAGACGGCTTGTAGTTCGATCAAGGTCACGTCATCTTCGAGGCGGCGTCCGTTCGGGAAGCCATCCATGTTGGGGATAAATTCGAGGTCGGTAGTTGTGTTATAAGTTGGATCGGTGAGACCCAAAACGGCTGCCTGTACCAAGCCCAATGGACTGAAAGCAGGGTCGTTCCGATCGGTCACTGGGACGGCCATATTCAAGCGCAACATGTCCCCGCCATTCGGCAAAAAGTTATGGATAAACGGTTTTCCGGCGGCTAAGGGGTTGCCGTTTTTACCCGTCGCCAATTGGTAGGGCGGGAAGTTGGGCGCACCTGTGTGGAAGATCGGCCAAAGGTCAACCGACCGTGGCTTGCCTGCCCCCGGCAACAAGAGTGTTCCGAAAACAGCATCGTCCAGAGCAGTCCCTGCAACAGCAGCCGTCCCTTTCAGGCCGAACAAACCATCTTGTCCATTTCCAAAATCAAAAGCGCCCAAAGAAGCCCGCTGAATGCGCAGTGGGGAAAAAGCTGGAACGGCACCTCCGAAAAGGTCGTCATCCATGTAAAGTGCCAATTCTGGATTGTAAAAATATTCGTCTAAAGTCGTTTCAGAAATCTCATCGTAAGGGCTGATCGAGTTCCAAAAATCTTTGCTACCAATTGGAATCACGGCTTCGTTGGTCAGGGGCATACCCAAGCGGGAAACTTGTACCCAGTCACCAGAACCCGTCACTTGTCCACCACCAAAGGTGAGCATCTGTGGGCGGCTGGCCGAAGCCCACACGCCGATCACGTAATCAGGATCGAGGATATTGGTAGGGGTATCGGGCGCACCTGCTTTCAACAGCATGGCAATCGGCACTTTGATGGCGATGGTGCTCACGTTCATGCAGGCGAGTCCATCGAGCGGTTTGCCGTTTTGACGGGGCAAATTTCCCAAGTCAAAAACGCCGCCGAGATCGACAAAAAACGGATCATCCGATGGGCCGCAGAATACCCGCTCGCCAGTCGAGGCAGAGGTAAGCGCACCAGCCATCACGTCGGCGTAAGGCATACCGAGGCCGATTCCAGAGTCGATGGAACGGGCGCCGATATTGGTCGGAGGCACTACCCCACCGTCGATGACGGTCGTGAAACTGTTGCCACCGTCGGTACTTTTCTCCAGTTTATAAGTGGTCTTCAGGTTTTGCGCACCGAGACGGATGTTGAAAAACGTGGTCGGGTCTTCGTTGACTTGCGTGAACGTAAACCGGTATACGATCTCGTCGCCCGGTATAGTGGCGTCGTTGTCGATGTGTATTTCGTAGCGGACATTTTCGCCAAAATTGTAATAATTCGGGCCACCTTGCGGCAATTGTAACGGCACGTAGGTAGCGATCAAAGTAACGGTAGATGGGTCGTCGGGGCTGCGGAATGCATAGACGTCCACGTTGTCGGCCAATGGGTCGTTGGCAATCAGCGGTGCTTCCCGGTGGCTCGATGCGTTGAGGGTCGTTTGCGTAAACAGTAGGAACGAAAGGGACAAGGTAAATAGTTGCCCTAACCAGCGCAGGGCCGGCTTCAGTAATGGTTTTTTCATTTGAAAAAAGATTTTATTGATTAAGAAATTTTGAGTGGTTGTTTGTTGTAATTCATGCGAAAAGAATTTCTCTGTAATGTCATTCACGCAAGTGGGCCGAAAAATTCACTTCGCTTCGTGGCATCTGACTGCTCGGCCCAACGGGATTCCAAGGGGCATCCCGAAGCAAGTTCGGGACTGGCTGTTGCGAGGTTACCAAAAGAATGGGTTATCCTGCCCCGCATTTTGTAAATAAGCTTCTGCATTACTTCATACTAATCGCTCTTGAGAGCGCCAGCAATTCTGGGTGTTTTGAGTGGGTAGCGGCTGCGATGTCGGCATGCTCCGATGCTTTTTCCCAATTGCCCATTTCACTGTATAGCAGGGCCAGTTGGCGGTTCACGTCGATGTTGGTTGGGCGGAGGTTGTATTCCGTTAGGGCAAATTGCAGGGCGGTATCGTAGTCGTTTTTAAAATGGGCGTGGACGTTGGCCAGTTCAAGGTTCATGTTGTGGCCGCTTTCGAGATCGTCTTGCAGCATCACGAGGATTTCATCGACCAACTGATTCGCCTCTTCCATCCGGCCCGTTTGCTGGTAAAGGGTCGCCATGTCGATGTAAAAACCCACTTCTGGGATGATCGCCATCGCCTCCGCTAACAATGCTTCCGCTTGGTCGTATTTCTTTTCTTTCAGGTAAATATTCCCCATAGCGCCGATGGCAAATGGGTGGTTGGGGCGGTTGGCCAAAATGGCTTTGTAAGCCGTCAGCGCTTTGTTGGGTTCGCCGTACCGCTCGTACAAGCCACCCAGCGTCAATGTCGCCCAAGCCGTTTCTTCCAGCGCCGGGTGGCCGGACTGCACCGCCATTTCCATGGCTTGGATGGCGCCCGGCACATCGCCGTGGATTTCCCGCAGGTACGACACCCGGGAATAAGAACGCAAGTCGGGGCGGATGGACATCATACGGTCGGCCATGACGACCGCTTGGTCGTACTCGCCGAGTTCCACATGTGCGTCCACCAGCACCCCACAAACTTGTGCGTTATATGGATTAATGGCTAATGCTGCCTGTCCGGTTTGCAGCGCCTCGTGGAACTGGTGGAGGGATAATTGTACCCCTGCCTTCGTCGCCAAGGCCCGGAATTTCAGATCGTCACTTTTTAAGTTTTTTGCCAAAACGGTATCCAGCATGCTCAGTGCCGCCGGGTAGTAATGCCCATGCTCGCCCGTGATCCGGGCCTCATTGATGAAGACCTCCGCCAGGTTAATGTAGGCATCGGCATTGGCGGGGTCGGCAATAATTTTATCCCGGTTGGCGACATAGCGGTTTTGGATGTCGGCCCATTCGTTGCCGTGCCATACCTTTTCAGGTCGGTCGAGCAGGGCAGGGATTTCTTTTATTTTTTGGGAAATATCAATGGTGGAAGTGTGGGTGGATGGCTGGGTGCAGGCTGCCAAGAGGCAGAGCAGTAGCATCGGGAATGAGTAATTTTTCAACATCATGGTAATAGTATTTTTTTAGAAATAATGACACAGCATGCCCAGTGGCCAGAAGGTCATTTCCGGCCCTGACAAATCTTTGGGTCGTTGGATCGATCAGGAAAAATAGTTGTTGTGGTGTCTTACTTGTTGGCGGTTTGTGGGGTGTCAGAATGACTGTGAATGCTTGTTGTTTTTAGATACGGGGAAAAGGGGGTAGGTGGATTTAGGGGAGGGGATTTTTTTTTGGGGGCGAAAAATTTTCTTCAAGCTGTCCGATAAATCGTTTGTTGTAGTTCAGTCCTATTCTCCTTATTTTTGTAAACATCAAAAAAAATCCATTATGGTACAATTGAGAGCTTTGGACGAAATAGTTGATTTCATCGCCAATCAAGGGCCTGAAAAGGTCTTGGATTTCAAAGCATCCGAAGACACTAAAACTCGGGTGTACGACTTGATTGAAAAAGAGAAGACCAGCACTTTGACCTCAGAAGAAAAATCTGAGCTTGAATACTACAAGGTGTTGGAACATGTGATGCGTTTGGCAAAGGCAAAGGCTTTTAAATTGTTGCAGACATGAGTCGCTACATTCCCCAAAGCACTCGGAAGCTTATTGTTTCACGGGCACACCTTCTTTGTGAATATTGTCTTTTACATGAATCACAATCGTATATTGGTTTTGAATTGGATCACATAATAAGTATTAAGCATGGGGGCGATAACGAACTTGACAACCTTGCCTATGCGTGCATGTACTGCAATCAAAACAAAGGCACTGATATTGGCACTATGCTACTTCCCTCTGATGCTTTCCAAAGATTTTATAACCCGAGAAAGGATAAATGGAGCGATCATTTTGAGTTTTCCAACACACTTATTTTACCTAAAACAAATATTGGAGAAGGAACCATTAAAATTTTACAACTCAACAATGTAGATCGGTTGGTGGAAAGGCAAATATGGCTGGATGCTGGGATGTTTCCACATCCGGAGGCAATGCTAATAATATAGTAAGCTTTTTATTTGCACTTGTTAATATCAACCTGTTAATTATTTCCGTATAGCTTCTTTTTTACCTGCATTTAATGACAAATTAAAAAAAAAATTACCAAAAGAACTTTTTCATCAAATTGCTATATATCAAAAAGTAAAAAAAATAAAATGGTAGGAATTAAAAATTTCATGGAAAAAATTTTCACCAAGTATGAGCAAGAAATTTTTCCAAAGCATGCAAAGATCTACATAGATTCCTTACAGAATTCAAATATTGAAAAGATAGATTTCAATGAATTAGGTAGCGAAAGTGAAATTTATTTAAAAGTAATAATTAACCACGTATTATTAATTAACACAGAAATAGATAAAATAAAACTAATTCCCATTTTACTTGCCTTAAAAGAAATACCCGAAATTTACACTAAAAATAATATCAATGCCATAGAATATTATAGGATCAAAATCGAATACTTCCATATAAAAATTGTGTCAATTATTGATTATTGTGCAAACTTGATAAACGATGCTTACCAATTAGGATACCCTAAAAGAGAGTGCAATAGCTACTCTTTGGCGAAAAATGAAAATATTAAAAATTCAATTACTTGCCAAAAATTAAAAGATTTTGTCAAGGAGTTTCAAAAATTTGACTAAAGACAGGAATGTTATAATTCTGTGAAGGAGGTTTTAAAAATATGACATTTCTTGAAAATATTGAGTAGAGTAATAATTAATTTTAAGGATAATGATTTTTTACAATCTTGGTATAATACTGAAAGAGAGAAAAAAATAAGTGAATCTATTACCGAGCTAAACAAAAAAATATCATCAGTAGAAAAGCACGTAGGAAATATTTTAGAATCTCTGGTTGATAAAATATTGGAAATAGAAAAGTTTAAAAAGTCAAAATAGTCATCATCCAATTATTGCCTGAGCCATTTCTTCAGCTTTTCCTTCGCTTCTTTAGTGGGCAATGTTTTCCCCTCCTCCACTTGTTGCAGTCCCGTTTCAATTTTTTGCAGCACAATCAATTTTTCGACGACCTCATCAATGCTGAACTCATTGGGTAACGATTGTATGATTTCCAGTACTTTTTCTTTTACAAGCATATTTTTCGATTTTGAAGTAAAGGTAACTAATAAAACGGATCGAGTAGATCGTTGGTTTACAATTCCCCCTCACACCAAAATCAAAATCATCGCCACCACGATCAGGATCAGCAACAGCACCACCAACACCTGCAGTGCTCGCTGCCCGCGCTCGCCTTTGCACAAACCCTCTCGGCATAAGGAATTACACAACTCATCGCAGCAAGATTGGCAGCAGGTTTCGCAGCAACTTGCTGCGCAGTCCTCCGCACATGGCGCTGCAATAAAAAACATAGACGTCCGCTGAAAAAAGCGGCGGATCTTGCCTTTGCCCTTGCGGCGGTCTTTATGTTTGGTTTTGCGCTTTTTCCGTCGGACGACCGCTTGCCGCCCCAGCCCAATGGCTGCCAAAACCGCTGTGAAAATGGCGAACTGCTTATACAGCAACCACTGATCGGCGTTACTCACATAATCCGCTGCCAAGGGAAGCACAAAAATCACGAGCGAAACCAAGTAATAATTCGCACTCCTTACCCAAGACACCGTTGAAGCCATCAACCCTTGGATCGTCATTTCAAAAGCACCTTTCATTTGCGCAGCAAAAGTCTGGGGCAGTGGGCGCTCACGATACAGCCACAAGGACAGGTTGGAGTACAGCCGAACCACATATTGCTCGGCGGCTTCCTCGGCCAGGGGGAGTTTTTTCAATTGTTCAGCCACTGCATCCTGACAGGCCAGCAGAACTTGCCGGGCTTGGGCGAATTGGTCTTCCCGCAACGTTTGGTCGGCATGGAAATACAAGGCAAGGGGATTGAACTGGCGGTCGAACAAATCCTTTTCGACGTCCTCGAAGGCATCCAAAATGTAAGCCATGCGGCCAAATTGATAGCCGAGGTCAAAGAGCGCCCCCTCCTGTTCCGGCTGCCCAACGACGGCTGCGCCTTTTTGAAAAATCCAACCCGTTATTTGCGCAGTCGGCTCTGCATAGTGATTTAGCAAAGCAGTCAACGATGGGAAATTTGTCTCGGCTGTTTTTTCTAAACGGGACTGCTGCCGGATCCATTGCCAAAGATGTTGGGTGTCCACGCCCCATTCCTGCAATTGCCGATCGGCCCGGCGGAAAGGTTTGGAAAAAAAAAGCCGGGCCAATTTCCAATGCAACCCGGGCAAGTCTTTGATGTGGTCGTCCAGTTTCATTTCCCCCAACATAACATTGGTCGCAGCGGCATATTGCAACGACATCGGCATGGCCTGTTCCCGGTCGGGCATAGTGAAGCAACGGTTGATCGCCTGGAAACCTGCTTGCCAATTGGACAAGTTTTCTTTTGATAAATGGGAAAGGATTTCCGCAAAAAAAACGGTATCGAAATTCAGCAGCACCCGTGCCCGTTGTCCGTAGGTTTGCCCGAGCGTTTTGCAAGTGCCGCAGTAGTGCATGCGGTGGCGGTGGTAGTCGTTCGTCTTTTTTTGGGAGCAACTTTGTTGAGGGCGCATTAATCCAAACATGGCTATTCTTTTTTGAAAATTTAGGTGCTCGGTAAAGGTATGGAACGGGGAAGAATTGCCTACAAAAAAAACCGCTCCATCCACAGCCAAGTGGACAGAGCGGTTCTACAATACTATCTTTCGCTAAATTTGTTATTTCATCAAAACCAGTTTGTGCGTTTCGAACGACTCACCGGCGATCACCTGCACGATGTATTGGCCGACCGCCAAATCAGTCACTTGCAGGTTATTGAATCCTGTGAAAACAGGCTGTTGTAAAACGATCCTGCCTGAGGCCATTTCCACGATGCGGACTTCTACTTCCGTTCCGAAATGGGTAGGTATTTCCAGTTGAACATTATTACTAATGGCAGCAGGATTTGGAAACAAAGAACTGCCGCTGAGCTCCGCAAATTTGGGGTTCACCGCATTCACGTTGCAGCTATCCTGAAATTCAAAAGCGCCCATATCCCTTTGTCCGTCAAAAACAGACAAGCCACGTTGGTCAGGGGAATTGTCCGTTGGGTCACCTGATTTGATAGCAGGGCTTGGGCAAGTCAGGGCGTGGGTCATGGTCGGGCCACCATTGTCCGCCAGTGGGTCGAGCATCGGGTCGATTGGTTGGGCGTCCGAACCAACTTTATCGGTAGATTGGGCAGTGAAGCTGCCGTTGTCATCATTACCAACTAAGTTGTAGCCGTCCGATTGCAGTGTCCCACCGCTGTTGCTTACATCTTGTCCTTGTCCAGTCGCAGCCGAATTGCCAGCAATGATTGAGCTTTTAAAAGTAACCATGCTACTGGCAGTGCTTTGGGCTGTACCACCACCGTTGGTTGTTGCCGAATTGTTGGCAATCGTAGTGGCATTTACCATCAACATCCCGTTGTTAGCGATACCGCCACCGCCGTTGCTGGATGTGTTGCCGGAGACGGTGCTGTACTCGATCGTCAATGAGCCATTGGCCTCATTTTGAATACCGCCGCCGTTGCTGCCAGTGCCGTTCGCATCATTATTGGAAATAGTTGAGGCCATGATGTTAATCGTTCCGCCTGCATTGAAAACTCCACCGCCACCTTGGTCGGCATCGGTACCGCTGGCTACGTTGCCATCGATGGTCGTTGTGGTGATATTCATTTCCCCTGTTCCATTCCACAGCCCGCCGCCTTCGGCAGAAGCGGTGTTATTAGAAACAACGCCACCTGTGATCTCCATATCGCCCGCACCCGTGATGTGTACGCCGCCACCGTTGCCGGGGGAAGAGGCTGTCGTGTTGCCGTCGAGGGTCACGTTCGTCAGAACGACCGTTGTGCCCGCACCAGAATTGTCCTCGATCCCACCACCCGCACGGACGGAGGTGTTGCCAGAAATAGTCGTACTATCGATTTCCAACGTACCACCGACATCATTTAAGATACCGCCACCACTTCCAGCCATGCCATCGGCGATGTTATTGGAAATGACCGTGTTGCCGTAAATAAGAATTGATCCGCCTGCATTGAACACCCCACCGCCACCTTGGTCGGCGCCTGCGCCACTGGCTGTATTCGCAGAAATATTTACACCGGAAATGCTCATGATGCCCGTTCCGTTCCACAGCCCGCCACCTTCTGCGGAAGCTGTATTATTGGAAACTACGCCGCCTGTGATCTCCATGTCGCCAGCGCCTGTGATGTGGACGCCGCCACCGTTGCCGGGGGAGGAGGCCGTCGTGTTGCCGTCAAGGGTCACGTTCGTCAAAACAACCGTTGTGCCTGCGCCAGAGTTGTCCTCGATCCCGCCACCCGCACGGACGGAGGTGTTGCCCGAAATGGTTGAGTTAGAGACGTTGAGGGTAGCGCCTGCATCGTTGAGGATGCCACCGCCGCTGCCGGCCATGCCGTCGGCGACGTTATTAGAAATGGTCGTGTTGTTGTCAATGTTGAGCGTTCCGCTGAGGTTGTAGATTCCTCCACCACCTTGGTCGCTACCTGCGCCGCTGGCTGTGTTGGCAGTTATCATTGCGCCAGAGATAGTCATGGCGCCTGCACCGTTCCACAACCCGCCACCTTCTGATGAAGCAGTATTGCCGCTGACCGTTCCGCCGCTGACGGTAACCGTTCCGTCACCTGACACGTGAAGGCCACCGCCATTCCCGGGAGAAGGGCTGACCGCATTGTTATCGAGGTTGACGTTAGCCAGCATAACAGAAGAAACAGCACCTGAATTATCTTCGATACCTCCACCCGCACGGACTGCTGTGTTTCCTGAAATAGTACTGTTCATGACGGTCAGTGAACCGCCTGCGTCGTTGAAGATGCCACCGCCGCTGCCGGCTGCGCCGTCGCAAATATTATTGGTAATCATGGTGTTGTCGATCACACCAACCGTTCCACCTGCGTTGAACACACCGCCACCACCTTGGTCTGCATCTGCACCACTTGCCATGTTGGCATTTATCACTACACCTGAAATGGTCATCGTGCCAGTGCCGTTCCAAAGTCCGCCACCTTCTGCGGAAGCGGTATTATTGGAAACCACACCTCCCGTAATTTCAAAATCACCTGCACCTGTGATATGGACGCCACCGCCGTTGCCGGGGGAAGAAGCGGTTGCATTGCCAGTGATAGAAACGTCAGTTAATGAAACCGTTGTTGCTGCACCTGAATTATCTTCGATACCACCACCCGCACGGATGGAAGTATTGCCTGAAATGGTAGTACTGTCGATTTCCAACGTACCACCGACATCATTTAAGATACCGCCACCGCTTCCAGCCATGCCATCGGCGATGTTATTGGAAATGACCGTGTTGCCGTAAATAAGAATTGATCCACCAGCATTGAACACCCCACCGCCACCTTGGTCGGCATTGCGCCGCCACTGGCTGTATTCGCAGAAATATTTACACCGGAAATGCTCATGATGCCCGTTCCGTTCCACAATCCGCCACCTTCGGCAGAGGCTGTGTTATTGGAAACTACACCGCCTGTGATCTCCATGTCGCCTGCGCCCGTGATGTGGATGCCGCCACCGTTGCCGGGGGAAGAGGCCGTCGTGTTGCCGTCAAGGGTCACGTTCGTCAAGACAACCGTTGTACCTGCGCCTGAGTTGTCCTCGATCCCGCCACCCGCACGGACGGAGGTGTTGCCCGAAATGGTTGAGTTAGAAATGTTTAGCGTAGCGCCCGCATCGTTGAGGATGCCACCGCCGCTGCCAGCCATGCCGTCGGCGACATTATTCCAGAATGGTCGTATTTTCTTGAATGGTAAGTACACCGCTGAGGTTATAAATACCTCCACCGCCTTGGTCGGCACCTGCGCCGCTGGCTGTATTGGAAGTTATCATTGCGCCGGAGACAAGCATAACGCCTGCACCATTCCACAACCCGCCACCTTCCGATGAAGCAGTATTGCCGCTGACCGTTCCGCCGCTGACGGTAACCGTTCCGTCACCTGACACGTGAAGGCCACCGCCATTCGGGAGAAGGGCTGACCGCATTGTTATCGAGGTTGACGTTAGCCAGCATAACAGAAGAAACAGCACCTGAATTATCTTCGATACCTCCACGCACGGACTGCTGTGTTTCCTGAAATAGTACTGTTCATGACGGTCAGAGAACCACCTGCGTCGTTGAAAATGCCACCGCCGCTGCCGGCTGCGCCGTCGCAAATATTATTGGTAATCATGGTGTTGTCGATCACACCAACCGTTCCACCTGCGTTGAACACACCGCCACCACCTTGGTCTGCATCTGCACCACTTGCCGTGTTGGCATTTATCACTACACCTGAAATGGTCATCGTGCCAGTGCCGTTCCAAAGTCCGCCACCTTCTGCGGAAGCGGTATTATTGGAAACCACGCCTCCTGTAATTTCAAAATCACCTGCACCTGTGATATGGACGCCACCGCCGTTGCCAGGGAAGAAGCGGTTGCATTGCCAGTGATAGAAACGTCAGTTAATGAAACCGTTGTTGCTGCACCTGAATTATCTTCGATACCACCACCCGCACGGATGGAAGTGTTGCCAGAGATCGTGGTATTTTCAATGACCAAAGTACCGCCGACATCATTGAGGATACCACCGCCACTGCCAGCCATGCCATTGGCTATATTATTTGAAATAGTCGTATTTCCCAAAATATTAATCATGCCACCTGCATTGAACACTCCCCCACCGCCTTGGTCAGCGCCTGCGCCACTGGCCGTGTTGCCATCTATCACTGACATTATTGATGGTCATAAAGCCAGTGCCGTTCCACAAGCCCGCCACCTTCTGCTGATGCGGTATTGCCACTGACGACTCCACCTGTGAGGTGCATTTCACCTGCACCAGTGATGTGGACGCCGCCACCGTTGCCAGGGCTACCGCCGGTAGTGTTGTTTTTGGAGTGTAACATTGGTGAGGGTGACAATCGAGCCCGCGCCAGAATTGTCCTCGATACCGCCACCTGCTCGGACGGAGGTGTTGCCAGTAATGGTACTGTTCATGACGACCAATGCACCACCAGCATCGTTGAGGATACCGCCGCCGCTGCCAGCCATGCCGTCGCAGACGTTATTTGTAATCATGGTGTTATTTAGGATAGCCAATGTGCCTCCAGCGTTGAAAACGCCGCCGCCGCCCTGGTCGCTACCTGCACCGCTGGCCGTGTTACCCGTGATGGAAGTGCCATTGATGACCATCGAGCCCGTACCGTTCCAAAGGCCGCCACCTTCGGCAGCTGCGGTGTTGTCGCTAACAACGCTACCGACGATGGTAAGATTGCCAGCGCCAGTAATGTGCACCGCACCTCCGTTGCCGGGGGCAGATCCAGTTGAATTGTCTGATAGTATTGCATTGGTGAGGGTAATCAGGGTACCTGCGCCATTACTCTCAATGCCGCCACCCGCACGGCTACAGGTATTGCCGGCGATGGTACTGTTCATAACGGTGACTGATCCGCCGCTGAGGTTCAGAATACCACCTCCACTGCCACTTGTCCCCGTGGCATTGTTGAAAGAAACGATCGTGCTATTTACCAGAAAGAGATCACCGCCGATATTGGCAATACCCCCGCCACCTTGGGTGGCGGCATCGCCGCTGGCATTATTGGCAGAAACGATGCAATTGTCGAGGTAAACTTTGGTGCTGTCGATCAAGATAGCGCCACCGCTTTCGGCTGTCGCTCCTCCCGTTAAGGTCATGCCAACGATCGTTACAGAGTCTGCTTTTACGATGTTAAAAATACGGCTCAGGTTAAGCGCCGCTGATGGTCGTAAAAGCAGAGCCATTTCCCATAATGACCAACGATTTGTCAATGGTTATTTCACCTAAAAGAAAGAAAAAGAGGTCATGCCATCAAGGGACGCATCGAACATGATCGTATCACCGGGGCTGGCAGTGGCCACGGCCAAACGCAGCGAACCGATCAGGTTGTCGCCGATGCTCGTCACGGGGATCAAATTGGCTTTTACAGAGTGGGTCTTAGAATAGGAAAACAGAGCGGCAAAGAGGATGGAAGTAAGGAACTTGGATTTCATAAATTTAATTTGAAAAGGTTTGTGGAAAACAGACTTTACTTCATGGGTGGATGCTGTGTCATTGGCAATACAGGTCAGAGTAAAATCTACTGTTAATAGTTACGTTGGTTTGCGGGGGATTGGATTTTAGTGCTTGGACATAAATTATGTCCAAGCACTCAGCTCAATTGGGGTTGAAAAAAACTACCGCAAAAGGCGGGAGTTCTTTTGTTTTGGAAATGGTAGGAGGCCAGTTGGTTCGGTATAAATGATCGAGATTTTGTTGAACCTCTTTTCGTCGTCAAAGTATAATTCAAAAGATGCCTCAAGCGCTTCCTCCAAATATTTTTTGGCCAACTCATATTTCCCTGCTTCCTTCAAAATGATCCCCGAATGATAAAGGGCAACGGGCTCGCTCGTGTGGTGCAAAACGTGGTTTTCAGTTATTTCAACCGCATTTTTCAGGTCTCCATTTTGGAACGAGGCCCACGCCAACAGGTCGTATGACAAAGGATGCGGGCGCTCGGCGATTTCGGTTTTTGCAATGGCCAATGCATTCGGGGTGTTACTCGTGAGGTCGCAGATATAGCGTTGGTACATATTGCCATACATGGGGCGGCTGGCCTCAGCGATGAATTGTTGTTGGAATTTGGCTGCGGTTGCTGGGTCATTTTCAAATAGGGCGATTTCTGCCAACAACAGATCGTAATCCGGTACAGGATGGATGGATTTCAGAAAGGTCAAAATGCGCTTGGCCTCTGCCGTGTTTTGGTCGTGGGAAAATGCGATCCAGGCAATGCCTTTTAAAGAATGCAAATCGGATGGGTTGCGAGACAGCGCTTTGAGATAAGTGTCATACGACTTTTTGATCTGTCCATCGTGGCCGTACATATCCGCCAAATTGGAGAGCGACCAGTTGACGAGGTGGTCATTATTGGCAGACTTGGCTTTATCTGCCGCCTTTTCCATTTGTGAAATGGCTTTTCCGAGGTCGCCTTTTTGGTCTTGGAATTTCACATCCTGATGAGATAATCGAAATGGCTATCCGATGCCACGTCTTTCAGGTATTGGCTGGCCGAGTACATCTGCCCCTTTTCAACAGCACATCTACCATCATGAGGGATGTGGCGAAACGCTTTTCCCCAATGTTATATGCTTCAGTTATGTAGCCCTCGGCTTTACGGAAAGCATGCTGGGTGATGGCATTGGCAGTGAGTGATTGCAAAACACCTACTTGGCGGGGATGCGCTGGTTGATGGTATTAAATAAGCTGTCAGATAAATAGAGGTCTTGGGGGTTGCCCGTCAGTTTGAAACGTTTGGCAAAGAGCTCGGCAAGTTTTTCTCAAAAACATAGTTGCGAGGGCATACTTACCCAGTTTGTCCTCCCAAAAGCCTATTTCACCTGAGAGTTTTTCTTTTTCCTTTTGCAGGGAAGTCTGGGACAAAAATGTTTCGTAATCATTGGGGTTAACGATAGGCCCTTGGGGTTGGCAATAAAAACCAATGGCCAAAAGAGCCAAGAGGAGGATGGATGGGACAATTATCTTTTTCATTTTAACGGATTTTATTTTTAAAACATTGACGGAAGCACTCGGACGGCGACCAAGTTGCCGTACTATTTGACTTTTATTTGTAAAAAATCGGTTTTGGGAAAAAGGCCGGGCGGATCGATTTGAGCCGCCCAGCTTATTTACTTTTAACCAAAAAAATGTAAGCAAAAAGAGTGTTTCAAAAGTGTCGACTACTGAAAGGCTTAGTGCGGAGAAGCCAAGTACGGGAACGAGTTCAAGAAAGGCTTATCGTTCGCATCTACGTGGTCGTCAGTCAATTGTGGGTTAGCAGTACCGTCTGGTCCACCGAAGATCAACAACAACTCAACGGAGATCACGTCGTCGGCCAATTGGCGGCCAGTCAAAACGTTGGTGCCATCGAAGAAAGTGGTGGTTCCAGAAGTCGCTACTGAAAGTACATCCGTAGCCAGTGCGCCAGTAAAAGTGGCAGCGTCCATTCCGAGGGCGTTGGTGGTGTAGCCATCACCGGTGAGTGCGTTCAGCTTTGCCAAGAATTTGGCGCTAAACTTACTTCCTTGCTCGGACGGAATTGTAGTGTTGAAAACATCCTTATCTGCTGCATCGACAAACACGGTGTTGATCGCTGGGCGGGCCATTTGGTCTTCCACCATGTAAACTGAATCATCGACTGGGGTGGTGTCGTCGTCCTTGTCGCAGCTGGTAAAAAAAGCGCCGAAGGCCAGTAAAAAAAGGATGGCTGATTTATTTATGAAATTCATGATTTGATATTTTTTTATTGAATCTGGGAAATCAAGACCATGGGACTGCCAAGCGATCCGGCAGAGACAGACAAGCGAATGTCTGCTTGACTGTCGGTCGTTTGACAGCCATGACCCTAAAATCCATTGAAATTGAAAAAAGAAGTTTTACAAGTGAAAAGGGTTAGTGATGGGTAACAATGAAAGGATTTGGTTTGAAGACATTGTCCCTGCCCCTTCACTATTAGTTTAAATTTTGCGTTTGGCTTCGACCCATGTGTTGAGTGTAGCCGCAGAACCAAGCATGGACTTGGGGACTTCAATCACTACAGACAGGACGTTGGTGCCTGCGAAGGTATCAGAACCTGGGTTGTTAAAACCAGTGGCATTGCCAGCAATGATCTCACCGTACTGGGCGAAGTCCATAAAGAATGGGTCGTCCCGTGGCCCGGCAAAAACTTTGATACCGTCTTTTGTGCCAATAGCTGCGGTTGCGCCATAGGTAGTAATAGTTGCCTCTGTCATTGGGCCGCTGCTTTCAACTTTGCTGGACAGGCCCGTAGAAGCTGGGGCGACTGGGCCGTAAGCCGTTACCATACCATCTTTAAAAACAGCTTGGATCACGAGGTCTTCAACAGCATCGCCATTGTTGTCGATGTTGAATTCGACCATGACGTTTTCGTCAAAGCGGGCACTGGCAGTAGCAGAGGGACTTAACAAACCTTGAAGGTTGGCCACGAAAACCATGTTGTTGTTGTTTTCAGGGCTTTGAAATGCGTAATAATCAGTAATGTCGGAAGAAGTGGAAGCCACGCCTGGGGCGTCGATGTGGTCAGCCGCCCAGATGATGCCAAATGAAGTGGCCATCAAAATGAGTGCTGCGAGAAACAAATTTTTCTTTTTCATGTCTAGTGGATTTAAGAATTAATGGTTTATGAGCTTGCCTATTTTTTAAGGGCAAGCATTGTCTTTTGAAATGCTCAATCTGGTGTCCGAATTGGTGCCTAACCTTATCTATAAGGTGGTTATCATCACTATCAGAATTTCCTGATCAAGTATTTCAAAGAACTGCTGTATTGTTATTTTGTATTCGAATGACATAACCAGTTACGGGGAGTAGAGGGCAACTGGATTTCGTTTGTGCATTTTTTTTTAAAAAAAAGTTGAACAAAAGATAATTGCCTCCTTTTACATTGGAATAATAATGCGCACATGTATACATTTACCCCCGATCATAATATGAGTAGTCAACAAAAAAATATAGCCTTGGAGAATGAGATAGTCATGTTGCTTGGACAGGGCGACCGACAGGCTATCACTTTGTTGTATAAAAATTACTCTGGATCGTTGTTTGGTATTGTGTCCCGGATGATTCCCTCCAAGGAAGTAGCTGAAGAAGTCCTGCAAGACGTCTTCGTTAAAGTATGGGACAATGCCGACAAATACGACCCCACCAAAGGAAAACTCTTCACTTGGCTGGCTCAAGTTACCCGCAATACAGCGCTGGACAAAGTGCGCTCCGCCGGGTATAAGAAGGGTCAGAAAACCGATAACCTAGAAACTTCCGTATCTGTTTTTGAAACACATGCAGATACCTCCCAAATCCAGGACAGCGGCCTCCGTAAAGTGATTGAAAGCCTGGATCAAAATTACCGTACCTTGATTGATTATGCTTATTTCCAAAGCTATTCCCAATCGGAAATAGCCGAAGAATTGAACATGCCCTTGGGCACGGTAAAAACCCGTATGCGGGCGGCGATGAACGAATTGCGTAACCTTTTAAAAAATGAATTGATTTCTATTTTTATTTTACTTGGCATCTGGTGAAATAGAAATTAGGAGCAGAAAAATTTTATTAATTATTTACCATTAGAAAAATGGATATTCAAAAATACATAGCTTCTGGTATCCTCGAGCAATACGTGCTTGGGAACTTGTCCCCAGCTGAAAGCAGCGGGGTGGAGCAATATGCATTGCAATATCCTGAAATAAAAAAAGAAATCGAGGCGATAGAAGAGGCATTTGAAAAATACGCACAGGCCAATGCGGTGCAGCCATCGCCAGACTTGGAATTAAAAATTTTAGAAAAAATAAAAGATAAAAAAACCGCTGTCGATAAATCCGATAAAATAACCACCGACAAAAAAGGTGGCTCTATTTATACATTATTATACCGAGTAGCTGTTGCCGCTTTTCTGGGGTTGGCATTATGGGCTATTTCTTTAAATAATGAATTAAAGGAAAAAGAAAATCAACTCACTAATTTGCAGACGCAATATGAAGAATTAAATACCAATTGCAGTGAGCAATTAAAAGAAAAAGAACAGACCGAATTATTATTTGCCTTTTTAAAAGATAGAAATACCAGCTCGGTAGAAATGAAAGGGCTACCCGAAAAAGACCCAAATAATATTGCAGTTGTTTTTCAAAATAACAACCTGAAAAAATCCTATCTCGAAGTTATTAATATGCCCACCGTCGCATCCGACAAACAGTTTCAACTTTGGGCCATTGTTGATGGAACACCAGTAGACATGGGGGTTTTCGATGTAACTGTCACCGCTGACAGTGCTTTCATCGAAGTGCCTTTTGTTGAGAACGCCCAAGCCTTTGCAGTTACTATAGAAAAAGCGGGTGGCAATCCTACACCGACCTTAGAAGAAATGGTAGTCATTGGAAATGTAGGGTAATTTTATTCCATATTTAAATTATTGGCCGCATAAAATTGCCTGTTCTTTCCCCAATAAGGGCAGCATGTCACGTAAGCATGCCGTCGTTTATTTTGGGATTGAGTGAACGAAATGATGTTTTTGTTTGTTTACTGGTTACTTAAAGAAATTTATGTTCATGGGATTATAATTTATAGCGGGGCGATCGAACGTCCCGCTTTTTTTATGCCTTGACATGAGTGGTCGAAAGATTGAGTACTCCGTTTAAAAAGGTTATTTACAAAATGCGAGGCAGGATAAGCAGTTCTTTTGGCAACTCCTCAACTGCCCCTCAAGGGATTTTAAGGGAAGGGTGGCAATGCCACCTTCCCCCTTTAAAATCCTTTGGGCCGAGCAGTTTGATGCCTCAAAAGCGAAGTGAATTTTCCGGCCCACTTGTAACAAAGAAATTTAATTGACATTGTACTGAGCTAGATAGAAGGCGAATTCAGAAATGCTTTATGAAAGTCGTTTCGTCTGACCTTTTCTGGGGCGGTGAATTTTGGCAAAGTACCCCCTGCTGCCCCCATCATATCCGTAATCACATCAGAAGGAAAATGTTTCCCGGCCCGCATGCGCAAAATACCAGCAGCAGCAGGCATGACTGCCGCTGCCGACCAAACAACTGGTTTCCATTTGCTATCTGGATGATAATCGGCGAACAAGCTGGCCGTGAGAAAACACATGGCTGCTGTTTCGGAGGTATGGCCGGAATAAAAAGAGGTCCGGGCCGATTTGGTCATTTTCTCGTCTAAGGGCGTGTCATTATCATAGACAAATGGCCGGGCCCGACGAACTGCGTTTTTGGTAAAGGCAGTCATCCCTAAATTGATTAAAAAAACCTCGCCGTACAGAGCGCCTATTTTTAAGGCATCTTTTCGCATGGAATTATCGGCTAACGTCATTATGCCTGGAATTAATTGAGAAGAATAAACCACTATATCACTGGCTATTCTTGATTTCCTCGAACCCTGACCAGTCGTCCATTCTTCCCAATCACTGATGCCTTTTGCTTGGAGTGATTCGATTTCTGATATAGTAAGAGGATTTAATTCCTCGTTAAGAAAATACGCTGCACCCCCCAACATCAGTCCCGTCCCAACAATGGCGATCTCTTTTTTGGGCTTTAATTGGTAGACTGGCTGCGCATTTATAGGAAATGAAAAAGAGGAGCAAAACAGGAATAAAAAAAGTAGTTTCTTCATTAGACTTTATTCGAAATTTAAAAATTGGAAATCATGAAATTGCGAACCAGTTGATTGTCAAAAATTAAATGCATTCTAATTTCGAAATTTCCAATTTCAGCATAACACCTATTGTAAATCAAGATTTTATTTCACCAATAATTACGCAAAATGCGGTGTAGAACGCTGCGAATTTCATCCACCAATCTATCACTTAAAATGACTGAATATCGATGGGTGTATTTCAAAATTTCGGTCATTGTATCGCCGAACTCCAGTTCGGTGGCTGGCGATCAGGAGATCTCCAGTACGTTGACCGAAATTTTGAAATACCCCCATATCGATTCTTGGCAACTGATTCTTGGCAACTTCAAAGTGATTAATTTCAAAAAAAGAAACCCAGCCGGATCGTGTAGGTGTCGTCTTCAGAACCATTGGTAAAAGTATAAAACGTTGAAATAGCGGCCATTTTAAAGGGCGTTATCCAAAAACCCGGCGACACACCCGCATGAAATTTTTCAGGGTCGCTACCCTTCTCCCAAACCCGTCCATAGTCGAAACCACCCATAACCCCGAATTCGAAAGGGATAAAGTTGTTGCGCCAATAAAACAGTTTTAGCCGCAGGTCAGTGTTGTGAAAAAGGAGGGACTGGCCAGAAAACCGGTTATTGCGGAAACCCCGCAAATAATTATTGCCGCCCAGGTTGTTGCTGTGGTAAAACAAGAAATTTTTATTGGTCAAAGAGGCCAAACCGAAGCGGCTCGCAAAGGTCAATTCCACCTTGCTACCGACGGTGAAATAGGTCGTGACATTCCCGAACAACCGAGTATAAACCTGCTTATCCAAAAGGTTGTAGTAGTGATGGATACCGAAATTCAATTTGAATCCATTGCGGGGGATTGAGCCGTTGTCAACCGACTGAAAGCTATGCTCCAGTTTCAGACCGACGAAATTTTTTGCTTCCAAATCATTGGCACTGAAAAGGTCGGTATCAGTGATTCGGCCTTCTTGTTTTTGCACTTCTACCCGCTCGAAAAATGGGCCGAACCGGGTGAAATTGCGCCCATTGTACCAGGTACGTTTGAGCAACGGGCTGATGGACATTTTTTCCAAACGGACCCAGTTAAAGCTGTTATTTTTTGATTGATCTACTTGCGTCCCGTTGCCCAGGCCGAAAAAGTTGAAAATGATTGGCCGATCAAAATGGATGTCCGGGTTGAAGTCGAGTTGATGGCCTACTGCCCTCGTGTAGTCACCCGTGTAGTAAAAATTGAGCGCATTGGTATTCGCAGAAAAACGGAAAAAAACACTGTGCTGCGACCCATAAGGCTCTTTGCGGAAATGATACCTCGTGAGCCGGACGCCACCGCCAAAAAGCGCCCCGTCGTCCACCGTTCGGCCAAATGTAAAAAGCGGGAAATAAGTGTTGTACCTAAACTCGTTGCGGTCGTACTCATTGACTTTCAGACCATTATGACGTTGGTCATTGATGTGCCCAGCAAGGTCAATGCCATCCGGCGAATCGTAAACAACGGTTTTGGGGGCATCCGTTTCGTCTTTGGCTTCGTCCTGCCCATTGCCGCCAAGCACCCGGATGCGGATACTTTTCTTTGCTTCACCATCGATCAAAAACTGGTCGTCGCCATCCAGTCCATAGAGGCGGATTTCACGGGTTTCGTTTTTCAAAAAATCACGTTGATAATAGGGGCCTTCCCTTTCCCCATCTTTTTTTAGGGAGAAAATTTCCACCGAAACCACACCGCCCGGCTTTCTTTTTATTTCGAACAAATCATTTTTGTTCGTACCCGTCACGTCAACATATTTCGCATAAAAAGCATAGAGTTTTTCTGCGTGGTACGGGATGTTGTCCCGGCGTTTTTTCAAGACTTTGATGATATGCCGGGCATTGAGGCCATACACCTCCGGAGGCCAATTTTTAAAAGCATTTTCGATCACCTCATCGGTCAGGCCAGCTTGCATTTCACGAGCCACTGCCAACCAATCCTCCCGATCGAGTTCGGTGATATAGGTGCGGTCGAAAACACTGCCTGGTTTGGCCTCGCCGGGGACATCCCGGATTTTCCCTGTAAACCCTCTTTGCTGTACCCGCAAAAACCGTCGGCTAATGATGAAGGGGACCACCCCCCGCAAATCGAAGAATGCTTGGTCCCGGTCACGAGGTATGGGACGGTATAAAATGAGATCGTCGTTTTGCGGAAAGGAGGCCCACCGCCACTGATCGTCGTGTCGGTCGTAGTCGTGGATGAACTGGTCAAACAACCGGGAGCGGAGCGCCCATTTTTCATCAATCTGATGCTTTGGGCTCTTATGGATTTTGTCCAGCAGGTCAACATAGCTGATAATGTCTGGGCTGTGGTCAAACTGGTCGCTGTCGCCCCAGTGGTCGTCATCGGGGCGCTCCTCAAAAAGGTATAGCTCACCAGCGAAGGATTCGTTATAAGCCCCCAACCGACGCTGTTTGGGCAAATAAAAAAGCCGTGGGTTGGTGTGATAAATACCCGCAGCCTCTGCCAGCGCTGGCACGGCAAAGGCAGCATAAGGGTGCGAACCACTTTTGAGGTCTTGGATAAAATCCTGTACCAGTGTTTCCCGCAAATCTTTCGGCAGCCCCCGGCTCACATCTTTATCAACAGAGCGAAGGACATATTCTTTTCCACTGGTACTTTCAAAGCGCAAGCTTTTGGACGACATACCACCACCTTGCTTCACAGGGGTTAGGTCTTTGAATTCCGTTTCGAGGTTGAAAACAGGCACTCTAACAGGCGTTTTCCATGCCCGCCGATAGCGATCGCCAAAAGTGGTTTTCTTGAACAAACCAACATCATACACTTTGGACGCAGCAACGGTGATGATATCGGGCATCGGTGCAAATGCATCTTCTTTCGGTGGATCGTCCGAGAGGATGACACCATCAAATAGTTTTTTTCTAAACACTGTTTCAGGTGTACCATCGCTTCCGATGGCAATCATTTCCAACCACGTTTCCTGGTTTTTGTAAAAATACAATTTTGCGTAGCCCTGCTTTGCTTGAACAAACCTTGCTCTGCGGCCCCGTTGCGCATACTCCGCTTTTCCCGCCGAACCACTGACGATGTATTTGATATGATCGTTCCCCTCCTCAAAATACTGCAAACTATTGTCGTGCGCCCCAACGATGATGAGGCTTTTGTTCTCGGGTTTTTTATTGGCGATATTCAAAATTTCTTGCCGCATGCGCACGTACCTGGGGTGGGTGACATCCTGCCGGGAGATGCCCATTTCCTTGGCCATAACCACCAACGACCCAAGACCGGGCAGTGGCACGTAGGCATTCTTTTTCCAAATAGTGAGCGGAAAAAGGTGCTGCTTCCAGGTGAAGCCACTACCGTGTTTACCATTGCTTAAAAATGGGTGGTGCATCAAAAGTACGACCCGGTCTTTGTCGTATTTCTTCATGTCGTCCTCCAGCTCCAAGAGGAAACCGAACCGGTCTTTAAAGTCGCACCCCTCGTTGATGTCGTTGATTTGATCCCAGTCCTGCAGCCACCATTGGCTGTCAGCAAACAGCAGCCGGACACCGTCCGAAATTTTCTCTTTATCAGGGTCGCCACAAGCCTTGTTGGGGAGGAAAATGTTTTTTTTGCCGAGCCGTTCTTCGATGTAATCCGCTTGCCAGAGCAGGGCTTCCCGGCCATCCCGTTTGCCATTGTTCCAATCTTTTTCGCCGGGGATAAAATAGGCTTTGCCTTCGTGGTTTTCCAAAATGTCCAATTGATTGGACAGTATTTTCCTGGCCCTCACTTCCGCCTTTTTATTTTGTCGGTTAAATGCTGGGGCGTTGTCGCCGAGAAAAACAATCGTACTTTTTTTGCCAGCCGCTTCCAGTTCTTTTTGCAAAACAGGCAGCACGATGTTTTTTTCCTTGAAATCACCTTCCCCCACCCCACCGGTGAGGAAAAGGGTCTGCTCCAGTTCGGGGTCGGTGGGCAGTTTGGCGTTTTGCCAGTCCTGTTCCTCGTCTGTGCGATAAAAAGCCCGCTTGGAAGTGTCACAACTGAAAAGAGACAGCAGCGCTGAATCCGGTAGTTGTTTGATCATTTTGGTCGCTTTTTTGAAATTAAGGTTTTTGTAGTCGGGATTGTTCAAAGGAAAGATGCGAGGGTTTTGGAATTGGGAAGTCGCCTCGATAGTTTTCATGGACAAGATAAAATTTAATTGTTCCTGCATTTTCATACAAAGGTGATAATTCTGCAGAATTAAAAAAGACCTTGTTTCCTACCAATAAATTCTTTTATTTTTATCCATTTAGTTAGTGCTAAAGCCTCTTATTTTATCCTAATAATTACAGACCATATTGTTAAACCGCGACACCTACCATTACATAATATAATAGTTATTCCAAAATTCATATTCCAAAAACAAACAAATTAAAATTCATAATTTCCGATTAAATCATTTTGCACGACCAATTTTATTAGATTTAAACTATCTCCAAATACTGTTCAATTCGTTTTTCAATTCTTCTGCCCCATTATATTTCATTTCAACAAGGTTACTTAATATGTTATAAAATTCATCGTCTTGATTTCCTTCTGCCAAATTGGACAACAACCAATACCATTGGGCATCTTTATACAAATGGCCTGCTTTCTCTTTTTCAACAAATATTTTTTTGAAAAATAATGATGCTTTTTGAAAGTCCTTTTTTTTGAAGTAGGCATGGGCCAGTAAATAGTCTGCTTTTATTGAAAAGGGGCTATCTGGAGACACCTTATCCAAGGATTTAATTACGCCATTAAAATCACCATTATCAAATAATTTCTTTGCATCAGATAAAACCGAAGCATCACCATTGCCTCGCAAAAAGTCATCAGATGAGTACGTATAGTGCGCTTTCACCAAACTTTCATTTGAATATTTATTGCTTTCGAATAAATAACCAACGATCAACAGAAAACTTGCAGCTATCGCCAATGGTTTAAGCCATCTTCTGATCGAAATCACTTTGGGGACCAAATGGTTGATTGAATTTTTGGCGTCACTTTGAATGGATTTTATCCTTCCCCTCAAATCGTCTTCAGCTGCTAACGATATGGCCTCTTGCTCAAATTTTTGAATAGCAAATTCCGCTGCCAACTCACTGTCTTTATTTAATTGGGCTTCAAATGAACGGATTTCTTCTTCGTTCATTTGCCCATTTAGATATGCCTCTATTTTGTCTAAATATTTCATATCCTGCTTTTTATGATATTCATGGTTTCATGATTTTCTTCGATCATTTTACGCAAACGTTGACGGCACTCAGGCACACTGTTTTTAGCGGTTTGCACATTTGTCCATCCCATTTCCTCGGCAATCTCTTCTCTTGAATAACCATTGGCGGCCATCAGCAGGATCGTCCGGCACTTTTCACTCAGTTGGGCAAACAACTTCCTTTTTATCATTGCATATTCTTTCTCGCTCTCCAATTGAACAAGGGCCATTTCCCTACTATCTGTACTTTCTTTTATGACCATATTTTCTGGTTCCGCATAAGTGGTTTTTTGGTTCTCCCTAAATTTTTGCTGACACAACCTCCTAACGATGCCGATCAGAAAAGTTGACACTTCGCTTTTTTGCTGAAAGCTACCCGACCTTATGCTTTTGATTAAAATAATCAGGGCGTCTTGTAGGACATCATCGCCCATCTCTCGGCCCAAATTGTACTGTTTAATAAAATTAAAAACTGCACCTTTTATTTTCGGGTCAAAACATAGTTGTCGGATCGCCCTGTCCTGTTCAATACGATTGCTTTTCAGTGCCACTAAAAGGCTTTCATTATTTAATGGTTCATGCTTCATCTCTGAGTGCGGTTTGGACGATAAAAGTACTCGCTTTGCTGGATTCTTTTTGATGCCTGCCTACGAGAGTTAAATATAAAAATACCCCCACCTACCTAATCCACTGATTTTTAACGATTTAATTCTTGTCGTTTTTTTTTCCAAACCTACCCAGTACTTTTTCAATCCCACCTGCACTCATGGTCAAACTTAATTTTTTAACCATCAAAATTTTTAGATCATGAAAAACGCAATGTTCATCTTTGCATTAATCACATTATTTTTTTTCAGCCTCTCCGAAACATCCCTAGCCCAGAGAACAGTCAGAAATCTAGACTGGCAGTCACTTGGCCGAAAGCAGACCGTTGGGCAATATTTACAAAAGCCTCAACCTAACATGGCTGCTACTCCTCAGCAAAGGATCGTTACACCGCAACAGCGCAGACTTGTCACTCCACCTCGTCAGGTTGCAGCGCCACGCCAACAACAAGTCCTCGTATACCCTGCCCCCGAACCTATTCTACCCCAGCGCAAAGCGCCTGCGATGCCGCCACAATTTCGACAATTCAACCAACCAATTGTTGGCCCAGGCCAATCAGTTGATTTCCGACAACAAAAAACTGATGCAACTGGCTGAACCAGAGTTCGCCGCCGGCAGTGGAGTACCAAAATGCCAGTCCCCAACGCCGCATGCAGATGGACGCTGAAAAACAGTACGTGCTCGAAAAAGCCCGAATCAACATGGAAGGCTTTTACAACGACCGCTGGGCCCGAAGTTTTGACCCTTCCGCCAAGGTGATTTACCTGAGCACGGATTATTAAAATCAGAAGATTAATATGACGAAAAGGGCAAGGTAAAAATTTTGCCCTTTTTGCATTATTAATATCAGGAGCAATAAATACATTTGGCTTTGCTTTATTTTATTCTTCATAAAATCGTAAAGTGATGCGAGCTTTTATTTTCCTATTAATATTATTTTATTCAGTTGTCATTTACGGACAAGAAGTTGACGCTTCTTTAACTAAACAGTATTTGCAAGAATCTCAAGAATTAATCGACTCTGTAAAATATAAAGACGCACAGGTCAAATTAGAATGGGTGATTGCTAACTATGGAAAACAAAATAGGGATAGTTTAACTGCCAAACTGCTTTTGTTGTATGGAGAAACCTATTTTAGGTCTGGAAACATAAATCAAGCGCTTAGCATTTGGAATGAACTAACTGAGTTAATAGGTACTTTGAAAATTTCTAATTCTTTATTATCAGCTGATTGTCTTCATAATATTGGCTTATGTTACTTTTATGTAGGGAATTATGTTGAAAGTAAAAAATTTGCTGAAAAAGCATTGAAAATTAGAATGCATCTGTTAGATTCAGAACATAATGATATTGGCAAATCATATAACAGCATAGCTATTCTTCATGAGGCAAAAGGGGATTTTTTGCTGGCCATGGAAAACCATAAAAAAGCACTTAGTATTTTCCTGAAGAATAAAAATTTAAAATTTGCAGCATATTCCTATACTAACATGGCAAATATTTATTACGAGCTCGGAATGGTCGAAAAAGTAATAGAAAATAATAATAGAGCTTTGGAAATAAGGAATAAATTATTGCCATCAAATCATCCCATTATTGCTTCAAATTACAACAATTTGGGTAATGCATATTATTTAAAAGGTGATTATCGAAAGGCAATCGAGTACGCTGAGAAAGCCTATTCCATAAGAATTGTTAATTACAACGAAAACAACCCCGAAATGATAGGCTATTATCAAAACATGGGAATGTGTTACGAAGCCATGGGAGAACTTGATTCTTCAATTGTTTATACGACAAGATCTTTAGAGATTCAAAAAAAAGCGCCTTAGGAAATTATCCACCCAAATACAGTTGAGCTATACAGCAACTTGGCTAGAGTGATGGTCAAAAAAAGGGAATTAGACCAAGCAATTATTTACAACGACTCTGCTTATTCTATAGGCTTGAAAGTATCAAATGAAAATCAACTTAATTTAGTATTTACAAACTCTGTATACGGCAATATTCATGAAATAAAGGGAGAGTTTTCTGAAGCATTCAACTATTATTCAAAAAACGTAAAAATAATCCAAGCTTCGCTGGGCAACAACCATCCTTACTTGGGTATTGTTTTTTTAGAATTGTGCAGGGCATCCTACAAGGATTATGATTTAAAAACATCAAGAATTTATTTAGAAAAAGCAAATGAAATAATTTCTGCAAATGAAAACCATGGCTGGAGTCAACTCAAAAGAGACTATCTTATCACGGCTGTAGATTATTTTCGGCACGCCGCCGAAGCTCAGAAAAATACAATAAAAAACTTAGATTCACTTTCTCGAGCAGTTGAGAACTATCTTGAGAACATTTCCTTTACAAATAACAGCAAACAGGAAACAGAACCATTATACCATCAACTTGAATACCTGTCGATCATCGAAAAATCAATGCAGGTCTTGATGGACAAAGCCTATGTAAAAGACATTACTCCTGAACTTTTATATTTTTCAGAAAAATTTAAGGCTAACACCCTTTCCGAAAATCTTAGTCGCACTTATGCAGAAAAATTTGCCGGCATCCCAGATTCTCTTTTAAACAAAGAATATCAATTAAACATAGATATAGCATATTATGAAAAGAAAAAATTCAATGAGCAATATGAATCGGTATCTCCCCATGACAGCCTCATTTCTATTTATAAGAACAAAATATTTGACCTCAAAAGAGAGTTAGAAAAATTGGTTGAAAAATTTAAATCTGGTTACCCAGATTACCACCGCCTCAAATACGACTTCACCGTCACTAAGGTTCAAGACATCCAATCTGACTTAACCTCCAGCCAGGCACTTATTGAATATTTTACTGGCGATAGTAGCATTTTCATTTTTACCATAACCCCAACTGACTATCAGGTTCAAGAAGTAAAAAAAGATTTCCCGTTGGAAGGATGGGTTTCAAAAATGCGGGAAGGAATTTATAACTATTGGATCTCCCCCAACCAGCCTCTGGACTCCTATAACGAAGGCAATAAAAAATATGCAGAGGCAGCCTATTTGTTATATCAAAAACTGATCGCCCCCATTAAAATTATTTTACCCGAAGAATTGATTATTGTACCGGATGGCGTATTAGGGTATTTGCCTTTCGATATATTACTAAAAGAAAAACCTCTTGCTCCCGAAAACTTCAAATCTTATCAATACTTGATAAAAAACCACCAAATTAGTTATGCTTATTCAGCAACACTTTGGCAAGAAATGAAGGATAAAATACATGAAGCTCCAAAAGTTTTTTTTGCGGTGGCGCCTTCCTTTGAAGGAGAACCTATTGCCAGCCGAAGTGTCATTGATATTCGGCAATCCTTGGGTGAATTAAAATATAATATCCCCGAAGTAAGGGCCATTTCGTCATTGGTCAAAGGGGGTGACTCCATCACTGGCAAGCAGGCTACTGTAGCTGCCTTTTTAGAACGTGCCGGACAATATAAAATCCTCCACCTTTCCACCCATGGCAAAGCAGACGACCGGGTGGGCGACTATTCTTTTCTTGCTTTTGCCAAATCAACCGATTCATTGGACAACGGGAAATTGTACATACGGGATTTATATAATATGCACCTGAATGCCGAAATGGTGGTACTCTCAGCCTGTGAAACGGGCATTGGTGAGCTACAACGTGGTGAAGGCATTTTGAGCCTCGCACGTGGCTTTGCTTACGCAGGTGCCAAGAGCATCGTCAACACCTTGTGGAGTGTCAACGATAAAAGCACTGGTGAAATCATGCAGTATTTTTATAAACACCTCAAAGATGGAAAAAGTAAGGATGCAGCTTTGCGCTTTGCCAAACTTGATTACCTAAAAAATACTAACCAACCAGACCCTTTTTCTGGGCCGCCTTGTGTCCGTTGGCGATATGTCCCCCATTAAACTAACAAGCATTTGGGATTTTTGGCCAATTGGTTTGGTGGGGATAGCCCCACAATTCTAACATGCATTTATTTTTTTTTTAGAAAAAAACAATAACCAACCCAGTACTTTTCCTAATCAATCACTGTACTGGCAAATTATCTATTTAAAACATTTAAAAATTTTGCAGTTATGAAAAATTGGATCGCATTTTTAGCAGCTTTATTTTACTTACTGAACACTTCCTTTTATTTGCCAAAATAACAGCGAAACTTCTTAGGTGTTTCTGGAAAAAGGGACTCCGCTGTTCATCACCAGTCATAATATGATCAGCGCCAAAAACCTAAAAACAGGTCAACAAATCTGCTTATATGTAGAAGTGCCATTAGCTACCAAAGAAAATATTATTATTCCTTCCGGCACACCCGCCTATTTTAAAATTACTAAAATTAAAAAACCAAAAATGGCCGGAGAACCAGGCCAATTGGAAATAACCCCTCAATATTTGAAATTGGCCAGTGGCAGCCAAGTACCTTTGGCAGCGACCCCATTTACAATTAATGGAGAAAACAAGGAAGAAAAAGCTCATTATACGGGTGTGGCTGCGGGATCGACATCACAAGTTTTTTACGATAACGGTGAATATAATATTGGTCAAGGTGTCGAAGCATTTGCCCCGTTAGCCGCTTTATTAGTGAAAGGAGGTCATGCCACCATTCCAAAAGGAGTTCAATTACAAGCATTGGTTGGGACAGAGACACCAATTAAAATTAGATGATATTTTAAACACAACCGGAATAAAACAACTCAGCATGGTTAAAATCATACTGAGTTTTTTTTTATTTCCTAAAAAATCTAATTTTGCTAACATTATAATATTCAGCCTAAACACATGGTCAATGATTGTTATCCAACGTCATTTTGTTAAAAATACATCCGCACACCTCCACCATTAGTAAAATGAAAAAACAGCTCACATCTGCAATAAAAGAAAAAACAGTCCTATTTATTCTTCTTCAAATATTGGCTGTCAATGGAATTCTATCAACCACTTTTTACATTGATCCAACAAACGGCAGCAATAATGGCGATGGCTCTTACGCCAACCCTTGGCGCACCTTGGAAGAAGTCGTCAATCAAAACCTCATCGAGAGTTTTAAATATACGACGCCATACAATCCAACCAATTCGCAATTAATTGCAAAAAATATCGGCGCCCCAATAAAAGCTGGCGACACCTTGGCTTTGCTGAGCGGATTGCACGGACAATTATTTTTACAGAATTATATTAATTCCGATTTTATTACCATCACGGCCGTAGACGGGCAATTGCCTATTATTAAAAATATTCATTTACAAGCCTGTAAAAATTGGCGGTTTGAAAATATAGCTGTCAGTTCCGAGCCGTACGGTGTTTATATCAGCGGCAGATTAATTTATTTAGAATCACATAATTGGCAAGGCCCGACTTCAAATATCGATGTAATTAATTGTGAAATATACAGCACCGCCGCACCTTGGACTGTGGCCAGTGATTGGACGAACAAGGCAAGTCAGGGAATTTATATCAAAGGCGACTCCGTCAATATTTTTAATAATAAAATAAGCAACATCAGTTTTGGTGTACAAATGGTCGGGGATTATATCTACACCATGGGAAATATTGTTCAAAATTTTTCTGGCGATGGCATGCGCATTTTAGGGTCCCATATTTTAATGGAAAAAAACCTCATTAAAAATTGTTACGACGTAGACGATAATCACGATGATGGCATCCAATCATTTACCACCAATGGATATATCGTGGACAATAATATTGTCAGGGGAAATATTATTCTCAATTACGAAGACCCGAATCAGCCGCTGCTCGGGCCATTGCAAGGCATGGGATTTTTTGACGGCTTTTTTAATAATTGGATTATTGAAAATAATATCGTCGCCGTCAATCATTGGCACGGCATCACTTTTTTAGGTGCCAATAATTGCAAAATATACAACAACACCGTGCTCGACCCCACCCCCAATATTACGCCGGGCGGTTCATGGATAAAAATAGACGATCATAAAAACGGAACACCCAGTTCAGGGTGTGAAGTAAAAAATAATGTCGCTAATTCTTTTGATGTAGACGGAGCAACGGGCAACAATAAAGTACTAAATAATTATGCAGGTTATGCGGATAATTTTGTGGACTATATAAATTATGATTTTCATTTATTGCCAACCAGCACTCTCATTGATGCCGCCGACGACACGGTGGCACCAGCTGTTGATTTTGACGGGGTAGTTCGTCCACAGGGTGCGCATTCCGACATTGGTGCTTTTGAATTTCAGCCTCCGACTGCTGTTGATTTTAATTCGGAAATAAATAACATCGAAATATTCCCCAACCCCTTTTCTGATAGAATAATTATCAATGGAGAATTATCTGATGCGGCGATTTTTTTATTTAATGAAACGGGAAATATGATCCACCATTTTTGGAACACCTCCACTCCATTTAATCTCAATACGGCTGACCTTTCCACCGGCATTTATTTTATTTACATTTTTAATGAAGGTGAATTTCAGGGCGCTCAGAAAATAATTAAGCAATAAAAAGGCACTTCTATTTAGCGACATATCGTGCGGGCCGAATAGTCACTCAAGCATTTGCCATCTCTCTGCTCGGCCCTCCAAGGGTTTCAAAGGGGCAGCGTCGTCCTGATGGACGACGCTGCCCGCGAAACCCTTGGAGAAACGTTGGGACATTGCCAAAAGCGGTGGTCATCCTGCTCCGCATTTTATCCCTTTCCTAGTGCCTCATCCCTCCCTTTTCCTTTTTAACCCCCAACCACCTAATATTGCAGCCTTTTCCATCAATGCCCAAAAGCATCGCCACCATGTTCAAGAGGATATACTTAGAGATTTCCAATATCTGCAATGTGCAGTGCTCTTTTTGCCCAGTCGTGGAAAAGGACAAAAAACTGATGGACTTGTCCGAGTTTGAGGCCATCCTGCAGCAAGTGGCACCGCTGACGGAGATCGTCTGCCTGCACCTGATGGGCGAACCACTGGCGCATCCGAAATTCCTGCAAATACTGGCGATCTGCGAAAAATACCAAGCCCAGATCGACCTGACGACCAACGGCATCCTCATCAAGCGATACGCGACGGACATCGTGAATTCACCTGCCGTGCGGCAGGTCAATTTTTCGTTGCAGGCGTTCAAGGACAATTTTCCCCACCGGGACATCGGCCCGTACCTCGCCCCCATTTTTGAATTTGTGACCATGGCCCACCATTTCAAACCGTCCCTCTACGTCAATTTCCGGCTCTGGAACCACGGTGCAGAGGATGTAGACAATGAGGATATTTTTCAGCGGATAGAGGCGCATTTCGACATAACGATCAACCGGAACATCGAGGTGGGTATGGTAAAATCAAAAAACATCTGGCACCGCTTGTACCTGCATTTCGATTCCCGTTTCGAATGGCCATCGTTCAACCTCCCGCACCAAGGCACGCAGGGCCGCTGCAACGGCGCCGTCCACCACATCGGCATCCACGCCGACGGCTCGGTCGTCCCGTGCTGCCTCGATAAAGATGCGGCGATCCTTTTGGGAAATGTGAAAGGACAGCCCCTCACCTCGATCCTCCAAAGCGACCGCTTCACCGCCATGCGGACGGGCTTCCTGAACGGCGTGCTCGTGGAGGATTTTTGCCAGCACTGTACTTATATTAATCGGTTTAAGAAGTAGGGGCGGCGAGGCTCTCGAAAGGTTTATTGGCATTTATCTTTTTTCGTCACGGGCTTGTTTTATCGGGGGATTATTATTTTCTTGCAGCCCTGAATACACACTTATATTTTATTACCTGTATTTTTCATTTTAATATCGTGGGAAAACTTATTGAAAACGGGAGGCGGTAAAGCGGTTTGCCACAAGACATGCGTAGTTGATCTGCTTGATTAAAATAGATATGAAAAAATAGATATATATAGATCTGATTTTCATTTTCTTTATACATCTGATACATTAAATGCGAAACAACAGATAAGCGGTGTTCACGCAATATTGCGTGAACATTGTAGTTGGCTGCCAGCAAAAAAAAATGAAAAAATGACCGAACTTAAGGACTTCTACGATTTGATTGATTTTCTCTCAAATTCATCTTCACTATACCTCAATCTTAAGACATTTAAAATTCAATTTCCAATAAAATCAGTTAAAGAGGCATTGGATGACACAGCAGATGTTGAAACAATTTTGAATGATTTATTTTATCGCAAACAAGTGATGTGGGAACATCATAAGTATGAAAATCTCGATTGGTGCTTAAATAGCCTAAAAGAACTTAAAGATAAGTGCGATGACTTTTCCGATAATTATTTTAGAAGAAAGTCTTCTAATAAAGACAAAAATCAATTTTTAGCAAGTATTTTAAAAACTTGGGGAAGCTATGCCGATGAAGCCGCAAAAGATATAATTAAATCCGACCTGACTGATAGGTCATTAAAGTCAATACTAAAATCCTTTCGAAAAAAGAGTTATCCAATTATCGTGATTTTCATTTATTCTTTACCTGACGGGAACCCAACTAAGGATACTTGCTTAAAAAAATTAGAGAAGGCTTGGATAATTCAGGTTTGAAAATCAAACAAATATTACCCAAATGGTCAACTGAAAATTAAAAAAGAAAAATGAAGCCTGCAGCTAACAACGCATACAACGGTCATGCCCAGCAAAAGCTGGCTACGGAATTCTATGGCTTTTCCAAATAAATTTTGATTTTTTTTGAGGGGCAAAAGAGCCCCTTGGAGGCAAGGTCACAGGTCGGCCTTCCCCGCTGCGCAAACAAAAATCCTCCTTTCAGAAGTGAAAGGATTTTTGTTTTCTCCGCTTTGGTCTTTGGGCGAAAAAAAATATCAGAAAACAGGCCCCACCACATAGGGCGTCCCCCGCTTTACGACGGCGAACATCCGGTGGACGAGCTTGTTCCTGACCGCATTCAGGACAAGCATCTTGCTGTTCTTCTCAGCGGTCTTCTTTTGATAATAGGCCCTTAGCTGGGGGTCGGCCTTTACTGCGTTCATGGCCCCAAAGTTGAGGAAGCTCTTCAGTTTCCGGTTGGCATAAAAGCTGACCCGTGTGCCTTTGCGCACGCTGGTGCCGGATTCGTTCTTAAAAGGGGCCACCCCGCAATAACAGGCAAATTTTCTTGGACAGGTGATCCGTTCAAAGTTGCCGGTATAAAGGATCGTGTACAAGCTGATCACCCTGCCTATGCCTGGGATGGATAGCAGCAGTTCGTGGTTGTGACGGATGGCAGGCTGCTCCAGCACAAACTGGTCGATGTCCTTGTCAATCCGGCGGAGGTGCTTTGCAAAATAGCTTTTGAACTGCCGCAGCTCTTTTTCCACCTTTTTGGAGCAATCGGTTGACAGGCAATGTTTTAGGTACTTTAGCTGCCTTTGAAAAGCGAGCATTTTTTCCTGTACCCGCTTGCGGTGTGCCATCAGCAGTTGCAGTTCCAGAAACTCCCGGTCGGTCAGGAGGTTGACACGCAGCTCCTCTTGGAACTTTAGCCCGTACCGGGCAATTGCCAGGGAATCCGCCTTGTCCGATTTTTCCCGGCGGAGGCCCAGGGAACGCTTGATCTTCAACGGGTTTACCTGTGCGACGTCAAGCCCCTTGCCCCGTAAAAACCTGATGAACCCGTGGGCGTAATGCCCAGTGTGCTCCATGCAGACGAGCACCTCGTCAGTAGGGGCCTTGAACTTGTCCACCCATTGGGTGAAATGGGAGAAGCCAAGCTTTTTGTTGAGAAAGGAATCGTGAAAATGCCTGTTCTCCCCAAAGCGTACGCAGCATGCATCAAGGGTGGATTTGGAGATGTCCACACCAAAGACTAAATTGATCATGACAGTAAAATTTTGATGAATTACTTTATCACCCTTAATAGGCCCAAAGCCTGAAATTCTATATGAAGCCAATTCATCTAGAAGGGAAAGGGAAGTCCAGTTCCGTAGATAGACCTAAAGCATCTGTCGTGTAGCAATGGTTCACTTCCCTCTCCTCTTTTAAGGGCTATTATCCCTTGTAATTTATAAAAACAAACGTAAGGCCGTTTAGCCGGGACGTTCGGCGTAAGCAAAAAAAGAAAAAAGAGAATATGAAATTAATATTTGAATGCACGCATTGCGCTGAAGAGCAAAGGCAAATTGAACTGCAGGCTTAAATTAGATGAAATAAAAAACATCATTTCTGAATCTATTCGACAAGTCCCGATAGCAACTGCGTTTCTACATAAAGACTCGTTTATTGATAGAGTTAGAGTAAATAAAGGAGAAACCCTTTTCACGAAAGAAGAAGAAATATCTTACATCAAAAACCAGAATGTAATTGATAATTTTCTTACTCAATACGGAAGAGCAAATAAACCCCATCAAGTAATGTTTTATGGAGCGATTGATAGTACAGAAATTCCTCAGCAAAGATTAACATCAATTTTAGAGACAAGTGAATTAGTTAAAAACCCAGAATCTATCAATATCGAAGGTGAGTTAGTTACAGTAAGTCGTTGGAGGGTTTTAGAAGAAATATTGGTAATTGAAATAGTTTTTGATGACAAAGCGATAATAAATAATCCTGATACGAGGAGAGCCTTTGAATATCAAATGAAACAGCTTTCAACTAATCCGTTACGGGAATTAGGTTTGCAGCAAATCCAATTTTTTAGTTCAGAATTTGCGAAAGAAATAGAAAATAATTGGGATTACAAGATTTCAGTTGCATACACAGAATTGCTGCTTCATGATAGACGATGGGAATTAGATGGTTTTCCAATTGAAGGAATTGCCTTTCCAAGTGTACCTTCTGGCTATAAAGGACAAAACATTGTTTTACGACCAGAAACCGTAGATAAGAAGTTAAAGTTAGAAGTCGTTTCAACTCATAGAATTCATAAAAACAAAAAGAAAACCTTTATCAATAATCATAAATATGTGACTGATTTCGGGAAAGATAATTCAGATTTCACATGGACTGATTTGCCATCAGAACATGTTTTATCATTAGAAGAGGTAAAGAAGTATCATTTGGGAATAAATGAATAAAAAAGAAGGCTGGCTGGAACAAAGTGCAGCCGTCAATTGCCAGCAAAAGCTGGCAACTGCGGCTGCACGGGACGTTCTGCTCAATTAAAAAAAAGAGAAAAACTGAGAAATAAATTCATCATACTAATTATTACGATTTTGCATTTAGGATGTGCAAATAAATCGATAGATGGAATAGAAGTCGATTTTAAGAATAGGCAATACGAAGATGTAATTGAAAATTGCAATAAAATACTAATCAAAGATTCATTAAATCATGAAGCATTAATTTTAAGAGGGCGAGCAAAAACGGAGTTACGTGAATTTGAAGGAGCGGAACAAGATATTAGAAAAGCAATAAAAATAAATCCAAAAGAACCAGAATATTATTGTTCATTGTCGTACCTGATGAATAAGAAAGGAAATTTTTTATTAGGGAAAGAATTTGCAGAAAAAACGATTGAAATCGATTATGATAATTTCTGTGGATGGACTAATAAGTCATGGTCAGATTTAGAATTGGGAAATCTTGAAGAATCATTCAAAGAATCAGAGAAAGCATTGATTCTGACAAGAAACTTAGAAGATGAAACAGAAAAATCACCAATTTATGCAAACAGGGCAATCATTCTATATGAATGGGGAAACATTGACGAATCAGAAATTGAAGCCAAAAAGGCTGTAAAATTTGATTCTAAATCAATTGAAGCATTAATAATTTTGGCGAAGGTGACTGCTAAGAAAAAAAATTATTCCAAAGCAATCGAGTTGATGAATGACGCTATAAAATTGGATGAAAACTATGGTCTTCTTTATCTAAATAAGGGTATGATTTTTCTGGCAATGGGGAAAGAAAATGAAGGATGTAAATGGATGAAAAAGGGAATAAAGGTTAATGAATTATATCCTCATCCGTACACCAAAGACATGGAAAAATTGGAAAATAAATATTGTGGAAAATAAAAACTGAGCAGAACAATGGTGGCTGTTGATAAACTCAATTTTGGCAACATTTTAACTTTCATCATCATTTAAATGAAGTTGATTTTATGGGCTTTACGAATTTGAAAATAAATTTATTGACAATATAGAATGAGTTTGACAACAGGCTCAATGCATACCCTTGCCCCGGTAGGCAGGCAATAGAATGCTTTCCCCGAAATAAAAAATGCCGTCGATGGGCAGGCCTGCTTTTTTCGAAGGGTGTCACCTTTAAATGGCCAATTTTAATTTTAAAAGTCATTATCTATAATTGGCCACAGGTTGAAATTAGAGCTCAAAGCTTTATTTGACTAAACATATTCAGGGTGCAAACCGAACGAACCGAACCGTTTTTAAGTCCACTTCATTTTTTAGAACTAAAAAATAAATCCCGGTATTAAGAGCGGAAATATCAGTACTATAAATCCCTTTCGTCGCTATTTCTCTTTTCATTAAGCGGCCGTCGGCATTGTAGATTTCTAAATCAATTTTGTTTTCTAAACCAACAACTGTCACTTTGTTTTCCGTGGTAGTAACACTGACATTTTCAAAAAAGGGATTTTCGGTGGAGGTCTGTCCAACCGTTATTTCTTTGCATACCTCAGCGGCACAAAGCAATTGGTTGGCAACAGAAAGGCATACATTATAAGTTCCTACGGATGGAAAAGTGAAGGATGGGTTTTCGGAAAAAGAACTCCCCATGCCCTGAAAATCCCAAGTAAAATCAATGGCACTGCTCCCCGAATTATTGGAAAACTGAACGGCATTATTACCGGTATTCTGCCACGTAAAATCGGGTGTCAAATCACATTCTTTAAATTCGACATAACCTTGAAGTGAGCCGTTGCCCTGCATCCACTGGAAAGCGTAATCCGACTCGATATTGGTTTGCACACCAATGGTGTTATCATCTATTTTAAAAATACTCCGGACATAGGGCACCGCACTCGACTGAAATTTTTGAAAACTATTTACAGCCAAAACGGGCAATTGGAGCGCAGCAATGGACACAAAATCATAATCGTAAAAAGACCCGGCAACGATGACTTCATCATCATCAATAAACATGGCTTCAAAATAATGGTCCTGAAAAGAATCTGGCAGAAACTTGTCCCCCAATTTATTGCCATCTGTGTCAATGACTAATAGATAGGCCGCTCTGTTAAAAGAACCCGGCACCATCTCTCCGGTGCCACCCAGCACTATCTTATCCGTACCATAAGGCAACACCCTGTTAAAGCCCTGAACAAGCACTGGCAAAAGAATCGTATAATGCGCCAGCTCTTCTCCGTCAGGAGATAGTTTGTACGCTTCCACATAACCGTTATTCTCCACAGAAAAAACCATGAAATTGCCATCGGAGAGTTCGAGGCCGTTGAATATATAATTAGAACTTGACAAAGACCAAGGGGCTTGAAAATCCCATAATACGTCCCCTTCCGGGGACAGCCTTGCCATCCAGGGCGCATTGAAAAATCCATTTGGTGGATTGTCGGTATTGGAAATGTCACCGTCATTCGAATTGGTATGCCCGAAGATGGCCAGGCCACCATCCTGACAAACCACGGCGTCGTTCATTCCATCCTGTTTTGAACCGCCAACACTTTGCGCCCAAATGACCACACCCGTTGCATCGATCCGCAACACCCAGATATCGGGGGTCGCCGACATATTTAAAGTATCGAAATGGAAGTTTGGGCACAGGGGCTCATCCATAAAATGTTGGTGATAGCCAACAAGGTAATACCCGCCATCTGGATGAGGAAGTATGCGTCTAACGGTAGGAATATCGTTGCCGCATTTATAGGTACCGGAATTCGTAAGCACGCCATCTGGGCTTCGAAATACGACATGCCCAAAAGAGTGGTTAAACGTACTAAAGGCCATCGAACCATCAGGCTGAATGGCCACATCTACGGTAGCACCGACATATAATGCCTGCTCGGTATAAGGCGCAAAACGGGTAAAGTTTTGGGCAAACCCAGCATTGCCAAATAGAAACAAAGAAATCAGAATGGCTATATTTTGCATGTTACTCATTATTACTACGTAATTTAAGTGTGTTTAAAAAATGCGGAGCAGGAAAAGTCGCTCTTTTGGTAACGCCCGGACAGCATGCCCCGAACTTGCTTCGGGGTGCTCCTCAAGGGGTTTTAAGGGGCTGCGTCGTCCCGATGCATGGGACGACGCAGCCCCGTAAAATCCCGTTGGGCCGAGCAGTCTCATGCCTCAAGGCGAGGTGAATCGTCCGGCCCACTGGCAGGGGAAAAATTAAAGCAAATTTAAATTACACGGTATGATGTACCGGTTTAGGGTTTTAATTTAAAATCTTGCACCAAAAAAATAATCCTTCCCTCCTCCCATTTTATCATCTTGCCCACCAACATAATATACCCGGTCGCCAATAACAAAGTTGGAGGTGTACCAGTCGAAACCGCTCCAGCCCAGTGCGAAGCAATTGTTCCCGTTGAATATTTCTATTTTGGTAAAAGTATTATCCGTTGGATTGAAAGTATAATGGCCGTCAGAGGCAACGACGTATGCTTTACCATTGACCACATAAGAAGTCACCACATTATTAAACCCTTCAAATGGGGTGGTAAATGTATTTAGGGTATTCAATGTCGGATTGTACACAAACCCAGGCCCTGAATCATAAAAATAATAAATCCGGTTGTCCAGATAAAAAGCAGACTTACCGGGCACTCCTGCCATTTGGGTCATGGCGGTTTCGTTTTTAAATTCACCCGTAACAATATTATATGATTTAATATTGGCAAATGGAGCAATTGGCCCAATGTAGATTTTATTACCTACGGCAAAAGCACTAACAATATGGTAAAACGGGTCTTGCTCCATATTCGGAAAGTCCATAAACCTCACCATCGCATTGGTCGGAATATGATAGACTTGGATGTACCTCCCGCCATTCCCCACCAGATAGGCCGTATCACCTATCACCGCTGCACTCTGTGGCGATCCGATAACGGATGGTGAAAGTTCTTCCAGAGAATTATCAGTAGGGTCATATACCCAGTTAGTATAGCCATTTGGCAGGTTCCCCCTCAAACCTCCAATAACATAACCTTTGCCATCATAAGTAAAAGTAGCGGCCTGCGTGATTCGTGTTGGTAGATCAAGCCGAGGTTCAAATACGTAAGGTGGGTCTTTGCGGACTTTAACTTTGGCAATTCCCCGGTTGCTCTCGCCACAATCATTGTAGGCATACACTTCGATGGTTGCCTCGGCAGGTGAATCCTTCCTTGCCACCAAGGTGATTTTGGACGATTCGCTACCGCTAACGCTACCCGTTAAAACATCGAACCCCTCTGTCCCTTCGAAGGCAAACTTCCGGTTGCCGGCATCGTCACCGGTGATGTAGGACCAATCCAGAAACAAGGTAAAGCCCTCCGATACTTCAGGACAAAACTCACCCGTGCCAACCATGTTGATAAAAACTTCTGGGTTGTTGTCTTGTCGGGGTTTGCCGCAATCGTCTTTGCCTTTAATACAGCTAAAAAAGAGGAAACAAAAAACAGACAGGTAAAACAAAATCGATTTCATAGGATATTAATTTGCCCTTGCTAAGAAAGAATGTTGCCAATTTCAAAAGGGCAGGTTTTACGACAAAAAGGTAATTTTTTGAAAAACAGACAGTTGTGGGTTATCCTGAATATTTTTGTTCCTAAAAAACACTTATTTCGGAACAAAAATATCCACACCTCCCATTTGTGGGCGAAACTAAATTATTTCCCCCACAATACGGTGCAACAAATCCCCGGACGGAATAATCCCCGGTGGTTGGCCCCTGCTTTTTTCGCAGTGGGCTTGTTTTATTGGGGGATTATTATTTTCTTGCAGCCCTGAATACACACTTATATTTTATTACCTGTATTTTTCATTTTAATATCGTGGGAAAACTTAAGCAGTAAATTAAAATAGAAATAAAAATAAAAACCCATTTACTAAAATCAATTGGTTGTCAATTAATTAGGCAGGTAAATCCCGTTTTTCATTTTGATTTTGATTTTCATTTTAATTTGTCCAACTACTTATTGAAAACGGGATGGCGGTAAAGCGGTTTGCCACAAGACATGCGTAGTTGATCTGCTTGATTAAAATCGATATGGAAAAATAGATATGTATGGAGCTGATTTTCATTTTCTTTATACATCTGATAGATTAAATACGAAACAACGGATAAGCGGTGTTCACGCAATATTGCGTGAACATTGTAGTTACCTTCCATTAAAAAAGAAAAAATGACAGCAAAAGAGAACATTGAAAATCTTTATAAAACATTCAATAAATACCAATTGAATGGAAAGATTGAAAAATGTCCTTGTGGCTGTATTTCTGATGAAGATGAGCAAAAAATATATTCAAAGTCGCTTCAAGAATTGACTGCCGATGATTTAGGATTTTATAACGGCAAAGCAATGACAACTTGGGGAAATGAAGAAAATTACAAACACTTTCTGCCAAGAATAATTGAAATTTACAAAGAAGACAAAATAAATGGTTGGATAGATTTAGATACAATCCACAACAAGTTGAAACATGCAAATTGGGAAGATTGGAATTTAGAAGAACAAATACGAATAAAAGAATTTGTTGAAATAGATTGGAAAGAGTTAGTCAATCATTCAAAAAACGAAATTCGGATAGAAGATTTTGAATCGTATCTCAATTATTTTGAAATCGAAGAATTAATAAAGATGTGGGAATTCCCCCAGAACAAAATCGCTTTAAATAATTTCGTCGAATTCTTCTACATGAATGGAAATGAAATACTTTACTCAGGAAAGAAAGTTAAATTAAATGGAAAAGACAGAAAACACGAATTTGTGGAATTACTTGAAAGAGACAATTTAACCGAAAGTTTAGAAAATGAATTTTTCAATAGCGAAATGGGAAATAAAGAATATGCAGGTAAAGTTTCGACAGTTTTACAAATGATTGAAAATGAAATAAAAAATAAAAACGGAAGGTAACAACGTATATGACGGTCATGCCCAGCAAAAGCTGGTCACGCCGCATATACAAGACCGTTCTCTGCTATTAGAAAAAAAAATAAAATGGGCAACTATAAAAAAATTGAGCATGATTTCGTTGAAAGGACATTACATCTAATAGTCCAATACGAATCAATACTCCATCAATATGAATTTAAAGAACAGTACAATTACACTTTATTGATAAATTGTATGCTTGGAGTTATAGTAATGCCAAAAGAAAGAGTGTTTAGTCATATTCCAAATCATAGAATGACAAAACAATTAAAAATGGAAATGGGGCTTATTGATACGACAATAAATCCAAACATAACGAGATTGAGAGATTTGATTCATGGTTTAAGAAATTCAATTGCACATTTTAGTATTGAGATAATTTCAGAAACCGATGATTTCCTTATAGACCGAATAGTATTTACTAAACCTGCTGAATTCGGAGGAGGTGAAGTTGCAAACTTTAGTTCATCAGAACTTTTACCATTTTTAAGATATTATTCGACATGGCTTCAATCAAATTTAATTAAGCATTCTTGATATGGCTATAATTAAAGACAATTTTAAGTATAGGAGAATCAAGAAGAATTCACTTGACAGCATAGATGATTCAATAATCAATGAATCTGTAAAAGCAGCAAAAGATGAAGCAATTAAGAGTATAAAAAACATCCATTGTAGAATTCATAATCAAGTGCCGACAATTGAAATTAAAGGGAAGAGTTTGGAAACATTGGATATAAAAATTAATGGGTGCTGTTCCGTTCTGATTAAAAAAATAAGTCAAAAATTAAGCTCAAAAACAAATTTAATGGGAGATTTTATAGAAAAAGCTAAAGAGTTTGCAGACAATATCACAGATTACACATTTAGTGATAGAGACTATGTAAACAAGTTGCAATACGAATTAGATGTTTACAGAAAACCGAAAAATAAAATTGACTTTCTTGAAGCAGTTGTAAATGCGATAGAAGAGAAGTTAAAAGACCACGAGGATAAATGTACAGCAACACCTGAAACTTGTCATTTTTCAAAAACTCATAGAAACGCAATTTTTTTCACTCAAGAAGAATTAGATTATCAATCTGCTAATTTAATTGGAGAAAATGCTATTGGAGAAAATGCAAAGTTTAGTTCTGAAGAATTAAAAGATGTTTACTCCAAGATTGATATTATTTTGGAAGAACTCAATAAACTTGGATTAGGTCAGCAAATAATTTTTGAAGAAATAGAAAGCATGAAAGGAAATGCGACTAAATTAAGTAAGAAAGATTTTAAAATGTTGTTTCTTGGAAAAATCGTCGGAACAGGTTTTGTCGAACTCCTAAGAAATGATACTGTTCAAAGTTTTTTTGAAGTAGAGCTTCCGAAATTGTTAAAAGGAAATTAAAAAAGAAAACAGCAGAGAACAACGCATACAACGGTCATGCTCCCTATGCGGTCGCACGCCGTGTATGCAAGACCGTACAGCGCTTTTGATTCATGCCCTCCTCACCCAATCCCCTTCCACCAATAATTCATTTTTTTCTCCGTCTCCGCTGCCTCGCCGATGTCCAGCCATTGGAAGTAGCTGACGAGTCCTGCGGGTTGGTAGCCTTGTGCTTTCCAGAAGGGGTCGAGGGGGTGGTAGTTCGCTGGTCGGAGGGGATGGTCGTCCGGGCGTTCCACCCCACAGAAATAGGTGCGTTGGTAGCGGCCCGATGAAGCGGCGTGCTGTTCCCGCTCAGCGAAAAAACGTTTGCCGAGGCCCTTGCCCCGGTAGGCAGGCAGGAGGATGCTTTCCCCGAAATAGAAAATGCTGTCGATGGGCAGGCCTGCTTGTTCAAAAGGCTCCCGCACCTCTTCGGTTTCGTCCCGCAGCGGGATGCAGGTGGTGGCCCCGACCATTTGTGGACCATCCCATACGGAAAAAAGCATGGCTTCCGGGGAGTTCACGTAGGTCTGTAGGTAGTTCTTTTCGTAGTCGAGACTGCCTTCGTACAAATAGGGGTACGCCCTGAACACGGTGATCCTGAGTTCCCCGAGCGAGGTCAGCACCTCGCTGATCTGTTGGCCGAAATAGCGTTTGAATTCCATCTTATTTCTGTTGTTACGCAAAAAACAACCATAAAATGCGGGGGTGCATATTCTGTTCATTTGGCAACATTCCAGCAGCCTGCCTCAGGCGTTTTAAAGGCTGTTGATTGGCCACAGAATAAGTGCCTGACTTTCAGGGGCGTAGCCCCCGCCCGAAAACTCCCGATAAGGTCATTCGGGCCGGCTACGCCCCTCCAAAGCACTTTTTGACCTTTCTCTACAAACGGGTTCGGGGCTACGCCCCTGTAAACAACTCGTTTCCAATGAAATATTCTGTGTGTAATCAACAGGGTTTTAAAGGGCGGCGACGTCCTGATGGGTCGGGACGTCGCCGCCCTTAAACCTTGTCGGGCCGAGCAGGCTTATGGCAAATGCGAATAGGTCGATCCGGCCCGCTGGAAAAAGTGCTAAATGGCTATTGGTCGTTTTTTGTGTAAAATGAATTATTTTGAAACTTGGCTGATCCAAAGGGGCAGGTTGTAGTAGGTGGTCACCCGTACAATCAGGCCGTCCTTCAGTTCGAGGAAAGCCCCGGCGGGCAGCACGTATTGTTGTCCTTTGGCCTCGGGCAGATCACCGTCAGTGCCCTTGTAAGTGCCATTGACGACAAACTCGACCGCCACCCGGCTATCGGATGATTCGCTGAAAAAGACCATATCGGTTAGGGTTTCCTCGTAGCACCTGTCCATATGCGCCAAAAACTCAGTGAAGAGCTGCTTGCCCACCCGGGTATCGCCCTGATTGGCTTCGTGCCGGATGTCGGCATGGAGCAGGTCGAGCATGCCCTGCCAGTTCTTTTGGTTGAAGTGGTGGTAGTATTGTTTGACGGTTTCTACTGCGTTCATGTTTTTATTTTTCAGTGGGGTGTTTGATACAGAGGTTTGTCGGTTTTATGCGATTACCTCCGACCCCTAAAGGGGAGTACAGTATCGATTTATAACTTTCTGATTATCAGTTACTGTGCTGTACTTCCCTTTAGGGCTTCGGGGCAAATGCAAAACGAAAGGAACTCTCCTTCCCCCATCATCACTTCGCAAACGCCTTTTCCATAATCTCCACTTGCTGTGCATCGTGCTTTTTCTTGTAACCAGTCGCTGGCGAAGCACTCGCTGGGCGGCTCACCAATTTCATCGGGTATTTTTCGCAGAGGTGGAAAAGGATGTGCATCCAGGCGCCGTTGTTGGCGGGTTCTTCCTGCACCCAACGGACTTGGGCCTTGGCGTACTTTTTAAAGATCGCCTCCAACTGATTTTCCGGCAGCGGGTACAGTTGCTCCAAGCGGACGACGGCCACATCGTCACGTTTGTCGTTGCGTTTTTTCTCCAACAAATCATAAGCGATTTTGCCGGAACAGAGCAGCAGGGTTTTCACTTTTGCCTTGTTGGCGGTCGGGTCGTCGATGATTTCTTGGAAGCGGGTACCGGTGGTGAAGTCTTTTATTTCGGAGACAAAATCGGGGTGGCGCAAGCCACTTTTAGGCGTCGCCAGCACCAATGGTTTGCGGAACGGGCGGGCGATCTGCCGACGCAACAGGTGGAACAAATTGGCCGGGGTCGTCACGTTGGCAACGGTCATGTTGTAGTTGGCGCAGAGCTGCAAGAAGCGCTCGATTCGGGCACTGGAGTGCTCAGGGCCTTGGCCTTCGTAGCCGTGCGGGAGGAACATGCAAAGACCGCTCATCCGGCGCCATTTGCTCTCGGCAGCGGCAATGAATTGGTCGACCATCACCTGTGCACCGTTGAAGAAATCGCCAAACTGCGCTTCCCAAATCACGAGGGCATCGGGCCGGGCGAGGGAATAGCCATATTCAAAACCCAACACCGCATATTCCGACAACAGGGAGTTGAAAATGCGGAAGCGCCCCTGACCTTCTTGCATGGTATTGAGGCGGTTGTATTCGAGGTCGGTGGTTTCATCTTCCAGCACGGCATGGCGGTGGGAGAAAGTACCCCGGCGCACATCTTGTCCGCTGAGGCGCACGTCGTTGCCTTCCAATAGCAAAGTGCCGTAAGCGGTCAGCTCGCCCAAGCCCCAATCGAGTTTTCCTTCATTCACCAGCTTTTGCGAGGATTTCAAAATCCGCTTGATTTTGCTGACGGGCTGGAAATCCTTGGGCAGCGTATGGAGGTGTTTTAAAATGGTTTTAATGGTCTTCTCGTCCACACCCGTTTCAGGGGATATTTCATAATCCTCGGGTTCGGTCGTTTTCTTCAAAAGCCGCCAAGCCTCTTCGCTCTCTTGGTAAACGTAGGGCAGTTTGTTTTGCTTGACATTGTCCAACCGCGCCTGCAATTCATCCCAAAACTCCTTTTCCATTTTTTCGGAAATGGCTTTTTCGAGGTCGCCCCGTTCGGCAAGGCGTTGGCTATAAATCGCCCGCGGGTCGGGGTGGTTATCAATCAGGCTGTAAAGATGGGGTTGGGTAAATTTCGGGTCATCGCCCTCGTTGTGGCCATGTTTGCGGTAGCAGACCATGTCGATGAACACATCGTTATTGAATAATTGACGGTATTCGAAGGCCAGTTTGCAAGCAAAAATGACGGCTTCCGGATCATCGCCGTTCACATGAAAAACGGGCGCCTGCACCACGCTCGCCACCGACGTACAATAGGTCGACGAACGGGCATCCTGCCAATCGGTAGTAAAACCGATCTGATTGTTGATGACAAAATGGACGGTGCCACCAGTGTAATAACCCTCCAAGTGGCTCATCTGGATCACTTCGTATACAATACCCTGTGCGGCCACGGCTGCATCTCCGTGGATGAGGATGGGCAAAATGCGGTCGTAATCAGACTTGTAAAGCACGTCTGCTTTGGCACGGGAGAAACCTTCCACCACTGGGTTCACTGCTTCGAGGTGCGATGGGTTAGGGGTCAATTTTAAATAAATCTCTTTGCCGTGCGGGGTTTTCACCAAAGAAGAAAAACCGAGGTGGTATTTCACGTCGCCGTCGCCAAAACTCATGTCCTCCGGCATTTCCCCTTCAAATTCGCTAAAAATCTGCTCGTACGTTTTGCCCATGATATTGGCCAGCACGTTGAGGCGGCCGCGGTGCGCCATCCCGATCACGACTTCCTCAACCCGGTCGTCCGCCGCTGCGGTGATGATGGCATCGAGGGCAGCAATGGTCGTTTCGCCACCTTCGAGGGAAAAGCGTTTTTGCCCCACATATTTTTTCCCTAAAAATTGCTCGAAAATAGTAGAGCCGTTGAGTTTTTCGAGGATGCGTTTTTTCTCGTCCAACGACAGATCGAACTGTTTGTCGGGGATTACTTTTTCGATGCGGTCCCTCAACCAGCGGCGCTTGTTGCGGTCTTGGATATGATGAAACTCAAAACCGATGTTGCCACAGTACACCCGCTTCAACCTGTCGATAATCTCTTGCAGCGTGGCATTTTCGAGGCCAATCTCTTTGCCCGCCACATATTTTTTATCCAAGCTTTTTTCAGTCAGGCTGAAATCCTCCAAAGCCAAAAATGGCTTCCGGTCGATGCGGTCCCTGACGGGGTTGGTGGTGGATTTCAAGTGCCCGCGGTTGCGGTAACCGATGATGAGCGCCAGCACCCGCAACTCGTCGAGGTCAATTTGTCCGGGGGTGACAGGGGCTCCGTTTGAAGCGGCCATCCCGTTTGTTGCCTCCTCATTAAACCCATAGTCGAAACCACGGAAAAAGAGCCGCCAGCTTTCGTCGAGGGCGTCGGGGTTCTCCCGAAACTGTTCGTAAAGTGAGTCAATGTAAGAGGGGTGTGCGTTGGCAATAAAAGAATAGTCAGTCATTATTCAGTCCGCTGTCGGCAGTTGGCAGTTAGCTGTTGGCAATCGGCTAATAGCGAAATGCAGGTTGGTGCGGTATATTTTGAAAAATTAAAATAAAACGGGTTTACGGAGCAGAGGTTTACCCTGATCGGCAAAACGCGGCAAATATCGGAGGTTGGTAGAAATATGAAAAGCCGATATAAGAAAGGAAAAAGAAATCTTTTGATTGGGGGTTATACTTTGAAGTCTAATAAATTCAAAAAATGCGGAGCAGCATGATTATCGCTTTTTGCATCCCCATCGTGTGCTCCTCCGCGGTTTTTAAGGGGCGGCGTCGTTCCGATGCGTCGGAACGACGCCGCCCCTTAAAACCCACTCGGCTGAGCAGTCAGTAACTTAATTGTCCGATCATTTTTCGGGCCACTTTCTAGCTCATCCTTTAAAGAAACTTCTGTTAGGCAGTAGTTGACGCATTGAAATAATCAAAGACCAACATTTCAATGATGTTCCCTGCATGGGCCACCGCCTCCCCCACACTAGCGCACCGACTCATCACCGTCAGCACATCGAGGATGCCTTCGTCTGCCAGCGTTTCTTTATCCAACTCTGATTGACCGACTACCAACAGCAAGGGCTTTTGGTGTTTTTGGGAAATGTTCATCACGCCGTTGATCACCTTGCCTTCGAGCGTTTGCGAGTCGAGTTTGCCCTCTCCGCTGATGATGAGGTCGGCATTTTTTACCTGTTCTTCAAAATGGGTCAATGTTAAAAAAGTATCGATCCCACTTTTGATTTCGGCACCGAGCAATCCCGACATGCCGGCTGCCACGCCACCTGCTGCACCACCGCCCGGAAGGGTCGAGACATCAATGGTAGTATGTTTCTCAATGGCTTTGGCAAACTGCTGCATACCAGCTTCTAACATTGTGATGTCTTTGCTGGATGCCCCTTTTTGTGCAGCGTAAACATGGCTGGCCCCGCTCTTCCCGAGCAGAGGGTTTTGCACATCACAAAGGCAGTAAAACAGAACGCCTTCAAGCACCTTATCTGTAGGCGCTATGATTTGATCTATTTCGATTAAGTTTTTCCCGATGGGAAAAACAGTTTCGCCCTTTTTGTCCAAAAACTGAAAACCAAGTGCTTGGGCAATGCCTGCACCGCCATCATTGGTAGCACTCCCACCCAAAAAAAGATATATCTCTCGGGCGCCATTTTGGATGGCATGATGCATCAGTTGACCCACGCCGAAAGTAGTGGTCAGTAGCGGATTTCTCTTTTCGGGGGCCAATAGCACCAGCCCGGCAGCATCGGCGAGTTCAACGAAAGCAGTCTTGCCAGAACGGAAATAAGCAGCGATTACAGAATCGCCAAGCGGCCCGGAGACCTCCAAGGTTATTTTCTCCAAATCCAAGTATGCACCGAGGATAGACAATGAACCATCGCCACCATCGGCAAGGGGATGGAGAATGCAATCAATAGATGGATCGAAGCGACGGATGCCTTTTGCTACCGCTTCGGCCACTTCACTGGCCGTTAACGATCCTTTGAATTTGTCAGGGGCGATGAGAATTTTCATTTTTATTCCAACGATTTATTAGGGCTGACCAAGTAGTATAACTTCAAATAGTTTACTCAATTTTAAAACAACTCCTCCGGCCCTTACTCTGGCAACAGCCGGAACGACATCCTGTGGTGTGGAGTTGCCCCATGCAGCCGGATCGCTTCCCGGTGTGCCTTGGTGGGGTAGCCCTTGTTTTTTTGCCAGCCATATTCGGGGTATTTTTTTGCCAAATTATTCATGTACTCATCCCGGTGGGTTTTCGCCAAAATGGAAGCAGCGGCGATGGACAAATATTTTCCATCGCCTTTGACGATGCAATGATGCGGGATGTTTGGAAAAGGCTTGAACCGGTTGCCGTCAATGAGGAGGCTGGTTGGTTGGACGGCCAACTGTTTGATAGCCCGGTGCATGCCTTCGACGGAAGCCCAGAGGATGTTCAGTTCGTCAATTTCCACTGGTTCAAGTTTGACCACGGCCCATGCGATAGCTTCTTTTTCGATGATGGGGCGTAGGGCATCCCTTTGCAGTTCGGTCAATTGTTTGGAGTCATTTAATAATGGATGCTTGAATTTTTTTGGCAAAATAACGGCGGCAGCGAAAACGGGACCAGCGAGGCAGCCCCGGCCAGCCTCGTCGCAGCCGGCTTCGGTTTCGTTTTTATGTAGGTAGGACAAAAGCATGGAGCGAATATCCGATATTTTTAAAAATCAAAACCTTACGAAACATTGTTTTACTGCATCGCGATTAGAAACAGTTGCTGATGCTCGGCTACTTTAAGTTTTAAGCAATTATAGGAGCACGGCAGAAAACCAGTGCAGTTCTTTTCCCCATGCAGCGACATTTACATTTAATGTATTCATCTCCAGATCACGATGATTGGCTCGCTCATCCAACTGAACCGAACCGGGCTAATAGAAAATGGGATTTGGTCCAATAGCACATCGAATGCTCTTTGCTCCACGGTCAATTCCCATGCATCTTCTTTTTTTACCAGTTTTCCGGCACGGTTTAGCCATGACTCCCTAAAACCTTGGTGGGAACTATTTTTAATTATTACCCAATGCGAAATAATAGCATCAAACATTTGAGAAATTATTTCTTTTTCTTTTTCGGTTGGCACAAATTCGTTTGGTAGCACCTCTTCTATTGGCAGCCCGCAAAGCAATTTATTGAGCACCATTTCCTCTTCATTAATACCTTCTTTATCATTGTAAATATATTGCAGCAACAAAGCCCCACGTTGTGCAGCCTGATCAGATTTAAACTTGTTGTCATCAAATAAATCACATTGATTGAAAAAATAAGGTAGGTAGGCCTGAAAAATAACCAGTCCAGCATTTTGTACATAAATTTCCTGTTCCATGTATTTATTCTTTTTTTCAAAATCATATTGCACGACAGTAGGGTCATTTTTAAACCTCCCCAATACTTCTTCCAATATTACTTTTGTTTTTGAAATTTTTCGTTCTTCAATATTCACATCTAAAAACAGAGAACGTTCTAATGAGTCAATGTCGTTATTTATTTGGTCAGCACGGGTATTTTTTTATCGTCTTAAATATTAAAAAATGTACCGGGCAGGCTGTAACCATTTAACGCCTTTTCAAAACCACTAGTCAGTAATTCTGCCCCCAATTCAGTTTAAAATAATTGGGGCTGTGTATTTCACCGTTATATTGGTACACTATTTTTAGAAAGCGCCCAATTCTTTTCGTTGCAACGGGCCAGCAAATGTCGCCGTCGGTTCTTGCTGTACTTTTTCGGTAACGATTTTAGTGCGTATGACCAATTCTCTTATTTCTAAAAGTATCAGCTATTTTTTTTGAAATAGTTATAAGCAAATTCGATGGTCTCCACGACGTAACTGTTTTCCATGGATTTAAAATCAGAAATATTCCATTTTACAGGGTAAGCATTAAAAAAGCTCCAACTTACCAGTATTTCCCGATTGCTATCCATCAGTCCAACCATAATGGTTTTGGTAGTGATCGGGGTAGACAATCCGCCCGAAAGGGTTTCGGCTGCCCAAGTAGCCAAGGCTGATTCTTTTGGTATCAGCCCCCTTTTCAGCACCAAGTTATTGAACTTGGCCTTAGTGGGCAGCTGGTATTTGAATTGGTTTTCACCCCCACTAACTACCTCTTCTGCGCCCATCTCCATATCAATGCCCGAGGCTTCTTGAAAAGCGGCTTCGGCGTTACTTTTAATTCCCTGAATGCTTACCAAGAAACTAAAAGACACAGGCGGATAAAAAGCATTATTGGATGTTGCCATTTTTATGAGCCTCCATATTTCACGGTCAAACCTTCATGGGCGATCTCTATCGTATCTACAGCCACTTCGTTACCATCCGATTTCAGGTCGGTGCTGGTAATTTTTGTAGGCCAGGCATTGTTGAGTGTCCAAGTAACAACCACGCCTCCTTTCTCATCAAGTAGGTTGATTACCACTGTTTGCCGTTTGATGGTATTCATTTTTATTTGGTCGTACCATTTCCAAAAAAGGGAGTCGTTGGCAAAAATGCCCCGCTTCATGGTCACATTGCCATACTTACCAATACCCGGCATTTTTACGGTTGAAAATTGTGGACTGTTAGTATGCCGGTATTCAATGATTTGGGTTTCGGTTTCCAAACCAGAAACCTCTTGAAAAGAAATGTTCTTTTGTACATCTCCCCAATCTACTGAAAACCTAAACTTGGGTACGGGCCACGGAGTGCCTTGCTGGGTTTCATCATTAGCCATAATATTATGTTTTTATTATTTTAAATAAACAGTTTAAAAGTCGTTTTACCCCTTTTTGATGTAGAAGCGATTTAAACTTTTATTTTTTAAAGGGGAAACGTGTCGGACACTTCGTTAAATAGCCTCCTTAGAGGAAATTAAGCAACGTAGTCTATTGCAGAAGAAAGTGTCCGACACGTTTTTGAGCCAAATCTTCCTCAATGAAAAAAGTTTAAATCGCTTCGTAGGTAAGGAATACCATAAACTAACTTCTACAACTATTCTGATCATGATTTAGCAAGCTCTTGCTCGATAGTTACAACAATGTACTCAGCTGGATGCGTGACGGCAAGAAATACCGATACCCGCAGGTAGCCATCGAGAATGTCCTGGGCAGTCATTGTTTGGCCAAGGCCGCACTTCACTGTAAAAGCATCGTTGGCATTAGTGCCCTGCAAGCCCCCCTCTTTCCAAACGTTGGTCAGGAAATTTTCTAACATGCTGGTAACGCTTGACCACGTATTAGAATCGTTATTGGCAAACACATAAGCCTGCAGCGCCAACTTGATCGATTGTTCGATCATTGTCACGGTCCTGCGTACATTGACATATCTCCAATCCTGACTGTTCCCATCCAATGTCCTTGCCCCCCAAACAAGTACCCCTTGCCCATTGAAATAGCGTATCGCATTGATTGACTTGCCGCTTACTGCATCCACGTTTAGCCCCTCTTGCGACTCATCGTCTATTCGCAAAGTCAGGTCTGTTACCCCAATTGGGGTGACATTGGCGGGGGCATGCCAAACACCTTCCGTACTGTCCACCAAAGTGTAAACGCCAGCCATGACCCCGCTTGGAGGCAGGATATTAACCTTGTCCTGAATGATTTTTAGGATTTGCTGATAAGTCTTACTGGCGGTCGAAAGTGCGCTGTTATTTTGGGAAACAGAAAGTGAATTTCCGCTCTTTATCGAGTTGATAATGCCAGCAGCTTGGGTGTTTGGTGCATTGGGTGGGTTCAACACGCCTTCCAATGCACTGATATTGCCGCCATTAATGCCTGTATAATCAATGTCGCCGATGGGCGTGACAGTGGTTTTCAAAAAAGGGTAGTAGGTTACTCCATATTTTAGAAAATTGTTGCCTGTGCTGTTCCTAAAATTTTGAATGTCTTGTTGCCAAAGGATGGGATCCGGTTCTGCCCCACCTTTTATATCGAAAATAGAAACCGCCGTTTGCATGCTATTACACTGCAGCAACATATCTTCCATTAAAGAGCTATTTTCAGCAGCCGAAAGCAAAGTGCCTTCCGGCATGATGTACATGGTCACCTCTGGCACTTTTTTTAATGCCTCCAGCCCTTGCTGTAGGTCGGCCAATTTCACATTGCCATTAGTGATCTGATCACCTGGATTAATAGGCGAACCACTTGGCGGGCCATAAGTACCTACCGACACGATATAAGCCTGGCTACCGCCGTTCTGAAAAAACATTTTAACACTATTATATAAATAATAGATGGTATTAGGGTCAGGCTCTACCGTATAAATGGTATCATTGAAATTGTAATACTCCCCTTTAGCGGGGGCTTTTTTCTGGGCAGTCACATAATAAGACGGTGCATACTGTTTGGGAGTTGTCGTGGGTGCATTTGGGTCCTTTAGGGTAAGCAAAGAATGTGTTAAAATCTGCCATAGATGTAATCTGGACTGGCTTGAATAAATAAGATTTACCCTCGTATTTTGCCTGAGGGGTATATCCTATAAATGCCGGCACTGCCGTAGCTACCTGTACCACCGAATTCGGAAAGGCATTTACTTCATCAATATAAACACCGGGAGTTTTAAGGTTGGTAATCATATTTTCTGTGATTTAGTATTTTAATTCAAGTTGCGGCACATCGGCAAACAATTCCCTTTTGCTAAAAACCCTATTCACCACAACACGAATTCTATATGTAAATGTAAATTACTGCATTCAATGCAGGCTCTTCAATTTTGTCCATTTGCAACGATGATGGTCCGGCATTAGGAAGGTCACTTATTATCACAGTATTCCCTGTTCCATTTAAATCTCCTTGCAGGCCAAGCCGAATGCTGCCCATTTCTTTAATTGGTATTTTATTTTCTCCCGAATCAAATAAATAGGCATTTCCTATTGCAGCAATTTCCACCTCTGTTGGCCCTGAAAATAACCCATTGTCATTACCAGTTAAACTTAAAGATTTAACACCTCCTCCGGAATTATTTAAAATGTAATATTTCCAAGGAATTGACCGGGGCCGAAATGAAAATGTAAATACAGGACTCTCCGCATTTTTATTTCCAACAAATTTTGAAAGATCAATATTAATCCGGGCAATTTCATTATTCGAATTTTCGGATGGTTTAAAAACGGATGGCAATAATACATTTCCTAATTCATTACTATTTTCATTAGTGAAATAATAATAACCCAATTCATTGAAAGGGAAATCTGTAAAATTAATAAAATTCATATCATTGGATTGGCATGTAAATTCCAACTGGGCAGCACTTTCCTGTCTACTTATTTCCATTAAATCAACAGTATCTGGAAGTAAAAAATACCAATTATTTGCCACCCACTTAAACACACCACCGTTTTGCCTTATCCAATTTTCGGTAGCAGCTGTTGGGCGCAGTATCATATCACGGTAGATATTATCTTTATAATAGCCATGCAAACATTCAAGAGTAAAAATCTTATTGTATTTAACCATTAGATGTTGGATTTACGCCCGATCCTTTCTCGCCGACAGCAGCAATTACTTGCTGAACTTGGTCGCCCTGAAAGGATAATATTCGCATTTTAAACAATACAGAGGGCATATATTTAGCTCCCAAAGCAGACCACAAACTGTGCACTTCGTGATAACTTAATTTTGTTACTTCAAAAGTTAGTTGCTGAATATCAGGATCGAGGCCAGGTGTATTTTGGTGGTTGAATAAATTTTTGGCCTGAAAAAAATAAATAGCCTCTGATAAAAATTTCAGGGCTTCGTTGTAATCATTGAAAAGTGCCGTAATTAATACGTCCAAATTAAAATTAAAAGGTACATTATATTGGGAATTAGAAGTCTCGCCAGCTTTCTGAAAATTGGAATATCGATAATGACTACTATCTTGTTCCAAGTTGACCAAAGTGATGAGCACTTTGTCTTTATTGCCTTCTGGCACACTTCCTGACTCATTGAGGATGGCCTCTAAGATAGCCTTATCTTCGTGGAGTTGAAATTTCCGCATCAGATAGCCGTTTAACTCCTTGGCCACAATTTGGAGGGCATTGTTTATCATTTGATCGAAAAGGTTAAATGCATTTAATTATTTAATGGAATAAGGCTTGCTAATTAATACTGAGAAATAAAAAAAACGTTACCCATTCGATTTCACAAAACAATTTAATTAATCAAAATTGCAATGCTTTTAATTTTCCGAATATTAATATCGCCTGGAGCGCCATCAACAAGTTATTACCAGATAAAATTTGGTTGAATCTAATTTATTGCCACTTGAACAAATTAGACATCTACAAAAACTGGACAGCGCATATCTTGAGGCTGAAATTTATAATTAAATAACATTAAAAACTAATTCTGAATTCATTATTTCTCATAGCCCAAAAAATTTCAAGCATGAACCTTGTTTGATCGTTGTATTTCCTACAACACTGCCACTCTTAAATTCAGTGCAAAATATTATCAGAAAAACTTAGATCTTGATTTGCCCCGAAATCCATTTTTTTTTTAAACAAGGATCGACATAAGTTTCTCCCCCTGTTGCTTTCACAAACGCAAAAGAAAAGCCTTCGTTTTTGGCAGCAGGCCAGTCAAGGTTACATTGAAAGCGGGAAGCGCCTATACCCTGGGCAGGGTTACTGGATGGGTTATTCATTTGGTAAAGTCTGTTTTTAAAACAAAAGACTGCCAGGCAAGGCCAGCCAATTAGCCAATACCATTTAAATGGAAACGTTACCCAATTAACCTTAAGAAATGAGACCAGGCCCTCTGAAAGTGACGGAGAAAATATTTGATTTTGCCACCTGCTCCACCCCCAATTTTGATTTCCAATTTTATTTTAATTTCTATTCTCTTCCTTTCCTCTTGTGCAATCCGTAATTTTGCGCCCTTTTCAAAAAATCTAAGTAAGCGCATTTTTTACATGGATATAAAAACTTTCCACAAACGGTTCAAGGCATTGTCGGTAGTTGAGCAGGACATCCTGAAAATACTGTCCATCGCCTACGAAAACGTACCTACCCACACTTTTTTAAACATATTGAAAAGCAGCGGGGTACAGCGGGAAAGTGGCCTCCCCCTCAGCATGGACCACCTCGATCGCTACCGGGAAATGCTCGATGCTGGTGGCTGGTTGGGAAAGGCCCGTTCGGATGAAATCGGCATCGCTGAAAAACCTGTGGAACTGGTGATGCGCATGGCTGTAATCGACCCCAAATTCAAAATATACGCTCGGTACATTCAAAAATTGCTGCCTTACCGCGATGGCATGCGGCCTCGTTCTTTTAAAGCCGGCATCCGGGAACTGCGCCTGGCGCTCTACGATGGCAGTGTGCCCAAAGTGAGCGAAGTAGTGAACGCCCTCATGGCCTACTACCCTTCCGACTTCATAGCAGCCAATTTTTTTGACACTTTCTTTGAGCCTTTTGAGCCGGAATGGCTTAACACTTTTCCGGTCGACATTCAGAACATGGCCTTGACCCAAATAATGACCAAGGCGGTCAGCCTCATGGAGCCCGTTCAGGAATTCGAAAATTTCCTACTACAATACGAATGGCTCTCTGATCCAAAGAAAAAAGAGTATGGCCACTTCTTGATGGATTTTTTGAAATCAAGACAAGGGAAATTTGAGGAAAACCGTAAGCTGGCCGATTCAGAAAGTTTTTCAGGTTTGCAGTTGTTGAGAAAAGGGACTGCTGCATTCTTCTTAGGCCAGAATGAATTTTCTCTCGATGCCTTTGAGGGCGGATTGAAAATGCTCAGCAAACAAGGAGAGGTAACCAAAAAAGGAACCCATCCGAGCTTTTATGGCTTAGCCCACATACTTGCCATTTTAAAAGAAAAAAGATCTGGCTACCTCGAACAGGCCAATCAACTTTGCATGGAGACAGAGGAAAGCGCCTACGACACCATTTTAGCCTGTCTCCAAATTGCCATCCTTTACCAAATGAATTATGTTAAGGATGCCGAAAGCCAGATTGATTTCCTGCCCGAAACGGCACTGGATTGGATTTTTTATGCCGCTTGCTGTTACTGGTGTGATCTATCCCTGACCGATAAGCAAGTCGTCGAGCTATACCGCCTTTTCCAAAGAGCCAACGATAATGGCTACCAATGGATGGCCTTGGAATTTGCCACCCTTATCTCAAAATTTGAGCAAGATGAAAACGCTGCCACCCGCTACGGTATCATCGCTTCGCAAATAGCAGAGTCTATCGGGACACAGAGCACCTTGCATGTTTTGCAAAAAACAGAGAAATGGCAGCGCAACTTGGATGCTCTCCTCCAATTGAAACCAAAGAAAAGCAGTGGCAGCAAAAAATCCACTAAAGAAAGCCGCCTCATCTGGCTCGTCAATTTTAACACCGGCAATATCCAGCCCATCGAACAAACCCTCGGGCAGGGCGGGTGGTCGAAAGGTCGCAATGTCTCCCTCAAACGCCTGAAGGAGGCCACCATGAAATGGCTGACCGACCAAGACCGGGAAGCCATCGCCGCCATTGAAAGCTATGGCTACGGCTATTATGGCAACCATCAGGAATTACGGTTTAATTATGAGAAACTGGTGAATGCCCTCATTGGCCACCCGTTGTTGTTTTTGGAGGAAAACAGAGCGATTAGTGTCGAACTGGTGGCTCAAAAACCACAACTGATCATTGAAGAAAGAGACGATTATTTTGAGGTAAAATTTGCCCAACCGTTCAGCGATGGAGGCATAGCCGTCATCAAAGAAACGCCGACCCGCTACCTCGTCATTAAATATGACGACAACCACGCCGATGTCAACCGACTGCTCGACAACGGAGTCCTGCAAGTACCCAAAAGCGCCAAAGACAAATTGATTCAGGCCATCGGCAACATCTCTACTTTCATGACGGTGCAATCAGAAATCGGTGGGCAGTCAGTGGAAATGGAAACGGTTGAAGCCAATGCCACCCCATTTCTGCACCTATTGCCCGTGGGGGAAGGGTTCAAAATTGAATTTTTTGTCAAACCTTTTACCAATGAGCCTCCTTATTTCAAACCCGGCGTCGGACGGGAGAACATCATCGCTGAAATCAACGGTGTGCCGACCAAGACACAGCGGGATTTGAAAAAAGAAAAGAAAAATGCCCGGCATGTGGAAGACGCCTGCCCTACCCTGCTCCGCATGGACTCCCATAATCTTGAATGGCATTTTGAAGAAACGGAAGATTGCCTCAATGTACTGATGGAATTGGAGCCGCTCCGCTCTGCTGGCGAAGTCGTCATCGAACATCCGAAAGGCGAAAAACTGCGCATCACTGGCCACCTTGGTTTTGATCAGCTTTCCCTTGGCATCAAGAAGGAGCGCAATTGGTTTGAGCTGGATGGCAAGGTACAAGTCAATGAAAATCTCGTCATGAATTTCCGGCAGTTGCTCGACCTCGCCCAAAACAGCAAAGGGGGTTTTGTGGAAATAAGCGATGGGCAGTACCTCTCGATCACCAGCCAGCTCCGCCGCAAACTGGACGACCTCAACGCCGTCATTTCCAAAACAAAAAACGACATGCGCTTCCACCCCCTGGCGGCGCCCATGCTCGAAGATTTCACCGACCTCATTCACGACCTCCAAGTGGATGCGGCTTGGAAAAACCAACTCACCCGCCTCAAGGAGGCCAAAGAGCTTAACCCCAAAGTGCCCTCCACTTTCAAAGCCGAACTCCGCAACTACCAAGAGGACGGCTTCCGTTGGCTGACCCAACTGGCCTATTGGGGAGTGGGCGCTTGCTTGGCCGACGACATGGGTCTGGGGAAAACCATCCAAGCACTTGCTGCCATCCTCGACCGGGCCAACGCCGGCCCGGCATTGGTCATCGCCCCTGCTTCCGTCGTGCGCAACTGGTACCACGAAACGAAGCGGTTTGCCCCTACCATGAGGCCACTCATTTTCGGGGAAGGTGACCGACAGGACATGTTGGACGACCTGCAACCGTTCGACCTTCTGCTGTGTAGCTATGGCCTCATGCAACAGGAGAACAAGCAATTTTTGGAAAAACATTTTACCACCATCGTCCTCGACGAAGCGCAAGCCATCAAAAACCGCAGCACCAAACGCTCGCAAGCGGCCATGCAATTGCAGGCAGATTTCCGCATCATCACGACGGGTACTCCCATCGAAAACCATTTGGGTGAATTATGGAACTTGTTTAATTTCCTCAACCCTGGACTGCTCGGCTCGTTGAAACATTTCAACGACATGTACGCCATTCCCATTGAGCGCTTTCAGGACCGGGAACGCCGCAACCAGTTGAAGCGGCTCATTCAACCATTCATCCTGCGCCGCCGTAAGAGTGAGGTCTTGGACGAATTGCCAGCCAAAACAGAGGTCACCCTCACGGTCGAACTCTCCAAAGAAGAGCGGGCCTTTTACGAAGCCCTCCGCCGCAAAGCGGTAGAAAATATCGAAAGCAGCGGTGGCGAGGCTGGCGACAAACGATTCCAGATACTCGCCGAGCTCATGCGGCTGCGCCAAGCCTGTTGCCACCCCCGCATGCTCGAACCATCCAGCAAATTGGAGAGCAGCAAGCTCAACCTTCTAGCCGAAACGGTCGAGGAGTTGATCGAAGAAGGACATAAAATCCTCATCTTCAGTCAGTTTGTAAAACACCTCAAACTGGTCGAGGAATGGATCAATTCGCAAAACATTTCCTACCAATACCTCGACGGCAGCACCCCATTAACACAGCGGGACAAAGCCATCCGGGCCTTCCAGTCTGGCGAAGGGGACGTATTCCTGATCAGCCTCAAAGCAGGTGGCTTCGGCCTCAACCTGACCGCCGCTGATTACGTGATCCACCTCGACCCGTGGTGGAACCCTGCCGTGGAAGATCAGGCCAGCGACCGGGCACACCGCATTGGCCAATTGAGGCCAGTGACCATTTACCGCCTCGTGGCGGAGAATACGATTGAAGAAAAAATAGTACAGCTGCACGCCGAAAAGAGAGATTTGGCAGACAGCCTGTTGGAGGGCACAGAGCGAAGTGCGAAGATGAGTGCAGATGATTTGTTGGCGCTGATGAAGGGGTGAGTTAGATGGTTACATGGTTACATGAGTTTTAAAATAAAACTATACTGAAATCAGTTTTGCTTGCCGAAGGCATATTCATGCCGTTTTCTATTTTTATAAATTGGTTTTAAAATTTTCACGAGGCAAGGGCAACAGCATTGCCCCCTCTTCGGTTAAACAATAAATTAGAAAACAGCTCGGATTGTTGCCCATATTTATTTCACAAAACCGGCCCTTTTGCTAAAATCCCCAAATCCCCTATTTTTATTTCCTCTTAAAAACAAAGCATGGAAAACCACATTACGAAAAAAGCAGAGCACCACATTACTACCCTTTTAGAGGAGGGGCTCACAGAAGACTATCTATACCACGACCTCTCCCATACTTTGTCTGTCCGGGATGCCAGTTTGATTATTGGAAGAAAGTACCAATTAGAGGAGCCGGAATTAGAAATACTTGAACTGGCAGCGCTTTTCCATGATACAGGATTTATCAAAAACTACGAGCAGCACGAAGACTACAGCATGGACATTGCGAAGGCGTTTTTGAACCAAGAAAATTACCCTACCGAAAAAACCCAGAAAGTACTTGACCTCATTGACATTACCCGGGTCGGCACTTTGCCAAAAACGTTGATCCAGAAAGTCTTGAAAGATGCCGACTTCAACACCTACAGCCGATCCTATTGGCAAAACGCCGAAGCACTGCGGCACGAATGGGAGCTTTTCCGGGGAGTCAATATGACAGACGAAGAGTGGATGGAGAACAGTGTGAAATTTTGGTCGAACCACGAATTTTTCACGGGCGAAGCACAAGCTCTTTTTGGCGAAGACAAAAGAAAGGCTTTAAAAAAATTCAAGAAAAAAATGAAAACAAAAGACAAAAAGGGTAGCAAGAAGAAACCGGATGATGACAACAATTTTTCCCTCAACAGCAGCAAGTCCGCCCAAATGATGTTCAAAACAACTTTGCGCAACCAGATCGACCTGACCAATATCGCTGACAATAAGGCCAATATCATGCTAACCATCAATTCCGGTATCATTACAGTGGGCATCCCTTTGTTGTTCCGGTTGATTGGGGAAAACCCGTACTTGATCTACCCTGTCAGCGTGCTGTTACTTACCTGTCTCTTATCCATTGTTTTTGCTACACTGGCAACCCGGCCTGCCAAGATGGATGGCGCTACCAACCTCAACAACATCGAGAAAGGCAACACCAACCTTTTCTTCTTTGGCAATTTTTTTAAAATGTCGCAAAACGACTACCGGACGGGGTTGAAAAAAGTAGTCGAAAACGATGAGCTATTGGACAAGACGATCGTCAACGACATGTATTACCTCGGCCTTTCCCTGGGAAGAAAATACAGCCGCTTGCATACGACCTACAGCGTCTTCATGGTTGGGATGGTCGTAACGGTAATTGTTTATGTAATCGCTTTTTTGTTTTTGAAATAACGCACTACAACAGCAGGTGCAAATCCCCGAACTCATGCCATTCATAACGCTCCACCAATGCTTCGTCATAACATTTTTGCAAATGGGTCGCCTCGGCCAGTGCACCCAACATTAGCAGGTGCGATGCTTTGGGTTCGTGGAATCCAGTCAGTAGCCCAGTCACAGTATGCATGCCCCGGTCGGGGGTGATGTACAAATCCGTCCAACCGTTCCCCGCCCTGATAATTCCCTCAGTATCCGTAGCGGATTCTACCGCCCGCACGGCGGTTGTGCCAACGGCAATGATGCGGCGGTTTTCTTTTTTTGCCAAATTCAACAAGCTGGCAGTGGTCGGCGGCATTTTGTAAAACTCGGGGTATGGCCGCTCGTTGCTCTCCAGGCTCGATACCCCGGTGTGCAAAACGATGGGCGCAAATTGGACGCCTTTGACAATCAACTCGGCCACCAAAGCTGGGGTAAATGCCCTACCTGCGGAAGGCATTTCCGAACTGCCCATTTCATTGGAAAAAATAGTCTGATAATAGGCCAATGGGTAATTCGCCTGCAATTGGTCATAGCGAATGGGCTTGCCATGTTTTTCCAAAAAAGCATTCATTCCATGCGGCAACCGGAAAGATGCTTCCCATAAGTGCAGGTGATTTTCGGGCAACCTATTTTTATAAAACGGACGTTTAATTTTAACATAGCCACCATCGGGCAAATCAAATTTTTGTCCCACTTCAACACCCCCGTATCGATGAGTTTTATTTTCCAAAACAGCCCTAATTTCAACGATCCAGGTGTGGTCATCTTTTTGGGTGGACAAATGCATTCGCCCTGCACCACCATCCGGCAATTCAATGTCCAGCGCAGCGGGCATGGTCGCTGAAGTATTCACGACCAACACATCCCCCTGCCGAAGGCACTGCCCAATATCCCTGAACCGGGCATGCTGGATGTCGTCCGTTTCCCTCTCGGAAACCAAGAGCCGAACGCCATCTCTTCCGATCTTTCTTTCTTCCGTTGGAAGGGCGCAGGCCAATTGTCGGGGCAATTGGAAATCGATTTGTTTATCTAATTTGGTAAGGATCATTTTTTCGATTTTTTAAAATTTTGAAATAAGCGGATGGCATTAAACCAAAACAGCCTGCCCAATTTCTTCTGCTACGTATCGGCCACTTTCTCTTTTGTTTTTTATTAAATGTAAAATACCGGGCACTGCAAGGGTGTCTGGCAATGGCAGATGGCTGAGGTCTTCCCCGGGGTACGCAGCCTGGTGCATGTCCGTCCTCATGTCACCCGGATCAACGGAATAGACATTCCAGTGCGGATTTTCTTTGGCGAGGATGCTCGTCCAGTGGTCAACAGCAGCTTTACTCGAACCATAGCCGCCCCATGTTTCATAAGCATGTACGGCCGCATCGCTGCTGATGTTGATGATGGTCGCATCAGGTCGGAGAAATGGCCTGACCTTCTGGAGCAGGGAAATGGGAGCAAGGGCATTGGTATGGAAAATTTGGTGCAGTGCATCAATTGGCAAGTCTAACAGAGCTGGCTGTGGTGAAGCCCCTAAGATTGATGCGTTGTTGACCACAAGATCAAGCTGCCAGCCATTTTGGGCCAGCCTTTCAGGGAATTGCAATAGATGAACTTCGTCCCGCACATCTCCGCTGATGGCCTCTACTTTAGTCCATTGCCCCAGGGTGAGTTGTGCTTGCCGGAGCTGAGCAGCGTTTCTTGCGTTGATCAATAGTTGCCACCCTTCTTTGGCGAGCACGGTTGCAAGCGCGAATCCCAATCCTTTTGAAGCGCCCGTGATGAGGGCCGTTTTTTTTGTGGTAGTCATGTTGGAAAATTTTAAGTGATTGAATTATTTATTTGACACCACAAAATTGAGGGGAAAACGAGGGCAGGGAATCGGGCAGAAGGACAGTTTTTGACCTGTACTAATGGGCAGGTGGGTTTCGCTTGTTTACCTAAAAAAGGCAAAAAGAACGTTCAAGGAAGCGTATTTCAAAAAGGGTAGTTAAGACAAAAGGAATGATACTACAATTGCAAAATCCCCCTCTGTAAAGCCACTTGTACGGCCTCGGTCCGGTTGGTTGCTTGCAATTTTTGGAGGATGGCACTGACGTGAAACTTCACCGTCCTTTCCGCAATGAACAAGGCTGTTGCTATCTCTTTATTGCTGTTCCCTTTTTGTAAAAGGCGCAGCACTTCCATTTCCCTTTCGGTCAATGGAACGGTTGGGTATTGAATAGACCGAGTTTCTTTAACAGCATTTATGGGTGTCCCCAGATCGGTCAGCGTCCGGTCGGTAGCGGATTTTATTTCTTCCAGTAATTGCTGCGTCTGGCTGATGGCATTACTGAGTTTCTCCTGATCGCCCATTTCCAGCCATCCTTGCATCGCTTTGGCTTTGACCTGCAATGCATCAAGGCCCGGCAGCAGGTGTTCTTTCAGGCTGGTCAGCAGTCGTTTTCGTTCTTCCCCGGCCCCAGTTTGTCTGCTGTTTTCATATTGGTGGGTACGCCCAATGGCCATCCCCAACAGGTCGCCAATGGTATAGAGCAATTGCAGTTCCGTTTCATCCAATTCCTGCGATTGGGGGTGGACGACATTCATGATGCCGACCCGCCTGCCGTCAGTGAGCAAAGGGATACTGGCATGGTAGCGCAGCCCTTCCGTGCCTTCCGTCAAATCTTTCAGCCGGGTGCAGGTAATATCGCTGATGTTGACGGCCTCGTCCATATTGCTGGCGAGGTATTTATCAATGCAATAGCACCAGCCCGACAAACGCTCTGGATGCTGGGCCAGAGCCACCGGCAATTGATGGGCCGCCGCTAAATAAACGGACTGGGAATCGACATTGACCAACCAAATCCAGCCCGTTCGGAGGCCGAGCAGTTCCACTGTTTTGGTAAGCGCAATTTCCAGGATGGATTGCAGTTTCACCGCCCCATTCAATGCTTTGGCGATGGTGTTCAATATTTGTAAATGATTGGAATCGTCGATAGGAATCGTAGTAGCCAATGTTAGCAGGATAAAATTTTAAATAAATGGAATGGCTAAAGTAAACAAATATACTTCTTCAAAAATGGGCAGGTCGCAAATAGTCGGAAGTATGCTCTTGATGAAATGTCGGCAACGACCTGACAGTATGGAGACCTTGAAATGAATGGAATCTCCATACACTGGTTGAATTTCCCCTCCTTTCAATGGCTACAAAACATTTCTTTTACAAGTCAATTTAAGATTAGTTTAAGTTTAAATAATCCTCCCCAGCACATAAATACACTCAACTTTTTTGCTGTAAATACGATGTTTTTTTACCTTTGCGACGCTGAACTTAAGATACATTTCCTAAAACCCAATGCTGGCATATCTACATTAGTCCCTAACTAAGAACATTTTGACAAAGCTTTTTGCTATTCAGCTTTTGTAATAATGTTTTCCCAAAAGTATATCCAAAAAATTTACGTAAGACGATTGGAGTAGGGGTGGGCATTTGTTTGTCCGCCCTTTTTTTTTGTTCACTGTATTGATACCTTGTCATTCCTCATTCCAACGTGCCTTTAAAACGAAAGGATAAACTCTTGAAGGTCAACACCTTCCTCCAAACCCAACCTTTTGCGAAGGCGGTAACGGGTCTTTTTCACGCTGGAAACCGCAATTCCGAGGATAACGGCAATTTCTTTCGTGGACAGGTTTAACTTGATGAAAAGGAAAAGCCGTTCCTCTGCATCAGTCAAGTCGGGGTATTGGGAACGTAAGAGGTGCAGAAAACCCCGGTGCGCTTTTCCAAAATAGTCTTTAAATGCCGACCAACACATTGGTAAGTATGTGCTGGTTGAATAGATTTCCCTCAAAACTGTCTGGAGAAGATGCTTCGGAACTTTCGGTAGGTCTTTACAAAATCTGTTCTTCCATCCCGCCAACTGTATGTTTTTTTTTATAGGAGCATGTTTTGAAAAGCCCACAGTTTGCCGAATGCCACAGTCATGAAAAATACGGGCGCAGTCATTTAACCCAAAAATAGCTTGTCACCCATTTTGTCCCCCCCCTTTTATGGGCCTTTTAATCGCTGAAAAGTAGCTTCGCCGCAGTTTCAACAGGTTATCCGCTTTTATCGTCTTACATTTTTTCGTCTTAAATAGACATGCCTAGCAAATAAATTTCATTTTCGACAATCACCTTTTACGCGAACTACACGACGTTTTTTTTTTAAAGACCTCTTGCCCAAACATTTGAATAAGTAGCTAATCAAACAAATAAGCTGGCAAAAGGCCACTTGAAGACAATTGCTTTTAGTGGCCCTCTATTATTGAACCCTCAGTGTGCTTGGTCTATTCCAGTCTGGATGATGCCAGCAACAAAGATTTAACCGATTTATTTTAATCATTTTCAAATTATAAACTTTCAAAATGAAAATCATCGCGAAATTTTTACCCACACTTTTTGCCTTGCTGCTCCTCACGAGTGGACTGCATGCCCAAAATTTCTTTTCACCAGCTGGCAGGGACAAGGCCTTGCCCAAAGCAGTTGACGTGACGAAGAACATCAGAAAAATGGACGTCCTGCGGCTCGACGAAACCGCCCTCCGCAAATACCTCGCAAAGGCCCCAGTAGAATTTCAAGACAAAGGGAAGGTTCTTCCTTTGGAAATTCCTCTACCTGACGGCCGGACAGAGGTTTTTGGCTTGGTTGAATCTTCCATCTTATCCCCGGAGATAGCTGCCCAGCACCCAGAGATCAAATCCTATACAGGCAACGGTTTAACTCACAAAACAGCCGTCATTCGGCTGACATTGACATCGGCTGGGTTTCATGCCGTCGTGCTCGATTTAGATGGTGAGGAAATTTATTTTGAACATTATTCCCAAGAAGACAAAGATGTCTATTTCAATTACTTCGTTCGGGATGCCGTCTCCCCGCCTGACTACCAGAAGGGACGGTGTGGTATTGAAATGGACGGTAAAATCAAGGAGCATATCCACGATCATTCTGATTTGGACAAAAACAATACGGGAGGGACATTGCGAACCTTTCGTTTGGCCATGGCAGCCAATGGAGAATTTACTGGCCAACATGGGGGTACACAAGCCAGTGCATTTGCGGTGATCGTAAATTATGTTGCTACCATTAACCTCGTTTATCGCAGGGAGTTAAGCGTTCACCTCAACCTTGTGAGCGGTACAAATCTGATTTATACCAATGCAGCGACTGACCCCTACACCAATTCTGACCAAGGTATGATGCTGGATGAAAACCAAGCCAATTGCGACGCTGTAATCGGCAATGCTAATTACGATGTCGGCCATGTTTGGGGCTACGAGGGCAACAACTCTGGAGGTGGATTGGCTTCTTTTCAATCTGTTTGTAATAATTCTTTCAAAGCACAAGGTGCGAGCGGAGAGGGCGGACCACCGTATGCACAAGTATTTTTTGACCAATTGGTACTTCATGAAATGGGACACCAGTTCGGTATGTCGCATAGCTACAATAGCACGATCCCTGTTTGTACGACCCGTAACCCCGCTACCTCGGTAGAGCCAGGCGCCGGGGCAACCATCATGAGTTATGGTTTTACCTGTGGCACCGATGATTATTTCACCTCGACTACTTCTGGCCCTTTCCTAAATTTTCATACGGTAAGTTACGATCAGGCCGAGGCCTATATCAGTAGCATTAGCTGCCAGACCAATAGTGCCACGGGCAATACCCCGCCAGTAGTGACGATGCCAAGTTCTTTCACCATTCCAAAATCTACCCCATTTTCATTGACTGGCAGTGCAGATGCACCGGGGGCTGGTGATTCTTATACTTATAGCTGGGAAGGCACCGACATCGGTACGATGGTACCTAATGCTGGCACTTTGGATGACACTACTCAACCTCCATTTTTCCGGTCTTATGAACCGAGTGCATCTGGAGCTACCCGTACCTTCCCAATTTTGTCCTCCATTCTTGATGGGACAAACCAGGCGAAAGGCGACAAATTGCCCTCCGTTAGCACAGCTACCAACCTTCGGTTGTCGGTTCGGGACAATAACACGGCTGGCGGTGGCCTATCTTACGGTCAAGTAACAATCAACGTGGATGGCAACATCGGCCCATTTTTAGAAACGACAAATTTAGCTGGCACCTACCCAGCAAGTTCCAACCAAACCATTACTTGGTCGGTCAATGGAACCAACGTCGCTACCCCGAACATCAACATTTTGTTGTCCGCAGATGGTGGTCTGACTTTCCCCTTCTCCTTGGCAGCAAAAACACCCAATGATGGGAGCCAGATGATCACGTTGCCCAATATCCAGACGACTACTGCCCGTATCAAAGTAGAAGCAGTAGGCAATGTTTTCTTTGATATTTCAAATACCAATTTTACCATATCCATTTCAGGGTGCACTGCAGCCATCAGTAATATCTGCCCGACAGGCGCCATGACTTTAAACCAGGGTGACCCCGGTTTGAATTTGGGTTTGAACGGCTATTATGGATCGTCGCTGACACAGCATGATTTTAATTTAACGGCTGGAAGCCCAACAGGGGAATTGGCCAATGCAACAGCACAAAATGGGACAACTTGCCAAACTGCTTGGGGTGTTGAAAATTACGAGGTGCTCGATTTTGCAGTTTCTTCGACTGGAAACTACACTTTTAGCGATGCTACGAATTCTATTTCTTACGCTGTTTTCCTATCTGCCGGATACAACCCAGCCAATCCTTGTTCAGGGACTTTTGTTGGTTCTAATTCTTGGGATGCTATTCAATGGAACCCATCCAGGACTTTATCACTAACTGAATGTACTCCATATAAACTGGTGGTTTGGACTGTCAACAGCAATTTCGGAACGAAAACCATCACCATGTCGGGTGCAGGTTCCATTTTTACCAACTCTGCTGCACCTACTAATACTGGATACAGTTATGTTGCGGTGAACACCGCAAATAACCAGATAGTAGCACAAAGTGCAACTTCCGATTTTACTGCTTTAGCCGGAGGCACTTACTGTATTTATGGCGCTTCTTACAAAAATGGAGGTGCTACGCCTCCGGCAAATGCCAATCCGGCTGGTTGGGTTGGTCAGACCTTAGTCGCAGTACAATCTTCGGAATGTGTAGTTTTTAGTGCCAACTGTAAGCCGCTGACAGTTGTTGGCACAGCCACCTGCAACATCACCTCCTCCCTGGCGAAGACCGATGAAACGGCTTTTGGTGCCTAACGACGACGCGCCATCACCGTGACCGCTTCCTGTTCGGATCTGCCGGCGCCTGCAGTATGCCCTCAATGGCGGAGCGCCACAGGCGGGCAACTTGTTCACGGGACTCGCACGGTACTTATACAGTGGTGACCTCCAACGTGGGCACGGCAACGTGCAGCGACACGAAGCCATCACCATCAATGCAGCCGCATACCTGCAACATCACCTCCTCCCTGGCGAAGACCGATGAGACGGCTTTCGGTGTAACGACGGCCGCCATCACCGTGACCGCTTCCTGTTCGAACGCCTGCGGTCTGCACGGTATGCCCTCAACGGTGGAGCGCCACAGGCTGGCAACTTGTTCACCGGACTCGCACCCGGCACTTATACAGTGGTGACCTCCAACGTGGGCACGGCAACGTGCAGCGACACGAAGACCATCACCATCAATGCAGCCGCTGCCACCTGCAACATCACCTCCTCCCTGGCGAAGACCGATGAGACGGCATTCGGTGCCAACGACGGCACCATCACCGTGACCGCTTCCTGTTCAGGCACCTGCGGCACCCTGCAGTATGCCCTCAACGGCGGTGCGCCACAGGCCAGCAACTTGTTCACGGGACTCGCACCCGGCACCTATACCGTGGTGACCTCCAACGTAGGCACGGCAACGTGCAGCGACACGAAGACCATCACCATCAATGCAGCCGCAGCCTGCACCCCTCCAGTGATCACTGCACCGACAGTTACGCAATCTACGTGTACGACGCCAACAGGAACAATAGTGGTGAACGCCACTGGTGGCCCCGGACCGCTCGAATACAGTGTCGACAACGGAGCATCTTGGCAGGCGTCTAACACTTTCAGTGGGCTCAACCCCGGCAGCTACAACATCAAGGTCAGGCTACAAAATGATCCAACTTGCATGGCCGCTTATGTTCAAAACCCCGTTGTATTGAGTGCGGCCCCTGGTCAGACTTACAACGGAAATGTCTATTTCAGTACCCAAGCACAATTAAATGCTTGGTCCAGTTGCTATACCATTATAAACGGCAGTGTATCAATTATCGGGGCGGGCATTAACAACCTTGTCCCATTATCGAACATCGTGCAGATAACGGGCAACCTTACCATCCAATCCACTGGCCTTACGAATATGGACGGACTGGATGGTCTGACCACATTGGGCACCACTTTGACCATTGTTTTCAACAACTCTTTGGCAACTATGGACGGGCTGGGGAACTTGGCTACTGTGGGAGGGCCATTTTACATGTACTATAATTTCCAGTTGGCTAATTGTTGTGCGATACATGGACTTATCAACGGCGGGGTCGCTGGTCCAGTAGCCATCTTCTTCAATAAGGTAGGTTGCAACTCTGTAACCGAGATCAACAACAATTGTACACCATCCTCCCCAATAGTTGCTGCACCAAACAACAATAGCATCCATGTGGCACAGGGCATTTCACAAAAGAAGGCTTTGACCTTGTACCCGAACCCTACCAAAGGGAAAGTGACGGTCCAAGTACAAGAAAGGTTTGAGACTGGCACACTCCGAATTTTGGACTTTACCGGGCGCACTGTCCTTAACCAACAATTAATGGGCAACAACCTTGAGCAGGTTGTAAATGTCGAAGGATTGGAGACAGGCATTTACCTGGTGCAAGTACAGATGGACGGACAGGTAATCAATAGGAAGTTAATGATAGAATAATATTTAAAACGCTTTAAATGAAGCATCCCGAATTCTGCATAAGCAGAATTCGGGATTTTTATTTCATTTCTAAACCCTGCCCCTCTTTAAACGCCTTGTACCTCCCCTTGCTAAATTTCGACCCGTTGAACACCGCCGTTTTCCGCAATTCTTTTTGCTCCTCTTCGGGTAGTTGGGTAAAATCAGCACATTTGGTAGAGCAGCAACTATGGTATTTCTCAGCGCAGTCATCGCACTGGATGAATAGCAAGTGGCATGCATCATTGGCACAATTGACGTGGGTATCGCAAGGGCCACCGCACTGGTGGCATTTGGCGACAACCTGATCATTGATACGCTCGCCGAGGCGCTCGTCGAAGACAAAGTTTTTGCCGATAAATTTGTTGGGCAGACCATATTTTTCGCACTGGCGGGCATATTCGATGATGCCACCATCCACCATGAACACATTTTTAAAGCCTTTGTGCAGATAGTACGCACTGGCCTTTTCGCAGCGGATTCCACCCGTGCAATACATTACAATATTCTGGTCTTTTTTGTCGGCCAGCATATCTTCCACCAGCGGCAGCGCCTCCCGAAAGGTAACCACATCGGGACGGATGGCATTTTCAAAATAGCCAACCTCGCTTTCGTAATGGTTGCGCATGTCCACCACGATGGTGTCGGGATCGTCCGTTATTTGGTTGTAGGACTGGGCGTCGAGGTGGCGACCGCGCTTGGTCACGTCGAAGCTCTCATCGTTGAGGCCATCGGCAACGATCTTGGTGCGGACTTTTATTTTTAGTTTGAAAAAGGATTTCCCATCGTCGTCGATGGCAATGTTGAGGCGGATGCCATTCAAAAACGGGATCGCAAAAAGCCGTTGTTTGAATTCCTCAAAATTTTTCTCCGGCACAGAAATCTGTCCGTTTACGCCTTCTTTGGCGACATAAATACGTCCAAACACACCGACCTCATCCAACGTCTGGTAGAGTTGGTTGCGGAACAGATCCGGGTTTTCAATATTGGCATATTGGTAAAAGGAAAGGGTGGTGCGCTTTTCATGGCTTTCGAGCAAGCGCTGTTTCAGCTCGTCGTTGTTGACTTTGTTGTACAGTTTCATTTTAAAAGGTTTCAGTGACAATTGCAGGTTATCCTGAAAAAGGAAGGCGCAAAGGTAGGGCAGGTAATTGGGGAGTGGTAAACAGTGATTATTTTTTTTAAATTTGAAACTACATTCAATATTTTCAAAATTGTTGGACATAGAAATAATCGGTATAAAATTCATTTGTTAATTCAATACTCGTAAATATTGATCATCTATTTATCAAATGACGTTGCTACTAGCCTATCACAATCGATCTAACCTCACATCTCAATCATACAATTACCCCATGAAATACCTCTTCTTTTGTTTTGTTCTCTCGCTCTCTTTTCTTCAACTGCACAGTCAAGAAGTGGACACCACTTTTGGCGAACCCTATTCATTTTTCCACCCTCAAATAGAATATGTCTCTGGTATAACAGCCAGCGACTTTGACGGGAGATCAGACCGCGCCAATACGATGCTTTTTTTGGAGGACGGCAGGATCATTGTGGCGGGCAACACTCATGGAAACGATGGTAACGATTTTGCGTTTACCCGCCTCTTATCTGACGGCAAATACGACCAGTCTGCAGGGCCAGATGGAGAAGTCTACTTGGACTTGGGGTTTCAAAACGACTCTTGTCTGTCTGCTTCCCTTTACCAGTCCAACAAAATGCTGATGGGGGGCTGTGCAGGCCAGACAAGCCAAATAGGTTGTTCGGCACTGATAGTGAAGTTGGATTTTGATGGCAACTTGGATGATGGTTTTGGCAATCAGGGGCGAACTCTTTTAGACCTTCCTGGTACATGGGATATGGTCACCGATATAATACCATTAGCAGATGGAAAGATTCTATTAGCTGGAAATATTTATTTCGGCTCTTCATTTAGGTATCCAGATTCTACCAACATTTTTATTGGCAGACTCGAACCCGACGGACAAATTGACAGTACGTTTGGGTCAAATGGATTTATATACACGAAGATTGGCAACTGTATTGCATCCGTGATTGGTGATATGTTTGTCTATGACGACGGCTCTTTTTTGCTAACAGGCGCTGGATACACCCCATACCCTGGACAGTACCTAGAGGATTTTACATGCTACAACTATATTTATTTATATCGATTTCTTGATGACGGAACACTTGACGATAATTTTGGAGAAAATGGGGAGTTAGCTTTATATGGCACCCAAGGAAGAGGGAACACTATTTTTGTTTATGAAGACGGAAGGATTGTTGTGGCAGGCATGACCAGTGATGGTTTACTGGACCCTATTTATACCTTAGTTGCCAGACTCCTACCTGACGGTACACGGGATTCTGCATTTAATGACGATGGCTACTTTAGGAAGTTCATACATGGTGTGTATGGATATGGAGCAGAACCAATCAAAATTTTTAAAGTAAATAATGAGCTTTTAATAGGATTTCTTGATGGCTCAATTGGCCCTAGTGTGACCTTTGGTGCTTTTTGCCTGACGGATGAAGGTCTATTAAATCTCAATTTTGGCAATGATGGTCTATTTAACCATGTATCCATTTTTCCTTTTGTCCAATATTCTCTCAGTGATGTAAGGCTTTCCGAAGACGAACAAAGCATGTATTTTGGCGGGACTTATCGGTTGCTCAGCAATGACAATATGTTCATCAGCAAATTGGACATCAGTGATAAAAACCCAACAACGGCACAGGAACAAGTCGAGGCCAATAGCTTGAACATCTATCCCAATCCAACTACTGACAACTTCTTCTATCTCGATCTTCCCCCGTTTATTTCTTCGGAAGATGCTTACCTCCAAATTCGGGACCTCACTGGCAGGGTTGTTCACTTAAAAAGCCTAGACACCAGCAAACACAAGGAGCGGATTGAGGTCGACCTTTTGGCAAACGGAGTGTATTTCGTTGAGTTATTCTGCCAACATAAGCGCTATTCGGAGAAGCTGTTGGTAATTAGGTAATGCTCCAACTCATTATATTGTCAGACTTTTGTGCAACTGCTCTATCAATTAATTGAAGAAAAGGATATATCCACCTTTTAATCCGGATTCCCTTACCCTACGATTTCCATATTTTCATAAACAAGGGTAAGGCTAATTCTTTTTGTGCCCCATCTTTTTACTTTTGCCAATCCCCAATCAGATTTTTAAGAGGAAATATTCATCCCTTTCTTTATGGCAAAACAAAAACAGACTGTACCCAATAAAAAATCAAAACCGGCCACTTCCCCCGCCGACGACAACTTCACCAAACGCTGGAGCTGGATATTGTTTGCGCTCGGCGTACTGCTTTACGCCAACACGCTCCGCCATGATTATGCCGTCGATGATGCGATTGTTATTTATGACAACGAGTTTACCACCAAGGGACTGGCGGGTATTCCCAACCTTTTAAAGTATGACACCTTCCGGGGCTTTTTTAAAGTAGAAGGGAAGGAGGCGCTGGTGTCCGGAGGGCGCTACCGCCCACTCACGCCAATGATGTATGCGTTGGAGGTGGAATTGTTTTCCCCGAAAAAGAAAGATAAAAACGGGGAAATCGTCAAGGACAAGGATGGTGATGAAGTCTTCGACCCCAACGAAAATGGGAAATTAAATACCGTAAAATTCATTGGCCATTTAATCAATGCCCTACTATATGGACTGACGGGCGTGGTGTTGTTTTGGTTGCTATTGCAAATGTTGTCGCCCGGAAAAAAACTAACGGGCTGGAACAATAAAGCGGCATTTATTGCGCTTGGCACGACCCTGTTTTTTTTAGCGCACCCGATCCATACGGAAGTCGTTGCCAATGTAAAAGGCCGGGATGAAATACTGAGTTTATTGGGTGGATTGGCCGGGCTTTATTTTTCATTAAAATCATTTTACGAAAAAAAACCTTTATTAAATTTAATTGGTGCAGCGCTGTTTTTTATTGCCCTTTTTTCAAAAGAAAATGCAATCACTTTCGTCGCCGTTATTCCGTTGGCTTATTATTTTTTTACAAATGCAAAAGCCCAAGAAATTATTTACAAAACCCTACCCTATTTGGCTGCGGCTATTTTATTTGTAATTATTAGGGGAAATAGATTGGGCTGGGATTTAGCGGGCGAAACGCCAAGGGAATTAATGAACAACCCTTTTTTAAAATTAGTGGGCAACCAATATGTAGATTTTTCTTTTGGGGAAAAAATGGCCACCATATTTTACACGTTGGGTTATTATATAAAATTGCTTTTTGTACCTCACCCATTGAGCCACGATTATTATCCGAGAGCAGTGGACATAATGACCTTCGGCGATTGGCAGGTTATCTTAAGCACCTTGATTTATGTGGCTTTGGGCGTTTATGCGCTGGCACGTTTACCAAAAAAAGACCCTGTCAGTTTTGGGATATTATTTTATCTCGGAACTTTGTTTTTGGTCTCGAATATCCCTTTCCCCATTGGTACTAATATGAGCGAACGGTTTTTATATATGCCATCGGTGGGGTTCTGTTTTATTATTGCTTTTTTATTTTACCGATTTATTTCAAAAAAAGAATTTAATAAAAATATAGCGATAGGCGGGTTGGTAATGATTGGAATATTTTCCGTGCTAACCATTTTGAGAAATAATGCCTGGAAGGATAATTTCACTTTATTTTTAACGGATATAAAAGCCGTCCCCAACAGTGCTAAATTACGGAATGCCTGTGGCGGCGAATTAATTGCCCAATCGTTAAAACCGGAAAATTCGGCGAAAAAAAACCAGATGCTCACCGAGGCAGTCGGACATTTGCACGAGGCCGTCAAAATACACCCGGGCTATAAAAACCCATTTTTATTATTGGGCAACGCTAACAATTATTTGCGAGACTACGACGCTTCCATCCAAGCTTATAACCAAGCGTTGAAGCTTGACCCCGACTATACAGAGGCAAGGAACAACCTGGCCATTACTTACCGGGATGCTGGCCGCTATTTTGGCGAACAAAAAGGGGATTTAAATAAGTCATTACAATATTTACTGAAGGCGTATGAAATGCAGCCTACCGAATACGAAACACTGCGCCTTTTGGGCGTGGCCCATGGCGTAGGTGGTCAACCACAAAAAGCCGTGGAGTATTTTGCCAAGGCACTCGAACAATTGCCAAACGATGCGGATGCACTATACAATCTGGGGAGTGCCTACATGAATGCCGGACAAGCTGAACAGGGACAACTATACATTAAAAAGGCCATTGAAGTGAACCCGAATATTGTGCAGGATAGGCAGAACCGATAACTGAAAGGACGATAGGATATCAGGAATGCGGTTTTAAGCTATCCAGAAACTGGATCGCATCGCCAAGGCTGGGCAACACTTTTGCGCTTTTCGGCAATTGTATGGAATGCGACGCCACCAAATACCCCGTTAGGAGCAACTGGCTGTCTTCTGCCGCTTCCGCTAGGTTTTGCAGATAACGCTGGACGGGTTCTTTATTGAAAGATTCTGAAAGGATGGTAAAAATATATTCAGGATGATGAATTTGGCAAGCATCTTTTAAATCGATGATGGCCATGTTGGCCCCGAGGTTTACCACCCGAAATTTCCTCTTTTTCAAAATATACTGCATAAACAACAGACTCAATTCCTGTTGCTCATCTTTTGGTAAATAGAGCAGGAACTTTGTCGCTTGCCGATCGTGGTTGATGGGCAGGTTTTCGATCGCAGCAATCAATTTATTTCGGATCACAAGGGTAATGAAATTTTCCTGCACCGGGCGGATCGAGCCAGTCAGCCACAAGAGACTTAACTTTTCCATGAATGGGTAGACCACTTCGATCATCGCTTCTTCAAACCCCAACTGCTTGATGTGATTATCAAGGATACGGGAAAATTTATACTCGTCCATCTCGATGACCGCCAAGGTGAGCACATCCAGTTCGGCATCCAAACCAATGCTAACCTCGGACACATTACTTACCTTCTCGGCAATGTCCTCTTTGCTCATCGCTGCAATCTTGGATATCTTGAAACCATTGCGGTTCAAGAGGGCAATATTGAGGATCAACTGCAAGTCTTCATCTTCGTAATAGCGAATATTAGTGGGCGTCCTATGAGGCCGGAGGATGCCATAGCGCTGTTCCCACACCCGTAACGTATGCGTTTTGATGCCGGAAATTTTTTCCAAATCGCTGATTGAATAAATTGCCATGTTGCGCTAATATCTAAATGGTGTTCATGCTTAAAAATTGGAGGATACCAAGGAAATTTGCAAACAAGTTCGATGCCCTGAGAATCGGAAGAATACTGGTACAACTCTTAACTTTTTCCGTTTTCATCACAGGCTGCACTTGAAACAGGGTATCCAAAAAATGGTTTAGTGGTTTTGCAAAGTGCCAGACGAAAAAGACAACCCTTTTTAGCAGACATGCCAGAATAAGAGGGTGCAATATGGATTTTTACCTAATTTAGCCGTTTAGTAAAAATTCATACCAAAGCTAATAACCGCACCTTCAGCAAAAGCAAGGGACTTTAAACAGAAACTTGTTTTTTCAAAAAAGATTTCTATGAAATTATCCTTTACGCACTGGTTTCCCAATCCGACAAAAGTAACCGTTCCTATCGTCTTTTTCCTATCGTGCTTTTTTTTTATAGGAAAAGGATTAGCCCAGAATTGCCCACCACCGTCAGCCATTCAGATTGACACCGATTCGATAACGGACACATCTGCTCAAGTCACTTGGAACCTTGTTTCAAGCGCCGACTATTATTTGGTAGAATATGGCCCCCAAGGGTTTCCATTAGGCTCTGGCATAACCGACACCACCTCCATTGATACCTTGGTGCTCGACAGCCTCAACCCTTGCGTGGCTTACGACGTCTATTTATTTTCTGTCTGTGGCAACACCATCAGCCTCCCTGCTGGCCCGGAAACCTTTATGACCACCTCTCCCCATCCGACCTGCGCTTATACTTTCGTGCTCGAGGATAACTTTGGCGACGGATGGAACAACGCTTTTCTCTCCGTGCTGCACAACGGGGAAGAGACCATTTTGACAGTAGATTATAGCGCTGGGTTTGGTGCTACCTTTGAATTACCCTTTTTCAGTGGCTTACCTGTTTGCATCAGTTATACACCAGGATTTTTTGAAAATGAAGTTTCGTATAATATCCTTGATCCAAATGGCAATTCCATTTTTGCTGATGGCCCCGATCCAGCAGTAGGCAACATTTTTAACTTCGTGGCTTGTGATGCTTGTGCTGCTCCAAAAGAATGGATCATGTCCGATGTGAATGCGACCAATGCAACCACGTCTTGGTCATTTTTGCCAGGCTCAACCACCGGCAGTGCCTTCCTCGAATATGGCCCTTTGGGTTTCACAAGAGGTACAGGCACCAAGGTCAATGTGCCCACTGGTCAATCCTCATTCAACATGACGGGGCTGCAAGAAAAAACCTGGTACAACGTATACCTTGGTGTAGATTGCGGGCAAGACTCCAGCAAAGTCATTGGACCTCTTCAATTCGAAACATTGTGGCTGGTCGATGTGGGCGTTAGCCTCATCATCCCCAATGCTGACGAGTTTTGCAACCTTGGTAGCGATGAAACCATCACTGTCGGCCTTACCAATTTTGGGCAATCCCCACAGACCCTTTTTGATTTTTTCTACTCTGTAAACGGGGTGGATGTCAGCATCCCCATGCCCCAAGACGGGTTCTTCACGGGTGTGGTCGGAAATGATAGTACGCAAATCCTCCAATTTGAAACGACTTTCGACTTCTCGCAGCCCGGTCTTTATGTGATTGAGGCGTGGACGGCATTGGAAGGTGACAGCGACATTTCCAACGATACCTTCAGGGTAGAGTTCCTGAATTCATTCCCCAATCCAGTGAAAGAAGATTTTGAGGATTTGGCGATCCCCGCTGATTGGACGACGGATCAATTTTTTACCGTTTATGCCGCCAACTCCCACAATAACCCAACCGCCGTTTTTGGGGTCAATGTTTTTGAAAGCAATCCCGATTTTCACCTGACGACTGGAAGGATCGGGCCTGTTTCTATTGGAGATACCTTGTCTTTCGATTACCGCTTTGTAGATTGGTTTGATGGTGTGGACTCTACTCTTTTAAGTGGAGGTGATTCCTTGATCGTGCAAATTTCCGATGACTGTGAGAAGACCTATGAAACAGTCTTGGTCATTGATAGTGTAAGCCATGTTTCCACCACTGCCTTTACCAACAAATTTGTTTTGTTGGATGATTATGATGGACGAACCATTAATGTTCGTTTTTTAGCTAAATGGGGTGATGGTGATTATTGGGTAGACCTTGACAACATTAATATACAAGGTGTTTGCCCTGCTTCATTTGGGCCAATCGTAGAAATAGATGGAGCTTTCGAAAATGATACCAACGGTGTGGCCACGATCACGCCGATCGGCGGCACCGGTCCTTACACGTTTGATTGGAGCACCAATGAAAGCCAAACAGGTGATGTTGGCATTTTGGAAAACATAGGACCTGGCCCCTATTTCGTTGACATCACGGATGCCAATGGCTGCATGGAAACCATAATATTCGAAGTCGGCACATTGGTCGCTTCGGATGAAATTTATGGAGTGGAAGAAATATCCCTTTATCCAAACCCAACTACCGGGTTAGTCAATTTGGATATTGAACTCTCCTCCAACATGGACGTTCAGGCAAGGATCATGGATATGAGCGGACGTATTATTTCGCAAGTTGAATATTTAAATGCACTGTCCATGAAGCAGCAATTCGATTTGTACAACCAGCCATCAGGACTTTACATCGTACAAGTCGTCGCCAATGGGAAACCATATTATGCCAAGGTGATGGTAGCCAGATAATTATTGGATGATGAGTTCAAAACAAAAAAGGATGCCTGCCTCATTGCAAGCATCCTTTTTTATTGTTTGCTATCCCATATTCAACGGAACAATATCCTGATGGAGTAGAGAAACCGTAATAACGTTCAACTATTCAACCATCTATCGGTTTTCTCTCCATAAAAAGCACCAACAGAACATGAAAATAGGAATTGTATGTTATCCAACTTTTGGCGGTAGTGGCGTTGTCGCCACTGAGCTGGGCATGGGGCTGGCTCGCAAAGGGCACGAAATCCATTTTATCACCTATCGTCGGCCTGCCCGCTTGGGCGCCTTCCAGACAAACGTGTTTTACCATGAAGTTACTGGCGAAGATTATCCCTTATTTGAATATCCGCCTTATGATACAGCCCTCGCCAGCAAAATGGTAGAGGTTGTTAAATATGAAAACCTCGACCTATTGCACGTCCATTATGCCATCCCCCACGCAACAGTGGCCTATATGGCTAAAAAAATTCTGCTACAAGAAGGGCGCTACATCCCCGTCATTGTTACGCTACATGGCACCGATATTACCCTCGTCGGCGAAAACCCTGCATTCAAACCGGTCGTGGAATTTGCCATCAACAAATCGGACGGTGTCACTGCCGTGTCGAATTTCCTCCGGGAAAAAACCCTTAAGCAATTTAAAGTGGAAAACGACATCCGGGTCATTTACAACTTTGTAGACTTTGAGCGTTTCCGAAAAATCAATAAAGACCATTTTAAAAAAGCCATCGCCCCGGAAGGCGAGCCCATCCTTACCCATATTTCTAATTTTAGAAAAGTAAAACGGGTAGAGGATGTTATCCGGGTATTCAAAAAGGTGTACGAAAAAATCCCCTGCAAACTCATGCTCATTGGCGATGGGCCAGAACGCCGTCATGCTGAAGACCTGTGCCGTCAGATTGGCCTGTGCCACGAGGTACGTTTTTTGGGGAAACAGGATGCCGTGGAAGAGCTACTTGCCATTTCCGACTTGTTTTTGATCCCTTCTGAAAGTGAAAGTTTCGGACTCGCTGCTCTTGAAGCCATGGCCTGTGAGGTACCCGTCCTTTCTTCCAATGCAGGCGGATTGACCGAAGTAAACATTCACGGGGAAACTGGTTTTACCAGCGAGATCGGTGATGTAGAGGATATGGCCGCCCACGCCATTTCTATTTTGAGTGACCCGGAAATGTTGAAAAAATTTAGGGCCAATGCCCTCCGTCAAGCAGAGCGTTTCGACATCCAGCATATTCTGCCAGAATATGAGGCATACTACAATGAGGTGTTGGAAAAAGCAATGCACAAAGCGTAAGATAAATTTCAATAACAGTAGGAGAGCCAAACCCAACTAATGTTGTTTTCAATTTTATTGCCCTCGAAGTGTTAATTTTTAGCCAAATGGTTCAATATGGCTTGAAATTCTCTGTCAATCAGCTTATTTTGCCAGCTGTTATAAACTTAGCTAAAAATCATTGCATGAAAAAAGCCTTACTTGCTACCATTTTTTCACTTTTCACCATTCTTGCTTTTTCCCAAAGCAGCCCGGATGGTAGTGATGATTTCCTTTACCCCCAGGAAACGCTCGCCGAGCAACCAACCATTTCCATATATCCAAATCCGGCTACCAATTATATTAGCGTTGATAATGACGAAAATGTCAATTCCATCATTATTTTCAACTTGGTAGGCCGTAAGATCATGACCTTCGAAAACATCCAAAAAAACGAACAATATGATGTCACCACCTTGTCCAATGGCATGTACCTCGTGCAAGTGACTGACAGCAACAATAAGATAATAACTACCCAACGCATTAGCAAGCGGTAGTCTTTAAACACCATTTTCCTATGCAAGCCCCTTTCCGACAATATTCGGGAAGGGGTTTTTTAATAAAAAAAACAGACATAGGATTAGTAGGCGAACTGGTTTAATTGTCCATCCCTCTATTGTCCACTAATGAACAAAAGTCGCTCGCTCACGGACAAGAAAAAACCCTATAATATTTTATAAATAATTGAATTCCAACACTTTGCAAAAGAGGCATGACCATTGATGAGAGGTTGGCATCTTCAGTTTTTAAATTTATTTTCTGAATAGAGAAAGGGCATCTTATGACCACCTTTCTCTTTTCTTTTTCCGGCAGTTCCGATTGGTTATCAATAAACATTTCAGGCAGTGCGTCAAATGTAATGCTGCATGCCGCCTGAGCGTTACATCTGATGCACTTCCACATTTTTAAGGTTTAGATCGGATTCAAAAGTCCACAAGGTCAACACAAAGACAACTTACCTGAAAAGCATCTTTTCCACTAAACTTACATTCTAGCTAACTGTCTTTTCCCTACCTTAACGCCGCAAAACGAAATTGTCCACTATGCATATCGTAATCATTGGAAATGGAATTGCAGGCATTACCGCCGCCCGTCACATCAGGAAGCTCAGCGATCACCGCATCACCGTCATTTCTGGTGAAACCGACCACTTCTTTTCACGCACCGCATTGATGTATGTCTATATGGGCCACATGCGATTCGAAGACATCAAGCCATACGAAGACTGGTTTTGGGAAAAGAACCGCATCGAACTGGTTCAAGGCTACGTTGAAAAGGTGGATACCCAATCGAAAGAACTGGAATTTTTTGATGGCCAAAAAATGGGCTACGACAAACTCATCCTTGCCTGTGGTTCCAAATCAAACAAGTTTGGATGGCCCGGCGAAGAACTTGATGGGGTGCAGGGCCTGTATAGCCACCAAGATTTAGAGGGGATGGAATATTATAGTGACAATTTGAAGCAAGCCGTAATCGTGGGCGGTGGGCTGATCGGAATCGAGATGGCGGAAATGTTCCACTCCCGGCACATCCCCGTCACTTTTTTGGTACGGGAAAACAGCTTTTGGAACATCGTTTTGCCCAAGGAGGAATCAGCCATGATCAACCGCCACATTCTGGAACATGGCATCGACTTGCGCCTCGAAACAGAACTAAAGGAAATCTGGGGGGAAAAAGGGGGGCGGGTCAAAATGATCCTTACCAACAAAGGCGAAAAAATCCATTGCCAATTCGTTGGGCTTACCGTGGGTGTCAGTCCAAATATCGATTTCATCCGCTTTGGGGCAATAGAAATCGGTAAAGGGGTCTTAGTCAACGAGTATTTGGAAACATCCGTACCCGACATTTATGCCATTGGCGATTGCGCCCAACTACGAAACCCACCCCAAGGCCGCCGCGCTATTGAAGCAGTTTGGTACGTGGGACGTATGATGGGCGAGACCGTCGCTCATACCATTTGCGGTAATCAAAAAAAATATGAGCCCGGCATCTGGTTCAACTCGGCCAAATTTTTCGACATCGAATACCAAGTATATGGCGACGTGCAAGCTAATCCACCAGAACATCATGCTTCCATTTATTGGGAACATCCAGCTGGCCGCAACAGCATCCGGATTATTTTCGATAAAAACACAAATGCCGTGGTTGGATTTAATTTAATGGGCGTCCGTTACCGACATGAAGTTTGTGAAAAATGGATTAAGGAAAAAACATCCATAGAAGACGTTTTGCAAAACCTCGGCATCGCCAATTTCGACCCTGAATTTTTTAAAGAATATGAAGGAGAAATTGTAAAAACATACAACCAACAAACGGGAAATAATTTACAATTAAAAAAGAAGCGGGGGTTGACAGGAGCGCTGCGTTTTTTAAAAAAAATGGCGGCAACCTAATTCATGAATTAATTAAAATTCACTTTGTAAGGCGCACCAATATTCACAATTCACAACTGACCATTCACCATTGAATAATATGTTGCAAAAAATAGGAATATCATTTTTCATAATAGCCCTTTTAATTTTCACATTAATGTTGGGGCTCGACAGTTATCAATTAACTGCCGACGGAATTAGCACCAATTCCGAATTCCACAAAAAAGAAATATTGGCACAGGCTGAAAAGGCAGGCATGCTGGGCAAAATTTACCACTCCAAATTCTCTTTTATTTCCGATTATAAAAACGTGCTGAAAAATGCACAAGAATCTTTAAATGCCCAGTCCATTCCAGATGGTGTAAATGAATGGGATTTTAAAATTGGCAACTGGAATATCAAGGAGTATGTGCTCAAGACCACTTTAAACACTGGGGTTGGCACAGTTTCACAAAACCCCATGTTGTTTTTTTTACTCACATTCGGATTGGGTATTTTAGGTGGGCTATTATATATTTTACCAAAATTCCAAGGAATTCCCGGCATCAAAAACAACCATATATATCAACGGTCATTGACCCGTGGGCTAAAGGTTGGGATACGTGGTTTATTTTTAGGAGCAACAATTATCGGCGTTATTTTATACGGCTTTTTCTACATGAACGGCGACCTATTATGGCCAATCATAACAACCGTTATGGCATTGGTAATTATTGGGTTGGTTTTATTTTATGAAAAACAAAAAAAATTAAACCCCGAGCGTTCTGCTTCTCCTGACCTCACAGGATGGCTCGGTGTATTTACAGGCATTTATTTAATTGGGTTTTATATACTATTATATTGGAATCCACAATTTTTAACCCCATGGATCACAATGGTCAGCCCGATCAGTGAAGCACTCAGCGGCAATCCTGCCAGTCAGTGGTTTTTATATGGCTTATTATATACCATTATTGTCATCGTAATGGGCGTACGGATGATCGCCAAATACCGCCACAATAAATACCAAATTGTCCGCACTTTTTCCGTTATGTTTTTCCAAACCTGTATCGCATTTATTTTACCGGAAATATTGGTGCGTTTAAACCAACCTTATTTTGATTTTAAAAATATTTGGCCACTCGATTATGATTTCTTTTTTGATTTTAATTTAAATAATTTAATAAACGGTGGCAGCCTCGGCATGTTCATGCTCGTGTGGGGTATTGCACTGACCATTTTAGGCGTCCCACTCATCACTTATTTTTTTGGGAAACGGTGGTACTGCTCTTGGGTCTGTGGCTGCGGTGGCCTCGCCGAAACAATGGGCGACCCATTCCGCCAATTGTCTGACAAAAGCCTCAAAGCTTGGAAATTCGAGCGCTGGATCATCCACGGCGTTTTGGCTTTTGCCATCGTGATGACGGCGCTGGTATTGTACACTTATTTTACTGGGGCATATAATGTCCTTTTTCTGAACAGTGACACTGTGCGGACATGGTACGGCTTTTTGATCGGCAGTGCGTTTGCGGGAGTGGTCGGCACCGGGTTTTATCCACTCATGGGCAATCGGGTGTGGTGCCGTTTTGGCTGCCCGTTGGCGGCCTATTTGGGCTTGGTACAAAAGTTCCAATCCCGTTTCCGCATCACCGTGAATGGCGGTCAGTGCATCTCTTGCGGCAACTGTTCAACTTATTGTGAAATGGGTATCGATGTGCGCCATTATGCCCAACGGGGGCAGGACGTGGTTAGGGCATCGTGTGTGGGCTGCGGCGTTTGTGCAGCGGTTTGCCCACGGGGTGTCTTACGATTGGAAAATTCGGGCGAAGACGTAGCTGATCGGACGAAGGATTTAAGGGTCATACATATCAAAGAAGGGGAAGTGGGGATTTTGAACCATTGACATGTCACCACCAGTCCCTTTCATTACACCTATCTAGCCACCTATTCCTAAGTACTGATATCACCGCCTCGGCTTATACCTCGACCCATCCATAATCACCTGTGCGTCCCGCAATTCGATCAACTGCTGAAGCGACATGCCGGGGTTTCTTTTCATGTATGCTTTGACGATCTGCCAGCCGAGCCAGTTGGCGGTGCGGCCGGGCGCTTCTTCGGGCATGCCGGGGGAATTGGGGCTGTACTCGATGTACTTGCGGAATTTACCCAACTCAGTCGAGTAGAGAAGGTCTTCTGAAATGAGGTAAGCCCAGATGTTTTGCTCGTTTTCATTTACCCAATCCACCTGTGGCTGGGAATATTCCAAAATGACACTGTCGGGGGCGTAGGGCAGCAACTCGCTGAGGAGGTAGAGCTCCTTTCCATTGTGGATCATGTAGTCGAGGAGCCGATTGCCATTGGAGCCGCCCAACATATCTTGCACGAGCAACTTGATGGACTTCATCACGATGTGGTCTTTGTTGAACGAGCGGGTGAGGTATTGGGAGAAATTCGGGTTGTTGGGGTTGTACTGTTGGTAGGGATAATTTTCACCCAAATAAAAATCGAGCCCGACCCCGATCGAATTGTCACCATACAGAAAACCGCCAATGGTATATTCTGAGATATAGGTCACAACCTCGCCAGATAAAGGCTGAAATGGGAAATGGTATTTGTAAAATTTAAACGCCTGCTCAAAGCCTTTTTCCAAGTATTTCAGATCAGGAAAAACAACCTGCGTGGTGTCATATAGTTTCCTCACGCCGGGGTGGGTGATAAACCCCCGCACATATTCTGCATGTCCTTCCGGCGCTACCCGTGGGTCTTTCGAACCCAGTATTTGGCTAAAAAAAAGTTGCCCAAATTCGCCGTACTCCTTTTCTAACTGCTCCAGCCCAGTAGCTACATCATTGGTATCAAGGGCAAAAAGGGCTTGGTCAAAACGCCGCAAATCCACCTGTACGGCAATATCTGAAACATCGGGAATATCTTTACCTTTGTCGCTCTGACAGGCGAAGAAAGAAATGGAGAGGATAAAAAGAAGAAATAAGGATTTTTTTGCGTTCATAGAAAAAGATGGTTTCATTGATTCATTGCTTCATGGTTCTTTTCAACCGTTTAACAATGAAACCGTGAAGCAATGAAACCATGAGTCTTTTAATCAACCAAAAACAAAAATAGATGAAAAAAATTGTTGCGATTGCCGCATTTTTCCTGACTTCCCAACTGATCGCTTTTTCACAAGATGGTGAACTCCGCTTGGGGTTTCAGGTCAGCCCCATGTTTTCGATCATGACGACCGACGATAACCAGATCAACAACGACGCTGGCAACCTTGGCCTGAAGCTGGGCATGCGGGCAGAATTTTATTTTAGGGAAAACTACGCTTTTATCGCTGGTTTGGGCTTTTCTTTCAATAGTGGCGGCACGTTGCGGTACGAACAGTTCAGCAATACCTGGCAAGGCTCTGAATTGCCGGCCGGTGTTACGGCCCCTTTTCCGGGCATGACGGAATTGAAATACAACATACAATACGTCGAGATCCCTTTTGGCCTGAAATTCAAGACCAAGGAATTCGGCTACCTCCGCTATTATGCTGAGATTCCGGTCTTTACACTGGGTTTCCGGTCTCAAGCACGCGGGGCAATCGCCTACACAAATGTCAACGAAGACAAAATTGACATTAAAAAAGAAGTCCTGCCCTTGGCACTTTCATGGGGCGCTGGCGGCGGCATTGAGTACGCCGTGAGCGACGGCACTTCCCTGATCGGTGGCATCAGTTTCCAAAGCCAGTTTACAGATGTGACCAAAAACTATAAACCAGAAGTAGATTCAAAAGCGAAGCTCACCAATATTATTCTCCGCTTAGGGGTTATGTTTTGAAAAGTTTTGAGTTAGTGAGTTTTGAGTTAGTGAGTCGTGTTACTCACTAACTCAAAACTCAAAACTCAGTAACTATAAACATCACTATGGACCAAGAAAAACTAACTAAATACTGGGATCAGTTTCTTGATTTCTGCGTCACCTTTACGCCCAAAATTTTGATGGCAGCGGCATCGCTTTACATTGGCATGTGGCTGATCAAAAAAATGGTCACTATCGTTAGGCTTTCCCTTGAAAAAGCCAACTTCAGTGAAGAGGTTCGGCCTTTTGTTATTTCCTTTATCAGTGTTGCCCTTAAAGTATTCGTCGTGTTATTTGCGGCGAGTTTCCTTGGATTTGAGACAACTTCGATAGTTGGGATATTGGCGGCGGCAAGTTTTGCGGTGGGGCTGGCTTTGCAAGGGAGCTTGGGAAATTTTGCAGCTGGCATCTTGGTCATGGTTTTCCGCCCTTATAAAATCGGGGACATGGTAGAAGTCGGAGGGAAATTTGGCAAGGTGGAAGAAATAAGTGTTTTTAACACGGTGCTTTCAACGCCGGGTTTTAAAACACTGATTATCCCTAATGGGAAAATTGTGGACGACACGATCACTAATTTTTCATCAAAAGGGGCAGTGCGTTTGGAATTGAACATTACCATGCCCTACGAGGAAAGTTTCCCAAGAGTCAGGGATGTTATTTTGGAAACATTAAAATCCATCCCCGTTGTGCTCGACGACCCCGAGCCGCAAGTGGGCATTGAGACATTTGACAGCCACAACATCGTCCTGACCGTTCGGCCGTTCGTACTGCCTGATAATTTTTGGGAAGGTACATTCGAATCGCACCGCTTGATCAAAAAAGCATTTAATGAAAATAATGTGAAAGTGGCTTACTCGGAAGGGGTGGAAATTGGTCCTATTGGAGAGTAGTATGGATGGATGGATGGTTTTTCAAACATCTAATATCTTATACAAAAAATATCTTTACATTTTCTTTCTCTAAAGTGGCCCGGAAAAGCCATTTCATTTCAAGGCATTTGAATACTCGGCCCAAAGGGGCTAAAAGGGGGAAACGTGGCAAAGCCACGTTTCCCCCTTTTAATCCCTTGAGGGGCACACTGGGGTGTTGCCAAGATTAGGGCTTATCCTGCCCCGCATTTTATAAATAAACTTTTTAGCAAAGTGAACTATCCATACAACCATTTATTTATCCTTTACTCCACTCGCTCCTATTCTTAAAATATTTTTTAGCCACTACCAGCAGGCCAAACGATTCACAACCTTCCTTCGTTTGCTTGGCATGATGACTACCATGCGCCCGTAAAATAGCCCTCGAATATTTATTGTCTAATTGGCGAAACCAACTAAACCGTTGGTGGATATATACGTCGTGAATTAAAAAATAAATAGCGCCATATATTGTAATACCGAGCCCCACAAAAAAGAGCCATTTATATTCGGTAAATGTCCCGGTCATAATACAGGCGATTCCAGGTGTCGCAAATACTAAAAAAAATAAATCATTTTTTTCAAAGAATTTACCTTCTTTAAAATGTGGCTTATGGTGGTCTTCGTGCCATTTCCATAAAAGCCCGTGCATTACATATTTATGGGTGAACCACGCCACAAATTCCATTGCACAAACGGTAATTATTGTTATTAATAAATAAAGCATTTTTTATTATTTCATTGACTCACGGTTTCATAATTATATTATTTCGTGGTCTCATTGCTATTGCCTTCAACCATGAAACAATATAATAATGGAACCATGAATCAATCACATTAAATTCAACCGCATTCTTACTGCAGAGCTGAACAACAAATATATTTTCTTTCCGTCATTTACCCGAATGCGTTGCTCCTTGACTTTTGCGGCAGCGGTCTTTTTTATTTTTTTAAATAAATTTAAATAATAGACATAAGCCAAATAAACACCGAATCGAGCACCTTTGGGTAATTTTATTATTCCTAAATAAGCATCGTCAAAATCTTTTTTTATTTCTTGTTCAATGCGTTTTTTATCGGTAGCCGTAAAATTAGTAAAATCAACACCGGGAAAATAAATGCGCCCCCGATCATCAAAATCGCTTTTCAAATCTCGCAAAAAATTAATTTTTTGAAAAGCAGCCCCGAGGCTACGGGCCGGCATTTTTAATTTTTCAAATTCGTCTTTATCTCCTTCACAAAAAACCCGCAGACACATCAATCCGACCACTTCCGCTGAACCATAAATATATTTCTCGTACAAATCGCTGCCATAATAAGTATGGTGCAAATCCATTTCCATGCTTTCCAAAAAAGCGTCAATTAATTCATTTTCTATCCCATATTGGTTTACCACTTCTTGAAAAGAATGCAGCACCGGGTTCAGGCTGATGCGTTCTTCAATAGCTTTGTAAGTGTCCTGCCGGAAACGCTCCAATAATTCCGCTTTAGGAAACCCGTGGAAAGTATCAACAATTTCATCGGCAAATCGGACGAAACCATATATGGCGTAAATGGGCACTTGGAACTTTTTATCGAACATTTTGATGCCCAACGAAAAAGAGGTACTGTACCGATTGGTAATCAAGCGGCTACATTCTTGGCAAGTTGTGTTATATAATTCTAACATGGTTCAGTTGACAGGTTTCAGTTTTCAGTTGGCAGTAGACAGTCGCAATCAATGTCACCGGACATTGCACACTGTTAACTGTCAACTGAAAACTGCCTATTGATTTCCTTCGCAACGACTTGCCCCGAAATCAAGGACGGCGGAACGCCAGGGCCGGGAGCAGTCAATTGACCAGTGT
>JAWKLX010000037.1:0-91867 GCA_041392505.1 Saprospiraceae bacterium | reverse complement strand
TATGCAGCTGCCAAAATGAACGCCGAAATTGGGACTACTTACAATGTCGAAAAAATGATCAATTGGTCATTTGACAGAGGTGCACTGCGGGGCTGGGGAACGATCGTTGGTAAATGGGGCGGCTTCGATGTGTCAGGTCTGGTCGGCGAAGCTAATGACAATGGCGATGATTATGCTTTTCAATTAAATGGCATGCAACAAGCTGCGGCTCTTGTTCCGATGGTTCGTTACGACAAACGCTTTGCCCGGGCCATCGGGAAATGGGTGCTCAATTTGGCGAATGCCTCCCGCTTGTTTTTTGATGGCTTTTTACCAGCCAGTTTGCAGGATGCATCGGATTGGTCGGATGCCAATGACCCCGATCAGGTCATCGGCTATGAATCGATGAAAGAGGTCTACCAAGGGCAATCCCCTTTTTCTACTGGCGATGCAGTGGGAGGGGGCTGGGCCGCTACCAATTTGGCGCTGTATGGGACTTCCTCGGTTGGGTATTTAGGGGCGTTGGTGGAAAAGACGAATGTCGATAAAATATTGAAAATCAACCTGCTGGCGACTGATTTCTACGGAGATGAAGCCTACCCAAGTTATTTGTTTTATAATTCTCATTCAACTGCCCAAACCATTCAATTTGCCGCTGGCAATGCCCCATCCGATATATATGATGCTCTGTCTGAAACCTTTTTACTGCAAAATGTAAATGGCGCAGTCGATCTGACCCTTCCGCCAGATGAAGCGGTTTTGGTGGTGGTTTGTCCGACAGGTGGGGACATCACATTTGACAAAAACAAAATGCTGGTCAATGGGGTTGTCGTGGACTTCGACCAACACGCCCAAGCCTACACCTACCCGCCCCGCTTCAAAGCGTTGGCTGCTGTTGATAACCCATTGGTCGTCAATGCAACCACGACGGTTTATGCCACTGTTTCTGATCCCGATTCCGACCAATTTACCTACCAATGGAGTACCACATCTGGAGTTATTTCCGGAACTGGAAATGAGGTTGAATTGACCGCACCTTCCTCCATCGGGAATACAGAAATCCAGTGCATTGTCATTGATCCTGACGGAAACAGTGATACTTCGAGCATAGAAATACCCATCGTTGCGGTGGTGAATCAGCCGCCACAAATCATTGATATTCAGAAAGAAAGAGCTTACACAGGGGTAGGGGAGAGCATACAGCTTACCTGTCAGGCAACGGATGATCTCTCCAATGATTTGACTTATGAATGGGCTGTTACAGGAGGCTCTATTAACGGTACAGGAAGCATTGTAAATTGGACTGCGCCAGGCTCGGAGGGCATTTTCGAAATTACCGTTATGGTCACGGACGAAGGTGGCTTGACGGCCTCTTTGACAACCACCATTTTGGTAAAAAACTTTACTCCTTCGTCAGGCGACATCATCGCTGACTATCCTTTTAGCGGCAATGCTGACGATGTGTCGGGCCACGAATTACATGGTCAAATCAGCGGCGCCATCCTGACTGTCGACCAATTTGGCACTCAGCAAAGCGCTTATTATTTCAACGGTGGTCCGCAGCACATCGAAGTAGCCAACGACCCCTTGCTCAATTTCCAAAACGGCATCACGGTGAGCTGCTGGTTTAAGGCCAACGCACTGCCGGATAAAGAAACATTTCTCCTATCGCATGGCAGTTGGCAGAACCGCTGGAAAATTTCCATCACTCCCACCAGATTATTGCGGTGGACAGTCAATTCGCTCAATGGCATCATCGATCTCGATGGAATCCAACCTTTAGAAACAGACAGCTTTTACCATTTGGCGGTCACCTATGATGGGGCATTGTTGGCGATGTATGTAAATGGTGAACTGCAAAATTATAAGCCATTGACTGGTCAGATGCGGACAACTACCTATCCTTTCCTCATTGGACAGATGCTGCCAGATCAGCCAGAGTACAATTTCAAAGGTGTGATCGATGAAGTGAAAATCAACGACTTTGCCATGATACCCACTGAGGTGCAGGACTTGTACGAGCAAGAAGCTACTTCACTTGAAAACGTTTTTTCATTTGCCCAAAACGACTTGAAAATTTATCCAAACCCAGCCTCGCAAACTATCACTGTTGAGCAGTTGGAAGGCAGTTCCAAACTGGAATCAGTGCAGATATTTGACCTGACTGGCCGCTTGATTTTGGAGCGAAAAACCGTTGAAGCAAAGTTGCTGAATATTGACCTAAATCATTTTAAAACAGGGGTTTATACGGTTTTGGGAAAGCATGAAAACGGTGTTTATGCAGGCCGTTTTGTAAAATTTTGAACTATCAGGAGTTGACTCCTTTAAAAAGGTGTCAGCTCTTAAACATAGCCATTTAATTTTTTCAAAAATTTAAATTACGTAAAACATGAAACGACAATTACACTCATTGATTTTAATGGGTTGCTGCCTGTTCTTCGCCTCTTTTTTGCTGGCGCAGACACCAGATGCTCATTATGATTTTTCGGGCAATGCAAAGGATATTTCCTCATTTGCCAACCATGCCTCCGTCAATGGGGCTACCCTTGTACAAGACCGCTTTGGTTGGTCGAACAATGCCATGAATTTTGATGGCAAACAAGCAGGGCTGCTTGCTCCCAATGGGGCTCATCTCAATACAAAACACGCTACTGTCGCCTTTTGGGTAAACGCCACTGAAATACCAGGCCAAGGGGAAGTTTACCTCCTTTCTTTTGGTGGTTGGCAGGAACGGTATAAGATTTCACTGCCGGCACATGGTAAGCTCATCTGGACAACCAACAGCACCATTGATGGCATTGGGGATATGGATGCAGGCGATGGCAATGAACTACAAATAGGGGTGTGGACGCACGTGGCTTTTGTGCATGATGGAGCAAAGGACATCATCTACATGAATGGCGCCAAGGTGGCCGAAAAAGATGTGATGGGAGATCTGAACAATTCGACCCGCCCATTGGCGATCGGTTTCAACAACATCGATGTCGGCAATTATTTTAATGGGGCCTTGGACGAGGTCATGATTTTTGGTTCGGCGCTGACGGACATGGAAATAACCGATTTGTACAACCAACAAAGTGTGGAGCCAGCAATCGCTCCGGGCATTGTCGCTGCTTATACTTTCAACGGCAACGGGGAAGATGTCTCCGGTTTTAAGAACACAGCAGATGTATTTACGGGAAGTCCTACAACTGACCGTTTCGGCTTTGGAAACCAAGCTTTGACAGTAAGTGGTTCATCTGTAACTGCTCCTAATTCCGATGTTTTGAACAGTGCCACCACTACCATTGCTTTTTGGGTAAAACCAAATAGCCTACCGGCAAATGGAGAGGTTTTTCTGCTATCAAACGGTGGTTGGCAGGAGCGCTGGAAAATTTCCCTACCGCCACATGGCAAACCAGTTTTTACCACTCACTCCGGCGGAGCATGTTGCAGCGACCTCGACAGTGGCGATGGCAACGAATTGCAGGTCGGTGTGTGGAGCCACTTGTTTTTTGTGCATGATGGCACGAAGGACAAAATTTTCCTCAACGGAGTAAAAGTCGCTGAAAAAGACGCACCCGGCGACCTTGACCCAACGACCCATCCGTTAGGTATTGGTTTCGACCCAATTGACGGAGCTGGATCTTTCGATGGGGTATTGGATGATATTGGTATTTTTAATACAGCTATACCTGATGTTCAGATTGCGGCTTTGTACGCTTCGCAAATAGTATTCCCCGGTACACCTACCAATTTAGTAGCGGATTTCAGCCTCAATGGAAATGGTACAGATAACACTCAATTTGGCAACCATGCCATTTTAAATGATGCTTCTGCGCCAGCATCTAACCGTCATGGTTGGGGGTCAAACGCCCTCACAGGTGGGGCTACCGCTGAAAATTCAGCCGCTTGGCAGTCTGCCAATACGACGATTAGTTTTTGGATAAAACCTAATAGCTTGCCGGGCAACGGGGAGGTTTACTTATTGTCCCACGGTGGCTGGCAGGAGCGCTGGAAAATTTCCCTACCACCTCATGGCAAGCCCGTTTTCACGACCCATTCCGGTGGAGCTTGCTGTAGCGATATGGACAGTGGCGATGGCAATGAATTGGTCGTTGGCACTTGGACGCACGTGGTCATGGTACACAACGGCACCCAAGATTTGATTTACATGAACGGCGCAAAGGTCGCTTCCAAAGATGTGTCTGGAGCTTTGGATCGTACTAAATACCCACTGGGAATAGGTTATGATCCGATCGATGGCGGCAACTTTTTTGATGGGGTGATCGATGATGTCCAACTGTATAATGAAGCCCTGAACGATATGGCGATTGCTGGTTTATACGCTGCGCAAAGCGTTGCGCCCACAGTGATGGGGGATTTGGTAGCGGATTATAGTTTTAGTGGAAATGGTCACGATGGCACGGCTTACAACAACCATGCTTCCTCGCCTGCGCTTTCAACTGACCGATTTGGCAAAGCCAATAAAGCAGCTAATTTTAACGGAACATCGGGCGTCACTGCGGCCAATTCACCACAGCTCAATTCGCCCAATACGACCATTAGTTTTTGGGTAAATCCTACAACGCTACCAGGTACTGGTGAAGCATATTTACTGTCTTGTGGTGGCTGGCAAGAGCGTTGGAAAATTTCCTTACCGCCTCACGGCAAACCTGTTTTTACAACCCACGCAGGTGGCAACTGTTGCAGTGATATGGACTCTGGCGACGGCAATGAGTTGGTCGTCGGCACTTGGACGCATGTGGCGATGGTTCATGATGGGGTAAAGGATCAGATATTTATGAACGGCAATTTGGTCGCTTCAAAGGATGTCGCTGGTGATCTTGATAATACGGTTCATCCTTTGGGTATCGGGTATGATCCGATTGATGTGGCCAATTATTTTGATGGCAAATTGGATGAAGTGCAGATTTACAATGTCGCACTGGATGCTACGCAAATTGCTAATTTATACGCTTTGCAAAATACGCCTCCTGCTGGATCGGATGATGAAGCACCTTGTGCACCACTCAACTTAACTGCGGAAGTGGAGTTCAACAATGTTTCACTGGCCTGGTATCCCGCTGAAGACAATGTTGGGGTAACAGCTTACAATGTTTACCTCGATGGGGCATTGGTTAACACTTCGCCTTATACTTTCGATTATTTTGAAGCCCTCACTCCTTTGACAGAATATGAATTTGGCGTGACTGCCGTGGATGATGCCGGAAACGAATCGCTGAGGACGACCTTGCGGGTCACCACTGGCCAAGATCCGACACCTGATACGACGCCTCCGACTGTTCCTGGTAACCTAATGGGCAATCCAAGTTTCAACTCTGTCCTCCTCAGTTGGGATGCGTCTACGGACGATACACAAGTGGCTGGTTACATTGTTTGGGTGGATGGCGACTATTACGACAGCTTGGCCGCCAACGTGCTTTCGGCATTGGTGACTGGTCTGAACCCACAAGAGCTTTACTCTTTCGAGGTGGGTGCATTTGATTTGGCTGGCAATCTATCAGACTTGGCAGAACTAACTATCAGCACCACAGAACCTTTGGTGACAGCAGAACCAGGTCTGGTGGCTCACTATCCATTCGATGGAAATGCCAATGATGCAACGCCTTACATGAACCATGGTGTGATCGGTGGCGATCCGATATTTGAACCTTCGACCCATCCACACGGCGGGGGCATGAACATCAAATTTGATGGGATGATGGACTCTGTATTGGCGCCCAACGCTGTGCAACTTTTGTCTGATTTTACGACCGTTTCTTTCTGGATCAGGGTAGATGGCCAAAATCCGGCTGACCCTGAATCTTACATCTTGGACTTCGGCCACTGGGATCAGCGCTGGAAAATTTCTTTGCCGCAGCACTTGAAAATTGTATGGACCACCAACAGTGAAAATACGCAGTTCCCGAATTTCATCTCGGACATGGACAGCGGCGATGGCAACGAAATGGTCATCGGTTTCTGGTGGTACGTGACCATGGTGCACGATGGCGACAACGATTTGATCTATGTCAATGGCATTCAAGCGAACAGCAAGCCTGCTTCTGGTACCCTGAATACGACCGCCCGTCCATTAGGTTTTGGAAACAATCCGGTAGATGGTGGCCAGTATTTCCAAGGTGGTTTGGATAATGTGAAAATCTACAACCGGGCCCTGACCAGTGAGGAAGTGGAGCAATTGTTCAACACAGGTTCGATAGTCGGAACGACGGAGCCTAATTTGGTGGATGCCTACATCGAGCAAGTTTACCCGAATCCAAGTACGGACCTCTTGACCGTCAAACATTCCCTGCCAACCAACCAAGACCTCCTTTTACGGGTGTTTGATCTGCAAGGCAGGCAGTTGGATGCTGTGAAATTGCAAGCGGCAGATGTGGCCACTGGCCAGTTCAACTTAAATGTTGAGCATTACCCTGCGGGGATGTACTCCCTCAATTTTGTATTGGGTAGCAAGAACCTCGGTTCGTTGAAGTTTAACAAAAATTAAAAACGACATAATCATTGGGATTTTTAGTATCCATTTAGCGCAATTTACTTGCATATAAAAAATGCGGAGCAGCATGTCTCTTGCCTTTTCGAGAGGCATGCCGTGCTCCTCAGGGGGGGTTAAGGGCTATCCATTATCCATAGAATAGGTGTGAGGCAAACATCTACCATCTAGTAACCCGCCGTTTTAACGGCGGGCATCCTGAATGCCCCACACACATCTATCATCTTTACAAAACATCAACATTTACAGGCAGATGTGATGTTCTGAAAAGATGTTAGATGTGGGGGCAGGGATATATAAACACCCCTGATTGAAATCAGGGGTTACTAGATGGTAGATGTTTTCCCGCCCCTTAAAACCCCCTGAGGGCCGAGCAGGAAGATAGAAAAAGCTCGGCGCATGTTTCGGCCCGCATGGTATGCCGCTGAATGGATACTATTTCAAAAATCACTTTGATTTTCAAACACCGTTATGGCAAATCGTTTTCAAGAAAACCCAATCCTCCGTACCCAAGACATTCGACCAAGCCGCCCCGATTGGGTGGTGGAATGTGTCTTAAACCCCGGAGCTTTCCGTTTTGATGGAAAAACGTGGCTGCTCTTGCGGGTCGCAGAAAGGCCCGTACAAAAAGAGAATTCGGTTTCCTTTCCAATCCTTCGGGAAGACGGAAGTGCCCAGGTTATTGAGTTTGATAAAAATGACCCAAAACTCGATGTTTCAGATCCCCGGAAATTTGAGTACGATGGGAAAATGTTCTTGTCAACGCTTTCCCATTTGCGGTTGGTTTGTAGTGACGATGGCGTTCATTTCCACGAACCCGCTGAATTCCCAACCCAAATTTTTGGTCAGGGAGCTTTGGAAACGTACGGTATTGAGGACTGTCGGGTAGCGTTGATTGATGGTGTGTATTGCCTCACCTATACGCAGGTTTCTGAAAATGGAGTCGGCGTCGGTTTGATCCAAACCCAAGACTGGAAAAACTTGTCCCGTCGGGGGATGATCATTCCGCCACATAACAAAGACTGCGCATTGTTTGAGGAAAAAATTGGAGGTCAATACTATTGCTTTCATCGGCCTTCGGGCGTTGGCCTTGGCGGCAATTTTATCTGGATCGCCTCTTCTCCCGACCTTCTGCACTGGGGCAATCACCACTGCATAGTACATACCCGAAAAGGGATGTGGGACAGTGCAAGGGTAGGGGCTGGCTGTTCCCCGATCAAAACACCGGAAGGTTGGCTCGCTATTTATCATGGCGCCGATCACGAGGATCGTTACTGCCTGGGGGCTGTTTTGTTGGATTTGAACGACCCGACCAATGTGTTGGCCCGTTCCCAAAGCCCCATTTTCGAACCAGTATCGGAGTACGAGCAGATTGGCTTTTTTGGCAACGTCGTTTTCACCAATGGCCATGTCGTTGATGGCGATAAAATCACCTTGTACTATGGTGCTTCGGATGAAGTGATCTGCGGGGCCACTTTTTCCATTCAGGAAATTTTAGCGGAAATTTTGGCTGCTGTTTAATGTCGGCAAACTAAAAAATGAAGTGATTTAATACTGTGTAATTTAAGTATGTTTAAAAAATGCGGAGCAGGAAAAGTCGTTCTTTTGGCAACGCCCGGACAGCGTGCCCCGAACTTGCTTCGGGGTGCTCCTCAAGGGGTTTTAAAGGGCGGCGTCGGCCCGATGCATCGGGACGACGCCGCCCCTTAAAACCCCGTTGGGCCGAGCAGTCTCATGCCTCAAGGCGAGGTGAATCGTCCGGCCCACTTGCAGGGGAAAAATTAAAGCAAATTTAAATTACACGGTATTTAAACTTTTTTCATTGAGAAAGATTTGGCTCATAAACGTGTCGGACACTTTCTTTTGCAATAGACTTCGTTGCTTAATTTTCTCTAAGGAGGCTATTTAACGAAGTGTCCGACACGTTTTCCCTTAAAAAATAAAAGTTTAAATCGCTTCAATAACTGGAACACTGATTACACGGATTGGACAGATGTATGCTGATTTCACTTGCGTAAACCCGCCTTATCCGTGTCATCTGCGTTCCGTTTGTTATCTCATTTTTATTCAAATTGTTTTTAGAAAGAGGTTATTGAGAAATGCAACATTATTTTAAAATTGGTTTTCAAAAACTCGCCTTGGCTTGCTTGGCTGTTAGCTGCCTATTCTTTTTTACTTGTACATCCCCTCAAAAAACAGAAAATACAAGCCTAATCAACACCGATCACCTCGACCATCTTTACGAATCGATCAACATCGATGGACGGACGCTCGGTACGATTTGGATTTATGCGGAAGCCCCCGACTACCATTTGGTGGCCGACGATGACGAGGGATTTACCTGCGTGGATGATGTGGCCCGGGCACTGGTTTTTTACGTCCGCCAATATGCCCATGAACCGAACGAAAAAGGGTTGGAGAAAATCCGTTCCCTCACCGAATTTTTGCTGTACATGCAGGCCGACAATGGCTATTTCTACAACTTTCTTTTGCCGGGCCCACAAATAAACAAGACCCACCAGAATAGTTTGCCTATCGCCAATTGGTGGTCGTGGCGGGCCTTTTGGGCCTTATCAGAGATGGGGTTGTTGAAGGAGGAAAAGTTAACCGAATTGCAAAATCGCTCTCGGCCCGTCATGGATACGCTGATTGGAAAAATGGAGCAAATATGCCCGACCACGGACAGCCTCCAATATTTCGAGGGCATCCCGACGCCTGATTGTTTGGTCGATCTGGGTTCGGACCAACCTGCGGTCATGATGGTTGGGTTGACTAATTATTACCGCCAACAGCCTTCCGAACGAGTAAAGTTATTATTAACCAGATTCGGGAATTTGTTGCTGAAAACGCAGCAGGGCGACGCCAAGACGCCACCGCATTTTGCCTTCTTGAGTTGGCGCAACTACTGGCACGCTTGGGGCAATTCACAAGCCTATGCCCTGTTGTACGCCGGACGCGTTTTACAAAATCAACCATTCATCGAAGCGGGCCTGAACGAGGTCAGGTATTTTTATCCTTACTGTTTGAAAAATGGCTTTATGTCGGGCTTCAAGATGGCCGTTGAAAATGATCAACCCGTAGTAAAAGACATCCAGCCGTTTTCACAAATCGCCTATGGCCTCCGCCCCATGGTCTATGCTTCGTTGGAAGCTTTTGCCATTACGGGCGATACCACTTTTGCGGAAACAGCAGGCAAGTTGGGAACTTGGCTTTTTGGCAGCAATCCGGCAAATCAAACCCTCTATGATTCCACCAACGGCCGTACTTTTGACGGCATTGGTTCGCCCTCCGAAGTGAACAAAAATTCCGGTGCGGAATCGACAATCGAAGGATTGTTGACCTTGCAAGCGATAGAATTGAGGGGCTCGAAGCGAATGGGGTTTTGCAGAAGTAACACTTTTTAAAAGGCATCACTTTTCGCCGTCAAGTCTTTTAATAGAAGATTTCCGCCCCTTGTCATCCTGAAAGGAACTGTTCCGTCACGGGAATCCGTGCATCATGACATACTTTTTACGTGAACAGTTCCTTTCAGGATGACAAGGGAACGGACAAATTGGTTGAGGACTTCAGCGTCTAATTGGGTGGTTTTGGTTGCCTGTATTTATTAAGCTGATTGGCAGCGCGCAAAAAATTGCATACACTGATTTTCACCACGGCTTTTCAAAAACTTTCTATAACCATTTTTAAGTCAATTTGTAAAACAGCAAACTCATCCCTCTTGTTGCTGCAAGGGGACATCTTTAAAAAGGCATCTGAAAACAACACTATGGCAGCCATCAAATTCGAGCAGGTCACCAAGCAATACGGGAAAGTCACGCTATCAAAGAAGCCAATTTTTCGGTGGAGGATGGAGAGTTTATGGTCTTGCTGGGCTGTCTGGCTGCGGCAAATCCACCTTGTTGCGGATGGTTGCGGGGGTTGGAAGAAATCAGTGGTGGTCGGCTTTTCATCGATGACAAAGTCGTCAACGATCTGCCGCCCAAGGATCGGGACATTGCCATTGTGTTTCAGAATTACGCCCTTTACCCGCACATGACCGCCTACGAGAACCTCGCCTTCGGCTTGAAAAATTCAGTTGAAAAACAGGTCATCCACGAAAAGTCATGGAAGCCGCCCGCATCCTCGACATCGAACCACTGCTGGGCCCGCAAGCCAAAGGCCATGCGTCCGGCGGACAGCGCCAACGCATTGCCATCGGTCGGGCCATCGTCCGTGACCCCCAAAGTCTTCCTCTTTGATGAGCCATTGAGCAACCTCGACGCCAAGCTATGTGACAGATGCGCCTCGAAATTGCCCGCCTCCACCAAACTCAAAACCACCATCGTGTATGTGACCCACGACCAGTAAGGAAGCCATGACCCTCGGCGACCGCATCGCCGTCATCAACCACGGGGACATCCAGCAGATCGACACCTGCACAACCCGTACGCCCACCCTGCCAACCGCTTTGTGGCGGCTTCATCGGCATGCCTCCGATGAATTTTCTGGAAGGCCACTTGGTCAAAAAGGATATGCGTTTTATATTTCACGACCAAGCCAATACCTTCCACGCCAAAATCCACAATCCCGCTGCTTTCAACCCGTTCGATGGCCAACCCGTCACGATGGGCATCCGCCTGGAACACCTGCACGCTGCCCTGGTCAAAGGGGCTGTCCACTACGCCGAATTTCAGGCCGATGTCCAACTGATAGAGCGGCTCGGCTACGAGTTTTGCCTTCGCTACCGCAGGCGGCCAATCTCTGGCGGTTCGTTTGTCCGCTGAAGAGCGGAGAAAGCGCCCTGCCACCACTTTTTATAGAATTGGAGAAGATGCACTTTTGGGGTGGAGTCGGGCGAGGTGATGGGGTAGGGAAGAGGCTGCTTTCTTTATTTGGAAATATTATTTGGGTAGATTACTTACCCACCTAAGCACGAGCATACTTATATTTCATTAAACTATTGTGGGAAACTTAAATTTGAAAACTTCAGCGTTCTTTCATTGACATTTATTAAATATTGTAATTTTTATTTTATAAATATTTGAGGCTCCTTTTCTTTATACATTTAATACTTAAAAGGTGCAATAAGGACAATGGAGAAATACATGCAATATTGCGTGTGTTCAGTAGTTATGCCCAATTAAAACAATATTATATGCTTTTAGACTTCAAAGAAATTCCTCAGGCAAATACAGAAGGGATTACAAGATACTTTTGAGTTATTCTCAAGAGACTTCTTTGAAATTCTCGGATTTGAAATCGTTCAACACCCAGATAGAGGAGCTGACGGAAAGAAAGACTTAATTATTCAAGAAGTAAGAACAGGAATTATAGGATTACGAAAGTGAGGTAGCTCGTAAGTTGTAAGCATTATATTATAAGTAGAAAATCAGTTAATGATACAGATGAACCGGATATAAGCGACAGACTGAAAGCAACAATTGTGAGCGGTTTTATTAAATTTATCACTATTCCGGCCACTTCATTAAATAATAAGTTAGATAAAGGAGGTTTTCAATTTCAAATTTATGATAGAGAGAGAATCGAAAAAGAATACTAGAGGACCCCTGAAGGTAATAAGTTAGCAAGTCGTTACTTCCCAACATCATACAAGAACTTTAGACAAGAAAACCCCCATCCCTGCCTCAATATTTTCTGACCCAAAGACTATAAATTGTGAATATTGTGATAAGGATTTGTTAGCAGAGAAGAATGGAATATATGTTTTGTTGAAAAATAAATCAGATTTAAAAAAGAAGATTTATTCTCCGCCAAAAATATTGATATGTACTTTAGTTGTATAGGTGATTGTGACCATATCCTTCAAAATAAATTTTATCATAAAAATGGATTAAAGGATGCAGGATGGGAAGACATTTCGATTTGCTGAATCCAACAATATGGTTAGCAAGGCTAATGGCATTTCTAAACGGAATACAAGAGTATCACGATATGGAAGAGAAAGCACCGAAAAAATGAAATACATGTTTGTAAGAATCTTATCCCAGGGCAAGAGAACTGACGACAGATGAAAAAAAACAGTCAAGATTTTGAATTCTTTATGAATGCTTTAAAATGAAAAGAAAACTGGGTAGTATCTATGCAATATAGCCAGCAAAAGCTGGCTATGGCCGTGTGGATGTGGACGTTATGCTCAAGTAAAAAGAAAAATCGATATGAAAATACAGTTCCTATTAATAATAGTTTTTTTCATTTTGGTTGCCAATATGAAAATTGTAAAAACTTAAGTGAAGGATACTGGGAAAGGAATACCAAATCTGAAAATGAATTTGAATCAGGAAATATTTCAGAAGCATTTAGATTATCAGAAGAAGCAATAGTATTAAATTCCGAAAAATTTTATTGCCTTTTCAAATAGAGCTGCTTCTCAATATAACTTATGTTTGAAAAAAGGAAAACTAAGTCAAACTGAAAAGAAACAAACATTGACTTCAAACAATCTATTAAAATATGCCCCAAATTTAGTAAAGCGTATAGAAACTTAATCTGAATTGCATATGACTTCAAAGAATTTAAAACCGTAATTGAATATACAGAAGAATATAATAGAAGGTTTAAAAAACTAGCGAATTATTAGCAAGACTTGGAGAGATGCTTACTGGGAAGAAAACGAATTTGAAAAAGGAATTGAAGTCATAAATGAAGCTATTAAAATTGAACCTGTATTCGATTTTGCATATATCGTAAGAGGGAAATGCTATATTGAATTAAGAATTTGACAAGGCAATAGAAGATTTTAATGAAGCAATTTTAAGAGATTCTACATTTAGTTTAGCTTATAATGAACGAGGATATTGTTTCAAAATGAAAAAGAATATGAACTTGCACGGAAAGATTTTTTTAAATCTTTAGAAGTTGATTCCATAAGAGTTGAACCTAATTTTTGGCTTGGAGATATTGAATTACTAAAATGAAGATATGATCACGGCTTGTAAATATTATACTTGCAAAAGAATTACCTTGAAAATAATGACTTGGTGAAATTTGAAGATTGGGGAAAGAAAATTGAAAAAGTCTATAATCGAACATTGTTTAAAAATAAAACCTGAAAATAACAATGGGATAAGTCACAATTGCCAGCAAAAGCTGGCAATTGGCGACTATGCGGGACGTTACTCAACATTTAAAAGAACGATGAAAAGAAAAATTATAGGATTCCATTTTTTGACTTTTTTCATTTTGACAATAGTTCTATTCTTTTCAGCTGAATCATTGTTAAATATTTGCTTCAGGAGTTCACGATGTTGGAATGTGGATAAATTTAATTGTTTTCGGAACAGTCGGAATTCTAATTTTGACTTTGATTTCGTGTTTCATATTCTTAAAACCCTGGAAGTTATTTTATCCAATTGGAAAAGGACAAAAGAAAAGGGGCTGCCAAGTTTATAGTTCAATAGGAAGACAGCAAGGCTTCCTATAACATTACATACCCAGTTCTTGCACGCAACTTGAAATAACAACAATACGATCAATAAAAAAATCAATCTTTCTAATTATGAAAAATACCCTTCAAATTATTATTGCTGTATTATTTATAGGCTGGTCGATTGCTTCTTGTTGCAAAGAGAAAGAATCCACATCATGTTCTGCGTTTTCTGAAGAATTCGAACAAGAATATGTTTGTAGTTTACCTGATTCCGTCAGTGAAATATTCTTAGTCTTGGAAGACATGCCGTCCTATGGTGTCAACGAATCGGATTTAGCTGATTATTTTTTCTCCAATTTAGAAATATGTGGTTTGTCTGAAATAAAGGAAGGTGAAATAGCCTTGCAAATTTTAGTAAATGCTTTAGGGGAACCCTGCTTAAATAAAATAAAAGGCAAAGCAGTATTCAAAGACAGTGTTGCTGGGATCGATTCATTGGTCAATAATATGGGGAACTGGCAGCCGGGTCTGCAAGGTGGAAATCCAGTCCATGTGAAATTTTGGATTAAAATAATTATCGAAAATGGAGCGATAATATCGATTGTGCAATAAGAATAAGATTGTACCTGGCGTTGCAGTTGCGCTTCGTTAAACTTGAAACAACAAAGTAAAGCAAACAGAAAAAATAAAATGAAGGAGTACCTTAAAATAACATCAGGTGATAAAATAATGTATTATCCCGAATTTAGAACTGCTGAAATGACGATAATGCCTTGGTATGACGATAAAGTTAGAATAGATATTGAATTGGCAACATTTGACGGGCAGTACAATTCAAAGCAAAAAGAAAGCTATGAAAACGAATTAAGCATATCGATAGATAACAGATTTTCGAGTATTTGTATGAGATTAGAAAATGGACAAATTCCGCACAACAATCTTGAACAAATAAAACTTGAAATTTCAAACGGTGGAAATGAAGACGAAGGAGGACTTGTACAACTTTGTGTAGATTGGGCCATTTATCTCAGAAACATAACAATTGAATTCAAAAAAATTGAAAATCAAATATTCACAATTTGGAAGGGAGAATCAGAAGACATTGATAGCTACTCAATCCCAGGACTGAATACCAAATACGAATTGGTAGCTAAAATCACTAAAATAACAGAACTCAAAGATTATCAAGAATTACTTTCCCATTCAAAAGAAAAAGTAATGAGAGAAGTTCGATACAGAGAAATAATGTCGAAATTAATGGGAAATCAGTTGAAAAAAGTGAAGCTGAATTCTATTAAAGCTTTAGAAAGAGAATTCGAATATAACGATTCAATTTGGGCTTGGAATCAACTGGACGAAACGATAAAAGAAGAAGAATTGATTGACCCTTATAAATAAAAAGAAGCCCGCCGCTAACTTTGTTTACGAAGAGAGATGCAAAATGATTTTGACAATAAAAAAAAGAAAAATTGAACCCAGCTTATTCTGAATCAATATTGGAAGAAATTAATGAACTCAGCCAGCTTTTAAAAAGAGTTGAATCAGGTCATTCATTTTCAACAGTCAAATATGCATCGATAACAGACGAAGAGGCTGAAATAATTAGAGAGTTTGATATCGAAGTTGAAATAGATTTGTTTTTGCCAATGTCAAATTTGGATGAAGGTTCTTGTCAGGATATATCCGAAGAAATGGCCTACGATGAGTTAGAAAAATGTCTAAAAGAGGCATTTGATTTTAATGTTCGATCATCTGCAAAATTGAACGTTATTAAATTGATTGAATCGGAATTTTCTATCCGAATTGACAGTGTTTTAAATTTATTGAAGAATTCGGGTGTACATTTTATTGAAGTCGAAAAACGAATAGTAGATAAAGGTGGCGAATATTTGGTGAGGTTGGATTTTAAGCAAATCGGGAGAAGTGATATTTTTGAATTTTATTATTTTATAGACTAAACATGGAACCTACTCAGTTATTGCAAGTTTAGCGAAGCGCAACTTGCAGCGCATTCCCGAGCAGTCAGCGACTGCAAAACCACCGGCGGCAGCCCGGCGCAAACAGACCACTTGCATCTTAAAAATCTTACCCCAGCATCGCCGCCAACACCTCTTCCACTTCCACCACCGCAAAGCTGATCGAACTATCCGACATCGCATAAGGGATTATCAAATTCCCTTTGTGCAGCAGCAAGCCACAGGTGTACAGGACGTTCGGGACATAGCCTTCCCGTTCTTCGTCATTAGGGCTGAGGAGTGGCTGTTCCAAACTGGCCAAAACCCGCTCCGGGTGTTCGAGATCGAGGAGGGTAAAACTTAGGGTGTATTTCCGCATACACTGACGGCATGGGTGAGCAGCAGCCAACCTTTTTCCGTTTTGATGGGGCTGCCGCAGTTGCCCATTTGCAACATTTCCCAATCCCTTTGTGGTGTTTGCAACAATTGGTGATCGTCCCAAATCAACAGGTCATCGGCGTACATGATGGAAAGGTTGCGGCCTCCTTGCCGACCGACCATAGCATAGTGGCCATTGATTTTTTCGGGGAAAAGGGCCATGCCTTTGTTGGAGGCGGCGCTGCCCTGGAATGGGCGGATTTTGAAGTTTTGAAAATCAGTGGTCTCGATCAGATGCGGCTGGATGGCTCGGCCATTGTAGGCGGTGTAAGTGCCGTAATATCGGCTTTCCCCATTATCGAAAAATTGTACAAAACGGGCATCCTCCATGCCATTGGATTCCGCCGCCGATTGCGGAAATAGTACTCGACCACTCAATGGGATGTCAGCAGAAAAGTGCAGGTCGTACTGGGCCTCTGCTTTTTTGGAGGAAACTTGTCCGGTGGACAATTTATCCGCCCGTTGATCCAGCGTGACTTCGCCATCCGCCGTGACGATGCCCGTCTGAAAAGAGATGGAGGAAATATGCCCCTCCCCAACTGCCCGGAGCGACAGGATGAAACGTAGTTCGCCCTCACCAAGACCTGACTGATCGGGGTGCGGCACGATGGACGGGTTGAACAAGGCTGCCGATTCGTTGCTGTACTCGTGGGTGAAATAAGCGCCAATCAGCAGTTTTTTTAACGTCGGCATGGTTTCAAGCCCTGCTGACGTTAGAGGTACTTGTCGGTCAAAATTTTCCAGAAATACCTTTTTTAAATCGTAGTGGCGGTGCTCGAATTCTTCGAGGATGTTTTGGAGTTGCTCGGCGGCTTGTTGCTCTGAAAGTCCGAGGACAAAATTAATTACAGGTTCGCTGCGGGCAGGATCGCCGAAGTCGAGTGATTTGATGATGACTTTTTTGGGGTCAGCCTTGAGGCGGATGGGTGTTCTTTTAATGGATATCATGTTTTATCTCAACCTGTTTTCCAGTCCCTTTGTCTTCTTGCAAATACCTGTTTACGTGAGAAAAGAAGTCACGTTCGGTAACCCGTATGACGTGAACAGGTTTTTCCAAAATGACAAAGGGCCGGAGCTATTTAAAATGTTGGGTTTCAAAATTTTAATGAAATGGATATTTGGGGGCACTCACCCCTTCAACCCAGACGACGCCATGCTCTGGATAAAATGTTTTTGGAAAATAGAATAGGCGATGATAATCGGCAACGCCAGCAAAACTGCCGATGCCAACTTTACCCCCAACTGTGCTTCCGCCCGACCACCTACTGCGAAAAGGGTCACCAATTGCGGCATGGTCATTAGCATTTCGTCCCGAATTACGATCAATGGCCAAAGCACATCATTCCACGAATTCATGAAAGTGATGATGCCCACTGTGATGATGGTGGGGATAATATTGGGCCAGAGGATTTGGAAAATGATCCGCAATTCGCCGCAGCCATCTACACGAGCGGCATGGATCAAGTCGTCGGGGATGCCTTTGAATGCTTGTCGGAAAAGCAGAATAGCAAAGGCGCTGTTGAGTGCGGGAATGACCAGTGCGGCCATGGTATCCACCCAGCCGAATTTTACCATCAAAATATAATTAGGGATGAGCGTGATCTGGAAGGGTAGGGTCATAGTAAAGATGATGACGAGAAACAGTAATTCCCGTCCCCGGAAATGCAGTTTCGCCAGTGCATACCCAGTCATTGATCCAAAAACAATAACTCCCAGAGTGGATAAAGTCGCCACGATCCCACTGTTCAACAACGACCGCCAGATGGGTATTTTATCAAACATCTGGGTATAGTTGTCGGTGGTCAGCCCCAGCGGCAACAAGCCCACTTCTCCGATCTTTGCCTCCGGTGTGAAAGATGCGAGGATCATCCAATAAAAAGGGTAGAGGAACGACAACGCCGCGGCGGTCAAAAGTATTAAAAGGATGATTTTGTTTGGTTTCACTTATTAGCTTTTTAATAGAAATTGGGAAATTGGGAAATTAAATTTTATACGAGGGACTGCATATTGTCAATTTCCAAATTTCTAATTTCTAAATTTTTCACTCCTCTGCCTCAATTGTCAATTTTTGGATCACCACCACTATCATAATCAGTAGGGCGAAAAACAAACCCAATGTGGCAGAATACCCCATGTGATAATATCCAAATGCTTGTTTGTAAATGTAAAGCATAGCAGATAAGGTGCTGTTCAGCGGCCCACCGTCTGTCATGACGTACGGCTCAATGAACAAGCTGAACCCGCCAATAGTGGACAGGATGACGACCATGAAAACGGTTGGGTTGATGGCAGGCAAAGTGATGTATCGAAACTGCTGCCAAGCTGTCGCCCCTTCCACTTCGGCGGCTTCATAAAAACTCTTTGGCACAGCTTGCAAACCGACTAAGAAGAGGATGACATAGAGGCCCACATTTTTCCAAGTAGCCATGATGGCGATGGAAAACATGGCAATTTTTGGATTTGAGAGCCACTCTACCCGGTCGATGCCGAGGCCGATCAAAATGCGGTTGAACAATCCGGTTTCCAGGCCATACAACTGCTGCCATAAAATGGTGACGACCACGCCCGAAATGACCACCGGCATAAAAAACGAGGCCCGGAAAAATCCCCTGGCAATCAGTTTTTGGTTGAGGAAATAGGCCAAGGCCAAGGCGATAACTATCTGTAAAGGGATGTGTACCAACAAGAATTGCAGGGTGTTCAAAATGGCTTTCCAAAATAGGCGGTCTTGAAAAAGCCGGATGAAATTGTCCACGCCTATGTACTCCATCGGGGCGATGATGTTCCATTTGTGGGTCAACAGAATGGAAAATACAACGGGAAAGAGGATGAACAGGAAAGGTGAATCAGAGTAGGTGATACTACTAGAATAGGGTAGGACTCTTTCCTTGATTGGCTTGCTTTTTTTGCTTTTTCGGCATATTTTGTTGCTTGCTTTCCGCAGTCTTTAAGGGTTTCATTCCGATTGAAGCTATTGGGTTCTTTTTCAGGGCTTTTGGGGAATCAATCCTTCACCCGCAGCAGCACATTTACGGCCCGTTCCGCATCGGCGATGGCTGCTTCTGGCGACTTCATCTGGTACAACACAGGCTTCATATTCCTGAGAAATGATGTCGAGTACTTCTGTCATAACCTCACTGTTGCCAATGCCTTTCACATGTTTAGCTTGTTCGGCAAAAACTTGTAATTGGGGGTTTTGAGCGAAAAAATCCTGAAAACCGGGCATGGTATCCAACCCTTGGCGCCGGGGCAATTGGTTGGTGGCTTTCCAGGAATTCAAATCGCCTTCTTCGTCCACCATGGTTTTGATGAATTCAAAGGCCAATTGCGGGTTCTGGCAAGTGTTGAAAACCACGATGTTTTTAGGGTCGCAATAAGTGTAAATAGGTCCTTCGTGGCCATCGGGTACGATCATCGGATAAAACCCATACTCGAACCCGTCCCGTTTGAACCGTTCCAAGTATTGGATTTCCCAGGGGCCAGTCCATTTGGTCGCATATTTTTCCGAAACAAACATATCCTGCCCGGCAGTCTGCATTTGTTTGGAAAAATAATTTTCCCGATATAACTCCTGTAAAAATCGGAATGCACCAATGGCATGCTCATTATTGAAATTGGCCCTGCCATCTTTGATCAACGGCATCCCGCCCGATGCTGCTAAGTACAAAGGGTAAAAGTTGAACAATCGCTGGTACCAAGCTAAACGGACGGAGGTGTGGCCAAACCATTGATCAATGTACCCGTCGCCGTCGTTATCTTTTTGAAATTTTTTAGCGACAGCTAAATAGTCCGAATAGGTTTGAGGAGGGCTATCGAGACCGAGTTCCCGCATGATTCTTTGATTATAAATCGTCATGAACGGGTTAATTTTCCATGGGACTTGGTAGATGTGCCCGTCGTCGGATGTTATTTCTTCGATGGTGGTTTTGTCGCAGCGTTGCTGGATAAATTCCATGAACCTTCCAAGGTATCCAATGGAATCAAGACACCCGAGCGGGCATAAAATTCCACGCTGCCTTGCCAAATGTTGGAATATATGTCAGGTGTGGTTTTGGCGACCACCGCCGCAAGGATGATCTCTTCACTGGATTGCCCTTCCGGCACGGGTTGGTATTTTACTGGAGAATCGGAATGGTTGGTGTTCCAGCGATCGACTGCCCATTGGGAAAAGTTGATTTCCCCGCCATTATTGGAAGACCAATAGACAAGGGCTTGTTCCTGATCGATTGAACTTTCGTTGCATGCAGAAAATGCCCAACACCATAAAGCACAAATAACCAGGAACTTACGATCCAATATTGACATAATATTCTTGAGTTGACGATTGTAAAATGTATTTTGGAAATGGGGAGAAGGGATGGTCAAAAATGATGGCATTTATCCTAAAATATGGAATGTAGCCTTACTCATTTTTTGAAAGAATTAGCGATAAAGATGCAAAATTCAAAGTCGTCCAAGGTAGTAAAAGGTAAGATTATTCGCAGAATTTTGGAGCGATTAAATGAGGAAAAACCAATTGCCATTTTCATCAAGAAAGCAAAGATTGAAACTGCTAATCCAATGGCGGGGAATCATGATTTTCCTAATGAATAATAGTTTAAAACCTCATTGAAGACAAAATGAAATGCAGAATTCGGAAACCTCCAAATTCTGCATTTTACATTCTGTGTTCTGCACTTATTATTCTTCCACAGAAATATTGTTCATTAAGTAGGCTTTCAGAAAACCATCCAGATCACCGTCCAGCACTTTGTCGGGGTTGGTGACTTTATAGCCAGTCCGCAAGTCTTTCACCCAACGGTCGTCGAGGACATAACTACGGATTTGACTGCCCCATTCGTTTTTCATTTTGCCGGATTCGATCTTATCCTTTTCGGCTTTCTGTTTTTCCAACTCTACTTCATAGAGCCTGGATTTGAGCAGAATCATAGCCTTTTCCCGGTTTTGGTGCTGCGACCGTTCTTGCTGGCATTCGGCTACGATGCCGGTTGGGATGTGGGTCACCCTAACGGCAGATTCGGTTTTGTTTACGTGCTGGCCACCTGCGCCACTGGCCCGGAAGGTGTCCCAACGCAAATCAGACGGATTGACTTCCACCTCGATGCTATCATCGATCATGGGGTGGACAAAAACGGAGGCAAAAGAAGTCATGCGCTTGCCCTGTGAGTTGAACGGGCTGACCCGCACCAAGCGGTGAACGCCATTTTCCCCTTTCAACAAACCAAAGGCATAATCGCCAGTGATTTCCAATCCAACGGATTTTATACCAGCGGTATCGCCATCCACCAAATGTAAAGTAGAAGTTTTGAAATCGTTTTTCTCGGCCCACATCACGTACATGCGGAGCAACATCGACGCCCAATCGCAGGCTTCTGTACCGCCTGCTCCAGCATTGATTTCGAGGATAGCATTCATTTCATCCTCTGGTTCGTTCAGCGTGGAACGGAACTCGATGTCTTCTAAGGCATCCAGCGCTTTTTGGTACTGCGCCTCCACTTCTTCTTCAGTAGCTTCTCCTGCTTTTTGGAACTCCAACAACACCTCGGCGTCACCGATAGCGGTTTCTACGAGGTTGTATTGTTCCACCCATTTCTTGTTTAGCTTAATAACTTTGAGGATACTTTGTGCCCTTTCGGGATCGTCCCAGAAGTTGGGGTCTCCTGATAATTGTTCTTTCTCTTCGATGGTGATAAGCCGGCCAGGGACGTCAAAGATACCCCCTTAACGAAGCCAGCCGAACCTTTAAATCTGCGAGTTGGTCGGTAGTCATAACAGTTTTTGTTTTTTATTAAATAATGAATAAAAGGCTGAATGGTCGAATGGTAAGCAGGTTTTGAATGGGCCGTTTCTCGCTTTGGCCCAACCGGCTTACCCTAAAACCATCTAACCATTTTCACTTATAACACTTCGATGTAGAAAATTAGTTCTGAGTCACCGGGGATTCTTGCTCCGCTCCCTGTTTTTCCATAACCCAATTCGGATGGGATGAAAAATACAGCTTGGTCACCACCTTTCAACAAGGCTACGCCTTCGTCCCATCCCTTTATTACTCGTCCTTGTCCCAAATTGAAACTAAAAGGTTGTCCGGATTTGAAGGAATTATCGAACATGGTTCCGTCGGTCAAGGTGCCATAATAATTGACGGTCACTTTTTGTCCGTTTTGGGTGGTCGGTCCATTCCCCGGTTCAAGGATCATGTATTTCAAACCTGATTCAGTTGTTGTCAATTGATCCTTCAATTTTCCTGAGCGGTATTGGGCAGCAAGGTCTGTAACTACCGTTGCCACTTCACTTTCTCTGGCTTTTAATATTTTTCCCTCTTCTTCCCTTCTCTCCTTATCGGCTTTTTGTTCAGCTTGGTAATCCTCTTGGGTTTTTGACTCCAACATCACGATGTCGTAACGCATTTCCTTGGCATTAGCCATTTGCGGGTTTTTCTTCATTTCCTCTGTTACAGGGATAAAAATCGAAATGCTATCCCCAACAGACATCACCGAAACAGCATCGTAAATGGGGTTTGGCGTTCCCTTGTCTTTGATGGTTTGGAGTTCTTCCTTAGAATTGACCCTAACTGGCAGCACCCGATCGTTTTGGCGGGTTGAGTTTTGAAATTTACCGTCTACATAGCCATAAATATGAACGAATGCCATATCTCCGGGAGCTGGTTTTTGGCCATTGCTGGTATGGTGTACGGTAAATTTATAGCCGTTGGGTGTAATGTTCTTTTCGCCACAAGCAGAAAAAAACAAGGTGGCACAAAGGAGCATTGAAAAAGATAAGTTTCTCATTTATTTATGTTTTAGGTAAAATGATTTTGTTGGAAAAGGAATCGTTAGATTTTGATTATCAATGAATTAAGTGCCGTTCCAATTTCCAATTAGTACTGTTCCAAGTCTTTGTTCTGTTTTTAGCTTTTATAGTAAACTATGGTTTTGCTTTCATCAATTCTTCTTTATACTCGGGCAAAATGGACTTAAATTTTTTGACTGTGGGACGCAATCCAATATAAGAATAACCACCTGATGCATTTTTATGCCCACCTCCCCTGAAATGTTTGCGGGCAATATCTTGGACCGAAAAATCGCCTTTTGAACGCAAGGATATTTTGGTAATCGTTGGTTGTTCATGAATAAAAACCGCCATCACTACTTCCCTCATTTGTAGAAGCAAATTGACCAAGCCTTCGGTGTCACCCCTTTGGATGTTGTACCGATCATAGTCCGATTTTGTCAAGCAAATGATGGCCGTTTTGAATTCTGGCAACACCTCCATTCGATTATTGAGGACATGCCCTTGCAAACGGAGATGCTTTTCATCCAAGCAGTTAAAAACATGATCTTGGATTCTGACATCATCAACTCCCAGCTCAAGCAAATCTCCTACCATTCTGAAAACTTTGGGCGAAGTGGCATATTTGAATGATCCAGTATCCGTCAGAATGCCCGTAAAAAGGCACTCAGCAATCTGCACATTTAGCTTGTCTAAGTCCTCCAGTTGGCGGATGAAATCGTGTACCAATTCACTTGTACTACTGGCGCTGGTATCGCTCATCATGAAATCGGCAAATGGTTCTGGGTATAGGTGATGATCAATCAAGACCTTGGTACACTTGAGCGGTGCGATGATTTCCCCCATTTTATCAATCCGTTCTAAGGAATTGAAATCGAGGCAAAAAACCATGTCCGATTTTTCGAGGTACTCAGTCACCTCCTCTTGCGAAATGTCATAAATGAGGATGTCCCCAGCTTTTGGCATCCATCCGAGAAAACCGGGGAATTCAGAAGGCATTGCTACCGTCACCTTGTGCCCCAGTTGTTCCAAATAATGTTGAAGGCCAAGAGATGAACCGATGGCATCTCCATCAGGGTTTCGGTGTGATGTAATTACAATGTCCTTCGGAATCGAAAGCAGCTTCTTTAGGTCTTTAATATTTTCCATAATCTTCGTTCCGAAATTGGGCGGCGAAGTTCCCAAAAAATACATTTATTCCAAAATTAATACGTTGGTTTGACAAGAAAAGCCTTGATTGTTTACTTTTGCGCCCGTTTTTAAAAAAGTTATTGAGTTAATGAGTTTTGAGTTGTAAAGTACTATAGTTGGAAATAGCCAATTGCACTGCTTAGAACCCATTAACTCAAAACTCATTAACTCAAAAATAAATATCATGTCCGGAAACAGAACTTTGACGATGATTAAGCCAGACGGTGTAAAAGCTGGCCACATCGGTGCTATCTTAAACGATATTGCAGCTGCAGGTTTCAAAATTGTAGCTATGAAAATGACGCAATTGACGCCTACTAAAGCAGGTGAGTTTTACGCAGTTCACAAAGAGCGGCCATTTTATGGCGAGCTCGTATCTTTCATGTCCTCTGGCCCGATCGTAGCGGCTATTTTGGAAAAGGACAATGCCGTTGCGGATTTCCGCAAATTGATCGGTGCTACCAATCCTGCCGATGCAGAGCCTGGTACCATCCGGGCAAAGTATGCCAAAAGTGTTGGCGAAAATGCCGTACATGGTTCTGACTCTGATGAAAATGCAGCTATCGAAGGCGCATTCCATTTTGGTGGAACTGAAATATTTGCCTAATTATTTTTGCAAATAGTTTAATTAAAAGGCCTTTCCAGTGGTAGTGCTGGAAAGGCCTTTTGTTTTTTAAATTTGGTGGAAACGAAATGATGAAAGTGAAAAAAATAATTTTAAAAAAAGACAAATTAAATTCTCTAAAACAATTGCGAAATAAGGAAATTAATAAATAATAGATATTTAATTAAAAGTCAGTAAAAATGGAGTCGGGCATATTTTCAGAAACTGATATTTCCGTTAATTGCAACCTGTCCCGGTCACTTGAAAGCAATAGGTTTCCATATTTTTGATAATTATTCCAGGGCATAATAAAATTAGCCGTGTCCTGATTTGCATCTTTATAAAATGCCCATTCGGTCACGAGCTTGCTTTCTTGATCAATATATACAAGGTATTTATTGTCGGGCGTGTCACCTACTTTTTCAAAGGTCATACTTATTACCTCGGCTGGTCGACCAGCAACAGTGCTATCCTGTACGATGTATTTTAAAGTGACACCATCATCTTTCATTTTAAATGGCATGACCAACCAATAGGCATCATTGATCCACATGCTTTTGCCATTTTTGAGCAGTTCGGCTAATTGTTCGGGATCGTCCACTATTTTACCTGCTTTTTGAATTTTTCCCTGCATGGTATTTATGTTCATCAAATAAATGGTAGAATCGGCTGCTGATTCGATTCTAATATTACCTTTCCATTTGTCCCAATAATGGGTTCTCCTACCTGCAAAGACCCAAGAAAAAAAACGGGCATTGTCCCAATTTTTTCTGCCACCTGATGCATCCATTACTTGATCCGCTAAAGCGATGGCTTTTTCATCAGAACCTGTGAGATTAAAACTGGGTGAAGGTGGATTTCCGTCAGACTCGGAACTTGGAGGTGTACAATAAGTAAATAAAAATGAAAATAATGATAGGTACAAAATAGTCCAGAAGTTTTTCATTTTAATTGAATTTTAGTGAGTAAATTAAAGTCAAACCTACTGAAAATAAAAGGGAATACTTGCCTGGAATTTTATTATTAATTGCTGTTTTTAAAATTAAAAATTGACGTTTGATTTTAAACAGTAAGTAGTTGTTTTAGATCATTATTTTCCGAATAAAACAATACTATGGTCTGTGTTTATTTTTAGTTTCCCGTTATTTACTTTTATTTTTTTTCCTGAATAATAATCCATTATTTCATCCCCTTCTTTAAATATGTTTTCTACAGAAATTTCTTTTTCTCCTGCTTCCAAGTCCAATCCAACAACGACGGCATCTTTGAATTCGCCAGAATTAAAAGTTCTTTTAAAATAATACGGATTGTTCGAAATATTTTCATGCAGACCAGCGCCAACTGCTGGATGTGATTTTCGGAATTGCCCTAATTTTTGCCAATGAGAAAGTATGTCATTTAGATTTGCACCATTTTTTACCGTGTTATTATTTATCTCTTCCCAATTCATAAAAGAACGAAGATTGGCATCGCCCGTTTCACCTTCTATTTCAAGACTTCGGGCAGTTTCATCTCCATAATAAATTTGTGAAGCGCCAGGGCAAAGGAGCAATTTTGTTCCTGATATAAATGGTTGTGAACGATTTTTATCAAAAGGTTCGCTATCGTCATGGGAGCTAATATAATTAACTACCGAATTTCCTTTTAAAGGGCCATTTAATTTGAAAGAGTATTTATTAAAAATAGAATCATACTGACTTTTGCAATCATGCTTAAAACCGAAATTAATTAAGCTGGTAAATCCATTTTCAAAATAGTCGACATTTTTATCGCCAAAACTAAAATCACGGTCAGCAACAATATTATAATTGTAAACTTCACCGACCATATAAAATTCATTCTCATCAAGAATTTTATCGGGGTTGTTTTTTTTCCAATCAGCAAAAGCGATGTCGGCTTCTTTTCTGAGTTCCTTCCAAACCGTTTCTTCGGTATGTTTGGCCGTGTCCACCCGGTAGCCATCAATGCCGTATTTCCGGACATAATCGGTGAGCCATTTCATAAAATAAAAACGAGGTGCTCGTGGATAACCAGTTCTCTGAAAAAAGTCATCCAGTTCCGCTAATTCATTTTCTAAACGGCCCTCATTTTTCCATTTTTCCATTAATGAATTGGGTAATTCAACGGAGGTGTTAGATTCTGTTTTTACATCTGGAAGGTTTTCAACCAAGGTGCAATTAACGGTTGATTCATAATCCTGGTATTCACATTTTGGACTAGTCCGAACCCATTCTTGTGGCCAAACGGGGTCCTTTTCGGTCACGGGGCCAGTATGGTTGATGACTACATCGAGCAGGATTCGGATGCCATTTTGGTGGGCCAGTTCTACTAATTCTGCCAAGTCTTTTTCTGTGCCAAAATTGGGGTCGAGCGCTGTCCAGTCCTGTGCCCAATAACCGTGATAAGCATAAGTGGCGCCAGATCCTTCATCTACTGAGCCTTTGTTTTGCTCCAGAACAGGAGTAAACCATATCGCCGTGACACCCAATTTTTTGAAATAGCCCTCTTGCATTTTTTGGATGATTCCTTTGATGTCGCCACCCATCATACTGCGGCCGGTAGATGTCGGTTGGGTTCGGTCAAAATTTACATCATTGCTTGGGTCGCCGTTATGGAAACGATCGGTGAGCAAAAAATATATGTTTGCATTTTCCCAGAAAAAAGGGGTGGTTTTGTCTTTGGTATTTAATTGATTATCTGTCGGATCAGCAGTTTCACAACCGTTTAGGATCAAAGCTAAAACTGTCAAAAGGCAGGCGATTTGTTTCATGTTTGCTGTGCTGTAGTTTATTTGTAAAGGAAGAAGGTTTCCAATTTTTATCGTACGAAAACCGCAAATTTTGCCATCGTTATTAACGTTTTTATTGCAGTTTTTTCCTTCAATTATTTTCTTGTAATAATAAGGTAAGGCCTGGGCAAAAGGGCAAATTCATTTTTGTATAATTAACAATAATTAGAAAACAAATAATTTCAAACCATTGAATATCAATTGTTTGAGATGGATGCTCTTAGAAGTTGTTTCATGAGGGAAATTTGGCCCAGGTGATAAATATCGTGCTGAATAACGCCAATGATTAGGTAGCGATAGGTGTATCTTTCATTTCCGGGAACGAACACTTCATCCAAGAAAGGATCCTCCCTTTTCTTTAGCTCAGCAATTATTGTTGCTTGCAGTTCCCCAAATTCAATTTTGGCCTGATCCCAGACTTCCGCATTCAGCGTGTTTTGAGTGGGCCAATTGTCTGGGTCTTGGTCACTTGCCCGAAAATCGGTATTTCCCAACAGTCTTATTGTCAACGATTTACGCCACTTTATCATGTGGCAGAGGAGCTGTGCGATGGATTGGCCGTTGCCTGCTACGGCCAGCGCTTCGGGGGCTGTTATGTCCTCAATAATTTCTTTGAAACTTCGGCCATACCACGGCGTGCCTTGGTAAAAATCACGGTATTCTTTGGTGAGTTGTTCGAGATTGGTCATGATTTTTTTGTTTTCAGTTAGTGGATTTGAAAAGGATAAGCCGTGGCTATTCAAAAACTGCACAAGGTTTTTAGCTCTTTAACACTAAAATATTGTTCGGTTATGGCTTACTATAAAATTTTCATAAATATGGATTTGGGGTAATATGGTAAGGAGGGCTGCGTTTTATACGCAACCAAAAGCTTAGATCATGAACCGTCAAAAGAAGTTTGCCCAAGCTGCTCAGCGAAGGAAATATTTCGCATTTTTTGCGGCTGTGTTATTGCATGTTGCCATTTTTGCAGCCATTTCGAGCAACGAAAACCTGAAAAAACTCATTCCGGATTTTATCAAAGAATGGGTTCAAAGTAAAGATGATACGAAGGATACGACGCCTCGTCCTTAAATTCAGATTCATCAAAACAGGCCGTGGAGTTCGCCTTGTACCTGGTTGACAATTTCTCCCAAATCCTCTGCATTGTTTTGGAAATCAATCCCGTCGGAGTTGATTACCAATAATTTACCTTCATTGTACCCATCGATCCATTTTTCATACCGTTCGTTCAACCGTTTTAAGTAGTCCAAACTCATGCTTCCTTCATAATCCCTTCCCCTCGATTGGATGTGGGAAACCAGCGTGGGGATGCTGGCCCGCAAATAGATCAGGAGGTCGGGTGCTTGGACTTGGGAGGACATCGTTTTGAACAAACTGAAATAATTTTCAAAATCCCGGGAAGTCATTAAGCCCATATCATGTAAGTTTGGGGCGAAAATGTAGGCATCCTCATAGATGGTACGATCCTGAATGACGGTTATATCACCTTGCAAAATTTTAAGGACCTGCTGATAGCGGTTGTTTAAGAAATAGATTTGCAGGTTGAAGGACCAACGTTGCATGTCCATGTAAAAATCTTCCAGATAGGGGTTGTCCTCGGCACTTTCAAAGTGAGTGCCCCAACCAAAATGCTTGGCGAGCTTGGCGCAGAGGGTCGTTTTACCGGCACCAATGTTACCGGCGATTGCAATGTGTTTCACAGTAGGTTTTGTCGATGAGTTCATGAAAAATTATGTTTTCTCAATAAGACCGCTAAAGTAGGAAATGGATTTTGGTTGGAGGTTGCTGGGTGTTGGTTTTTTGCGGAGCGTACAAAGTGGCCAGCAAACGATTCCTCCATTAATCGTAACTAATCATCTAATAAATCATTATGACCGTAGACCGAAACTTAATTTTAAAACTTGAAAATTTAGCCAAGTTGGAATTGTCGGAAATGGAGCGGAGCAAATTGACCAGCGACTTAAATAACATACTTTCCATGGTCGAAAAATTGCAGGAACTGGATACCACTGGCGTTGAACCGTTGGTTTATATCAACGAGGAAGTGAACAGGTTACGGGAAGATGTCATCAGCAACCAAGTCTCCCAAAACGCTGCCCTTTCCAATTCCCCTGACCAAGACGGCACCTATTTCAGAGTGCCTAAAGTTTTGAGCAAATAGGGTAAGTGCAGATTGAAAAATATTGAATTCAAAAGTCTTCACTCTGAAATTAGCAATTAGGAAATTAAGAGGTTGATAATCAGGGACTTAATTTCTCAATTACTAATTTCTTAATAGTATTTAAAAACTGAGCACAGGACAAATCTTATTTTCAATTATTTGTTTGTGCGTGTTCACCCCCCTGCCCCCCTCAAGGGGGGACTGTCGCAGCGACGATGTCCCCCCTTTGAGGGGGGCAGGGGGGTGAACACGCTTAGACAGATCAAAGTCTTTCATTTTTGTCCTGTACTTAGATTTAAAAAATAACCATAAAGCCGGATTAATGGCTTCGTCTTCAACCATCAACAAAAAAATATGCAATCTGTAATTTCTGTAAAAGAGCTATCCAAAATCTACTACATGGGGGTCAACGTGGTCAATGCTTTGCAAGGTGTTGACTTGGATATTTATAAAAATGAATACGTAGCGCTCATGGGCGCTTCAGGTTCGGGAAAGTCAACGTTGATGAACCTCATCGGCTGCTTGGATACGCCTACCTCTGGCCAATATTTTTTGAATGGCAACGATGTTAGCAAAATGATTGATGCAGAGTTAGCCGAAGTTCGGAACAAAGAAATCGGTTTTGTTTTTCAAACTTTTAACCTTCTGCCAAGGCTTACTGCCCAAGAAAATGTGGCTTTGCCACTGGTTTATGCGGGTTTGAACAAAGCGGACCGGCTCGAAAAAGCAGCCCACGTTTTGGAGCAGGTAGGCCTGACCGACCGGATGGATCACAAGCCCAACGAGCTATCAGGTGGGCAGCGTCAAAGGGTAGCCGTTGCCCGGGCGCTGGTCAACGACCCTACCATTATCCTTGCCGATGAGCCTACTGGGAACCTCGACTCCAAAACTTCTTATGAAATTATCGGCCTTTTTGAAGAAATCCATGCAGCTGGTAACACGATCATTTTGGTTACCCACGAACCTGATATTGCAGAGTTCGCTCACCGGGTGGTTCGACTAAAAGATGGAAAAATAGAATCGGATGAAGTAAACCCAAATCCCGCTTCTGCGTTACAGTTTTCCTAAATCAACTAATTTCCAATTACAATAATTTATGGCTTTCAAAATTTATACAAAAACAGGGGACGCAGGGGAAACGGGCCTTTTTGGCGGGCGTAGATTGCCAAAAAGCCATCTTCGCATTGACGGTTATGGTACAGTGGATGAGTTGAACAGTTATATCGGTCTTCTGCGGGATACTGTTGAAAATGAGCACTATCGAAATATTTTGAAAGAAATCCAGGATCGCCTTTTTACCATCGGTGCCAACTTGGCGACTGACCCTTCCAAAAATCTCACCCCACCAGACATCAATGTCAAAGACATCCAATTATTGGAAACAGAAATGGATGAAATGGAAAAAGACCTGCCTTTACTTAAAAATTTCATCTTGCCCGGTGGCCACACCACCGTTTCATTTTGCCATATTGCCCGAACAGTTTGCCGCAGGGCAGAACGCTTGGTCGTCGCTCTTCATTTGACCGAACCCGTCGAACCATTGCTTATTCAGTACCTAAATCGCCTGTCCGATTACTTGTTTATGTTGAGCAGGAAATTGGGAAAAGATTTGGGGGCAGAAGAAGTGATTTGGGTTGCAAGGAAATAAATGTGAAAAATCATCCTCTCCACTGGTCAAGGCGATCTAGGTTTTCATAGATTTGCGCCCCGTAACGGTATGAAGAATTTCTGACTGGGAAATCCTTCATTCTTCTTTCATTCTTCACTATTCATCAAATTTTAATGGCTAAATACATTTTTGTTACGGGTGGGGTCACCTCCTCATTAGGCAAAGGCATTATTGCTGCTTCCCTCGCCAAACTCCTGCAAGCACGTGGTTTTACTGTCACCATCCAAAAATTCGACCCTTATATCAACGTCGATCCCGGAACGCTCAACCCTTATGAACACGGCGAATGCTATGTGACCGAAGACGGTGCTGAGACGGATCTCGACCTTGGTCATTATGAGCGTTTCCTCAACACCCCGACCTCCCAAGCGAATAATGTTACCACTGGAAGGATTTACCAAACGGTCATCGAAAAGGAACGGGCTGGCGATTATTTGGGCAAAACCGTGCAGGTGGTCCCGCACATCACGGACGAGATCAAACGCCGCATCCAGTTGTTGGGCGCCAATAATGAATACGATATCGTGATCACGGAATTAGGGGGGACGGTAGGCGATATAGAATCTTTGCCTTACTTGGAGGCGCTTCGCCAATTGAGGTGGGAACTCGGAAGGGACAACTGTCTGGCTATTCACTTGACTTTGGTGCCATACCTCAGCGCAGCCAAAGAGCTGAAAACCAAACCTACCCAACATTCTGTAAAAGAATTGCTCAATACTGGTATCCAGCCCGACATTCTTGTTTGTCGGTCGGAACATCCGCTCGGCATGAACTTAAAACGAAAGATTGCTTTGTTCTGCAATGTGGACGTTGGTTCCGTCATTGAAGCCATCGACGCTGAGACCATTTACGATGTGCCCCTTTTGATGGCCAAGGAAAACCTCGACACTACCGTCATGTTGAAGCTCCGGTTACCAGATAAAAAAGCACCAGACTTGACAGCTTGGAAAGCGTTTTTGGGCCGTTTGAAAAACCCGGTCAAAAGTGTTCGGATTGGCTTGATTGGTAAATACCATGAGTTGCAAGATGCGTACAAGTCTATTTTTGAGGCATTTATACATGCCGGTGCTGTCAATGAATGCAAAGTGGAAGTCATCTCGATCCATTCAGAAGCACTGGAAGGCAGCCAGGAAAATGTGAACGAAAGACTGAAAGACTTGGATGGCATTCTTGTCGCACCAGGGTTTGGGGAGCGGGGCATCAATGGGAAATTGAAAGCCATCCGCTTTGCCAGAACTTCAGGCCTGCCGTTTTTCGGTATTTGCTTAGGTATGCAATGTGCGGTTGTGGAGTATGCCCAAAATGAGCTAAACCTGCCCAACGCTTCCTCCACAGAAGTAAATCCCAACACCGAAAACCCAGTTATTGACCTAATGCCCGGCCAAAAGAAAATTACGAGAAAGGGAGGGACTATGCGCCTTGGTGCCTATGCCTGTGAATTGAAAAAAGGGTCGAACGCCTACAAAGCCTATCGGTCATCGAAGATTAGTGAACGCCACCGCCACCGGTATGAATTCAACAACCATTATTTGGAACAATTCAAAAAGTCGGACTTGGTGCCGACAGGGATCAACCCCGAAACGGGTTTGGTTGAAATAGTTGAACTGAAAGGGCATCCATGGTTTGTCGGGGTGCAGTATCATCCTGAGTTGAAGAGTACCGTTGAAAACCCACATCCGCTTTTTGTGGCATTCGTGGCAGCCTGTTTGAAATAAGAGATGGTTCATGGTATATCGGTATATCGGTTTTGCGGAATGTTACCATACGATTTCAATACTAATTTGAGAAATTTGGTAAATCCAAATTTGAATAGAAAGTTTGAGAAATCAATTTCTCCTTATTTTATTAGCTCAGAAAAAAATCCCGGTTTTTGCATGAAAATCCCGGGATTTTTTATTGGCAAGTTGCCCTACATAAACTCCATTTACCCTAATCATTGAACCTTATTCCCTATAAATTTGAGGTTTAAAATATATTAGTTGATGAAAATAACTGCCTCCATTTTTTGCCTTTCCTTTTTTGGAAATTTCCTTTTTTCCCAAACCTTCCAGCGTCTCGATGCTCCCGTTTTTCAAAATGGACATACGCTGCTTTCCCCTTGGACGGGCGGCCTTAATGCCCCGCAATGGTCGAAAGTTGATCTGAACGGTGACGGGAAAATGGATCTCTACGAGTTTGACAGGGACGGTTTTGTACATGTACCCTTTCTGAACATGGGCGAAGCCAATGAGGCCAAATATGTCTATGCGCCGGAGCTTGTCGATAATTTCCCATTGACCTGGAATTTTGTTTTGCTGCGCGATTACAATAAAGATGGCGTGATGGATTTTTTCGGTCATTCCCAAAATGAGGGTATCCCCGGGTTCAAAGTTTACAACGGGATGATGCAGGCCAATGAATTGAAGTTTGAACGGGAAGAGTTTACGCACTGGACATTTGATATTGTGACAGTGCCATTGAATGCTGGAGGTTTTGCCAACCTTGAAGTGAGCCGGGTTGATTATCCGGCCATCGACGATTTGGACGGTGATGGTGACTTGGACATTTTGGCCATCAATCCCAATTCTGCTTTTCAGGTGGCGTATTACCGCAATTATGCCCTGGAACAAGGCTTTACCGTGGACACTTTGATTTTTCGGAAAGAGGATGAATGCTGGGGGAAATTTGCCCTGCCCATCGAAACGGTACAGTATATACTAAGCGGTAGCCCTGATACTTGTGCGGCGGCTTTTGCCCCACACGGCACATCGGACGACCGTGGTGGTTTGCATGGTGCCGGCTCACTTTGCACGTATGATGAAGACAACGATGGGGACAAAGAACTGCTTTATGGCGATCTAAATTATCCCCAAATCATGAAAGCCCACAATGGAGGCACGAAGCAGAAAGCTTTTACTACCGATCAGGATGTAACTTTTCCGAACTATAACGTGCCTGTCCGACTACCAGATTTTCCAGCAAGTTTTTGCCTCGATTTTGATAATGATGGGTTGGACGATATGCTGTTTGCGCCCAATGAATCCAATGTGAGCACGGACGTTGAAGTCTGGTTTTATAAGAACGTCACCTCCAATGAATTCCCGGTTTTTAACCTTTCTAAAAAAAATGCGATGGTGGACGAAATGATCGATGTGGGTTCTGGATCGCACCCTGCTTTTTTCGACTATAATGCTGATGGTTTGTTGGATATTGTGATTGGTAATTTTTATAAAAAAACAACGACCAATAATGAAAACCTGATTGAAGCGTCCTTGTATTTATATGAAAATGTTGGGACTACAGAAGAACCAGCATTTGAGTTAATTGATGATGATTGGTTAGGCTTTAAACAATTTTCCTCCATTACCAGAAATTATGCTCCGGCTTTCGGGGATATTGATCAGGACGGTGATTTGGATTTATTCGTGGGTGAACAAGGGGGCTATTTGTTTTTTGTGGAAAATAAAGGTGGAGCTGGCAACCCAGCCACCTGGGGCTCAATAATTCCTCAATGGCAAAATATAAGAATTGGCAATTATCCAACACCTTATATTTTTGATTTAAATAATGACGGTCTCGAAGATTTAATTGCGGGTGAACAAGGGGGCAATATTAATTACTTGCCAAATGTCGGCACAACTGGCAACCCAGTATTTAATAACAAATTAAATGAAGCTCCTAACAATCAATTTTTAGGTTCTATATCAACCATCCAAAATACCAACAGCGGATTTTCTGCACCTGCGATTATTGAATTTATGGATACTGTATATTTAATTACGGGTGCTGAATCTGGGTATTTAAGCTTATATATGGTGGATGCAGAAAAATTGGAATTCGGCGATACTTTTAAATTAATCAGCAACCAATTTGCTGGGTACCGGAGTGGTTCTCATTCCCGCATAAGTTTGGCTAATATAAATGACGATGAGGTATTGGATGCTGTCATTGACAATCGTCGGGGTGGGGTAGGATTGTACGCTACCCCTTTCGGCATGGATGGTCCGTTAAATGAAACAGTTTCAAGAACTCAAATTGAATTTGAAATTTACCCTAATCCGGCGAATAATTATTTAATAATTAATTTCAATGAATTATATTTCGGAACAACATCTTTTCAAATAATTAATGCAATGGGTCAAGTGGTGCAGGACGGTCAATTATTTATTGGTGAGAATAAATTAAATGTTGCTGAACTCAACAGTGGTTTTTATTTTATTAAAATAAGCCAAGGCCAGCGGATCGGGATGCAAAAAATTATTATTAAAAAATAAAAGCATGAATTTTAATTATTTCAAATTCAAATTAATTCTTTTAACTTTTTCTCTATTTATTTTTCAATTAAATGCACAAAATTTCCATGCCCTGGAAACACCGGTATTTGAAAATGGACAACAATTCGCCAACCCATGGGTGGGCGGAATGAATGCTCCGCAATGGTCATCATTTGATATAAATAATGATGGGAAAAAAGACCTTTATGCTTTCGACCGGAATGGCAATGTACACTTGTCATTTATTAATATGGATGGCACACCAGGGGCAACAGATTATAAATCAGCCCGTTTTTGGCTGAATAATTTTCCGACAGGACAAAATTTTGTGATGATGCGGGACTATAACCGGGACGGTGTAGCAGATATGTTTGTCAGTGCATTTGATGAAGGGCTGCCTGCATTTAAAGTTTACAAAGGGCGATTCCAAAATGGGCAGTTATTTTTTGAAAGGATTTTATTTCCTGAATTTAATTATGATGTCATTCCTTTTATGCAAAATGGACAAGTGGTTAATTGGTTGGAAATATATAACAACCCAGATTATCCCGCCATTGATGATATTGACGGTGATGGCGACCTCGATATATTGACGATGAACCCAGGTGCCAATAAAGTTTTATGGTATAAAAATATAGCGCTGGAAAGTGGATTTACGGACGAGGTTTTAATGTACGAATTGGCAGATGATTGTTGGGGGCGTTTTGGCGTCGTCCCTTTCAGTCCTGAATTGGTATTGAGTACGGATATGGAACTCTGTACTTTTTTTACCGATCCCGACAATGTAGATGACCGGGTGCATGGCGGGACGACTCTTTGCACTTTTGATAATGACAATGATGGCGACAAGGAAATTTTATATGGTGACCTGATTTACCCAAATATTATTTTTGGTGAAAACGGCGGTACTCCCACCAAAGCATGGATGAACACCCAAGACGCCAATTTCCCGTCCGACGATATGCCCGTGGATATCACCGATTTCCCGGCCTCCTTTCATGTTGATGTGAATAATGACGGTGCTCGGGACTTATTGTTTTCCCCAAATCAACCTTCTGAATCACCTGATATAAATACAGTTTGGTGGTATGAAAATATCGGGACTGACGAATTGCCGGAATTCAAGTTTATAAAAAATGATTTTTTATCGGAAGGTATTTTAGATTTTGGCACAGGCGCACTTCCTGTTTTTTGGGATGTAAATGCAGATGGGCTGATTGATATAATTGTTGGTAATAAAGAAGAATTTAGTGACTCAATAAAAAATTCCTACCTCGTTTTGTTGTTAAATATCGGAACGGAAATGGAACCACAATTCGAAGTAGTGGATCGGAATTGGTTGGGGTTGAGCCAATATAATTCTGAGACATGGGCGTTTGCCCCGGCATTTGGTGATTTGGATAGCGATGGCGACGATGATTTATTAATTGGTGACCGACAGGGTTTTGTGCATTATTTTGAGAATACCGCTGGGGCTGGCCAACCAATGGAATTTGCAGCTCCGCAATTTATTTGGAAAAATATAAATGTTGGTTCTTACTCAACCCCTTTTATTCACGATATAAATAAAGACGGTTTATTGGATTTATTAATTGGGGAAAGAAATGGGACGGTTAATTATTTTCCAAATATCGGTTCTGAAACCCAGCCTGATTTTCATCCGATAGAAGAGGAAGCGCCAAACAATAATTTTTTTGGAAAAATAAATACACAATTTAATGGTTCGCCAATTGGATATAGCCAACCGATCGTTATTGAATTTGATCAAACTTCTTATGTCTTTTCGGGGACGGATGCTGGATGGATAATGCAATATGAAATAAATCAGGATAGTTTGGAGTCTGGTTCTTTTAAATTAATATCGGATCGATTTGGCAATTTGCGGGAAGGCTTCGCTACCCGAATATCTTTTGCAGACATCAACAAAAATAATGATTATCTCGAAGCCATTGTCGGGAATGATAGGGGAGGGGTAACCTTTTTTCAATCGCCACTCACGATTGATGGATTGGTAAATGAGGAAGAGGCGATTTCAATAAATGAGGATTTAATTATTTACCCAAACCCCACAAGTCAGGTTTTATTTATTAAATCAGAAAATGATAATTTATTAAATAGTTTTGACTATGAAATAATTAATTCATTTGGACAAAAAATAATGATTCAACATAATTATTCAGGACAAAGCATAAGTATTGGGCATATTCCGAACGGTGTTTATTATCTGCAAATAAAAACCAAGAATAAAGCTTTTAATAAAAAGTTTATTAAAGGGTAAAATAAAAGCGGTACTATATAGTACCGCTTTTATAAATTTTAGCCATCACAATTTTTACATAAATATTATTGCACAGTTTTTTTTATTAATCAATATATCGCATCAAATCATTGAACAATACCCCAGCGTGGCTGGGTTGTTTGGCCTCTTTTTGCACCAAGCTGCCTTTTTTGTCATAGATAGAATAATGAGGCAAAGCCAAGTTGCTACCGTCCCCAAATTTGTCGATCAGTTCGTCCCGCAACGAAAAATTGGCCAATAAATGGTATCCTTTTAAATTGTTGTCCACAATTGTTTTTTGCCATTTTTCTTTTCTGTCATCATTGTCGACAGAAACAAAAACCAATACAATATCCTTTCCCTGCACAAACTCTTCTAAAGGCTTTTTTTGCCTAAACTCAAACAGGCAAGGGCTGCACCAGGTAGCCCATATATCTAAGTAAACAACTTTCCCTTTGAATCTATTAATTATGTCATCCAAACTATTTATTTCCTCCGCAGCATCCAACTGAATAATGCCGGAAGGAAAAACAAATTCTTTTTCTTTTAGGCTTTCACCAATAGAGTTGACGGCTAATTCAAAATTTTTCAGGAACGGACTTGATGGAAAATCATTTTTATATTTCTGAAAAAGGTCAAATAAAATGACTTCATTTTTACCTAATAATGCCCGTTGGGAAAGGATTGCAGCGAGACCATATTCCAGTGAATTTCCTTTAAATTCATTCCATAATAAGCGGTCATATTCTAAAAATTGTTCGCCAATTTCCAAGTCTGGATCTCGGTACATTACATCATCTTGAAAACCCAATTTAAAATCGCCTAAATAATAGTCAAGCACGGAAAGATAATATTCAGAATATGCTTTTTCTACGTTGGCCAATGGTTGAATGTCAAAAGCTTTTTGCCAATAAAAACCCCATTTAGAAGTAAATAGGGAAGATTGATTTTGGGTAAATGCTCGGTATTCGTTGGCGACCATTTCCATAAAACGGTTGACATGATAATAGGTAATGTCTTGCTCCATGGCTGCTATAAATACCTCAGAAAATTTCTTTTTATTTTTCTTTTGCAAGATTTTTTTCTCTGCGTCAATTTGATCTATAATATCAAGATAATAATCCTTGGGTTTTTTGTCTTCCATAATGCCTGATCGGGCAGAAAACAAGCCTGTTCCTACAGGATTTAATGGTTCACGTTGAATTTCATTTAAGAAATTATTTTGGTCAGATTGAGGGCCATCGAATTTTAGGGATTTATCAAAATTGTCCATGTCAACAGACAGAGAATTGGTCTGGCCTGGCTCCAGAAAAACCCTTACCATTTGGCCATTGCCAAAATTGATTTTTAAAAATCCCGGGTTTTCATCATAGGTTTCGATTAAAAAACGGTCTTTTTTGCCTCTTAAAACTTTTTCAGGTGTGGTAGGGAAATAATTCCCGTTCAGGGGTTTTTCAACCAGAATATAATCTTGGTTAAAGTCTTTTGCATCTACGACAAAACGTATTTGTGAAATGGCCCAATAAGGGAGTAAAATGAGTAGGAGAAATGTTCCAACAGTCTTCATGATCCAAGGGTTGAGTAAGCTAAATGAGTTCTGTTTCTTTGGTATAAATTGGAGGGTGATCCGGTAAAACGGTAATTAACTGGAAAAATTTTATCAGTGATGTGGGAATTTCAGGAGGGCAAGAAACGGGCTGGGGAGTTTATTATATCCCTATATGCAGTAATATTGCCAAACTAAATTCACGACATTTACCTGTTTACGTCAATACAAAATTAACGGCTTTAGCAGTTTATTCAAGATTGAAAAATGACTAAAAATATAATCATTATCGGGGGTGGCGCAGCTGGCTTTTTTGCGGCTATCACTTGTGCAGAAACCGATCCTTTGGCAAAAGTAGTGATCCTTGAAAAAGGCAACCAAGTATTGCAAAAAGTTAAGGTTTCTGGTGGTGGTCGCTGCAATGTCACCCATGCCTGCTTTGAGCCCAGGGAATTGGTTAAAAATTACCCCAGGGGAAGCAAAGCTTTATTAGGGCCATTCAATCAATTTGCGCCAGGTGATACCATTTCTTGGTTTTATGACCGGGGAGTGGAACTAAAAACGGAAGATGATGGCCGAATGTTTCCAACCACCGACGACTCACAAACGATCATTGATTGCTTGATGACGACAGCAATAAAAGCCGGGGTAAAAGTTTTGACGAACCATAACGTGGTTTCTATTTCAAAAAGTAAAGAATGGGAAATTGAGACGCAGAAAGGCGATATTTTTCACGCTGGAAAATTGATGATCGCCGCTGGTTGTAGCCCCCGACTCTGGAACTTGCTGAAAGAAATGGGGCATCAAATCGTTGAGCCTGTTCCTTCCTTGTTTACTTTCAACATTAACGATGAGCGAATAAAAGGCTTGCCGGGACTCTCTGTTTCGCTTGCTACTGTAAAAATTGTTGGTGAAAAATTGGAGGCTTCTGGGCCGCTGTTGATTACCCATTGGGGCATGAGCGGGCCTGCGATTTTGAAGCTATCAGCATGGGGGGCAAGAACTTTCCATGAAAGAAACTATGCATTTGAAATCTCTATTAATTGGCTGGGAAATGAAAATTTTGATGATGCATTGGCATCTCTGAAAAATGCCAAAATGGAGCATGCGAAAAAATTGGTCGTCAATTTTAATCCATTTACGGTGATTCCTAAACGTTTGTGGGAGAGCCTCTTACAAGCTGCCAGCGTCAATGCTCAGCTCCGGTGGGCCGATATTAGCAAATCACAAATCAATAAATTGGCGATGGAATTGACCAGCGGGATTTATCAAGTAAGGGGGAAAAGTACTTTCAAGGAGGAGTTTGTGACGGCGGGGGGCATCCATTTGGACGAAGTGAATTTTCGTCGTTTCGAGAGTAAGATCATCCCCAATCTTTTTTTCGCAGGGGAAATTTTGGACATTGATGCCGTAACAGGTGGTTTTAATTTTCAAGCGGCTTGGACGGGCGGAAAGATTGCCGGCACTGCTATGAGCGAGGACTGAAAATAAAAATCGCAATGAAAACAGTCAGAGCTTTCATTGCGATTTTCATTTCCAAAAAGAATCTAACTACTACTGAACTATAACATTATCGACCCGATAGGAGGCCGTTAATCCCGCATTATTATTCCCTTCATACTTGAAACCAATAGCGACTTTGCTGCCAGCGAACCCCGACAAGTCGATGGTGCCAGAAGGTATCCAGTCGTGATCGGGATCGTTCTGACCAGCAATTGTTGCATTCAGTGGCGTCCAAGTTGCGGACAATGGATCACAGCTATAATCTGTTGACGTCCAAACTGTTAGACCATCATGTGTCCAGAATGCTTTGGCCGTTTCAAATTTTAAAGTGGTAGAAGCAGTCGCATTGATCAGTGGGGTAACCAGCCAAGAGGCCGTTTCCGGGGCTGTATCATTGAAAGCAGTTGCTTGCACGTACACATTTCCACTGAACTCTTTATAGATCCAATTTCGGGTACCGACGGCTGCTAAATTGACCCAGCCAGTTTCGACTACTGGATCGTTGTTGGCGCCATTTGAAAAGTCAACGTTAAGGGTGCTAACTTCCAATGGGCCATTGCCATTGGTGCATGGATCATTACCACCAGTATTACCGCCTCCGGTGCCAAGTTTCAAATTGTCAACCCTGAAAGTTCCAGTTTGACCACCAGTACCACTACCAACATATTTGAACCCGATGGCCACTTTTTGACCGATGAGGGCGGAAAGATCAATGTCTCCTGAAGCAACCCAATCATTGTCATTATCACTTTGTCCAGCCAAGGTAGCGGTTAAAGGAGTCCAAACAGCGAGGGTCGGATCGCATTCAAAATCGGTGGAAAGCCAAGCCGTTAGACCAGCATGGGTGTAAAATGCTTTGGCAGTTTCAAAAGTTAAAACTTTTGCTTGATCAGAAATTTGGATCAGCGGGGTCACCAACCAAGTCTCCATTTCGGGAGAGTTGTCATTGAAGGCGGTAGCTTGTGCGTAAACATTACCCTGGAAATCTTTGAACTGCCAGCTTCTTGAGCCTTTGATAATGGCATTCGTCCATCCATTGATTGCTACAGGGTCATTATTATTTCCACTTTGAAAATCTTCATCAACTCCTGTTACCGTTGGAACGGTGACGCCGTTGCAACCAGTGCCCCCAGTTCCTCCACCGCAGCGAGCGCCATTCATGTCGAGGTCATCAAGGTTGCGGATCAAAAATTGAAAATCACTTCTGAAAATACTCAAAACGCCAATGAACGTCCCTTGACCCCTGGCCACACGGGTTCCGGCAAAATCCGCAAACCCACTGGAGCGAACAATAACGGTGTTTCCATCGCAATTGGACAAATCGACATTCAAGGAATTTTGGCCAACTGCATCTGCGTAAGTGCCAAAAGTATCCACGAAAAACACATCATCCAATTGGATCAGCGTGTTGACGTCATTGAGGGTTAGCTGGGTAATCGTTTTCAGCTTTGGTTCAGGCGACCCTTTCAAAACACTCCGAACCAAATAATCCCCTGCGTTGGAGATTCCATCAACCGCACCTGTCACCAAATTATTTTTACCTAACTGAACGAGGTTGTTGTAATCGTCCAGCGCAAGGCCATTCAATTTAATATAAACCTCCCGACCGATCGGGTAGTAAAAGTAGGATTCCGTGAGGTCGATCAAAACGGTGATACCAGCGGTCTCGTCTTGTATCACAAATGACCGATACCAGTTGCCTGAAAAATCATCAGCAACGACTACCCCTTTTATTACCAAATCCTCTTTAATTTCTGTAGCACCTCCACCAAGGGTATGCATGGCTACGAGTTCAGCAATAGTCGTGGTGACCGTTAGGCCAGGATCAGATCCAGTTGCTGGTGGTTGGTCGAAATCCTCCTCTATGCAGGAATTGAAAACAAGGAAAGAAAGTAAAATCAGTAAAAATGAATTTGAAAAATATTTCATGATAAACTTTTTATAAATGGCTGATTTAGAATGAATAAAAATGAAAATAATTGGGGAGAAAATCTCTGAAAATGTGCTGTTTCATTTTTCAGATTTTTCATTTTTTATTTCATTAATTAATTGACATCAAATTAGAATTTTAAAACCTTAATGCTCCCATGATAAAGAAATTAGTCCCGTACGCATAGAAATAGCGAGGACCAAAAGGGTCATCATTTGGATCGAATGCGACTGGTTCCGAGCCTGGATTATTAATCCTTTGCACTTCCACCACCGCCCGAGGGTTGGAGCGTAGTTGCTCAAAGCCGCCCTGGATGATTTTTGCATTCAACAAATTGGTAACACTGGCAGTCAGCGAAAAGAAAAGGTTGCTGTTGATCCGGTAAGATTTATTTGCAAACAAATCAACCGAAAAATGATCGACCTCAAAACCCAACCGTTTTTCATTGTAAACATCAATTTGGTTAATGGTGGCATCGTAAAGTTCGGGGTCATCGCCTAGCCCAACTACACCTTCTATCGTTCTTCTATTGGGGCTAAAATCCAGATAATTACGGTCAAAATAATTGAGGGTAGCGCTGATTGACCAAAATTTAGGTGACCGATAATCAACTAAAACTCATCGCAGTCTGAGGAGAATTAGGTATATAAAAACCCTTGGTATACACGGTCTTCCCAACTGATCCACTTCGCCACTATTGGACTCAGCATCGCCATCAAAGCAAAGAGCCCGTTGGAGCGGGAGGTGTAAATATTTTCACTCAAAGCGACGATATGAGAGGCGGAAAGGGTAGTGGTCAAATTAGCCTGTAAAGCCAATTCAACACCCATGTGGCGCTCATCGAGTCCGGTCAAGACAAAAGCTCCAAAGTTGTTGTTGCCCGCATTTTCAAAGAAAAACGGTTGAATTTGGCTTGGTCGTCAATTTTAGTGTAAAAATAAGTCGCCCTCCTTCACGTGAGTGACCGATGCTGAAATGCCCCAATTTCCCAAGATTTCACCTTTTCTTCTTGTAGAGTAGGCGTTAACTCATCTCTGTTACGGTAGGAGATGTAAGCGTTTGCGGATGGTAAGGTGGCGAGGACATCGCTGCACCGTTTAAGTAAACATAGTTCCTTCCATCAAATTTGTAAGTGATGCGGCTTTCCCCATAATTGGCATATTCACACTGTTTTCAGAGTCGCCATAAGAGGTATTGGGGAATCTTCCATTTTGAAATGGCCAGTACCAAAATTCGGTCGTGGTCATATTTGCGGCTGCAAAAGTCTACTTTCCGGAAGGAAGCAGGCTTGCATCCACGTTCCGATTCCCGGAGTCCGTTGATGTCGTAATCCCAGCCATAGGTATCGCCCTTTCTGACAATTTCGTCATCATCCACCAAATTGAAATTTGAACGAACCTTGAGGAGAAGCCATCTCAAGGCAAAGGGGTCGATATTCAGGCCCTTAATCCACCGAGCTTTTTGAAATAATGGGTTTGCTCCCGTTGCCAAGTGATGCCGCCATTGAGGGTGACATGGTCCGAAACGATATTTTCGTAAGTCGTGCTTCCGTTCAATCGTTTGGAATCAAGGCATTGATTTACGGATAAAATTATTTGCGACCAGTTGCCCGGCGTTCCTTCCCAAGTGTACCCGTTGAGTCGTGTTGCCTGTATAGAAATCATCCCATGCAATTGCAAGAGGGTCAGGATTAGCTAAATAAACCGCTTCCATCTGCCCATTCAGGAAAAGTTGGTGACGATTTCGGCATAAACGGGGAGTTTCCGGTAGTAATCGGCCCGTGGGTCAGGCGCATTCAACCAATCGGCGTGTCCTGCCGTATCTCCCAAACTGGTAGCCTACGGCAGTTATCAAGCTGGAATGGTCATTTATTTTCCAATCGTGACGTAAAACGAACAAGGGTTGGTGAGCATCGACTACACTTGAATTTCTTTTGCCAAAGCTACCATCAGCCAAAAGTTTGATAACCCAGTTTGGGTTGTAAAAGTGGTGTAGCAAGATCGTTCAACTTGTTGTACAGAAGCACCACTGCGAACCTCTTCTGATCGGTGCACTTAAGGCAGTTAAATTTAGTGTATGACTGTCATTTAATTTTCTATACATGGCCACAAAATAAGAATAGGCATTATAGAAAGTGCGGCACATAGCTATTTCTGCCCAACGCCTTGAACCAGAAAGGGTAAAAGCCCAACCGTTTTGCTGCATACCTGTAGACCAAGTTCCCATTAACCGGCCAGTATAGGCACGGTTGGCGAACATATAGGATATCCGCTTTTGCACCCGGTGCTTGGAAGCTCTTGTATCAAAAGTTGTATAGCCACTAATCCCCCCAAAGGTATTGGCATTGGCACTTAAATCAATGGCCGATTCCCGGCTGCGGGTCACGTCGTTCAACCCGCCCCAAACGCTCCAAAACACGGATTCGCTTTCAATGTTATTGAATGGCATGCCATTGAAAAGAACGGTGGTTTCGGTACGGAAACCTCTTATGTCGTAACCGCCTGTACTAAGATTGAATGCCGCCGCAGCCACAAATGGGTCACGGGATGCGGAGAGAATTCCTGATATATTTTGTGGCCCTAAATCATTTTCTTCTTCCCCACCAGATAAAGTGATGATCGGGATGCGGTCTTCCCCAATGATCTGGTCTTTAGGGTAAGGGGTAACGATTTCTTCTTCTACAGGGGGAGGATCGGTATGTTCTGGCTCAAGGTCATTGATAAAGAATACCTCACCCAATCTGATTCGGGTTTCCCCAGTTAGGGAAACGGTTTTACGTACGGAATTTCCATCCTTATCTTTAAAAATCAGGATGGTAGGGTCAGTAGGCGAAGCAAAGCTTAAGCGAAAAAAGCCGCTTGCATCGGTCGTTGTTTCCAATTCGCCTGAGGTCACAGTCACACCTTGCAGGGCATTGCCTTCGAGGCTTTTTAAATTTCCGCTAATGGAAACCCTTTGACCAAAAACAGTGAAACAAAAAGAAAGGAAAAAGGAAATAGTAAAAAAAGATTTCTTCATACAATTGGATTTGTAAATGCGAAGGTAGTTTGTTCGATTTAAAAATATTTAAGGTGATGATAAATTAAACTTGGCGAAACACTGCAGTGACAGCAACTGTCGTAAGTTCGACTGGAATTGGGAGAATGTGCAGACTGAAAAGTGGTTTACTATTGAAATGCAAAAGTAGCATAAAGATATTATTCGGTCTGCCTTTCCATATATTTCAATGTTATAATTTTAGGAATCATTAATCTGTGAAATCACCTAAATTCTTAACTCCTTTTGGCGGGCTGCAATCCCCTCATTCGATTAGCTTTGCAACCAATTTTCAGCATCAACGAATTCTACAAACAATGAAACAAATTCTTTTTATTTTCTTTCCTCTTTTTCTTTCTTTCCAGATTGCTGCGCAAAAAGGTGAATTTAATGTAGCCTGCGTCGGTTTTTACAATTTTGAAAATCTATTTGATACGGAAAATGACCCTAATAAAAGGGACGAAGAATTTACGCCCCAAGGCAAACGCAGTTGGACGGAAACCCTCTATAAAGACAAACTCCATAATCTTTCGAGGGTTATTGGCGAATTGGGTACTGATTTGACTCCAGATGGGCCTGCCATTTTGGGCGTTTGTGAAATCGAAAACCGCAAGGTATTGGAGGATTTTGTCAAACAACCTGCCATCGCCAAAAGAAATTACCAAATCATCCATTACGACTCGCCTGACGAAAGGGGCATTGATGTCGCCCTTTTGTACCAACCTAAATATTTCAAAGTCACCGCAAGTAAACCGATCCCGTTATACATTTATAATGACGACGGTGAGCGGAATTTTACCCGTGATATCCTGCATGTGGAAGGCTTGCTTGATGGGGAACCTGTCCATTTCATGGTCAACCACTGGCCGTCGAGAAGTGGCGGGGAAAAACGTTCTCGTCCGGGCCGCAATGCCGCCGCCATGTTGGTCAAACAAGTCAAGGATTCGTTGATCCAAATTGACCCCAATGTCAAAATAATAGTCATGGGTGATTTGAATGACGACCCGGTCAGTCCAAGTGTCAAGGATGTGCTGGCTTGCAAGTCCAAAATCAAAGAAGTAAAACAAGGTGATTTTTACAATCCCATGTACGATTATTTTAAAAAAGGATTTGGTACGACAGCTTGGCGGGACGCCTGGAGTTTGTTTGATCAAATGATTGTCTCCGCTGGTTTGGTGCGCAAAAAACAATCGGGTTACAGCTTTTACAAAGCCATCGTTTTCAACAAACCCTACCTCATTCAGAAAACGGGTCAATACAAGGGTTACCCGTTTCGGACTTTCGATTTCGACAATTATATGTCAGGGTATAGCGACCACCTGCCAGTCTGTACGTATTTGATAAAAGAGGTGCGGGAGGTGAAACCTTGATGATTTAAAATTACTCAATCCCATAAACGGGCAGTCTGTTGCTATTCAGTCTGCCCGTTTTAATTTTATGTGGTTGCACTTGTTACATTTGCCCTTTATTCAACTTTTTGACTTGAAGAATTAAATGCCATTAGATAGAAAACCACTCGAACTCAACGGCGATTTTAAATACGCTTTGGACGTTTTAGAAAAAACGAACAAGAGCCTTTTCATTACGGGTAGGGCAGGGACTGGTAAATCCACTTTGCTCAATTTGTTTCGGCAAACGACCCGGAAAAAAATCGTGGTTTGTGCACCGACTGGTATTGCTGCGCTGAACGTCAAGGGCCAGACCATTCATTCCATGTTTGGCTTTCCGCCCCGGTTTATTTTAGCCAAGGACATCAAGAAAAGTGGCAAGCGGAAATGGTTTAAGAAAATGGAAGTGCTGGTCATTGATGAGATCAGCATGGTTCGGGCTGATTTGCTCGATGCCATTGATCGTTCCCTGCGTTTGAACCGGGAAAACCCGCAGCCATTCGGAGGGATTCAAGTGGTATTTATCGGCGATTTATTTCAATTGCCGCCCATCGTTTCATCAGAGGAAGAAAAAAGGATTTTTGAAATGGTTTACGATAGCCCCTATTTTTTTTCCGCCATGGTATTGCGTGATTTTGAATTGGAAATGCTCGAACTGCGGAAAGTTTACCGACAGGAAAATCGGCATTTTTTACGCCTCTTGGATGCCGTCCGGTTAAATCAGGCGGACTGGGAAGACCTCGAAGATTTGAATGTGCGCTACATGCCTGATTTTGATTTGCCAGGTAATTACATCACTCTTTCTCCAAGAAATGCAACCGTTGATGCGATTAATAAAAGGGAATTGGCCAATTTGGATAATATGGAATTCACCTTTATTGCGACGGTGACGGGGGTGTTTGATCCCCGATTGTATCCGACTGATAAAGAATTAAAATTGAAGCAAGGGGCACAAGTCATGTTTATTAAAAATGACCCCGATGGTCAATTTGTCAATGGTACTATTGGGAAAATAATAGAAATATCATTTGACCTGATAAAAATCCAAACGGATGAGGGAGGGCAAGATAAAGTGATTGAGGCGAGCAAAATGGATTGGGAAATCATCAGATACAAACCTGGAAAAACGGAAGACGAAATTGAAAGCGAGGTAGTCGGTACTTTTAACCAATACCCATTAAAATTAGCGTGGGCCGTTACGGTTCATAAATCGCAAGGCAAAACTTTTGACAAAGTGATTATCGATATGGGGAAGGGAGCCTTTGAAACGGGCCAGACTTACGTGGCACTCAGCCGCTGCCGAACTTTAGAAGGGGTCGTTTTGAAACAGAAATTAAATCCGAGGGATATTATGATCGACGAGAGGGTAGTGGATTTTTATGAGCAATATTTTTGAAAATTATTTAAACACTTCATCCACATCCTGCTTTCTGTTTTTCCACCAGATAAAGCCAATTGTCCCGACCAGTACATAGGGTAGGGCGAGCATATAAAGAATACCTGTATTCAATCCTTTCCCTGCTGACCCACCGTCTTTTAGATTGCTTTCTGCACCGATTTTACACATCGGACATTGTGCCGGCAACAACATCGGCGTACTAAAACTCAGAACAAAAAACAGTGCAAGTATTTTTAGAATGCGCTTTTTCATGCTTCGTTATTTTTTGCAAAATTAATTAAATTCTTCAATCAATTTCTTCTGACTAAAATCACCATATTATTCAATCCATGGATAATAAGGGCGGATCATCAAATACAAAATGGGGCCAGTTATAGCGACATAAAGCCAAACCCAATAAACCCACCTTGCCATTTTTTTATGTCGATCAAACTGTTTCGTAAATGCCCGGATGTAGGTGAATAAAATAAATGGAAAAATGACGGCAGCTAAAATGATGTGCGTAATTAGCAGAAAGAAATACACATATCTGATGAAGCCTTCTCCTCCATATTTTGTGTCTTCATTGGTCAGGTGATAAACTACATACCCTAATAGAAAAAGCAAAGAAGAGAAAACCGCTGCTGTCATAGCTGTTTGGTGTTTTTCTATTTGCTTGTTTTTTATAAAATATAAACCTGCTATTAAAATGATGGCCGTAAGGGCATTTAATGCAGAATAAACGGCTGGTAAAAAAGTGAAATCAACGGAAGTCTCAATCCTAAAACGGTGCATGGTTGAGACCAAAATGATGACCGCCGCCGTGACTACCCATGCCACCGTGTTCAATTTTTTTTCTAATGCAATGTTTGGTTTAATTTCCCCCATTTTATTTGATGTGTTTAAATCAACGTTATCTCTTACATGCCTCTACGTGGTTGTTTGGGAATGACAATGGCAATTTGTTCGACCAACCGACCCATCTCAGGGTTGCTGTTAATATCATAGTAGCGCCGGATGGTCATACTGGTATCCACTAAAGCAATTCCATCATTCGGATTTTTGATTTTAAAAGCCGACCGTGCAAGCTCATCGTATTCCTGCTTGTTCGTTCCCAATAAAAACCATTGCTTGTTATCCCTGATGCCCATGTTTGTGGCCAAGTCTATTAAATTTTCAGTTGAATCTGTTTTGACGAACGACAGGAAAATGACGTCCTCGGTTTCGTTATAACTCTCGTGAACCTTACTGATCCTGTCTATTTGTTTTTTGGCAGTTTCATTATCGTCTGACAAAAAGTTAGCTACGGCTACTCTGCCTTTCAAAAGCGTAGGAGTTATTTCGATATTCAGTTGGTTCTTTAAATTAAATTCGCCAACTTTTCCGTATTCCTGCAGCTCATCCAAAGATGCTTTTCGATAATTGGCACCAGAATTCAGAAAATAAATGGACCCAAGTGGCAAGACAAAAAGCACTATAAATACGAGACCTGATATCAGGAATACATTTTTTTTCTTTTCGGGCGGCTGATTTTCCATAGTCAATTATTTAGTCATCAAAACAAAAGAAGAATGGATAGGTTTTTAGATGCTTGCCAATATTGCAACAAAAAAGGCGGGTCGTTGGAGGCCCGCCTTTTTTGTTAAATCAATATGGTTGAAGTCCCATCATCGTAGTCGAGATAACCAGTGGCAGGCGGAACTTCTTGCTTATTTTTTTCCTCAATCAATTTTCGGCTTTTACCCCAAGAGTTTCCTTCTTGAAAAAAGGCAATAATCGCCCAAACCAGCAAAAGCATTGGCAGCAGGACACTCATGCGCAACCCTCTAACCTCTGTACCTAAGTGCATGAAATTGTAAACAATGAATCTTGCTTTGTACAAACTGAAACCGACCATGGCCAATCCATAAATGGCAAAAAGACCCATGGTTACCCACTGCGAAGCGCTAACGTGGGACTTGTGAAAACTTGATACAATGTGGCCGTTGAACAACAAAGCCAAGAATACCTCTGTAATGGTCACGATGGCCAATAATTTGAGACCTTTCATGACCAATTTTTTCTGTTCTTCGTAACTTAAATGACCCATTTTAAAATTGCTTTTTATTTGTAATTATTGGCGATTGGTGGATGCCCAACGACAACAACACTTCTTTTTTAAAGGAGGTAAAATACAAGGAATACAAACACCCAGACCAAATCTACAAAGTGCCAGTATAAGCCGATTTTTTCAACCATTTCATAACCGTTCCGACGTTTCACATAAGTACCGCTCATCACATTTATCATAATGATGGTTAAAAATGCGACACCGGAGAATACGTGGAATCCGTGGAAACCAGTGATGAAAAAGAACAAGGCTCCAAAGGCTCTGGGGCCGAATGACAGGCGACCTTCTTGGCCACTTTCTGTCCGATAGGCACGTTGGATAAATTCACCCGTTTCATGATCTGCATGAATCAAATAGCCGTCTCCCTTCCGGAAAGTTTCGGCTTCCTCACCTGCTTTATAAGGGTGGCCATGAGCGTCCTCTAAATAAACGCCAGCCTCTTCATGGGCACTAAATGGATTGGTATGGATAGTCGTATTTTCATGAGCAATCAAAGTTGTCCATTCCCAAGCTTGGCAGCCGAGGAATGTCGCACCACCCAAAATGGTCAAAAACATCCAAAATGCCACTCCATTTTTGTTTTCCCGATGACCCTCTTGCACCGCCCGAACCATGGTCACGGAGCTGACAATCAATACGAAGGTCATAAAAGTAACGAAAACCAATGGAGCTTTTGCTTCCGTGAAAAAAGGTACTTTTTCGAAAACAACATCTGCTACTGGCCAAATCGGACTGCTAAAACGCAATGCGCCGTAAGCGATCAGGAATCCAGCGAATGTAAAAGCATCCGTCAGGAGGAAATACCACATCATCAGTTTTCCATAACTCGCTTTAAATGGAGGTGTTCCTCCGTCCCAGTTAGCTTCATCTGTATGATGAGAATGTTCTAAAATTGCTTCAGAAGCCATATTTAAATTAAATGGTTATATGGTTGAATGGATATATGGTTGATTTGGCTATGAAAAACAATTAGCCAGATGCCATTTAAGCATTCACCCAATCATCTGTATATTGTCAGAAAAAAGAATAAGTATACCCACAGCAGATCTACAAAATGCCAATAGGTCAACGATAACTCAAAACGAATTTTGCGCTTATCAGTTATTTTGAATTTTAATCCAAATGCATGAATAATTGCCACCGCAAGAATGGCTATTCCACCAACTACGTGAGCTGCATGCACCCAGGAAATCACGTAAACGAAATCGCCAGCCGGGTGGAGGGTAAAAGGAACACCCATGGCCTCCATGGTTTGCCAACCTTGGTATTGGAAAGCAAAAAACACCATACCCAGGACAAACGTGAGCAAGAGCAATCCTTTGTAGGCCATCTCCTTTCCTTTTTTGAAGGAAATAAAAGAGCCGTGCAAGCTGATACTGCTCAAGACAATTGCGACAGTGCTATATTTGAATACCTCTGGCAAAGCAAATTCCAACCAATTACCACCTGACTGCCGAACAACGTAAGCGCTGGTTAGTGCTGCAAACATCATCGTTAGGGTAGAGCAACCCACCCACAAAGCGAATTTGTAGGGATGGATCTTGTTGTTTCGGTTGATATTTTGTTCGTATGCCAAATTCATGTTTTATATTTTATCGATCAGCAGCGCAAACAATGCCAAAGGCAAGTAAAAAAACGAGCTGAACATCAATTGCATGGCGGATTTACGGTCATTTTTTTTGTGTAAATTCCAACCATACCATGCGTAAATTAAGGCCAGAATAGTTAGAAAGATAGCCGAACTCAATCCAGTATATCCTCCGTACCAAGGCAACCATCCCACGGGAATTAAACAAAGGGCATAAATGAAACCTTGAATTCCGATCGTACTATCCCTTTCACCATTTTTGACCGCAACAAATTTGAATCCTGCTTTTTGGTAATCTTCGAAGCCAAGCCAGCTAATAGCCCCAAAATGTGGGAATTGCCAGAAGAATTGAATGGCAAAGAGGGCCAGTGCCAGAGAAGTTAATTCATTTTGAAACGCAACACAACCGATCAGCATAGGCAATGCACCCGGAAAAGCACCTATAGCAATAGCTGCTGGTGAAATCCTTTTCATTGGGGTGTACAAAAATGAATAGCTAAGCAAAGCCATCATTCCAAAAAAAGAGGCCCAAGGGTTAAAAAGGTCAGAAGCATTAAACCTATGATGCCCAAGAGACCGGCAGTTAACACCCCTTCTGAAACAGTCATTCTTCCTGCAGCAATTGGGCGATTAGCGGTTCGTTTCATCAATTTGTCAAAATCCCTTTCAAGGACTTGGTTCAGCGCATTTGCTGCACCAGCAACAAAGAAACCTCCGAAGGCCAGAATGGCTATGGCCATCCAGTTGATAGTTTCTGTAGATGCTATTAAGTATGCCATCACCGCAGAAAAGACTACCGTGAGGTTGAGTTTAAATTTCACCAACTCTCCAAAGTCACGCACTTTTTGCGAAACAACACTGATAGGATGGCTGGTTAAAGATTTTATCCTTGAGTTCAATTGAAATATTGGTTGATGTTGGTTGGTGATTGTTAATCAAAAGCAATCATTAACCAACAACTATTAATGTCCTCCGTCTTCTTCTCCCTCTTTCAATGGCTCAATCTGTGGAATGAATTCACGTCCATCCTTACCATAATCATAAGGCCAGCGCTGAACGGTTGGAAGCTTGCCTTCCCAGTTACCGTGACCTGCATGGATAGGAGTAGTCCACTCAATTGTAGAAGCGCCCCAAGGATTCTTGGTCGTTACTTTTTTGCCTTTCCAAATGCTGTAGAAGAAGTTGATGACCATGATGATCTGACAACCAAATGTCAGGATGGCAGCAATGGTGATAAACATATTCATATCTGCAAAATGGCTGAATGTATCGAAGTTGTCAAAACGATAATAACGACGTGGAACACCTGCCATTCCAAGATAGTGCATTGGCCAGAAGATAGCATAAGCTCCGATAAGTGTTCCCCAGAAATGGATTTTTCCTAAGGTATCATTCATGAAGCGTCCATACATTTTTGGATACCAATGATAAACACCAGCGAACATGCCAAAGAAAGCTGCAATACCCATTACGATGTGGAAGTGAGCAACAACAAAATAGGTATCGTGCATTTGAATATCAATGGAAGAGTTACCAAGGAAAATTCCAGTAAGACCACCTGAGATAAACATCGAAACAAATCCAACTGCAAACAAGGAGGCTGGATTGAATCGGATATTGGCTTTATACATTGTTGAAATCCAGTTGAACACTTTTACAGCCGAAGGAACGGCAATGATCAACGTGAAAATCACAAAGAAATTCGAGATGAAAGGATTTACACCGGCCATGAACATGTGATGTGCCCAAACAATGAAAGATAAAAAGCCAATGGCAAGGATTGAGTAAACCATCGCTTTGTAGCCAAAAATCGGCTTCCTACAGTGCACAGAAAGTACTTCCGAAACAAGACCCATGGCGGGTAGAATGATGATGTAAACCTCAGGGTGACCCAAGAACCAGAACAAGTGCTGGTACAAGATTGGGCTACCTCCAACATGATCTAAAGCTTGGCCGCCGATGAATATTTCACTGAGATAAAAACTGGTATCCAAACTCCGGTCGAACATTAACAATAAGAAACCAGACACCAATACAGGGAAGGAAAGCAGGGCAATAATTGCCGTTACAAAAAACGCCCATACCGTCAACGGCATCCGCCACATATTCATGCCTTTGGTACGAAGGTTCAGAACTGTTGTAACATAATTTACACCTCCCAACGCAACTGATACCACAAAGAATACCAAGCTCAGAATCCAAAGCGTCATACCTGCTCCAGAACCATCAGATGCCTGCTCCAACGCACTTAGGGGAGGGTAGGCTACCCAACCACCTGCGAATGGACCAGTGCTGAGGAATAAGGAATACATCATGATAATGCTGGACAAGAAAAAGAACCAGTAGGATAACATGTTCAGGAATGGAGAAGCCATGTCTCTGGCACCTAACTGCAATGGAATTAATAGGTTACTGAAAGTTCCACTTAATCCAGCCGTCAATACAAAGAAGACTATGATTGTCCCGTGCATTGTGACTAAGGCGTAGTAAAATTCAGGAGCCAGAGTTCCAAGACCAGAGTCAGGATTGATTTCGATCCATTTGCCCAGCAAAGGTCTCAGCCAAGCCATGTTTTCTTCTGGAAATCCAAGCTGTAAGCGGAAAATGATGGACATACCTGCACCGATCAAAGCCCAAATCATACCCGTAATCAAGAATTGACGGGCGATGATCTTGTGATCCATGCTGAAGATGTACTTCATGATGAAGTTCGACTTGTACTTATCTCCATGTTCATGCTCATGGAAATGGTCGTCATAGCCAAGTTCTTGAATGACTTTATCTTCCTGATCTTGCGGTGCGATGGTTGTTACGTTAGCCATATCACTAATTTTTCTTTTCTAAGGTTTAGCTTCTTTGGTTTTATTGAGTCAAAATTTGAAACTCAGTCCTGCGGTTTTTCTGGCGGCCTTCTTCCGTGTCATTTGAATCAATCGGCTTGGTTTGGCCATAACCTTTTGGATTCAATCGACCAGCAGCAATTCCCTTTCCAGTTAGAAAATCATAGACGGCTTGGGCCCTGGTTTGAGATAAAGCTTGGTTGGCTTCAGCATCACCAGTATTATCGGTATGACCAGCTACTTCAATAGTCATATTTGGATATTTATTAAGAGCCGCCACAACGTTTTCTAATTCATATCGGGAAAGTGGAGTCAGTTTAGCAGAGCCAGTTTCGAAAGTCACATAATTCAAACGGATGATCTTTTCGTCTGGAATTTCTGCTGCCAAAGCCTTTTCAACAGCCAAATCGAAATCTTGTTTACGCTGTTTGATTTCAACGCCGAGCAATTCGTCTTTCCGTGGGTCATAATCCTTGCCACGTACGTTGCTCATATAAAAAGATTGCTGTTGTGACAACCAATCTTGGTATTCTTCCTCAGATACTATTTTTACCAATTTGCGCATACTAAAGTGTCCTTTACCGCACAATTCTGCACAGGCCAATTCGTATTCGAAGGTCTTCCATAGAGGTTCACTCTCAGGATCGGAAGGATCGGTAGGGGCTTGATATTCAGGATATTCTCTGAGTTGTTGGCGATATTCTTCCGTCGTTGTCTTTGGCGTGAAAACAAAGTAGGTCGGCATTCCTGGCACAGCGTCCATTTTGACGCGGAAGTGAGGCAAGTCAAAATTGTGGAGTACATCCATTGCTGTAATCCGTACCCTTACTTTTTTACCAACTGGCAAAACAATATCAGTAGCATGGATGTCATCCAAGTTTTTGTCATCCATCCAGTCCTGACCTAATGGGTTTTCACCGGGAACAATTTTTTTGAAATTTTTACCACCCAATTTGCCATCTGCGCCGGGATAGCGGATGTGCCACAAGAATTGTTGACCAGTAGCTTCAATTTCTATAAATTCTTCATCTGGTTCTACATCTGCCATTACCTCGTTCCAAGCTACTAATCCTTGGATCACCAAAAAGCACATCACTACAGCTGGAATGGCTGTCCAAATGATTTCCAATTTATTATCGTGAGATATAAAAGAAGCTTTTGCATTTTTTCTTCCTTGGTATTTGTAAGCAAACCAGAATAATGCAACGTGCGTTGCTAAGAATACTGGTACTGTACACCAAAGGGTCTGATTGAATAGTGAATCCAAAGACCCACCATGTTCTGAGGCGGCCTGATGTGGGCCATAGCCCAACATCCATGGAGCATAATGGACGGCTGACCAAATACAGCCTATCAAAAATACCACTCCGAAAATCAGCCAAAGCACACCACTGCGCCGATTGGCTTCGTATTGAACTTCTTCCTCACCCCTGATTTTTGCAGCCAATTCAGTTACTTTACCGATTTGTACCACAACAATGGCAATGAGTGCAATGCAACAGATGATTATTAATCCAGTGCTCATTTATCTAAATTTATAATTGATGATTGCTAAATATTGATTGTTATGAAAAGGGCAGATCGCCAAATTTCTACAAAACAATCGAACATTTACGATCAATATTATTCGTAAACTTGAACTTCGTGGTGTAGGGTTTCTCCCAGATAAGGATCGTTCTTTGGCAACAAAGAGGCTTGAGTCAATCTGCTGAAAACGAAATACAAAAAGAACCCAAGGAATCCTATCATCACGCCTACCTCCAACAGTCCGGGAATTGTAAAACCATCAACGAAATTTGATGCATGGTGGGCCGCATCATGATGAGCTTCTCCACCGTGTCCGCCTCCAACTAATTCCTGCGCAGTAATCAATGTACCAGGCTTGATCATATAGAAATAGTCAAACCAGTGGCCGAAGAAAACGATTGCAGAAGTGAACAACAATGTTCCATAGCGCCGCTTGGTAGTGTTCCGCATAAGGATAAGGAATGGCAACACAAAGTTGATTACTAAATTGCCATAAAACAGGATACCATAGTTATCCAGACGCTCCCGGAAATAAATGGTTTCTTCCCCTACGTTGCTGTACCAAATCAACATATATTGACTGAACCAACAGTAAGTCCAAAAAACACTAAATGCGAACATGTACTTAGCAAGGTCATGCAAATGTTCTTTGGTCACCTCTACAAAATAGCCTTTTGTTTTTAGGTAAATCAAAACCATGATGGTTAGCGAACAGGCAGCCAAAAACCAGCTGGCCATACAATACCAAGCATATAAGGTGCTGTACCAATGTGCATCCACCGACATTACCCACTGCCAAATCATAGCTGGCCCAGTAAAAGCTGCAACTGGCAACAAAAATGCACACCATTTTCTTAAAGTACTTTGGTATTTAAAATTCGATACCTGGTTTCCACCTTGATCTTCGGCAATCGAAATTTGACGGAATTTATAGGCACAGAATGCCCAAATGCCACCAAGAACAACAGTGCCAAACAAATACCAACCTTTATTCAGGAAGGACGATTTGCCAGCAATCACTTTGTCGTAATGCTCATTGCCAATCTCAGAAATGCCGTCGGCGGCCCAATGATAGAGGTGGTGTAAATGAGCATAATTCCCAATAGCTAAGATGGCCATCAATATCAAGCCAGGGATTAGGAAAAGCGAAAAAGCTTCCCACAACCTCTTGAAGGCAACGTACCAGCCAGCGTAAGCCATGGTAAATGCGGCGATCACAAAGGTTATCATAAAAGCCATACCTGTGAAGAAGGAAGCATTATGTAAGAAGTTGGACCAAAATCTTTGGTGGACACCCGCTTCCGCAATCGATGCTGGCTCAAATAGGTAAGATAGAATCAGGCAGATAAAGCCCAGCCCCATCATGGCTATAAATAAAGTCTTTTGTTTAGATTCAAAAGTGAACTGCTTCATTCTTTGCAGGTATTTTATTTGCCGGCAAGCCGGTTTTGAATTAGTTTTTTAAATTCTTTTTCCAAAATTAATGGCCATGACCATGGTCGTTTCCGGCATCTTCCCCGTGGGTATGATCTTCACCACCATTTTCTTCTTCGGTTACTGGCATTTCTTCTTTAACAACTTCAGCAACAGTTTTGACCATCGCCTGAGGTACCCCAAAATCAGGGTTCAACTGATTGACTTCGTGATTGTAAGCAACCTTTAAAGATTTTGCCTGTAATGAACGGATGTAATGAATCACATCCCACCTTTCTTCATAAGACAATTTATCTGCATAAGCCCCCATGGCATTTTTGCCGTACATGATGCCGTGGTAGTAGCGGCCATTGCTGGCATTTACGAATTCTTCCAATAGGAAGTTTGCTGGTTGAGCTGGATATTTACCTCCATTGTCACGGACGAGGTATCCGCCACCATCACCTTTGTCGCCATGGCAAATCCCACAATAGTAGGTGTACAATTCTTGTCCTTTAGCTATACCAGCTTGAGTGATCGGAAAAGGGTTATACTTGATTTGCTCAATTGCCAGATTGCGGCCGTCTTCCGTGTCTGGATAGTAATATGGGACAGAACCATTTGGAGTATAAGCAATCCCACCATCATTCTTCATGTGGCTCATGGTGTTGGCCACGGCTTGGGTTGCACTTTCAAAAGTGCCGTCATTGATAGCCACACCCGAATATCCCCTAGGAATGGTTCCTTTCACCGGAAGGTGGGGCATTGATAGTTCACGGCGGCTGGCAACAGACTCTTTATCCCAAGAATTTAAAGAATAGTCTGTAGTGACATTGGCCTCATAGGCTACAGAGTGAGCCATGTCAGGGATGAATTCACTGCCCGTACTTTCACCTCCAGGCTGTTGGCAAGCGAACAGCCCACCTATCAGGAACAAGGTAAGTAGTGCTAAATTTGGTTGCTGAATGAATTTCATTATGTGAAAAACTATTTTCAAAAAATCTTTGCAAAGTTGCAGATATAAAGAATCTGAAACATTGAAGATTTTTATATTTACTTCTATTGATTAATTCTAAATAACGCTAATCTGTTTTGTCAGATTTGCCGAGAGTGAACTTCCTCAGCACCAGTTTCATCAAAGAAACCTTTCAGTCCATTTACTCCCTCCTCATCCATATCGTTAGTTTGAAAAGCGATACAGAACTTGTCATCCGTAATCCTATCATCCAAAATTGGATTATCCACCCCAAAGCCCATTCCGCAGATGATATAGAAAACTACCGTCATTCCAATCCCACAGAATAAAACTGTTAACTCAAATGTGATTGGAATAAATGCTGGCAGAGACCAGTAAGGCTTACCACCAAAAATGGTTGGCCAATCACCTTCAAAAAGAAGGCTGCCACCAAAGATAAAACTGATCCCACATAGCGCAGTCAGCGTACCCAATGCGCCAAATATGAATCCTACTATGTGCAAACGGCTTTCCTCCAAACCAAGCAATGGGTCGAGGCCGTGGACAGGGAAAGGAGTGTAAACATCCATTATGTCGAGGTGCTTTTCGTTCGCTTTTTTAATAGCACTCATCAAAACAGTCTCGTCATTGTAAAGTCCAAATAAAACGTCTTTATAATTGGCTGCCATTTTATAGAAATTAGTCCCTTTTTAAGGAATTTATTATTTAAAATTTTTAGCTAAAAAGATTTCACTGATTAATGAGCATGTGAATGATCCTCTTCGTGGACATGCTCGGTAGCATTTGGCCCAAGGTATTGATCGCCATACTGTTTGAGAATGGCTTTAACCTCTGCGATTGCGACTACAGGAGCTACTCTCGCAAAAATCAAATACAGCGTGAAAAACAGACCGAATGTGCCAACGTAAATACCGATCTCAACCCATGAAGGCCAGTAATAACTCCAACTTGAAGGCAAATAATCTTTAGCCAAAGTAGTAGCGATGATTACAAAGCGCTCGAACCACATTCCGATATTTACGAAGATGGACATGAAAAACGTCCACCAAACACTACGACGGATTTTCTTAGACCAAAAGACTTGCGGTGCCAATAGGTTACATCCCATCATGCCGATGTATGACCAATAGTATGGCCCCATAACCCTGTTGTAGAAGGCAAATTGCTCATATAAATAACCAGAGTACCAAGAGATAAATAGCTCGATCAAATAAGCCGAACCTACCATGGTACCTGTTACCAAAATCACCTTGTTCATACTTTCAATATGGCTCAAAGTGATGTATTGCTCCAGTTTCAAACATTTTCTGGTGATGATCATCAGTGTCTGAACCATGGCAAACCCTGAAAAAATTGCACCTGCAACGAAGTAGGGAGGGAAAATGGTGGTGTGCCAACCTGGGATCACAGAAGTGGCGAAGTCAAAGGATACGATCGTGTGAACCGAAAGTACCAGCGGTGTCGCAATACCTGCCAAAATAAGCGACAGATATTCCCAACGCTGCCAGTGTTTGGCTTTTCCAGTCCAACCCATAGAGATGAACGCATAGATCTTTTTACGAACACCTTTGGCACGGTCCCTCACTGATGCGAAATCAGGAACTAACCCTGTGTACCAGAACAATAAGGAAATGGTAAAATAGGTAGAGATCGCAAACAAATCCCACAAAAGAGGGGAATTGAAGTTTACCCACAATGGTCCACGAGTGTTAGGGTAGGGGAACATAAAGAAATCGAACCAAGGCCGACCTGTATGCGTTGCTGGGAAAAGACCAGCACACATTACGGCGAAGATAGTCATTGCCTCCGCAGCCCGGTTTACCCCTGTCCGCCAACGCTGGCGGAACAATAAGAGGATGGCCGAAATCAGCGTACCTGCGTGACCGATACCGATCCACCAAACGAAGTTGGTAATATCGTAGCCCCAACCGATGGTTCTATTTAGATTCCAAGCTCCGATGCCGAAATAAAAAGTCCAGCAAAGGCAAAAAATCCCATAGCCAAGCAAGGTTACCGAAATGATGAAGGCCACCATCCACATGGCATTGGGGGCTTTCTCGGTTGGCCCAACTAAGTCTTCTGTTATGTCGTGATAACTTTTGTGCCCTTCAATTAAGGGTTCACGGATTCTTGAAACTGGTGCACTCATGCTTGAGTTGGCAGATCTTATCCCGAAATCAATTCGGGCTGGCAGTTTACAGTTGGCAGTACGGATTTAGTACTTCCTTGTGCATGCTGCTATTTTTAATAGATAAATTTCAAAAAAATAGAGTTGCTTGTTTTAACAAGCTATTAGCTCAACGCTTCATCCCGGTTTATCACCTTCGTGGTATACTGCACGGATGGGCGTGTGTTTACTTCTTCTAAAACAATGTAATTCAATGGATCATTGAACTTCTGGTCAATCGCAGATCCTTTCATATTGGTATCACCAAAAGTAATAGCTCCGGTTGGGCAAGCTGTTTGGCAAGCAGATTTTACTTCGCCATCGCGGAGAGCCCGGCCTTCCCTTTTAGCAGTCAATTTACCTTCTTGAATACGCTGTACACAGAAACTGCATTTCTCCATCACCCCACGTACCCGAACAGTTACATCTGGGTTCAAAACCATGCGGGTCAAGTTGTCTGCTCCGAATGGTACAGATTCTCCGTTTAGGGCAACTTCGTTTGCTGGGAAAAGGTCAGCAGTATTGTAGTCTAACCAGTTGAAGCGACGGACTTTATAAGGGCAGTTATTGGCGCAATAACGAGTACCGATACAACGGTTGTAGGCCATTTGGTTCAAACCCTCAGAACTGTGGTTGGTAGCTGACACTGGGCAAACGTTCTCACAAGGAGCATTGTCGCAGTGTTGGCACATCATCGGCTGATAAACTACGTTTGGATTTTCGTAGTCACCGAAAAAGTAGCGATCAATGCGCAACCAAGTCATTTCATGGTGGCGGTAAACTTCATGTTTTCCAACAACCGGAACGTTATTTTCCGCTACACAAGCCACTTGGCAAGCACCGCATCCAGTACAAGAGTTCAGGTCGATGTGCAAGCCCCAATGATGACCTTGGCTGTATTTTTCCGCAACAAACTCGCTATAAGGATAGAGTGTTTGTTGGTTCAAATGTTCGTGATGCTCACGACGCACAACCAATCCTTCTCGCTCTCTTCCATTATCTCCATCACTGTAGAGGTATTTTTCCAAATCTTTCAGATTGGAGCGCTCGATAACCGACCTTTCAACCAAGGAGCCCTGAAATCCTTTACCAACCCTCATCAAGGCAACCTCATCCACATTTAGTACATCCTCCGAACCGTTTACTTTGCCAGTTACCCCCATGGTGTGGTGGTATTGCACACAAGCAAATTCATCATCCTTACCAGTATTGGTATTTACTTCAACACCAGCGGCATAATATTGAACATTACCATCGGCATCCCTGCTCAACCAAGGATAAACGTTGTGGCCAATGCCAATCCCGCAGTCACCTGATACTGTACGGCCATAGCCCAAAGCCAAAGAAACCGTTTCTTTCTTTTGCCCAAATTGGCGGACACAGGTAATGGTTTGGGTTACACCACCAATGGTAACGTCTACCTGATCGGCAGATTTGTAATATTCATCTTGATTCAAGCCCGCAAATTGTCCAGCACCATCAAAGTGGCGCTCGCCATCGAATTCGATAGGGATCGCCAAATAGTTACCCCAAACACAACGGCTGATTGGGTCTGGCATCTCTTGTAACCATGGGTTATCGGCATAATTACCATCACCTACGTTTACTGTTTCCAAGAAAGAAATTTCCAAACCGCTGCTGGGTTTTGATACTTTGGAGGCAGCAGCCGAAACGCTTGCAGCGAATTCGTAGACAGGTTCGTCTTCTCTTATTTCAAAAACACCATCGTGCAAAGTGCTATCCCAAAAAGCTTGGAAGGTCGCATAATTGCTTTGACGGCGGAACATATTTGATTGCCAATTGGCATTCAGGTATTCGTAGTAAGGCTGATCGGCATTTGCGTCAATGTTAACACTATTTGCCCAACGCAGCAGGGTTTCTTCCCCTTGACGAGTATTGAACAGGGGAGAGATAGTAGGTTGTATTAAGCTGTAATGCCCAGATTTAGGCTCTGCATCGCCCCAGCTTTCCAAATAGTGGTGGGTTGGTGCTACATAATCACAAAGAGCCGATGTCTCGTTTGGAGAATAGGCGAATGAAATTTTTGTATTGACTTTGGCTAATCCAGCATTAAATACTTGTGCATCTGGAAGGTCGAATGATGGATTGGCGCCCCAAACGATGAGGGTAGTTACCTTTCCAGTATTCATGTCCTCGATCAAGTCCTTAACCGAAGAATCATCGCCTTGACGTTGGTGGGAGGCATTGGCGAAACTGATTGTTTGGCCATAATTGCCAAGCATGTTATTAATGGCATTGACCAAAATCTGCTCACCTGTATTGTTGCTGCCAGAAACTACCAAGGATTTTCCACGGTTGGCCCACAGTTCATTGGCAACTTTTGCCAAAGCAGCAGAGGCTTCACAATTGCCACCGCTTACCGTTTGGCCACCTGCCTTGCCTGCGACTGCGTTATACAAAGCCACAATGGCTTGGCCCATTTCCGAAGGTTTTACCAAAATCCGGTTGTCAGCGTTTGAACCAGTAAGGGTCATAGCACTTTCCACCTGAATGTGGCGGGACATTGTTGGGTTTTTCGCATCTATCTTTCTATTCGTCGTGTATTGACGGGCATATTCGATAGGGGAAATCCAAGTGCCCAAGAAATCAGCACCCAAACTAACGATAACTTTTGCTTGGTCAAATTTATAATTAGGTACTACCCGAAGACCAAAAGATGCCTGATTGGCCTGTAATAGGGCAGAAGAGGAAACGGCATCGTAAGTTACCACAGAAGACCCAGGGTAGGCGTTCATAAACTCCGTCAGGGCACTATGTGCGGTAGGGCTAATGATCGTATTGGTAAGAACACGAACTGATCCAGCTGATAGTTTTGCTCCTACTTCTTTATCCAAATTTTCCCAAGAAGTCTTCTCCCAAGAATCCCCTGTTTTTTTCATTGGGGATTGGTACCGGTTGGTGTCATACAGGCTTAGTACGCTGGCTTGAGCCCTAGCACTTGTACCACCTTTGGTAACGCCAGAAAGAACATTGCCTTCGATTTTGATCGGGCGTCCTTCTCTTGTTTTTACCAAAACAGGGCAGTAGTCGCCGCCATTAACAAAAGAGGATGCATAGTAAGTTGCCACACCGGGAACGATTTCGTCCGGTTTAGTGACATACGGGATCGCTCTTTTGACCGGGATGTCGCAACTGGCTGCAACTGTCGCAGCACTCACACTAAAGCCCAAAAATTTTAGAAAATCACGACGGTTGGATTTAACTTCCAGCGCCTCTTCCTTGGCAAGTAGGCTATTGTCGTCGTTAAATTCCTTTTGGATGGATTCCAGAAAATTAGGGTCATTCTCCAAATGTTCGACCCCGATCCAGACTTCCTTATTTTGATCTTGATTTTTCATCTTATATATTAAATGTATCGCTTACTTTAATTGTGAATGATGAATGAGCGGCGAATGATGAGGTGGATAACATTTACCATTCATCGTTCACCATTTACCATTATTAATAATGGCATTTTTGGCATTCGGTACCACCAATATCTTCTACGGTGACTCCATCCCTTTCGAGGTTTTTGATCTCTTGGTGGTAGTTTTCGTAGTAGTTGTCGTAATAGCCATTATCGGCAAATTTCACTTGCGTTTGGCGGTGGCAATTGATACACCAGCCCATGCTCAATGGGGCGTACTGTTTTACAACAGCCATTTGTTCAATTTTGCCGTGGCACTGCTGGCACTCGATTTTACCGACTGAAACGTGCTGGGAGTGGTTGAAATAAACGTGGTCGGGTAGGTTATGAATGCGGACCCATTCAATTGGGCCAGCGATAGTGTTATCACCAGTAGCAGGATTGGTCAACGCTTCAACGATGCCGTCCCATTGTTCTTCCATCAATTCTTCACCTTCACTATCCAACTGGCCTTTATCTTGGATATACTGGTCAGCAATCCATTTAGTATAAATTTTCCTGATTTCATCTTTGGTCAGGCTCTCGTAATTTTCAATGTATTTGTCAGTGCTTGGGTCAAAACCGATGGAAGCGTAGATCTTGGTCAATTCCGCTGTACCATAGGTAGAACCATTTTTGATAGCCTTGTGGCAGTTCATACAAGTATTGGCAGCGGGAATAACGGCGTGCTTGGAACGACGAGCCCCATCGTGGCAGTAGTTACAGTCAATCTTGTGCTCACAAGCGTGGATGATGTGAGAAAATTTGATCGGCTGCTCTGGCTGATAACCCTGCTGGCGGCCAAGGTTGGTCGCATTATGTACAGTGATGTAACCTCCGATGACCACAGCCAAGAAAATAGCGAAGCTGATAACTCCTTTGCTGGTCAGTGTTTCAGCTAAAGTCTTGCGTTCAGGAGCAATGCCCGATTCTTTTACCTGTTGGATGTGATTCAAATTGGAAATGATCCGGGCAAGAACCAAAGCTAACAGTGCGAGTACAACGAACAAGAATCCGTAAAGGAGACGGTTGCTGTCTTCGGCCGCAGTTGGAACTGCACATTCTGAACCGCCACCTGCGACTGGAGGACCACCAGCTAATGCCCCTGTAAAAGCAGCATCAACATATCCTAAGATGTTGGCAATATCCTCATCCGAGAGGTTGGGGAAGCTGGTCATGACCGTAGGCTTCCATTCGTTCCAAAGCTCATTGGCCCTGGAATTGCCGGAGGCGATCAACCCTTGAGAATTTCTGATCCACTCGTAAAGTTCACCTTCGTCAGCCCATCGATCACGGACACCTCCAAGGGCCGGTCCGGTCAATTTGCTCTTCATGTCTTTATTGTGGCAAGAAGCACAATTGTTTTTGAAAAGCGTTTTACCAGCGTCAATATTGACCTCTTGGGCAAAAGTGGAAAAAGTATGGAAGGAAAGTAGTAAGACTAAAAGCTTGTAATTCAATCGTTTGAATGCCATATCAAGCATAATTGTTTTTTCAGAAAATTGACAGAAAAATGACTCATCCCATCAAATCGGCGCAAAGATATAATTCCAGATATTTTTTTAACAAGAATTTAAGAAGGTATAATTTATTTAGATAAGGTCTAAATACACTTTTTGGTCAAAACCTGCAAGGCATAGGTTTGATGGTAAAATAATAAGACGTATTGTTTCAATTTCATAGAATGATATTCTATTTTGACCTGTAAATTCAATGAAGAATTTTTTTTTATGGCTTTGGGCATTGTCTAATTCCCACAAATCAAGCTTTGTTTTACTTACATTTTTCGAATTGCTGAAATGAATTTAGAGTCCATGCTATCCCATCCCAACGAATTTGTAAGAAACGCAAATAGATGGTTTTGTAATTTTTGTTTTAGAAAAGCACCAGAAGCTTTAGAGAATCTCATCCCTCATTTGGTATTAATTTGTAGACGAACACCAAACATTTATAAAAATGGATAGCTATAACATCAATTCAATCTTGATTTTTCTTGGGTTTATCTTACTGGCAATAGGCTTCCTGATAGGGCAAGAAGAAACGATCCACTTCCAAATACATGATACTTATGTAGTAACGGGAAAAGCGCAATTCATTCGCATTTTGGGCATACTCACGATCTTGAATGGATTGGTCTATTCCCTTTTCGACAAATTGAATTTTATTTTTAACCTCCGTTTTAAATATTTTGGGATAATACTGTTTTTTTTATCCCTATTGATTATCACCAATGGCCTTGTTTTCTTCTCCGAATCAAATGGTAATGGAAATGGTGTGTTGTTGAGCTTAAATAAAAACGGCTTTGGTTTTTTACTGGTAATGTCAGGTTTTGCTACCTTATTGTTCAGTTTGTTAATGCCGCTGGTTATTTGGATATCTATTTCGTTCAAGAATAATTATTCGAAATGAGTTGCGGTAAAATCGGTATTTATTTCAGCAAGAGTGTTTAATTCCCTTTTGGGAAATCCGCATTATTCGCCCGGACACTTTAAACAAATGCCTTTTAACAGTAGGTGTTGAAAAATCCACATTACAATTCTCCCAATCTCTATTTTAGAATCGCTTTCTTTGCAGCATGAGAAAAAAAGCGCTAAGAACATCGGTTGTGATGCCGTTCTACTGTTCTTGTAAGTGCCTTTAATTTTTACAAAACTCAAACCTAATGCAAAGCGAACCAACCAATTTCAATTCCCTAAAAGCAGCCGATAATATCCGGATCCTTGCCGCCGCCATGGTAGAAAAGGCCAAGTCCGGTCACCCCGGTGGCCCGATGGGAGGGGCGGATTTCATTCACATCCTTTATTCCGAATTCCTCAACTACGATCCTGACGACATGGCTTGGCCATTGCGCGATCGGTTTTACCTCGATGCAGGGCACATGTCTGCGATGTTGTATGCCCAGCAAACTTTATTGGGAAACTACACTTTGGAAGACATCAAAAATTTCCGGCAATGGGGGAGTCCAACACCCGGTCACCCGGAGCTGGACGTTCAACGGGGTATCGAGAACACTTCTGGGCCACTTGGCTTGGGACATGCTTTTGGCATTGGTTCGGCCATTGCAGAACGTTTCTTAGCTGCTCGGTTTAGTGAAACAGTTGCTCACAAAACATTTATTTACATTTCAGATGGTGGGATTCAAGAGGAAATTTCACAGGCTGCTGGCCGGATTGCAGGTCACCTTGGGCTGGGCAATATTGTCATGTTCTATGATGCCAACGATATTCAACTTTCGACCGAAGTCGACGATGTGACCAGCGAGGATACAGCCAAAAAATATGAAGCTTGGAATTGGCATGTTGTCACTATCGCAGGCAATGACCACCATGCTATTCGCAGGGCATTGGCAGAGTGCCTTGCAGAAACAGATAGGCCATCCCTGATTATTGGGAAAACGCTGATGGGCAAGGGGACCAGAAAAGCCAATGGTGAACTATTTGAAGGAGAAGTCGAATTACATGGTCAACCTTTGAGCGGTGCGGGAGGATCATTTGAGGAAACGGTGAAAGGACTTGGCGGTGATCCCAACAATCCTTTTCGGGTTTTTCCTGAAGTAGCCGCTGAATATTCTACTGCTTTAGATGCTAAGCGTTCTGCCGCTAAAAAGCGCAAAAATGCTTTTAAGCGATGGTCGAAAGAACACGCCGATTTGGCGGCTAAATACAATACTTTTTTATCAGGCAAAACGCATGACATTGATTGGAAGGCTATCCAACCAAAACTAAATGGCGCCACCCGCAACTCGTCGAGCAATGTGTTAGCGGCCCTCGCCGATCAAGTTGAAAATATGATTGTTGCCTCCGCCGATCTCAGTAACAGCGATAAAACGGATGGCTTTTTGAAAAAGACTACTGCATTTAGCCACCACAATTTCGAAGGGGCATTTTTACAGGCAGGCGTTTCAGAATTGACGATGGCCGCATTGGCTGTTGGCATGTCGCTGCACGGTGGGGTTATTCCGGCTTGTGCAACATTTTTTGCCTTTTCTGATTACATGAAACCCGCTATCAGGGTGGCAGCTTTGATGGAAGTTCCGGTCATTTTCATTTGGACGCACGATGCATTTAGGGTAGGAGAGGATGGCCCAACTCACCAACCTGTGGAGCAAGAAGCACAGCTCCGTTTATTGGAAAAATTACAGAACCACTCCCACCGCAATTCCGTGCTTGTTTTGCGTCCAGCCGACGCTTGGGAAACAGTTGCTTGTTGGAAATTGGCTTTTGAAAATAAACAGACCCCAACTGGACTTATCTTTTCAAGACAAAACATCCAAGACCTTCCGGGAGATCGCCAGAATGAAGCTTTTCAAGCTGAAAAGGGGGCTTACATTGTAATGGATTGTGAAGGAAAGCCTGATGTTATTTTATTGGCGAATGGCTCTGAAGTCTCCACGTTGGTGGCTGGTGCAGAGAAATTGAAAAACGAGAAAAAACTGAAAGTCAGGGTGGTTTCCGCCCCTTCGGAAGGGCTTTTTCGGAACCAAACTAAGAAATACCAAAAATCGGTATTGCCGGGAAATGTTCCAGTTTTTGGATTAACGGCAGGTCTTCCAGTTACTTTGGAAGGGTTGGTTGGTCCTCGTGGACAGGTGTGGGGTTTGAGTCATTTTGGGTACTCTGCGCCCTATACAGTTTTAGATGAAAAATTTGGATTTACCGGAGAACATGTATTCGGGGAAGTTTGTAAAATGTTGAAAATATAGAATAAGCACAAGTGTGAAATGCAAAGACCCCGGATGACGCAAAATGCGTTGTCCGGGGTCTTTTTATTTTGAAAAATAGCTCTTCTTGTTGAATGGAAAATTAAACCAGAAATATTAAAAATGTAAAACGGCTACCTACTTGGTCATTTCAAAACAAAGCTATAGTCGACCGTGATCGGGAAAAAATAATCACTTTCTTGCCGCAATATATCAGCGGTTGTTTCAGGAAAGGCGGCGATTTCCACTCGAATACCATCGTGCTTTAAGTGCCTCACCAATTCTACATAATCAGCGTCGCCAGACAAAATGATTATCGTGTCAACCTTGGATGCTACTTGTACCGCTTTGATACTCAATGGTATATCGGCCGATTTGTGGCAAGGTACCACCGAACCATGAAATAATTTTTGCAAACGTTCGGCAAGTTTTGGGGAAATACTTTTTCCCTCCCGGAAATAAATCAACCTCGACAAGGCCCTGTTCCCCAAAAGAGTAGGCACCAGTTTGTCAAAATTGATCATGGCCGAAGTCTTTTTCGAAACGGAATGAAGACTCATTTCAATGTTGTTGCCATCGATCAAGATGGCCACTGATTGGTCGAGCTTAATGCTGATTTTTTCTTCGGGAGGAGCAAAATTATTTTCTTTTTTCGCTTCGGGTTTTGGAGGTGTAGGAGCCGGTTTTGGCAAAACATTTACCGGTGGGCGATTGGTATGGGTTGGCCGGTTACTACTTGGGGGAGCAGCTTTTGGGTTGCCCTGAATAATTGGCTTGTAGTCGTTCGAACGGGAAGGTTCGTTAGGTGGTCCAGATTTCCGGGCGGTTGCGGGTGAATTGACCACTTTTCTTGTATCCTGTCTGGGTTGGTCCTTGCTTTCGCTTGATCTTTTATGGGGCTTTTGTGGAGTCGCCCTGGAAGATGCTGTTTTACGAGTTGCGGTCTTTTTATTCGGTTCTTCCTTAGCTGAATTTGTTGCTCGATTAGATGTTCTTTTCGTCGTGGTTCTGCTGCTAGAGGTACTGCGAGTAGTTTTTCGGACAGGTGTTTTTTTATCCGAATTTTTGTCGGTGTTTCTTGATGTTGCCATGCGGCAAAGGTATCAATAAATTAACTATCTGTAATTGATACTTTTTCAAACGAATTACCGTGTTGACAAAAACTAATCACCTCTCCATTTAAGAATATATCTCCAATGTCCTTGATTCAAATGATTGCCGAAGCATTTCTATCAAATGATTGTCTTGACGGAAAAAACGGCCTGGTGGCAATCCAGTGAATGACCTGAAATTATGCACCAAATGAGACTGGTCAAAGAAACCTTTATTGTAGGACAGTTCCGTCAAAGAAGGGGTTGGGTTTTTCTGATGGCTATACACTATGCTGTTAAAGCGTAAAATATTGCATAAAATCTTTGGGCTCAAACCGACATGTTCCTGGAATTTTTTTTCCAAGGTGCTTTTACTGACACACAGCATTTCTAAAATATCACCTATTTTTAAATTCCCAGCATTTTTAACCATTATAGCAACTGCTTCTTTTACCAGTGAGTCTGGTTTGGGTAAACGGTGGATATTATCCGTAAATTTTTTATCCAAAATATTGACCCTTTCTTGAAATCCTATGTCTTCCCAAAACCTGTTGTCTATTTTGCCAAATAGGTTTTCTAATTTTTCACCATGAATAATAAACGGTGGGGTGTAGTCTGTCATGCTCACTTTAAAGAATGGTGCAACCCCGTAAGGTTTAAAGCGCACCCCCATTAGTCGGATGGGTTTATGTTGAGTTATCAGTACACTGGATTTGCCTTGGTGGGGCATGCAAATCCTGCCTATCTCTGTACAATTATTTGGCTTGTGGCATTCGGCCCTTAAATAAGGTGTGCTAAAATTAAATATAAGAGAAGCCGATCCGTCGGGTAAACAAAGGTCTTCTTTTAGAGAAAAATCTGAATTTAAGCTCCAATAACATTCTATGTATTCCCTCAAAGGCAAGGAGGGAACTTCTTCCTCATATTTCAACATCACAAAGTCGGGATTTTTACCAGAAACCCCTTGGCTCTTGAAATGCAGAATTACTTGAATCTGGCCACATAAAATTGTAAAAAAACGTATTTGCTAAACTTTTGCCAAAATATGTCTGGTGCTAAACCTAAATTGAAATTAACATGCTGTTTTTAACTTATTTAATTTCGCTTTTTGAAAATTCCCCCTTTTTACAATTATGGAACAACGCTTACTTTCATTTTTGCAAATTAGTTACGCAGTAATTTAAAAATACTGTTGAGAGTTTTTTTCATACTAATTTATTTTCGTGTGTTGTCGCTTTTTTGCGGCAACCATTTCGACTGTTATTAGCAGATTTTTCTGCATTAAAAATTACTTGGGCTGGACGATTTAGGGATTTGATAATGGCGCATTAATTAAACCCACTATCCAGCCAGACATTTAGGAATCACCCGTACCTGCCATGTGTGCAGCCTGTCTTTTTTTTGATTGTCTTTACAAAATCGGAACTGAGTTCCGTCGTAGGAAATTGCCGTTAAGTCTGTTGGGCATTTATTACTTGCAACAGTAAAACAGTTGCATTTATTGATGCGGAGATAGCATGATTGGCAGGCTGCTGGTTGAGTTAGAACTTTAAGTTCTTTATTTTTTGAAAGTAAAACAAAACTTTATTTCAAACGAATTTTAACAAGTACCGACTGTTTTTTAATGGTTTAATAGCCATACATGTTTGAAAGAAAAGTGCACCTGTTTCTCAGGTTGTTTATTCTCATTTTGAAAACTAAATACTAACTCATTAGAAATCACTTGGCTCGAATTTAAAACACTTCCTGTTGCCTGTCATTTTAAGTTTTGTTATCCCTTGTCCGCAGTCTATTTGATATACCATATAGCCTTATTTATTTATCATTTTTTTTCTTTTTTATTTAAAGATGAATAAATAAAAACTGGTTAAATGGCCCGCAATTTTCTTAAAAATTATTCTTGCCTATTTCTTAACCACCTGTTTTTAAACAGTGAATAATTAATTGCCAAAACGGAAATCGTTTTATCGGTAAATGGTATCCTATTGCCCTTTATTTAATTAATTGATAAGGGCTTTCTTTTAAAAATTTGGCGGGCGGCGGTGGCGAAGCCTCCCCTTTGGCCCGTTCGGATTGGCTATTGGCCAATCCGAACGGGCCAATAAAAAGCTAAATTCGTTGGTGTTTTAATTTTATATGAAAGCCCTTATTAAATGATTTAGTTGTGTATTTAATGAATAAATTAACAAAGCCTGTTTTTTATTTATTTTTTTGAAAATAATTAAAATAAAAAAGCGCCTGCCAATTAATTGGCAAGCACTTTAATTATTAGTATGATATTGAAAAATTAATGAACTATTATCTTACCATTTGCAACACTTGTTCCCCCTGTCGTTATTTGGAAAAAATAAATGCCTCGTGGTAAATCGCTGCCATCTAATTCAAAAGAAGCGCCTTGGAATTTTTCAGATTTTACAACTTGGCCATTCGCATTCATCAAATTTATTTTGCCTTCCTTTATATCTAATCCATCTATTTTAAATGTGGCAAAAGTGTTAAAAGGATTTGGAAAAACTTGCAACCCAATATCAGGCAACAGGGTATGTGATGAAGTTACCTCGACCAACGGCTCACCGATAGTGTGAAGTGTTTTATCCGTAATAACCGGGTCATTAAAATCGAAGAAAATAGCGGCATCATTTTGAATGGTCGTCCCCAATTCTAAGCCAGATCTTTGAGAGATCACAAACTTCACAAATCCATGAGAGAGGGCTTCGTTGACGTTGCTATCCGGGAGGAGGATGTCGGAAAATTGGAATTTGGCCACCCCACTGCCTAATAAGTCAAAATCCATTGGGTGGCTAAACCCTTCAATTCGGATAGTTGCTGGATCAAGTTCTGGAGGGAGCGTGTCGAGAATTACAACATTGAAAGCAGTATCATTTCCTGTGTTTTGAAACCGGATTCGGTAATGGATGTCCTGTCCTTTTTCGATAAACCGCTCTGCATCAAAACCGAGTGGGAAGCCCACCTTGTCGTTGGGGTCATAAGAGCTTACGTTCTCCTGACAGTCTTCATCTTCGAAGGGTTCTTCGTCAGATAAAGGGTAAGCGTTGATAAAACCTAAACTGAAAGTCCCATTCCCATTGGTTCCACAACCCTCTATGGCGGCGCTGGCTATCGTTTCAAATGGGTGGTAACTGACTTCATAAGCTTGCATACGGTAGGTCGAACCATTAGCAGGAAATGTTTCACTAACTGAATCTCCGCTGTTCAATTGAACATTGCCGTTCATCTGGATCATAATGTCTTCGATGACAATATAATTGACTGGTGCGGTCATATCATCCCCATTATTGGTAATGGTAAACTTCACTTCTGGGCCATCACATTCAGCGGTAATTTCAAGATCACCTCCGGTCCATTGCGGAGATACTGGCGTACACGGAGGCTCTGGATAAATATGAGCGGAGGAACAATGGGTTTGACCCAGTACAGCATTACAATCAAGGGTAAAATTGATTATAAAATAATCGCTATGCCCGACAGGTACGTCGCCGATGTCGAAAGTATAGGTGTTGCCATTGACAGACGTCCATGGTATACTGCTGCCGATATTAGTGAAGAAATCGTCCAATGTCACTTCCACAGTGCTACCGATTGAGGCTTCAGTTCCTTTGTTAGTATACATCACATAGTAAGTGTTCATAAAGCATCGACGTAACAACGGCGTAGTTAAATTGACTTCCATGTATGGGCATAAGTCGACAGAATGGGCTCCAAAATCAGCTGTGCCATTAACTTGTGGAGTAACGACGACTCCTGCTATTGAATCAACACAGGCATCCCACAGCGCGTTAGGCTCTACGACGAAGACGTCATAAGTGCCGGGTTCTGCATATATTGAATAATGACCAAAGTTGTTGCTTTTGCCATAAAACTCATCACCGCTTGAGTTTTTTGCTACCAAAAGCCAGTCGGCCAGACTAGGCTCGCCATTATCATTTTGACAATTGTTGTTTTCGTCGGCATAAATATACCCTTTGATTAAACTAGTTGGTGTTGGAGTGCCATTTGAGGTCACCGTACCATTCACATCTCCGACTTTAATGGCTACAAAATCCAAATCGGTGATGTCATTATTCAACCCATTCAAATTAACTACTTCTGGAAAGGCGGATTCAAATGGGTTGGCAGGGTTTGGAAAAACAAAATCTGCCGGTACAAACCGCCAAGAAGTATTGTTGGGGAAATAAGGGGTGATGAAAAGGAGGGCGTTGTATAAATCGTATGCGTCCGCAGATGTAACTGTACCTGAATGATTGACGTCAGCAGCTATCAATTTATAAGGAGAATCCAATTGTTCAATTCCCAGAATATGTTGTTCGATTTTGACCTTATCAACGGTGGACACACCATTCAAAAAGAAACCATCAAAATTGGGAGTAATCGTGTAATCTCCTCCACTTGTCAAGGTCAAGGAATAATTGCCGTTTGCGTCGGTAGTAACGGATTGGCTTCCCGTGCCTACGATGACACCTTCAATGCCAAGTCCAGTCTCAGTGAGGATTTTTCCAGAAACGGAAATTTGCGAAATGGAAGTATTAAGGAGTACTATGCTCAAACTTAATAGTGTAATAATTTTTTTCATGTTGATGATTGTAAAATTGTTGAGTAGCATGAGATAATCAGATTTTGTTGATGTTGAGCAGCAAGGAACATAATCTGTTGCAACAATTGGCCGTATTCCTTCCTGCTTGATGATTAAAAATTTCATGCTACAAAAATGGAAAATAACCTATAGCGAGACAAAGACATATTTTTCAGTTTGTAAAAATATTTTTTAGATTGTTCTTTAAAAAATCAAATAATAGTTGAAATATTGATAAAAAAATGTCGGAATAAAATAATCATAGTAGGTGTGATTATTCCCAGTTTTTTTTCTCATCTTGTCCAAAAAAAAGTATAATTATCAATTAGTTTGTCAATCACGCATTCAAAAACTAATGCCATGGAAAATAGTCGCCTCCTCCAGCTCCTGCGAACGCTCACCAAAAATGAGATGTCAGAAATGAAAAAAGTATTGGCATCCCCATTTTTTAATCATAGAACTGACGTTTCAACCCTTTATGATTATTTGTTGAAATATTTGAAAAATGGAAAACCCGTCCCAGCTAAAGAAGAGGTTTTCCCAGTGGTGTTTCCCAAAGAAAAATACGATGATCACCGCCTTCGGCTTTGCATGAGTTTGTTGTACCAACTTACTTGTCAGTACCTGACATATACAGAGTTTTTGAATGATGAAGTGGCGGCACAAATGAGGCTAAGTTCTTTGTTTCGCAAGCGAAACCTGCACACCCACTTTGATACTGCCTGGAAAAATTTATCAGAAAAACACGAACGAAACACCCTGAGGAATGCAGCCTATTTTCAGCGCAAGTACCAGTTTTCGCTTGAGAAATACCGCTCCGATTACAATTTGAAAAATGTAGACCGCACTTTCTTGCAAGATCTGTCCAACCAATTGGATGTAGGTTTTTTGATCCAGAAATTGGCGCATTCTTGCTTCCTCATTTCCCACCAGGCGGTTTCAAACGCATCCTATGATTTTGGTCTTTTAGAAAAAATGTTGTCTTATATTGAGGAAACGGATGTGTTGGATATCCCAGCTATCGCTATTTATTACAACTGTTACAAAGCGCTGACAAACCCGGCAGAGCAGCGTTATTTTCAAAAATTCCGAGAGTTGGCCCTGCTGCACGATGCCCTTTTTTTACCAGAGGAATTGAGGGATTTATACATACTGGCCATCAATTTTTGCATCCGCCAGTACAATGAAGGAAATTCGGAATACCTCCCTTTTCAGTTTCAATTTTATAAAGATGGCCTGGAAAAAGGGTATTTCCTGACAGCTGGTTGGCTATCGAGATACACTTACCAAAATGTGGTAACCATCGGCTTGGTGACCGAAGAATTTGATTGGGTAGAACGGTTTATTCATGAATACCGGGAGCGGTTGCAAGAACCTTATCGGGAGAGTGTTTTCAGTTTTAACCTGGCAAGGTTGGAATACCAGCGGCGGCATTTTGGTAAGGCGTTGGATATGTTGCAAAAAGCGGAATACAAAGACCTTCTGCTCAACCTTGCTGCCAAAACCCTGCAGATGAAAATTTTTTACGAAAACCAAGAATATGACTTATTGGATTCGCACCTACAAGCATTCAAAATTTTTATCAGAAGGAAAAATGCGCTGGGGTATCACCGGGAAAATTATTTGAACACCATTTATTTAACCCGTAAGTTATTGGAAATCAACCCTTTTGACAAAAAGGAAAAAGCAGCCTTAAAAAAGGAAATTGAGGAGACGAAAGGGGTAGGGGATAAAGATTGGTTGTTGGCCCAGCTGAGTTGAATTGGAATTTAAAAAGGTAAAAGATGCCCAGAGGGAAGATAGACAAACCTGTCAATCGTAATACATCAATTCAACATAAAACTTCGGGTCTCGTGCACCTAGTAATTTGGCGATCGTTGGTGACAAAACAATTATGATGTCATCGCCATAAGCCCGGTCGGGTATGGTGGCAATGACTTTGGCATAAATCGACCTCTTCCGCATCGGGTTGGTTATTTTCACCACCGAACCAACGGTTGCCGTTCGGTGCAGGCAGTAATAATCGTTTGAACCTTTTTTTTCTCTTTGCCAGTAAGCCGCCCCATTTTGAAAAGATGGTTGCTCGTAGGCCATTTTATATTCAAACTCCCTTTGCATAGATGCCAAAATCGACCCGACTGGGCTTCCATTGGCGAGTTGCAAGGAATCAGGAATGCCCGCCAGGCTCAGATAGCCGACGTGCAGTTTCATTCCCGTGAAGAGCAATGTTTTTTCCAAACCATTCCAACGCTGCAAGGTGTCCAAAGGGATGTTGAAAAAATGTTTGGCAATGCGATAAAACGTATCTCCATGCTTGACCACATATTGTACCGGAACAAAACCGGGTTTGTTGAAACCGTGCTCCCAAGTTTTAACTATCGCCGAATCGGGGATCGGGATGTTGACGGGCGTGCCAGCAGAGAACCCATTTTCTGGTTCGATGTGAGAATTAAAGTTGACGAGGTTGTAAACTTTCAGGCCGTAGAATTGGGCCAGTGAGTAAAGCGTTTGCCCTTTTTCCATGTAATGGACAAATATCTTATTGCCAAAATCGTCGACCTTTAGGAAAATGGTATCCTTGGGTGTGAGGTATTTGGTACTGTCACCTGTTGAGTTGGCCGGAGCCAAATAAAGTAGTAGAAATGCAAGGGATAATAAAAGTCTCCTCATCAAAAAAGATATTGGAAATTTGGTGTTGGTTAGTCGAAGTGGTTTCTTTCTTTTACGTTCAGAATGCCGTAGTTGTTCAGGCTTTAGCTACAAAATTGTTTAGTCAAAATTTTCCATAAACAGCATGGCGTTTTGATTTATCCAACCTTAAAAATAACATGGTCAAAAATATACATTCGTTGGGAATAATTCCAGCCCGTTTCGCATCGACCCGCTTTCCAGGCAAGCCTTTGGTTGAAATTGGAGGCAAGTCAATGATCCAGTTGGTCTATGAACAAGCCTGCAAAAGCACGTTGGACGAGGTGGTCGTAGCTACGGATGACGAACGTATTTTTAACCATATAAAAGAACTGGATGGAAGAGTTGTGATGACTTCTACATTCCATAAATCAGGGACTGACCGCTGTGCAGAAGTAGCCGCCCTGCCTGAATATGACGCTGTAAACTGGGTCGTGAATATTCAAGGCGATGAACCATTTATCCAGCCGGAACAAATTGATCTGGTGTTGTCTTTTTTGCAAAACAATTCATTCTTTCCAATCTCAACCCTTGCCAAAAAGATAGCTGCTCCTGATAAACTCTTTGATCCAAATACCGTTAAAGTGGCGTTTGACAAACTGGGTAGGGCATTGTATTTTAGCCGATCTCCCATCCCTTTTGTGAAAAATGCCGATCATGGTGATTGGCTGGCCAACGCAACTTTTTTCAAGCACATCGGCATTTATGGATTTACGAAAGAGACGTTGTTGGCAATCAGCCAACTTCCGGTGTCCAGTTTGGAAAATGCCGAATCTTTGGAACAGTTGAGGTGGTTGGAAAATGGTTTCCCCATTGGCGTGCAAGTCACTGAAAAAGAGACCATTGGCATCGACACCCCCAGCGATTTAGAAAAAATATCGAGGTTCCTTTAATGCTTGTTTCCCTAAATACTTTTCTATGAAATTTTGCAGCAATTGCGGATCAGATCAACTCAAAAAGGAAATCCCGGTAGGTGACAACCGACTGCGGAAGGTTTGCGGCAATTGCGAAACCATTCACTACCACAACCCAAAAATCATTACTGGTTGCCTGCCTGTTTGGGGCGATAAAGTATTGCTCTGCCGTCGAGCCATTGAACCCCGCAAAGGATACTGGAACGTGCCAGCCGGTTTTATGGAAATTGGCGAATCCACGGAAGAAGGTGCTGCCCGGGAAGTATGGGAAGAGGCGGAAGCAAGAGTCAATATTTGGGGCGTTCATACCGTATTTACTTTTACCCGTTTTGCCCATGTGTATGTCCAATATTTAGGTGAATTGGTGGATGGGAAATTTGGGATTGGCGAGGAAAGTTCAGAAGTAAAATTGTTTTTGGAAGAGGAAATCCCATGGGATGAAATAGCCTTTGAATCGTCCGTTTTTGCCTTGAAAAAATTTTTTGAAGACCGCAAGAACGGGGTTCGTCAAACACATAGTGGTAAGGTATAAAAAAGGCTTTCCGCAAGCCGGGGAATTTAATTCCCCGTTTTTTGTAAACCTGCAATCCGCTCATTTACCAATCCCAAAACCAAGTCCAGTTGTTGCTCTAAATTTAGGTTGGTATTGTCAACAATGACGGCGTCCTCTGTTTTGGTCAATGGGCTATCGGCCCGGGAAGAATCAATCTGGTCTCTTTCGAGCAAGTTCTTTTTGACTTCTTCAAAATCCACGTCCATCCCTTTTTCGATCAGCTCCACATAGCGGCGACGGGCACGCTCTTCCACATCGGCCGTCAGGAAAATCTTTAATTCGGCATTGGGGAAAACGACGGTCGCAATGTCCCGGCCATCCATGACGATCCCTTTTTCCATACCCATTGCTTGTTGTTGCCTGACCATTTCCCTGCGTACTTCTGAAATGGTAGCGACAGGGCTGACTAAGTTATTGACAGCCATCGTGCGGATTTCCCGGTTGACATTTTTTCCATTCAGGAAAATACAATTGCCTTCTGGTTGCATTTTGAACCGGAGGTGGATATTTTTCAATGCCTCCTTCACTGTATCCGAATCTTTGATGTCGATGTTGTTTTCAATAAAATAAAGCGTCACGGCCCGGTACATGTCGCCCGTACTGATGTAGGCGTAACCGAGCGCTTTGCCAAGGGTTTTGGCCAGGGTGCTTTTGCCAGTGGAAGAGCTACCATCGATGGCAATGATGATCTTATCGGATTTTTCGTTGCTGCTCATGCGGCAAAGAAATGTGATTTTTACAAAATAGAAAAAGCCCCGTGGGAATTCCACAGGGCTTTTTTTATTGAGAAATAAAAAACGGCTTAGAACGGGCAGTTATCGCAACGGTCAACCTTTGCATTTGGGTTTTCCTTTGAAATAACCACATTCGATTTGTCACAGTCCCGGCAGCCGATCACTTTGAACTCGGTACGGCGGTTCATCTGGTGTTGGCCCTCTGAACAAGGGACATTGTTGATACAGTTGTTGACGTTGACTTTTTCGCCATAACCTCTTGCTACCAACCGATCCCTGTCAACACCCCTTTCGACTAACCATTTTACCACAGAATCAGCACGGCGCTGCGACAGACGGTTGTTGTAGTGATAGCTACCACGGGCATCAGTATGCGAACCGATCTCGATGATGTATTGCTGGTTGTCGTGCAACAATTTCTGAAGTTTCTCTAATTCGGGAATAGCATCTTCCCGTATAGAAGCTTGATCGAAATCATAATAGATGTGCAAGAGATAGGGGATAGAAGTACTACCGTCAGGATTTTTAGGTGTTTCTATAACTTCGGTGATTGGATTCCCTTCGTCATCAATGCCAGTTACTTCTATTTTATCTTTTGGAATAAATCCGATGTCATGCTGATCGTCGATCAAGATTCCTTTTTCATAAGTTTTGCCATCGGCATATTTCCCATCTGCTGGCAACCTTGTGTCTTTGTCCATCCAAAGTCTTGTTGATGGATCGTAATAAGTATGGTCTGTTTCGGTATCACCTCCAGTAAAAGTTGGAATATCTCCTTCATCGTAAGGAGCAGTAGTTGTTGGCATCAAAAACAGATTCTCGACAAGAGTCTCTGAATCTTCCAAGCCACGGGTACAAACGTCCTCAGCAATTCCTGCGAAATATCCTTCTTGGGTTGCTTTTACTTTATAACAGCAATCCTTATCTAACTTGAAATAGTAGCGACCAGTCGAAGAAGTGATGAATGGGTCAGCCAATGGTTGACCACAGTCGTTTTCCAAAGTAACTGTAGCATTTTCCATCGGCAGTTTGGTCAGACCATCGAAAACAACACCTTCTATTTCAAACTCAGCACTTCGGCTCAGTGGGATTTTGATTTCCAACTTATCAGCCAAAGTCAAATCCTTGGTACATGCTTCCGAAGAATTTGGCTTGTAGTCGTCCATGCTCGCTTCGAGGTTGCAGCAGTCATTGAGCTTCATGTCAAATTTGACCTTACCTTCCATGTCCGTGAAAACAGAATCGCCTTCGCAAGTGATGACTACTAAAGCACCTTCGATTGGTAGTTCAGTTTTTTCATCATAAACCAAAACCTCTACAGGGATGGCAGTCTTCTTGAAGCTATAAACGTCATCGCCGCCCAATCCACCTTCCCGGTCAGATGAGAAGAAGCCGCAAGTTCCTTCGTCATTGAAGATGATGGCAAAATCATCTGAAAGGGTATTGACTGGATAGCCCATATTTTCTGGGGTTTTCCAAGTGCCAGCTTCATCTTGTTCGGTGTAATAAATATCCAAACCGCCAAGACCAATTTGCCCATCAGAAGAGAAATAGAGTTTCCCATCTGCATCGGCGTGAGGGAAGATTTCATGACCTTCCGTATTGATGTCAGGCCCGAGATTGATTGGTGGTCCCCAACGACCACTCTCTTTTTCTGAAACGTACAAGTCCATTCCACCAAAACCACCTGGCATGTCAGAAGTAAAGTAGAGTTTTTGGCCATCGCTGGAAAGGGTAGGGTGGGCAACAGAATATTCGTTGCTGTTAAAAGGAAGGCTCTGGAGTTCGCCCCATTTTCCTTCTCCCTCGCTACGGGCATAGAATATTTTCAATCGCATGATGCCACTGTCGTCGTAGTCTTTTTTACCATCCAAGAAATTGTTGCGGGTAAAAAAGATTTCCTCGCCATTGCGGGAGAATGCGACGGCAGCGTCGTGGTATTTTGTGTTGATTTCATTGGAAAATTTTTCTGGCCGGCCAAAAACATAATTGCCACAGCCATCCTCCTTACTTGTTTCCCTCATGTCCACGTAGTACAGTTCCAAGAAATTGTGGTTAGTCCAGGCATGCGTCCGGCGGATGATCGGATTAGTGTCTCTCTCAGAAGAAAAGACAATTCCATTTTTGTAAAACTGGGGACTGAAATCATCGACACCAGAGTTGAAGTCAACTTCTTTTACTTCCATGATTCCAGCACTCTTGGACATAAGTTCGTCCTCATAATCGCAAGCACGAAGCAACAATTGCCCACGTTGGTCATCTGGTGAAAGGTCGACGTATTGTTGGTACCACTCCCTCGCAATATCGCATTTGCCATTGCGCTGTAGCATCATGCCGTAGTATAGCTTGTGGATTGGCTCAGATTCAGGAAGGCGAACGACTTGCCCGTACCAAAATTCGGCATTTTGGGTGTCGTTGACTTTCCGGTAGGCTTCCGCCAAATTGATTTTGGCTGCTGAAACGTCACCGTCTTCCAATACCTGATTGTATATTTCGATGGCATCCATGTATTCCAGGTTGTCCATCTTCTGTTGGGCTTGTTTTAGCTTTCCAGTTTGTGCGAAAGCACTCAAGGAAAAGAGGCTTAAAACAATGAGGGCTGTAAAAGTACGCATATCTATTATGGTTAATTTATTTCCGGATGAGAGTTATTTAATGATTGATTGATAGAATGATACAATGAATGGATAATTCCCTTATTCACTCATTTACTCATTCAATCATTAGAAATATCTTGGAGTAACGACTTTTCTTTCATCAAAACTGAACTCGTAGCCAAGCATGATTTCAAATGCACCGCTGGTTACATTTGATAGCTCGGTGACCGGGTAGTCATAAGCTGCGCCAAAACGGAATCCGTTTTTCAACAAGTAAGAAATCCAAATATCGGCAGAATCGTGCGAGCTGCGGCCATCATCGAGTTTCGCCCAAGACGTACGGAAGGATGCACCCACCCACAGGGTTTGTTGGAATAAAAAGGAAATATCAAAATCAATTTCATTTGGAGCGCCTACATCGCGGAAGGATTCAATCTTTGAAAACCTTTTATCCAAACCAACATTTTTCATCAATATGGATGGCTTGAATACAAGCGCATCACCATTGAGAGGAATGGCTGCCCCACTCATGAAGTAATAGTGACGAAACTGACGTGCATAAATTTGAGTCGTACCCTCTGGCCTGAAATCTGTTTCCACTAGATGCGGTGAAGAACCTCCAATGTAAAAATTCCTATTGTAGATGTAGAAGCCAGCACCAAAATTTGGCCTGAAAGAGCTGAGGTTATTGGCATAAGCCTCATCTACTTGATCTTGTAAAACCAGCTCATTCCAATCTGCTCTGGTATTTTCGATACCCCCTTGCAAACCAATGCTTAATTTGAGTGACTTCCCTAAGGGAATTCGGTAGGCGTAAATGATATTCGCCCCGACCGTGTTAGTTGGGCCAATTTTATCATTTATCATACTGAAACCTACAGCCACCCTTTCATTTCTGAGTGGGGTATGAGCCGTTAATGTTTGAGTAGTTGGAGCGCCATCTATTTCATACCACTGAGTTCGGTGGAGCAAGTTCAAAGACATGTGCTCTTTTGAACCCGCATAAGCAGGGTTGAATATCAAGCTGTTGAACATGTATTTGGTGAACATGGGTTCTTGCTGAGCAAAGGATACCTGTCCAACTAAAATAATGAGCGAAAGAAAAGTCAATGTTTTTTTCATCATTGATAAGTTTTTTAACAAAGTCTGGTTGCCAGGGAGGTTATGAATGTTGCTGTTAGCTTTTAGGATATGATCAATTGGCAAACTGAATATCCCATCGGCCAAAAAATTAATTATTTGTTTATCTGTAAATACCCAGTGAACTCTCGCCGTCCGTCCAATTTCAAATAATAGAAATAAGTACCGTCAGTGAGCGGTCTTCCTTCATAGTAGCCATCCCAATCGTTTTGGTAGCCAATAGTCTGGTAGACCAAATTGCCCCAACGGTTGTAGACGCTCAGGTCACTATCTGGAAAACTCTCGATGTTCAGGATGGTAAAAGTATCGTTGACGCCATCGTCGTTTGGAGAAAAACCATTATAAATAATGATAGTGTCCAATTCGAAGCACAACACTTCTATCCTGACGGTAGCTGTATCACAGCCGTACGGGTTGCAAAGGACGTATTGGAACGAATCAAGTCCGCAGAAATCCGTATTTGGCAGATAGTCAACCGTTTGATTTGGATTTAGCACTGTTAGTCCGTTATATGGGCCGTCTCCACCAGAATTTTGGTCGAGAACGGTGAGGGTAACGTCCAGACAAGGGCGAAGCGTATCGTTGGCTAATATGTCAATGTTTACGAGGGTGTTCAAAGGTGCGATGGCCGCATCATCAACGGCAATGGGGGAGGCATTGAAACACGGATTGTTGACGTCGAGGAACAACGGTGATGTAGATGTATGTGGTGTCACAAACTCCATGGTGTCAGATAACGGTACGGCTGTGTCGGTTGAATATCGAGGCCGAGTGGCTGATGCATAAAGGTCCACATCATCCAAAACGAATTCTACATCTTCGCCGGACAAAGCGGGGCAAAAATTTTCTATATTTAAAATATTGCACTTGCCAATTCAGTAGTGTCAATACAATAGGTCTCATTCGTACCAATCAGGATGGTGTCAATAATTGTACCAACCTCCGGTAGCAAAACATGAACGCAGACGTAAACAGTATCAAGGTTTCCGAACTCATCCATGAGTAAAAAACAGCCCTGATCGAGGCCCAGGCGATGCCTGTATGACCACACAATGGGTTATTTCAATCTCATATTCAAATACGACGCTCACCACTCATCCGGGCAAACATTTTCTACTTTGAAATAATAGTACCTGGAGTGAAGTCGTATCAATGCAGATAGTTTCTGTAAAATTAATCAGCAGTGTATCCGTCCATTTTTGGGAAACAGCTGAACAGGTCGTCGCCTACAGTGATTGTCAGGTACATTGTATCGCAAACGCCAATATCATCACAGGCAACGATACAGGCCATTTCAGTCCCATTGCAGGCAAGACCAGAGTATTTTACACAATTATCCAACGTGTCTAAATAAAGGAAACAAAGATGCTCGCTGTTGTCAGGGCATATATTTTCGACTGAAACGATATTTAGCACAACGAGGTTAAATCAGACAATAAGTATATGGTAACCCATCAGCCTGAATGGTATCAGTGTACACAAACGGAGGTAGGGAGCAAACATTCAACCATTACCATGAAATTGTATCGACCATGCCGGTACTATTATCGTAAACCGTTAGGGTATGCAGCCCCTCTCAGAGCATCTCTGCACCCTTAGGAAGCAGCCAAAATTCATCAATCGTGGAAGGGGTATTGGACAACACGGTGATTTCCATATCACTATAATAAGAACCAGGAGCGCCCCCTTCGATACTAATGGTCGTAAGTTGTGGGTGTTGCCCAACAGGTGCACAATTCATTTTGGCGGATCATTGATGTTGTTGAATGTTTCCGTGTAGGTCAACCCGTTGACTGTCCAGGAATTTAATTTGTACGGACCAAGATTGCCAAGACCAAAAAGGGTATTGTAAGAATAGGTGATGGTGGTGTCAAAATCATCGGCAATGCCCGAGGGTGTAAGGGTTGCCATCATGAAAATGGAATAGCCCGAAAATTTCAATTGAGGTGAAATGGGTAATAAATATCCATGTCGGCGTTGCAATCGAACGTGTAGTAGTGGATTGAATCAACTGGAAATACCGATTGTGCTCAGTACACTGGTCAGACAAGGCAGAGAGGGGTGAAAAAATGACGTACAGTACGTATGGGAATGTCCTTTTTCAAAGGCATATCTCGGCAACAGGTGTGGGGGAAAACTGGACGTGCCTATTTAGTATGAGTTATTTTGAAAAATTGGCAATAACATATCAACGTACCTGGTAACAATCATGAAATTGCCATTAAAAAGTTATGTTTGGAACGGGGTGTTTGTAGGCAGGTCGTTTTCTAATAGTATGTGCTAAGTGCGTGGAATTCAAATTATCATTTTCCAACATATATCTAAATCTGTGCCAGAATTATAAAAAATATTAATGTGTAAGGAGTTGAGAGTTATGTATATTGGCCAGTAGGTAACTGTCCATAAACCATTGTGTTTTTCATTAAATGGAGTAACTGTAGTTAGTAAGTGATGTAATACATAAGGTTTAAGTAGCAAAGTACCTTCACTGTCAAAATGTCTTGTGGAAGTGGTGCAATGGCTTTTTAAACGATTGATTAGCAAACACTTCTCCGGTAGATAATACCAATCTTGAATTAACCTACAATGATTTATTTCTTCTAGCGAATTATTCGAATTATTACATGAATTTGTTCGTCAAAAGTAATTGGGTCAAAGGTTATTAAAGTGTCTGTGTGTACTCCGTAAATTGATTCGAGTTGTTCCTTTGTCAAAAAGATCGAAACAAGCCCCATTTCTTTCAATTTTGTTCCCATTTAGAGCATCCTCCGATAAATATTTTTTTAGGTCTAAATTTCCCTTTATAACTTTTAATTGGCTTAATACTATTGGTGTGGCCTTGGTATGAATCAAGAAGTAGCCCAAGTAACCAAGGAGAGCTTTCATCAAAGGCTTCATCCAAGTTATCATCCATTTTATCCAAAGCCATAGGCCTTATATAAAAAGATCATTGCCATAATGATCAGTTTTTACATAACGGAGCAACCGCAATCAACCGGGTGCTCAATGCCCCTGTTTTTTGATTCAGGTATATAACCTGTTTGGTCCTACAAGTTTTGATATTCAAGGGTGAAATATCGTGTTTGTATAATTGAATCTGCTCTAAAGAAGTCTGGGGTCATAAGTGATTATGGTATCGATTACTTGAAGATTTTGGGTGTTTCATCTGTGCTGTATGATGTTATCAACTCGGAAGTTTTATAAGTTTGGACTTCACCTTTTTCAATATGCTCAAATAAATATTGGGGAATCCAGTCATCAGTACGTACCAAATTCACTCCTTTAATCTTCAAATATTTTTTTAGGTCTATGATATTCGAATGGTTTCCTGATTGATTTAAGCCAAAACCTAACTCCATTTCGAATTCTGCAATCCAAGTAATATTCTCATCTTTTATTAAATCATCGTATTGGGAGAATAGGCATGTTGGAAGAAAGAATATTAGAAAAAGGATACGAACAGTTGCAGTTCGCACAGTAGGTAATTTGAAAAAGCGATAAGACATGATTTGCTATTTATAGAAATGCAATAAAAAGAGCTCAATAATCAAACACCCCAAACGGACTCTCTACCTGGACATGTTCACCATCCGCTTCTTCCACGTAGCCAACTACTTGTGCATCAATGTTAAAGCTTCGGGCGATGTCAATAATGGTTTGGGCATCTTTTTCATTTAGATAAAATTCAAGCCGATGGCCCATGTTGAACACTTGGTACATCTCCTTCCAACTCGTTCCCGATTCTTGCTGGATCATTTCAAACAAAGGCGGCAAATCAAGCAGGTTATTTTTCACTACTCTTTTGTTCTTGATAAAGTGCTGCACTTTGGTCTGGGCGCCCCCGGTGCAATGAATTAAGCCATGGATGTTTTTTCGCTGACTGCCATCGAAGACCTCCAAGACCTTTTTTAAAACAGGTAAATAGGTACGGGTGGGTGATAAAACCAATTTGCCGATAGTGATATTCTTTCCCGAAATACTCATTTCCTCCGCCAACATTTTCTTCCCCGTATAAATTACATCAAGAGGGGTGTTGTGGTCATAACTGTCGGGATATTTTTCCGCATAAATTTTTGAAAACACATCGTGGCGGGCGCTGGTCAGGCCATTGCTGCCCATGCCACCGTTGTATTCCGATTCGTAGCTCGCCTGCCCGTAGGAAGCTAATCCAACGATTACATCACCGGCCTGTATGTCATTAACAATCAGCTCGCTGCGTTTCATTCTTGCAAAAGTGGTGTAGCCCACATCAATTGTCCTCACTATGTCCCCAACATCAGCCGTTTCGCCTCCTGCGAGATGAAGACCAATACCATGATGCCGCATATTTTCACAAAAATCAACCGCTGATTGAATGAGGGTCGCAATCACTTCACCCGTGATCAAATTTTTATTTCGACCAATGGTCGAGGAAATCACAATCCCATCAGTGCAGCCCACGCAGGCCATATCGTCCAAATTCATGACCAATGCATCTTGAGCAATACCTTTCCAAACACTCAAATATCCCGTCTCTTTCCAGTATAAATAGGCGAGACTGGTTTTGGTGCCTGCGGTATCGGCGTGCATGATGTTGCAGTGGCTCTCACTGCCTCCGACCACATCAGGCATTATTTTACAAAATGCCAATGGAAATAATCCTTTGTCCAAATGCTTGATAGCCGCATGGACTTCTTCTTTTTTGGCGGAAACACCTCTCAGGTCGTACTTGTAGTTGCTCATATTAATGATTGGTACTGATGTCCAGAATTTTAGTTTGGTTTAAGATCGGCAAAGATAGAAATGCTGGAAGGAATGGAAAGGGTGGTTTGCCAACAATGAGGATTAACAAAAAAAAAGCGGAGGCTATTTTTTGTGGCCTCCGCTTTTCCTTTCATGAAATTCATCCTTTGTCGTCATCTACCAACATCGTCAATCCGGCGGCAATAACAAAAGAAACCCCTCCGATCAACATCGCATTAATGGCCTCGCTGTCGAAGAAATTGGCAATGATGAACCTAAAATCGCAGAAGCTAAAATTTGTGGGATTACGATGAAAAAGTTAAAAACGCCCATATAGTATCCCATTTTGTTGGCTGGAAGTGAACAGTCAGAATGGCATAGGGCATAGATAATATGCTCGTCCAGGCAAACCCGATCCCGATCATGGAGGCAATCAATAAATTTGGGTCTTTAATGAAAAAAATGGAGGCCAACCCCAATGCACCTAAAATTAGACAAATCGCATGGGTAGTTTTCCGGCTGGTTTTTTTTGCCAAAATAGGTAAAAGAAAAGCTGCCAACGCTGCAATCCCGTTGTAAACCGCAAAACAAATTCCCACCCAATCTGCACCCTCATTATAAACTGCAGAAGTCGTATCCGAAGAACCATAAATGCTACTTGTCACCGCAGAAGTAGTATAAATCCACATGGAAAATAAAGCAAACCATGAAAAAAACTGTACGTAGGCCAGTTGCTTCATGGTTTTTGGCATATTCAGTAGATCTGCCATGATGGTGGTAAATCCGCTTTCTTTCCCACCTTTTCTTAAAACGCTTGCAATCAGGAAAAGTAAACCCGCCAGGCTTAACCCAAATGAAAGGATGTACAGATCTTTTTTTAAGTCTTGGCTGAAAAACCACACGTTCAACGCCAGGCCGACTCCGATAAATAACAAGCCATATTTATTTAATTGCTTGATTGTCCGGTTTTTCTCTGATTCAGTCAAAACTTCATCGTGGTGTTCTTCCACGCCATCATAAGCGGCCAATTCTTCTGGGGAATATTCAAATGATTTAAAAACCGTCCAAAGAACAGCCAAAAGAAAGATCGCTCCGCCAATGTAAAATGACCATTTAACGGAGTCCGGTACTATGCCCTCAGGCGCTTCATTACTGATCCCAAACCAATTGGTCATCATCCAAGGCAATGCAGAGGCTACTACCGCTCCAACCCCAATGAAAAAACTTTGCATGGCAAACCCAGTCGTTCTTTGTTCATCAGGCAGGTTATCACCAACAAAAGCCCGAAACGGTTCCATTGAAATATTAATGGAGGCATCCATCATCCAAAGCATACCAGCGGCTACCCATAAAGCAGGTGAGTTGGGCATCAGGAAAAGAGCCAAGGAAGCTAAAATCGCTCCCACCAAAAAATAGGGGCGACGTCGGCCCAATTGGTTCCAGGTGCGGTCGCTCATATAACCAATGATCGGTTGGATGAGCAGGCCAGTAACGGGGGCTGCTACCCATAGAATGGGTATGTCTTCAATATCGGCGCCGAGCGTTTCAAAAATCCGGCTCACGTTGGCGTTTTGCAGGGCAAAACCAAATTGGATGCCGAGGAACCCAAAGCTCATGTTCCAGATTTGCCAGAAGGAAAGTGTTGGTTTTTGTTTTGGAGAAAAAGACTTGGCTGTGTTTGTCATGTTTGAAGCAATATTTTATTGCGTGCCAAGGTAATAGATTTATTTTTTCTAAAGAAAACTATCAATTAGAGCCGCTACATTTCTACTGGATGATTAAAAAACAAAACCCCTTAAAAGATTGAAAAAGAATCTTTTAAGGGGTTTAATTGATGAGCCAGAAACCAGTATTTTGGGAAATTTACTCCCTTACACCCAACTCTGCCCTTGTCTGTGGAACGTTATGAAAGCGCTCTAATTTTAGGGAAATGTCCGTTGTGGTATATTTTTCTGTACCAACCCAGACCATTACTTCTTCGCTATGACCCATTTGAACTTTCCACTGACGGTCGTCACCTTTTAGTTTGGAATCGAGATTAATCTGTCCAGCTTGGCCATCAAAATACCAAGTGCCAGTGCTGATCGGCTCATTCCAGTAGCCATATTCATATGTGCCATCGATGTTGAATTTAAACCAGGCACCTTGGTTCATGCGGGTTTCGGGTACTTTTTTGATCCGGATCAAGGACCACACAGCCCATAATTCTGTGGTTAAAACCCTGACTACTCTTTCTTCCTGGGGAGTCTTTGGGTCAATTGTAAATTTAACAGGTTCTACCGGATCAACAATTTTTATTGGGTTGTCACCAATCGCAGTACTCAACGCAGAGATTGGTTTTTCAGCCAACATCGGCCTTCCGGTCATGGTATCGATGACTGTAGCAGTGACACTGATCCCTTCGTTGGAAGAAATTGGTGTCGGAGGAGTTGCTGAATCAGCATTGTCTTGGTTAGGTTTTATACAAGCAAACAGAAGGGAGATGGAGAAAAATGCAAAGAATAGGTATTTCATAATCTGATAGTTGGGTTTATAATTTGAAAAAATGAAAGTAAAATGGAAGAGATATCTTCCTTTTCGTTTTACTTTCTGCAAAAACTGCGGCAAAGATATTCCTTTTCGAAAAGGCAACCGTTAAGGAATTTCAAATTACAATAAAAAATAATACCAATTCGGCGGTCTTCAGTTCGACAGTCTTCAGTTCCCAGTTCGCCAGTCAGCGCCAGTAGCGGACTGTGGACTGTCGAACTGAAGACTGCCGAACTACTAAACGTGCCCCCAATTCTCCTCGTCGCCATTATCATCTGGTGAAAGACCAAGCACTTCCCCTGCTGTATGGATGCCAAGGCCAAGTACTGTCCGATTTGCATAATTGAAATAGGCCACCACCTGATTGATCTCTAATATCTCTCCGTCTTCGAGACCAGCGTTTCGCAAAAGGGTCATGTTGTTTTCATCAATGGCAGAAGGCATGAGCGTCAGTTCCTTGGCGTAGCGAAGGCCAGCATAATATTTCCCATCGAAATGCTTTGAATAATAGCCGCTTTGTAGCACTTCGTAAATAGTGTCAGCTAATGCATCATCGTCCAATATGCGTTTAAGTCCGTGAAAATGATGTTGCACACAATAGTCGCATTTGTTCAGCAGGCTCACCAAGGTGCCAATAGTTTCCAAATACCATTTAGGCAAAGTGTTTTGGCTATTGTGCAGGACATTTTTATATAGGGTCATGTGGCCAACAAGCGTATGTGGCCGTAAACTGTGAGCCACCAAAATATTGTCAATCTGACCTTCTGGACTTTTTACCCGGTTGTATATTTTTTTTAATTTTTGATCCGCTTCTTCGTAGGGGATGGTCTTGAT
>JAWKLX010000036.1:0-92673 GCA_041392505.1 Saprospiraceae bacterium | reverse complement strand
ACCGCCAAGTACAACCGGGAACTCCAACGCTTAGCGGTCGAAGAAACCCGCCTTGGCATCCCTTTGCTCTTTGGGTATGATGTGATTCATGGTCATAAAACCATTTTCCCAATCCCACTCGCCGAGTCTTGTAGCTGGGATTTGGAACTGACCGAAAAATCCGCCCGGCTGGCTGCCAAAGAAGCTGCTGCCAGTGGCCTCCATTGGGCCTTCAACCCGATGGTGGATATAGCCCGTGACCCGCGTTGGGGACGGATTTCGGAGGGGGCAGGAGAAGACCCCTATCTGGGTAGTTTGATCGGGGCTGCCAAGGTGCGGGGCTATCAGGGTAAGGACTTGGCCGACCCTGCTACGCTCATGGCTTGTGTGAAACATTTCGCTGCTTATGGCGCTGCCCAAGGTGGGCGGGATTATCACACGGTGGACATGAGCGAAAGGGTGCTACGGGAGGAATATTTACCCCCTTACAAAGCATGTGTCGATGCTGGGGTAGCTTCTGTGATGACCTCTTTCAATGTGTATGATGGCGTACCTGCTTCGGGTAATAAATTCCTGATGGACAAGGTGTTGCGGCAAGAATGGGGCTTCGATGGCGTCATCGTGACGGACTACACTTCTATGAATGAAATGGTGGATCACGGCTTTGCCGCTGATGAAAAACATGCTGGCGAACTGTCGGCCAATGCCACGGTCGATATGGATATGCAGGGTGCTGTTTACCAAAATTATTTGAAAAAATCAGTGGCAGAAGGGAAGGTGTCGGAACAAACCATAGATGCTGCCGTGCGGCGTATTTTAATCAAAAAAATGGAGTTGGGACTTTTCGAGGACCCCTACCGCTACTCTGATGAAGCGAGGGAAAATGCCGTTGTGTTTTCAGATGAGCTGATGCAGCACGCACGGGAGGCTGGCCGCAAATCCATCGTCTTGTTGAAAAATGAGGCAGTCAATGGACAAAAATTATTGCCCATTTCCAAAGACATTCAAACCATTGCGGTGATCGGCCCATTGACCGATGCCAAAGAAGATATGCTGGGTTCATGGCACGCCTCTGGCGACCCATCCAAAGTTGTGACCTTGGTGGCTGCCCTGCGATCGGCTTTGCCGACTGCGGACATCGTCATGGCAAATGGTTGCTCTACGGAAAATGACGACCGCAGCGGCTTTGCGGAAGCTATTGCTTATGCTCAGAAAGCTGACTTGGTCATTATGGCCGTTGGTGAAAACTACCGTCAGAATGGGGAGGCTGCCAGCCGCAGCGACATTGGTTTGCCGGGTGCGCAACAGGACTTGGTAGAAGCGATTCATGGCACAGGAAAACCAATCGTTGCCGTCGTCATGGCGGGTCGCCCGTTGACCATTGGCTGGATGGATGAAAACATTCCCGCCATCGTCAATGCTTGGCATTTGGGTACCATGGCCGGGCCAGCGCATTACTGATGTGCTGTTATGACTACAACCCGTCGGGTAAATTGACGGTCACCTTTCCCCGAAACGTGGGCCAAATTCCAATTTTTTATTCTATGAAAAATACGGGCCGGCCGTTTGATGCCAATGATAAATACACCTCGAAATACCTTGATGTCCCGAACACGCCGCTCTACCCATTTGGCTACGGACTGAGCTATACTACGTTCAATTACAGCGGTTTAAAACTGGACAGACCATCCATTGGTTTTGGTGAAAAACTGAATGTGGAGGTCATGGTCACCAACACGGGCCAATACGCAGGCGAGGAAACGGTTCAGCTCTACATCCGTGACTTGGTGGGCAGTGTCGTCCGGCCGGTGAAAGAACTGAAGGGGTTCAAAAAAATAAACCTACTGCCGGGGCAGGTTCAATTGGTGACCTTTACCCTGAGCAGCGATGACCTGAAATTTTACACCCAAGACATGAGTTTTAAGGCGGAGCCCGGTGCTTTTAAAGTGTTTGTCGGTGGGAGTTCGGTGGATGTGCTGGAGGCGGAGTTTGAGCTGAGGTAATAATGTACAATGGAGAATTGAAAATGGACAATGAATGGCGGGGGGATAATTAGATAGGATTGAACGCAGATTTAACGGATTGAACTGATTTTCGCTGCTTTTTAATAGCAAGTGGTAATCAGCGGAAATCTGTTCAATCCGTTAAATCTGTGTTCAATCCTGTTTGGGTGAAGCTAAAAAATCAGACTAAAAACATATTTACCTGCCTGTCGAAATGAACTTGGACTATCCTTTGGTGTAGGAGCTAAAAAGGGCTATTTCAACGCAAATGCCCCTTCCGTTGAACCCTTTCTCAATTGGTTCAAACAAACATTTATACTCGAAGAATAAAAACGAAGAACTGCAACTTAAGATCAGGATGGCCTGTCTTTTCCCTATCTTTTTTCCATAACCCGACTTTCTATTTACAGTATGAAAAAATTTACCTGCCTGACCATTGCATTGTTATGCTATCACCTCATATATGCCAACGAGCCAGACCCGCCTGTTGAAAAGCGCCAATATTTTACCCAAGCCCTGAACGGAAAAGAAATCACCTTGGATGGCATCGCCGACGAGGAAGCATGGAACACGGTGGCATGGGAATCAGATTTTACCCAGTGGCAACCCAATGACGGAGCGGCTCCAACCCAGCGTACTCAATTCAAAGTAATGTACGACGACAAATACCTCTATGTCGGGTTTCGCTGCTACGATTCCGAACCGGAGAAAATCGAAAAAAGGATGGGTCGCCGCGATGAATTTCCCGGAGATTGGGTCGAAGTCAACATCGATAGCTACCATGATTTGAGGACAGCGTTTTCCTTTACTTTGTCCGTCTCCGGTGTCCGCAATGATGAATTTGTTTCCAACAATGGTAATGATTGGGACGAAAGTTTTAACCCCATCTGGTTTGCCAAAACCCATGTGGATGAGGAAGGCTGGACCGCTGAAATGAAAATCCCATTCAGTCAGTTGCGGTACGATGGGGAGAATGAAAACCACGTTTGGGGGCTGCAGGTGATGCGCCGTTTGTTCAGGAAGGAAGAGCGCTCCACGTGGCAGCATATCCCACAAAATGGTTCGGGTTGGGTGAGCCGATTTGGTGAACTGCATGGTTTGAAAAATGTGCCCCCACAGCGGCAAGTGGAAATACAGCCGTATTTGCTGGCGCAAACGGAAACCTTTCAAAAAGTGGAAGGAAACCCTTTCTTAGATGGCAACGATAGCAGTGTTTCTGGTGGCCTCGATGCCAAGGTGGCTGTAACTTCCGACCTCATCCTTGACCTTTCCATCAACCCCGATTTTGGGCAGGTGGAGGCCGACCCTTCTGCCGTCCGGCTGGATGGTTTTCAGAATTTCTTCTCTGAACGTCGCCCGTTTTTTGTGGAGAGCCGGAATATTTTTAACTATCAATTGACGGGTTCGGATGCTGGTGGTGAATACGACGATGATTTGCTTTTTTACTCCCGCCGCATCGGTGGGTCTCCGCATTTAACTGTCAATGATTTGCCTTTGGAGAAAGGCGAATACGCAAATGCGCCTGTCAATACTTCTATTTTGGGTGCAGCCAAATTTAGTGGAAAAACCAAAAAAGGTTGGTCGATTGGTCTGTTGGAAAGTGTTACCCAGGAAGAACGGGCAACCATTGACCTGGAAGGAAACCGCCGGGAATCAGTGGTCGAGCCACGGACTAATTTCTTGGTCGGCCGATTGCAAAAAGATATTGATGAGGGTAATACAGTGATCGGTGGCGTTTTCACTGCTGTCAACCGGGATGATGAGTTGCAGGATATTTTGCATAAAAATGCCTATTCAGGAGGCGTGGATTTCCAGCATTTTTGGAAAAACCGGACCTGGACATTTCAGGCAAAAGGGCTGTTCAGTAGGGTAGAGGGGACACCCGAAGCGATCGAAAGGACACAGACATCTATTGGACACTTATTTCAGCGACCTGATGCCGATTATGTAAAAGTGGACTCCAAGCGAACTTCCCTCACGGGGCATGGCGGTACGGTCACCTTGGCAAAATACGGCGGCAAGCAAGGCCCCAAAGGGCAATTGTTTAAGTTTCAAACTGGCGCTACTTGGCGCTCGCCAGAACTCGAACTCAATGATATTGGCTTTATGCAAACAGCCGATGAAATCAATCATTTTACGTGGGCTGGCTATCATTTCCAAAAACAGTTTTCTATTTTCAATTCGCTCCGTTTCAATTACAACCACTGGGCCCGCTGGGACTTTGGGGGCCGGCTTACCAACCTCGCCTACAACGTTAATGCGCAGGCTAATTTTAAAAACCTTTGGAGTGCTGGTACAGGGTTTAATTGGAACCCGATGGAGATTTCGAACAACAACCTCCGGGGCGAAGGTGCTTTGAGAAAGCTGGCCGGGTTCGGTCAGTTTTTCTGGTTCGAGTCGAATTCGAGCAAAAAAGTTCGGATCAATTACAATCAATCTATCGGAGGTGCCTTTGATGGGAAATCAAGGTATAGGGACTTTTCCCTGGGCGTCAATGTGCAGCCAATTGACGCTATGAGCTTTTCCCTTCAAGGTTCTTATGGAACGGGTTTTCGCCTACAAGACCAATGGGTGGACAATGTGGAGTATGGTAACATTACCCGCTCGATCGTTGGGGAAATCAAGCAGGAAAATTTTCGTTTGACGGCTCGTTTGAACTATAATATCACCCCCGACCTGACGATCCAGTATTATGGGCAGCCGTTTATTTTCCGGCCCAAGTTCAAGCATTTTGGATACGTAGCCGATGCGCTGAACAAAGATTTCGATAAACGTTTTTCTCGCTTTGAAAATAATCAAATACGCTACAACGAAGTGGAGGCAATTTATGAGGTAGATGAAAATGTGGACGGTCAAACGGACTACTCCTTTGCGTTACCCGATTTCAATTTTGTGCAGTTCCGCTCCAATCTGGTGATGCGTTGGGAATATGTGCCAGGCTCGACAATCTTCCTCGTTTGGTCGCAAAATAACTCACCGGATGCTTTTGGTGATTTGAATACGCCGGTCGTCAATAGTTTGTTCGACAATGTTTTTTCCGAAAAAGCGCACAATATATTTTTGGTGAAATTTACCTACCGGTTTTTGTTGTAGTTATTGCGAAACTTACCTTACCCCAAGACTTAAATATTTCAGAAAAAGGAAATTACAGGGTGGCCAAAAGCCACCCTATAAAATTTATGAACTACTTAATCCTTACACAAATCAAGTGTAAAGCATTGTTCTGTCGAAAATTTATTAACGACGTCGAAGCAGATCGCTTCAAATTTCAATTGATACTTTCCAGAAAGTGCCCCACGGGTTCGGATAATAAACTCCCTGGCTTTGCAAGTAGGCGTATTGTCCGTGCAAGGTTCCAGATTTCCAAAACAAATAGGGCCAGAAGGCAGCACTTCTACCGAAGGATTTCCATCAGGAAGGGTGGCCACTGGTTTCCCAGCGCTGTCAAGCACGATGAGTCGGCCAATCGTAAGGTTTTGGAAAGCCAAATTTGAATAGCAGTTGCAGGCCTTGATAAGGAGTACCTCGAAGTCATTCGTTTCCATGCAGTCACAATCGCTGTCGCCCCAAACTACAGAAAAACAAGGTGAAACATTTGGCAATTCGAGTTTAGTACAACCACTTCCACAGGCGTTGCAAATGACTTCTTGGAGCAGCTCAACATATTGATCCGCATTCGCGGTGTCGCTGAAATAGGCTTTTCCTCCGGTTGATTCACATAAATCTTTATAATTCTGAATCACGTTTGCCCAAGCTCCTAACGGTGCTGGTGGTTTGGGGTGCTGCTGTGTCACATGGTGGGCAAAAACTGTTACGTTATTCAAATTTGCTTCGTTGATAGCGGAAAGGGTCACGGCTGCCTCGTTGGCCAAATCACCTCGTGGACTGATGCTATCAAGTTCTTCATCACTGATATAAAAAATAGCCCGACATGCCCCTTCCCGCCATTCTGCATATTTGGATAAATCTTGAATGGCATTGGCCCCTTGTTCCGATTTTAAGCCAACATGACCTGTATCAGCGGCTAGCACGACACCCGTACCGTGAATGTCTGTTATATATTTTCGGTGGCTCTTATTGAAAACGGTAGTTGAAAAAGTGCCATCCACCCCGAGGTAGGTAACTTTTAAATCGGTTTCACATTTTTCTTTCGACTTTTCAATGGCATCTCGGGCGGCGGCATCAACCGCATTGGCAATTCGGGACATCGACCCACTGGTATCGATCAGAACAATTAAATCAACCATTCCTGAGCCACTTTTTCCACCAGAACTACAAGGGCATTTTTCTCCGTGCTCTTCCTCACAGTGTTCAAGTTGTGAATGTTTTTGTTCAGCTACTTTTAATAAATGGGTCTCTAATTCGGCATTGGAACAGCTCCTGATGTCACCAGGTGCCAATACTTTTTTGGAGGCAATTCGTGGGGCGGTTTTGGGGTCAGTTGTTTTTTGCTCTACGACAGTTTTCTTCTTAGATTTTGCCATGATTAAGGTTTTTTGAATGGTGATGTGCATGGTTTCTGAAGGGTGATTTTCGACATACAGGAAAAATGATCCTCCTTAAACCGATGAACAGTTATAATTAATTTTAAATCAATCAATAAATCAATATTTTTAATTAATAAATGGTGTGTCAGAAATGGATTTAAAATCTATATTTTACATTATTGCATATAATTAGAAAAGGTAATAATTTAAATAAAAGAAATGTGCACATAGCCTTTTTTAGAAATCAATAGAGAAGGGCTTTCTTATAAAAAATGTTCAGCGATAAAAATCATTTGTATTCTAACGAGAGCCGAGGTTTTGAACCTCGGAGGATTAACGAAGAGACTTCCTATTTTAAATTCCGAGGGTTCAAAACCTCGGCTCTCGTGTATAAATTCGTCCACTTCCCTTGACTATTTGAAGGTTAGACATTTTATAAAAAAGCCCTTATCAATGGAGTAACCATTTGGATTAAACAAATTTATAAAATATACTTATTTACTTTTAATTGAAAATACCGATGGTTAGTTTGGGATAATATCCTGTGAAATTCAAGATATAATTGGTAAAAAAGAATCAGATTATTTTCGCTTTAATTTCTAAAAGGCAAAACCCAAAAAACATTATTACCTTTCGCTCTCCAAAGCAATAAACATTAAACACCGATGAATTACCCTTCGGATCAAGAACTCCTGCAATTGCTCCAATCCGGTGAGCCTGCTTTACAGGACAACGCATTCCGCTACTTATACCGCCAGTATTATGGACTGGTCGAAAGCATTGTAACCCAGAATAATGGAAGCGCTGATGATGCCAAAGATGTCTTCCACGATGGACTGATCGTCCTATTCAACAATGTGAAAAAAGAAGGTTTCCATTTATCTGCTACCCTCAAGACCTACCTCTACTCTATATGCCGCAATCTTTGGTTGATGAAATTGCGAAAAGGCAAAAAGGAAACCCCGCTGCAAGACCACCATGAGCATATTCCTTTGTCTGAAAACATCTTTGATACATTGCTCACCAATGAACGCAAAGAGCTTGTAGTCAGGTTGTTAAAGAAACTGGGCGACGATTGCCGCCGCTTGATCGAATTGTTTTATTTCCACCAGATGAAAATGGCCAAGCTGATGGAAGTATTTCAACTTGGTAGCGAGCAAGCCGCTAAAAACAAGAAAAGTAATTGCATGAAAAAGTTACGGGAGATGGCGAGGGGGATTGATGGATTAAATGGTTAGGTGGTTGGATGGTTTTTCCTAATTAAAAACCATCTAACCATCTGACTATCCAACCATTTAATATGGATTCAGAAAATACTCAAAAACTAATTGAAAGGTATTTTGAAAACGACCTAAGCGGTCAAGAACTGGAAGCGTTTGAACAAAGGCTTTCAGATGACCCCCGTTTTGCGGAAGCCTTTCAGTTAGAAAAAGACCTGTTGGCAGGCATTGAAGCGTTTGGCAACGAACAGCTCCGGGCACAACTGGAAGCAATGCATGTCGAAGAGACAATGAAAATCGGTCCGACCAATGGACAGGTGATCGAAGAGCCTGGGTATACCACTCCTTTTGACCCAAAACCAGTGGATGGAAAGGTCGTTAAAATGGTTGGCCGTAGGTGGTGGCTGGCGGCGGCGGTGTTGGCGATTGGGTTGTTGGCAAGGTGGTTTTTTGCAGAGAACAAGCCTACCACGGATCAATTGTACGCCATCTTTGCCCAACATGAATTTGACTTTACAGAAATGGGGGCCAATGATGAGTTGTTGCCCCGAGCCGAGCAATTGTTGAAAAACCAAAAATATGCGGAGGCATTGCCTTTGTTGGAAACCTATTTATCCACCCATCCTGACGACGTCGAGGTTAAATTGGCAAAAGGCAAATCATTGTTAGAATTGGGAAGATTTAAAGAGGCGTTGGAGGTTTTTAGTGCTATTGCACAGAACAATCCTGTTCTGGCCGATGAAGCAAATTGGTGCCAGGCTCTTACTTATTTGAAACAAGGGGATGTCGAAAATTGCAAAAGATCATTGGAAAATGTATCAGCCTCTTCTGTCAGGAAAAAATATGTCAATAAATTGTTACGGTATTTGGAATAAATTTTACTTTAGCGCCCTTCTTGAAAAAAGCAACAACAAATTATCATCTCCTTTATTTGGGCAAAAGCCCTTCGAATTTGAGACGACACCCTTTCAGTGCCTCGGGGGTGTCCTCCCAAAAAAACTGCTCACTGGTTTTTATATTTCCAGAAAATAAAAACGAATATCAATGCGGCTATCGACAACAGCGCCCACCATGGAATGCTGATACGATTCAAATCCATTGGAAGGTCGTGCCCGATAGAAACGAAGCCCGCCCAATAATAAGGAGATAGTTTAGCATCACTTTTCGCCTCCCTCAAATACTGCAATTTTGCTTCCCTCAATGCGGCTGATTTGGTCTGCCCAGTTTTGATATTTGCATAGAAATACTGCATTAAATCGGAGGTAGAACTTTCGTTGACTTTCCAAAGGCTGGCCACCAGATCATTGGCGCCAGCATAAGCGAATCCCCGGGCAAGGCTCATGACGCCTTCCCCTTTTTCAAACTTGCCCAGCCCCGTTTCACAAGCGCTCAGGACGACGAGTTCAGCTGGTATTTTCATGGCATAAAGTTCTGGCAGGTAGAGCGGTTGGTCAATAAATTCAATGCGGGGGGCAAAGTCGTTCTCATCTGCCCCGGCGTGAGTGGACAATTGGAGCAACTGGCAATGGGCCGCCTGTTCCCGAAAAGCGGCGAGCGTAGCGGCACTACCTTGCAAGGTCTGCAATTGAGGGATCGATGCTATAGGTTCGTTGCCCGTTAAGAGGGGGGCTAAGCCTCTTTCCCTATTGGCAAATAAAGGAGAGATGCGCAACAAGTTTTTATTCGGTTTTGCCGTCATACTGGGTGACATTAACAGCCCCGCTGAGTAAGCAAACCTAATTTGATGTTGGAGTAATAAGAAGTCGGCTGCTGAAAAAACAATTTCACTTGGCTGTTCCTTCAACAGCGCTTCAAATGGGATGAAATTCAGGACGCCATCCGGTATGATGACTAATTTATCATCCAGCGAATCAAAGGGAAATACTTGCCGGTAAAGGCTTTCTGCCACAGAAAAATAGCCTGTTGGATCGTTGATAATAGCGTTGCTGTTGCGGAAATAGTCTTGGTAATCACCAATCTGGTCGTCCCAAAAATCCGAATGAGGAATTTGCTGAATGCTCGAACCGCTGCCCGTTATTTGTATCAAGTAAATATGTTTCCCGCCCTCAAAATACTCCAGCATCGTTTCTCCCCTTTCCCTTAAATAGTGTTGTACTTCCGCAATGGTTGGCGTTGCAGGTTCTTCAATATAAGAATTGAACTGAGGATAATCGATTTTCAATTTGGCCAGCAATTGTTCGTATGCCCGTTGTTGGGAGGTCATGCGGCTGCGCAAATCCGAAATCCTTTCTGTATCTGCTTCGCTTTCATACAACTCCTCCATCTTAATCGATTTGTTCAAATCAGCCAATTCCAGCCGCAGGTTTTGCTCCAATCCCAATAAAGAATCAGGGATGCCAGCTAATATCAAGCCCCGGTTTTTCTGGATGGCCTCTGTCAGTACGTTGGCCTTGGAGCGCTCCATGATGGAAAAAATCTTTTCTAAATACTGGTGGTCTTTGGTGGCTTGGAATAACAAATAATTGATTTCAATGGCTTCTTCGAAGTAATTATGGCTGTAGTCTCCTAAATATAATTTGGCGTTGTCGGTTCCATAGCTATCGGCCAACGCTTTTATGCCGGCCAATGATAAATCGAAACATTCGGCAGCATTTTTCAAATCTGCGATGTCCTTATTGTGGTCATACCTTGCCCGCAATGCTTCCGCTTTTCGGGCACTGGCCGTCATGATCCAAGATTCGGTATAGATATCATTTATGGACGGGTTGTCGGCGATGTTGGTTGAATTAAAATTTGGGAAAACTTGGATTAGGGCTTGTTGATAGTGGGAGAGGGCGGAGTCAATATTGTTTTGAGCAAGGTAGAATTCTCCAACAGCGGTTTCGATTTTTGCGATTTCCCTGTTTTTAGAAACATATTCTTTTTTGGCCGCTGCAATTGCCTCTAAAAAAAAATGTCTGCTCTCGGAAGTCTTATTTTGCAAGGAAAATACTTCAGCTAAGTTTTTGTACTCAATCCATGGAGTATAGCCAAATTTTTTATTTGCTTTCATTAAGTCAATATTCTCAAAAGCAAATTGAATGACTTTTTCGTAATCACCTGTTTGAAAGTAGGCATCTGAAATGTTTTCTTTTAAAATTATTTTCTTTTTTGCCGACTGGTTTAATTTTTTTGCTTTTTCAAAATATTCAATTGCTTTACTATACTGGTTTATTGAGTTGTAATTACTAATAAGGTTATTGTAAATTGAAGCAAGATGAGCATTGGTAGAATCTTTTTTAATGGCTAATAAATTATAGTTGATGGCAGCGGGATAATTTAAAAAGCGCTCTTGGATTTGCGAAGCATTTTTCAGTGCATAAGCAAAATGCTTACTGTTTACTTGAAATTCATTGAAATGAGATATTGCAAAATTATAAATTTTCAAAGCCGTTAAATAATTACCAGTTTTGGTATAATGCAAAGCTTGGTAATTTAAAATTCGTCCAAAAAGGATAGGTTTGCTTGTTTTAATACGCTCATTAAATAAAGGCAGTAACGAGTCAATATAGGTGGTTGCCTCATTATGTTTATGGAGGTCAAAAAGTAATTCGCTCGTTAATAATAAACACTCGCCTGCCTCTGCCCAATTTCCTCTGTTTTGAAAAAATATTCTATTCGATTCAGATAAATTGTGAGCTCTTTTAAATGAATCTTGGGCAACCAAGGAATAAAAAATAGACGTAATAGAATCGATTTTACTTTGTCCGTATGTAAAGCTGTTTAGGCATATTAATATTGCAACAAGTTTAAGGCTCATGTCTTTTTGTTCTGAATTGCTTTGAAAAAAATATAAACAATAATAAAAAAGAAGGTAAAAACAATAACCGCAAGCCACCAATATTTTAAGATTAAATTTTTCCAACACAATACACAAGGACGATAAAAGAGCATGTCGCCATTTCTCGTTTGGATCATTACACTCGCAGAGTCGACACCAGTAAAATTTAAGCTGTTGCCGGTTTTAGTTACCCATTCTTTGTCTTTTTTATATTCCCAATAATAAACGGAAGAATCCAATTCTGAAAGATCTTCTAAGGAGAGTTTACAAGTCCACCAATTACATTTTTCAATAATATTGGAATGTGCAGATGCATTGATGACGGGTATTTCTGTGATCGTTCTTGAACAGCCATCAACGGTTATTACAGTATATACCCCTGGTTTGGAAAAAGTAGCGCTCACATCCCCATTTGATTTTTCCCATTTAGAGGCATTGGGATAAACTGACGATCTGTCTGACAAAATCGAAGGGTCGGAGTATGTTAAAGGTTGTCCATTTCTTAGAAATACAGGATTGGCAATATTTATTTTTTCCAATGTGTCGCATTTGATACAATCTGAACATGTTATCTTCGTAAAATGATCTTTCGTAACAATCGGTGGATTATTGTCGAAATATATTGTAGCTCGATTTGGAATAACTCCACATGGCGGAAGGGCTACATTTTTGTCAAAAGCGACACTGAATTTTATGGTGTCCAAAGTGTAATGTTCATTAGGAGATCCTTGTTTGAAATTATTTTGTCCAGTGCCTTTTAGTTCTCTGACGGGATAGCCTTTTTTTAACAATTGGTTGGAAGTTGATAAGACCCATCTTAATTCTCTTGTAGCAGGATTTAACGGTGTAATAAAATCCAAACCTTCCGGCTCCAAGGTGTGAATACTTGTTTCATCATATTTAAAATAATCGGGTAAAATATTCCTTACATGGACAATGTTGGCAGCGCCTGACCCTAGGTTCTGAAATACGATAGTATATTCCATGGTATCAAGGGTCATATCTGTTGGGCATATTTTTTTGACATTTGAATAGATCTTATTTGGGTCATGAGACCTGACAGATAAAATTGTAAAATCATTTGTAATCGGGGTTTTTAAACACGTTGCAGTGTCTGATCCTGCATTATATATGCTCATGTCAAACCGGATTTCTTTTCCTTCACTTATGTTAATAAATTCAAATGGTATATACGAGTGGATCGTTCGATTTGTATGGTTTTGTGGGCCCACAGAAAAGGTTAATGTCCCGTTGTTGTTGTCGTAATTGCCAGGGGCGCTAGTTGTTCCGAATGGAGAAATTGTCCCATTAACATTATAGATTATTGGATCCTCAGGAATCAGAACATTGTTTGTGTTATTATTATCAACATCATTATAATATCTCAATTCTATCATTACATCCGAAGAATTGCTTTCACAACTAGATGGTATTTGATAAGATAATACATAAGTTGCAATGTCTCCTGAGCGTGGTGCCAAGCTTGGGGTTAGCTCAATAGCTTTTAGGCCAGCTTTGTTTAAATCAGGTTCTAATATAGTAGTTCTAATTGCAGTTGATGGTAAAGGTGAAAAAGGTGGGTTTGGTAAAGTTAATTTTATAGGTTTTTCATCATCGTCATAACGCCTAGTCAATTGTAAATAAACGCCGTTGTTATTCACTGTGCGAAATTCATGGAACACAGATGTGAACTGCGATACGGTGTCTATTTCAGTTATTTCAAATGACCCATCACCGAAATACCAAAAACATGAATAGCCCTTGCTATCTCCTGCTGGGTTAAGGTTTAGTGGAATCCCATCCACTCTTAATTCGTAACAATTCAGAGACCCTGCACCACAATTTCCAGATGAAGGAGTATAGGTAATCGATAATCCAGCTGCCCAATCTGGCAGGTTCGCACGGGCTTGACTCGTGAAAATGAAAACAATAAGGATTGAATAAAGTAAGTTGAAAAGAAATGATCGTTTGTTTTTAAAAATAGAATAGGAAATCGAATTATTAGTGAATAAGCAATAAGTGTTTTTCATTTGTATAGGTGTTTATTTGAAAGTTAGTTAAAAGCAAACTTCAAAAGTTGTAAATTATTATCCATGCAAACAGTATGTCTCATTTCTGGTAAATTTCATACTATAGTCGGTATGACTCAACCCAATTTTGGCAATTAATATAACTGTCAATATTTTTTAAAAAAATCTTATCTGGTAATTACCTTTTCCCTTCTCTTGCAATTAAGTTTCAAACCAATCTCAAGGTACAAAACCAAATCGGTTCTAAAAATAAATAATGATTAAAGTTGATCTTATTTCAAAAAGAGCCAGCCCCGAAAAAACCTGCTGCTCAATTCCTCCCTGCCGCATTTCATCTCGACGTCCTGTCGGGATGCAGCGGTGCGGATGACATTTTAAACATTGGAATTTCCTAAAGTCAGGTTGGAATTAAAAACAAATTGAGCACAGCGGGCTCGGTCAGGTATTTTTCTGACCTCTAATTTGATTATTCCGAACTTGTTAGTTGTTAGGTTCAGACGAGGGGAATCCTTGCCAACATTATCGCTAATAAGCCTCAATTAATATTTTTTTTAATCTGGTTGACTGGAGTATATCCCAGTTTATGGGATGGCCTGGAAATGCCTCAAAACTTTTTGCATTATGAAAAAAACGATTTTTTTAGTACTGTTCGCCATGACTATGGTACTCGCATTCGCCAACGAATGTGAAACCACGTGCGATGCTCCTAACAATGTAGTTGTAGTCTCTAAAAGCTCTGGATCAATATCATTTGACTGGGATGATTGTGCTGGCGGATGCTTAGAATACGAGGTGAGATATGTGCGGCTTTCGGATAATTATACGAGTAGCTGGCGAACGGTTTCTTCTTCTGACTATTCATTTACTGGGCTCTCTGACGGAGGGTATGAGTTTCAGTTTAGGACCGTTTGTGGAGGAGGTGTAAGTGGGTTTATTGTCATAGAAGACAATGTTTGGTTATAGAATTGATAAATGAAAATGCGAAGAAAGAAGGCGCCACTTTCTTCACATTTCTTTCAATCTTAATATTAACCAGTTTTTCCCGATTATAGGCTCGGTATTTATAACGGTTTCAATAAAATCTGTTTTTGTTTTTTGATTCCAGTTGTTGTCAAAAATTAATTTGGAGAGCCTTCTCAATAATTTCGAAAGATTTAAACACCCTTTACTTCTTTCTTCGGGTAATTTCTTTTTTCGCTTAACCAAATGTTCAAAAGAATAGGTATAGGCTATGACCATTTCAAAAAAACTTTGATTCTGTAAAAAAAGCTCGAAGTATGATCTGAGTAGCATGGTTTTCCCAATAAATAATTCTGTTAAAGAATTAGAGTTGAAATGAATTAATAAATCTATTACCTGAGAAAATTCATTTTGTTGGAAATGCAAATTGGCCAGCCCTAATGTTTTAGCATCATTTTTTGATTTTATTGGTAAATGTTTTTCATAATCATGGATAAAATTTTTCGCCCAATGAAATTCACCAAGTGAGGAACTTATGGAAACAATATTTGTAAAAGTTTTTTCGCTTAATATTCCATTTTCGATAAAAATATTTTGGTCGAGCCCTATTTTAAATAAGTCAAATATCTCATTTTTATACGAATAGATGCCAAGGTTGTCCTTAGAAATGGCAAAATTAATTAAATGAAGGAGGCCAAATTTTTTGTCCTCATTATTAAATGTGTCGATATTTTTTTCAATAAAAAGTTTGGCCGATTTAAATGAAATATCAGTGCCTTCATTCAACACATTATAGACCTTTTCATATAGTTTTATAAAATAGGGTGTCTGGGTATTTGTCGGCAATCTATTTGACTTCGTATTAATTATCTGGCTATGTACCAATTCATCACAGGATAATTTTAGTTGCAGGGAATTAAAGTATTCTTCTGCATATTTTTTTGCGGTTTCCAAATGATGGATATTTTTCACTTTATCTGTTTGTGGGTGGTAATAAAATAATTGGTTTATTAGCATTTTATCTAATAATGCAGAATGATTAAACGAAGTATGGGGAGTCAATTCTTTATCAAGAATTTGAATTTCTTTGTCGAAGAATTGGTATAAATTACGACGCCCGATCGATTTGGCTAATATTTTACGTTTTTCAAAATCGTCTTCATTTACTTCTAAAAAGACCAAAAAGGATTCAAGCGCTTTTGTCATCTTGGAAGTAAGATTTCGCCATTTTCCATCATTCCAAGTTGTTCCAGGGAATACGGCTGAAAACATTTTCTCTTTTGTAAATTTTAGCGAATCGAACCTCGGGTAATGTTTTGATAAGGCCTGATGAAATCTCAAAAGATTTCTATCGGTATTAAACAAGCTTGAAGAAAGATATTTCCTCCAGTCTTTCATCTCTTCCTGCGATAGGGATTTGGTCAGTATGATCAGTTTAGTTGATTTCAAAATATAAAAAATTAGGCTGACAAAAATTATATGAAAAGTCTGATTTAAATATCAGTAATTCAACAAGATATGAAAATGTAAATTGTTGTTTAGAGAATGAATTCGACTGACAATATACGTCTTTTATCTTTTTTAGGAAGTTTAATATTACTGAAATTTGACCCATACTTAAAACCACACAACTTAAATGCGGCTGAATCCCAAAAAGGAAAATCAAACATTAGCTGCATCGTGGGGGATGATGCTTTCAAACTCTGTCAAAACCTCACATTCACATCCAATAAGACTTAAAATGTAGACAAAGACCTTTCTATTCGGTCTGGAACCGCAAAAAACCGAGCTGTTCCGATAAAAATAACTTTCCAAAGAACCTTGGTAATGATAGTAGTTGTCCTTGTTATATGACAAGTTGCAGCTACTATCCTTTGCCTTTCAACTAGTTATAATAAACTACCTATGCTGCGGATTTTCCCTTATTTGCTTTTATGGATGGGGTTTTGGTTAATGTACTTTCCGGTAGTAGACTTCAACCCGATAACGGATTCAACCAAAATGGAAATCAAGTCAGCCAGACTGATTTCCGAATCGGAAGGTAACATGACAACACCGCTGTCGAAGGCATTTTTGCTTGATAACCATCAGGCCTCATTGTCGGTGTTTCCAATTGACTTATTTGATCAGGTCCATTGGAAGTCTTGGTTTTGGGGTTCTGGAGGCATTATGTTTCTAATCGCCTTAATCCATTTTTACAGGGATAAAAAGTTGAAAGCAGTGAGGGAATTGAAAATACTTAGGAAAATTAAGAGGTTGGAACAAACAGCCCTCCGCTCACAGATGAACCCGCATTTTATATTTAATGCTCTCAACTCTATACAGAGTTTTATCGTAAATGGCGATAAGAAATCTTCTGTAGTTTACTTGGCCAAGTTTTCCCGTCTTGTCCGCTCTGTTTTGCACTTTTCCAGTTCTACTACCATCAGTTTAAAAGAGGAACTGGAAATGCTAAACAATTACCTTGAATTGGAAAAATTACGATTTTCAGATTCTTTCCATTTTAATTTGGTAGTTGATCCTGATTTGAATTTGGAAAAGACAATGTTGCCACCATTGCTGGTACAGCCTATTGTTGAGAATGCCATTCTCCATGGAATAGGTCCTTTAAATAGAGAAGGGTTTATAACAGTTTATTTTAAACAAACAAAAAGCGCTCTTTGGGTGACTGTTAGTGATAATGGAATTGGAATCAATACTTCCAAGAAATTAAAAGAAAGAAATGGAACAAGTCGCAAATCAGTAGGTATTCAGTTAACCAAAAAACGATTGCAACTTTTGTCTGGCGGAAATTCTGAAAACAGACTAAATGTACGCGAGATAGAAGGCAATAATGGGGAAGTATTGGGCACTGAATTTAAAATGAAAATACCTCAAAAAATTACCGATGATAACATAGTAAATTATTTCTACCCAGTTCAGCTAACAGCTAATTAATAAGCTGACATCATTAGATGTGGTATATGAATATTTCATTTTATTGTGCTGTGGATATTTAACCCCAATAATTGTTTCCGCTAAATGCGGATTAAAAAAGGCAAGCCCTACTATTTGTAGGGCTTGACCTTATTCTTTTTATCGAAAAAAATAATCATTTAATTTTATTGCAAATTGGGAAATCGCTTGGCGTATCAAGAAGGGAAGTGCGAGTAGCAATAAAAAAATGGTTATTTGAGGTTAAACTAATTATTACCCGATATAAAGATAAGCGTACCGGGCTTTTTTAATTAGGGTAAATTAAAGGTGGTTATTTTAGCCTTAAAAACGGTATGGATCATCACAAAATCGGTTAATTAATAAATAAAATTATTACCTCAAATTACATTCTCGCTCTAACCCATTATTTATCAATTTTAAATCTGATAAAATGAGCACAAATCCAATTAGCCCATTCTCCAGGTCGAATAAAGTGGTATTAGTTGATGATGAACCTAACGCAAGAAATGTGTTGCGTTCATTCATTCAAGATTTTTGTCCAAAACTAAAAGTTGTTGGGGAGGCAGGCGGAGTTGCGGAAGGAATTCAAATGATTCGGCAAGTTAGTCCGGACCTGATTTTCCTCGATGTGGAAATGAGAGACGGGCAAGGTTTTGATTTATTGGATAAATTTTCCAGACCTAATTTTAAGGTCATTTTTACTACTGCTCACGATAAGTTCGCTTTTAGGGCTTTTAAATATTATGCAATTGATTATTTATTGAAACCAATAGATCCAACTGAACTCGTCGATGCAGTTGAAAAATTGAATCAGTTTCAGTCAGAGAATGGCCTGATCCAATTATTAAGAGCCATGCAGCCACACCCACAGGAAAAGATATTCAATAAGTTGGCACTGCCTTCTATAGACGGTCTGACGATGATGAACATAAAAGACATTGTTCGTTTGGAGGCTGATGCAGGTTATACCACGTTTTATTCATTGCAAGGAGAAAGGGTATTAGTAACTCGTTCCATCGGGGAATTTGAAGAGGTCCTGCCACCTGAGACCTTTTTTCGAGTTCATGTTTCCCATCTGGTAAATTTAGAGTTTGTCAAAAAATATATGAGAGAAGACGGTGGTCAGGCATTGATGGAAAACGGTGATCAAGTACCGATTGCTCGCAGGCGTAAAGAAGAATTTTTGGATTTATTGAAGAGTAAGAGTGCATTTTGATTTTGTTTTGCGGTATTTTGTAGAAATCTGAAACTAATTTTTTCACATGAAAACCTCGCTATTATTTTTTTTCCTGCTTTCCTCGGCGTATGCCTTTTCCCAGTCACCTGAATACCAATTAAAAAAAGAGCAAAAGCTTGCTAAAAAATCTCCTTTTGAGCAAATCATCGATCGAGAACTTTCAGCTAATATTGTTTTTGAAGATGAAGAAATCATTGCCTTTCAACCATTGAGCAATCAGGCTCCAGTACATTTTTTAATCGTGCCTAAAAAAAGGATACCAACGATCAATGATTTGGAAGACAACGATGCTGAATTAATAGGGCGGCTGTTTTTGGTGGCGAAAGAATTGGCCAAAGAATATGGTATTGCAGAGACAGGTTATCGTTTGGCATTTAATATTAATGAAGACAGTGGCCAGTCTGTTTTCCACTTACACTTGCATTTGTTGGGAGGCCATAAATTGGGGCCTATGGTGGATCAAAACTGGCGGGAACAACAAAAAAAAGAGAAAGACTGATAGTCTTGCAGAGGCGTTCGAAAGGGGGATTCGTGCCTATATTTAAACAATGAAGGCAACAATTGCACGTTTAATTTGTCAATAAAACCGGATGTTCGCAAAAGCCAATAGAAAATTGGCTTTTTTTGTACCCACAAATAAATTTTGCAAAATCACTTAGCATGAAAAAAATAGTCCTTTTCTTTTTTGCCCTTCTTTCCATTTCTCAAGTTTTTGGCCAAATGTCTTTTGACCTTTCAGAAAACAGCGGCACTATTCTGACTGCAACTAATAACGCTCCTCCTTTCGCAGCGACCATTACTGCTGCCGACCTTAAAAGCTATTTGGAGGTTTTGGCTTCGGATGAAATGGAGGGCCGGGAAACAGGGACAGAAGGACAGCGCAAGGCGGCGGATTTTATTGCTGCGCATTTTGAGAAACTTGGCTTGCCAACTATCGGAGACGATGGTTCCTATTTCCAAAAAATAACTTTCACGTCAGAAAAGTGGGACAACGGTCAGATCAGCATAAATATCAATGGCAAAAAGTACAAACACTTAATTGATTTCTATGCCTTCCCTTCTGTCAATCCTAATCTTGAAAACCTTGAAGCCAATGAAATAACCTTTCTGGGATATGGGATCGATGACCCAAAATACAGTGACTATGATGGGGTGGATGTGAAAGGTAAAACGATTTTGATTTATCAAAATGAACCTGTAAAAAAGAACGGGAAATCCTATCTCACCGGAAGCGAAAATTTGTCCTCTTGGTCAACTGATTGGCGGAAAAAATTGGAAACTGCTTACCAGCATGGGGTTGCCATGGTGCTCATCATCGATGCTGATATTATAGGAAACGTTGCCAAAAACCGCAACACCTTTTTAAGTAGCGAAATGAAAATGGGAGAGGGCGGCCAGCCAGAAGGCAAATATGCCAACAGCATTTTCATTTCGAGCACGGTGGCCAAAGATATTGTCGGAGATAAAATGTCCTCCTTTGCTAAGAAAAGAGACGCCATAAAGAAAAAGGGAAAAGCCTTTTCCATGGCCTTTCCCAATGAGGTGAATATCGTCCAGAAAAAAGAAATAAAGCAGTTGATCGGCTCGAATGTGTTGGGATATTTGGAGGGCAGCGATCCTAAGTTGAAAAATGAAGTAGTGGTCGTGACAGCCCATTACGACCATTTGGGGAAACGGGGAAATTCCATCTACCATGGGGCCGATGACAATGGGACTGGCACTAGTGCTGTCATGGACATCGCCCAAGCATTTGTGGAAGCTAAAAATAAAGGGGAAGGCCCGCGGCGGAGCGTTTTGTTCATGCTGGTGAGCGGCGAGGAAAAAGGCCTGCTTGGCTCAGAGTATTATTCCGAAAACCCGATTTTCCCTTTAGAAAATACTGTAGCCGATGTAAATGTGGACATGATTGGGCGTATAGATAAAAAACACAGCGACTCTAATTATATCTATGTCATTGGATCCAATCGGCTCAGTACTGATCTGCACGACATTAATGAGGCGGCCAATAAAACTTTTACGAACCTCGAACTCGATTACACTTATAACGCCAAGGACGACCCGAACCGCTTCTACTACCGTAGCGACCACTACAACTTCGCTAAAAAAGGCATCCCTTCTATTTTCTTTTTTTCTGGCACACATGCCGATTACCACCGAACTACCGATACAGTGGACAAAATCCTTTTTGATAAAATGGAACACATCGCCAAACTCGTGTTCTACACTACCTGGGAATTGGCAAACAGGGATGAACGGATTCGGGTGAATGTGAAGGAGGATTAGAAAATGAGCTTGTCTGGGTTTTGTCTCATATCAAAGACGTCGATAATCAGGATTTCGTTTTCTTCAACCCTGTAAATGAGTTTTAGATGGCTTTCAATTAAAGATCTGTATTCTTTGTCTTTAAAAAAAAGACTTTTCTCCTCAACGCCAACACGGGGGTAAGTTTTGAGTATACCTACTTTCGTAAATAATTTCTTTCTGAATTTACGTGCAGGCTCAATACCTCGTTTCGATTTCAGATAATTGTAATGCTCTTTTAAAGCATCAAGTGCGGGGATGGTCCATTTGATGTCCATGCTTGGTTACCAATTTTCAGCGATTTTAATTGCTTCTTCTTGGCTGATTGTTTGCCGCTTATCCAAGGCCTCCTCAGATAGGCGAATGCGCTCTAAAAGCATGCCTCTGGTCAACGGTTTTCCATTCCCATCTTGACCAATAATTTCTTCGTTTGGATCTTTTTCTTCCAATGTTATTGTCAAAAAGTCATTGACCAATTTCGCTTTTTCAATGTCATGTATTTTAAGCAGTTTTTCAATTGAGTCTATGATGATGTCTTTTACTTCTTGTGGCATGGCTTTGATTTTTTATAAACTCTTGCAAGTTAATTCATTTTTTCTAAAAACAAACCTGCAACTATTTGTTTTAAAAAACAATTTGTTTTACATTTGCTGTACGACACCGCTTAATACACCAAATATTTAAAACAAAATGTGATGAAATTGGAGATCAACCTTGGTCACTGGGTGACCTTCGTGCAAAAAAATTGGTTTAAGATAACCTTAGCCGTACTTGGCTTTTATCTGTTTTTTATCAAACAACTTAGTTTTCAGATCAATGTGCAGACGCCTGAAAACACGGAGCAACATTTCGTGAAAAAAGAACCTGTTGAAAAAATTACGCAGGGCAATACACCCGCCCTCGCTTCCACCAAGGACAAACTGGAACGTCTGGAAATCCCATTTATCAGTGGCCCTAAAAAAGGTCGTGATGCTTTGGCCGAATTGAATACCATCAACGAAACAACCAAGCACCAATACCTCCAACGTTTCGCTGAGGTAGCCAAAGCAGAGCAAGAACGGTTCGGCATTCCAGCTTCGGTCATTTTAGCGACGGCCATGTATCAAAGTTGTGCTGGTACCCGTGATTTGTCCGTGCAGGCCAGCAACCATTTTGCCCTGCCGTGTAGCAGCGATTGGCGGAGTGCCTGCCAATCTTTTCATGGCACAAGCTATCGAAAATATGAATCGCCCTGGTCGAGTTTCCGGGACTTCAGCAAATACCTCGATGCCAATTATGCTAATTTAAAAGGTGGGAATTACATCAATTACGCCAATGCTTTTCAAAACGATGGGTTTGGCAACAGCGAAAACATCGGGGAACACTTGGTGCAAATTATTGAAGGATACCGACTGCAAGAACTTGACTAATGCAGCGTGCTGAGAGCTGAGCGTTGACTCGGCTCTCAGCACTTGGCACTAGATACGCGTTGTTTTGCGCTTCTTTTGAGGGATGGTTTGCTGGTCGTCGGAAGGAGGGGGCGGAAACGAAAAATCGAACTGTTGCATTTGCTCTTGTAGTTGCTTGAGCATTTCATCCATCTCCTCCTGTGACATATCCATGTTGAATTGTTTCAGCATTTCATTAAAATTTTCCGGTGAAACTTGCTCATCAAACCCTTTGAACAATTCGTCAAACCCAAAAGGCATAGCCTGTCCATCAAATCCTTTGAACAATTCTTCGAAAGGGGAACCTTGGCCAAACGGGTCGGCAAATTGAATGTGAAAATCTCCATTGTTCATGGGCGGATCTTGCTGGATTCCATCTGGGTTTGGATGGACAAATACCTCCAACGGCGCCGTTTCTAAAATTTGCCCATTGGCTTGGACACTGGCGGGGAGGATATAATAAGCGCCAATGTCTTTTGGGCGGAGGTAGTACGTTATGTACATGCTTTGTGTCACCTCGCCGTTGAGCATGCTGACGGAAGAAGAAAAATTAGGGCCACTGACCACCTCAAAATTTTCGGAAAAATCAGGTGCTTCAAAATTTTTCCCATCGGCATTTTCAACCGTGAATTTCACCTCAAAATAATTGTCCATCAAAATGGAATCTGTGCTGAGCGAAACGGTGAAGGTTACTGGTTTTTCCTGACCAAAAGAAGAAGTTAAAAACATCAACGAAAAAAGGATGCTGAAGAAAATAGGCTTTTTCATTTGAACTTTGATTTTGATTAACCGAAAATTGTTAGGTAAAAACACCATTATTAGAGGTCAGAATTCAAAAAAAGGTTGCAGGCAAAACCAAATTTTTAAAGTCCAATGGCTACCGATTACTGTCCACTACTTTCCGTTTCAATTCAAAATTCATCCCCAAATAAAGCCGGCGAACCTGCTCGTCAGCGGCCAGTTCTTCCGCAGTCCCGTCTTTTAGGATGCTACCGTCGTACATCAAGTACGCCCGGTCGGTGATCGAAAGGGTTTCCTGCACGTTGTGGTCGGTGATGAGGATGCCGATGTTGCGGGCTTTGAGTTTGTAAACAATGGATTGGATGTCCTCCACGGCAATCGGGTCGATGCCTGCAAAGGGTTCGTCGAGCAGGATGAAATGCGGGTTGGAAGCCAGTGCACGGGCAATTTCTGTGCGCCGCCGCTCACCGCCAGACAGGGTGTCCCCGGCGCTTTTGCGGACTTTTTCGAGACCAAATTCGTCAATCAGTTTTTCCAGCCGTTCCTTTTGCTCCGCTTTTGGGATCGGCATCATTTCCAGCACGGCCTTGAGGTTGTCTTCAACGCTGAGCTTTCGGAAAACGGAAGGCTCCTGCGGCAAATACCCAATACCGAGCCTTGCCCGTTTGTACATCGGCTGTTTTGTAATGTCCTGTTGGTCCAAATAGACCTTTCCACCATTGGGCTTGATGAACCCAACGACCATGTAAAACGTGGTCGTTTTACCGGCGCCGTTGGGGCCGAGCAGACCAACGATCTCGCCTTGGTTCACTTCCAGTGATACACCCCGGACGACGGTACGGTCGCCGTATTTTTTGATAAGGTTATCTGAACGTAGGATCATTTATTTTCAGTTCTCAGTTTTCAGTTCACAGTTCGCAGTCCTCAGTTTTGCTTGTACGTTGGTCTCGGGGAGGCAGATTAATAGTGAATTCTAATTTGCGGCAATACGTTTAGGAGCGCAAATGTAAAAACTATTATCCCATTAAATGGAACCCTCGAATTTGAAAACGAAAAGGCAGTTTATCGGTAAGAAAGTTTGCTTTTGTTTAACTTGATTCTCCAACGATCGACAACAGCCATTCCCGTTCCGCCAATGCTTTCGTCGCTTCGCCTCCTAAAAGAAGTTTAGCTCACACTGTATCTTCTCCTCCATTTGCTATAGATGGTCAAATCGGCGGAAAAGAAAAACTGAAGAGTTTTAGGAGGTGAGGGTTTAATGTTGTTCAGATTGCCAAAATGGTTTAAATGGGTAGAATAGATGCAGGATTTATGAGAAAAAATAGATAAAAGATTAGATTTGAAATCAGTAAAAACAATTATTGATATTTAGTTTTTATGAGTTATATCTTGAAAAGCAAAGCATTTCAAAGTACACATATCGCTCATTGTTGTAATTGAAATAAACTAATAAATCAGTTCAAATAATTCTTATGAAGAAAACATTTGCATCTCTATTATTCTTGCTATCTATTCATTTTTCTTATTCACAAAATTGGTTTCAAACCTATGGTCTAACAAATGGGGAAGGGGGGAGTTCTGTACCTTCTAGGAATCAGGTCGCTGCGCTTTGCCCAGATGGAGGAACGATTGCTGTCGCTAATTTTAGATTGGGAGACAACGGACTAAACATAGATTTAGGATTTTATATGTTGAAAACCGATGAGAATGGCTCCATAATGTTTGAAAAAAAAGCTTTAGAAGATTTAGTGATAGCTGGGGAAATTAGTAGTCCCGGACCACGTGGTCTCCAAATTCTTGACAATGGGAATTTTTTGGTGAATGGCTCTTGTAGAAAAGGAGGGGAATACCATATTTTCTTAGCGAAATTTGATGCCAGTGGTAATCGACTTTGGATTAAAACTTATGGATCCTCCTGGTCACATAGGACTGCCAGTGCCTTAGGAATTGCCCCTAACGGGGATATCGTAATGTACGGAACAGGTGGTGTCGATGGTGATATAGACTCTCCATTTATTATGAAAACCAATCCGGAAGGGGAGGAGATTTGGTCAACCAGTTATTTGGCCGAAGTTTCCACTCTTCCGTGGACTATAGCCAGTGATTTAATCGTGGAAGATAATGGAGATATTGTTTTCACGGGGTATGCATATGACATTTACGGTGAGGACAAAAATTCTGATTTATTTGTGGCTAAATTAAATTCTGCTGGAGTACTCTTGTGGGCAACTATTTTACGTAGTCCAAACATTGAGCAAAGAGGATATACTTTGACATCTTCACCCTTGGGTGGGTACTTGGTGGCGGGTATTTCAAATCATCAGCCGTTTTGTATTAAAGTTGATGATGTAGGTAACTTGATCTGGCAGAAACTATGGACAACTCAGTTTGGGGAGCTAAGAGATGTAGTAGTTCTTCCAAATAACGAGTATTTGTTGGTCGGTGCAAAAAACAAATTTACTGACTACGATTGCTGGGTTTTTCAGATTGATGATTTAGGAAATGAAACTTATTATTTTCAATATGGAACCAATAGGCTTGAAGTGGCCACCAGTGTATTTCTTGACGCTCAGGAAAACACAATTGTGTGTGGATATGCTAATACGGATCAAAATGGGTTTGACATTTTTTTGATGAACTTACCTCCTATAGAATCGGGGTTTTCTGTTGTTGAAGGCCGTGTTACTATAGATATTAATTTGGATTGTTTGTCAGATGCGACGGAAACGCCGTTAGCTGGATTATTGGTGCGAGGTGTAGGTGAGAACCTATCCTTTTCTGTTTATACAGATAGTAATGGGCACTATTCTTTACCGATCTTGTTCCCAAATAATTACGAAATCCAAATTACTAACCTTGGTGTTTATTCTTCTGTTTGCAATAACAACATACCTATAGTTGCGGACATTGCAGGGCTACAAATAGATATTGATTTTTCAGTCCAGAATGTTGAGGAATGTCCTTTGGTAGAGGTTTCTATGACAGCCCCATTCCTCCGTCGCTGTTTTGAAAATACTTATACCGTCCAATATTGTAATTATGGGAGACTTCCCGCTGAAGGCGCCTATATCGAGATATCCCTCGATACTTTTCTGACCTATCAATCCTCATCTATACCCTTGGCAAACCAAAACGGGAACAAACTCTCTTTTGACCTTGGCACGGTGGAAATCAATGAATGTGGCAATTTTCAAGTCACAGCTTATCTAGATTGTGACTCAACTGTTCTGGGACAAACGCATTGTTCCGAAGCACATGTTTTCCCTGACAGCCTTTGTTTTATGTCTTCTGCTTTATGGGATAATTCAAACGTAGAAGTAGATGCCGAATGTGTGGGTGATTCTGTTATTTTTACTATCCAAAATGAGGGTAGTGGAGATATGACACAGCAGTTGAACTACATCATCCTAGAAGATGAGGATGTCATGATGGAAGGTATTTTTCAATTAGATGCAGGGCAATTTATAAGTATTTCTCTTTTTGGCAATGGCAGTACATTCCATTTAGAAGCAGAGCAATCACCCAAACATCCATCCGGTGCTTCTTCCACCGGTGCATCCATTGAAGGTTGTGACGGGTGGGTGAGCCTTGGTTTTTTCACCCAGTTCTCCAACTCAGAAACTAGTCCATTCCTGGACATAGATTGCCAACAAAATATCGATTCTTATGATGCCAACGGTAAGCAGGCTTTTCCAGTTGGCTTCGGTGATGCCCACCTGATTGAGCCGGAGACGGATATAGAATACCTGATTCGTTTTCAAAATACAGTTGCTGACACTGCATATAATGTCGTCATTGTAGATCTGTTAAGAGAAGAACTGGATTTTTCAACCTTGCGCCCGGGGGCTTCCAGCCATGCTTACGAATATTCCATTTCGCCAGAAGGCTGGCCCATTTTTACTTTTAACAACATAAACCTGCCTCGTAATACTACAAATGAGCCCGCTTCACGTGGTTTTGTCCGTTTCAAAATCTCACAAGCAGAAGGCAACGGGAACGGGACTTATATCAATAACACGGCATATATTCATATTGACATCAGGCCACCAATTAAGACAAATATTGTTTCGCACAGTGTGGGGCAGATATTCCCTTGGACTTACGTTGATACAGAAAATTTAACCCAAGTAAAACCTCAAGTGCGCATCATGCCTAACCCCTTGACGGACAGCGTTTTGTTGCAGTTGAAAAATACCGAACCAGGATTGCTGCACTTATTGTTGGTGACGCCGGGCGGGCAAGTGGTGAGGGATGAAAAAGCTTTCGGGACGGGGTTTGAACTACAGCGGGGGACATTGCCATCCGGCATTTATTTTTTCAAAATAACAAGGGATGGCTCGTATGTGGGGAGTGGGAAGTTGATGGTTCTATAATGCCACCAAAGTATTCTTCATCGGTTTTGTTAGTTTTGCAGTCAACTACGACCTCAGCAACGCAACTAACTTGATGAAAAATACTATAAAAACTTCCCTCGAATTTACCAAAAACATCCTCGTCACGGGGGCTTTCAAAGAGACCAGCCGCCGGGTCGAACTCGAAATAACCTCCAAACTCCCCACCGCCGCCAACCAGGTCATTGTCGAATTTGGCATGGGGCACGGCAATATCACCAAGGAGATTTTGCAGACCATTTCCCCAACTTCCAAACTATTTGCCTTTGAAGTAAATGAAGAGTTTTGCGATCATGTCGCTTCGCAAATAAAGGATGAACGGTTGGTGATCGTCAATGACGGAGCAGAGAATTTAGCCAAGCATGTTGGCGTGCCGGTTCATGCTTTTGTCTCATCCATCCCGTTCACTTTTTTTTCTAAGGAAATGAGCCGCACCATTTTAGAAGGGGCTTATGGGGCGCTGGAAAGCGGGCATTATTTCCACCAAGTATTGTACTCCAAAGCCCATGTGAAAAAATTCAAAAGCATTTTCGATGAGGTAAAGGTGAAAACGATGTTGAATATTCCCTTGGAGTGCATTTACTATTGTAAGAAATGGTGAGCGGTAAACGGTAAGTGGTAAATGAGATGCGTCATTAACCATTCACCGTTTACCATTCATCATTAAATAAACTCACACTCCTCCACCGTCAATTCATGCTTCACATCGCCGGTATGCTTGGTGGCAGCAGGCTCAAATAAAAGCAGCCAAACTTCTTCTTCGGCGATGGGTTTGTGTTCCACACCTTTTGGGACAATGAGCATTTCGCCTTCTTTCAGTTCCACTGTTTTATCCCTGAATTCTAATTTTAAAGTGCCTTTGATAATGAGGAACAGCTCGTCTTCATGGGCATGGTCGTGCCAGACAAATTCACCTTTGACTTTGGCCAATTTGACGTGCTGACCGTTCAGTTTGCCAATGATCTTGGGCGACCAATGATCGGTGAAGAGGTTGAATTTTTCCTGGATGTTGATGGCTTGCATATTAGTGATTGGTGATTAGTTGAATAGTTATTTTGAGCTAAGAATTTGTGTAAAGTGCAATATTCAAATTTTGTAACGAAAAAAAGCAGTGTAGACATCTACAGGGTTCATAGGGCAGCAAATTGAAAATTAAAGGGCTTTCTCATAAAAAATAGAAATTGATTCAATTATCTAAATTGATTGATTTTTAGCAAGGCAGCCGGGGTTTTGAAACCCCGGCTGCCTTGCAAAATGCATTCATTCCACTTTTATAAGAAAGCCCTTTTGAAAATTAATAATTTTAGAAAAGCATTGACTTTTTTGAAACACATTAGACACATAGGTAAAATTAGTTTTGGATCAGCCGCCTTTGGCGGCTGAAAATTCTAATACATGCTAATGTGTCTATTGTGTTTAAAAAAAAGAATACTCAAATATTAATTTTCAATTTGCGGGGCTAAAAACCCTATCCATTACCCATAGAATTGGTGTGCGGCAAACATCTATCATCTAATAACCCGCCGTTTTAACGGCGGGCATCCTGAATGCCCCACACGCATCTATCATCTTTACAAAACATCAACATTTACAGGCAGATGTGATGTTCTGAAAAGATGTTAGATGTGGGGCATGGATACCTAAACACCCCTGATTGAAATCAGGGGTTACTAGATGGTAGATGTTTTCCCGCTCATTTTCAACGAGCTATTCTGTGTGCAATCAACAGGTCTCAAAACCTCGGCTCTCGTGTAAAAATTCGTCCATTTCCCTTGACTTCTTGAAAGTTGACATTTTAGGAGAAAGCCCTTTATTTTTCAATTTGTAAGGCTTTAAAAGGCTTGCTTATAAATCAACCCTCAGGCATAGGAAATCCGAAGGCTATTATTTTATATTTGCCCTTCCAAAATCAGAATAACAACCTACCCTATTTACGACTCCAATCTCTTTTAAAGGAAAAAATTGAACATATAATTGACCAGCAACTTGAGTTGGTCAAACATAAAAAGACGCCATTGCTGGTATTTACTGAAAAAATCCAACCGTGGCCATCTCATAGACATTAACCAAAACGAACACTTATGACACGTAACATCCTTACGCTGGCTTTCCTTTTAATCACCTCCGCGGTGGCATTTTCGCAAAGCTCCCCTCAATTGATGGGCATCACTTCCAAAGGTGGAAGTTCCAATACAGGCACCATCTTCTCCCTTTCACCAGATGGCAAAGATTTCACCTTGCAACATAACTTCGACGAGGTCGGCCCACATACTGTTTATGCAGGCCTCACGCTCGGGTCGGATGGGAAATTTTATGGCGTCACGTATGATGGCGGAACAGCCAAATCGGGTAGCGTTTATAAAGTAGAAGCGAACGGCAGCAACTTCGAGGTACTCCATTCCTTCACCATAAATGACGGAGCTGGCCCTCGCTCTGCCCCGATCGAAGGATCGGATGGTAAGCTTTACGGCACCACTACTTTGGGTGGTGACCAATCGGCTGGCCTCATTTATAGTTTGGATAAAAATGGCGGCAATTTCTCAGTCCTTCATCATTTCAATGGGGCGGATGGAGAGATGCCAATTGGAGCCCTGCATGAATCACCCGATGGTTTTTTATACGGCATGGCCAACCAAGGGGGATCATACGGCGACGGAACAGTTTATAAAATTGCCAAAGATGGGTCCGGGTTTTCGATGCTCTATTCATTTTTGGGTATCGAAGACGGCCGCAATCCCTTTGGTGGATTTATCGAGGATAGCAATGGCTCATTGTATGGTACGCTGTATACAGGTGGGCCCGATCTGGCTGGTTCCGTTTTTAAAATCCAAAAAGATGGGACTGGATTGCAATTATTGAAAACTTTCAATTTCGACCCAAACGATGGCAATGAACCGTACGGAACCCTTCTGGAAGCATCCGATGGAAAATTGTACGGGACGACGTTTTCAGGTGGTGCCAGCTATGTAGGCATCGTTTTTAGCATGGATAAAAATGGGGACAACTACTCTATTTTGCATGAATTTAACAATATCCAAGGCCGCAATCCTTTTGCAGGCAACCAACTGGAGGAAGGCGCAGATGGGGCGCTGTACGGCACGACCCAGAGAGGAGGCACGTATGAAAATGGAGTTGTTTATAAAATCAATAAAAACGGGACAGGGTTTACAGTCATCCATGAATTTGATGGAGCGGGTGCGAAGCCCCATGCAGGGGTCACCGCTTCAAACGGACAACTATATGGCACCACTTCAGAAGGTGGAGACAGTAATGGCGGTACGTTATTTTCCATAGAAGAGGACGGTTCCGGATTCACTGAATTGGTTGATTTTTCCAAAACCAATGTAAACGGCTATTTCCCCACCGCTTTGCCTTCCTTGGCCAGCAATGGTTGGGTGTATGGCTCTACTCAAGAAGGTGGCGATCATGGCTTTGGCTCCTTATTTAGGCTGAAAGCCGACGGCACTTTCTTTGAAACCATTTACCATTTTGATGGCCAATCGGGTGCGTCCCCATCCAGTTCATTACTGGTGGGGTCGGATGGGATGGTCTACGGAACAGCCACTTACAAGGGCGAATTCAACAACGGAACTATCTTTAAAATGGACCCATCCAACAGTGCTTTTTCATTGTTACATACCTTCTCCATTGTTGGTGAGTTGGGTGCTTTGCCACAGGCAGGCCTGATCGAGGGCTCTGATGGCAAATTGTACGGAGCGACCCAAAGCGGTGGCAATACTGGTGCGGGCACCATTTTTAGGCTGGATAAAGATGGCTCTAACCTGGAAGCGATCTACCATTTTGTTTCCAACGGAAATACAGGTCGGGCGCCACGGTACAACTTGTTGGAAGGTAATGACCAACTACTCTACGGTGTTACCGTTTTTGGAGGAAGTTCATCCTCCGACGAAGAGGGGACTTTGTTCAGATTGAAAAAGGACGGAAGCAATTTTGAAGTGCTGAAAAATTTTAACCAAACTGCAAACGGCACACCTGCCGGCCCACTTGTTTCCAACCACGATGGCTTTTTGTACGGGATGACCATCAATGGCGGTAACAACCTCGTTGGGACAATTTACCGAATTTCTACGGATGGCCAGACCTTTGAAACCATCCATCATTTGGATGTGATCAATGGGATTTCACCGCAAGGCAGTTTGATGTCCTCTCCTACCGGTGATTGGCTTTATGGCGTGACCAAAGCTGGGGGTGAATTCGACCAAGGCGTTGTTTTTAGAATTAAACCTGATGGTTCGGCATTTGAAAAAATCCATGATTTCAAAGGCTATGCAAATGGTGGTGCCGAGCCAAACGGAGGCTTGGTTTGGGTTTTGCAAGCAAGTGCCAATGTAGAAAAAGATCGTCTATCAGGCTTGTCCATTGTGCCCAACCCAACAAATGGTCCGATCACTTTAATTTGGGAAAATGAATTTTCAATAGATAAAAAGGCAACCTTAAATATCTATGATGAGTCAGGAAAATTATTGGGAAATACGACAGGTGATTTTGTGCAATTAAATGTTTATTTATCAGGGCAAAGTAATAGCTGGAAAAATGGCATTTATTTTTTATCCATTGAGACAAATGATGGTTATTTCAGCAAAAAAATAATTGTTAATAAATATTGATAAGTATTAGTGGATTAAAGGTTCATGAATTTAAAATTTATGAACCTTTATTCCACTGCTTATGACCGCATTCCATTTAAAAAATCCGCACTGCTCATTCGTTTGCGCCCACGGAGTTGGAGTTCTAAAACTTCGATAGATCCATCTTGGCAAGCAATAAATAATTTCTTTTTCCCATCAGTTAATAATTGCCCGGGCTGGTGTTTATGCGGATTAATTAATTTTTCTGTTTTAAATATTTTCAAAGATTCCCCTTTAATTTTCTCCCAGCTTATTTGCTCCCATGCTTCTCCATTTTCCAAAATTGCATGCCCATCAATTAACGTCCATGCACCGGGATAAGGACTAAGCCCACGGATAAAATCATGTACTTTTTTTGCAGGTTGGAAAAAATTAATCTCGCAAGTTTCATTAAAAATTTTAGGGGCTTTACAAACCAGGCTTTCATCTTGTTTTTGCAAAACATAATCTCCATTTTCAATGGCTTTTACAGTTTTCAAAACCAACCCTGCCCCCATTTCCATCATTTTGTCATGGACATCCCCAGCGGTATCATTTTCTTCGATCGGCATTTTTTCCTGAAACAATACATCACCCGTATCGATTTCATGCCTGATAAAAAAGGTGGTTGCCCCAGTTTCTGATTCGCCATTGATGATCGCCCAATTGATCGGCGCAGCCCCCCGGTATTTCGGCAACAAAGATCCGTGAAGATTGAAAGTGCCCAAAGTTGGCATATCCCAAACGGCCTCCGGCAACATCCGGAAGGCTACCACTATTTGTAGATCAGCCCGGAAGGACGCTAATTCTTCCAGAAAACTCGGCGATTTTAAATTGGTTGGTTGCAAGACGGGAATGTTTTGACTAACCGCAAATTTTTTCACTGCCGATTCGATCAATTTTTTACCACCCCTCCCGCCAGTTTTGTCAGTGGCAGTCACAACGGCCACTACATTGTAACCATTGTCTATTAATATTTTTAAAGAAGGCACCGCAAATTCAGGTGTCCCCATGAAGATAATGCGCATATTGAAATTTGATTTTAGAACACAAAAAAAGGAAACTATTAAGGAAATAAAAAGTGAATTTAATTATAGTCTATCATAACTGCACAAACGTTTGAGATGGAAAACACTAAGAAGACCATGTGCCAATGTAATCCCTATTTTTATTGTAAAAATACCGCCCCCCGGCTTAATTTATTTTAGCCTCTACTATTAATAGATCACCTATTTTATCTTAAAATATTTCCGACCCACAAATTGGAGTTTCAACTATTTATATCAATCTTTGAATAAAATAATAAATCAGAATGGACATAAATAATTTACCGAAAATAGAAATCAGTTCAGCCAAAGATTTTTTTGAACTCTTGCCAGAAAAAATAAAAGAAGAATGGTTGATTGAAATTGAGACCAACTTTCATTTTAATATTTTAGGAGAAAAGGGCGGGCAATTTTGCGTGGAAGTCCGAGAAGGAAAGATGTTTATTTATGACAATTTATATGGCGAAGCAAAATGTATTATTCAATCAAAAGATGTTCATTTTATTAAATTGTTAAATGGGCAAATGAATCCCGTCATGGCCATATTAACAGGTAAATTAAAAGTATCCAACCAAGAAGAAATCATGAAACATGCCCGTCTGTTGGGATTACTTTAAAAAAGAATAACCTTCTTCGGACCATAGGCTATTTATTTTTCAATTAAACAACCTATTAAAAAATCCAAAAAAGGTTAAATTCTCCTTCAAAATTATCTTAGAGCAATACCTATTAAATAATAAGCTCACGATATTGGAATAGTATTCAAATATCTAATCTTGAAAATTCAACGGGTAAATTTTTCTTTTTTTCAAAATGACAGTTACGAAAACAAAAATAATGGAGGTGTAAAAAAAACAGAAAACCAATTATTAGAGTTTCTTTCTCGTCCAAATAAAAAAGGGTTTTCAATTAATGGTGGGAGGGTATGGATAATTCCCCACATTTCCAAAACTATGCCGTCTCTAATAAAAAACATGACACAGGACGTAAATGGCCATTATGGTTAAAACGTAAAATGCTTGAAATGTGCAACTTAATATTAGCCAAGTATTATTAATAAAAAAAATGGCACTGGCGGTTTTCTTTTAAGCAAAAATGCCATTTTCAATTTAAATTGAAAATGGCATTTAATGAACAAGTTGTTTTTTAAAAGTTACATCTTTGGACAAACTGTCTTGTATCTTCTTCCAGATGATTTTTGATAATAAATGACAGACAATTCAAATGCTCCACGATTATTGGTTGGAGGGGCTAATTGGTTGGCAGCAATATCGTAACTGATGCCAAAATTCCAATTTTCTACTTCCAAAATGGTGGTAACAGTAACCGCTGGTGTGGCAATATTTCCTTCAACATCTTTTACTAAATGCCCCCAAGCACCGGCCCGGATTGCCAATTCTTTCCAATCCCGGTTGGTGAGGCGGAAATTTGCGCCATATAAAGAAATGAGAGATGGCCCTTGGCTAATCACAGCAACGGCAGGTAGGATACTTAATTTGGAAGAAAATGGAATCTCACCGCCTACGTGAGCAGTCATTTTAGTTTCTAATGAATACTTGCTGCTATTGGCAATAAATGAAACTTCCGGCTGATTGACATGATGCAAAGCACCACCAACATAAAGGCTTTTGTTGTCGTCAAAAACTGCATACCAAAGGAGGCCTGCATTGATATTTAGGTACATATCGCTACTCCCCATGATGGTTTCCCCACTTGCAATACTTTGGTCTATTTCCTCGGTCGTAGTGTTGAACTGGGTACTAAACCAGAGATTATCAGGGCTGATGGAATGTTGTCCGAAACCCAATTGCGCGCCACCTACCAGGTATTGGTCGAAGCCCCGGTAGCGGCTACCACCCAATTGTTTCATAAAAGCCAAGGACAAATCGACTGCAGTGCGAGTGTAATTGGATTGCCCAGCTTCGTCCCTCAAGGCGGTGAAGCCATAGGCCACGTAATCACCCTGGCCTACTTCGCTTTTTGCGTCAAAACTGGCACTAATAGTCCGAAATGGGCGGGTATTGAGAATGCTGCTCCACTGTTCCCGGTAGTTGGCAATAGCCCGCCATTTGCCAGGATAGACCCCCGTCATGGCTGGATTTAACTGCAATGGGGCTGCATAAAACTGAACCAATTGAGGATCCTGAGCCTTCATTTCCCCAAAAAGGAAAAAAGAAAAAATGGAGAGAATAAGTAGTTTTGATTTCATTATATTGATATTTTAATCCATGCTAATCGGGGAAATTTTCCCAATTAGAAAGAAAGGATTTGCAATTTTTTACCTGATCAATGTTGTTTCGCCTTTGAAACTTTCCTTCATTCCATCCTCATACGTCGCTTCCAAATACCAGACGTACACGCCGGGAGGCATGTCCTTAGATTTAAAAGTGCCATCCCAACCACGTGAGACGTCGTTGACCTCTATTTCAGTATCCTGATAAACCAATTCTCCCCAGCGGTCAAACACTTGGAACAGATCGATCATCGTACCTGACCTTCCATGCACTGAGAGACGATTGTTAATATTATCGCCATTGGGAGAGAAACCTGTTGGCACAACAACTGAGCGAATTTTTCGAACATGAATTTGAACTTGGTCTTCTGCTTTGCAACCATTTTCGTCTTCAATCAACAGAAAATAATCATTGGTATAGTCTGGAAAGGCCGTAGGATTGGGGCAATCAATATTGATTCCACAGTCAGTAGTATCCGCTGCTGCACAAGTCAGGGAACTGCACCAACTTGCCGACCAATCGTAGCTGACCATCCCCATGGCGTTGTTTACTTCCGCATCCAAAGCAACCGTTTCCCCAGATATGATGGTCAACTCATCATCTGTAACATTATTAGCAAAAATGACCACGGACAATTCAGGTGGTTGATTGATCGCAAAATCGGCGGTGTAAACACAGTCATTGGCATCTTTTACATAGACCCGGTAATCACCAGCTTCCAAGGCAATCAATGTTTTACTGCCAAAAAACTGCGTTCCATCCAAGCTGTATTTATAGGGGGCAGTTCCGCCGATAGCCTCTGCGGTTACAGAACCGTCTTTTGATCCGAAACAGGAGGCATCCTCAACCATTGGAGTGATAGTAACTACGGCAGGTTGATCAACAAAAACCGAATCTAAGTATTGGCATTGATTGGCATCTGTAATTGTCACATAGTATAAATCAGATGGCACATCCGTCAATTTTGCGGAAGTTGTTCCATTTGACCAAATAAAAGAATAGGGGCCTGTCCCCCCGGACACTTGCGAATCAACGGACCCATCGCTTGCGCCAAAGCAGTCATTCTTGACAATGGAATAATCTGCGACAATTGCATCAGGTTCTTCAATTGAATAGATCGTTGAAATAGTACAGCCCTCTGTATCGGTGACCACCAAACTATAATCCCCAGCTGTCAGGCCAACTACAGTAGCAGATGTCTGGTTGCCTGTCGCTGGGCCCCACTGGTAAGTAACATCGCCATTGCTGTTGGCAACAGAGTTGATCGTTATTTCCCCATCACCTAATCCGTTGCAAGAAACATCCGAAAGTGTTGCATCTGGTGCCATAGGATCTGGGTTTGGAAGCAACCTGGAATTTGTGCCAGAACACCCACGGGAATCAGTTACCGTTACCGAATAAACCAAAGCACCTGTCAGACCATTAATGAAATCATCTTGGTCGCCGGTACTCCATTGAAAAGTATATCCCATTCCAGTCCCACCTGTTGCAATATTAACCGCCATCGCACCATCATTACCGTTGTGGCAGGCAGGCGGAGTGAAAGCTAATTCGATGGCGATGGCATCCAAATCGTCGACAGCTACAGTTGCCGTTTCGGTACACCCCTTTGCATCCGTTACTGTCACTGTGAAATTTCCATTTGGCAAATTATCGATAGCAGGCGTTGTCGCACCGGTTGGCATCCATGCATAGTCGTAAGGAGCGGTGCCACCCACTACTGCAACTGATGCTTTATTGGTGTTTTCACCAAAACAACCTCTTTCTGAAGTGATGGTTAACTGTAAGCCATTTGGCGGCTCGCTGATGTCAACGTCGGCGGTCACTTCACAATCGTTTTTATCTCGAACTATCAATGTATAATTGCCAGCTGTAAGCCCCCCAGTAGTTGGGTCATTGGGCGTATCACCACTGCTCCACGTATAGGTATAAGGCGCAGTCCCACCAGTAACAGTAGCGGTTGCCGTACCATCATTTCCTCCAGTACAATTGACATCTGTAAATGTAACGCTAACTTCTAATAGAGGCGGTTGGGTGATAGTAGTTGCGCCATTCCCGACACAACCATTAGCATCGGTGGCAGTTACCTGAATAAAACCCGCTGGCAAGCCACATACTGTTTGACCAATGGACATATTCGGGTCTAACCAAGTGAAGGTATAACCTCCTACACCACCCGTCGCTACTACCGTTCCACATCCATCCGATTCACCAAAGCAGCTAACGGCTGATTGTTGCGAGGGGGAAACGGTAATAATTGATTTATTCGCAACTGAGAACTGCACCATGTCTGTGCATCCTGTTGCATCCGTAACGACTACCGTGTAATCGCCTGAACATAGATCAACCAGATTTCCTGTTGGTTGGGTAAAATTATTCCCACCCGGGCCCATGACATTGAAGGAAAATGGTGCAACTCCGACTGCTGAAATTTGGATAGATTCATCACAAGAATTGTAACACTGTACCTCATAAGGAGGTGGTGTCGTAATAGTCGCAGTTACCGAGCAGAAACTATAGGTAATAGAAGACATCCCAATGCCTATGGTACAAGCTGTAGTTAAAACGAGTGATCTGACTTGCGCATTGATGACGTCCCCAAAGTTTAATCCGTTGATCATGTGTGCGAGATTTCCATTGTTGGATGGTACCCATCCAGTATTGTTAATATTTACTTCATAACCATTTCCAGGATTCACATCATTCCAAGTTATTTCAACAATACCACCCGGAAAATCTGTCATTTGTACATCGGGCGCAAAGTAATCAATTTGCACATTAATTTCTATTTCCTCCTCGGCGGAACATCCGTATATGTCGCTGGCTGTCACTGTGTAATTTGTAGTCACATCTGGCATGGCTGTTGGGTTCGGGCAATCGGTGCAGCTCAATCCAATGGCTGGAGACCAATCATAAGTTACTTCATTATCAGTCCTGAACGTTATGCTCCACCAGTTCAGCCGCCCCATTGCATTTACACCAAATTGATCCGAAATTCTCAAAGACCAAGAACCGTTGATGGGTAGTCCGGTAAGCACTGACCAGTTAGCCTCCGGCAAATATTCCCCGGTGAAAGGGGCAACCCCAGCAGTGATAGGTGTTACCGCAGTTGGGGTAAAACAGGTTTGGGTATAATTATCTCCTCCGCCCCCATTATTTGTTGAAAGCATAAATAACTGGCCAGTTGGAGCAACCAGGAAGATGTTAATATCTGCATCAAAATCAGTTTCTAAATCTAGGCATATGGAAACGATGTCCACAGCCGGATCGCTAATATTTAATGGATGGATGGAGTTGACATTGATGGTGGAAATATAGGGAGAAGCAGGTGGATGGTTGGAAGCCCCGATTTCATAATAATCATAAGATTCAAACGTGATGTCGTCATTCAACAAAGGCGTTGAAACATCTAAATCGACAGAACCACCTAAACAAATATTTGTATCTGGAAATGGGCTTAACAGTTTTTCACATTCATAACAATCTGGGTGGGTAAAAGGCAATACCTGAATGTTGACCATGGTATCCCACAGGCATCCGAATTCATCCTCCACCATGAAGGTATAGGCAACTTCTCCTGCATTGATGGGAGCGGTGGAAATGCTGTCTGGGGTCTGGTAAAAAATGGACTCATGATTTGCCCAAGACCAATTGACAAGGTCAGGGCTAAATGTTTCCAATGCAGGAAACAGATCATCCTTGAATTGAATCGACCAAGAAAAAATATTCCCGTTATCGATAGACCACAAATCCGTTACTTCAATCGTCCAATCACCATTCAATGGACAGCCGACAAGATTACTCAATGGCTCAAAGGATTCATAAGTGCCCGCTGGCAAGGTTTGCGGAAAAAACCAATTAGCATATTCGATCCAGGTATAGTTGTAATCGGGGTTTACGGCCCATCCGTAATTATACCCGATGCCAGGTATAGGAGTCATTTGCCCTTCGTCATTTTCGTAAGGCACTCCCAAAAAAACCTCACCTCCAAGTTGGCCGGGGTGGTTATGCAAAAGGACTGAATTTCCGTCAGGGCAGGTTATCGAAATTTGTAAATCTCTCATCCAAGAATGTTCCATATCGACGAAAATCCCAATGAGATCATTGATATCGGTTAGCACCTGGCCCGGTGCAAAATCGGTGAAAGAGATGGTAGTCGAATAGGAAGATCCATTGCCGTCTGGCAACGGTAGCGAATCGGAACGGATGCCTCCCGTTTGGAAAGTACCTTCAGCAGGCAACACTGAAACTGTTGGCCCCATGGTCATCGTGTTGACCATGGCCCATAAATCTACTGTATCACCAGAACATAATTTATTGTCATAAACGCCTAACTCAAAATGAGGCTTGGGGGCTACCCGGATTCTTTGCTTAATGAAATTGGTATTTTTACAACCCAACTGATCTGTGATTTCCAATTCAACAACATACCCCCCCGGTTCATCATAAACATGCGAAACAGAAGGGCCAAGCGTGGAAGTGCCATCTCCAAAATTCCATTCGAACTCGCTGGTTAAATCAGAATGGTTGTACACCACCCCATTTTGCGGGTATTGCCCGGCCCCGGTAAAAAACACCCGGTCACCCGGACATATATTAATGTAGCCCGTATCAACAGGGACTATGGCGGGATCAGAATCAGTAATGACGGATAAAATGGTTTGACAGGCAGCAATACAATTGATATCGGCGCTCCAACCTTCTCCCTGTTCCGTTCCATTTGAATTAAAGGTAATAGTCAAACACCCAGACGAGTTTGGTGCTGTAGCTTGAATGATGAATGCTGCGCCCGCATTAAAATCGCTTGCACAACCCAGCGAAGGTGAAAAAATACTCGGCCCATCGAAAAAACAAAGTTCGTCCCCCAATTCTAAATCGGGTGCACTGAATATCAGTTGTACATGAGTGCCAGCATTACCTTGCGGACAAATGGTCGTTGTAAAATTTTCATTAGCCCCGTACGTCCCAGTACCTCCGCCACTATCCAGGAAAAAGCCTCCGCAGTCATTGATCTGGGTCAAAGAATTGCTCATTAGGTAATCAGTTTGTTGGCAAAAGGAGGACGTGAAGGAGAGTGTAAGCAGTAAGATTAAAGTAGTTGTTATTTTCATAATGCTGGCAAGTCTTTAGCGAAAATCAAAACCGCATTCAAATCAGCATTCAATTATTGCAAATAGCTTTTATGAATTTGAAATTGTTCTTGATTTTCAACCAAGGTGTTATGAGTGAGTATTTCTGGTTAAAGTGCTCGGTATGGCCAATAAAATCCCACCCCTAAGGATTGTCCAGTAAGGCCACAACTGTTTTTCACCAAATGGCAAAACAGTGACCCTCTTGGAGTTACGTCTCAAGGTGTTCTTAAATCGGTCGGTCAACAATGTTCAGGGATGGCAGCGACCTGCGTTGAGAAAATGGAAGGAAATAACATTAACTTAAATCCCCATTTTCAACATAGCATAGCTACCTTAAAAGGATGTTCTAAAGTGGGTGTTAACAAGGCAGGTGTGGTGTGGTGTGGTGTGGTGTAAAAAATGCCTTTTCTGGTTTTTTAGGTTTCAAAAAAAACTCACAAACAGCTTTAGCTTTCAATGCCCATGTACTTCCAGCGATGTTTGTAAGGTTTAAAAAAGCTAATAAAAAACGGGAGGGATTTGAATCATTATGCAGCAAGCACATTTCATCAATCATTTCCTGTTTGGATTCATGTGGGGTTAGGATTAAATCGAAAACAAATTAGGTGTTAAATTCCAATAATGTGAAAAGGGTTCTCGGTACTCAAGGAGATAGGATAACCAACCAAAATTAAACATGGGCGGTTGGTTGTCAGTCTTGATGTTAGTGTGGGCTGGTTTTTCAACCACAACAAAGGTATAGAAAGAGGTTTGTAAAAAAGAACTACAAATGCGTTTTTTTTTCATAAATGGCTGAAAGTTTAGGAATTACAATTGTGCAGTTCGCTCAAGACTAGTTGGTGTAATTAAAATTCATTGAAAAAAAGGAGGTCGCTTTCAAATTAATAATTGAATGGGAGGGAATGGGAAATACGAAGGTTAGGAGTATTGAATTTTTGTTTCTCCATAAAAATGGCTGCACTCATTTATGCCAAGACATTAATTGACCGTTTTATAAAACCCATTTTCAGCATAATTTATCGGTGGAAACATTCTTTTTAAAATGGATGGGTGTATAACTTTTCTTCCGATTGCGTTTCCTTTTCAACAAACGAATCAATATTAAATCCAACGGTGAATCCTCCAAAAAAATAAGCATCATTATCATTTGGATCGCCTGAATATTTCACCCCATCCAAATAGTCTGAAAAAGTCAACCGGACTCCCCATTCCATGGTCAGATGCCAGCGGTTGGCGACATCTTTCCTCAACCCCATCCCCATTGGTATGGCAGGATGGATTTGGCTACTGTTAGCAGCTATATCGGGATTATCGGATCGTCCGTAGTGGATTGATGAACTCAAAGCGATCAGGCCAATTCCTGCAAACACGTACGGGGATAAAATTTGTCTTGCCGCTTCATTTTTGGGAAATCGCCTTTTTCCTAACAAATCATATTCTCCCATGAAGGAAAATTCAAAAATGGAAGCTTTGAATCGATTGCCCCGCTTTATATTTCTCTGGTAATTCTGATCGTCTCCAATCAATCTTCCAAAAAGAAAATTCGCCCTAACTGCCAGATTAGTAGTTAGTTGTGACTTACCGATCAACCCGATGGCTGGACGGGCATGGGCAAAAGTAAATGTCGGGACAACCAAGTCACCGACATAATTGGTATAGCCTATGGCCACCCCAAATTCATAACTATTTTGAGAAGAGATATAAGTGGAAAGCAAACAGAGGACAAACAGCAATTTTAGTTTTCGCATAATTTAGAATCTACCATTTTCACTCATCCGAAAAATGGATGGGTCAAATCTAACTTGCAAATTCTATGCGAACTATGAATGGACGGATTTTCAATTAGAAAGAAAGGAAACTTGAGTGAGAAATTTATTTGAAAGGCATCTGGTTTACCTTCCTTCCTACCTTGTATCCAAGATTCAGCCCCTCTTCCGAATCCATCCTAAAGTGGACTCCCAAGAAGATACGTGAATCAGCATTTTCCTCAGCCATTTGATAAAATGTATCAAAACTACGGGGCATGCCCAAAAATTCAGTTCTGTCTTCGTGGCTATTGTCTGTCATAGCATAGCTGTAACCAAAGATGTGGGAAAGAACTTCCGCAGCGGCTGCACCAACTGTTGCATGGCCAGAAGGGTAAGCTGGGAACGAAGGCGAAAAGTCACGGTGCGGGGCCCAATCAGCATCTAAAACTCGATTGATATAAGTCACGGGCCGCTCTACACTGAAAGTATATTTAGAATGCCAAGCAGCCACAAAAGCATCATTCATGGCAATCGAGAGCTTGGCATAGGCATATAAGGCTGTTTCAAGGTGGCAATGATCTTTTTCAATAACCTGACTGGCAATGGAAATCCACCTTGTCGGCACACTGAATGTTTCACCAAGAAAATCATCGCTCCAGAATTCCGCTTTCCATTGGTTGGTAAAATCAAGGTTATCCACCGCATTTTTCGTTTCCAAAGCTTGAACATAAAATTGGGAACCGGGGTCTTCACTAAAAACCAGCGGGTCTCTCGCCAGTTTCTCAGAGTTAGTTATGGCAAAGGTCCTTCCGTTGCCCCAATAAGGAAAAAGCGCTTTAGAAAAATCAGGCTTAGTCGGAGCCCACAAGCCAGGGCCAGTCGGGGGGGAATAACCATCTGGTCGGGGGTTTTTATAGGCTTCGTGTCCAAAAGGGTCGGTTTTTGACCACCCCCAAACGGCGTTAGCTACCGCTTCCCCATGTTCTTTGGAGCGGTTAAAAATCTCTGATCCAACTTTTGTTCTAAACTCTTGATTAAATGAATCCTCCAATGCAAGTATCTCGAATTGAAGGTTGGATTGTTGCGCTGCCAAAATCAATTCCCCTGGCAGCAACCGCTTGAACAAGCTTGCATAAACGGTATTAACCACCGTTGGATAATGATAAGTCAGGTTGGTGGTAGTTGGCATCGAAAGCCCTGGATAAAGGCTTTGCAACGATTTGAATTCCGGCATGCCAACCATCACTGACTCATAGGCTGCTAAATTGATGTAGGCCAAGGCTCTGGCCGATGGTATGGGTCTGAAATCTTGTGTATATCGATCAATTTCTTGGAAAAGGCTCATCCAAGCCAATGGAACGGTGGCTGCCTCATCCTTAACGAGTTCAACTTCTGTTGGGGAGGTATCATCATCACCCTTACAGCCAAAGATGGACGCAATGGTTAATACCAATAGCAGAATAAGTGGGAATTGATTTTTATGAAAAGTGTTCATGGAAGTATCATTGATCCTTTTGTTCCTCCGGCAAATTTATGCAAAATAAAGGCCTGGCTCTCTGATTTTTTAATTTTATTCCGAAAATTTCAAATGGTTTGCCAAAAAGCCTTTCAGCAGCTGTATTTATTAAAAAAAACAATAAATTATTAAATAAAGCAAATTGATAGCCGACAATCGGTTTCACGAAATTGTTTTCCTAACAAAAGCAAGTCATTCAACTTTGTTATTAACCCATCAAATAAATACTCATTGCACAGCTATTTAATCCACCTCTCTCTAATTCAACTATTTACGGACATTAATTAAATCTTTCCTGAAATAGGATAGGCAGACTTGCAAAGGAGAACGAAAATTAATTATTTTTGCCCTTTATTTGATTGCGCACAATTATGATCCATGTTGAACGAAAGCCCTCCCACACCTGCAGTACACCTTTTAAACACCTGAAATTCATTCTAAAAACACTTTATCAGGAACAACCAATATGCCTCATTCTACGATTCGGATCATATACCTTTGGACATGTTTGCTGAGCGGCTTTTACCCTTCCCTTCTCAAATCGGAAACAACCCTGCCTCCAGTTTTAAATAACCCATCCGGCTGCAACCTTGGCTTACCCATTAAGGATTTCAGCTGCGATGCTTCCCATTTTTTCCAAATTAATGTTACCAATGCTCCCAGCAATGCACTTGGCCAGGATATGTACCTCAAAGAGGTTAGATTGATAATTGCCCATGAATGGGATGCCGATTTGGACATCAAGCTAATCTCACCAAATGACGTTGGTGTTGGAATTGTCAACAGATAATGGCAGTGGACAAGACTTTTATGGCAATCCCAATGATTGCAGCCAAGCGGCTGTCTTTATTTCGGGCAATAGTCCCGATGCTTGTAATACACCTTCTATTACGGAGGGACACGCACCATTTATAGGAAAATTTTTGCCTGAGCAAAGCTTCATGCCCATTCATGATGGCACCAATCCAAACGATTTTTGGATTATCCAAATCTGTGATGATGGCAAAGAACACGAAGGTACATTGGAGTATGTGGAACTGGTGTTTGAAGCTATGGCATGTCTAAACCCAACGGAAGTTGAGGTGGTTTCGGTAGATTCAACTACCGTATTATTAGATTGGATGCCCGGTAGCAATTGTGACAGTACGTATTTGGAATTTGGGCCGATTGGTTTTTTACCGGGCAGTGGCTCCCAAGCCGGAGCACCAAATATTTCCAGTGTCGTTTTAGATAGTTGCCCTCCTTTGCGGCTGCACAATTTAGACCCGTCCACCTCCTACCAATTATACATCAGGGACAAATGCTCTACTGGTTTTTCCATCAACTCATGCCCAGTGAGTTTTTCGACAACCTGTTCTCCTCCAACTATTTCGCTAAAAGAAGATTTTAACGCCCAAATAAATTGCGTGGCTCAGTGTGGTGTACCCTGCCCCATTTCTGGTGTCTGGACAAACTCCCTGATCGATGATTTCGATTGGATCATCAGCGACAAAAACAATATCACGGATGTTGGAACTGGCCCCGATGATGACAACCCCGGAGGAGGGAAATACATTTATATCGAGTCTAGTAGCGCTTTTTGCCGTGGCGGCAAAGAGGGTGTTTTAGTGTCCAATTGTCTATTTGTCAAAGCAGGTACCGATTCTTGTGATATGTCATTCGATTATTTATTGAATGGCGTGCACGTAAATGCGTTACTCTTGGAGTACAAGGAAATGGGTAGCCCTGAGTGGAAATTATTGGAATTATTAGAAGGCGATTTGGGCGCTAAATGGAAAACAAAATTTGTGGACCTTGACCTCCTGAATGGAAAAACTGCCCAATTCCGGTTCAGGGCTTTGGGTGGCAGTGGCAGCAAGGGCGACATCGCACTCGACAACATTCACTTTTATGGCACAGAAGACCTGGGCCCCGGACAATTTGTTTATTACCAAGACTTTGATGAGGATGGATACGGAGGCCAGGACATCTTTTTCGCCTCTTGTGAAATGGATAATAACCTACCTGGTTTCGTATTGAACAATACTGATTGCGATGATGACAATTATTTCATGAATCCCGGCATGAATGAGTTCCCCTGCGATGGAGTAGACCAAAATTGCAACGGCATGGCTGATGAGGACTTTTTTGCTTCGCCAATCGTGAGAGACACAACTATTTGCAGTGGTGCTTCAACCCCGTTTAAAGCAACTTCCATTTATGGCGGACAAATTATTTGGTTCAGTGACCCCGTGGCGATGGATACAGTTTTCATCGGCAATGAGTTTACGCCAGTTAATTTCCCCACTAATTTTGGAAGCAGCCCAATTACCCTAACTTATTACGCCCAAGAATTTTTAAATCCAATCTGTTTTTCAACGACCAGATCTCAGGTAAATATTACCATTTTACCCCAACCGGATATCAATACGACTGACAGCCCAATCATTTGTGAAGGCGCAACATTTGACCTAAGTACGGTGGATGTCATAGACAATAATGGGGCTAACGGAATCATCACTTACCATAATACCCCAACGCCTGGCCCCGGCGATACCATCAGTCCAATTGTAACGCCTTTGCCCGGTCAAACTTTCTATGTTGCCTCCACGCCAGTTGGAGGTTGTACCGACATCGTGGCTGTTCCGTTTACACTAAAAGAAAGCCCGGTTGCGGAAATTGTTGGAGAAAATTTGGTCTGTAAAAATACCACGCAGTCGCTTGTTGCTTTAAATACTGGAAATGTTTCAGGCAATTTGACCTACAATTGGAACACCGGCGATACGACCAAGACTATCGACATTTCAAGCAACCCTTTGCTTGGCGGTTCTAATACTTATATCGTAGAGATTGAATCCTCCAATGGTTGTTCTGACAAGGACACCATGACCGTTACGACCACAAGTAACATAACTACCGTTCAGCGGATTGTTGGCAACGTGACTGCTTGCGAAGGCAGTGATGGTACGATTAGTTTAACGCCATTGGATGGTACTCCCCCTTATCATTTTAGGTGGGGAAATGGGATGAGTGAAACAGGCAACAGTTTGTTTTTGGACAACCTAAGCCAAGGAGCTTATTCTTTTACTATCACCGATAGTTCCCCTCAACAATGCGAATTCATAATCCCACTGATGACGGTCGATGGACCAGGTGCAGTTGTGGCCAGTTACGAAGTCAAACATGTTAGTTGTAATGGTGCAGGAGATGGCCGTATCACCTTGAATATCAATGGAAATAACCCGGTCATTTCATGGCAAAATGGCTCAGACAATGATACAATTGATCACCTCTCCGCTGGCATGTATGAAGTGACCATTACGGACGGTGACTGTGAAAACATCTTGGCTTTTGAGGTAAAGCAACCAGATAAAATAACCGTTAATCCATTCGTTTCACAACCCAAATGTTTTGGAGAAAATGACGGTTCTATTTTTTTGAATACGTTTGGTGGCACACCACCCTATCAATTTGATTGGGAAAATGGGCTAACCACCCAAGGAATTAATAACCTGCAAGCGGGGACCTACCCTGTTACCATTAGTGATAGCAAAGACTGCCGACAAGAAATACCCAACTTGTTGTTGAGGCAACCCGATGAGATATTTTTTGATACAACCGCCCTTTTCCCACCCACCTGTTTCGGATTTAACGATGGAAAAATCAGCATCAAACCTAAAGGCGGCACCTCCCCTTTTGATGTTGATTGGGATAATGGTGCCATGGGCACAACGATCAACAGTTTGACTGGCGGTACGTATGTGGTCAGCATCGAGGATGCCAATGGTTGCTTATTTAGCCAACCCCTCGAATTAAGCCAACCTCCTTTATTGGAAATGTCTATTGATGAAACAAAGGCCCCCACTTGCAAGGGCTTGACCGATGGGGCGATTGAAATCACTGCTTTTGGTGGAACCGCAGGCTATTCATTTTTATGGAATAATAATCAGACAGAAGAAGATTTAATTGATTTGCCGGAAGGCAATTATTTGCTTACGATCACCGACGGTAATAACTGCTCACTGACTTCCGATACCATTCGGTTGGTTGGCCCTGAATTAATGTCAGTAACTGCAGTGATAAAAAACCCACCGTGCGAAGGTCAAAGCACCGGCTCCATAGAAGTCTGTCTGGACACTATCAATGGCCAATCTTTTTCTTACGACTGGAGTACTGACGAATCTGGTTGTACGATCATCAACCAGCCTCCTGGTACGTACACCGTAACTGTTACGGACGATTTAACTGGATGTCAGATTGACACAACTTTTTCCATTTCCACCCAACAAGTGCTTTCCCTCAATATTGTTACTGATAACCCTGCTTGCTTCAATAGTGCCGATGGCCAAATTTATTTGAATGCAACTGGTGGAACAGCCCCATTGACTTGTTCATGGGACGATGTACCAGACTTAGGATGTGTCCGAACTAATTTGTTGCACGGCAATTATGCTGCTACCGTTACGGATGCCAACGGCTGCACCATCGCCTCCAATTTGTTGACATTGGAAAATCCAAACCCCATTGAATTGGAGTTGGAAGGCATCGACGTTCCTGCCTGTTACGGCGATTCAACCGGAAGTATCGAAGTAGTTGCGACTGGCGGTACTGGTCTGCTTCATTACAACTGGTCTACGGGTGATACGGCGTCGATTATCTCTGGATTAGGGTCGGGCATTTTCACCCTCTCCGTTAAAGATGAAAATGACTGCGCAGTCAACCAACAATATGAAGTCATTTGGCCATTGCCGATGGAAGTGGAAGAAAAACGTTTTATCAGTGGTTGCAATACATTGGACAGTGTTTCCCTGATCGTCTCAGGTGGTGTAGGTGGATTTGGCTATTCCTGGAATCATGGTAATTCTACCAATACCCTTGCCAACGTGCCAGTTGGTGATTATACCGTTACAATCACCGATCAAGCAGGTTGCACGTTAGAAGTTTCTTCGATTAAAATACCGGAGATTGTTCAACCCATGTATTTACAGCAAATGAATTCCAGGGATAGTATTTGTCTGGGGGCTACAGATGGGGAATTGAACATCTTCATTGAAGGCGGGCAATCGCCTTACCAATACATTTGGGATCATGGCATTGCGGGCAACACCAGTGCGCAAACGCTAATTTTAAACAATTTAGAACCCGGGATTTATCAAGTAACTTTAACTGATAGTGATGGATGTGTTTCAGTTTCTCCTTCCTATTTTATCATTGAGGGTTCGGAAGTTGTGGCTACAGTTTCTGATTTGAGCCAAGTTAACTGCAAGGACGAGGCAAATGGCAGCATCGACATCAACATCATCGGTGGGTTTCCAGTTTATGAAACAATTTGGCAAAACAGCATTGGTGATACCTTGTCCCAATCCGCTGTTGTATTCGGCCTGCCCGCAGGTATGTACACCGCTCATATAACAGACTCCCAGCAATGTCCTGAAACGATCAGTGTCACGATAACAGAACCTGATCTTCCATTGGGGATTATTGAGGAGGTGATCTCTCCTGTTGTTTGTTTTGGTGATGAAAATGGAAGTATTGATATTTCACCAACAGGTGGGACTAAGCCTTACTTTTTTACATGGAGCAATTTGGCGACTACAGAGGATTTAACAAATATCCCTGTTGGCACTTACGATCTTTTAGTCACGGATGGAAACGACTGCCCTTTCCGTGATACGTTTATAATTGAAGGACCCGATCAGCCTTTGGGACTCAACTTTTATGAAATTCTCTCACCTGCGTGTTATGAAGATGAGAATGGATCAATCAATGTTGAAATAGTTGGTGGCACGCCACCCTACACTTATGATTGGGGAGTCAGTAATGATGAGGACCTGTTAAATGCAGGGGCTGGTACCTACCAATTAACGGTCTATGACAGCACTGATAAATGTGTGTATGATACTTTGTTTGAAATAGTAGAGCCACCTTTGTTAGCGGTAGACACCAGCAGTACACCAGATATAAATGGAGACAGCAACGGTTCGGCAACCGTTGTCGCTTCAGGCGGCACACCACCGTATTATGTAGAATGGGAAACCGGGGACACGACTTCGACCATAGAAAATTTAGTTGCTGGTTGGTATGAATTTACAATTACGGATGCCAATTTTTGTAGTATTAATGGCGGCGTTTGGGTGCCGGGTTTGACTCCAGTTATAAACAATGAACAAATAGTCCAATATTTATTAGCACCTAACCCAACAAGGAGCAATATCCGTATTGAATTTTCCCTTGCGAACCCTCTTGAAATTGAATTAAACTTGTACAACTCCATTGGAGAAATCATCTTCAAAAAAGAGGTAGGGCAATCTTTAACTGGAAATATAAGCCTTGATTTAAATAACTACCCAAGTGGCATTTATTATGTTGCCTTGAAAAACGAGGGTCAGTTTTTAGTATCAAGCAAGGTTTTGAAATTATAAGTGCCATTTTTTGAGATAATTTCTAAAGCCATTTTTCATAAGTATATGGAAGTCTAATTTTTGACTTCCATTTGAAATAAGACATTTACTTGCTTATTGTTTTACAACCATTTTATTAATTCTCTCCTCCTTCTTTTAAATAAAAAAATCCATGCAAATTTTTCTTCTTGTTTTAATTCCTGTTTTATTTCCCCAAAATAAATGGATAGATTATACCGACTTGAATGGGCGTTTTAAAATAAGCACTCCAGGCAATTTTGAGGAAAAGATTGACACCGTTGAAACAGAAATCGGCCAATTAATTTACCACACCTTATTTTACCAAAATGATATTGACAGAACGAACAATGATGTGTACATGGTTAGTTATTGTGACTACCCGGAGGAAATTATTTTTGCTGACTCGACTGATTTAGCTGGCGAGTTTTTCCAGAGCACCATGGAATCGGCCGCAGAAAGTGTCGAGGGTGAAATTTTATATTCGACCGATATTAATTTAGACAACCATCCTGGTAAATTTTGGAGGATCGATTATATGGAAGGCGCTGGCGTTATTAAAACAAAGGCTTATTTAGTGAAAAATCGATATTATGCTGTACAGGTAATTACTTTTGATAATAAAAAAGAAAACACTTTCGCTGACCGCTTTTTTGATTCCTTCTCCATATTTTAAAAACAAAAAAGGGGGCAATTAAAATTGCCCCCTTTTTTGTTTTTTGATGAAATTGAATTTTAAAAAAATCAATCTTTTGGATCAGCACTGTTATTCAGATCCCCGACTTTCACTCCAATAAAATTTAAGCCTGCTTGACTTTCCATTAAATTATTAATATTGATGACTTCTGGAAAATTCTCCTCAAAAGGATTTAATGGATTAGGAAAAACATAATCTGCCGGAATAAACCGCCAAGAGGTATTGTTCGGGTAATTTGTATAAATATTTAAAATTAATTTCCGTAGCACAACGATATCGAAAGTGGTAATAGATTTTGAATTATTAATATCCGCAGCAATCATTTTATAAGGACTGTCCAACAATTCTACATTTAAAATGTGGCGGGTCATTTTTACCGCATCAAATGTGGTGACGCCATTTAAATGATTATTATTTTTAGATGGGACAATTGTATAGTCCAAACCGGGTTCTACATGTAAATCAAACGTGCCGCTTGTATCCGTCCCAATAATAATTGAATTGCCCGATGAAGGATCAATAGTCAAATCCACATTGTTTATACCAATCATTTCTTCAGTAAAAATAAAACCGGAAATGGATGGGTTGCAATCGTCACATCCTACATTGTTTGCTTGCACTGTGACCGAAGTCAGACACGTGCTTTGATTTCCATATTCATCTGTTACGACTAAGGTAAGGGGATGTAATCCAACATCACAACAACCAAAAACAGCACCTAATGATAATGAATCAAGCAAAAAATGATAATTCAAATTTCCTCCACAATTATCAAAACTACCGTCGTTAAAGTCTACGGCCCATACTTGAACATCAGGTGGATCAACTGGAAATAATTCAGTAATTACGTTTTGTTTGCAAATAGCTACTGGAGCTATCGAATCAATTACCATGAATGTATCCTCACATTTAGTGACTTTGCCACATTCATCCACCGCTGTGAAAGTCATGGAATATTCTCCTGGATTCAGTTTTACATTTACCCCCATCTGCGTTCCAAGATCACCAGAAAACGAAAGCTGAACATCTCCACAACCCGTGACATCAGGGGTTGGCACCGTGACAGTTATTTCACAGTCATTTGGAAAAATATATAAATTAGGAAAGCCACAATCGGTGTTAAATGTGGGGCCGTCGGTATCGTTGACTTCGATGAGCTGCACATATTCAATGATGCCATCACCTCCATCCGTAAATCGAAAATCACCAAATTGCGTATCATCACCGGTGTTGACATTTGCATAGCTGCATGCATTGGTAATCGTCCAGGTCCTTTTCAAAGTATAGCAGTCTATAACTGAGCCCGAAATTATCTCATCTGTAAAATTGGTGGACATATTTTCACAGCTGACACCGATCAGCACTGGTGCGCCTAAATTCACCGTGGTAGGGTCAGTACAGATACTGGTATCTTTTGGGAAAACAGCGGTAAAATTTGAAACATGCTCCACATAAATTTCTTGGACGCAATCACCAACATTAATACTATCGGTTTTTAGCATCCTAAAAATTGTCCCGACTCCACAACCATTTATTGAAACAGAATCAGTTTCAGAAAAAGTGAATTCGCAATTGCCGTGGTACTCAGGTACGCCCAATTCATTTAACAAGGCGAAATTGTTTAGACCGATTGCCGGCGCAACGGTGCTGAAATAATAATCACAAGTGATGGTATCGCTCGGTGGGCAAGCAACTAAGTTTTCATTTTCAATAGAAAGAAGGGAAGTTCCAAAACTAAAATGCCCACAAGCATCGGTAACCTTATAAACGATGATGTATTCACCTAACATCAATTCAATAGGTGTCCAGCCACCATTGGTATAAAGGGTATCCCATGGGGTTCTTATTTCCACGTCAAAAGACGAACATTCCACCACGTTTTCAATAGAAGGCAAAAAGAGTGAATCATAACATCTCATATCAATACTCGCAAACAAGGTGTCTGGAATGGAGAATATCGGGGACATTGTATCCACGACTTTAATATACTGGGTGTCCCTGGCGATGTCTGAAGGAGTGCATAAATTGATGACCGTCCAAACCCTCTGAATGTCAAAAGACGCTCCGCAAATATTGGTGACAATGTCCACATAATTAGAGGATATGTCGCATCCGATATTATTGTCAGCAGGAGAATTGTTTACGGTAGGTTCGCCAGTGAAAACGGGTTCAATAATTTCCTGTAATGACACTCCATCCTGACAGGAAAGAGGTGCCAACTCACTACCATCATAATTAGACGGGAATTTAACCAAGTCCAAATTGAAGCGAACGCCAGTAATGATCTGCTGGCAAACGTCCAAATTGCCGAATGGATCAGTGGCCGCCCAGGTTCGGGTAGTCTGAAAAGCAATGCTATCGGTACAAAGCGTGGCCGCTGTAACATCTGAGTAAGTAATGTTTAAATTTTCAAAACAACCCGTAGTATCCGGGAATCCCGTGATGGAAGGGAACAAAAAACTATTGCAGAGCACTGAAATATTTTCTGGGCAAGTGATGGAAGGAGGAGTCCCACCGGACACCGTCACTTGCGTTAGGCACTGCATATTATTTGTAGAGTGTTGAACGACCGCCAAGAATGTTTGTCCGATGTCCGAAGCTGAAATAATTGGCGGTTCTACATCTCCACTTGCACTTAATCTGAAAGCTTGGTAATTATTTATGCAACCAGCTGAATCAAGGTCAAGTAATTCACTCGGCAAAAACTCCCGTTCACAAGAGCCATTTAGATCAATAGTCAAGTTTTGTTCGCAATCAAGCGTGGCTGGTTGAAAGTCCTGTACGACGATATTGAAAGTACATACTTCAAGGTCGCCACTAACCGTGGTTGTAGCCAAAGTCACCTGAATGGTACCGACTCCAAAGAAAGACCCTGAAGGTGGGAAAAAAATAGTATCAACCAATTGCTCCGTGCTACTCCATGCAGCAGTATCGAATACTACCGCCATATTACATTCCCCCGGCTCAAGCTGGACGTTGATGTCTTCCGGACAAGTCAGTTGCCAACAATGATTATTTGAAAATATTGGAGAAGTGAAAACTATAATTGATCCCAGAAAAATAAGGGACTGGAGAAAAAATCTGAATGAATAGTAGGTATCCGTGTTCATGGGATGGACATTTTAAGTGGTAAAATTTTCCAGTTTGGGAGGTGGGTTTGCCGCAGTTTTCGTTTTAGCTTTTGGCTTAATGTATAATCGGTGTAGAAAACTTTTAGATGTCCTTGAATCAATCTGACGGTATAAAATTCTGGCAAACAATTTCTTTTGTAGAGAATCTGTCAGAATTCCGGCAAAGTACAGAAATTTTACCAATAAAAACAAATTTGGTTAAAATTGACCAAACGATGAGTCAAAGAAGAAAAGACTGACATGGTTGAAATTGTTTTAGTTTTCGTTGAAATACCGAAATTCGCACCTTTCACTATTTTACATTTCAACAATAACAATATTTGATTATGAACAACAAGGTATTATTACTCATTCTCGTTGGTTTGGCGGCCATCTTTGCATTGACTAAAGTTTTGTCGGGCGATGATAATAGTTCCTTCGATCCCGAATTCATCAAAGTGGACCAGGAGGCTGTTACCAAGGTAGTTTTACACACGAAAGCAGATGGACAGGCAGAAGCTGTCCTGACGAAAACTGACTCTGGATGGACTATTTCCAAAAATGGCAAAACTTACCAAGCCGATACTGACCAAGTCAACAACTTGCTTACCAACCTGGCTTCTGTCAAATCCAATTTTATTGCAGCTAAGAGCGCTGATAAATGGCCTGATTACGAGCTCAATGCCGATCAGTCCTCCCATATCACTGTTTATGGTGGAAATAAAACTTTGGCCGATTTTTACATTGGAAAATTTTCTGTGAACCAGCAGGCACAGCAGATAACCTCTTTTTTTCGGGTGGACGGAAAGGACGACGTTCTCGCCGTGATTGGTATGGCGGGAATGATGCTGGGGCAAGGCAGTGATTCTTATCGGAATAAAAAAGTTCTTGATCTTGATATTTCAAATATTGAAACTTTGAACTATGAAGGTGATGCGGTGTATCAGGTTAGCAAATCCAATAATCAATGGCTACTGGATGACGGGACGCCTCTGGATACGGCTAAAGTGCAAAATTTCTTGATGAATCTCCGCACCATGTCTGGCGAGTCATTTGTTGATTTTGAAGAAAATCTGAACAGCGATAAATTGCTAAAAAAGCTGACTATAAGTGGCAACAATTTACCCGACCCGGTTGTCGTTCGTTGCTGGAAAGATGATGCCGCCGCTAAACCGTTTATCATTCATTCCAGCCAGTTTCCCGATTCGTACTTTTCCAGCGATTCAACTCGACTGTTTACAAGAATCTTCAAACCGGTGGGTGAATGGTAAGTTTGATAAAAAAGTTTCAATGAAAAATAAAGTGATCATTGGCGTTCTGATGTTTTGCTCCTCGGTTGTGTGGGGGCAATTGGGAGTCGGAGCAGGTTATAAATCCCTCCATTCGGACGAATGGTTGACTGTCATCAATCAATACGGAAACGGAAATAACCATTCAAACCCAAGTGGATTTTCTTTCAGTATTGATTACCGTTTGCGGACAAAAAAGGTTCGGATTGAATTATACCCAGAACTTGCCATTAGCTCTCTGAAAAATGAGGCTGCCGGTGCGACTTTGGAAAATAACATTATTGGAGCTCATCTGAATACCAACATATATCTATTTGATTTGGAAGGCGACTGTGATTGCCCAACTTGGTCAAAGTCAGGTAACGTTTTTCAAAAAGGTTTTTTCCTCCAAGTTGCACCCGGCGTGAACAACATAGAAATTAAATTTAATAGTGTTGCCGAGGTAGATTCGAAGCGAGATTTTTTCTGGGATATTGGAGTTGGTGCAGGGGTAGATATTGGTGTTGCCAAATTTTTGACCATCACACCAATCGTGAAATACTATTTCGCACCAAATGCCAAATGGGAATACCTTGAAGACTTAACGGCTAATGAGGTGTCAACAAAATCGAACGTCGGGCAATTTTATGCTGGGGTAAGATTGGGATTTCATTTGAAAAAATAGCACCAAGAAAGGTTATAAAAAAAGGGCAAACCCGCTGTGCAGCGGGTTTGCCCTTTTTTATCAAACTTCGAAACTCGTTACAAATGAATCACCTCGTCGTAAGCTGCAGCAGCGGCTTCCATAACCGCCTCGCTCATAGTTGGGTGAGGGTGAACGGTTTTGATGATTTCATGGCCCGTAGTTTCCAGCTTCCGAGCCGCAACCACCTCAGCTATCATTTCTGTAACATTCATCCCAATCATGTGCGCCCCGAGGAACTCACCGTATTTTGCATCAAAAATAACTTTCACGAAGCCTTGGGGCGCACCCGAAGCCTTTGCCTTGCCTGATGCCGAAAAGGGGAATTTCCCAACTTTTACTTCGTAACCAGCCTCTTTTGCCCCTGCTTCCGTATAACCAACAGAGGCGACTTCGGGGGAACAATAGGTACAGGAAGGTATATTGTTATAATCCAGACCATGTGGGTTTTGGCCAGCAATTTTTTCTACACAAATAATTCCTTCTGCACTCGCCACATGAGCCAATGCTGCACCTGGCACAATATCACCAATTGCATATATTCCAGCGACATTGGTTTCATAAAATTCATTCACTTTAACCAAGCCCCGGTCCATTTGGATACCAAGCGCTTCAAGGCCGAGGTTTTCTGTGTTTGGAGCGACCCCCGCAGCCGACAAAACAACATCGCATTCAATGACCTCTTCGGCACCGGTTTTACGGTTTTTCATAGTCACTTTGCAAGTCTTTCCAGAAGTATCTACTTTTTCAACGGAGGTATTTCCTTTTACCGTTATCCCCTGTTTTTTAAAAATCCGGCCCAATTCTTTTGAAATGTCTGCATCTTCACGAGGCACCAAACCCTGCTCTAAAAACTCTACCACTGTGACCTCTGTGCCTATGGCATTATAAAAATAGGCGAATTCCACTCCGATAGCACCGGCACCGACTACTACCATCCTTTTGGGCTGTTTCTCAAGCGACATGGCTTTCCGGTATTCAATCACCTTTTCGCCATCAATAGGTAAGTTTGGTAATGCTTTGGCCCGGGCACCAGTGGCCAAAATAATGTGCGGAGCAGAGTATTCTGACTTTTTGCCGTTGGCGTCGGTAACCTCTACTTTTTTGCCACGCAACAATTTGCCATGCCCGTCAATCACCGTTATCTTATTTTTCTTAAATAAAAACTGGATGCCCTTGCTCATTCCGTCAGCGACTCCCCTACTCCTTTTGACAATGGCAGAGAAATCTGCTTTAGATTTACCAACTTCAATCCCATAGTCACTTGCATGTTGAATATATTCGAATACTTGAGCGCTTTTCAAAAGAGCTTTTGTTGGTATACAGCCCCAATTCAGGCAAATGCCACCAAGGTTTTCTTTTTCAACAACTGCAACTTTCATCCCGAGCTGTGAAGCCCGAATGGCTGCTACATATCCACCTGGACCACTGCCAATTACTATCAAATCGTAATTCATAGAAAATAGAATTTTTATTTGGTTAATGTTCAATTCCTTTTATTCAAACGAAGTGCAAATTATCAAAGCCTTTTATGCCCTTTATTTGAGTGGCGCAAAGATAGAGGATGAGATTTCAAATGCAAATCCAAATAGGTCTTCCTAATTAAAAAGGATTGTTAGAATACTCAAGTTGCCAAAAATGATAATTAAATTGAATTGGTGACATATCCCTAAAGTTGGAGGGGGCGATTTTCAAAAATATAAAGGGTTGATATGGCAGGAAAGTGGCTATCCTTTTAGAATCCAATACATCTGAACAAATCGTCTTGTGATGGGAATACAAAGACGGAATAAAAAAAAAAGTCCCGCCACAACATTATGTGGCAGGAGCCTATCTAACTTACTGATACTATAGACAAAAGGATATTTTTAGCATTTCGCACAAAGCTATGAACCTATTATGTTTTTTTAAATACACATTTACTTAACGGTCATAACTCATGAGGAAACGGTAGCTTTTCGCAAGGGACTGCACATTTTGACTGCTTCCAGTCATTGTATTTGTGCAGTAATTAATACGTGCTTAACTAATGGATGTTACAGTGAAGTTATCTCAGGTATGTTCAGATAGGTCCAATCATGGGATTTTGGACACAATAAGGAGACGAAGGTAACGAGATGCTTTCATTCTGACAAATCGGCATCCTTTCAGGTTCTTAACATTAGCAAAGTACGTAATGTGTTAAAAGTATTGATAATCAATATTTTACAAAGACAAATTGACTTGTATTAGTAATAATAACATGAGGAACTAACTGATAGTCAGTGGGGGTTAATGTGGAAAACCCTGTGGAAAATTTTTTCAAAAAAAATAGCCACCTTGAGTCGTCAGTCTAACAAGCACCTAAAATTTAGGGCAAAGAATCACGTCGTCTTCGTACTCACCCAAATAGGCGACTGAAAACTCAAAGGTCCTGCGGTTAAAATCAGACAATTCTCCTAAATTAAGATCGTAACTCATGCCTATCAGTACATTGTTAAACTCGATACCCAACAGGGCAATCAAAGCATCTACACGCAACGATTCATCAAAATCTTGAACAGGACGGGCGTATGCTCCAACGTGTAAAGCAATGTTGCGATATTCACTGGTATTAATGCGGACATTCAAGCCTCCATCCAATTTCAGGTGGCTTCCTTGTTTGTCAAAAATGACCCTCGGTTGGAGTTGTATCCCTTCGGTTGCAGGGAGGTAGGCACTTAACTGGGCCGAATAACGGGCGTTTAATCTGTTATCGGGCAGCGTAGTCTCTGGATTAGAATTATGATAAAAAGAAATTGACGGCTCAGTAAAGTGATGCATGGCACCACCTACAAAAAAACGTGTCTTGGAATATTGAGGAGAAAAAACGTAGTTCAAGCCGACAGAATAGTCACCAAAAGCAAAGTTATTGTCAGGAAGCCGCTCATTGGTGGGGTTAGAAAAACCCGTAGTACCATTGAACTGGTCTTCAAAAGTGACATCAGCGTAATTGACATTTTTTTGTGCAATACCCAATTGAAACCCCAACGAAATATATTGGGTATTCTTAATATCCAATGCTTTGTGATAAGCGCCCGAAACCAAAATAGAGGTCGTACTAAACTCTAATACCCCCGCCTTATCATTATAGAACAAGAGCCCTACCGCTGCAAAATCTTTGTATTTTGACTTTACTTCCCCCATCCGCCACCGCAAATCAAGAGCTGTAGAAAAGGTTGAATATGGGTCATCAAGAGCTGCAGCCCATTGATCCCGATAAATTGCGGACACTCTGTATTTCCCTTCAAAAGCACCTGTTAATGCTGGGTTCAACGTTAGTGGAGAAGCATAGAATTGACTGAACAATCGATCTTGCGCAGCTACGTTTATCAAATACAACAGCAAAATTGATAAGCTTAAGATTTTTTTCATCTTCGATTCTGGTTTACGGTTTCGACCTATTTAAAAAAAGTGCGCCAAAGGTAAATGGATTTACAGGAAATGCGAACGGTCAATTCACGGTCGATAGTATTTGATTGACAGATAATATGAGATAAGAGGCCAGCTAATGCTTTTGGTTAAAATTTGGGCCCCAAGCTTGCTTTGGAAAGGCTTAGGCTAAACGGAGCATTTAATCATAAAAAAGAGACAGCCTCTTATCTTCTGGCGTCTCAGTGTACAATTTAACAAAATCCTTATGCTCGTTAACATGAACGAATGCCAACTCTAAGGCACGTGAAAGGTTTAACACTACATGATCTAACCCTTCAGGGTAATTATCCACTTTTTCCAACAATTCTTGTGCTGTTTCCAAATGATCAATAATACCCCCTATCCTCTTTTTTAAATTCAAATCACTTTCATAAGGCTCAAAAAACTTGTTTCGGTAAATAATAAATTCATTTAACAGGAAAACACCTTCCTCATAGTGATATTCAGCTTGATTGTATTTGTCCAAATACAACTGATGCTCTTTTGCTTTTGCGTAGGCTTTCTTTTCCCTCAAAACAAAATACAAAAGGAAATTACTAATCTTAATATTTTCAATTCGCTTGACTTCTTGTTTTAATTGTTCAATTTCATCCAGACTATTTAACTCATATAGTTCATTGGTAAAATTATGATTGATTATTTTTTTCCCAGTAAATATATTCTCATCAAATTCTGCAGGAGAAATAGGGTCTATTAATATTTGCCATAATGGATCATAAGGAAAATGGGATTTAATAAATTCTTGAGGAGTTACTTTAAAATAACTATCATCGAACTTTCTGTAAAAGCGTCCTTTTTCGACAAAACCAGCCGCCCAAGTTGGGTCGAAAAAATACCATTCTCCATTCAATTTAGATACAACCCAAGCATGAGGTTGCCAAACGATGACGTTATTCTGTTTGGTGTAACCTTGCACAGTATATGTCTCCAAACCCACAGCATTTGCTATATTCTTGAATAAATTTGAAAAATCTTGACAAGTCCCCTTTCTTGTTTCTAAAATTGGATTACGTGGTTTTTCTTCAAAAATATTTTCAACATCGTAAGTAATATTTTGGGCTACCCAAACGTAAACGGCCCTTATTTTTTGATCTGCTTCCGTAAAATGATCGTTAATAAAATCCGCTAAATTATGGATGTTATTTGTGCTGTCTAAGGGACATTCTTTAATTATTTTATCGACTGATTTATAGTATTTATTGGTTTGAGAATAAAGTAAAGTAAAACCTGTACTAATAAATAAAATTAATAGCAAAAAAATATTTTTAGGAACTAATGTGTGGCAAACAATTAAACTGTGCTTTCGGAATATTAAATTCATGATTAATCCCATTTTAAATAAAGAAAATTTTTTTAAGAAAATTTCTCTTAGCAATACAAATATAAATCTAAGGACTCTCTAAAAGTAAAACAAAACTATTAAGGGCTTTCCCATAAAAATATTTTACACAGAAATTCGGGTAAATCGACTTAAAGGTTTTCCCAGCCAGCGAGAGCCGATGTTATGAACGTCGGAAGACCAACGAAAAATTATATTTTGGAATAAGCCCGACGCCCAAAACGTCGGCTCTCGTGGAAAAATCCAACAGTTTTATTTTTATTAAGAAAGCGCTTCAAAACTATCTAAAATCAACCATTAGGTTAAGAGTAAAGGTTTCCCTGCCAAAAGATATTCTGGTAAAAGTTCTAGAGCAAAGCTATTTTCATAAACGAGATCTGAGCTGAAATTATATCAAGACAAAATCAAAAATGACATTTATTCCCGTCGATAAATAATTAGGATAGGATTATTGTTTCACAAAAAATAATTTGCTCTTGGTCAAAACATCAAATAGCGTCAAAAGGCTGATTGTCAAATACTTAATAATTTGGACAAAGACGAATCCCAAAGGAAACTTGCGGGAAAGGAATGCAATATGCCTCGTAACCTGTATTCATTTCCAAAAAAATATTTGAACGGGGCAACCATAAGTTACTTTTAACCTGTATAGTTTTTCATCAAATTATTTCAAAATAGAAAAATGAAGAAAAGCCTTTTAAATTGTCGGCCAATCCTATTATTTGGATTGATCGGTATGACAACCATTATTGCCTGTACGCAAGAAGTTCAACCAATAGCCGACCTGCCGCCCATCAGTTTCAACCAAAAGGTCATGCCAATCATTGCTGCTGGGTGTACTGCTTCCGGTTGTCATGGAAATGAACGCACAGAAGAATTCACCCTACTTTCCTACGAGGACGTTATCAAGCATGGTGATGTTAAAGCCAAGGACGCCCGAAGTTCTAAACTTTACCGGGTAATTACCACACCCACTGGAGGTGTCATGCCCCCCTCTCCCAATGAGCCACTTTCTGAAGAACAAGTTGGCCTCATCTACCTTTGGATACTTCAGGGAGCAAAAAACAATTAATGCTAAACATTGACTAAAAACCTGTTTATCAACGAGTTATTCAACCATTTTGAATAGCTTAAAAATAAATGATTTCTATGAAAAAAATATTCTTGCCATTCATTTTTGTTTTCTCAGCATTGGCTTTTTTGACCCAAGGATGTTACTACGACAATGTTGCCGAACTCCATCCTGAAACAGTTTTAAATGTGACTCCGTGCGATACGACTGCCACAATCAGCTTTACCAATGACATTGAACCGATATTGAAAAGCTCCTGTGGCATCAACAATTCCTGCCACGGATCCAGTAATACCAGCAATATCTCATTGAATACCTATACTGGCGTGAACGCTCAAGCCAATAATGGCCGGTTACTAAGTTCGGTTAATTGGGATGGAGACGCTTCGTTTATGCCGAAAAACAGTACGGCTAAGCTCAACGATTGTAGCCTTACCAAGATCCGTCTTTGGGTAGAATCTGGAGCTCCTAACAATTAACTCAAGAAAGAAATTATGGATGAGTATGCAATGAATCTCCCAATTCTATTCACTCCTCTTCTATCATAATTTGCTTTAAATGAATCTTTTACGATGAAAATAAAAATCCTTTTTCAATTAATAATGCTCCTTGCTACCTTGCCTCATTTGAAAGCACAGGAAGATCTCCTAAGCCTTATTGGTGAGCCAGAGGCATCCGAATCGCATGCAGTGGCCACTTTTAAAGGTACCCGACTTATCAATTTTCATACCCTTGAAGTACCTGGAAAACGCACTTTGGATTTCAGGATTTCCCATCGCTTTGGTTCTTTTAATAGCGGTTGGTACGACTTCTTTGGATTGGATGGTGGCGCAAGTATTAGGTTGGGGCTGGAATATAGCTACGATGGCAGGTTGGAGGTTGGTATTGGCCGCACTTCTACTGAAAAAACTTTTGATGGTTTCCTAAAATACCGATTGCTGCGGCAAGGAGAGAATAGCAAGCCTTGGGTTAGCGTGACCTTGTTCAGCGGCATGTATTATACGAATTTGCGGGACCCAAATAAAGATGTCAATGGCTTTGATAAATACGAACATGCAAGCAGCCGTTTATCTTATGCCCACCAGGTCATTGTCGGTCGAAAATTCAATGAAGACTTTTCTCTTCAAATCGCCCCGGTACTGGTTCATTTCAATCAGGTAGACCGTTTTTCCGACAGGAATGACGCTTTCTTGTTGACTGCCGCCACCCGATATAAATTCACGAAAAGGATGGCGGTCACTGCTGAATATGGTTGGCGGGTCAGGAATTATTCCCGCACCAAATATTATGACAGCATGGGGATTGGAATTGACGTTGAGACGGGTGGCCACGTTTTCCAAATCCATTTGACCAATTCATTAGGATTAACGGAAAATCAATTCCTCACCCATACCACTACGAAATGGGCCAACGCTGGCATTCGGTTGGGATTCAATATTTCAAGGGTTTTCACCATATAACTCAATTAAATTTTGGGCGACAAACATTTCGAACCCTTTAACAATCAACATTTTAAAACTAAAAGCATGCGTAATTTTTCATTATTTGTACTTGTCCTGTTAGCTGTTAGCTGGCTACTGCCAAGCTGTGTCCATGAGCTGGTCGTTCCAGAAGCTCCAGACGTTATCCCAGCTGACACAGTCGTTATAGAACCTGTCGAGACCATTCCTGACATTCCCGTCGATTCAGTCGACCTGACTGGAGTACCCTGTGATCCAGATACGGTTTATTTCCAAAATACCATTTTACCGCTGCTCAATTCAAGCTGTGCCAAGTCAGGATGCCACGATGTCCAAACTCATGAGGAAGGCGTTATCATGTCGGATTATTCCAATATCATGAAGGAAGTAAAAGCAGGTAACCCAAACCAGAGTAAAGTATATAAAGTCCTCTTTGAAAATGGGGACGAAAAAATGCCACCACCACCCGACCCTGATTTGACCACCGCTCAGAAAGCACTCATTAAAAAATGGATCGAACAAGGCGCAAAGAACAATGTTTGCAACGAAAATTATGGACAGGGATGCAGTACCGACAATGTGACTTACACCGAGTTTATCAGCCCACTGTTTGCCAATTATTGCAATGGTTGCCACAGTGGAAATGCCCCTTCCGGGAACCTTGATTTAACTACTTACAACAATGTTAAAGCAAGTGCACAATCGGGCAAACTGTACGGCTCCATCACTTATGAGGCTGGTTTTAAACCCATGCCCGATGGCGGCAACAAACTTTCCGATTGTTTTATCAGCAAGGTAAAAGGTTGGATAGATGCCGGCATGCCGCAGTAAATAATTTTAATGAGAATCAAGGGATGGAATTTAAAAGCAATTGAAAATGAGAAGCTTAGACTTTCCAAGTTTTGAAAACTTGGAAAGTCTCTGTCCGAACTCATTGATTTTCAATATCAGCATCCAACTCTTGATTAGCATTTTTAATAAATTATTAAGACTGTACTGAAAAACTTACCCACCGATTTAACGTCTGAAAAAGGTAGCGGCAACAGCCAGTTTTGCTTTCATAAAACGTGCTGTTGCTTTCAACTAAAAAAAATCAATCACCATGTCAAAAAATTTGAAATTAAGCGCATTGGTATTTTTATTAAGCATTCCATTTTTGTTGCCTGCCCAGCGTTACTTTTCCCGCAACGCAAATGTGAGCTTTGATGCCACAACCAATTCTTCTTTGGAAACAATCGCCGCAAAAACATCCGCAGGAACGATGGTCGTTGATGCACCGACCGGCAAGGTCGAAGCGGCAGTATTAATGAAAGGCTTCCAGTTTGAAAAAGCGTTAATGCAGGAGCATTTCAACGAAAATTATGTGGAAAGCTCGAAGTACCCTAAAGCTGTTTTCAAAGGGAAAATAGTGGATGCATCGAAGTTAGACTTTTCCAAAGATGGCACCTACAATGTCCAATTATCGGGCGATCTAACTATGCATGGTATCACCAAACAGGTCGCAGCCCCCGCCGTTTTCAACATCAAAAATGGCAAAGTCTCTGGTCAAACCGATTTTTCAGTCGCCCTGAATGATTTTGGGATTTCAGTCCCGAGCCTTGTCAGCGACAAATTGGCCAAAGAGGCTAAAGTCACATTTGGCGGTGACTTGGAGCCAATGAAGTAACCGATTCTATTTTCAGCAAAAAGCCCACTTTTCATTTGGCAGAAGTGGGCTTTTTTATTTTGTGTAACAAGGTTGGTATAATTATTAGTCGGTCAGCGTAAATAATTCTCCCCACCCAAACCTGTATTTTTTTCGTCCAACAGGTTTCTGAAATAGTTTTTAATAGTTGCCTCCACTTATTTTCTAAAATATCAACCAAAAGCCCCATCTTTGACCGCATGAAATTTGCCATCTGTCATAATAGCGTCGTTCCTGTCCGCAACAGCACCTCCAACCGGAGCGAGCAGATCAGCCAATTGCTGTATGGGGAAATTGTAGAGCTGCTTGAAACGAAAGGAAAATTATGGTCAAAAATCCGGTGTACTTGGGATAATTGTATTGGCTGGGTAATAAGCCGCCAAGTAAAACCGATCACGGCAGCAGAGCATGCATTGTTTACAGAAAAATATGCTTATTGCCTCGACCTTTTCCAACCGCTCATGTCCAACAACGAATCCATGCCAATCTGCATTGGTTCTCGATTGCCGGATTTTGACGGGATGAAATTTAAGTTCGACGGACAATCCTTTCACTATAGTGGCCAGGCGGTCTTTCCTGACAATCTGCTGCCAGAAACAGAGAAGGTACTTAAAATTGCCCGCCGTTATTTGTCAGCCCCCTATCAATGGGGTGGCCGCTCACCATTAGGCATTGACTCCGGAGGGTTGACCCAAATGGTCTTTAAAATGGTAGGCATTAAATTGCCTCGCACCTGCGAAGATCAGGTTCATCAAGGTACGCTGATTGATTTTATTGAACAGGCCTACCCCGGAGATTTGGCATTTTTTGAAAACAAAGCATCGAACATTACGCATGTTGGAATCTTGTTGCCAGACCGCCAAATCATCCATACCGCAGAAAAGGTACGCATCGACCGAATTGATCATTTTGGGATTTACAGTGAAGAATTAAAAAAATATACGCATCGTTTGCGGGTGATAAAACGCTTACTGAAACCAACTAAAAAAATGGTCAACGCCTCAATAGAAGAAAAAGAATCGACTACTTCTCAAGTTGCCCTTTTTGATTAAAAGGAGCTAAAAGTGAAAAACCACAAAGCAAATACGATGAAAAAGAAAACCCTTTTGTCTGCGACAAAAGGGTTTTTCATTTACAATTCAAATCGGAAAACCTTGATTTGAATTCTTCGGTCAAAATTTCGATTTAAGCAACTGCGCTCAATCAAAGTTTCATTTTCTTATACGTATCGATCACACTGCTCACTGCTTCGGCGGATTTGTGCAATGCTTTCAACTCAGTCTTATTCAATTTGACTTCGATAATTTCCTCAATGCCGTTTTTGCCTAATTTGACAGGGACACCCAAGTAAATATCTTTCAAACCATATTGGCCATTTAGCAAGGCACAGCAAGGAAAGACCCTTTTTTCATCCTTCAAAATGGCTTCGACCATTTGAGCAGCTGCGGCACCCGGAGCATACCAAGCGGAAGTGCCCATCAATTTAACGAGTTCACCTCCTCCACCAGCTGTACGCTCTACAATGGCGTTGAGTTTGTCTTTGTCGATCAGTTCAGTTACAGGAATTCCAGCAACAGTAGTGTATCGCGGAAGCGGCACCATTGTATCACCATGCCCACCCAACAAAAGTGCTTGGATGTCTTTTGGCGAAACATTTAATTCTGTGGCGAGAAAGGCCCGGTAACGGGCTGTGTCCAGGATACCCGCCATTCCGAATACCCGGGAAGAGTCAATGCCTGAGGATTCCCAAGCAGCCAAAGACATGACGTCCAAAGGATTGGAAACGACGATAATGATCGGCTTTTTAGAGTGCTTCATGATGCTCTCTGTCACCGATTTCACAATGCGGGCATTGGTAGAAATAAGATCGTCCCGGCTCATCCCAGGCTTACGTGGGATACCGGCCGTTATCACTACGATGTCGCTGTTTTTGGTATCCTTATAATTATCCGTACCAGTTATTTTGGTACTATAATAGTCAATAGGAGCTTGTTGCCAGCTGTCAAGTGCCTTGCCTCTTGCGAGGTCGCCAACGATGTCGAGCAATACTACCTCATTGACAATGTCCTTGTGGGCCAAAACGTTTGCACAGGTGGCGCCCACGTTACCTGCACCAATTACGGTCACTTTTGTCATGATAAATTTCTTTTTGGTAAAAGAACTTAACTGAAACGGAAAATTCAGGGGTCAGGATGGTTACAAACTTCGATTTTTAGAGCTTGAAATCAAGCAAACCTCTAATTCCTGATTTTCAGCATAAACTCTAACTTATTTCGATTTTATTGGTTTTTATAATCAAATGGCTTTTTTGTTAAAACGCCGCAAATGTAGCTTTTTTCCCTTTTTTTCAAACTCTAAATTGACATTCCAAAGACAAGGAGAAAGCTAAAAATTAGCTATTTTTGCACGGCATTTTAAAACTTCTGCCTATTTCTACAAACTGTTTTCAAAAAAGTATCATGCGAAAAAATTTTCTTATCTCAACAGTATTCCTCCTGTTTACCCTTTCCCCTCTTTTTTCCCAGTCCCATAAATGTGGTGTAACACCCGAAATGGGTAATATGATCCGATCTCAAATCATTGAAAACCGGAACGAATTAAGGGATTACGTTTCCGTGCGAAGTGCGACCGTTTATCTGCCAGTCCGATTTTTCATGGTGGCCAATAATGATGGCTCCGATCGTACCTCTGAACAGGTTGCGTTGCGAAGTCTTTGCATTTTAAATGAGAACTATGCGGAACAAGAAATCCAGTTTTACTTGAAAGAATTTGTGAATTTGAACAATTCGAGCTTGTTGGAAGACCCCGGAAGTTCATTTGGCTATATCTCCAACCAAATGACCAATAGGTACAATGCCATTAACATCTTTGTGGTCAATCAAATTGGCGACTCCTCCAACGGAATCACTTTAGCGTATTACCAACCACCGGCAAGCGGCCCTAATCGCAATGACTGGTTGGTCGCCGCCGAAAACTATTTGGATAATTTTGAAGTATTGACGCATGAGATCGGCCATTATTTTTCCTTGAACCATACATTTTTTGGTTGGGAAACATCAGAATGGGAAAACAATGTCCCTGCCCCCAACTCACATTTTTATGCTGGTGAAACAGTTGCAACGGAACGTGCCAATGGGAGCAATTGTGCTACTGCAGCCGATATGATGTGTGATACCCCTGCTGACTATTTGCATGTTTTTGACCAAGGATGTTCTTATAAGGATAATGCCTTAGACCCAACGGGTGCGCCTATTAATCCCGATCCGCAAAACTTCATGACGTATAATAATAACTCGTGCAATCCCGATTTGTATTTTACACCTGATCAAAAAGATGCAATTAGCAACAGTTTAAATTCGAGTTCGAGAAATTATTTGCCCAAGAATAATACGCCCAATTTGAATGACATAACTGGGACTGCTACGTTATTGTACCCACTTGCACAAAACCCTCCCGTTGCTCCAAATTCGGTCACTTTTGAATGGACAGCTGTTCCAAACGCTACCCATTATTTCTTAGAAATAAAAAGACCTGGAAGTGCGACATTGCGGTACATAGTTGAAGGCGCCAATCAGTATACAGTGACTGACCTTGTTCCAAATTCTAATTTTTATTTTTGGACAGTAACTCCTTTCAATGATTACCACACGTGCGCTGGTGCATCCAACCAAGCCTCCTTTAAAACTGGTGATTTTACAGACACTAATGAAATTACAGATCTTAAAGATTGGAATATCCAACCTAACCCTGTAATAAAGGGAGAAAACATAAACATCAACTTATTATCTAACAACCCAATCACATTAGATGTTAATGTGATGACCGTTACTGGTCAAACCATTTTGTCTCATAAAGACCAGCAATTTGGAGCCGGAAACAGTTTATTCGAAATTGAAACATCAGGTATTCCATCAGGTATTTATTTGGTTACCCTGCGAACAAAAAATGGCTTTCTGACCAAACGTATTTCCATCATCTAAACAAAAAAAAGGGGCTTAATTAAGCCCCTTTTTTTTGTTTAGATGATGGAAGTTTAGCTGAATTAATTTTTGATTTTATTATTATCAAATAAATCCAAAAACATTACTAATTCAATTTTCATCAAATAACCCATTTACCTCTTCTTCAATTTTCCTGAGTCGGCTTTGGCAATATTTAATCAATTCATTTGCCCTCTTTGCTTTCTCTGATAACCCTTCCACATTCACAACCTCTTCTTGCATTTGCGAAACAATGTCTTGGAGTTCCGCCAAAGCACTTTCATAAGTCATTTCTTTTTTTTTGCTCATTTTTATTTAATTAAAATTACAATTATTGACCACACTTAATTATTAATTTTTAACGACCGTACTATTGGTTTTACCCTTATGAAACATTGTTTCTAAATGGTCTCCAGCCATTAATTCTTCGCTATTCAATATTGGTTTTCCATTTTTTAAAGTAATTGAAAATCCTCTTTTTAAAACGGTAATAGGGTCAAGGAATTTTACAGAGCTTTCCAATAAATCCAATTTTGCATTTGACAACATCAATTTATTTTTGATTAAAATTGGACATTCATTTTGAATATATCCCAACATCATTTTTTGATTTTTTAATACTTGCCTGACCTGATTTTCTACAACTTGCCCCAACAACAGTGTAGTTTGTTTTTGATTTTGCAGGATATCGGAAACGCTTCTTTTAAATTCTAAACCTAATTGCAAAATTGTCGATTCAAAATTCATATTCCTATTAATAATAAATCCGGCAACGGCTGTTGGTGTTTTAAGTGCAGTGTGAACCACTTTATCTAAAACGGTTTCGTCCACTTCATGGCCAATACCGCTGATGATGGGCAGCTGAACTTGGGCAATATTTTTACATAATAGGTAATCATCAAACGCTGCCAAATCTAACTTCGACCCTCCGCCCCTGATAATAACCACAGCGTCAAAATTTTCCGGATTTATTTTTTTTAAAGCAGCAATTATTTCTGACTCAACTTTAGCTCCTTGCATCGCAACAGGGAACAAGTTAAATTGGAAAACATAACCATATTCATTTTGGCTTAATTCATTTAAAAAATCTTTTAATCCAGCGGCTGTTTCAGAAGATAAAATAGCAATTCGTTGAATGACCAATGGCAGGGAAAACATTTTATTTTTTTCGAGCAGCCCCTCCTTTTTCAATTGTAAAATCGTTTCCCTGCGTTTTAATGCCAATTGGCCCAAGGTATATCCTGGATCAATGTCTTCCACCATTAATTTTAACCCATACCGTTCATGGAAATCAACTTTTACTTGCAATAGCACCTCCATCCCCTCTTGCAGGATGGCATCCAATTCAAGTCCTAATTTATTTTTAAGAGACCGGAGTTTCAACGCCCAAATAACTGCCTGCCCTTGGGCTACAACGTCCTCCCCATTTTCAGCCTTTTGTACGAGATCCAAATAACAATGCCCCCTTGAATATTTCACTTGCGATAGTTCGCATTTGATCCAAAGTGGTTCGGACAAGTTCAACGCCAGAACCTGTCGGATAAACTCGTTCAGTTCGTACAGGGTATAGGACATATTAGCCAGACAATTGAGGTATTTAGATTTTTTGGAATGAAAAAAAGCCACCTCGGCAAATATACCGAGGTGGCTTTTATTATAATGGCTTCTTTAACTTTTATATTGATGGTTAATCTTCCTTTGCGAGTGGCTGATAAGATTTTTGATAAGATTCCCAAGGGGTTTTCAAATGTTCGTTACGGGCAAAATAAGTGATGATCTGCTCGAATTGCTCGGGGCTTTTATAACCGGGAACTGGCTGAATTACACTTTGGTTCTCATCCAAAAATACGATGGTGGGATAACTCAACCGACCTCTTGTTATTTCGGCGGCCAATTCATGGTAACCTCGTTTGCCATTTTTAACGAACTTATAGGTCTTGCCATTAAAAACAACATCCTCTTTTTGCTCCGCATCGAACTTAATAGCGTAATAATTTTCATTGACATACTTTGCTATGTGCTCTTGCTGAAAGGTTGCCGCATCCATCCGTTTGCACCAGCCACACCAGTCCGTATAAACATCTACCAACAATTTCTTCTTTTTGGTTTGGGACTTTTGCAGTGCCTGCTCCCATGTCATCCAATTTATTTTACCAGGTGCTTCTTCCAAAGTAGGCAATGGTTTGTAGGTAGCCCCCGTAAAGGAGTACACTCCAAAACCAGCGATAAAAAAGATCAAAAGAAAAAGGACTTTGTTCATGATTGCAATTTTAAAATTGAGACGCAAAAATAACATCAGTAGAACAGTAATGATGGACAAACTATGGTTCTTACGATCGACTTTAAAGGAAGTTTAACGGTTCATGGACTGGGGTTGCTGAAAATCGTCAAAAGATCATCCCCGATGGGCCATTCCCCCAAAACTTCTCCAAAAACTAAAGGGGCTACTATACCATCTTCTATCACCTTTTTTCCAGTAAACACCCATGCCTCGTCCCAAAACCCTTTTTTGATGAATTGATTTAAAGTGTAAGCTCCACCTTCCACTATCAAAGAGGTTTTCTTTTTTTCAAACAATAGAGCGAGGATTCGTTCGATTAAATTTTCATCAAAAGGGAAACGATGATATTGAACATGATCCATCGAATGGAAAGGCACTTCCTTTTCAGTCACGACCCAAGTTGAAGAGTCTTTACTAAATACTTGGTTATTGAACGGGATTTTTAAATGCCTGTCCAATACAATTCTCAAGGGGGATTTACCGTACCAGAGTCTGTTGGTCAACTGTGGGCTATCAGTTAAGGCAGTAGTTGTCCCGATCAGAATGGCATCATACTCAGCCCGGCATTTATGCGCCAAACGTTTGGAGAAAAGGTTGCTGATCCAGACCTGTTGGCCTGATTGCCCCATGTAGCCATTTTTTGATTTGGCAAATTTCAACTGAATAAAAGGCCGCTTTTTTGCCGTGAATGTGTTCCTAAAAGCGCTGATTGCTTGCCCTTTTTTTTCCAATACTCCATGAACCACTTCTACTCCTGCGTTTTCCAAAATGGCAACTCCCCCACCCTTCACCCCTGGCGTATGGTCGATGCAGGATATGACGACCTTCTTGATTTTTTCCTTTAGGATAAGACTAGTGCATGGAGGCGTTTTTCCAAACACGTTGCAGGGTTCAAGGGAAACATAAAGTGTGGAATCAGGTATGAATTTCCGCTCTTCAGCCCGGACACTGTTGACAGCATTTACCTCGGCGTGGGCTTGCCCATATTGTTGGTGCCATCCCTCCCCGATTATTCGTCCTTCATGTACCAAAACTGCCCCAACCATTGGGTTTGGCGAAACATTTCCCGCCCCTAATCGGGCCAGGTCAAAACAACGTTGCATAAAAATTTGGTGCGTCATTTATTAACAAATATTACAAAATCGTGGTACGTTATTTTCTGAGACGAAACTGCTATTGAATGGAAGCAACTAATATTTGAATTAGCCGTTTTTACCAGTAAACTATTATCCTTGGCTGTCCCCCACATTATTCCGAACAACTCTACAAACTGGATTTTGTCTATAAAATGGCCAAAATTCGTCTAACACCAAAAGTACAAATTTGAAAAGTTTTCACTTTCGCATTTTGTTTCTAAAACTCAACCGAATAATATGAAAAAATGTATTTTCCCATTGTTACTTGCCTTATCGAGTAGCTGGTCACTTTTTGCCCAACTCAACAAAATTGATTTTGTAGAATATGATCTGGACAATGGCCTTCACGTTATCCTGCACGAAGACCATTCCACCCCCATCGTAGCCGTTTCTGTGCTTTACCATGTAGGTTCCAAAAATGAGAACCCTGACCGGACAGGCTTCGCCCATTTTTTTGAACACCTGCTTTTTGAAGGTTCTGAAAACATTAACCGGGGCGAATTCGATGACTATATCCAAGAGGCTGGAGGGATGAACAATGCCAACACGACTTGGGACCGAACCTACTATTATGAAATGCTGCCATCCAATCAATTGGCGCTTGGCCTATGGCTTGAATCTGAGCGAATGCTCCACGCTAAAGTAGAGGACAAAGGCATTGAAACCCAGCGCCAAGTGGTCAAAGAAGAACGCAGGCAACGGGTGGACAACCAACCTTACGGCTCTGTTTTGGAAGAATCCATGAAACGGGCTTACCAAAAACACCCCTACCGCTGGCCAGTGATTGGGTCAATGGACCACTTGGACGCAGCTGAGGAAAAAGACTACAAGAATTTTTACAAAGAATTTTACAATCCAAATAATGCCGTTTTATCGATTGCTGGAGACATCAATGTTCCTGAAACTAAGGAGATGATTGAAAGATACTTTGGTACTATTCCAAAAGGACAAGAGCCTTTCCGGCCTAATATTGTTGAGCCCGAACTGACCAAAGAAGTCAGAGACACCGTCTATGACAAAGTGCAATTGCCTGCCGTTATCCAAACTTACCGCATTCCCGCACAAGGCACGGATGACTACTATGCCGTAAGCATGCTTTCGCAACTGCTCTCACAGGGGGAAAGCTCCCGTCTCTACAAGGCATTAGTAGATGAGCAGCAAAAAGCGGTTTTTGTTGGAAACTTCCCGCTGTCCATGGAAGACCCAGGCGTGTCGATTGCTTTCGGAATCTGCAACGGCGGTGTCGATCCCATGAAAATGGAAGAGGCGATGGATGCCGAAGTGAAACGGGTGCAGGATGAATTGATTTCTGACAGGGAATTTCAAAAGCTCCGCAACCAAGTGGAAAGCGACTTTATTTCAGCCAACTCAAAGGTCGTTGGGATAGCTGAAAGTCTGGCCAACTACCATACTTATTATGGGGATGCCAATTTGATCAATACAGAGATTGACCGCTACTTGAAAGTCACCAAAGAAGACATCCAGCGGGTGGCCAAAAAGTATTTCAACAAAAACAACAGAGTCGTACTTTATTATATGCCAGAGGCCTCCAAGCCTTAAAAGCGCTGACTGAACCCATAACATCAAACCATTCAAATCATTAACTATCAAACATTTTTCGATGAAAAATTTTAGCATCATATTTTTTGTAGCACTATTTGCCTTTCAGGCAAATGTGTTTGCACAAGAAGATTTCCGCAAACAATCGCCTGCACCGGGCCCTGCACCAAAGATTACGTTGGGAGAGGCCAAGCAGGTTACTTTCAAAAACGGGTTGAAAGTCATCGTGGTAGAAAACCACAAACTCCCCGTTGTTTCCTTTCAGTTATTTGTGGATTACCCTCCCATTTTAGAGGGGCCATCTGCTGGTTTTGTAGACATCGCAGGGCAGTTGTTGAGCAAAGGAACCTCTACCCGTTCCAAAGCCGATATTGATGAGGCAGTTGATTTTATCGGCGCTTCCTTGAACACCAGCGCCAGCGGTATCACTGGTAGTTGTTTGACCAAACATAAAGATCAGTTGTTGGATCTAATGACCTACATTTTGTTCAACCCTACGTTCCCAGAGGAGGAATTTGAGAAATTGAAAAAACAAACAATCTCCAATTTGGCTCAAGCGAAAGACGATCCCAACGAAATTGCAGCCAATGTTTCCAGCAGAATCAGAAATGGAATCAATCATCCTTACGGGGAGATTGAAACTGAGGCAACTATCGAAGGGATCAAAGTGGACGAGTGCCGTCAGTTTTACAATACTTATTTCAAACCGGGCATTTCCTACCTTATTATTACAGGGGACATAAATACACAAGAAGCACTTGATATTGCTTCCCAACGTTTTGCGGATTGGGCAAACGAACCAGTGCTGAGACCACGGTTTGAGACACCTAAAAAACCAGAAGCAACGACTGTAAATTTTGTCAATAAATTAGGGGCTGTCCAATCAGTTATCAATATCACTTATCCTCTCGAGTTGAAGCCGGGCAGTGAAGATGCCATCAAAGCCTCGGTCATGAACACCTTGCTTGGCAGCTATTTTGGCAGCCGACTCAATTCAAATTTACGGGAAGACAAAGCATATACTTATGGAGCCCGTTCTGTGTTGAGCACCGATCAACTAATCGGTTATTTCAACGCCTACGCCAGTGTCCGCAATGAAGTCACTGATAGTTCCATAGTTGAGTTTTTACACGAAATGGACAGGTTGAGAAATGATAAAGTCCCTGAAGATGAACTGCGCATGGTCAAAAACTACATGACTGGCAGCTTTGCCCGGGCATTGGAAGACCCTGCCACAGTGGCCCGTTTTACCCTGAATACTGTTCGGTATGGCTTGCCAAAAGATTATTATTCCACCTATCTGGAGAAACTAAATGCGGTTACGGTTGAGGACATTCAAGATATGGCAAAAAAATACCTGACTGTTGATAATGCCAATATTGTCGTGGTTGGAAATAAAGAGGAAGTTGCCAAAAAGTTGCTGCCATTTTCCAAACAAGGAAAAGTCAATTATTATGACGTTTATGGAAATATTGTGGAAGAGTTGAGCCTGCCGATTCCTGCAGGAGTTACTGCACAGACTGTGGTTGCTGATTATTTGAACGCCATTGGTGGATTGTCAAAACTGAATAAGATTGACAACGTCATCATTGTGATGGAGGCAGAAGTACAGGGAGTTTTGATTGAATCAGTGCTGTACCATACCGCTCCCAATAAATTGTCGCTATCTAATAAAATGCTGGGCAATATTGTTTCACAATCCATTTTTGATGGCACCAAAGGTATGACTGTCAATATGGGGAATGTCGAAGCTATGGAAGGCGCCCGACTTGCGGATATGAAAATTGAAGGCCGGTTGTTCCCAGAGAGGTTTTACAACGAATTAGGGGTCAAAGTAACCTTGAAAGGGATTGAATTAATCAATGGGCAAGAAGCTTACCGATTGGATATCGAGTACCCATCAGGCTCAGTCAAAACGAATTATTTTGACAAAAACACCCATTTAAAAGTAAGGGAAATTGATTATCAGGAGGGTTTGGTGATTACCAAAGATATTGGTGACTACAAAGAAGTAGATGGCGTTTTATTTCCGCACAGCAATAATGTGAATGGCGTAATGCCGATTCCCCTTCAATTAAAAACTTCAGTGATTGAGGTGAATACCGAAATCAGTGAAGAGCTTTACAAAGTGGAGGACTGATAATAATTAGTACGGGAAAATAGGCAATGCCTATTTTCCCGTATCCTCAATTTTCATCAATTGTCAAAATAAACTCGACCCTCCTATTTTTCGCCCTTCCTTCTTCCGTTCCATTATCTGCAATTGGGACTGCTCCACCAAAACCCGTATAAGATAAAATAGTCGGGTTAATTCCTTGTGCAAACAAATAATTATAGCATGCCTCTGCCCTTTGCTCAGAAAGAGTCAGATTTAATTCTGGATCACCAGCGTTATCGGTATGCCCGTGGATGCGGAGTTGGTAACCTCTGTATTTCCGTAAAATTTCAGCGACTTTGTTTAAAGCCACATAAGATGAAGGCAACAATTCATCACTATTGGTTTCAAACCCAACATTAGCCGTTGCTGATTCTAGCGCCGCTTGATCTTCCTGACTGACTTTTGGACAACCATTATTTTCCAGCGGGCCAGCTAATTCTGGACAGCGGTCATTGCGGTCAATGATGCCATCCTTATCACTATCCAAATCCGGGCAACCATGTGCTTCCAATTTCCCTTTCAGGTCAGGACAATCATCGTCCTTGTCAGCAATACCATCTTGATCACGATCCGGACAACCATTCAACTGCATGGTTCCTTGCTCAAATGGGCATTCATCCTTTGCATCGGTAATGCCATCCCGGTCGGCATCAGGGCAGCCATTTAAAGCGGGGATACCCGCTTCTTCTGGGCAGTTGTCCTCCAAATCAACAATACCATCATTGTCAGTGTCGGGGCAACCACCAAAACGTCTGATCCCCTTGTCATCAGGACAATCGTCAAGCTTATCTGGAACTCCGTCATCATCGGTATCAGGACACCCATTTAAAAGAGATTTCCCAAAATCTTCCGGACACTCGTCCTCGGCATCTACCAACCCATCGCCATCGGTATCGGGACATCCATTAAATTTTACCGGCCCCGGTTTATCCGGGCACATATCTTTTCGATCCACAATGCCATCATGGTCAGCATCATTGTTACCAAATAGGTAAGACACTGTGACACCACCTGAAAGATAAACATCCATTTTATCAGGATTTCCGGACATAGAAACACCATCCAAATAATCGGAAAAAACGAACCGCATCCCCCATTCTGCCCCAACGGAAATACTCTTATTTAGTGCATATTTTGCCCCCAAACCGATGGGCAAAACAGGCTTTATGTCTGAGGATAAATGCCTAAGATCATCCATTGCTTCTGGCGTATTCGAACCAATCTCAAAATCAAGATTGAAAAGCCCAAAGCCTAAACCCATAAAACCGTAAGGAGTAAATTTTTCCCTAAATGTTTTTCCAGATCGATCGATTTTGAAAAATTCATATTCACCTATCAAGGTCACCTCCGTAAATTTTGATTCAAATTTCGCAGCCCTGTTGAGGTTGGAATTGTAGTTCGAGTCATCACCTTTCAGTTTACCAACTAACAGATTGGAACGGATTTGCAGTTGATCCATAATTTGATACCGCAGATGCAATCCTCCAGCAAAGCTGGATTGGTCAAAGGTAAATGCAGGCTCTACCAAATCCCCTAAGTAGTTGGAATATCCCAAGTAGCCGCCCAATTCCCATTTACTTTGGCCTTGTACCTGGCCATTCAGAATCGCTAAAAAAATTATGATGGTAAACTTATTCATAGAAAAATATTTCAAAAAAAATTGGAGCAATACTCTATCAATCTTTCGGTTAGAGGCGCAAAATTTTAAAAGATGACACTACTGACTCAAAACAATTTTCTTTATTTGATTTGAGCGGCACCTTTTACTCGATTGCAACAATCTTGATTTTGCAAAAAGAAAAAATTGAACAGCAAAAGTAATAACTGGTTAGGAATAAATAGTTTAGGCATTTTGCCACAGACTAATATCCATAAAACAGGTTACAAGAAATGTAGCAAGGGTCTATTTTAGGTAGAATCAAAAATCCAAAAAAGGGAAAGAGGGTTATTTATGACTGATTTATCTATTGGCTCTTCAACGATTCTCCTTCTTACCTGTTCTCATTCCTTTATGCTTGAATTCCATTTAATTTTCAATAAAATAAGGATATTCGCCCCTCAAACCATTCGAAAGAACTAACTATTATGGCGAAAATCGCAATCAACCTGAAAGAGGGCAAAATCGAAAACCGAGATGTGGGCAACGAGATCATTGGCATCGACCTGGGGACAACCAATTCCTTGGTTGCCTATGTGAAGGACGGCAAAGCACACGCTGTAAAAGGAAAGAATGGCAAAGCTACTTTAGTCCCATCCATTGTTCATTTTTCGCCGGAAGGTGGCATTGTGGTGGGGGAAGCAGCCAAAGCAAAATTGATCGAGGATCCTCAACACACCATCTATTCTGTCAAACGATTGATGGGCAAATCTTTTCAGGATATCCACCAATATGCCCAATATTTTGGCTACCAAATCATTGATGACGATACGGAGAGTTTGGTAAAAATCAGGGTAAAGGATAAATTCTACACCCCGATCGAGCTGTCTGCTGAAATTTTAAAATACCTGAAAAACAGGATTGAAGACGATCTGGGAAAACCTATTTCCAAAGCTGTCATCACAGTGCCCGCTTATTTCAACGATGCCCAACGACAAGCCACCCGCGACGCTGGCAAACTGGCTGGATTGGATGTCTTGCGAATTGTCAACGAGCCAACTGCCGCCAGTTTGGCTTATGGCATCAATCAAGAAAAGGCACAGGTAATTGCCGTTTATGATTTGGGGGGAGGGACTTTCGACATTTCAATCCTAAGCATCGAGGATGGCATTTTTGAAGTCTTGTCAACCAACGGTGATACTTTTTTGGGCGGCGATGACTTTGACAAAGCCATCACTGATCATTGGGTGCAGGAGGGGCATTTCTCAAAAATCGAACTCGAACAGAACAAGTCCCTGAGCCAACAAGTACGCCTAGCAGCCGAGGAATCTAAAAAAGCACTTTCGAGCCAAGAAGTTTTTGAAAGCAATATTGCTGGAAAAACGATCGCTATTTCAAAGACACAATTCAATGCGGCCATTTTACCGCTGGTAAAAAAAACTATCACTGCCTGCCAGCAAGCCCTGATAGATGCGAAGCTGCAGGCCAGTGCAATCGACCATGTGGTGATGGTAGGAGGCTCAACGAGAGTGCCTTTAGTGAAAAGCGAAGTACAGCAATTTTTTGGAAAAAACGTCTTTGACCAAATCAACCCTGACGAAGTCGTTGCACTAGGCGCTGCGATCCAAGCTGATGTTTTGGCTGGCAATCAGAAGGATGTGCTCTTGTTAGACATTACGCCGCTATCGTTGGGTATTGAGACCATGGGAGGGCTCATGGACGTTATCATCCCCCGCAACAGCAAAGTCCCGATCAAGGCTGGCCGACAATACACGACCTCTGTGGATGGTCAAAAAAACCTGAAAATCGCTGTCTTCCAAGGTGAAAGGGATTTGGTGCAGCACAACCGAAAATTGGGGGAATTTATCCTAAAAGACATTCCGCCGATGCCTGCTGGCTTGCCCAAAATTGAAATCCATTTCATCATTAATGCGGACGGCATTTTAAAAGTAAAGGCCAAAGAGCTACGTTCGGGTACCGAACAGGCCATCGACATCCGCCCGCAATACGGCATAACGGAAGAAGAAATGGCCAAAATGCTTATTGATTCAATCCAAAACGCCGAGGACGACATGGCAGCCCGTGGGCTTTAGAAGCCCGCAACGAAGGTAACCACATCGTTTTGTCTGCTGATAAATTTCTGCAACAAAACGACGACCTCCTGTCGGAAGAAGAAAAAGCGACTACCCGCTCACTCCTCGCTTCCCTAAAAACCGCCCTAACTAATACCGATAAAGACGTCATCAATAAAGCTATTCAAGATCTAAATGAATATACTGCCCCCCTCGCCCACCGTGCCATGGACCAAACGATAGCCAAAGCTATGAAGGGCAAAAAGCTATAGGTGGGAAAATGGCCGATCCAACTTTTCACATTTAACGGATTGAACTAATCACTGACTTCTAACAACTACACATGCAGATTAAGAAATTAAACTATGAGGACATTCCGCTTTTTTCCGCAAGGGATAAAGCTTATATCATGGAGGTACCAGCATTGCGGCCATTTTATAAATACCCGGTGACTTTGGAATCGTTTGCGGATGTGTTGGCTGATAAACAAAAAGAATCGATAGATCGGGCAACGCTGGTCAGCGTTTTGAAGCGGCAACATGAGGGATTAAATGCTCCAAAAGAAGTAAATGCCAATATTGAAAAACTGCTGCAAGAAAATACCTTTACCATTATAACTGCCCACCAGCCCGCTCTTTTTACCGGGCCTCTTTATTATGTTTTCAAAATAATTTCCGCTATCAACCTGACCAAGAAATTGGCTGCCACCTACCCAGACTACGAGTTTGTCCCGGTATTTATTTCAAGTGGAGAAGATCATGATTTCGAGGAAGTCAACCACTTGCATTTATTCAATAAAACCTTGACGTGGGAAAGTGGGGAAACCGGCCCGGTCGGCCACATGAAAACGGAAACTTTGCGTCCTGTTTTGGAGGAATTAAAATCTATTTTAGGGGAAAGTGATTCGGCAAAATCCATATATCAACTCATTGAAAAAACCCATACCGGAAAAGAAAATTACGCCCGGGCTGCTTTTGAATTGGCACATGAACTTTTCAAATCTGAAGGCTTGGTAGTTCTGAACACCAATGATGCAGCTTTAAAAAAATTATTCGCCCCTATCATAAAAAAGGAAATTTTTGAGCAGGTATCCCAACCGTTGGTAGAAGCGACTTTTGATGATTTGGAAAAAGCAGGATTCCCGTCGCAAGCCACTCCCCGGGAAATCAATTTTTTCTACCTACATAAAAACATCCGGGAACGGATCGTTTTAGAAAACGAGCACTACAAAGTTTTAAATACCTCGTTGTCATTTTCCCGCAATGAAATGGAAAAAGAGATTGATGAGCACCCTGAGCGGTTTAGCCCTAATGTCATTATGCGGCCGATATATCAAGAACTGATCTTACCCAATTTGGCGTATGTCGGCGGCGGCGGGGAAATCGCTTATTGGTTGGAGAGGAAAAGTCAATTTGCCCATTTTGGGATCAATTTCCCGATGCTTGTTCGGCGGGATTCTGCACTATGGCTGGATGGGGCAACGGTCAAAAAAATGAACAAGGCAAATCTAAAATTGGAAGATCTCTGGAAAGATACGGATGTATTGATCCGGGAATACATCGCCAAATTCGGCAATGTGGAAATTTCATTGACGAAGGAAAGGGCGACGCTGCAATCCTTGTTTGAAGAAATAGCCGCCAAAGCAAAATCGACAGACCCAAGCCTTGAAAAGTATGTGCTATCAGAACATGCCAAAGCCGACAAGAGCATCGACCAGATCGAAACCCGCCTGTTGCGAGCTGAAAAGCAGGCCAATGAGAATGCTATTTCCCAAATCCGCTCCGTTAAGGAAAAGCTGTTTCCGGGCAATGGTTTACAAGAGCGATACGATAATTTCCTGCCTTATTTTTTGAAATATGGAGAAGACTTTTTTACTGTTTTAAAGGAGCATTTTGACCCACTCGACAAAAAATTAAAAGTGTTTATTGATGAATAAAAATAATTTCAAATACTCAATAATGGTTTTTTCTAAATAAAATAATTAACTCAATATACCTTTTAATTAGCTCTCTTCAGCAGAGGCATTTTGATTTTCAGAAACCCCTTTTTTAAAGGCAAAAACCAAGCGTTTTGCATTTTCAATCCGCTCGTCCGATAATTTATTTTCTTGGTCACTGCTGTGTCCATTCTCATCCATGGAAGGCACTTCCCGAATAACTTCGATTTCCCTGATATTGCTCCGCAACTCTTCTTCCAACAGGGCATTGTCGTTGGCTAAAATCCGCTTTTCCCGTTCCAAAACCTGTACTTCACCTTCCAGCACCCGTAGCGCTGTTTGCAATTCAATCAACTCTGATTCAGCGGTTTGAGTCTGTTTTTGCACATTTTCAATGGTCACTTTTTGGGCATTGATTTCATTTTGGAGGGATGTAATCTTTTCATCTTTTTCAGCCAATTGGTTTTTTGCCCCTTCTGTTTCTTTTTTAATTTTTTCAATATTCCAACTCTGCTGATACCACGCCCAGACGAATCCAAGAATGGCCGCCCCGGACAATGCAATAAATATCATTAGTGTAAATGCCATAGTGATTGTGTGATAGGAAATGGATGGTTCATACCAGCCATAATAATTAAAATAAAAAACTAAATACGGCCGAAACAAATTGCATCTATTAGCGCCCTATTTAATATTTTTATTTCATTTTAGTAACGATGAAAAAATAGCTTCACCATTTGGACGGATTCTTTTGACCTCATTTTCCTTTAAAAAATAATTCTCCCGAAGTGAATTCGGGACAGGCTGTAGCGATGCTATGCAAGGATTTTTTAAAGAAAACTGAGAACAAAATAACCTCGTCGAAATGACGAACTTATTCTTTCATCGTTACTTAATTAAAAAACAGCTTATTTAACAACAGTTATTTCTACCCTCCTTTGTGCATCGTCTTTTGCAGCACCGGGGTGCGACTCGACAATAATATTTCTCCTCCTAACGCCCGTGTCAACAAGATACCGCCTCACCGCTAACGACCTCCTTTCTGCCAAATTATCAACGTTTTTTTCTTCGCCTTTTTCGGAGAAGCCAGTGATGATTAATGTATAAGATGGATTTTTCCGAACCAAGCTTCGCAAATTATCCAGTGCCTGCCGATTTTCCCGTGCCAATGCAAAATCGTTTTCATCATACCTGAATATGACGGACAACTCACTGTCTTCTTCCTCTGGGTCATTGTTTTCATCTTTTTTCAAATCTCCGCTTGCAACCGATTCGATTTCATCTCCTTCGACGGAATCTGCTTCATCCGATTTTCCAAAAATAAATTCCACGCCGCCCAGCATACGGTCTTCAATTTTAGTGTGCGTATCTACCTCTTCGCCTGCAGTCTGAATCTGATCGGGGTTTGCACCCTCTGCAACCATAATATTTTTAATCGAATGGGCCCGGGCCAACCCCAAATTCGGAAAGGGGGATTGATTGCGTTCAAAAGGCATGGGAAGATATTCTCCAACCAATGTTAAAGATTGTTCTGGATTGGCTGTCAGGTATCCTGCCAAGGAACGCAGCATTTCGATATTGCTTTCAGGCAAAACAGGCTTGTCATCGGATTTGTGGAATGAAAATATCTCAAATGCGGTAAGTACTGAGTCAGGTGTGACTATACTAATAGCTGTCTTTGAAGATGAGTTCGCAGCCTCAATCAGGCTTGCATTTTCATTAGGAATCCACCAAGACCAAATAGCAACCCATAAAAAACAGGCAACTCCAGATATTGATGGGATAAGTTTGCTCATAGAGGTTAGAGTATTAAGTGTTTCAAAAAATGTCGCCTCGCAAAGGTAATTTGAAATACCAAACTATGCAAGAACTGGGGAAATCATGGTTTCATGGTTGGATGGTTTCATGGTTTGTTTGAACCATATTAACCATCCAACCTTATTATTAACCCATCCAACCATCCATCATTCTTCACCCAAAAACGGATATCTGTAATCAGTAGGTGTCAGGAAATTTTCCTTGATCGCTCTTGGAGAAACCCAGCGCAACAAGTTCCAGATAGATCCAGCTTTGTCATTTGTTCCAGAAGCCCTTGCCCCGCCAAAGGGCTGCTGTCCAACCACCGCCCCGGTAGGTTTATCGTTGATGTAGAAATTACCAGCAGCATGCCTGAGTTTTTTCTCCGCCAAAACAACCGCCTGACGGTCTTTGGAAAAAATAGCACCGGTCAATCCGTACGGAGACGTTTGATCTACCAATTCCAGTGTTTTTTCAAAACGCCTTGAATCATAGACATGAATCGTCAGTACAGGGCCAAAAATTTCTTCGCACATGGTGGTGTACATCGGGTTCTTCGTTTCAATGACCGTTGGTTCAATGAAATAACCTTCTTTTTGGCTATAATCCCCACCAGCAATGATGGTCGCATCTTTATCCTTTTTGGCTTGCGAAATATAATTGGAAATTTTGACGAAGGCCCTTTCATCAATGACGGCATTGATAAAATTGGTAAAATCTTCGGGCGACCCCATTTTCATAGATTCCAGATCTTCAACGATATACTTCTTGACATCCTTCCAAAGATTCTTGGGGATGTAGGCACGGGAGGCTGCCGAACATTTTTGTCCTTGGAATTCAAAAGCGCCACGAGTGAGCGCAGTCGCCACCTGCCTTGCATCAGCGGATGGATGGGCAATGACGAAATCCTTACCGCCAGTTTCACCAACGATGCGGGGATAGGATTTGTACTTTGAAACATTGTTGCCAATGGTTTTCCAAAGGTGTTGGAACACGCCAGTGCTTCCGGTAAAGTGCAGACCTGCAAATTCGGGATGGCTGAAAATCACGTCGCCAGCCACTGGCCCATCCACAAAAATCAAATTGATGACACCAGGAGGGAGTCCAGCTTCCTCAAAAATTTCCATGATGACCGCTGCGGAGAAAACCTGTGTTTCAGCAGGTTTCCAAACAATAGTGTTACCCATCAGTGCGGGAGCGCCACATAAGTTGCCAGCGATAGAAGTGAAATTAAATGGCGTCAAGGCGAAGATAAAACCCTCCAAAGCCCGGTATTCCAGACGGTTCCAGGTACCATGTGAGCTTTCGGGTTGCTCGCTGTAAATCTGGGTCATGAATTCCACATTGTAGCGCCAAAAATCACAAAGCTCGGCCACGCTGTCTATCTCCGCTTGATAAATATTTTTGGACTGACAAAGCATGGTGGCTGCATTCATCTTTGCCCGATACGGGCCCGCCAATAGATCGGCAGCTTTCAGAAAAATGGCTGCCCGGTCTTGCCAAGGCATGTTTTCCCAGCCTTCTTTTGCTGCCAAGGCTGCATCAATAGCAGCTTTTACGGTTTTGCTATCACCTTTATAATAGTGCCCCAAAACATGCTTTATCTCATGGGGCGGGTTGATTGCGTACTTTTTCCCAGCGGTGATTTTATTTCCACCGATCGTCATCGGGATTTCTGTTTGGGTGAATTTAAAGGCGGCCATTGCTTCCTTGACCGCCTCCCTTTCTGGCGAGCCGGGGGCATAACTTAATACAGGTTCATTGGTAGCAGGAGGTACTTGGAAAAATGCGTTTGACATATTTTTTTTATTTGATTAGAAAAGATTTAAGTAGGAAGGCGATCGGTCGACAGCGTGAGCATAACTACTTAGGTGTAGACGGACGCCTGAAGTGATGTTATTCTGAATCGTTTTATACGGAAAATAAAAATCTCAGATTCAGAAAAGTCCGCAAAGGTAAGGAATGGTGAAACGAATCAAAGATGAATCACTCTTTTTATATGTTCCAATTGTTCGATTTCATAAGTCGGTTGGTGGCCACTGATGTTAGCTTTCTTATCTGGATTGTACCAACAAGTATCAACCCCAAAGTTATTACCTCCTTGTATATCGGAACTCAAACTGTCCCCGACGACTATTACTTCGTTTTTTTCTGGATGGCCAATTTCCGCAAAAGCATGTTCAAAAAAGCCTTCATGAGGCTTGGCGACTCCTATTTCATCTGACACGACGATACATTTAAAATAATGCCCTAAGGCAGCTTTTGCAATGCGAGGCCGCTGCACTTCTTTTAGTCCGTTGGTAATGAGGCATAGTTGAAAATCCTTTTCCAATAATTCACCCAACACCTTTTTTGCGCCTTCGATCATGATGTCTTTTTGTGAAAGTTCATATAAATAATGAGCATTCATTTCGAGTGGGTCACGGTACTCGCCAATGGCCCGTAGGAATTTATCAAACCGAATAAAGCGGAGTTCGTCTGCCGTAATTTCATTTTTTTCAAAAGCTTCCCAAGCTAAGGCATTAATCCCTTTATATATTTCATAATAATCGGAGGGTGGATTGATTTTGTATGCCGCCAAAGTATCCGCCATGGCAAGATGGGCCGCTTTTTTAAAATCAAATATCGTATCGTCAGCATCAAAAAAAATCCAGTTATATTTCATCTTTGAAAAATTCATTTAAAAAATTATTCATTCAATAAATACCTCAGTCCGGTTGTGAGTGACAAAGATTTATGGTACAACCTATCGTCGTCAAACATCCTTTTATTAAAATCAACAATCGAACGGGCATACTCGATATTTACTAAAAATTTGAATCGGCTGTCAATATTAAATAAAAAAGAAGTCCCCGCCAAAAAGGATTGGTTCGTTCTGGCAATATTGCGGATCAAACTTGTTCCGTTTACGGAATTAAAATTAGGGTTTTTACTTTTTGACAATCGTTCGTGGCTCATTAAATAATCAAATGAAGCACCAATAAACAATTGGATATCGAAATCGCTTTTAATTAAATAATGAACTTTCAGCGGCAAGTTTAAATAATTAAAATGATGGATTTCCCTGACTATATCTGTTGTATTGATGATAGGCAGTTTACTTTTTGCGCCTAACTTCACATACCTCAACCCTCCACTTATTGATATTTTTTTATTTAATTCTATCAAATATAGCAGCCCCATTTTAAACCCCAGATGATTAAATTTTTTCTTGTCTTTTTCGGTAGTGGAAGAACGATAAATCCAACTTGTTCCATCCACGGACTTTTCTTTAACTGTGGAGAAAGCAATGCCTGAATAAAAGGAAATGTATTTATTTTGAGCGCCTAATATTGGGATATAAATAACAGTAAAAATTAAAACTATTAATTTCATCTAATTTAAAATTGTGCAATGATTATCGTTTATTAATTAAAAAAATTAGTTCTTTGACAAATCTCGTGGAGGTAAAAAAACAAGGAGAGAGGGAGGTGAAAAAATAAAAAATTTTCAATTTTTTATTTTTTCACCTCCCTCTCTACCAGGGTTTTAAGTGAGTGGAAAATTTTGAAAAAATTTTCCACTCACTTAAAACCTTGAATATATGATCCGTTCCACACTATTTGCCCAACAACAATTAAAAAATTACTTAAATTTAAACATCAGTCAAAAATCAATTAAGCCACTTCAAAATTGCACGCCCGCCAACAACATCAAGGCGATATTTTTATCGGTAAAAAAAACGGAATTATCATAAGTAGGATTGTTCAGACCGTAATTGAACCTTCCATTTAAATAGATTTCCATATTATTTTTTAGCGTTGTGTACCCTCCTAATCCAAATATGACCGATTGATCAAATTTATTGTATTTTCCTTCTTTTTCCAATGACTCATAAAGCCCCTTGGCTTCATCATCAAGATCAATTACTAAACTATGGTTCACCAGATATTGAATAGAGGTACCCGTTTGAAAATAAAAGCCATTTTTTTTACCAAATTTTAATTGCAGCAATAAAGGCAGGGAAAGATAGTCAAGGTTTTTGACTGGCTTTTTACCGCTAACCAAGTTCCCATTTTCGTCCGTATAGAGAATATCATATTTGGCCCCTTTACGTTCATAATTTAATTCAGCCCTGAGGTCAAAATGGCCACCTATTTTTTTTGTTACATTTCCACCAAAGCCATATCCCCATTTGTATTCAAACAAATTACCTCCCAGAAAAAGCATTTCGGATTTTTTAAAAGTGGAATAGACTGAAATAGCATGTACGCCAAAGGACAAGGATTGACCATGTAAATTAATTATCCCGACCAAAAAGAATAAGGAAAACAGAATTTGATTTTTCATTAGCGTGAGATTTTAATTAATGATGAGTTATTTTAGGATAACTAACATGGCGAGATAAATAATATACAGGGAAATAAAAATAACACCTTCCCTTTTTCCGATTTGCCTTGGATTATAAAAAAAGGTCGAAACAAACAAAAGAATGGTGGAAAGCATAACCAGTCCAAGATCAAAGTTGGAGAGCTTAGGATCAAAAGGCATTGGGTGAATAGCGGAAGTAACGCCGAGAATCAAGAAGACATTTAAAATATTGGAACCGATTACATTCCCAACGGCCATATCGGTTTTTCCTTTTTTGGCGGCTACCACCGCAGCTGCCAATTCAGGCAAGGAAGTGCCGATAGCTACGATCGTAAGTCCAATTATCCGTTCGCTGATACCTGCCATTTGTGCCAAACCAGTAGCACCATCCACCAATAATTTACCCCCAACAAACAAACCGATAATGCCGACGACGGTTAGGACAACGCTTTTCCCGACAGACATGACATGGACTATTTCCTCGCCCTCAGGATGGAATTTTGAAATTTCAAAAGTGTAAACAATAAAAATGGCCAAAAAACACAGCAAGATGATCCCATCGGTTCGGGAAATAAAATTGCCATGTGCCAGTGGGTCGAGCCATAAATCATTGGCCATCAGGGCCAACACAATTACCGCTAATAGGCTGAAGGGGATTTCCTTCCAAGTTGTATTGGTTGAAATAATGGAAGGGGCGATTAAAGAAGCTGTCCCTAAAATCAATAAAATATTAGCAATATTACTACCGAGCACATTGGCGATTGCCAGATCGGTCGAACCTTCGATTGCTGAAAAAATATTGATCGCTAATTCTGGAGTCGAGGTTCCGAGCGCTACGATGGTCAAGCCAATGACGAGGTCAGAAACGTTCAGGCGTTTTGCAATGGAAGAAGAGCCATCCACCAACCAATTAGCGGCATATAGCGTAAGTACCAGCCCTCCAATCAAAAAAAGTATATCAAGCATATATTGACTTGCTTATCAGCAATTATTGTGTTTGAAAAAAGTTAGGTTTGAGCTTTTGTCAGATCAACTTTGCTCTTTGGGCAATTCCAACCCTGCTGGCAAAAAAGGAGTGGCGTCTCCCCCACCCTTTATGATTTCCCGGACAATCGTAGAGCTGATATGAGAATAGGCAGGCTCGCTGATCAAAAAAACTGTTTCCAAGTTATTGCCAACAATGAAGTTGAGTTGGGAAATCGTTTTTTCATATTCAAAATCTGAGGAACTACGAAGCCCTCGCAGCAGATATTTGGCCTGAATGGAATTGCAAAAGTGCGCAGTCAGCCCATGATAGCTGGCAATTTCAACTTTAGGGTCATTGGCAAAAACGTCTTCCAGCCATTTCAATCGCTGCTCTAAAGTGTACAGATATTTTTTTTGAGAATTGATGCCAACGGCAACTACGATCTTATCAAACAGAGGTAAGGCCCTTTTCACAATTTGTTCGTGCCCAACCGTTATTGGGTCGAAGGAGCCGGGAAAGACTGCAATATTCATATCGGGTCAATTTTTTTCGTTTAAACGGTCGGCGTAAAGTTGGTAATTTTCAGCATCAAAGCAAATGAATGTTACCCATTCAGGCATGCTGTTGTTTTGTAGAAAATCGCCAACTGATTGTATGGCTACTTCTGCTGCTAATGCTTTTGGAAACCCATAAATACCGGTGCTGATATTGGGAAAGGCGATGGATTTCAACTGATGAGCTTTTGTCAATTCTAAACTATTCCGGTAACAGTTGGCCAATAGCATTTTCAATTGTTCCTCCTTATTTTCTACCCAAACTGGGCCTACCGTGTGGATGACAAATTTTGCAGGTAAATTTCCAGCGGTTGTAATAACCGCTTCTCCGGTTGCACACCCACCCTGCGCTGCTCTTATTTTTTTGCATTCTTCCAAAATAGCTGTGCCACCTGCCCGATGAATGGCACCGTCCACCCCTCCACCTCCCAACAAGGAAGAATTAGCTGCATTGACAATGGCATCCACCTCTATTTTAGTTATATCTCCTCGCAATAATTTTATCCGTTTCATTTTTTTAATAGTTTGGCGCTCGGTTAGCAGTTTAATACTCTGTAACAAAAATTTAATTATAGAATGCGGGGCAGGAAAGCTCCATCTTTTGGCAAATTCCCAACAGCCTGCCCCGAATTTATTCGTATGTTTCCCAAAGGGATTGTCAGTGAACGTGGCACAGCCACGTTTCACCCTTGACAATCCCTTTGGGCCGAGCAGGAGGTTGCCTCAAAGAAAGTCAAAATCTCCGGCCCACATGCTTCAAAGAAACTTTAAAGAAACTTTTGTTACACAGTATTTAAGCTTTGGGGTGCGAAAGTAAACATAACATTCAACTCAACTTCAATTCCGTTTTCCAATTCAAAAAGTTAAATCAACTATGAGTCAAAAGAAAAAAATATTGGTACTTACCGGAGGTGGCGATTGCCCCGGGTTGAATGCTGTCATCAGGGCAATTTCCAAGTCGGCACGACAGCATGGCGGCTACGAGGTTTGGGGCAGTATCAGCGCCTTTAACGGGGTTTTGAAGGATAAACCTGAGCTTTTGAAATTGAACAGAAAAACTGTGGCTGGCATCCATGTTAAAGGCGGTACGATCATTAAAACTACCAACAAAGGAAACCCAATCGACTACCCGCTGCAAAAAGAAGACGGCACTTGGACGACCATTGACCGATCAGACGAACTGATTGAAAAAATCAAAAAATTGGGGTTCGAGGCAGTGGTCAATATCGGGGGGGATGGCAGCCAAGCTATTTCACAGGCCTTGTTTGAAAAAGGGCTGAATATTATCGGTGTGCCCAAAACCATTGACAATGACCTTTCAGCCACTGACCTGACTTTTGGTTTCACCACTGCCGTGCAAATTGCAACGGAGAGCTTTGACCGTTTGGTCACTACCGCCGAAAGCCATCACCGGGTCATGATAATGGAAGTCATGGGTCGGGATGCTGGATGGATTGCCTTGCACACCGCCATTGCTGGTGGAGCCGAAATTTGCTTGATTCCTGAAATACCCTACGACCTGAATATCATTTTGAAAAAAATCAAAAAACGCTATTACAAAGGCAGGGGCTTCGTCAACATTGTCATTTCTGAAGGGGCAAAACCGATCGGTGGTTCTGTTGTGGGAAGTGCAGCCAATTTTATCGGTGATAAGCACCTGAAACTGGGGGGCGTAGCCAACCATTTGCGGGCGGCGCTGGAAGAAAATGGGTGCGAAGCTCAAGTACGGACTACCATTCTTGGCCATACCCAACGGGGCGGCACTCCCGTTGCCTTCGACCGAATTTTAGCAACAGCCATGGGTGTCAAAGCTTTTGAAATGATTGAGCAGGAAGACTATGGTAAAATGGTCGCTTACAAAAACAATCGTATTGAGTCGGTAACTATTCAAGAGGCAATCAGCAAATACAATGTTCTCAACTTAGATAGCTACCTGGTGAATACCGCAAGGAAAATGGGGATTTCTTTTGGGGATTAACGAATGAGAGAAGGAGAGAAGGAATGAATGAGAGAAGGAATGAATGGGGGGAATGGGGGGAATTATAAATAACTTGAAAAAGCAATGCGAATAATTTCTTATTGATGCCATTGGAAATCCTTTACCAAGACGAATATTTGATTGCCATCAACAAACCTGCGGGACTGTTGACCCACCGATCCCCGATAGCTAATGACGCAACGGAATTTGCTGTGCAAAAACTACGAGACCAGATCGGACAAGTAGTTTTTCCAGTGCATCGGCTTGATAGAAAAACCAGTGGCGTACTGCTTTTTGCATTGTCTAACGAAGTAAATAGCCAAATGCAGCAGCTATTTTCGGAACGAAAAACCCACAAAATCTACCACGCCGTGGTTAGGGGGTTTGCACCAATAGAAGAAAGAATTGATTACGCGCTGGTTAATGAAAAAGGGAATGAACAAAGCGCTGTTTCAGAAATAAAAACATTGGAGCGGTTTGACATAAATGTCCCTTTTGGCAAACACTCAACTTCCCGTTATTCGCTGGTAAAATTGATCCCAGAAACTGGCCGGTTTCATCAATTGAGAAAACATGCTGCCCATATTTTTCATCCAATCATTGGGGACCGACCACATGGCTGCAATAAGCAGAACCGGCTTTGGAAGGAAAAATGGGGCATGACAAGGATGCTATTGCATGCAACGGAGCTATCGTTTGACCACCCTGTTTCAGGGCAAACAATTTCCATTCAAGCGCCTTTTGACAAAGTGTTCAACGATGTTTTGGAAATGCTTAGAAAAGAAAGGATTAATCTGTAGAAATCGGATCATCCTGCTGGATGACCCGATCAAATTTTATTTCATTCTGCTACGATCATAAATTTATTTTTCTTGCCATTTTCGAGCATGATATAGCAGCCATGCAACAGCGACTCGTGGTTGATCACTTCCTCATCGCTGGTAATTTTTTCTTTATTGATGGATACTGCCTGACCTTTAATAGCCCGCCGAGCTTCGCTTTTGGATGCGACGATCTGCGTTAGTTCAGCCACCAAATCAAGGACGTTCACACCATTGGCCAAAGCATCTTTGCTCACCGTGAAACTTGGGATTTCCTCAGCGACCGTTGCCAGGTCTTTTGTGCCCAATGAAAGCAAAGTTTCTTTTTTGGCTTTCGCATTGAATAACAACTCTGTTACTCGCTGAACCGCTTTAAATGATTCTTCTCCGTGAACACGAATGGTTAGCTCTTCGGCCAAAAGGCGGTTCATCATTTGCGGTTCATCTTTGTACTGCTGCTCCAGACTTTCGATTTCTTCTTTTGATTTCAAGGTGAAATACCGG